>JAXLYZ010000025.1:0-149227 GCA_046351155.1 Myxococcota bacterium
GGTGCCGCGACCCGGCCGTCGAGTGCGTGCTTCTCACCGGCGGCACCGGCCTCACCGCGCGCGACGTGACCGTCGACGTGCTCGAGCGCCTCTATCAGAAGGCCATCCCCGGCTTCGGCGAGCTCTTCCGCATGCTGAGCTTCGCCGACATCGGCCCGTCGACCATCCAGTCGCGCGCCAGCGGCGGGCTCATCGAGCACCGTCTGGTGTTCGCGCTGCCCGGCTCGACCGGCGCGTGCCGCCTGGCCTGGGACCAGATCCTGCGCCACCAGCTCGACGTGCGCAGCAAGCCCTGCAACCTGGTCGCGCTCATGCCGCGCTTCGCGGAGACCTGATGCTGGCCCTCCTCCTGTCGCTCGCGCTGGTCACCGCCGCGCCGCCGCCGCCGCCCGGCCTCGAGCACGTGGCGCGCCTCCAGACCCTCAGCGCGCACGCGACGCAGGCCGCGTGGATGGCCGTGAAGGGCCTCGGCCAGACCAAGGCCGAGCTCGACGCGATGGCCAAGCGGCGGCTCGTCGCGAGCGTCTGCGACGACCTCGTCGATCTGCGCGACCTGTCCGAGAGCGGCACGCTCGGCAAGGGCTTCGAGTTCCGCGACAACGTGCGCGGGCGGTCGTGGGCGCGGCCGTCGCTGGCGCTGGTGCTGAACGAGGCCATGAAGGCGCTCCGCGCCGAGATGCCCGACCGGACGATCGCCATCGGCGACGTGTCGCAGCCGGGCTGCGGCCAGGTCTTCCACGGCGTGCTGGTGCAGATGCTGCGCGGCGCGGCGGCCGAGGATCTGCTGAAGCGCGCCGCGTGGGAGCTCGGCCAGCCGGCGCTGGTCGAGGTCAAGCACGGCCGCGACTTCCCCTACGAGGGCGACCGCTTCACCGGCCCGGACCAGGCCGTGCGCGTGGCGACGACCGTGCTCGGCTGGACGCGCGAGGACGGCGACAAGACGCTGGTGCTGAAGACCGGGCGCGCGCGCCACGGCGAGCTCGCGGCCGCGAGCCCCGAGGAGCTCACGGCCTTCGAGGCCGAGGTCGCGAAGCTCGCGCGGAGCGGCGCGCTGGTCGAGCGGAGAGCCATCGACGTCGAGGGCGGCAAGGCCGTGCTCTCACACTGGGTGCTCGAGGCGTCGAAGCGGCAGCTCGTCGTCGTCAGCAGCAAGGCGCCCGGCAAGCGCATCGACTTCGCCGACGTGAGCGAGGTGCGCCTCGCCGACTGGCAGGACAAGAAGCCGGGCAGCACGCCGGGCGAGGTCATCTGGCAGCGCGGGCGGCAGCTCGCGGCGGTCGTCACGCCGCCCGTCGCCAAGGGCGCCAAGGCGCCGAAGACGCCCAAGGCGAAGCCGCTCGGCGCGGCCGCCTTCGCCTGGACGCGCTGGCAGCAGCTCTACGAGGCCGGCCACATCACCCACCTCTCGGGCATCGACGCCGACCTGTCGTACGTGACGGTCGACAACCGATCGCACTTCGCCGTCGACCTCCAGGCGATGGATGTCCAGGCGACGTTCCGCTGGTGGGAGATCGTCGACGAGACGTCGCGCAAGCTCGGCACCCCGGTCGACGCCATCCTGGTCGACCCGAGCGTCTTGCGCTGGGTGAAGAAGGCGCTGCCGAAGAAGGGCCCGGGCGCGCACGCCGGGAGCCGCGTTTGGCGCCTCCTGGCGCAGGTCGGCGGCCACGACGGCCACTACCACCTGCGCATCGTCGAGGCCACGCCGGCCCAGGAGAAGAAGGCGCGCCGAGGCGCTCGGCCTCGGCAAGTAGTCGCGCGCGCGCGACGAGGTCGGCGGCCCTCGAGGCTCGACGACGCGGCCGCGTCGAGGCCGGGCCGGACTGCGCCCGAGCCGGCCAGTGCCACGCCCTTGGCAGGCGCGCGCGCAGCTGGTCGACCGCGCTGCGCGCGGCGGCGCCGGGCGGCGTGGCGAAGGCGGGCCAGCGGTCGACGCGGCGCGCCAGCGGCCAGGCGCCCGCGCTCGCCGAAGACGCGCGCCAGCACGCCGAGCGAGGCGGCGACGAGCTCGTCGTCGGGGCGCCGCGCCGCCTCGGGGTGGGTCGCGCCGCCGAGGATGCAGGTCACGGTCAGGTGTTCGTCGGGCGCGCGGCCGGGGAAGGTCGAGGCGTTGAAGAGGATGCCGATGACCTCGCCGAGCGGGCTGTCCTGCGCCACGAGCAGGCCGAAGCCGTCGGGCGTCGCGCCGAGCTCGGCGGCGCGCAGGCCGAGGCCGACCGTCACCAGCGCGGGCGGCGTCGCGGCCAGCGCGGGCTGGCCGACGAGCGCGGCCAGCGCCGCCGGCGGCAGCGCCAGCACGAGGCGCGGCGCGCTCAGGCGCTCGCCGCCGGCGAGCGTCACGCCGGGGTGTTCGGTCGGTGCCGGGTCGAGCGCCAGCGCCGCGACCGGCGTGGCGAGGCGGATGCGCTCGGGCCCGATGGCCGCGGCCAGCGCGCGCGGCAGCGTCTCGAGGCCGTCGCGGAAGGTGGTCGCGTCGGTGACGTCGCTGGCGAAGACCTGCACCAGCGGGTCGAGCAGCGCCGCGACCACCTCGCCGCCCAGCGCCTGCATGCGCGGCGGCAGCGGCTTCTGCACCAGGCGGAGCTTGTCGGGCAGCGACAGGAGGCGCGAGCGGAGGAGCGCCGGCGCCGAGCGCGGCACGGCGTGGCGCTTGCCGTCGCGCCAGATCCAGGCGTGGCGCGAGGCCGGGTTGGCGTCGATGCGCTCGTGCTCGAGGTGCAGCGCGTGGATGAGCGACTCCAGCGCCAGCGAGTCGCCGCGCATGCTGTTGGGCCCGCTCTCGAACAGGAAAGCACCTTGACGATGCGAGGCGATGCAGCCGCCGACCCGCTGCGAGGCCTCGAGCACGACCACGTCGAGGCCGCGCTCCACCAGGCGCCAGGCGGCCGTGAGGCCCGCCAGACCGGCGCCGACGACGATGGCGTCCGGCGCGGCGCTGCTCACCCGAGCTCCTTCACCGTGTCCACGAAGAGGCGCGCGGCGTCGACGGTCGCGTCCGGCGTGATGCCGTGGCCGAGGTTCATGATGTGGCCGGGGGTCGCGCCGTAGTCGGCGAGGCAGGCGGCGACGGCGGCGCGGATGGCGCGCGGGCTGGCCGTGAGGACGCCCGGCTCGACGTTGCCCTGCAGCGCGAAGCGGCCGCCGGTCTTGTCGCGGATGACGGACAGCGGCTCGCGGTGATCGACCGACAGGACGTCGCAGGGGAGCGCCGTGAAGGCGCCGATGAGGTGCGGCGCCTCGAGGGCGTAGTGGATGGTCGGGACGCCGGTCTTCTTCACGGCCTCGAAGACGCGCGTCGTGTACGGCAGCGAGAAGGTCTGCCACTCCTTCGCCGAGAGGAGCCCGCCCCAGGTGTCGAAGACCTGCACCGCGTGCGCGCCGGCCTCGACCTGTCGCACGAGGTAGTCGGCGACGACTTGGGTGATCTTGTCGAGCAGCGCGTGCAGCACCTCGGGCGCGTCGTAGACCAGGCGGCGCAGCGCGTGCTTGTTCTTGGCCGTGCCGCCCTCGACGGCGTAGGTCGCGAGGGTCCACGGCGCGCCGGCGAAGCCGAGCAGCGGCAGCGGCTCGGCGCGTCCGGCCAGCGTCCTCGCGATGAGGCCCACGCAGTCGTAGACGTAGCCGAGCGCGTCGGCCGCGCCGTCGACGCGCAGGCGCTGGACGTCGGCCGCGCTGCGGACGGCCGGGCGGATCTCGGGGCCGCCCTCGGGGAACTGCACGTCGAGGCCCATGGCCTCGAGCGGCACGAGGATGTCCGAGAACAGGATGGCCGCGTCGACGCCGAGCTGGTCGACCGCCATCATGGTGGCCTCGCACGAGAGCTCGGGCTGGCGGCACAGGTCGAGGAAGCTCGCGCGCTGGCGCAGCGCGCGATAGCTCGGCATGTAGCGGCCGGCCTGGCGCATGATCCACACCGGCGGGCGATCGACCGGCTGGCGGCGGCAGGCAGCCAGGAAGCGGGCGAGCGGGGTCATGGTCGGAACGCTGGGCGAGGTCATCGGGGTTGGCCTTGGTCCCGCTCGGGCAGGATGAAGTGGTAGTAGCCGTCGATGGTGACGGTCTTGCCGGTCGGGCCGTCGGCGACGAGCGTGCCCGAGAAGGTGCCGGCGACGACGCCGCCGGTCTCGGTGCTCCAGTCGGTGACCACGATGGCGCCGGTGGCGCCCGGGTTGGTCGACCGGTACTGGAGCCCCTTCAGGAAGACGATGGCCGAGGGCGCGACGGCCGAGAAGTCGTACGTGCCCGGGCCGTCGGTGGCGATGGGGTGGTCGTCGGACGGGACGACGATGCCGAAGTCGAGCGTGAAGTTGATGGTGCGCGGGAAGGTCACCGAGTCGGTCATCGCGAACGACACCGCCGGCGCGATGTGCGAGCTGCCGAAGGCGAAGTACTGCGGCAGATCGGTGAGGTCGCGGAGGCCGAGGTCGTAGGTCTGGACGTCGTCGGTGATGCTCACGTGGTAGGCCGACTTGCCGCTGAGGTCGGGGATGCCGGTGTCGGCCGTGTCGGCGGCGTCGGCCGCGTCGGCGGCGTCGCTCGCGGCCTTGTCGGGTCACCGCAGGCGCCGGGCGGCGAGGCGCCGGCGACGGCGCCGAGCGCGAGGCCGAAACGGTAAAGCTGCTTTCGCATGAGGCGGCTCCTCGGGACGACGGGGACGGGGACGAAGGTTTGGCGGCGGGCTCAGAGCAGCTTGCGCGCGTCGGCCGGCTCGCCACCAGGCCGGCGGCGCGCGCCACGGCGGCCAGCGCCTCGATGAGCGGGCCGTTCGAGGTCGAGCGCTCGCCGCTCGGCAGGTAGAACGTGTCCTCGAGGCCGGTGCGCAGGTGGCCGCCGAGCTCGGCGGTCTTCCGGTGCACGGGCCACACCTCCTCGCGGCCGATGACGATCGACTGCCAGTGCGCGCCGGCCGGCAGCTCTTCGAGGAGCAGCGGCAGCCAGCTCGCCTTGGCCGGCATGCCCGACGCGACGCCCATGACGAACGACACGTGCGTCGGCGGCTTCAGCATGCCGTTCTCGAGGAAGAGGCCGATGCTGCGCACGATGCCGGTGTCGAAGCACTCGCACTCGGGGGTGATGCCCCAGCCGCGCATGGCGTCGAAGAAGCGCTTCACCTTGGGCACCGGGTTGTCGAAGAGCATCGGCGGCCAGGCCCAGCTGCCGTCCTTCTTGGTGCGCAGGTAGTTGAGCGAGCCGGCGTTGAGCGCCGCCATCTCGGGGCGCACGGCCTCGAGGCAGGCCAGCGGACCGGACAGGTCGTCGCCGACGACGCCGGTCGACAGGTTCAGGAGGATGTCGGGGACCTCGGCGCGGATGGCGTCGCAGCAGGCCTTGGCGACCACCGGATCCCAGCTCGGGAAGCGCCCCTGGCCCGGCTCCTGGCGGCGGAAGTGGATGTGGATGATGGAGGCGCCGGCGTCGCGCGCGCGGCGCGCCTCGCGCGCCAGCTCCTCGGGCGTGACCGGCACCGGGTATGGCCTGGTCGGTCAGGACGCCGGTGATGGCGCAGGTGATGATGGCCTTGTCCATGCTGCCTCCACCGGCCACGCGTGACCGGCGGCCGGACCCTAGCAGAGATGACCGGACCTCGGCGAGCGCCGCGGGGGCCTGAGCATAGCTGCTCCATTTTCGCGCCGCGCCTCCCCGGCGTTGGACCGCGGCCCGGCCGCCGTTTCCAGGGTCAGCCAGGCCACACCAGCACGCCTGCGGAGGACCCATGTTCGGAGCCGTCATCCAGAGGAAGCCAGAAGCCCAGAGCCACGCGGCGCGCGCCGCCGACGCGGGGGGCGGACAGAGCGCCGTGCAGAAGAAGGAGCTGCGCGGCATGTCGTACGCCGAGGGCGCGGCCGCGCTCTTCGCGCCGGTCCAGAAGAAGGACAGCAGCACGCCGCGGACGCCGGCCCAGTTCGCCGACGACGTGGTGGCGCAGATGACCCACAAGGTCGGCCACCTGTCGGCGAACCAGGCGCAGAACCTGCGCGCCGAGGCCACCGCCGCCAAGCAGAAGGACTCGGCGCTCGAGGTGGTGCCCTACGTGCTCGAGCGCGTCGATCAGTACATGCCGAAGGGCGGGCAGGTGACGGCAGCCAGCCAGCGCGTCAGCGCGGGCGCGGCCAGACCACGGGCGGAGGCGCGGGCGTCGCCGAGGCCGGCGCGGGCGGCGCGGCGGCCGGCGTCGGCCGCCGCTGCGCGGCGCCAGCTACGAGGCCGGCGCGCCGCGCTCGCGCCAGCTGCCGGGTGCGCCGGTGCAGCGGCTCGGTGCTGCGGCGCCGGTCGATCCGCGGACGCTGGTCGGACCGTATCGTCCGCCCGGCCCGCCCCAGCAGGTGCGCAGCGTGACGTTCCCGTCGCCGCGCCCTGCCGCGTCGCCGGGCAAGGCGCCCGGCCGGGCCAGGCCGACGACGCAGGACGTCGCCCGGTCGCTCCGCGTCGTACGGCCTGCCGTTCACCGAGAAGACGTTCGATCGGCTGCCCGCGCCGGGCGGCTGGATCATCCCGTCGGTGTCGGTCGAGGGGCAGGTCGCCGCCGCGGCAGCGGCGCGACCGTGAAGGCCGACACCGGCGGCGGCAACGCCAAGCCTGGGCGAGATGAGCGACGGCAACCCCGGGTCGGCCTGAGCCTCGATCCGGCGATCGCCGCCGAGGCCATCAAGTACCGCCAGTCGGGCGCCCTCGGGCTCGTCCCGTCGGTCGAGATCGGCGGCCAGCCCGCCGGCGCGGTGGCGCCGTCCATCGGCTTCGAGGGCGCGAGCGTCTTCGCCAAGGGACTTCAAGGCGAAGGACCGCGAGTGGAAGGGCAACAAGATCCGGCCAGGTGACGAAGTACACGCTGCGCTACGAGTTCGACCCCAAGCTGGCTGCGCTGCAGGTGGCGGCCGGCGCGACCGTCGCGCTGGCGCTCATGCTCCTCGGGCGGCGGTGCGGCGATTCCGCTGGGCGCGCTCCTCGCCGCGGCGAGGCGTCGGGGCGCCCGGGGGCGGGTGGGTCGCGGCCGGCGAAGGCGCTTGGCCGCGGCGCCCGACCTGTGAGAGCGTCGGCGCGTGGCGGGACCCGAGGCAGAGCGGCTCGAGCAGCGTGTGGGCGACGACCTCGCCGGGAAGACCCTGGCCGCGGTCGTGCGCGCCATGCTGAGCGCGCCGTGGAGCCGCGCCGAGAAGCCTTCGTCACCACGCGGCGCGTGCGCGTCGACGGCGAGCCGGTCATCGACGTCGCGCGGCGGATGCGCAAGGGCGAGCTCGTGACGGTCGCGCCCGAGGCCATGAAGGTCACGCGCGGCATGCTCGAGCCGGAGCGCGTCGTCTACTGCGACAAGGACGTGGTGGTCGTGCGCAAGCCGGCCGGCATGCTGACGGTGCCGTTCGAGGCCGACGACCGCGACACGCTCATCGATCGCACTCGGTGTGCTTGAGACACGGTGCCGGCCAGAAGGGCGAGGTCGAGATCGGCGCGGTGCAGCGCCTCGACAAGGACACGACCGGCCTCGTCGTGTTCGCGCGCTCGTTCGCGGCCAAGAAGGTGCTCTCGCGGGCCTTCGCCGAGCACACCATCGAGCGCCGCTACCAGGCCATCACCCACGGCCGCGCGCGCGACGCGACCTGGGACACGTGGATCATGAAGGACCGCGGCGATGGCATCCGCGGCTCGTGGGCGCCGCCGGGGACGCCGGCCGGGGCCGCCGCGCGGCCGGGCGCCCAGTTGCCGCGCCGACGCGCAGCGCCATCACGCACGTGCGCGTGCTCGAGACGTTCGCGCGCGCGACGCTGGTCGAGTGCCGCCTCGAGACCGGGCGCACCCACCAGATCCGCATCCACCTCGCCGAGGCCGGCACGCCCATCCTCGGCGAGGAGGTCTACATCCGCGACCTGCGCGGGCCGAAGTCGGAGCGGCTCTCCGCGCCGCGGCCGATGCTGCACGCCTGGGTGCTGGGCTTCGAGCGCCCGAGCGCGCCCGGCGAGACGCTGCGCTTCGAGGACCCGCCGCCGGCCGACTTCATGGCCGTCCTGGCGGCGCTGCGGGCGGCGACGCCGACACCCTGACGCGCGCGGCGCGCCTACTCGGCGCTCGTCTGGTGGATGAGCGTGTAGTCGAGCAGCAGGCGACCGTCCTCCAGCGTCTTGCTCATGTCGACGAAGCGGTGGCCGGGCCGGAAGTCCTCGAGCGCGTAGAAGTGCCGCGCGTACACGGTCTGGTTGCAGGTCGCCGTGGCCGTGCAGCGTGATGATGAGGCCCACCAGCTCCTTCGGGTTGGCCCAGTCGATGCCCCACAGCGGGCTCGTCTCGTCGATGACGTGCATGACCGTCCACGACAGCGCGAACACGAGCTGGGTGTCGCGGACGAGCTTCAGATCGATGACGCGGCGCATGTTGACGCCCTCGAGCGTGGTGCGATCCATCAGCGCCGCGACGTTGGCGCCGGCGTCGACGATGTCGTTGCCGCGCACGTTGCCGACCCGGAACATGAGCGTGGTCTTGCCTTCGAAGGTGTTGATGACCGCCGTCTTCGAGAACAGCATCGAGCTGCGCGGGCGGTTGGCCTTGGCGAAGGTGAGCCCGGTCGCGACGGCGGTGAGCACGATGCCGCAGGCCGACTCGATGATGACCAGCGCGTTGGCGTAGTCGGTGCCGGGGTTCAAGACGCCGTAGCCGATGGTCGCCATGGTCTGGACCGAGAAGTAGAAGGCGTCGGCGAACGACTCGGGGCGGGCCGCGTTGATGCTGCCCGGCTCGAGCAGGTAGAGCGAGGCGAAGACCAGGTTCAGCAGCAGGTAGGCCGAGCCGATGACGGCGAAGTAACGGCGCCACGAGGCCTCCATCAGGATGAAGAAGGCGTCGCGGCGGAGCTTGCTGGGCGTGCCGCGGCGGATGGCGTCGACCACGCCGCGCCGGCCGGTGACGGCGCGATTGCGCGCGCCGGTGGGCGGCACCGGCATGAACGCGCCGCGCGTCGACGGCCCGGCGCGCGCGCGCCGCCGCTCGCCGCGGGTGCCGCCGCCGGCGTGGCGGCCGCGTCGTGGTGCACGGCGTGGTGCTCGTGCTCGGCCGGGCTCTCGTCGGCGAGCGGCGCCATGGCGACGTCGAGGATGACCTGCGCCACCGCCACCATGGCGATGAGCGCCAGGAAGGCCCAGGCCGGCATGGCCGCGCCGGTCGGCGCCAGGAGCAGGAGCAGCGCCGCCGAGGCCAGCCGCACCTTGGTGCGCGAGGCGTCGGAGACCTCGGCGTGGTGGCGCTCGGTGACGTGATCGATGACCGCGACGAAGACGAAGACCGCGGCCAGCGTGCCGGCGAAGAGCCAGCGGTAGCCGGCCGGCGCGTGCCCGGCGAGGTCGAAGAAGACGGCCTTCTTCATGGCCACGCCGACGGCGGTGACGGCCAGGCCGAGCGGCAGGTGGGCGTACACCCAGATGAAGGTCGCGCCGGGCGACGACTTGATGCGCGAGCCGGCGACGTCATCGAAGTAGATCCACCACAGGCTGCACGTCACGAGCAGGAGCAGGCTGGCGTTGACGACGGTCGTCGGGTCGGCGCCGTGCTCGGCAAGCGCCGTCAGGATCTTCATGAAGCCCTCGCCGAGCACGATGAGGACCAGCAGCCCGTAGCGCTCGGAGGCGTGGCCGATGTCGGGCGTGAAGCGCAGCGACAGCTCGCGGGTCACGCGCGAGAGCGGGATCGACAGCGACGCGCACACGCCGATGGCCCAGAAGAGGTAGGTCCACGGCTCGGGCACGAGCGCCGAGGCGGCCCACACGGCCGACTCGAAGGCATAGGTGAGCCCGTAGCGGCGCGCCAGCGCGCGCGTCTCGGGCAGCTCGGTAGATGCGCACGTACTGCAGATCTGCAGCGCGCGCCCGCCCGCGAAGGCCAGCGCGAAACGGCACCGTCGCCGGCGAAGACGCGCGGCGCGGCCACGCCCATGGCGCCGACGGCGAAGATCTGCAGGAACACGAGGCCGCGGTGGAGCGCGTCGTCGATGTCGAAGCGGTTGGTGTAGAAGGTGAAGCCCGTCCACAGGAACCACAGCGGGAAGAACAGCCCCGCGAAGGCCAGGAACCCCGGCGCCGTGACGTTCTGGGAGAGCTCCTCGCCGAGCTGGATGAGGGTGGCGGCGTAGACGAGGTCGTTGAAGAGCTCGAGCCAGCCCACCTTGCGCTCGCGCCCGGGCACGAGCACATGCAGCTTCGGCAAGTGGTACCAGCGGTTCCGCATGACCCAGGCATGCCATGACCTCCGAGGAGGGACAACCTGACCGGATGCCCAGGGCGCCGCCCTGCGGCAGGCCGCGACGCGCGGGGTCGGCTTGCATCTCGGCGGGTTTGGCGGCACCCTCTCGCCTTCGGCCGGTCCCGAGACCGACCCGTCACCAGGAGCTCAGCAACGTGGCGCCTGCTCTGGAGCGAACGCGAGCCGCGAGGTGAGCGCGAGCGGACAGAAGCCGGTCCGGGCCTCGACGATGAGCGACCTGCAAATGGAGGGCACTCCGGTGCGCCATCTCTTCACCCCGCTCGCCTGTCTCGTCACGTCGACCCTCGCCCTCGCCGCGGCGCCCGCGCATGCCCAGCAGCGCTCGCGCCACGCCGACACGTGGACCTTCGGCAACAACTGCCGCATGGCGTGGGACGCCGACGCGACCAGCATCGCGCTGTCGAAGGACCCGAACGTGACGGCCGGCGAAGGCTGCGCGTCCTTCTCCGACCCGGCGACCGGCAGCCTGCTCATCTACACCGATGGCCAGCGCGTCTGGAACGGCGCCGGGACGCTGGTCTACAGCGGCCTCCCGGGCGACGCGTCGTCGATGCACGCGGCCGTCATCGTGCCGGTGCCCGGCACCCCGGGCTCGGCCTACGTCTTCGCCCACCCGTCGACGGCGTCGTCGACGCTCTCCTACGTGCGGTTCGACCTCGCCAACGGCGCCGCCCCCATCACCGGCTCGGCCGGCACGGTCTCGGTCGGGAGCGGCCTCGGGCGCGAGGGCATGCTGGTCATCCCGCACGCCAACGGCGTCGACTACTGGCTCCTCGTGAGCGGCGTCACGACCATCAACGTCTTCCACATCAGCTCGAGCGGCATCGGGCCGGACGTGTCGACCGACTCCGGGCTCAACATCTGGACCAACGGCTGGTCGCTCTTCACGATGTCACACCAGAACGATCGCCTGGTGATGTCGAGCAACAGCGGCGGCGACATCGCCATGTGGGACTTCGACAACGCCACCGGCGCGCTGTCGAACCGCATCGTCCTCAACAGCCCGCGCCCGGCCGGCGTCTACAACCGCGAGTACTACGGCGGCGTCTTCTCGCCCGACGGCACCAAGCTCTACTTCTCGGTCCTCACCGGCGACGACAACCTCGGCCACTTCTATCAGTACGATTTCGCCACCCAGGGCTACACCGAGCTCAGCGTCGGGGCCAACGCCGCCACCAACCGCTACTACTTCGGCGACGCCCGCCTCGGCCCGGACGGCAAGATCTACGTCGCCGGCTCGAACAGCCTCGGCGTCCACATCGTCAACGACCCGAACACCGCCGGCACCGCCTGCGGCTTCGAAGGACGCCATCCTCGAGACCAACGCCGCCTGGACCGGCTGCTCGGTCCAGCTCGGCCTGCCGCAGGCGCCCTCGCCGCTGGCCAAGGTCGACCTCTCGCTGGCCGTGACCATCGCCGGCCCGGTCGGCACCGTCACGACCCCGACCGTCACCCCGAGCGGCAGCGCGCAGGCGCCCGACGGCGCCACCGTCACCGTCACCGTCACCAGCGGCGACGGCACGAGCCAGACCTGCACCGCGACGGTGGCGGCCGCGGCCTGGAGCTGCCCGCCCGACAGCATCAGCGTCGACACCGGCCCCTACGCCATCGAGGCCATCGTCACGACCCAGGGCGTGGCGGCGCAGGACGACGGCGCCTTCTGCTCCATCGGCAGCCTGCCCGCCGGCTCGGAGGACGTCGTCTGCCTCGAGCTCTGCAGCTCGCGCGTCGACGACGATTTCAACGGCTACGTCGACGTCTACGACCCGGCCTGCCAGCCGCCGGTCGCGACGTGCAACGTGCCGGTCACGCCCGGCGCCTTCACCATCCAGAAGAAGAACGAGACCAGCGCCACCTACGAAGACCTCTTCTGGCCCATCACCGGCGACGTCGACGGCGACGGCAAGACCGACATCGTCGCGTCCAACCGCAGCACCGGCACGATCGACATCCTCGACGGCGACACGCTGGCCGTGAAGTCGTCGATCGCCGTCAACGGCGACCGCGGCGACGTCTTCGCCATCGCCAACCTCGACGGCGACCCGCAGCTCGAGGTGGCCACGCTCGTCCACTCGACCGTCGGCGGCGCGCTCGCCAACCGCCTCATCATCGCCGACTACGTCGACGGCGTGTGGAAGCTCGACACCTCGGCCGTGGGCGAGACCTCCTTCAACTGCGCCGGCAACGTCGGCACCGGCCTCGGCCTGTCGTTCGCGGACTTCGACGGCGACGGCAAGCCGGAGGTCTTCATCGGCAACGAGATCTGGACCTACCCCGACGACCTCGGCCAGGGCTGCAGCGACTGCGTCACCAAGGTGCTCGACGCCGACCGCGACGTCTCGCCGACCGCGATGCACGGCTGTCTCGTGGCGGTGAATCCGCAGACCGACGGGGCCGGACCGCAGGGCGCGGTGTCGGTGGCGGCCGACGTGCTCTCGGCCGCCGACTGCGGCGGCGACCCCGAGTGCGACGGCCCCGAGCTGGTGGTGGCCGGCCAGGTGTGGTCGGTCGACGTGGCCCAGGCGCACATGACGCTGCGCCGCGACGTCAACGGCTTCGGCCCCAGCGGCGGCTACGGCGACGGCGCCACGGCGGTGGCCGACCTCGACAGCGACGGCGACCTCGACGTGGCCGTCGCCGGCAACGCCCCGGGCGGCAACGTCTACGCCTACGACCCGGCCGAGGAGAAGGTCCTGCGCGTGGAGCCTGCCCGGCGTCACCGGCCACGGCTACTCGCCCATCACCATCGCCGACGTCTACGACGAGGACCTGGCCGACGACGGCAACACCGGCAACGACTCGGTCGGCAACGTGCCCGAGCTCATCATGACGCGCCGCACGACCAACTTCAGCGCCGGCTACCTCTACGCCATCAACGTGAAGAGCGCGTCCCCGGTGTGGTCGCTCGACACCGCCGACAACTCGGGCTCGACCTCGACGGCGGTCTTCGACTTCAACGGCGACGGCATCCTCGAGATGGCCTATCGCGACACGCAGACGATGCGCGTCATGTACGGCGGCCCCATCGCCTACAAGCCGAGCGGCGTCGACGGCACGACGCGCAACTACGCCTCCTTCGCCTGCACCAGCGCCACCATGAACGAGGGCCCGAGCGTGGCCGACGTCGACGACGACGGCGCGGCCGAGCTGGTGGTGCTGTGCGGCATCGCCAGCGGCGGCACCGGCGCCCGCCTCACCGTCTTCGAGTCGGCGAGCACCCCCTGGCGCCAGGCGCGCCACGTGTGGAACCAGCCGATGTTCGCGCCCGGCGCCATCGACGAGCAGGGCAAGGTCTACCCGGTGGCCCAGGAGCGGAACAGCTACATCCCCGAGGGCACGAGCCTGCGCCCGCTCAACGTCAACCTGGCGCAGAGCTCGCCCCTCGACTACCGCCCGCGCGAGGCCAACGTCATCCCGGCCATCGACGTGGCGGTGATCTCCGCGCGCTACGTCGGCCCCGAGGGCTGCGCCGCTTCGAAGCGCTGGGCCGACGTCACGCTCGCCAACCAGGGCTCGGCCACGGTTCCGGGCGGCACCACCATCGGCTTCTACGGCGCCGGCGGCGCCGGCGGCTTCCTGGTGACGACGCTCGACAAGGCAGCCACGGTGCTGAGCGGCGCCCTGCCCATCGAGCCCGGGCAGCAGACCACGCTGCGCTTCGACCTCGGCGCGCTGTCGCCGGACGGCCTCACCATCGTCGTCAACAAGAGCGCCGCCACCAACGGCAACGGCAACTGCGTGCCGGGCAAGGGCCAGGCCGCCTTCTTCGAGGGCACCGGCTACACCGGCACCTGCGTCGTGCTGGACCTCGGCGTCTACAACTACCAGGTCGCGCCGGGGTCGCCCGTCGGCTTCGGCGACATCATGTTCAACGACACGCTGTCGTCGGTGAAGGTCGGTCCGGGCGTGACGCTCGAGCTCTTCCAGCACTGGGCCCGCGGCTACGACCACAGCCTCTTCATCGGCCCCGACTACATGGGCGCCACCGGCATCACCACCACCACCACGGTCGACATCCCCGACCTCGCGGCCTTCAGCCTCGACAACACCGTGTCGTCGGTCATCATCAGCGGCGCCAGCGTCACCATCCCCGAGTGCGACAGCTCGGACAACCAGGCGCTCGGCCTCACCTGCGAGCCGCTGTGCTGGGCCGACGACGCGCTGCCGAACACCGGCTGCAGCGACGATGCGCCCTACTGCGCCATGGTGCAGGGCGTCGCCACGTGCATCGAGTGCACCGACGACACCGCGGGCCAGGTCGACACCGGCTGCAACAACGAGGTCCCGAGCTGCGACCCGCTGCACGGCGGCTGCTACTCGTGCGACTCCGATCCCGCCTGCGTCGCGCCCGGCACCTGCGACGTGGCCGAGCCCCCGGTCGGCGAGTACGCCATCGAGACGGCCTGCCAGATCGCGCGCGGCCCGGGCGCCATCGACCCGCTCGTCGAGTGGCAGCGCAGCACCTTCGCCGCGTCGTCGAGCTTCAACCAGGTGATGATGCAGCCGGTCGCCGGCAACCTCACCGACGACAACGGCGACGGCCACATCGACGCCAGCGACACGCCCGACGTCGCCTTCACGACCTTCGCCGGCGGCGCCTACAGCTCGGCCGGCGTGCTGCGCGTCATCTCGGGCGCCGACGGCGCCGAGCTCTTCGCCACCGACGGCGTCGCCGACCAGGCCCAGCCCTACGGCTCGGCCGGCGTGGCCATCGGCGACCTCGACGGCAACGGCCGGCCCGAGATCGTGACCGAGCTCGTCGACGGCACCTTCACGATCGTCGGCGTGTGGGAGGCCAACGTGCCGGGCCAGACCCCGGCCTTCGTCTTCAAGTGGAAGTCGAGCGCCTGCGACATCGCGCGCGAGCAGTACGCCATCCCGGCGATCGCCAACGTCGACGGCCAGGGCGACGCCGAGATCATCATGCCGGGGCCGTGCGTCTTGCGCGCCGACGGCACGCTCTACGCCGTCTCGGCCACCCCGAACGTGGCCTCCAACGCGCCGTTCGCCGCCGACCTCGACGACGATCCGGAGCTCGAGATCCTGGGCGGCGGGGTCATCTACGACCTGCCGGTGACGGGCACGGCGCTCGTGCAGAAGTACCTCATCAGCGCCTCGGCCGGCCGCGTCTACAACGCGGTGGCCGACGTCGACGGCGACGGCCGCCCGGAGATCGTCACGGTCGACACCAGCGCGGCGACGGTGAGCCTGTTCGACCCCGACGGCGCCAGCGACGCCGACGCGCTCGACGGCTGGACCTCGACCCTCGACAGCCTCGGCTCCGGCGCGCGCGGCGGCCCGCCGACGCTGGCCGACTTCGACGGTGACGGCCAGGTCGAGATCGGCGTGGCGGCGCAGCTGAACTACAGCGTCTACGAGACCAACGGCGCGCTCCTCTGGAAGGTCCCGGTCGACGACAGCTCGAGCCGCGTCACCGGCTCGTCGGTCTTCGACTTCGACGGCGACGGCGCGGCCGAGGTCCTCTACGCCGACCAGAGCACCTTCTTCATCCTCGACGGCAAGAGCGGCGCGGTGCGGGCGCGCGATGACGGCCACTCGTCGGGCACGCTCTTCGAGTACCCGATCGTGGTCGACATCGATCACGACGGCGAGGCCGAGATCATCCTGGCCAGCAACAACTACGGCGGCAGCGGCGGCTACACCGGCATCACCGCGTACGGCAGCCGGACCCACGCCTGGTCGCCGGCGCGCCCGGTGTGGAACCAGCACGCCTACAGCATCTCGAACGTGAACGACGACCTGTCGATCCCGGCCGTGCCGGTGAAGAACTGGACGCGCTGGAACAACTTCCGCTCGGGCGCCCTGGTGGCCGGCCTGCCCAACTGGCAGACCGACCTCTTCGTCACGGCGACCTCGGCCTGCGAGTCGGGCTGCTCGGACGGCACGCCCATCTCCGAGGTGCGCGCCACCATCGGCAACCGCGGTCTGCGCGACGCGAGCCTGGCGCACGTGAGCGTCTACGGCCCGAACAGCGAGGTCCCCATCGCCACCGAGCCCATCTTCGGCGTGCCGAGCGGCGGCAGCGTGACGGTCGGCTTCAACGTCGACGCCGGCATGTTCGATCTCGGCGCGCTCATCTTCCAGGTGGGCCTCGACGACAACTCGACCGAGTGCGACCTCACCAACAACGAGGCCACCTTCGAGCACGCGCCGCTCTTCACCGACGCCGACGGCGATCAGGTGGCCGACGTGTGCGACGCCTGCGTCGCGACCGGCGCCGAGATGTGCGACGGCATCGACAACGACTGCAACGACATCGTCGACGACGGCTGCGACGACGACGGCGACGGCTACTGCGACGGCGCCATGCTGTGCGACCCGCAGGCCGCCTCGGCGGTGTGCCCGAACGGCTGCGGCGACTGCGACGACGCGACCGGCACGACCCACCCGGGCGGCGTCGAGACGTGCAACGACGCCGACGACGACTGCAACGAGTCGGTCGACGACCTGACCATCGACAGCGGCCTCGCCTGCGACGGCGCCGGCGACAGCGACAAGTGCACGGACGGCCTCACCCAGTGCCAGGAGGGCGGCGTCATCGTCTGCGTCGACGGCGGCCCCGACAAGCTCGAGACCTGCAACGGCCTCGACGACGACTGCGACGGCCAGACCGACGAGGGCTGCGACGACGACCAGGACGGCTACTGCGACGCCAGCATGGGCTGCAGCGGCATCGCCGGCGGCAACAACCAGAAGCGCGTCGCGGTCGACCCCTGCCCCAACGGCTGCGGCGATTGCGACGACAGCGTGAAGACCACGCACCCGGGCGCCACCGAGGTATGCAACGGCGCCGACGACGACTGCTCGGGCGGGACCGACAACGTGACGCCGCGCGAGTCGAGCTGCGGCATCGGCGCCTGCCACGCGACCGGCCTCATCACCTGCGCACAGGGCGGCGTCGAGGTCGACTCCTGCAAGCCGGGCACGCCGGCCGCGAACGACGCCACCTGCAACGGCATCGACGACGACTGCTCGGGCGCCACCGACGAGGACTACCAGAGCCATCCGGTCACCTGCGCCAGCGTCTGCCTCAGCGCGCAGAACACGTCGTGCTCGGCCGGCGAGGAGGTCATCCCGCCGTGCCTGCCGGTCGAGGACGGCACGCTGTGCGTGGCCAACGCCTGCGCGCTGGCGTCGGCCTGCGCGGACGGCGCCTGCGTCGCGACGCGCATCCGCAGCTGCGACGACGGCAACCCGTGCACCGCCGACTTCTGCGACCCGAGCATCGGCTGCCGCGCCACGGCGATGGAGGACGGCTCGGGCTGCGACGACGACAACGCCTGCACCCAGGGCGAGACGTGCCAGGCCGGCATCTGCGTCGGCCGCGGCGAGGCCTGCGACCCGCCCAAGGAGTGCGAGCGCTTCGGTACCTGCAACCCGGCCACGGGCGTCTGCGACTACGACTTCATCGACGGCTGCAAGGCCTGCGGCTCCGACGAAATCGCGCCGGTCATCGTCTGCCCCGAGCCGGTGGACGCGCAGCAGTGCGCGGTCGGCGGCGCCGCGGTGGACCGCGGCAAGGCGTCGGCGCGCGACGAGTGCTCGGCGGTGGTCGTCACCGACGACCGCCCGTCGGTCTACCCGCCGGGCACGACCACGGTGACCTTCCAGGCCGTCGACGCGGCCGGCAACCGCGCCAGCTGCACCAGCGCGGTCGAGGTCGTCGACACCCAGGAGCCGCAGTTGAACTGCCCCGAGAAGACCGAGGTCCAGGGCGACCCGGGCACCTGCGGCGCCATCGTGACGCTGCCGATGACGGCGGAAGACGCCTGCGACGGCAGCGACGTGACGCTCATCGGGCCGGCCGTCGAGGGCACCTTCTTCCCGCCGGGCGAGACGGCGACCTTCGTGGCGGCGGTCGACGCGGCCGGCAACCAGGCCGTCTGCAACACCATCATCGACGTGACCGGGCTCGACGGCTTCGCCATCCGCTGCGAGGCGCTGCTCGAGAAGCAGGCGCCCGACGACTACTGCGGCTGGCCCGAGAGCATCAGCGCGCAGGTGGTCGACGAGTGCAAGACGGTGGTGACCGTCGACAGCGACTCGGACTCGTTCCCCATCGGCACCGTCAACGTGCAGTTCGACGCCACGCGCGGCGACGGCGAGACCGCGACCTGCACCACCAAGCTGGTCGTCACCGACGCCACCCCGCCGCTCGTCGACTGCAAGGTCCCCGAGACCAAGGCCGACCTCCAGGCGACCTTCGTGCCGTCGGTGTCGGACGCCTGCGGTGCGACCGTGACGCTGTCGGGCGCGGGCTGCGAGCGCGACACGGGCGGCTCGACCGAGACCGTCAGCGAGCGCTGCGAGGTGTCGATCGAGGGCGAGAGCTCGGTGGTCGTGAGCGACGCGCCGCCGTCGAACGGCGGGGCGGTCTTCGCGGTGTGGACCGTGACCGCGGTCGATCCGTCGGGCAACCAGACCGTCGTCGACTGCCGCGCGCCGCTCGATCCCGAGAGCCTCGACCACGACCACGACGGCATCCCCGATCGCGACGACAACTGCCCGGCGGTGGCGAACCCGGATCAGGGCGACACCAACCAGGACGGCATCGGCGACGCCTGCCAGGAGGTGCCCTTCGACGGCCTCGAGGCGCTGGGCGGCGCGGGCTGCAGCGGCGGCGATGCCGGCCTCGGCCTCATCGGCGTCGGGCTCGCCGGCTGGGCGCTGCTCGCGGCGAGCCGGCGCCGTCGCGAGAGCTGAGCGGCGCGGCGCGCGGCTTCGCCCGCGCGTCGACGGCCTGCGGAATCGGCAGCGACGCGGCTGCGGATTCCGCAGACCGCAGGCCGCCGGAGCCGCGCGCGGGTCGGGCCGGCGGGGCTCGCACCCGCGCCGTTCCTCGCTGCGAGGCGAGCGGGCGCGCGTGGCATGTGGCTTGCGATGGTAGGCGACCGTGCCACGACGGCACCCACCGAAGGAGCCCCGATATGAAACGCGTCCCCCTCATCGCCCTCGCAGCCACCGCCCTCGCGCTGGCAGTGGCCATCCCCCTCGCCTTCGCCCACGGCCCGCGCGGCGGCGACGGCAGCCGCTGGGACGGCAAGGGCCGCGGCGACCGCGGCGCCATGCTGGCCGAGAGGCTCGGCCTCGACGACAAGCAGAAGGTCGCGCTGAAGGATCTCCACGAGACGCTGCGCGACGACAGCCAGGCCATCCGCGAGCAGATCCAGGCGAAGCACCAGGCCATGAAGGCGCTCTGGACCGCGCCCACCCCCGACCGCGCCAAGATCGTCGCGGCCATGAACGAGATCAGCGCGCTGCAGGGCCAGATCGCCATGCTGCACGTCGACTTCATGTTCGCGGCCAAGCAGAAGCTCAGCGCCGAGCAGTTCACGAAGCTCGTCGACCTCATGGGTCAGCGCGGCATGATGGGTCGCCACGGCGGCGGCATGGGTCGCCACGGTGGCGGCTTCGGCCCGGGCGGCGGCTTCGGCCCGCGCGACGGCACCGGCCCGGGCGCCGGCACCGCCAACTGCCCGTTCACCCCGGACGGCGCCGGCCCCGACGACGCCGAGTGAGCGACCTCTGAGCGAGCGAGCCCCTGCTCTGGTGGATGCCCCTTCGCACACGACCCGTCGCGTGCGTTGGGGCATGCTTGTCATCGCTCTGGTGATGGACGTCGCGCTGGTCGCCACCGGCGTGGCGACCTGGGTCGCCAACCGCGCGGCGGCCGACGACGTGGCCTCGGCGCGCGCGCTCGATCTCTTCCGCGCGACGCGCCGCTCGCTGCGCGACTGGCGCGACGAGCACGAGCTCGGCGGCCCGGGCGGCGACCTGCGGAGCAGCGTCCGCACCGCCATGCAGGCGACGCTGAGCGAGGTGCTGGAGGATCTCTCCGACCGCGGCCTGCGCTACGTCGCCATCGTCGATCGCCGCGGCGTGCCGCTGGCGTCGGCCGGCGAGGCGCGCGGCGAGAGCGGGGCGGTCGACGAGCCCGAGCCCGGCTTCGGGCGCGAGCCGGTGCCGGTGCGCGTGGGCGATCGCGTGCGCGTCGACGCGCCGGGCGGGCCGCCCGGCTTCGGGCGGCGCGGACCGCGCGTGGTGATCGAGGTCGACCGCTCGATGGCCGACGCGCTGTCGCAGAGCGCGCTGCAGCACCTGGCGGTGAACCTGGCCGCGGCGGCCGTCTTGCTGGTGGGAGCGCTGGTCTTCTGGCGCCTCGGGCGGAAGGCCGATCGCTTCGAGGCCCAGCTGGCGCGCGACCGGCGGCTGGCGGCGCTGGGCGAGATGTCGGCGGTGCTCGGCCACGAGCTCCGGAACCCGCTGGCGTCGCTCAAGGGCCACGCCCAGCTGGTGGTCGAGCGGCTCGAGCCCGAGGCGCGGGCGCGGAAGAGCGCCGAGCGGGTGGTGCTCGAGGCCACGCGCCTCGAGCTGCTCATGCGCCGCGTGCTCGACTTCGTGCGCACCGGCGCGGTCGAGCTGCGCCCGGCCGACCCGGCGGCGGTCCTGCGCGCGGCGGCCGATCAGGTGGGACAAGCGGGCCAGGCGGGCGGCGGCGCGCGCATCGCGCTCGACACGGCGCGCGCGCCGGCCAGCTGGTCCCTGGATCGCCAGCGCATGGAGCAGGTGCTGGCCAACCTGCTCGAGAACGCGCTCCAGGCCGCGCCCGAGGGCAGCGCGGTCGAGGCGACCTGCGCGCTCGACGGCGCCGAGCTGCGCTTCAGCGTGCGCGACCACGGCCCGGGCTTCCCGCCCGACGAGGGCGACCTCGTCTTCGAGCCGTTCCGGACGCACCGCATCCAGGGCACCGGCCTCGGCCTGGCCATCGCGCGCCGCATCGTCGAGGCGCATCATGGCCGCATCGAGGCGCTGAACGCCGAGGGCGGCGGCGCGCTCGTCAGCGTGTGGCTGCCGGCCGACGCCACGCCGGCAGCCCGGGAGGCATGATGGCGCGCATCCTGGTGGTCGACGACGAGGAGGGCATCCGCAGCTTCATCGGCGAGGTGCTGGCCGACGAGGGCCACGACGTGGCGCTGGCGGCCGACGGCAAGGTCGCGCTCGAGCTGCTGGCCAAGGCGAGCTACCACCTGCTGGTCACCGACCTGAAGATGCCGAAGGTCGACGGCATGACCTTGCTGCGGCGCGTGCGCGCCGAGCACCCCGAGATGGAGGCCATCGTGCTGACCGCGCACGCGACCGTCGAGGGCGCGGTCGAGGCCATGAAGCTCGGTGCCTTCGACTACCTGCAGAAGCCCATCGCCAGCCCGACCGAGCTGCGCCTCCTGGTGGCGCGCGCGCTCGAGCGCCGCGGCCTGAAGGACCGCGCCGAAGGCGCCAGCGGCCCCGACGCCGAGCCGCTGACCTGGGGCGACCCGGCCATGACCTCGGTGGTCGCCGCCATCGGCAAGGTCGCGAGGACCGACGCGACGGTGCTGCTCGTCGGCGAGAGCGGCACCGGCAAGGAGGTCGTCGCGCGCGCGCTGCATCGCCAGTCGAAGCGCGCGGCCGGCCCGTTCGTGGCCGTCAACTGCGCGGCGCTCTCCGACCACCTCTTGGAGAGCGAGCTCTTCGGCCACGAGAAGGGCGCCTTCACCGGCGCCGTGCAGCGCCGCCGCGGCCGCATCGAGCTGGCCGAGGGCGGCACCTTCTTCCTCGACGAGATCGGCGAGCTCGCCCCACCCTTGCAGGCCAAGCTCCTGCGCGTCCTGCAGGAGCGCGTCTTCGAGCGCGTCGGCGGCACCCAGGTCCTGACCGCCGACGTGCGCTGGATCGCCGCCACCAACCGCGACCTCGCCGCCGAGATGGCGGCCGGCCGCTTCCGCGAGGACCTCTACCACCGGCTGGCGGTGTTCCCGGTGCGGCTGCCGCCGCTGCGCGAGCGGCGCCAGGATCTCTTGCCGCTGGCCGACCACCTGCTCGTGCGCGTGGGCCGGAGCGTCGGCCGCCCCGGCCTGACGCTGGACGCCCCCGCGCGCGACGCCATCGCCGCGCACGACTGGCCGGGCAACGTGCGCGAGATGCGCAACGTCCTGGCCTACGCCTACGCCATCGGCGACGGCCCGGTGCTGGAGCTCGGCGACCTGCCGCCCGAGCTCACCGATCGCGAGCTCGGCCCGCTCACCGAGCTCGCCGCCCTGGAGATCGCGGCCGATCGCCACAACCAGGTGCGGGCCGCGCCGAGCGCGCCGGGCGCGAGCCCGGCCGCGACCAGCGACGCCGCCCCCGACCCGAGCGCCGGCGAGCGCATCGCGAGAGCGCTCGAGCTCACCCGCGGCAACCGGGCCAAGGCCGCTGAGCTCCTCGGCATGAGCCGGGTCACGCTGTGGCGGAGGATGCGCGACCTCGGCCCCGGCGTCCGGCGCTGAGCGTTCACATCCGTTTTACGTCTGCGCCTGAATCGCTCGCGCGCGCCGCGAGTCGGCGGGCGCCATGCACACGCTCATCCTCACGCTCGCCTTCGTCCTCGCCTCCCCCGGCCCCTCACCCGACCGCGCCGACCTCCTGCGGCGCTTCGACGCCGCGCGGGCGCGCCTCGCCAGCGCCGACCTCGCCACGCTCGAGCGCGCCGTGCTGATGCTCGAGCGCGCGTCGTCGGGCGGCGATCCCGATGGCGGGCATCGGGGCGACGGCTGGCGCCGGCGCGGCGGCGAGCACGCCGACTGCGTGGCGCGCGAGGTGGCGCGCTTCAAGAAGGACGGCTACGCCGACACGACCTCGGCCGACCGCGCCAACGAGGCCTGCCAGGGGGTCGACGGCGCGTTCCTCGGCGCGCTCGTCGACGTCCTCACGCGCGACGGCTACTCGCTCACGACCTCCGTCTCGCGCGCCCGCGAGTACGCCACCGACGCGCGCGTCGCCTCGAAGGGTCTCGCTAGCTCCGGGCTCGTGAAACGTCGGCGCCCCGCGCGCGGTACCTCGGCCCCTCCGGGGCTCGCTTCTTCGCAGAATTGAGGTCGGGGCCATCGCGGCATACCATGCCGCGCCATGACCACCGACCGCCCGAACGCCTCCGCCTTCTTCGACAACTTCCTTGACGAATCGCACCTCGCCCTGCGCGCGCAGGCGAGGCGCTTCGCCGAGGCGGAGATCCTGCCGCACGCCTTCGCGTGGGAGGAGGCCGGCCTCTTCCCGCGCGAGCTCTACGCCGCCGCCGCCGCGGCCGGCGTGCTCGGCGTTGGCTTCCCGGAGGCGCTCGGCGGGGTCGGCGGCGGCGCGCTCCACGCCGTCATGATCATCGAGGGCCTCTTGCGCGGCGGCTCGACCGGCGTGACCGTCGGCCTCGGCTCGCTCGGCATCGCGCTGCCGCCCATCGTGCAGTGGAAGGACCCCTGGCAGCTCGAGACGTTCGTGCGCCCGACGCTGTCCGGCAAGCTCATCGCCGCGCTGGCCATCACCGAGCCCAACACCGGCTCCGACGTCGCCGGCGTGAAGACGCGCGCCACCCGCGACGGCGACCGCTACCTCGTCTCGGGCGCCAAGCTCTTCATCACCAGCGGCACGCGCGCCGACGTGCTGGTGACGCTGGCGCGCACCGGCAAGGACCCCCACGGCGGCCTGTCGTTCTTCGTGCTGACGCCGGACATGCCCGGCGTGCGCGTGTCGCGCGCGCTGAAGAAGACCGGCTGGTGCGCCTCCGACACGGCCGAGCTCTTCTTCGACGAGGTGTCGGTGCCGCTGTCGCATCGCGTCGGGCCCGAGGGCAGCGCCTTCGCCACGCTCATGCGCAACTTCGTCGTCGAGCGCCTGGCGCTGGCCGCCTACGGCGCCGCCACGGCCGACATCGCGCTCGAGGAGTCGATCCGCTTCGCGCGCCAGCGCGAGGCCTTCGGCCGCCCCATCGCCGGCTTCCAGGTGACGCGCCACAAGCTGGCCGACATGGCCACGCGCGTGCTCGCGGCCAAGACGCTGGTCTACCAGGTGGCGACGCGCCTCGACCGCGGCGAGCAGCCGCTCGCCGAGGTGGCCATGGCCAAGAACCTCGCCGCCGAGGTGGCCCACGAGGTCACCTACGAGGCGGTGCAGATCCACGGCGGCATGGGCTACATGCGCGAGACGCTGGTCGAGCGCCTGTCGCGCGACGCGCGCCTCCTGCCCATCGGCGGCGGCACCAGCGAGATCATGAAGGAGATCATCTGCAAGGCCATGGGGCTCTGACGCCGCGACCCAGGTTACGCGTGGCGAAGCCGCACCGCCGGCGGCCCCGGGCACTCTGTCAACGACCTTTCGCTTCTGCCATACTGCCCCGGATGCAGGGGGGCTCGATGGCGTCGAAGTGGGTGGGGCGGCTCGTCATGTTCATGTGGGCTCCGTCCGCGTGCATCGCGGGGGAGTCGCGCCAGGGCAGCGGCGACACCGCCATCGTGCCCGAGACCAAGGGCGAGGACGCCACCGGGGAGGTCACCTCCGACGTCGTCGACAGCGACACGACGGCCACCAGCGAGACCGACACCGGCACCGTCACCGTCACCGGCCCGAGCGACACCGCCGACGACACCGGCCTCGGCGACACGGGTGTCAGCGACAGCATCATCATCGTCGACGACACCGGCGCGGGCGACAGCGTCGTCGGCGACGCGACCGAGCCCGGCTGCCAGATCGACGACGACTGCCTGAACCTGGTCACCGCCGTCCCGAGCCAGGGCTGCGTGCGCGCGTGGTGCAACGCCGGCACGTGCCAGGTCGACAACTGGAACGAGGGCGACCCGTGCGACGACGGCAACGCCTGCACCGACGGCGACACGTGCAACAGCCAGACCTGCATGGGCGTCGAGACCAGCTGCGGCGACCTCGCCTGCTACCAGGTGACCGGCTGCGACCCGCAGGTCGGCTGCACCTACGCGCCGGCCGACGCCGGCACCGCCTGCGACGATGGCCAGGGCACGCCGAGCTACGAGTGCATCGACGGCTGGTACGGCCCCGACGACGTCTGCGACGGCGACGGCACCTGCGTGGGCGGCGTGTTCGACCCGCCGGCGGATGGATTCCCGCTGGCCGGCGAGTGGTACGCGGTCATCTCCAGCGCCCTGCCCGGCGGCTTCGACACGCTGCGCGCGCGCTTCTCGATCAGCGCGCTCGGCCAGCTCACCGTGAGCGGCGCCCAGAGCTCGGCCGCCATCTGGGCGAGCCAGATGAACGGCACCGGCGGCGCCTGCGCCGCGCCGGCCGGGCGCATCGTCTTCGCGCCCAACGGGTACGCCTATGCCGGCGTGCTCTCCGAGCAGGAGGACGTCGTCGTCTTCGGCGGCTACACCACGCACGAGCTCGGCATCGCGGTCCGCCCCGACGGCACCCCGACCGACATCGACGGCACCTACCATATGATCAGCTCGGCCTCGGTGCAGTCGGGGTCGAACCCGAGCCAGCTCATCACCTGGGTCGGCAGCATCGTGTTCGACCGCGGCTGCGTCGCCGCGCGCACGAGCTTCACGACCACGGCGGGCGTCCCCAACGGCGGCACGTTCTGGTACGCCGACAACGACGGCGCCTGCTTCGAGGGCGCGGAAGGCATCGTGCACCTGTCGCTCCGCCTCCTGCCGAGCGCCGACGCCGACCCCGACACGCAGGGCTTCGGCATCGTCTGGCGCGGCGCCGTGGCGCAGCAGGGCGACCTCGTGCTGCTCACGCGCGACGGCCCGAGCACGAGCGTGCCGCTCTACGGGACCATCGTGCTCCTGCGCGACTCGAGCGCGAAGCGCCTCGACGACCTCGTCGGCGGCTGGGCCTTCCTCGGCCAGCGCGGCGGCGCCAGCGCGGTGGCTCCGAACAGCGGCGACCCGCGCCTCGAGCAGGGCGAGCTCGATCTGCCAGCCACCGGGACGCCCCTCGAAGGTTGGATCGGCGACTTCAACAGCAGCGCGTCGGACGTGAACGGCGGCTGGTTCGCGGTGGGCCACGACACGCCGCGCTACAGCCAGCGCGTCGTGCTCGACAACGACGTCATCCACCACGGCGGCTGGATCGGCCCCCGCGCCGACTTCATCATGGGCTGGGTCGCGCCGCCGGTGTCGAGCGCGGCCTCCCCGCGCGACCTCGGCGGAGTCCCGGCCGAGGGCTCCCTCTTCTTCATGACGCGGCCGTCCTCCTGGCAATAATCCGAGCGCAGCCGGGTCGCCGGGCGGACTCTGGACGAAGGCTCGCGCGAAAGCGCGAGCCGGAGGAAGAGGCCGACATGGCGGCGACCCGGGGCGTGACCTGCGCGCCGGAGCGAGGCCCCAGGGACTGGACGGCTGCGCGAAGCGAGCGGCCGGAACCCCACGCTCGCAGCCGGGCCGGGCGCCGGGCGGTTTCTGCACGAAGGCTCGCGCGAAAGCGCGAGCCGGAGGAAGAGGCCGACATGGCGGCGACCCGCGCGGAGCAAGGCCAGGAGTGACGCTCGCGCAGCGAGCGGCCGGAACCATCGAGCGCAGCCGGGTCGCCGGAGCGGACTCTGGACGAAGGCTCGCGCAGAAGCGCGCGAGCTGGAGGAAGAGGCCGACATGGCGGCGACCCGCGCGGAGCGAGGCCCAGGTGACGCTCGCGCAGCGAGCGGCAGGAACCATCCGAGCGCAGCCGGGTCGCCGGGCGGACTCTGGACGGAGCCCGCCCCAGGCGGGCAGAGGAAGAGGCGGACAAGGCGGCGACCCGCGCGGAGCGAGGCCACAGGAGTGACGCTCGCGCAGCGAGCGGCCGAACCATCCCAGCCGGCTCGAAGCCTCTACAAAAGACCGACGTCGCCGAGCAGGATGCGCACGATGGCCTTCTGCATGGCCACGCGCCGCGCGAGCTCGAAGCCGAGCCAGGTCTCGATGCACAGCCCGACCATCGCGTCGGCCCCGACGGCGTCGACGATGACCTCGGTCGACGAGGTCGCCACCGGGAAGTAGTGCGGGGCCCAGCGCTCGTAGGGGTTCTCGAGCGCCGCGTTCATGGCCGCCACGGCGCGGTCGACGATCGGCGGCCGCTCGGGGACGCCGTAGACGATCGTCTGGCCGAACGACACCGGGATCTCGGGGTGGAAGCGCTTCCACGACTCGTGCAGCGTGGCCATGAGCGCCGGCCGCTCGCGCAGGACGAGGTCCATGAGCTGCCGCGCCAGGCGCCGCTCGCGCTCGGGCGCGGCGGCGTCACCCGGGAAGCAGCGGTTCAGGTCGAGCCCGCCGGGTGCGGCCCGCTGGCGCGCGCGATAGGCCGGCGGGTTCATCACCGGGATGACGAGCAGGCGCCCGCGCGCGGGCCGGAGCCCCTCCTCGAGCAGCTCCTCGAGCGCGTGCACGCCGGCGATCTCGTCGCCGTGGATGCCGGCCTGGATGAGCGCGGTCGGCCCGGGGACGCCCGCGTCGAAGACGTGCACCGGGATGGTCGGCGCGAGGTGGAAGATGTGCTCGGACGGCCCGCCAGGGGCGCGCTGGGGATCGGTCACCACCGCCTCCTCATGGCGCCATTCGCCGGCAGGCGCAAGCTCGGCGCGGCGCCGCGCCGGGCCCGGCCTCGGCGGCGCTGGGCGCCGGTGGCCGGAGGCGCGGGCGGGCGCGGCCGAGCGCCGCGCCGCGCCGAGGTTACTACCGCGCTGTTGACGGCGGGTCCGCGGGCCTAGTATACGCGCGCGCCTCGGCGTTCACGCCGTCAGCAGCGACGCGCCAGCGCGTCGTCCCCTCGAGCCCCTGAGACCAGACCATGGCCTTCGACCTCGCCAAAGTACGGAACATCGGCATCAGCGCCCACATCGACTCCGGTAAGACCACGCTGTCGGAGCGCATCCTGTTCTACACGGACCGGATTCACGCCATCCACGAGGTGCGCGGCAAGGACGGCGTCGGCGCCAAGATGGACTCGATGGATCTCGAGCGCGAGAAGGGCATCACCATCCAGTCGGCAGCGACGTTCTGCTTCTGGAAGGACTACCACATCAACCTCATCGACACCCCGGGCCACGTCGACTTCACCATCGAGGTGGAGCGCTCGCTGCGCGTCCTCGACGGCGCGGTGCTCGTGCTCTGCGGCGTCGCCGGCGTGCAGTCGCAGTCGTTCACCGTCGACCGCCAGATGCGCCGCTACGGCGTGCCCCGCATCGCGTTCGTCAACAAGCTCGACCGCGCCGGCGCCAACGCCTACACGGTGACGCGCCAGATCCGCGAGAAGCTGAACCTCAACGCCGTGATGATCCAGATCCCCATCGGGTCGGAGGACAAGCTCGGCGGCATCATCGACCTCGTGCAGATGAAGGCCGCCTACTTCGAGGGCGACGACGGCAAGGAGATCCGCTGGGACGTCATCCCGGCCGAGTACCAGGCCAAGGCCGCCGAGGCGCGCGAGGCCATGCTCGACTCGGTCTCGATGTACGACGACAACCTCATGGAGATGATGCTCGAGGGCGCCGTCGGCGACGACGACAAGGCCATCGCGCTCATCAGGAAGGCCATCCGCGCCGGCACCATCACCAACAAGCTGGTGCCGGTCTGCTGCGGCTCGGCCTATCGCAACAAGGGCGTGCAGCTGCTCCTCGACGCGGTGACCTACTATCTTCCGAACCCGACGGAGAAGGAGAACCTCGCCATCAACAAGGAGACCGGCGACAAGTTCCCGGTCAAGCTCGAGCCGAAGGAGCCGCTCATCCTCCTGGCGTTCAAGCTCGTCGACGATCGCTACGGGCAGCTCACCTACATCCGCATCTACCAGGGTCAGCTGCGCAAGGGCGACATGATCTACAACCAGCGCACCGCCCAGCGCGTGAAGGTCGGCCGCATCGTGCGCATGCACGCCGCCGAGATGGAGGACATCAACGGCGCCGAGGCGGGCGACATCTGCGCGCTCTTCGGCGTCGACTGCGCCTCCGGTGACACCTTCACCGACGGCCGCGTCGAGGCGTCGATGGAGTCCATGTTCGTCCCCGAGCCGGTCATCAAGATGGCCATCAAGCCCAAGGACAGCAAGGTCTCGGCGAACCTCGGCAAGGCGCTGAACCGCTTCACGAAGGAGGACCCGACGTTCCGCTCGTTCCTCGACAAGGAGTCGAACGAGACGATCATCGCCGGCATGGGCGAGCTCCACCTCGAGATCTACATCGAGCGCATGAAGCGCGAGTACGGCGTCGAGGTCGAGTCGGGCAAGCCGCAGGTGGCCTATCGCGAGGCCATCCAGCAGCGCGCCGACTTCAACTACCTGCACCGCAAGCAGACGGGTGGCTCGGGTCAGTTCGGCCGCGTCGTGGGCTACATCGAGCCCGCCGAGGTCGAGGATTTCGAGTTCGAGTGGAAGGTCACGGGCGGCAACATCCCGACCGAGTTCCAGACCTCGGTCGAGAAGGGCTTCCGCACGAGCCTCGCCAAGGGCCGCCTCATCGGCTTCCCGGTCGTGAACTTCAAGGCCGTCATCACCGACGGCGCGAGCCACGCGGTCGACTCGTCCGACAACGCCTTCCAGGCCGCCGGTCGCGGCGCCTTCCGCCAGGCCTACCCGCAGGCCCGCCCGGTCATCCTCGAGCCGATCATGAAGCTCGCGTGCGAGGGTCCGGGCGAGTTCTCGGGCGCCATCATGCGCACCATCAACCAGCGGCGCGGCATGATCATCGGCTCGTCGGAAGAGGACGGCTTCGCGCGCGTCGAGGCCGAGGTGCCGCTGGCCGAGATGTTCGGCTACTCGACCGTCATTCGCTCGGCGACGCAGGGCAAGGCGGAGTTCTCGATGGAGTTCGCCCGCTACGCTCCGGTGCCGCCCGACGTCTCGAAGACGCTGCGCGAGGAGTTCGGCAGCAAGCTCGTCCTCGAAGACGACGAGTGAGACCGACGTCGGGCCTCGCGGCCTGACGTGAGACACGAAGCCCGGAGGTCACCCTCCGGGCTTTTTGTTTTGCTCGTGCTCGGGCTCGTGCTCGGGCTTCCTGCTCGCGTGCTCGTGCTCGTCCTCGTGCTCGGGCTCGGGCTCGGGCTCGGGCTCGGGCTCGGGCTCGGGCTCGGGCTCGGGCTCGTCGGATCCTCCAAACGCCACGAGCCACGAGCGACGAGCCACGAGCACACGAGCCACGAGCCACGAGCCACGAGCACGAGCCACGAGCACGAGCCACGAGCACACGAGCACGAGCCACGAGCCACGAGCCACGGAAGGCGCTCACGCTCCGGGCTTCTTGTTTTTGCGCGACTCTACGAGCACATGGCGGTCGGGTCCGTGCGGCCTTGACGACCGCGGACGCCTCCGGCACGTTCTCGGTGTCACCCCAAATCGTGGAGGAACTGATGCCGCCGAAGCCGATGGTCTCCAAGCTCGTCAGTGATCGCGAGAGAAGCGCCAACAAGGTGCTCGCCGCCTACGAGACCCATGGTCCGTTGGCCGCGAAGGCGCTGGCCGAGCGGCTCAAGCCGCTGCTCGCTGCCGGCGAGGCGCTGCCGGACTTCGCGCTCGTGACGGTGCTCCACGGACGCGCGTTGAAGGCGGCGCTCGGGGCGATGATCGCGGCCGATGGTGCCCACCATGCAGAGCTGAAGGACGACGCGCCGGTGCTCGCCGACCGCGACGCGAAAGCCGCGGAGTTCGCGCGCTGGGTCGTCAAGACGCGCACGGCTCTCACCGAGAAGTTCGGCGAGGACTTCGGTGGCAAGCTCGGAGTTCGCGGCGAGACGCCGACCGATCCGTCGGAGCTGAAGTCCTTCGGTCGCAACTTCATCGACGCCTTCGAGGGGCTTGAGCTCGCCGACGAGAGCGACGAGGAAGCGACGGTGGTCGTCCGGAAGGACAAGCTCCTGGCCAAGCTGGAGAGCAGTCATGCGGCGCTCGAAGCATCGCTCGGCGTGGTCGACCGCGAGGACCGCGAGAAGGAGCAGACGCAGACGGCCAAGACCGAGGCGATCGCGGCGTACGACGCGGCCTTCACGGTCGCGGCCAACTTTCTCGAGGCGGCGCTCGCTGCGGCAGGGTTCGACGAGCTCGCGAAGAAGGTCCGTCCCTCCACCCGCCGTCCTGGCATGACAGTGGAAGATGCCAATACCCCCGAGGAGCCGGCCGGCCCGACGACCTGACGGACCTGACGCCCGTCCCCGATGCGGCTGGCACTTCGCGCGGGGGGCTTGCCACCCCGCGGGATGCCCGCTCGGCACGCGCGAGTTCGTCGGCGAGACCCGTCCTCCAGGTGATTGGCGTTCGGTCAGACCGCGTTCGAGCCGGTCCACCTCGTCCTTGGCACCCACAGCGTCGTTGCGCCAGGGGTCCGGAACCCGATTGGCACTCTGCCAATCCGGTGTTTCCACGCGGATTTCGGTCCCCCCAAACGCGGAAGGGCGCCTCACTTGCGTGAGACGCCCTTCTTCGTGATGGGAGCCTTATGCTCCCGTCATGAGCACGCTCATGGGGCGCAGTACACGCCGAGCGAGAAGTCATTCAGCGTCGCGGGATCCGAGTACGCGTTGTCGAGCGTGAGCGTCCAGTCACCGTCGGCGTCGACGCCGATCAACGGACCCGAGGTCACCTTGAACGTGCCGAGCTCATTGGTCACGACTTCGCCCCCAGAACCCGAGCCGAGCTCGACCAACGAGCCACCCGGTGCCGTGAGCGAGAAGGTGATGTCCGTCGCGTAGGTGAAGCCAGTGGTGGTCAGATCGTAGTCGAACTGGACAACGAACGTCGTGCAGGCCGGAGCAGTGACGGGGATCGTCACCTCGAGACCCGCGGCATCGCCATCGATCGTCGTCGGACCGGTCGCCGACGCGACGACGTCGGGCGCACCGAGCTTGACGCCGCACACCAGCTTGAACTGCCACGAGTCGATCGTCGAGATCTCCGAGGTACCGTCCGTGTAGCTGTCCGTGACCTCCAGGGTCCAGGTGCCATCCGCTCCAACGCCCATCAGATCGCCGGCAGCCACGTCGAACGAGCCGGTCTCCGAGCCCGAGTTGAAGAGATTGCCGGATCCGATGAACGACTTCGTGCCGTCGGGGGCGACCAAGCTGAAGTCGAGGTCGGACACGTAGTTCGGGTCCGTCGCCGTCGCGGCGTAGTTGAAGGTGATGGCCGCGACACCGCAGTCGGCATCGGCGGCGACGTCGAAGTCGACCGTGTTGGTCGCTCCATCCTCGACCTCGAGGGCGGCGGTCGAGTTGACGATGACGTCGGCCGGACCGGCATAGGTGCCGAGCGCGACCGGGATCACGAGCCCGAAGCGGGGCGCCGAGGCGGCGTCCTCACCGAAGGCGGTGTAGGCCGAGAACTGGAGGTCGCCGAGGCCGTCTTCGTAGGCCACGAGGATGACGTGGTCGCCGGCGAAGTAGTCGACGGTGTCGAGGTCGATGGTGACATCGATCGTGCCGTCGCTGTCGAGGTCCGCGAAGAGGCGGACGCGGGCGGCGGTGAGGTCGGCCTCCTGCACGTCGCTGAGGTCGCCGAAGGCGGTGGCGTCGGCAACCGGATCCGACAGGTCTTCGGCGAACGACGCCGTGATCGGGCCGTAGTTGGCGGCGAGGTTGAGGACCTGGATGGCCGCGCTCGACGCGCCGACGACCGGCGCGAAGTCCGGCGTGACCGCCGCGAGGTCGATGTCACCGTCGTTGCTGTACGCGAACACCACCGTGCGATCGCCCGGTGCGGCGGCCGGCGGGGCCACCGTCGCGAGCGCCGTGCCCGACGAGTCGCCGGCCGGGTAGAGGTCGTAGCCGGCGGTGGCGAGCGCCACCTGGGCGAAGCCGGGGAGCGACGCCTCGTAGTCGGCCGAGTTCGACAGCGTCGTGCCGTCGGTCGCCGCGAGCAGGGTCTTCGAGCCGACGGTGGCGAGGCTGAGGCCGGTCGTGTCGTCCCAGAGGTTCACGAGGGTCGCGGCCGCGGCCGTGTCCGGCAGCGTCGGGAGCACCGACGTGGCGATCGGGAAGGTGACGCCCGCGTACTGCGTGCCGTCGCCGCCGGTGTCGGCCACGTAGACCTGGAGCTGGCCGCTGGCATCCTTCCACGCGAAGGCGACGACGTAGTCACCCGGGAGGGCCTGGCCGGTGGCCAGCGGAATGCCGACCTCGAAGTCCGCCGTCGCGTCGCCGTTGACGTCGACGTAGGTCGCGTAGTCGGCGACGGGAAGCAGGAGGCCCTCGGAGAGGGTGCCATAGGCGACGTCGGAGAAGAGCGGAGCCGACATGTCCTCGCTGGCCGAGATGTCGACCGGTCCGATGCCGATGCCGTAATGGGCGACCTGCACGCGGAGGTCGGCCGAGGTAGCCTCGTCGATGTCGGTCTGGTCCGGGCGGATGACGGTGGTCTTGAGCGCGCCGGCCGCGTCGGCGTACGCGACGAGGAAGACGCGATCGTCGGGGTTGAGCTTCTCGATCGCCGTCGTCAGGATCTTCGTGCCCGAGGCCACGAACGACTGGTTGTCGGCGTCGCCGGCGTACACGTCGAGCTCGAGCACCTTGGCGTTGATGCACACCGGGATGTCGGTCGCCGCCGGCGGCGTGAGGCACGGCGCCGTCAAGTTGAGCAGCGACGAGGTGCCGGGGAGGAGGTCGTCATACGGCGTGAGCCCGAAGAGATCCGGGATGGCGTTGCCGAGGAGGAGCTGGGTCGAGTCCTTCAGGGCGAACGAGAGCGAGTCCTCGCCCGGGAAGAGGTTCACGATCACGACCTGCGCGAAGCGGGCCTTGATGGTGAAGTTCGAGGTCACGACCGAGCAGCCGTCGGTGGCGATGACGACGTAGTTGACGTCGCCCGGCTCGTCGAGGGTCAGCTCGAAGGTGTTGTCTTCGACGCCCGCGGCGGGCGGCTTGGCGAACGACAGGACGCCGGCCGAGGTGGTCGACGTGCCGAGCCACTGATAGGTGATGGTGTCGGGCGTGCCCGCGAAATCGAAGCCGATCGTGACCTTGTCGCCCGGGAAGACGGGCTTGTCGACGCCGGTCACCTCGAGGAGGTCGAGCTTGGCGTTGGCCGCGCACGCGGCATCCTGGCCGTCGGCGCCGTCATCGCCCTTGTCGCCCTTGTCGCCCTTGTCGCCCTTGGCGCCATCAGCGCCGTCGGCACCGGCCGCGCCAGTGTCGCCCTTGTCGCCCTTGTCGCCCTTGGCGCCGTCGGCGCCTGCGGGGCCGGTCGCACCGGTCTCTCCATCCTTGCCGTCTGCACCGGCGCAGCCCCCCGCGATCATTGCGAGGCTGGCGGCGGCTGACCAAAGTTTGTACGCGCGCATGTTGTCTCCTTGAGGGTCGTTTTCGCCAGAAGCCTGGCGGAGCCAGGCTGCCCTGGCGAATCACTTTCGAGTGCCGTCCCCGGTTCATGTCGCCAACCTTGCGATGGGGTGGGCAGCGATGGACCGACCGATCCGAGGGTGGGGCCCCAAGGTGCGGGGCGACGGGGGGAGCGGCGCGAGTTGTATACCCGAAGGCGGCGCGCGCCGGTCAAGCACTCCGGGCCGTTTCCGTTGAGTTTTTTCTAATGAAGCGGGGAACAACCAGTAAATGCGTTCAAAAATCTCGCAGGCTCGACGACCCCGAGAGCGCGGGTCGCGACCGCCGCCAGCTGTCTCCGTTCTTCACCGTCGGGTCCAGCCGCCAGCCCGAGCGCGTGCTCGACGGCGAGGCGATGGAGCTCCATGTCGGCGGCGCGGAAGCCCTCGGCGGCGCGCTCGAGCAGCGCCAGACCCTCGGCCCGCGCGGCGGCGGCGCCCGCGGCGCGCGCGCGCCCGTCGGGAGCGAGCGCGGCCATGCCGAGCAGGAGCTCGCCCATCGGGCGGGTCCAGTCCATGTCTTCCGCGACCAGGCGCTTGCCGGCCTTCACGGCGCGCTTCACGTCGCCGCGCGCGAGCGCGCTACGCGGCCGGCGAGGTCGTGGAACTGCGCGCGATAGTACTGGCCCATGAGCATGAGCGAGCGCTTGAGCGGACGCGTCCCGCGCGCGAAGAGCTCGGCCGCCTCGTCGGGCCGGCCGGCGTAGAGGTGGCCGTGCACGTTGGCCATCCAGGCGAAGAGGTGCACCACCTGGTAGCCGTGCGCGGTCCAGCGCGACAGCGCGCGCTCGAGCTCGAGCGCCACCTCGTCGGGCCGGTCCTCGGCGTACGCGAGGATGGGCATGAAGCGCGTGCGCAGCTGGGTCTCGATGAAGCGGTCGCCGCGCGACATGGCGTCGGCCAGCGCGAGGTCGACGCGGCGCGCCAGCTCGGGCAGGCGGCCACGGTGATAGATGGCCGAGAGCGCGACGAAGCTGGCGGTGTCCTTCTCCCAGGAGACGCCGGCGCACTCGGTCTCGAACACCTCGACGGCGGCCTCCGAGGCGCTTTGGGCCTCGACCCAGTGGCCGCGCAGCCAGTGGGTGCCGCCGTCGCCCATGGTGACGAACGTCTCGGCGTAGGGGTGCGGCACCATGCGCGCCACGGCGCGGGCGCGCTCGGAGAGGTTCCGCGAGACGCGGTCGTCCTTGCCGCCGGGCAGGCCCGAGAAGGCGAGCTCGACGCCGAGCGCGCGCGCCACGCGCAGCGGCTCGCCGAGCTCGAGCGCCTTCCGCAGGTGGCGCTTCTGGATGGCGACCGAGGTCAGCGGGTGGGCGAGCGACATGCCGATGGTGGCCGACCACAGCGTGTCGACGACGGCGCGCGCCTCGGGCGCGGTCTCGGCCTCGGCGCGCGGCGTGAACTCGAGGCCGCGCAGCTTGAGGCGGAGCGAGCCCCAGGCGAGCTGGCCCATCACCGACACGAGCGAGCGGCCGAGCTTCAGGCCGATGCGGCCGAGCACCTTCTTGATGACGGCGGCGCCCTCGTCGAGCCCGCCGGCGAAGAGGAACTGCTCGGCCGCGGCGATCTCCAGGCGGCGCGCCGCGTCGGGCGTCGCGGTCGCGAGGCCGGCCGCCTCGAGGTAGGCCTGGCCGGCCTCGATGCCGCGCCCGGCGTTCTTCATGGCGTCGGCCAGGCGCTTGACCAGGTCGGGCGTGCGCGTCGGCGCCAGCTCGAGCACGGCGCGATAGACGCTGGCGGCCTGGTCGAAGGCGAAGGCGCGCTCGGCCGCCTGGGCCGCGCGCAGGCCGTGCTCGATGGCCAGCGTCGGCTCGCCGGCGCCGCGCCAGTGGGTGTGGAGGAAGAAGTCGCTGACGCCGCCCACGCGCGCGCCGGTCTCGGCCAGCACGCGGTGCCGCGCGATGCGGGTGGCGGTGTCGAGGGACGAGGCCGCCTCGCGCACGCGGTCGTGCCAGGCCACCACCGTCTCGCCGCGACCGCCCGGCCGGGCGCGCAGGAGGCGATCGTGGATGAGCATGTTGAGGTCGCGCTGATCGGCCCCGGTGGCGGCGCGGATGAGGTGCGTGTCGATGGGCTCGCCGGCGATGGCCACGAGCTCGACCAGCGTGCGCTCGCTCTCGGGCAGCGCCGCGAGGCGCGTGCGGATGAGGTCGACGAGCGTGCCCGGCGAGTCGGAGGCGTGCGCCACTACCGGGCCGACGGTGCGCGCCAGCTCGTCGATGAGCAGCGGGTGCCCCTGCGCCTCGGCGACGATGGCGTCAGCGCGCTCGGGGCGGCGCCCGGGCCGAGCAGGTCGAGCGCCAGCCGGCGCGCCTCGTCGTCCGCCAGCGGGCCGACGTGGATCGACACGCGGCGCCGCGCCGGTACGAGCGGCACCAGCGCGCTCGCGAAGGCGCGCAGGAACGGGCTCGCCTCCTGCTCGTCCGAGCGGTAGGCGACGAGCCAGCCCAGCGCCGGCTCGGCGCCGTCGTCCTCGCCGGCCGTGCCGCGGCCCGGTCGCAGGAGCTCGGCCAGCGCCGCGACGCTGTCCTCGTCGGCCCACTGCGCGTCGTCGATGGCCACGATGACGCGCTCGACGCGCGCGATGGCGTGCAGCAGGTGGCGCAGCGCCATGAAGGCGCGGCGCTTCACCTCCTGCGGGTCGGCGTCGGCGCCGTAGGTGTGGGCGCCCTCGGTGATGCGCGGCAGCACCGGGAAGACGCGCGCCAGCGCGCCGCGATCGAACGGGCTCGTCGGCAGGAGCTCGTCGAGCTCGGCCTTCGACAGGCTGGCGAGCCAGCGCGCGAGGTCGTCGACGGCGCCGTCGAGCGCCTTGTAGCGCACCGAGCCGCGCTCGAAGCAGCGGCTCCGCAGGACGAGGCAGCCCTGCCCTTCCGACTCGCGCAGGAAGTGCTCGACGAGGCTCGTCTTGCCGTAGCCCGAGAGCCCGTCGACCAGCGCCAGCGTGGGCCCGGCGTCGGGCCCCGAGCGCACGAGCAGGGGCTCGCTGAAGACCTGCGCCAGCGCCTGCACCTCGGCGCGGCGCCCGACGAAGCTCGGCAGGGCGCCGTGCGGGCGCGCGCCGAGCGACTCGGCGCCGAGGTCGTAGGCGCCGAAGGCGAAGAGCAGCTCGGCCGCGTCGGGGCGCTCGAGCGGGTTCCGCGCGAGGAGGCGCCGGCACAGGCGATCGAGCTCGTCGGGCACGCCGCTCACGACCTCGCTCGGAGGGCGCGCGTCGAGGCCCTGCTTGGCCAGCACCACGGTCTGGAGGTCGGGGCCCGAGAACGGCAGGTAGCCGGTGAGGACCCAGTAGAGCATGACGCCGACCGAGTACCAGTCCGACGCCGGGCTCGCGCTGAGGCCGGCGCACACCTCGGGCGCCATGTAGACCGGCGTGCCGATGAGCGGGTCGGGCGCGCCGAGGTCGTGGGTCCAGAAGCGCGTCACCAGGCCGAAGTCGAGGACCTTGAGCTCGCCCGAGCGCGTCACGAGGACGTTCGACGGCTTCACGTCGCGGTGGAGGTGCCCGGAGCTGTGCAGCCAGGCCAGCGCCTCGACCAGCTGGCGGAAGGCCGCGCGCACGCGCGCCACGTCGAGCGGCGGACCGGCCCCGAAGCCGGCGCGCGGGCGCGTCGCGTCCCAGAGGGCGCGCGTGTCGTCGTCGGGCGCCTCGATGCCGAAGAACGGATCGGGGTCGGCCAGCGGCGTCTTCGGGCCGTGGCGCGTCGGGATCTGGGCCGGGTCGGGCGAGGTCGCGGCCGCGCCGAGGGCGCGCGCGCGGTCGGCCAGGCGGGCCGCCTCGAGCTGCGGGTCCTCGACCGGCGCGGCGCGCGTGGACGCCGGCTCGAGCCCCGAGGCCGAGCCCGAGCTCGCGCGCAGGTGGCGGCGCGAGATGGCGGTCGGCCGCGCCGGACGCGTCAGCGCGATGCTGGGCGTGCGCCCGAGCGTGCGCACCGCGGGCGCCACCCAGTCGTTGAAGGACACGCCGTCGACCAGCTCCATGGTGAAGAACCAGCGCGACTCGTCCTGGTGCAGCTCGAACAGGCTCACCAGGTGCTCGTGCGAGAGGTTGGCCAGCGCGCGGAACTCGGTCTTGAAGCGACGCAGCGCCGAGGCGTCGCGCCGGTGCAGCACCTTCAGCGCCACCATCTGCTCGTGCTGTCGGTCCCAGGCCTGCCACACGACGCCGAAGCCACCCTCGCCGAGCGCCTGGCGCAGCTCGAAGCGGGGGTGGCCTATCAGGGGGATCTCGGCGAGGGCGCTCATGGCTTTGGGCGATGCCTGCGGGGGCGTTGGGTGCGGGTCCGGCGCTCGGTGAGGGTGGGACGGCGCTGGTTGAGGAGGGCGGAACGGAGCCCGCGACTGCGCCGAACCTTCCAGACGGGGGCCTCCGATGACTGCAGACCGCGGCGGGGCGATCCGACGCAGCGTTCACCCAGAGCCCGCGCTCGGGGCGATTCTAGCACTTCCGACCGTATGGCGATACGGTCCGCGCGCCTTGGATGTCGACGCGGCTCGCCCCGCGCGGGCGGCCCGACACGTGGCCGCGGACGAATCCCTCCCGATGGTGTGTTCGAGGCGGGGCCGCGAGGCCGCCCCAGGCTTAACGACGGGGCAAGGAGCAGGTCTTGAAGTTCGTGTCAGCAGCAGCGTGTGTGACGGCGGCCCTCGCCGCTCTCTCTTCCGGTCTCGCCGCCGGCGGCTCGTCCGCCTGGGCGGCCGACCCGGGCCCCGCGGTGGGCGTCGGCCAGACGGCCAAGGTCCTGGCCGGGCTCGCCACCGACGACATCGCCAACGAGGTCGGCGAGGACAAGACGCTCGCCAAGTTCGCCAAGGTGGCGGTCGCCAAGTGGGCGCTCTACCAGAAGAACATCGGCGGGCCGATGGCGCGCTGGGCCACGGCCGAGCTGGCGCGCACGCCGGGCGAGACGGTCTTCTACCCGTTCGCCGGCCCCGACCTGCCGACGGCGGTGGCGCTCTACCCCGACGCCGGCCGCTACGTGCTGGTGGCGCTGCAGACCGGCGGGCGCGTGCCGCACCTCGACGCCATGACCAAGAAGCAGCTCGACGCCTACCTCGGGCTCTTCGAGCGCGGCTGGATCGACTTCGCGCGGCGCGGCTTCTTCCGCACCGACGACCTCAAGGCCGACACCGGCCACGACCGCACGCTCGAGGGCATCACGCCGGTGCTGATGGCGTTCGCGGCGGCCTCGGGCTTCACCGTCGAGACGGTCGAGCCGGTGCGCATCAAGGCCGACGGCTCGGACCTCGAGCCGAACCCGGCGTCGAAGGACGAGCTCGGCACCTGGGACTCGGTGCGCCTCGGTCTGCGCCGCGCCGACGGCAAGGCCGTGACGCTCGACTACGTGTTCCTCGATCTGAGCGACGGCTACCTCGGCAAGCACGCCGAGGCCAAGGCCTGGGTGAACCACATGGCGAGCAATCGCGTGTTCACGAAGGCCGCCTCGCACCTCATGCAGAAGTCCTTCTTCTCCATCGTGAAGGACGCGCTCGTGACCCACGCGCCGAGCATCGTGCAGGACGAGACCGGCCTCGACTACAAGGACCTCGTGAAGGGCTTCGACGTCGTCCTCTACGGCCGCTTCGAGCGCGCGCACAAGCTGTGGACCGAGGGCGTGCAGCGCGAGCTGGCGACGGCCTACAAGACGCGCACCGACCTCAAGCCGCTGAAGTTCAAGTACGGCTACGAGAAGGACGCCGGCTCCTGCATCCAGGTCGCCACCCGCAAGAAGTGAGCGGAGCGCCCTCGTGCCGGGCACGCCGCGTCGGGCGACGCTGCGAAGAAGCGAGCCCCGACGGGGCCGAGGGGCGCCGCAGAGGGCTCGCGAAACGTCGGCTCGAAGCCCTTCGCGGATAGGAGATGTCTAGAAGTCGATGATGGGGGCGGGCTCGGGCGCCTCGTCGAGCACGTCCCCGCCGCCGTCGGCTCCGCCCCAGGTGCCGTCGGGCGCATCCATGAGCTTGCGCTCGAGGGTGACCTCGTAGAGCTCGCCGACCGCGCTCCGGAAGCGCAGGTCGACGGCCGTGCCCGGGTCGCCGCGGAGGCGCATGAACACCTCGTCCTGCGGCAGCTCGGCGGCGGGCACGCCGTCGATGAGGACGATGGTGTCGTCCTTGTCGACGCCGGCCATCGCCAGCGGGCTCTCGGGCTCCATGTCGAGGATGGTGACGCCGTTGTCGTCGAGGGTGATGAGCCCGCCGATGCCGCCATAGGCCGTGGTCGGCCACGACTCGGGGCGCTGGCCCTCGGGCACCCACAGGAGGTCGCCCACGTCCTTGTCCTCGCCCGGCACCAGCGTCACGTTGCGGCGCCCGTAGCTGCTCGTCCACTGGTCGTCGTTCGAGCCGACGCCGATGGTCACGGTGACCGCCTTGTCGTGGCTCAGGTCGAAGCGGAAGCGGCCGTCGGGCCCGGTCGTCATGCGGCCCTCGCGGTAGAGCGCCGAGTCGCTGCTGTTGCTCGCGTTGTACCAGACCTCGAGGTTCGCGACGGGCTTGCCGTCCTTCTCGACGAAGCGGCCCTCGACCGTGCTGTCCTGCGGCGCGCCGCCGCACTGCACCACCACGTCCTCGCCCGCCTTCACCAGCACCCGGCCGCACTGCGTCTCGGTGCCGTCGGCGCGCTCGACGAAGATGTCGTACCACTGGTTGGCCGGCACCGAGAGCGCCTCGCCGAGCACGCCCTCGACGTAGGTCGCGTACTTGTCGAGCTCGCTCGGGGTGTAGCCGTAGTCGACGACGCCGCCGCTGCCGTCGTCGGCGTAGTCGACGACGCCCTCGCCGATGCCGACGTCGACGCCGTCGTTCGGGTCGTAGGTCTCGTAGGCGGGGTCGGCCCCGGGCACGAGCTCGGGCGTCGAGTCATCGTTCGGCGTGTAGTAGTCGCCCTCGCCCTGATCGAACTCGGGGCTCGGCGCCGGGTCGAGCGCGAGCTCCGGGATGTCCTCGCCGTCGTCACCCTCGCTCTCGCCCGCCGGCGCTGCGACCGGCGCCTGGTCCGGGTTCAGCATGCCCTCCTCGGCCAGGATCTTCTGGATCTTCGACTCGTCGACGCGCTTGGTGAGCGCCGCCTGCTGCTCGGGCGTCATGCTCTCGACCTTGGCCTGGAGCCGCTGCACGTACTCCTCGGGCGAGAGGTCGGCGCCGCCGTCGGGCTCGAGCTCGGGCACGAGCTCCTTCACGACGCGCCGCAGGACGCGCGCCATCATGGCCGCCTCGGGCCCGGGCGCGGGCGTCGGCGGCGGGGCGACCTGCTCGTCGACCGGGTCGGCGACCTCGCCCTCGAGGTCGTCGGGATACGGGCCCTCGCCGTACTCGGCCTGCAGATCGACGGGCGCCTCGGTGGCGTACGACGGGCCGTTGATCCAGCTCTGGTCGTCGCCCATCGACTTCTGATCCCAGCAGCGGATGGACACCTTGGCGTCCTTGTCGGTGGCGTCGGGCTTCACGACGGTGATGGTGCCGACCGGCTCGAGCACGAGGTCGACCACCTTCTCGTCGGCGCCCTCGCCGACCCATGCGCGGTCCTTGCCGAGGTCGCCGCCGTCGGCGTCGACGCGCCCGGCGGTGATGGGGCCGACGATTGCGAAGCCGCCGCCCTGGTCGGTGACGGCGCTCCAGCCGACGCCGTCGAAGGCCATCGGCCGCAGCGTGACGAGCACGCCCGGCACCGGGTCGCCGGCGAGGTCGAGGACGAAGCCGCGGACCTTGCGCGTGGCGCCGACGAGCACGTCCATCTGGCGGTCCTCGCGCGGCGTCAGCGGCCGCAGCGGCCGGAGCTCGCCCTCGACCAGCACCGCCGCGGCGTCGAGCGCGAGGTCGTTCAGGAGGTAGCCGCCGTCGACGTCGGACTCGACCTCCTCGAGCGCCTCGCCGGCGTCGTCGACCAGCGCCAGCGTCACGCCCGGCTGGGGGCTGCCCCAGGCGTCGATGACCTGGCCGTGGAGCGAGGCGCCCGGGCACAGGTCGACCTCGACCGTGCCGGACTCGGTCGGCATCGACTCGCTCTCGAGCGTCGAGAGGCGCGCCACGACCTTGGTCTGCCCGAGCAGCACGCGCAGACGCGCGTAGCCGTCGGCGTCGGACTTGGCCGAGAGGCGCTCGCCGCCGGCCTCGGCCACGACGACGGCGCCCTCGACCGGCATGCCGTGGCAGCCGGTGACGGCCACCTCGAGCTTCCGGCGCGGGCGGTGGTCGTCGGCGCGCGGGGTCGCGCCGTCCTCGAGGTGGGCCGTGCGGATGGCCATCGGGTCGGGCAGGTCGGGGTCGTCGGAGGCGGGGGCGTCGCCGCCGCTGGCGAGCACGGCGACGAGGCCGATGAGGCCGCCCACCAGGATGGCACCAACGGCGATGGTTCCCTTGCGCATGCGCTTGCTCCCGGCTTCGCTGGCGGACCAGACGCTCACGAACCAACGACCTGGGCCCCGGATTCCGTCTGCGCCGACGCTTCCCGTCGGCGTCCGAAGGCCTGCGCGACGGCCTCGGCAGCGATGTCGCAGAGCTCGGCGCGCGCCGGCACGCGACCTCCCAGGGCCGCGACCGAGCCCATGATACGTGCGTCCAGACCACAAGGGTTTATGCGGGTAAACTCGGCGAGGTCGGGCGCGACGTTCAAGGCGAAGCCGTGGAAGGTCACCCAGCCGCGCACCGCGACGCCGAGCGACACGAGCTTCCGCCCGCGACACCACACGCCGGTGTGGCCCTCCTTGCGCTCGCCGGGCAGCCCGAGCGCGGCCAGCATGGCGATGGCCGCGGTCTCGAGGCGGCGCAGCACCTGGTGGAGATCGCGCTCGGCGTCGCCGAGCTGGAAGATGGGGTAGCCCACGAGCTGACCCGGCCCGTGCCAGGTGACGTCGCCGCCGCGCTCGACCTGGATGACCGGCGTGTCGCCGGCCAGCACCACGTTGGCCTCGGCGCCGCGCCGGCGGCCGAGCGTGATGACCGCCGGGTGCTCGAGGAGCAGCAGCGTGTCGGGCAACTGGCCGGCGATGCGCTGCTCGACCATCCGGTGCTGGCGGGCGAGGGCGTCCTCGTACCCGACCCGACCGAGGTCGATGACCCGCATGGTCGGCACCTGCACGGTTGGGAGTCCCACGACTCGACAGCCTAGCCCGAAAGGCCGATGGTGACGAGCCGGGAGGTCTTTCAGGGGCGCGGCGGGGAAGCAAGGCGCGCGCTGACCGGTTCGTGGTCGGCTCGTCACCCCGCAGCTCGGGCGGTCATGATGATGTTCCTGTCCATATGGTCGCTGGCCGCGCTGGTGGCCGGCGCGGAGCCGGGCGGCCGAGAGCCGTCCCCGCCCGCCGACCTGTACGGCGTCTTCCGCCTCGACAACGGGCTGGTGCTCCCCTACCCGCTCGACAACCTCTTCCGCGGCTGGACCGAGTGCGCCAGCCGGCGCGGCGGCCACCACGCGCTCGACATCGGCGGCGTCGGCGAGGACTACGGCGTCGGCACGCCGGTCCGCGCCATGACGCGCTCGAAGGTCGTGAGCTTCGCCACCACCAGCAGCGACCCGGTGCGCTGCGGCAAGCCGCTGAAGGACGAGGCCACCACCGTGCGGAGCCAGATCACCCTGCCCACGGCGAAGGACATCGCCGGCTACGGCAAGGTCTGGTTCTTCTCGGCCGACTACGGCGCGCACCGCTCGGGCGGCTTCATCGCGCTGAAGATGCTCGACGGCCCGTACGAGGGCGCGACCGTGCGCTACCTCCACCTGGCCGCGGTGCGCCCCGATCTGAAGGTCGGCGACATCGTCGAGGCCGGCGACGAGGTGGCGCTGCTCGGCGGCACCGCGGTCATGGACGCGCCGCCCCACGTGCACGTGCAGATCGAGACGGCGCAGGGCCACGACCTCGACGTCGGCAAGGTGCTGGGGATCGGCTCGACCTTCGTCGGCTGCAAGGCCACCGAGGAGGCGACCCACGAGGTGCGCGCGACCTACTCGGCCGCGGCCAAGAAGCTCATGGCCGCGCTGCGGGCGACCGCCAAGGCCGAGAAGAAGACGGGGCCGGCGGCGGCGTGCGGGTCGTGGACGGTCGACGGCGACTTCGACGACGGCAAGGTCATGAAGGTGAAGGTGCCGCTGCCCGACGGCCAGGCCGAGGTGGGCGTGCCGTGGAAGCTGACGCTCAGCCGCGTGGATCCGCCTGGCAAGAGCGCCCGCTGGCAGCCGCGGCTCGGCGTCACCGACCTCCGCGGCAAGCCGCTCTTCACCGGCACGCTGGCCACCAAGGCGGCCAAGCGCCAGGTCGACTTCAGCTCGAAGGCGAGCGGCAAGCGCGGCCAGGCCGAGGTCGAGCTGCGCGCCAAGGTCGACCAGCCGCTGGTCGTCGAGGTGTCGCCGTGGCCGGTCTACAAGCGCTGGCTCGTCGGCGCGCGCTGGCGCCTGACGATCGAGCGACCGTGCCGGACCGCGAGACCATAGATGCGCGTCTAACGATCGATTCCGAGCGAAGGCCGCCGCTCGGCTCTGGAACGCAGGCTCGCCCGGTAGGGCGAGCCGGAGTGAAGAGCCGAGCTCAAAGGCGGCCCCGAGCGAGGTCGTCTAACGATTGAGCGCGTGGATGGCGTGGCCGAGCGCCGCGTTGGCGGCCTCCATGATGGCCTCGGACAAGGTCGGGTGGGCGTGGATGGTGAGGCCCACGTCGGCCGCCTGCGCGCCCATCTCGATGGCCAGCCCGACCTCGGCGACGAGGTTGCTCACCTCGGGGCCGACCGCCTCCATGCCGAGGAGCACGCCGCTCTTGGCGTCGACCACCACGCGCACGAAGCCGTCGCTGTCGTTCAGCGACAGCGCGCGCCCGTTGGCCGCGAAGGCGAACTTGCCGACCTTCACGTCGTGGCCGGCGGCGCGCGCGTCCTTGGCCGACAGGCCGACGGTGGCGATCTCGGGATCGGTGAAGACCACCGCCGGCACCGCCTGCGCGTCGAAGGCCGCGGCGTGGCCGGCGATGACCTCGGCCGCGACCTCGCCCTCCTTCGAGGCCTTGTGCGCCAGCATGGGCTGACCGGCGACGTCGCCGATGGCGTAGATGTGGCCCGGCCCGCCGATGACGCGCTGCGCGCCGTCGACGGCGAGGAAGCCCTTGGCGTCGGCGTGCACGTGCGCGGCCGCGAGGTTGAGGCCGGCAGTGGTCGGCACGCGCCCGACGGTGAGCAGGATGGCGTCGCACTCGAGCGCGTCGCGCGAGTTGTCGCCGCGCGCTTCGAGGTGCACGCGCAGGCGGCGCCCGCGGGCATCCGCGCCGTCGACCTTCTCCCAGCCGATGGCGCGCGTGCTGGTGCGGATGACGCCGCCCGCGTCCTTGAAGCGCTTGGCCACCGGGCGCACGAGGTCGGGCTCGAAGCCGGGCAGCAGCTGGTCCATGTACTCGACCACGGTGACCGCGGTGCCGAGGCGCTGCCACACGCCGCCGAGCTCCATGCCGATGTAGCCGCCGCCGATGACGACCATGCGCTCGGGCACGCGCTCGAAGGCCAGGCCGTCGGTCGAGTCGAGCACGTTCTCGCCGTCGAAGGCGAAGCCGGGGAGCGGCGCCGGCACCGACCCGGTGGCGATGACCGCGGCGTCGAAGCTGACGCGCGTGACCGCGCCGTCGGCGCCGACGACGTCGATGGTGTTGGGGTCGACGAACGACGCCGTGCCCGACACGACCTGGCCGCCGTTGCCGCGCACCAGCGAGCCGACGCCGCCCGTGAGCTTGCCGACGACGCCCGCCTTCCAGGTCATGAGCTCGCGCAGGTCGACGCGGATGTTGTCGACGTGGATGCCCATGGCCGCGGCGTGGCGGATCTGGCTCACCAGCTTCGAGGCCGAGATGAGGGCCTTCGACGGGATGCAGCCGACGTTCAGGCACACGCCGCCGAGGTCGCCCTTCTCGACCAGCACGACCTTCTTCCCGAGCTGGGCCAGGCGGATGGCGCAGACGTAGCCGCCCGGGCCCGAGCCGATGACGACGACCTGGGTGTCGAGGTGCTTGCCGGGCGCCCCCGGCGCGGGGTTCGGCTCGCTCGTGAGGTCACTCGTCGGCGCGGTCATCAGGCCATCTCCAGCAGCATGAGCTCGGGGTCCTCGAGGTAGGCCTTCACCACCTGCGCGAAGGCCGCGCCCTCGTGGCCGTCGATGACGCGGTGGTCGAACGACAGCGACAGGTTCATGCGCCGGCGCGCGACGATCGTGTCGGCGCCGTCGTCGAGCACCACGGCGCGCTTCTGCATGGCGTGGACGCTCAGGATGCCGACCTCGGGGTGGTTGATGATGGGCGTCGCCATGAGGCCGCCGAGCTTGCCGAGGCTCGTGATGGTGAAGGTCGAGCCCTTGAGCTCGTCGGGCTTGAGCGTGTTCGCGCGCGCGCGGTCGCCGAGGCCCTGGATGTGGAAGGCCAGCTCGAGGAGCGTCATGCGGTCGGCGTGCTTCACCACCGGCACCACCAGCCCGGGCTCGGTGGCCGCGGCGATGCCGAGGTGCACGTGCTTCCGCAGCACGAGCTCCATGGCCTGGTCGTCGACGCGCGCGTTCATCTTCGGGAAGCGCTGCAGCGCCAGCAGCGTCGCCTTGGCGATGAAGGCCAGGTAGGTGAGCTTCACGCCCTTCTGCTCGGCGGCCTTGGCGAGCTTCTCGCGCGCGGCGTGGAGGTTCTCGCAGTCGACCTCGTCGACGTAGGTGAAGTGCGCCGCGCCGTCGCCTTCGAGCGCGTCATCGTCTCGTAGATGGCCTTCCGCAGGCCGCGGATCTTGGCGCTCTCCTCGTCGGCGCCCGGCGCGGCGCCGGCCGCGCCTGAGGCGCGCGCGCGGCTCGGGCGCCCACGTCGCGACCTGCTTGCGCGTCGGCCGCGCGGCGCGGTGGCCGTCGCGGGCGCCGCCGGAGCGGTCGCCGACGGCGACGCGGACTGCGGCTGGGCGTGGCGCGCCACGTCCTCGCGCTGACGCGACCGCCGGGGCCGGTGCCGATGACAAGGCCGATGTCGACGCCGAGCCCGCGCGCCAGGCGACGCGTGGCCGGCGCGGCCAGCGCTCGGCACCGCGCGCGCGGTCTCCGACCAGGCGGGCGCGCGCGGCGCATGCCGCGGGCGCGCTCGGCTCGGGCGCGGCGGCGCAGCCGCGGGCGCGACGGGCGTCGCGGCGGCCGGCGATGCGGAAGCGGCCGGCGCCGGCGTGCCGATGAGCGCCCCGTGGCCGGCGGTCTTTTCTGGCCGGCGCATCGCCCTCCACCTCGAGCACGAACAGCGTCGAGCCGACCTTGACGATGTCGCCGGCCGCGTGCGGCAGCTCGAGCACCTTGCCGCCGACCGGGCTCGGGATGACCACGGTGGCCTTGTCGGTCATGATCTCGGCCACCGGCTGCTCGAGCCAGCGCGTCGCCGGCGGCGACGAGCCAGCCGACGAGCTCGCCCTCGATCATCCCCTCGGCCAGGTCCGGCAGCTTGAACTCGAAGCGCATCGCGTTCCCTCGTCCCCTGTGACGCTAGACGTTGAGCGCGGCCAGGGCCGCGTCGTAGATGGTCGCGACGTCGCCCTGTCCGAGGTCGACGTCGCCGATGGGCGCCTCCAGCGCGAAGAACGCCGCCCGCGCCAGCCGCGCCGCGACCTCGCCGGCGAAGGCGCCGGCGCCGTCGTGCACGATGAGCGCGCGGCCGGTCTCCTCGAGCGCCTCGGCCAGCGCCGCGATGGGCAGCGGCACCAGCACGCGCACGTCGACCACGCCGCACTCGAAGCCGTCGGCGGCGACGTGCGCTCGCCGCCTCGAGCGCGGCCGGCACGCCCGCGCCCCAGGCGAAGATCACCAGATCGGCGCCCGGCTGCACCACGCGCGGCAGGCGCAGCACGTCGCCGGCCGGCACCTCGTCGGGCCTCGAGCGGCGCGCCCTTCTTGCGATAGAGCGCCTCGGCTCGAGCACGACCACCGGCTCGGGGTGATCGGCCGCGGCATGGATCATCGCCCAGGCGTCGATGGGCCGCGACGGCGCGACCACCGTCAGGCCCTCGGCGCGCGCCAGCGCCGGCTCCGGCGAGTCGCCGTCGGAGAGGCCCGCGCCCGCGCCGCCGGCGGCCCGCACGTGTCCCACTTCTGGCACGCGCACGAGGAACGGCCCGGCCAGCGCGCCGCCCGTGCGGAGGCTCATGCGCGCGATGTCGTCGGCCAGCGCCTGGCCCGCGCGCGCGGCCGGCTCGCCCGGCGGCAGCTCGACCATCGGCAGGTGGCCCGCCAGCTTCATGCCGCGCGCCATGCCGAGCATGGCCGGCGCGTTCGGCGGCACGTCGAGGACGCGCTCGGCCCCGAAGCGCTCGACGAGCCCGGCCGACGCGCGGAAGAGGCCGCCGTGCTGGGCCACGTCGACGCCCATCAGGACCGCCTCGGGCTTGGCCGCGAGCACCTCGCCCAGCGCCCGGCGGATGGCTTCGACGAGCGCCGCCATGACCGCCCCTCGCCGCGCGCGCGCCTTGTCGAGCGTGTCGCGCACCTCGTTGGTCAGCGCCCGCTCCATTCGGCGAGAGGAAGCTGCGCGCCTGCGCTTCCACGGCGTCGTCGGGCGCGCGCGCCAGATCGTCGCCCTTCCCGCGCCGCTCCCAGCGCGCGTCGATGAGCAACGGCAACCCCGGCCGCGCCGTGCGCCCCTCGGCGATGGCTCAGCAGACGCGGTGCGCCGAGTCGGGCGGCACCACGATGCGATGCACGACCACCAGCCGATCGACCGGCCCCTTCGACCGCGCAGCAGGAACACCACGCGCGCCTTGCGCTCGACCGCGTGCACCAGCGCCGCGATGGCCTCGGGCAGCATGAGCGTGCCCGAGCCGAGGCAGCACAGCGCGATGGCCGGCGAGCCGCGCAGCGCCTGGGCCATGCCGAAGCCCACCGCCTCGGCCATGTGCCCGGCGTGGGTCGCCTCGCTGAGCCAGATGCCGAGGTCGCGATCGAAGACCGCGCCCGGCATCGTCCGCTCGGGGCGCTTGCCGTAGGCCTGCTTCACCAGCGCCTCGGCCGAGAGCCCGCGCGCCAGGGCCGCGGGCCAGTCGCGCGCGGTGCCGAAGAGCGCATCTCCCGGCTCGAGCGCGTGCCCGGCGCCGACCAGCGCCGTGCGCGCGCGGGCGCTGGGCAGCATGGGCCGGATGCGCCCCGAGTCGGCGAGCCGCGTGAGCAGCTCTTCCATGCCGCGGGCGTGCGCCGACAGCTCGACCAGGCGGCCGAGGATGCGCGCGTCCTCCGACGGATCGACCTCGGGCAGCGGAGGGCGGCGGCGAGCGTGGTGCCTACCAAGTCCGGCGCCTGGGTCACGCCGACGACGCGGCGGTGCGCGCGCCACGCCCGGCCTCGTCGGCCCGGCGGCACCCCGATCTCGTGCTTCAGGAAGAGCTCGCCGGCGCGATAGCTCGAGCGCACCAGCGGACCCGACGCCACGTACGCGAAGCCCATGGCGCGCGCCGTCTCGGCCCAGGGCGTCGAAGGCCTCGGGCGCGACGAAGGCCTCGACCGCCAGGTGCTTCGGCGACGGCTGCAGGTACTGGCCGAACGTGACGATGTCGACCTCGGCCTGGCGCAGCTCGGCGAGCGCCTCCTTCACCTCGTCGTCGCCCTCGCCGAGGCCGAGCATGATGGAGGTCTTCGTCAGGATCTTCCCGGCCGTCGCCTGGCGCACGTGGCGCAGCACGGCCAGCGACTGGTCGAAGGTCGCGCGCGCGTCGCGCACGCCGCGGGTCAGGCGGCGCGTGGTCTCGACGTTGTGGGCGATGACGTCGGGGCCGCCGGCGATGATGGCGTCGACGCTCGCCATGCGCCCCTGGAAGTCGGGGATGAGCACCTCGACCAGGATGTCGGGCTTCAGGCGCTTGAGCTCGCGCACGCACGTCGCGAAGTGCTCGGCGCCGCCGTCCTCCAGGTCGTCGCGGTTCACCGACGTGATGACGATGTAGTCGACGCCCATGGCCACGACCGCCTCGGCGGCGTGGTACGGCTCGCGCGGGTCGAGCGGCGCGGGCTTGCCGGTCATGACGGCGCAGAAGCGGCAGCCGCGCGTGCAGGTGCCGCCCATCAGCATGATGGTGGCGGTGCCGCCCGACCAGCACTCGCCGATGTTCGGGCACTGGGCCTCTTCGCAGACGGTCCAGAGGTCGAGGCCCTCGAGCCGCTTCTTGATGTCGTGGTAGCGGCTGCCGCCGGGCGCCTGCACCTTCAGCCAGGGCGGCTTCGGGCGCCGCGGCGTCGGCGTCGCGCCGGGCGTTCCGGTCGGGGTCGCGTTCGAGAGGATCGGGAACGTGCCAGAAGGCCTGGCGGAGCGAGGCTGCCCTGGCGGGTTCTTCGGACGCATACAGGCTCCGATGCCCACGCGGCGCGGAGCCCGGGGCAAGCCGGCTTCTAGCCGCCGCGCCCCGCACTGTCAAAGTCGGTTTCGGCCGCGGGCACCGCGGGTCACCGCGCGATGCGATACCACACGGCCTCGACAGGCTTGTCGTCGGTTTGCTCGGGCACGAGCGCGAGGTAATCGCCCGAGGCCGAGAACGACAGCGACGCGATGGCCGGGAGCCCCTGGTCGACGGACGCGATGCGGTGGTCGTCGGCGGCGCGGAACAGCTCGAGCCGCGTCGTGGCCGCGCCGGCCGGGCTGGTGATGACGCTCACGACGGCGTAGCGATCGCCGGCCTGCGCGATGGCCGCGGCGTAGCGCACGGTCGAGCCGTCGGCCTCGCGGTCCGAGCACACGACCGACTTCGGCGCCGGCGTGGCCGGCACCGGGCGCGCGGCCAGGCGCGCGTCGAGGCGGATGCGGATGGGGCGCGGCGCCTCGAGGCACATGGTGAAGCCGTTGAACCACGGCAGCATGAGCGCCCAGGTCGCGTCGGGCGCGAGCACCGGCGCGTCCCAGCCCTGGACGACCTTGCCCGTCAGCGCGTCGAGCGCCCAGGTGCCGATGCGGCTCTGCCCGACGAAGACGACGCGGCGATCGGCGCGCCCGAAGACGACCGCCTCGCTGCCGCCGGCGGCCGGGTAGTCGGCCTTCTTCCACAGGCGCTTGCCGCCCATGCTGGCCACGAGGAAGCCGTCGTCCTGCGGGAACGCGAGCTCGACCGGGCGCGGCGTGAGCTTCAGCGTGGTGATGGCGTGCGCCTGGTCGTCGTTGTCGGTGCCGAGGAGGACGATGGTCCCGACCGGCGCGGCCAGGTGCTCGCCGCGCGGCTCGGCCACCGGCTCGAGCGCGATGGGCGCCTTGGGCTTGGCGGCGTGGGCGGTGCTCGCCGCGAGGGCGAGCGTGAGGAGGATCGAGGCGGCCTTCATGGCGTGCGTGCTCCGGGATCGATGGCGCAGCAACGCGCCGAGGCATGGCACTTCATCCCGCCGCGCGGCCGGGCGCCCCCGAGGGCCGCAAACGCGAAACCCCCGACCGCTTGCGCGGACGGGGGTCTCGGAGCGCGAAGCCGCAGCGCGTCTCCGCGCGCGACCGGCCGCTGACGACTTCAGCGCATCATGCGCATGGCGTCGTGGACCTTCTCGTTCTTCATGAGCTCGGGGTTCTCCTTCTTGAGCTTCTCCATGCGCTCCATGATGGGGGCGACCTTCTCCATGACCTTGGTCATGGCGTCCACGTCCATCTTGTCGCCTTCCTTCATCGTATCCATGTACTTCTCGGCCTCGTCCTTGGCCGCCTTCAGCGAGGCCTCGTTGTCCTTCATGTAGGCCGCGACGGCGTCGCCGGCCTTGTCGGGGTTGGCCTTGTTGTCCTCGAGGATCGAGGCCAGCTTCTCCATGTGGCCGACCATCTTGTCGACCGGGGTGCTACCGCCGCAGGCGGCAACGAGACAGAACGCGCTCACGACGATCGAAACGACGAGCTTGGACATATTCCCTCCTCCAGATGTGCCGCGCATCGGCAGGGTCCGGCTCCGTGGAGCGAGAGCCCTGACGACGATTCACGCGGATGGCCGCCCTCGCGAGACACCTGCTCGGGGTTGACCGGTCGGCGGTCCTCTAGACCAGATCCGCTGACCCGGTAAACCGTCTTTCGCATACGGACGCGTATGGATTGCCGCGACGCGCCACGGCGAGGTCGCGCCCGGCCCCGGCCGGGCCGCTCAGGCGCGCGCCGGCCCGAGCTTCCGCCGCATGTGGCGGTGCGGGATGCCGACCTCGACGAATGGCTCGCCGTAGCTCTCGTAACCGAGGCGCTCGTAGAAGCCGATGGCCGTGTCGCGCGCGTGCAGCGTCACCTCGTCGAAGCCGGACGCGTGCACGGCGGCCTCGAGCCCGCGCACCAGCGCGCGCCCGAGCCCCTGCCCCTGGCGGTCGTGGGCCACGGCCATCTGCAGGAGCCGGCCGCTGCGCTCGTCGGGGCGCTCGGGCAGCCACAGCACGCAGCCCACCACCGAGCCCTCGGCATCCAGCGTCACGAAGTGGCGGCACTCGGGCTCGCGCGCGTTCTCCTCCGAGCCGACCGGCATGCCCAGCGGCGCGCGCAGGATGGTCCAGCGCAGGCGGCGCTCGCCGAGGTAGAGCGGGTCGTCCGGCAGGACCTCGAGGATGATGGGCGTGTGCGGCGTGGGCGGCGTGTGCGGCGTCGTCGGGCTCATGGCGTCCCCTGCGCGTGGCTCGCCAGGAACTCGGCGAAGCCCTTCATGAGCGCCTTGTACCACAGCGCGCCGAGCGCGACCGAGCCCTTGCCGGTCGGGTGCGCCAGGTCGCCGTTGGCGAGCCCCTGGTCGAGCCACGCGCCGATGGTGCCCTCGCCGCCCATGGCGTCGTAGATCGAGAACCACGCGCAGCCCACCGCCAGCGCGACCTCGCGCTGCACCTTCATGAGGTCGAGCTGGCGCGGCACCGTGCGCACGCGGCCGCGGTAGCGCTCGCCGTGATCGATGGGGCTCATGAGCAGGCAGCTCTTCGACGGCAGCGCCTTCCGCCACAGGTTCACGACCTGCGTCAGGTGGTCGCGGTACCAATCCATGGTCGTGTCGTCGACCAGCGCGTTGCCGCCGTACATGAGGATGCTGAGGTCCGGGTTGCGCTGTCCGAGCGCGCGCACGAGGTGGTCCGGGTCGACGTTCAGCCAGCGCGCGTCGCGCGCGCCGACGACGCCCATGCCGTCGTAGACGACGCCGCTGTCGCGCTCGAGCGCCACGCCGTAGACCTTGGTGCGGCCGCCGCCCGAGTTCCGGACCTCGAAGGTGTGCGGCCCGTCCGGCACGGTGATGGTGACGACCTCGTCGCTGCGCTCGCCGTTTTCGGACCGGGTCTGGATGGTGCGGTTGTCGTCGCCGTCGACCTTCACCGTGAGCGCGCCGCCGCCCTTCTGCGCCTGGTAGTAGATGATGAACTGCGAGGCGCTCTTGCCGGACGTGGCCTTGTCGTCGCTGACGGTCTGCCAGCTGGCGCGCGCGCCCTGGTAGCCGACCGACGCCACGCCACCGAAGCCGTAGCGGCGGTCCTCCGCGTTGTCGCGGATGAACTCCTCCGCCTGCCAGCCGCTCGCCGTCCAGATGACGTCCTTGCGCATGTACCACGGGTTCGCCGACGCCAGCATGGCGTAGCCGTGGCCGCCGTCGCCGAACGTGCGCTGCAGCAGGCGCCGCGCGGCCGACGTCATGCCGTCCGCGGCCAGCGCCGAGTCGCCCCAGTGCGAGATGCGCACCTTGGCGCCGGGGCGCTTCAGCGCGACGTCGGCCAGCTTGGCGTAGAACGTCGCCATGCTGTTCGACGGGTCCTCGATGAACGTCGTGAGCCCGGTCCAGGTCTCCTCGGGGATGTGGATGCGCGCGTACAGGTTCTCGGGCGCGGGCGGCGTCGGAGCCTGCGCCGTGTCGGGCTCGGCCGCGGCCACGGCCGCGTCGCCGTGCTCGCCGCGGGCGTCGTGCGCCGCGACCGCGTCGTGATGCGCGCCGGCCTTCGCATCGGAGGCGGCGACCTTGGCGTCGCTCGCGGGCGCGGCCTTCGCGTCCGGCTCGTCGATACCGACGGCGATGGGCTCGACCACGAGCGCCGGCTCGTCCGGCAGTGGCGCCTCGGCGCCGGCGCCGGCCGCGCCCTCGTTGCCGGCCGCGATGGCGCCTCCGCCGGCCTCGCCGACGCCGCCCGTGCCGTGCAGGTTGAACGCCTTCGCGAACGGCACCGGGTCGCCCGGCACCCACGCGCGCAGCTCGGCCACGGCCTCGCCGACCTTGGTCTCGGGGTCGAAGAACGTGGCCAGGACGTACGGCACCATGAGGATGACGGCCGCGCCGGCGAACGCGCTCAGGCCGGCGCGAGCGCCGGGCGGGAGGCCCGGGCCGTCCCACGGCTCGTTCATGTCCGGCGTCTTGCAGGAGCTGAACTCGGACATTAGATGGCCTCGCTTGGGGCCGCCTGGGAGTCCCGCTCTTCGCTCCGGCTCGCCGCTGGCGGCGAGCCTGCGCTCCAGAGCGGGACGGCGGCCGTCGCTCGGGGATTGGTCCGCGGCATCGCCTTGCCATGAGGGTGCGTTGCGGGCCGCGGCTTCATGCGTCCGTCTGCCGGGAGCGCATGTCGGTGCGGCTCCGGCGAGCCTGCGCTCCAGAGCGGGACGGTGGCCGTCGCTCGAATCGCGATCTGTGGCATCGACACTGACTCCTCGAGCCTCACGTCACGCGTCTCCTAGAACTGGAAGTACTCGAACGGCAGCGGGCGGCCGCCCGACGTCGCGGCGATGACCAACACGAACGCGGCGAACGCCATCCCCTGCACCGTCATCGGCCAGCGCCGGAACGCGACCCACGTCGACTCGACCCAGGCGCGCGGCGTGAAGTGCACGACGTAGCTGCCGATGAGCAGCGTCCAGAGCCACGGCGACATCACCGTGACGTGGTTCCAGTAGCCGGCGAACAGGCGCTCGACGATGGTGCCGGCCTTGCCGAAGGCCTGGATCGACGACATGCCCGGCTCGGCCGAGCGGAACAGGATGCGCATGAACACGACGAAGTTGAGCGTCAGCGCCACGCGCCAGATGACGCCCCAGGCCGTCTTCTGAGCGTCCTCGTCCTTGCTGGTGTTGGCCGGCTTGGCGGCCAGCGAGCCGGCGATGGCGGCCACCAATACGGCGATGCCGACCGCGGCCAGGTGCCCGGTCGAGCCGAGGTGCCCGAGCAGCTTCATGGCGATGGCGCCGGTGCCGAGGCCCAAGCCGAGCACGCCCAGGCTGCGACCGACAAGGATCTTGTCGATATGCGCGGGCGCCGAGCGCGTCAGGCGCACCGTCAGCGCGATGGCGAGCCCCGTCCCGGCGAGGCCCATCACCACGATGAGGCCCGGCACCACGCCCGCCAGCGCGCCGATGAGCACGCTCACGATGAGGCCGAGGAAGCCGCCGCCCAGCACCAGCGGCACGATGGGCTCGCCGGCGCGCTTGCGAATCCATCGGTGCAGCATCATCGCCAGCGCATGCCCGGTGCCGTAGAGCGCGAAGTTCCAGTTGGCGCCGTGCCAGAGGCCGATGAGGAAGAACGTGACGAACAGGTTCCGGTAGACCTGCCAGTCCTTGCCGCGCCCGCCGCCCAGTGGGAAATAGACATAATCGCGGAGGAAGCTCGACATCGTCATATGCCAGCGGCGCCAGAAGTTGCTGATGGACAGCGCGGCGTACGGGCGATCGAAGTTGTCGGGCAGGTGGTAGCCGAGCAGCAGCGCCGAGCCGATGGCGATGTCGGAGTAGGCCGAGAAGTCGAGGTAGATCTGCATCGTGTAGGCGTAGAGCCCGATGAGCACGTCGGCCGACGACACGAGGTTGGTCGAGCCCCAGACCTTCTGCACGATGTCGACGCCGATGACGTCGGCCACCATGACCTTCTTGAGGACGCCGATGGCGATGAGCCACAGCGCGCGCGAGGCCTGCTGGCGCGACACGAAGCTCTTCCTGGGGATCTGCGGCAGCAGATCGCGGGCGCGCACGATGGGGCCGGCCACGAGGTGCGCGAAGAAGCCGATGAAGAACGCGAAGCGGATGAAGTTCCGCTCGACGGGGATCTCACGCTTGTAGATGTCGACCGTGTAGCTCAGCGTCATGAACGTGTAGAAGCTGATGCCGGCCGGCAGGAAGATGTCCCACGCCTTGTAGGCGATGTCGGCGCCGAACAGGTTGGCCACGTCGACGAACGTCTCTTTGAAGAAGTTCGCGTACTTGAACGTGCCGAGCAGGGCCAGGTTCACGACCACGGACACGGCGAGCCAGAGCTTTCGTCGTCGCTGGATGGTCTGCTTGTCGATCTGGATGGCGACGAAGTAGTCCATCACCGTCGAGATGAGCAGCAGCACCAGGAACCAGGGGTTCGCCGAGGCGTAGAAGAGCCAGCTCGCGATGAGCAGGAAGATGATCTTCCCGATGCCGAAGCGGTGCAGGCTCCAGAAGACGAGGAACACGACCACGAAGAAGATGGCGTATTCCAGCGAATGAAAGGACATGAGCCTCAGACTCCAGCAAGCGCAGCGCGGACAGCCGCCTGTTAGGACTCGGCTCGATCCGCGTCAAGAAGCTTCCCAGGGATCGCCGTCGCGTCAGTGCGGCTTGAGCGTCGGCCCGTCATGGATCGACGGCTCGAGCTCGAGGCGCTCGAGGTCGTAGGGCCCCATGAAGGCGTCCCAGAACAAGTCGGCGATGCGTTGATATCCCGCTTTCGTCATGTGCACGTAATCCGGCGTGGCGAAAGGCGTATCGGCGTGCACCCAGCGGAGCATCGACAGGTCGCCACCCATGGCCGCGGCCCAGTTCCAGTAGCCGCAGCCGTAGCGGTGGGCGACCTCCTTCTGGACGTCGATGACCTGCGACTGGCGCGGGCGGCGCTGGAACATGAGCACCTCCTCGCCGTCCTCGTCCTGGGTCTCGACCTTCACGGGCCGGTCGGACGGGCCGATGAAGAGGCAGCTCGCCTGCGGCACGGCCGAGTGCACGCGGTTGACGACGATGTCGAGCTTCTTCTCGTACTCGCGGATGGGCTCGTCGTCGCCGATGTCGTTGGTGCCGTAGGCCAGGATGACGAGGTCGGGGTCGCGGCGCTGGAGCTGCTCGGTGAAGATGCCGGCGTCCCACTGCATCTGGTCGGTGGCGCGCGCGCCGTTGATGCCCATCGAGTCCATCACGACGCCGCTCTTCTTCGAGTCGAGCGCCATGCCGAAGAACATCACCGGGCCGTTGCCGACCGGCTTGAGCTTCACCTCGTGGCGGCCGTACGGCACGTCGAGCGTCCAGTAGGCGAGGCCCTCGGCCTCGTGCTTCTTCGGGTTGGGCTTGGTCTTCACGCGCTTGGCGCGGCGCCCGTCGAGCTCGACCACGAAGTCGCCGCCCTTCGGCTGGCGCCAGAACCAGACCTCGATGTGGTCGATGTTGCGGCCGAACTCGTTCTCGCGCGAGGTCGACACCTTGGCCCAGGTCCAGGCGGTCGACGACTGGAACGTGACGCCGGCCAGACCGTAGCGGTTGTCGTCGCGGTCGTGCTTCTTCGAGACCCACCACGAGTCCCAGCCGTCCGAGAACGAGATGTTGGCGTCGTGGTTGTAGTAGTCGCGCCAGGGGTTGGCCGGCACCACGAAGCCGATGCCGGCGTCGCCGTAGCGGGCCTTCAGGCGGTCGCGGATGACCGAGGTGAACATGTCGCCGGCCACATGCGATGCGCCGAAGACGACGATGCGCGCCTGGTCCTCGCGCGTCGCGGTGTCGGGATCGTCGACGCGGCGGGCGGTGTCCTCGAGCGCGTGGAAGAAGTGCGCGAGCGCGTGCTGGCCGCGCGGGTTCTCGATGGGCATGGCCACGCCGAGCTTCGTGTGATCGACCGGCTCCGACGGCGGCAGCACCGCGTCCGGCGGAGGATCGGGCGGCTGGCTCAGCAGGATCGTCAGGGCTAGGGCGAGGATCACGGCGGGCACTATCCTCAAGAGCGGCGATACGGGCAACAAAGTACGTCGGCAGGCGGCCTTCCATTCCTCGGGTCGATACCCCGCCTGGCGACCCGGCTCCGCTCGGGCGCCCAGGCCTGGCTCCGCGGGGAGCCGGCGAAATAGGTCGCGACGGCGCGCGGTTGGCTTGGATGCCGCGTCCGAGACGCTGAAACGAGACTCTCCTCCTCGAACCGTGGTCAGCGACGGCGTCCTCGGGCGCGCCCTTTCAGCGGGGCGCGCGCCTCGGGGTCGGCGTCTTCGGCGGAGCGGCGGCGCCGCCGGCCAGGAGCCTCGCGCAAGGCGGCGAGCAGCGCGTGCCAGCGCGCCATGCGCTCGGGCGGCGTGGCGTCGACGACGGCGCAGCCGGGCTCGCCCTCGTGGAGACAGCCGGCGAAGTGGCAGCGCTCGGACAGCGCCGTGAAGCCGGGGAAGCGCGCGGCCACGACGGCGAGCTCGAGGCCGTCGAGCGGGAAGGCGCGGACGCCCGGCGTGTCGACCAGCAGGCCGCGCTCGTAGGCGGACGGTCGCGACCGTGGTGGTGTGGCGGCCCTTGCCGGTCGTGTCGTGGACCGCGCCGACGTCGAGCGTGGCGCCGACGAGCGCGTTCATGAGCGACGACTTGCCGACGCCCGAGTGGCCGGCCAGCACCGAGACGCCGTGGTCGAGGATGGCGCGGAGCTCGTCGAGCCCCGCGCGCGTGCGCGTCGAGGTGCAGACGACACGAGCGCCGAGCGCGACGAAGTCGGCGAGCTCGGCCCGGGCGCGGTCGGCGCCGTCGAGGTCGCACTTGTTGAGCACGATGATGACCTCGACCGCCGGGTCGCCCATGGCGATCCACATGCGATCGATGAGGCCTCGGCGCGGGCCGGGGAACACCGACGACACCACGACGAGCCGGTCGACGTGCGTCGCGATGGGCGCCAGGCCGCGCGCGCCGGGGCGGGCATAGGTGCGCTCGCGCGGGGCGATCGGGTGACGCGCGGCGGGTCGACGGTGGCGTCGATGCTGACGCGGTCGCCGATGACTGGGGTCGCAGGTCGCGCGGCGGTCGGCAACGGACCCGTGCAGCGGTCGTCGGGTCGAGGACCGTGACCAGCATGCCGTGGACCTCGACGACGATCACGGCGCGATACTGGCCGCCGCCGCTGGCGCTGGCAAGCGCCATCGCGGCCCGGGCGGAGCTTGCGACGGCGTGCGCCCGCGGTATGTGTCGGGGGTGCGCCCCACCGCCGCCGTGGTCGTCCTCGCGTTCGTCGCCGCCTGCGGCGACGCGGGCGTCGGCGCCGATGCGGACGGACGCGGCGGCGGACGTCGACGCGGTCGGGGTGCCGACGGCGTCGACGCGCTCGAGACGGACGCCGACGGCGACGACGTCGCGGTCGAGGTCGACGCGGACGCGGTCGAGACCGACACCGACGCGGACGCGGACACGGACGCGCCGGCATCGTCGACGCGACCGCCGACAGCGCGGCCGACAGCCGCGAGCCGACCGAGCTGCCCCGAGACGGTGACCACCGTCGTGCGCGCTCCTGGAGGCGGGCGAGCTGACCTTCGCCGAGCTCAGCATCGACCCGGTCGGGCGCTCCGATCTGGTCGGCGAGTGGGTCGAGCTCGCGAGCCAGGCCGACGACGCGACGCTCGACCTCGCCAGCTGCTGGCTCGAGGACGGCGCCGGGCAGCGCACGACCATCGCCTCCGCCGGCGCCACCGCGCGTGAGCCCGCGCGAGCGCTTCGTCATCGCGCGGAGTGGCAAGGCCGCCGAGAACGGCGGCGTCCTGGCCGACCTGGTGCTCGCCTTCGGGCTCATGCCCAACGCCGGCGGCAGCATCGCGCTCGGCTGCGGCGACGAGGAGCTTGACCGCGTCGCCTGGACGAGCGCTGGTCGCTCGCGGCCGGGCGTGCTGCCGACGCCCGAGGCCGACGGCGCGCGCGACCCGGCCGACGCCTGCGCCGCGACCTCCATATATGATGCGGGCGCCGCCGATGCCGCGGGCGCGCCGAACCGCGGACGCCCGGCGCGGCCGGCGACCCCTGCCCGGCGCCCGACCCGAGCGTCGACGCCTGCGGCCTCCTGGCTCCGGCGCCGGGCGAGCTGCCCGTCGGCACCTCGCTGCGCGTGGTGGCCTGGGCCTACGACGCCGGCGCGACCGACCTCGGCCCGGGCCCGACGCCGCGCGTCGAGCCGATCCTGCTCTTCCGCGCCGAGGGCGGCCTCGGCCCGAGCGCCGACGGCATCGCCTGGCAGTCCGCCGAGGCCGCGCCCGACGCGCTCGACCCGGCCCACGCCGAGCGCGACGCGTGGGCCGTCACGCTGCCGTCGCTGGCGGTCGGGAGCTGGGTCGCCGGCTTCCGCTTCTCGCTCGACGCCGGCGCCACGTGGCAGACCTGCGGCACCGTCGCCGTCCTGGTCCGCCCCTCGCCGTGCGACCCGAACCCCTGCGTCGCGAGCGCGTCGGTGGCCTGCGAGGGCGACGTCGTCGCGACCCGCCCGGCGCTCGGCAGCTGCGCCGTCGTCGGCCACGACGCGCAGTGCAGCTATCCCGTCGAGCGGCTCGACTGCGCGGCGCTCGGCGGCCGCTGCGAGGCCGGCGCGTGCGTCGACGTCGCGACCTGGCCCGAGCCGGGCGAGGTGGTCGTGAGCGAGATCATGCGCAACCCGAACCTGGTCGACGACAGCGTCGGCGAGTGGCTCGAGCTCGTCGACCTGGCCGCGCGCCCGGTGCAGCTCGCGGGCTGCACGCTGTCCGACGACGGCACCGACCTCATCGCGCTCGAGGACGACGCCGGCGCGCTCACGATGTGGCCCACCGGGCGCCTCGTCCTCGCCGCCAGCGCCGACCCGTCGCAGAACGGCGGCGTCGCGGCCGACTGGGGCTGGGCCGGCCACGGCAAATTCGAGCTGCTCAACAACGCCGACGCCGTCGTGCTCCGCTGCGGCGGCCACGTCATCGACACGGTGCGCTACTCGAGCCTTGGCTGGCCCAGCACCGCCGGCCGCGCGATGCAGCTCTCGCCGCGGAAGGAGGACGCCGACCTGAACGACGACGGCGACGCCTGGTGCAGCGCCGCGAGCGCCATCGGCGGCGCCACCTTCCCCGACTACGGCACGCCCGGCGCGGCCAACTCGCCTTGCCCCGAGGCGGTCGAGCGCTGCCGCTTCGTCGCCCCGGCCGAGCTCGACGCGGTGGGCGGCGCGCCCTTCACGGTGGCGGTCCAGGTGCGCCACGCCGGCCTCACCGACCTCAGCGCCGGCGTCGACGCCGACCCGCTCCTGAAGGTCGAGGCCGGCCTCGGGCCGGCCGGCTGGTACCCGACCTGGGGCGGCTGGACCTTCGTCGCGGCCACGCCCGACCCCGACTGGAGCGACCTCGCGCCGCCGATGGAAGACCAGTGGCTGGCGACGCTGGTGGCCGATCCCGACGACGACGCGGTCGACGCCGCCGGCCGCGTGTCGGTCGACGGCGGGCTCACCTGGACGTCGTGCGATCGCGACTCGACGCTGCCCGGCGGCGACGGCAGCCAGGACGGCTACTCGCCGTCGAACGCCACGCGCGTCACCGTCGTGGCGCCCGACCCGTGCCTGCCGAACCCCTGCACGAACCCGCCCGCGACCGCCTGCGACGCGGACGGGAGCCTGGTCAGCTACCCCGCGCTCGGCGCCTGCCGGGCCGACGTCGACGGCGCCAGCTGCGACTACGCCCAGGACGTCGTCGACTGCACGGCGCTCGGCGGCACGTGCGACGCCGCGGCGCGCGCGTGCGTCGGCGCGCTCGCCCACCCCGGCCCGGGCGACCTCGTCGTGAGCGAGGTCATGGCCTCGCCGGCCGCGGTCGCCGACTTCTTCGGCGAGTGGTTCGAGCTCACCAGCGTGAGCGGCGTCGACGTGAACCTGGCCGGCTGCAGCCTGGAGGACAGCGAAAGCGCCTTGACCATCGACCGCCCCGGCCACGCGCTGGTGGTCCTGGCCGGCGCGCGCGTCGTGCTCGGGCGCGACGCGGCGAGCGTCGAGAACGGCGGCGTCGCGGTCGACTACGCCTGGGGCGACGGCCTCGGCCTCGGCAACGCCGGCGACCGCATCGCCATCGTCTGCGACGGCGCGATCGTCGACGAGGTGGTGTGGGACCAGGCCTTCCCGCTCGGCCCCGGCGTCGCCATGCAGCTCGACCCGGGCCTGGTCGGCGCCGAGCTGAACGACGCCAGCTCGGCCTGGTGCGCGGCCGAGAGCGCCTACGGCGCGGGCGACCTCGGCACCCCCGGCCTGGCCAACGCCACCTGCCCGCCCTGAGCGCGAGCCGGGCGAGAGGCCTCGCCATGTGTCACTTTCGCCCGGCGTCGCCGTCGAGGTGGCACTTCTTGTACTTCTTGCCGCTGCCGCACCAGCACGGGTCGTTCCGGCCGGGCGGCGCTCGTCCGGCGCGGGCGCGTCGGGCACCTCGGACGCGGGCGTGCGCGCGATGACCGCGAGCGGCGCGGGCGCGAGCAGCGCCAGCGTCACCGGGCCGTGGACGCTCGTCGGGAGCTCCGGGTCGAAGGCGGCGAGCGCCAGCGCGACGGCCGCGAGGAGCTCGGTCTCGTCGGCCGAGGCCTCGCCCGGCTCCCAGCTCGTGCTGAGCCGCAGCGCGTGCGTCAGCGACGGCGGCTTGCCCGGTCGGCGGCTCGATGTGCAGCATCAGCTGGTCGCCGTCGAGGCGCGGCTCGCCGCGCCGGTAGGCCTGCTCGCGCGACAGCCGCACGAACGTCCGATAGTGCGACCGGCGCGCGAAGAGCGCGAAGCCGAACTGCTGGCCGGCCGCCCCGACCACGCACGCCACGGCGTCGGCGAGCCCGAGCGCGGGCGCCTCGACGCGGATGGGGTCGCCCTCCCCGACCACCTCCCACGGCGCGGCGGCCCACAGCGTCCGGCCCGCCTGCGCGAGCCGCTGCAGGCTCGCCGGCGTCGCGGCCGCCCAGGGCCGACTGAGCCAGCTCGATCGCCGGCCGCGCCGGCGACGGGCGCGCGGCGTTCTGGAGGGCGAAGCGGTCGCGCAGCTCGTCGAGCTCGGGCGTCGGCGCGACCTCCACCGCCATGGCGGCGTCGGCGCGACGCACCTCGTCCGCGAGCGACGCGTCGGCGACGCGCACCGCGTGAGGGCGGCGCGGCGGGCCGACTCGGGCTTCGCGCAGGCCGCGACGAAGAGCTCGCCGAGATCGGGCGGAGCCGCTCGCGGCCCATCGTCGCGGCGACGATCCCCACCGCCGGATCGAGCCACAGGCCGATGACCACCTCCGTCCCGTCGGGCGACGTCCCGAGCCCGATGCGACCGCCGATCCACTCCCCTTCGCGCGCCATGTCGACCTCCCGGAGCTCTGCTAGCACTCCGCGGCGGCGCGCGGAAGCGGCCCGGCGACGCGCGCGCGATCAGCTCGGGGAGGCCAGCGGGACGTAGGTCCGGGCCGCGTCGTCGGCGCGCCAAATGGGGTCGGTCGTCTTCGCCGGATCGGTGCCGTCCCGCTGCAGCTCGACCTTCTTCAGCTTGAGCGAGTCGGTGGTCGGGAGCGGCGCGGCCACGATGCGCACAAAGCGCGGGCGCGCCGCCGGCGTCAGGTTGGCGGCGGCGTGGGCCCAGGCCTCGGCGGCCTGGAACGCCGCGCCCGGCGCCAGCTCGAGCGCCACCATGCCGACCTTGCCGTCGTGGTCCTCGTCGCGCATGACGACTCCGTAGGCGGCCGCCGCCACCACGCCGGGCACGCCGCGGAAGACCTGGGCCACGAGCTCGGTGGAGACGTTCTCGCCCTTCCAGCGGTAGGTGTCGCCGGCGCGATCGACGAAGGCGTGGTCGCCGTCCTCGTCCTGCACCAGCAGGTCGCCGGTGTCGTACCAGCGGTCGCCCGGCTCGAAGACGTCGCGCAGGATCTTCTGCGCCGTCGCGGCCGGGTCGGTGTAGCCCACGAAGTCAGCCAGGGCAGGCTTCTGGCTGTCGCCGTCGCCGTCGGCGATGGCGCCGAGCAAGAGCCCGGGCTCGAACGGAGCCACCGGCACGCAGCGCCCGGCGGCGTCGCGCACCGGCTCGCCGCGCTCCGCGTCCCAGCGCACGAGCGCCGTCCGCACCAGGCCGGTGAGCTCCTTGCCGACCGAGCCGACCTTGTCGCCGGTGGTGTTGACGAGCACCACGTTGCCCTCGGTCGAGCTGTAGAACTCGAGCACGCGCAGCTTGCTCGGGCCGCCGCCGAAGCGCTCGAGCAGCTGGCGCCACACGTCGGCGCGGAGGCCGTTGCCGGCGAAGAGGCGCACCGGGTGGAGCTTGTCCTCGGGGCTCGGCGGCTGCTGCACGAGGTAGCGGCCCATCTCGCCGACGTAGAAGACCACCGTCGCGCCGACGTTCCTCACCTCGGACCAGAAGCGCCGCGCCGAGAAGTGCCCGGCCAGCGCGAGGCGCGCGCCGCCCACCACGGCGCCGCCGACCGCGACCAGGAGGCCCGTGCCGTGCGACAGCGGCAGCGCGCTGTAGACGGTGTCGCCCGGGCCGATGCGGGCCTGCGTGGCGGTGCCGAGGCCGGCGGCGATCCAGCGCAGGTTGGTGACCTTGGCGGCGCGCGGCAGCCCGGTCGTGCCCGAGGTGAACATCAGCGCCGCGACGTCGCCGCCGCGCCCGCGATCGAGCTCGCCCGGCGACGGCAGCGCCGCGGCCGCCACGCCCGCGGCGACGAGGCCGTCGAGCTCGGCCACGCTGTGGCGCGGACCTGTGAAAGCTGCTTGACCATCGGCGGCGTGGGCCTCGTCGGTGACGAGGTGGTCGACCTCGCCGGCCGCCAGCGCGTGCGCGAGCGAGCGGCCGCGGAGGCCGGCGTCGAGCAGCACCGACACGGCGCCGAGGCGGTTCAGCGCCGCGACGACCGCCAGGTAGTCGGGGTGGGTGTCGCCGTAGACGCCGACGTGGCGCCCGCGCCGGACGCCGACGTGGGCCAGCGCCGAGGCCAGCGCCGTCACGCGCCGATCGGCCTCGGCGTAGGTGTAGGCGCGGCCCTGCCACAGGAAGAAGACCTGCTCGGGAATGGCCTGCGCCTGCTCGGCCAGGACGCGCGCGAAGGACACGCGCGACTCGCGCGTGAGGCTGGCCATGCGCGCCAGCCGCGGCAGCTGCCAGCGCATGGCGTCGATCACGGCGCCGATCTCGACGCCCACGCCGCCGAGCTTGGTCCACAGCTGATCGACCACGTCGGTGGCCAGCTCGAACAGGCGCTGGGGCGCGTTGCTGGCGCTGTCGCGGCCCTCGGCCAGCTCGGCGGCGGCGTGCTCGGCGGCGGCGTCGAGGAGCTCCGGGCGCCCGGCGACGCCGTCCTGCCAGGCGGCGAACGCCAGCACGGTCGGCCACGACTGGGTCATGGCGCGCGTGCCGACCACCAGCCCGAAGTGGCCGGACTCGAGGTGGACCAGGTGCACCGCGGCCAGCGGCGCGGCCTTCACGATGGCGCGCACCGACTCGGGCTGGGCCAGGTCGTCGAGCTCGCCCACGAAGGCCAGGACCGGCGTCTCGATGTCGGCCAGCGCGACGGTGCGCCCGGCCACGACGAAGCCGCCGGTCTTCATGCGGTTGTGGACCACGAACTCGTCGATGAAGGTGCGCAGCGCCGGGCCGGGCCAGGCGATGAAGCCCTCGCCGCCCAGGAAGCGGCGCTTGGGCTCGACCTCGGCGAAGGCCTGCCGGTCCGGCAGGAGGCCCAGCATCTGCACGAGGTGCTTCAGCTCGGCGCGCGGCGCGAGCAGCTTGAAGCCGCGGCTCGAGAGCGTCGCGGGCAGGCCGCGCAGATCCTCGAGCGGGCCGTCGATGGCCTTGCGCGCGACGGCGATGAGCTTCTCGGCCAGCGAGTCGTGGAGGTCGAGCGGCGCGTTCCGGTGGATGTCGACCGGCGCGCCGAAGGTGATGACCGAGGCCAGCCCGGCGCCCTTGCGATAGGCCGCCGTCTGGTAGCAGAACATGCCGCCCTGCGAGTAGCCGACGAGGTGCACGGCGTCGTGGCCGGTCAGCTGGCGGATGCGATCGATGCACGACGAGGTGGCCAGCACGTGGTCGTCGAGGGTCCGCTCCATGCCGCCCGGCGTGGCCTCGGGCGCGCCGAAGTCGGCCACCCACACGTCGGCGCCGGCGCGCGACAGGAACGCCACCGCCGAGAGCTCGGGCGAGATGTCGTAGATCTCCGACGTCACCATGAGCGGCGGCACGAGCAGGATCGGCCGGCGCGGGACGGGCTGCTCGGGCGCCGCGGCGGTCGCCGAGGGCGCGGCGTCGGAGGTGGTGGGGGCCGCCGCGTCGGCCGCCGCCGGGGCGCGCGGATAGCGGCGGAGGCGCACGTGGGCCTCCTCGTGGACCACCTCGAACGGGGCGCGGTAGGGCGCGCCGAGGCGCCCCTCGCGCAAGAGCACGAGCGCGTTCCGCGCGCCCTCGCGCACGCGTTCGAAGAGGCTCGGCGGGGTCATGGCCGGCAGCGGGTCATGGCAGGAGACCTCCGACATCATCCTTATAGGCGCGCTCCTCGCCCGGCGGGCGCATCCAGTAGGAGCCCGACTCGCGCGCCACCACCCAGCCCGGCGGCAGCGCGAAGTACTTCACCAGCTCGGGAAAGCGCGGCGTCAAGCGCCAGAGCGGCGCCAGGCGCAGCGTCGCCTCGTCGTGGCGGTGCGTCTCGTCGAGGCAGGCGAAGCGCCAGCCCGAGTCGAGGTCCGACTGCGGGTGCTCGCGGTAGGCGAAGAGCTCGTCGGTGTCGGGGTCGTCGAGGCGCTCGCAGAAGGCCGCCGCGTCGTGCGCGCTCGGCGCCCAGCGCGACTGCCCGGCCGGATCGAGGCCGGCGCGCTCGAGCGTCGCGCGCTGGGCCATGGCCGTGCGCAGCGCGCGCGAGGCGCCGATGAGCCAGTTGCCGGGCTCGGCCTGGTCGACGCGATCGGCCTCGATGACGACGCGCGGCGACGGCGTGGCCATGCGCGAATCGAAAGCTTCTTTCAGATGCTGGGCCTCGAGGCGCTCGCGCAGCAGCGTCCAGAAGGCCTGGTCGGCGACCTCGGTGCCGGCCGTGCCGAGGAACCAGTAGCCGTAGGGGATGGGCCGCGACAGGTCGAGCTCGCGGCCGTCGTCGAGGCGGAAGGCGGCCCAGCGGTTGAGGACGTCGTAGACGCGCGCGACGTCGACGTCGGGGTCGGCGGTGACGATGAGGTCGGGCTCGCCGAGCGCATAGCCGCCGAAGAGGCGCGCCCAGATGCGGCCTTCCTCGGCGGGCGGGCCGCCGCTCATGATGGTGTGGCGCGCGACGAAGACGTTCGGCACCGACGGCGGCGCCATGAGGCGCTGCGCCAGCTCGCCGACCGACGAGGCGCGCCCGGTCAGGAGGTCCTTGGCGGTGGCGTCGGGCGGCTGCGCGGCGAGCCACTCGCCGAGCTCGCGGCGCGCGGTCGCCAGCGTCGCCAGGGCGGGCGAAGCCGCGACTCCGCCGGTGGCCGTCGGCCACACGCCGGTGACGCGCACGCCCCACCCCATGGTCGTCAGCGCGAGCGGCGCCGGCGGCGCGCCCCCGGTGTTCGCCGGGTCGAGGTCGTCACCATAGATACCGATCGAGAGCTGGATCACGGCGCGGACTCTACTCTGCCGCCGCGGAAGGCGCAGCTTCCGATTGAGCCGAGCCGGGTTGCCGCCCGTGCCGAGCGACGCCGTCGCGACTCGGCCCGGCGCGCGCGCGGGCGCTACGAATGATTCCCAGACCGGCGGTCACCTGCTAAGAGCGCCGGATGATTCGCGCTGCCCACGAGCCCCTCTCCGCCTACCGCTCCGTTCCCCGCACCGGCGTCATCTTCGTCATGGCCGAGGCCGCCGCGCGCGGCTTCAAGTATGGCCACGCCGAGTGGGTGAACCTCGGCCAGGGCGCCCCCGAGACGGGCCCGCTGCCGGGCGGTCACGCCCGCCTGGAGACGGTCGATCTCGGCAGCCTGTCGCACGAGTACGCCCCGGTCGGCGGCGTGTGGGAGCTGCGCGAGGCGGTCGCCTCGCTCTACAACGCGCGCTATCGCCGCGGCATGAAGGGGCAGTACTCGGCCGAGAACGTGGCCATCGCGTCGGGCGGGCGCGTCGCGCTGTCGCGCATCTCGGCCGCTCTGGACGCGGTCAACCTCGGCCACCTGCTGCCCGACTACACGGCCTACGCCGAGCTCCTCGAGACCTTCGATCGCGTCATCCCAATCCCGGTCGCCGTCTCCGAGAAGGAGGGCTTCTACCTCTCGCCGGCGCGCCTCCGCGAGGAGATCGTCGGCGCCGGCCTCGGCGCGCTGCTGCTGTCTAACCCGTGCAACCCGACCGGCCGCGTCATCCGCGGCGGCGAGCTCCGCGCCTGGGTCGACACCTGCCGCGAGCTCGGCTGCCAGCTCATCTTCGACGAGTTCTACGCCCACTACCTCTACGACGAGGCCGCGCTGTCCGAGGGCCCGTCGAACAGCGCCGCGCGCTGGGTCGAGGACGTCGAGAGCGACCCCGTCGTCATCGTGGACGGCCTCACCAAGAACTGGCGCTACCCGGGCTGGCGCCTGTCGTGGACGGTCGGCCCGAAGGCGCTCATCGAGCGCGTGACCTCGGCCGGCAGCTACCTCGACGGCGGCGCGCCGCACCCGCTCCAGGTCGCGGCCATCCCGCTCCTCGAGAAGGACTACGCCGACCAGGAGGCGCGCTCCATCCAGGCCGCCTTCGCCCAGAAGCGCCGCCTCCTCGTCGACCGCGCGCAGGCCATGGGCATGCAGCTCGCCAACACGCCGCAGGGCGCCTTCTACGGCTTCGTGTCGCTCGGCAGCCTGCCCGAGCCGCTGCGCAACGGCATGGACTTCTTCCGCGCCGCGCTCGAGCGCAAGGTCATCGTCGTGCCGGGCGAGTTCTTCGACGTCGACCCGGGCAAGCGCCGGCGCCACATCCCGTCGCGCCTCCGCGAGTACGTGCGGCTGTCGTTCGGGCCGTCGTACGAGAGCGTGCGCGACGGGCTGGCGCGGCTCGACGAGATGGTTCGAGACGCCTGAGCGAAGCCGGGTCGCCGGTCGGCCTCTGGACGGAGCCCGACGCAGGCGGGCGGAGGAAGAGGCCGACGCGGTGGCGACCCGAGCGGAGCGAAGCCACAGGAGTGACGCTCGCGAAGCGAGCGGCCGGATCAGTCCCGGCCGCTCGTGACTCGTGACTCGTGACTCGTGCTCGTGACTCGTGACTCGTGCTCGTGCTCGGGCTCGGGACTCGTGCTCGGGTTCGCTACTCGGCGACGCAGCGGCGCGTGCCGTCGCCGTCGGCCGGACCGCACACCGAGCCGGCCGCGCAGGCCATGCCGTCGTGCGGGCTCGCGCCGTGGGCGCACTGCTCGCCGAGCGGCACCACGATGGCGCAGCCCGCCACGCGACCCGGACCGGCGTCGGCGGCGCTGATGCAGGCCGTCTGCCAGAAGGGCTGCACGCCGCAGTCGGCGTCGACCGCGCAGGTCGCGCGCAGGCAGAAGGCGAAGTCGCCGCTCCAGTCGCCGTTCATGCAGTGGAGGCCGTCGGCGCAGCTCCCCTGGATGGCGTCCGCCGTCGCGCCGGGCGGCGCGGCGCCGTCGTAGGACGTGCACTCCTCGTGCTCGCCGAGGCCGGGCGCGCACACCTGGCGCTGGGCCGGATCGTAGCCGTAGCAGCGCTCGCCCGACGGGCAGTCGGCGCCGCGCGTGCAGACCGTGCGATCGTCGGGGCGGCAGCGCGACACGTAGAGCTCGGTCACGCACACGAGCCCGCCGACGCACGGGCGCACGACGTAGTGGTCGCCGTCCTTGCAGAGCTCGCCCTCGGCCGCCGCCGAGTCGCAGACCCACTCGCTGCCGACGTCGCCGCCGGCGTCGTGGCAGTAGACCTGGACCGGCGTGAGCCCGTCGTCACAGCCGGCCGCGGGCGGCGTCGCGCGCGCCTGGTCGCACACGCCCTCGCTCGCGTCGCTCGCGCTGTCGGCCGTCGCATCGCCCGCGCTGTCGGCCGTCGCGTCGCCCGCGCTGTCGGCCGTCGCGTCGGCTGCCGTCGTGTCGACCGCGCTGGCCGCGTCGTCCTGGCATGCCGCGCCAATTGCCAAAATCGCCACCGCCACCGACCGACACCCGACACCCGCCGCTCGCTTCGCCATGCGCCATCGATGTCAGGCCGCGAGCCTCGACGCGAGCGCAAACCACGCGCCTCCGGTTCTGTTTCGCGGACGGCCGCCTTGCGACGACCGCGGCCCCGGTCTACCTTCGGCGCATGACCGTCCGCCTCACGCGCCGGGGCTTCGTGCAAGCCGCCGGAGCCGCCGTCCTGGCCTCGGCCTGCGGAGACGACGAGGCCCGGCGACCGGACACCGCGCCCGACATCGGCGGCGACCTGCCCGACGTCGCCGACACCTCGATCGCCACCGCGCCCGACACCGCCGACACCAGCGCCACGACCGACAGCGCCCCGGCCGAGACCGACGCCGCGCCCGACGTCGACGCCGACGCCGACACCGGCCCGCACCCCATCGGCGTCTTCGATCCGTCGCAGGCGAGCGAGGACGAGGACGCCTTCCGCTTCGGCGTGCAGGCCGGCGATCCCGACCGCAACGGCGCCATCCTCTGGACCCACTTCGCCGCCGCGGGCGGGGGCTCGCCCGGCCTCGAGGTGGTCGTCTTCGAGGACGGCGCCGAGGGCGCGACCGGCGACCTCTACCTGCGCCAGGCGGTGACGCCGTCGGACAGCGGCTTCGTCCACGTCGAGGTCACCGGCCTCGCCCCCGACGCGCGCTATCGCTACGCCTTCGTGGTGGTCCCGGCGGGCGGCGACGCGCCCAGCGCGCGGAGCCGCGTCGGCCGCTTCCGCACCGCGCCGGCCGAGCGCACGCTGCGCGTCGTGACCTTCGGCGGCGTGTCGTGCGTGAACCAGTCGTACCGCCCGTATCGCACGCTCACCCGCGCCGCCGAGGGCGACCTCGACTTCTTCCTCCTGACCGGCGACGCCGCCTACATGGACGGCGCGCTCAGCCTCGCCGACTACCGCGAGCTGTGGCGCCAGGCCTACGACACCGACGGCTACCGCGCGCTCTTCGCCGCCTGCGGCATCTACGGCACCTGGGACGATCACGAGGTCTACGACAACTGGGACCCCGAGCGCGTGGCGCCCGACATCCTCGCCGCCGCCAAGACCGCCTACCTCGAGCACAGCGCGCTGCGCCTCGACCCCCGCGCCAGCGGCTGGAAGATCTGGCGCAGCCAGCGCTGGGGGCGGACCGTCGAGGTGTTCGTGCTCGACTGCCGCTCGGAGCGGAAGCCGTCGACGCGCATGAGCGCCGACGCCACCTACCTGTCGCGCGCGCAGATGGACTGGCTGAAGAAGGGCCTCCACGATAGCCCGTGCGTCTTCAAGATCATCGCCAATACCGTGCCCATCACCGACATGCCGGTGACCTACCCGCAGGACAAGGACCGCTGGGAAGGCTACCCGGCGCAGCGCGACGAGATCCTCGGACTGACGAAATCGATCCCCGGCGTGCTGTGGCTGTCGGGCGATTTCCACTTCGGCGCGGTGTGCTCGGTCGATCCCCCCGGCGGCCGCTTCGAGGCCCAGTGGGAGGTCTTCATGGGCCAGGGCGCGAATATGCCAAATCCGGTATGGCCGGCGCTGGCCGACATCCAGCCGCAGTTCGCCTTCGTGACCGGCACCAACAACTACGTGCGCTTCGTCTGCGACCCCATCGCCGACCCGCCGACCCTCACCGCGACCTTCATCGACGGCGACGGCGCCGAGCTCTACACGCAGGCCTTCCAGCTCGGCGCGCAGAAGCCCGAGGAGCCGTGAGCGTCAGCCACCAGCGCTTCGCCGTCGCCACGCGCGGCCGCGGCTTCCACGACCTCACCGGGCTCGTCGAGGGCGCCGTGCACAAGGCCGGCGGCGCGGCGCTCGGCAGCGCGCTGTGCCACGTCTTCCTCGAGCACACGAGCGCGTCGCTCATCTTCTGCGAGAACGCCGACCCGACGGTGCAGGCCGACCTCGAGCGCTTCGCCGCGCGCCTCGCGCCCGACGGCTCGCCCGAGTGGCGGCACTCGGCCGAGGGCCCCGACGACATGCCGGCGCACGTGCGCGCGGTGCTCACGCTGGCGTCGGTGACCATCCCGGTGACCGACGGCCGGCTCGGCCTCGGCACCTGGCAGGGCCTCTACCTCTGGGAGCACCGGCTCGAGCCACATCGGCGCTGGGTGACGGTGAGCCTATGGACCTGAGGACCTTCGCGCTCGCGGCCGCGAGCCTCTGCGGCTGGACGCTGGCCGCCTGCGGCTCGGACGGCGGCGCGAGCGACGCCGCCGCGACCACCGACGCCAGCGCGGCCAGCGACAGCGCCACCTCCTCGGATGCGACGGCCGACGCGACGACCGACCCCAGCGACGCCGACACCGCGCTGCCGGCGCCGGCCTGGGATCCCGATCCGACGCTGCCGCCGTGCGCCGTCGACGGCGCGACGCCGCTCCTCGATCAGGCGCTGGCGCACGCCGGCGTGGCGCGCGACGCGCTCGGCTTCTCGTCCGACGACTACGCCCAGTCGGCCTACGCCACGAGCGGCAAGCTCGACGACGTCTTCCTCCTGCCGTGGTTCCGCGCCACCCAGGCCGACGCGCTGCACGCCGCCTGCTTCGGCGCCGAGGTCGCCGCCTCGCTCGACGCCATGGCGGCCGGCCGCCACCCGGTGGCCGCCATGATCCGGCACGCCGCCAAGCGCCTCGAGCGCTGGCAGGACGGCCCGCCGCTGGCCGCGCCGCCTTCGTCAAGGACCTTGACTGATGCCGTCGCGGCCGCCTGCGATGCGGCCGGGAAGACCTGCGCCGCGGCCGACCTCGAGCCGGCGCTGGCAACGCTGCCGGCCGATCTGCGCGCCGCGCTGGTGCCGGTCTTCGACGCCATGGCCGACGCGCTGGCCGCCCACCGCGCCATGGTGCAGAGCACGCAGTACGCCAGCGCCCAGGCCTGGGTCGACAAGGGCCAGATCGGCATCGGCTTCGGCGGCCAGTACGCCTTCCTCCTGCGCGCCGCACCGCGCGAGTACCTCTCCGGCCTGACCACGCGCCCGGCCCTCGACCTCGCCGCGGCGCGCCTGGCCTACGCCATCGAGTCGGTCGACTGGGCGCCGTTCCGCGGCAGGAGCGGCGTGACGCTCGAGCTCGAGACCGCGCTCGGCGTCATCCGCATCCGCGACGCCGCCGCCGACACCTACCCGGCCGCGGCGCCGGGCGACGCGCCGCTCTGGTTCTTCCTCGACCTCGGCGGCGACGACGTGCACGAGGACGACATCGGCGCCAACACGACGGGCGCGCTCGGCGTGAACGTGGCCATCGACCTCGACGGCAAGGACAGCTACGGCTACGCGCCGCACCCGGCCGACGGCGATCCCGACTGGCTGCTCCCGGCCGACGACGGCGGCCGCTACGCCGCTACGACCGAGAACGGCCCCATCAGCGCCTCGCCACACGCGCGGCAGGGCGCGGCGCGAAACGGCATCGCCATGCTCTTCGACCTCGGCCAGGACGACGATCACTACCGCTCGCTGACGATGAGCCAGGGCTACGCCCACCTCGGCGTCGGCGTGCTCCTCGACGACGGCGGCGACGACGTCTACGAGAGCGAGTCGGCGAGCCAGGGCGCGGCCGTCTTCGGCATCGGGCTCTTCGTCGACCTCGGCGCGGGCAAGGACCAGCACCGCATCTTCGTGAACGGCCAAGGCAGCGGCAACGTGGCCGGCGCGGGCATCGCCTTCGACGGCGGCGGCGACGACCTCTGGTGGTCCGACCCGGGCCTGGTCGATCACGGCGGCCACCCGCTCGTCTTCAGCCCGCAGATGCCGGGGCAGGCCAACACCTCGCTCACCCAGGGCGCGGGCTCGGGCATCCGCTGGGACTCCGAGGACGCCCACTTCTCGGGCGGCCTCGGCATCCTGCGCGACGCCGGCGGCGACGACCACTACACGGCGAGCCTCTTCGCGCAGGGCTCGGGCTACTGGCAGGGCACCGGCATCCTCTCCGACGGCGGCGGCTCCGACAGCTACGACGCGCTCTACTACGTGCAGGGCGGCGGCGCGCACTACTCGATCGCCATGCTGCTCGACGGCGGCCCGGGCGACGATCAGATGAACCAGGTGCTACCGCCGGCCTACATGCAGATGGGCGCCGGCCACGACTTCACGCTGGGGCTCCTCGTCAACGAGCAGGGCGACGACCGCTACCACTTCGCCGGCCTCGCGGTCGGCGCCAGCAACTGCAACGGCATCGGCATCTTCGTCGACAACGGCGGCGACGACACCTACGACACCACCTCCGACTACGGCAGCGGCATGGGCAACATCTCCGACGAGTGCGCCGCGGCGCGCCCCGACGCGCGCAGCATCGGCATCATGCTCGACGCCGGCGGCAGCGACACCTACACCTACCCCGAGTCGACCTTCGCCGTGCCGCACGACGACACGACCTGGGGCCACATCACGCACGCGCTGCCGAGCGAGCACGGCGCGGGCGTGGACGGCACGGGCGAGACCGGCATCCACGCGCGCTGAGGTGCCGCGGGCGATGCCTAGAGCCGCTTCGTGACGTGCAGCAGCGGGATGACCTCGGGCTTCGGCGCGTTCAGCTCGGCGAAGTCCACCGTCGCGAAGTGCGCCCGGGCCGACCGCGGTCACCTTGGCCTTCACGAAATCGCCGCTGGCGAAGCGCGCCATGACCTGGTCGCCGACGGCGATCCCGGGCCGCCCCTCGAGCGCCACGACGTCGCCCTTGTCGGCCACCACGGCGGCGCCCATGAAGCCCGCCAGCAGCACCTTGTCGCCGGCCACGGCCACCACGACGCCGAAGCTCGGGCGGTGCTCGGCGTGCTTCACGGCGGCGATGGCGCCGGGGCGCAGCGTGCCGTCGAGCTTCAGGTAGCGGCCGGCCTCGAGCCCGAAGAGGTGCTCGCCGCCATACGGTCGGCTCTCGACGAAGTCGGCCTCGGGCGAGGCGCCGCCGGCGCTGCCGGTCGTGACCACCGCCAGCTCGAGCGCGTTGCCGAAGCGCGAGCCGAGGATGACGTCGCCCGGCGCGACCTCCTCGTGGCTCGGCAGCGGCAGGATGTAGGCGTTGGGGATGACCTCGGCCGCGCCGCCGTCGAACGACAGCTTCGAGGCCGTCTGGCCGACCTCGACCACCTGCGCCTGCGCGTAGCTCGGGCTGTGGTAGGTCGCATCGGCCTTGGTCTCGTCGAGCGAGGCGCGCGTCGGGGCGAACACCCACTGCCCGACTCCCGCGGAGAGCCGCATGTCGGGGAACTCGGCGACGCGCGGGGCGTCGTCCCAGGCATCGGGCGTCGCGGCGTGCGGCGGCGCCCCTTCGGAGATCATCGAGCTGACGACCATGGCGAGTGTGCTCCCGAGGTGCATGGCCTCGCACCGTAGCGCCACTCGCGCGGCGGCGCCAGCCCGCGGACCGGCAGAGCGAACCCGGTCGGGCGCCCACCCCGCCCGACGATCCGCGACATGGTGTGGCCCGGTCTGCTAAGGTCCCTCCGCTCTCGCGGGGCCCGAGGTCGCAATGCACCTGAACATCCTGAAATCGTGGGCAAGCCTGGCACTGCCAGCCGTCCTCTTCGCGTCGGCCTGTACCGACTCCGAGCTCCACGGCGCCGAGCCGCCGAACGACGCCAGCCGCGACACCCAGGACGCGACCTCGGTCACCGACGCCACCGTCGTCTCCGACTCGACCGTCACCGACGCCACAACGCCCGACGCGAGCGACGCCGGCTGCGCCTCGAACGAGTCCTGCCGCGCCGTGCTGGGCGAGCTCGGCCCGTGCCAGGCCCCGCTCTGCGACCTCCAGACCGGCCAGTGCCGCGCCATCGACACCTGCGTCGCCTGCCAGGTCGACGGCGACTGCCAGGCCAGCGCCCCGGCCTGCAACTCGGCGCGCTGCGAGCCAGGGACCCACACCTGCACCTACGCCCCCATCGCCACCTGCTGCACGAGCCCGGCGTCCTGCAACGACGGCGACCCGTGCACCAGCCAGACCTGCGGCGACGACGGCGTGTGCGGCTTCCCCGACGTGGGCGGCGGCGGCTGCTGCACGCTGACGCCGGTCCTCCAGACCTCGTTCTCGCCGGCGCCCGCCTTCCAGTTCCGCTCGACCGTGACCGACGCCGGCTGGAGCACGCTCGAGACGTCGTTCACGCCGTCGCCGCCGGCCGCGCTCTACTGCGGCAACCCGCAGACGCGGACCATCGGCTCGGCTGAGGGTGCCTACGTCGCCTCGGCCCTCTTCGGCATCGGCCAGATCGAGCCCAACGCCTCGGTCGAGGTGAAGTTCCGCGTGATGCTCGACCTGCGCGCCGACCCGACCGTCGACCGCGTGCGCGCCTACGTGCGCGAGCCCGAGGGCCGCATCTATCCGCTGTGGATCCGGAACCTCGAGCCGACCGGCGTGTGGCTGCCGGTGAAGGCCACCGTGCCGCTGCCGGTGGCCGGACCCTGGACCCTCACGTTCGAGTACAACGGCCAGGCCATGCCCGACGGCCCCGACGCGCACCGCCTCGGCGTCCTCATCGACGACATCCAGGTGCGCATGGGCTGCAACCCGGGCTGCGAGCCGGGCACCACCTGCCCGAGCGACGACCCGTGCCAGGCCGGCACCTGCGGCGCCGACGGCCAGTGCCACTTCGAGCCGGTGCCCGGCTGCCAGCAGTGCCGCCCGGAGACCTGCATCGACGACGACCCGTGCACGCTCGACGTGTGCGACGCGACCGGCCAGTGCGCCCACCAGCCGATCCTCAACTGTGGTTGTGGAAACTGCGACGACCAGAACGCCTGCACCATCGATCGCTGCGACCCGCAGTCGAACAGCTGCGAGCACGCGCCCGACCCGAGCTGCTGCACGCAGGACCAGGACTGCCGCGACGGCGACCCGTGCACCGCCAACCGCTGCGACAACGGCCACTGCGTGGCGACGCCGATCGGCGGCCCGGGCTGCGACCAGACCTGCAGCAGCACCGGCGAGTGCGACGATCAGGACGCCTGCACCACCGACATCTGCCGCGCCGACGGGCAGTGCGCCCACGAGCGCATCCCCAACTGCGGCGCCTGCAACTGCGACGACGGCGACGCCTGCACCATCGACAGCTGCAACGGCGGCGGCAACTGCGTGCACCAGCGCGACCCGGCCTGCTGCAAGCAGGACAACGACTGCCACGACGGCAACGCCTGCACCGCCAACAGCTGCGACAACGGCAAGTGCGTCTTCACGCCGCTGCCGCTGCCGGGCTGCGACGTCCCCTGCAACGGCGCCGCCGAGTGCGACGACAACCAGCCCTGCACGAGCGACAGCTGCGAGAACGGCCAGTGCGTCTTCGCGCCGCTCGACTGCGACGACGGCGACGTCTGCACCTTCGACTTCTGCGACCCGCAGATCGGCGCCTGCCAGCACCTGCCCGGCCCCGACTGCGCCTGCACGGCGGGTGATCTGTGGGCGCGCGACTTCGTCCCCGGCGAGACCGCCGACCTCAGCATCGACGGCAACTCGTTCCAGGTCGGCTGGCGCGTCGACGGCCTGCGCGCCTTCTCGCCCGACCAGTCGCTGCGCTACGGCGACGCCAACGGCACGGGCTACGCCGGCACCTTCGGCGGCCGCAACTTCGGGCGCGCCACCGGCCCGTCCATCGCCATCCCCTCGACGGCGACGAAGGTCATCCTGTCGTTCGCGACCTTCGTCGACATCGACGACGACAACGCCGACAACGACCTCTTCCGCGCGCGCGCGGTCATCGCCGGCGGCGACAACCTGCAGGTGTGGGATCGCAGCGAGATCGGCGGCACGACCAACGGCGTGTGGGTGCCGGTGAGCATCGAGCTGCCGGCCGCCGTCATCGGACAGACCATCCAGATCCGCTGGACCTTCGACAGCGTCAACGGCGACAACAACGCCGGCCAGGGCGTCTTCGTCGACGACATCCGGCTCACGGTCCAGTGCAACTGACGTGAGTCGCTCGCGCACGATGCCGAGCTGCGTCGTCGCGGCCGCGCTGGCGCTCGCCGCCTGCGGGCGCGGCCCGGGCAGCGACGCCGACCCGCCGCAGGTCGGCAGCGCCGGCCCCGAGGCCGACGCGGCCGCGCTGCCGCCGCTGCCCGACGCGGGCCAGAACCGGCGCCCGTCCGAGGAGGAGGGCCGGAGCCAGGACGCCGGCAGCGCGAGCGAGCTCGACGCCTTCGACGAGGCCATGCGGCTCGCCGACGCCGAGCTCTACTCGGGGCAGTACGAGCAGGCGCGGCTCCACTACCTGGCGGCCATGGAGCTGCGCGTCGACTCCATGTCGCCGGCGCTCGGCGCGCTGAAGAGCATGGTCATCGGCGGCCAGGCCGACGCCCGCGCCGAGATCGCCAGCCGCATCCAGAAGAAGGTCGAGCGCCTGGTGGCGAACGACGAGACGCGCGGCTCGGGCTACCTGCTCGCCTCGCGCCTCGCGCTGGCGCTCGGCGACAACGGCAAGGCCATCGACAACGCGCACCTGGCCGTCGAGGAGCTGCCCGAGATGGGCGTCGCCTGGCGCGTCCTGGGCGAGGCGGCCATGGCGGCCGAGCACTGGGGCGAGGCGGTGAGCTCGCTGCAGACCGCCATCACGCTCGGCCTCGAGGCCGAGGCCGGCACCTGGGAGCGCCTGGCCGACGCCATGGACGAGGTCGGCGATCTCGACGCGGCCGAGGACGCGGCGCGCCAGGCGCTGGGCATGACCGGCTCGATCCGAACGCCAAGCGCCGGCGCCTGAACCTCCTGGCCGTGGTGCTGAAGCACCGCGGCAACCTCGAGGACGCGGCGCGCGCGGCCGAGGACGCGCGCCTCCTCGGGCCGAGCGACCCGGCGGTGCTGCACAACCTCGGCGCCATCGCCGAGGCGCGGAACCAGCTCGACGAGGCGGTGACGTTCTACCAGCGCGCCGTCGCCGACACGCCGGTGCCGACGACCTTGTGGCGCCTCGGCAAGCTCCTGCTCGAGCTCGATCGCCCCGACGAGGCGCTGGCCGCGTTCGGGCGCGCCGCGGCCAACATCGAGCGCTGGGCCTGGCCGGCGTCGCTCCGCTGGGAGCCGGCCTACGAGGTCGGCAAGCTCTTCGCGCGCGCCAACCACTGCGCCGACGCCGTCGGCTGGTTCGACGACGCGCTGCGCGAGGCGCAGACGACCGACGCCACGCGCGAGATCATGAGCTGGCTCGGCTACTGCCGGGTGCTGGCCGAGGGCGGCGAGCCGCTCCCCGACCCGGCGCCCTGAGGCAGCCGTCGTCGTGCGCGTCATCGTCCACGTCGATCTCGACGCCTTCTACGCCTCGGTCGAGGTGCGCGATCGGCCCGAGCTGCGCGGTCGCCCGGTGGTGGTGGGCGGCGAGGGCCGGCGCTCGGTGGTGGCCGCCGCGAGCTACGAGGCGCGCCGCTTCGGCATCCACAGCGCCATGCCCATGGCGCGCGCGCGGCCTCTGCAAGGAGCTCGTCATCGTGCCGCCGCGCATGGGCCACTACGCCGCGGTGTCGGCCCAGTTCTTCGCCATCCTCGGGCGCTGGTCGCCGCTCGTCGAGGGCCTCTCGCTCGACGAGGCCTTCCTCGATCTGACCGGCACCGACCAGCTCTTCGGCGACCCCGAGGCGGCGATCCGCGATCTGCGCGCGGCCGTGCGGAGCGAGCTCGGCCTGGCCTGCTCGGCCGGCATCGCGCCGGTGAAGTTCGTGGCCAAGATCGCCTCCGACGTGGCCAAGCCCGACGGCCAGCTGCGCGTGCACGACGGCCTGGAGGCGATCCGCGCCTTCCTCGATCCGCTGCCGGTGAGCCGCCTCTGGGGCGTCGGCAAGAAGACCGAGGAGGTGCTGACCATGTACGGCATCCGCACCATCGGCGATCTGCGCCGCTCGGACCCGTCGACCCTCAGCCACAAGCTCGGCCAGCACCACGCCCAGCACCTGGTGTCGCTGGCCAGCGGCCGCGACGATCGCAAGGTCGAGGGCAGCCGCGAGGCCAAGTCGATCGGCGCCGAGGAGACCTTCGAGCGCGACCTCGTCGACCGCGAGGCCATCGCCGGCCACCTCCTGGCGCAGGCCGAGCGCGTGGCCGAGCGCCTGCGCGCGACCGGCGTCGTGGCCCGCGGCGTGACGCTGAAGTACAAGCTCAGCGACTTCACCGTCGTGTCGCGCCAGACCACGCTGACCATCCCGAGCGACGACGGCCAGGTCCTCTACCAGGCGGTGCGCGCGCTCTTGTGGGCCAACCCGCCGGCCGGCCCCATCCGCCTGTGCGGCGTCAGCGCGCACAAGATCGAGCCGCGCCCCCTGCCCGGCCTGTTCATGCGCCCGGCCCCGCCGCCGGGCGCCGCGCGACCGCCCGAGGGCGTCGACGACGACACCAAGCGCTATCGCCTGAACAAGGCCCTCGACAGCATCCACCAGAAGCACGGCGCCAGCTCGCTCGTGCGCGCGCGCCTCCTCGAGCTCGACCTCCGCCCCAACGCGCCCGAGCCGCCGAAGCCCGGCCGCAAGTGACTCACCAGCCGTTGAGCGGACCGGGCCCGCGGCACGGGTTCTGGTCGACGCCGCAGTGGCCGTCGTCGAGGCACGACAGGCGCCCGCACTCGCTGAAGCCGCTGCACGCGTCGCCGAAGTTCTTGAACGGCCGGCAGGTGCCGGCCTCGCCGAGCGCGCCGTCGCAGTAGCCGTCGGCGCAGCGCGACGGCTTGTTGGCGCCGCCGCAGGGCTCGCCGGTGGCGATGTAGGGCACGCACGTCTTGGTGCCCGGATCGCACTGCAGGCTGGCCGTGAAGGTGCCGCACGACGAGAACTCGTTGTCGCACGAGTCGCCGGCCTTGGGCTGGTCGACGCAGGTGCCGTCGATGCACACGGCCGGCCGCGCGCAGGTGTACTCGCAGGCCTGGCCCTTCTCCGGCACCTTCTCGCAGGTGCTGCCGGCGTCGGTGCAGTAGAGGCCCGGAGCGCAGCCGAAGCTCGAGCACGCCGCGTGCTCGGCGAGGAACGGCGTGCACACCTTGGTGGTCGTGACCGGGCAGAAGTGGCCTTCGGGGCACTGGTCGAAGGCCACGCAGGCCTCGCCCGAGCCGACGTGGCGCGCGGCGCACACGCCGTCGGTGGCGCCGAAGCCGGTGCAGATGAGGTCCTTCTGGCAGATGGCGTCATTGTCGTTGCAGGTCTCGCCGAGGCCCTTCCGCGGCGCGCACGTGCCCGGGCAGGTGCCGTCGGCGGCCGGCTTGCAGAAGAGGTCGGGCTTGCAGATGTCGTCGAAGGCGCACGCGCCGCCCTCGTCGACGGTGCCCTCGAAGGCCGACTTGCACTCGAGCGGCGGGTTGCCGGTGACGTCGCCGAGCTCGTCGCAGGTGGCCGCCAGGTAGGGCGCGTAGCAGGCGCCGACGGCGCTCGGCGAGTAGTGCACCGTGCCCGGGTCGATGTAGGTGCCGATGGGCGCCGTGACGGTGTCCTCGCACACGCGCCGCACGGCCTGCTTGCAGGCCTCGTCGCTCACCAGGTTGTCGGGGAAGAAGCAGCGCTCGAGCTTGCAGCAGGCGTCGGCGTAGCCGTCGCAGAGCTCGACGAAGGCGTAGCTGCTGGTCGTCGTGTCGGCGCCGTCGGGCGCATCGGGGAAGGCCACGTCGAGCAGCAGATCCGAGCCGCCCTTGTCCTCGCCGCCGCAGCCCGCGCTCACGGCCACCGCCGCGACGGGGGCCCAGGTCATCACCATCGTCCGCCACGTGGTCGTCGCGCGCATGCTCACCTCAGAACCCCTCGCGGAAGAGCCGTTGATCGAGCTCGGGCACCGGCGCCGGCGGGGTCTTCCGGACGAGGTGCTCGACGGCCTGGCCGAGGCCGTCGACGGTGAGCGGGAACATGGGGAAGAGGCGCGCGATGAGCTCGACGGTGTAGCCGCGCCAGTGCGCCGGCTCCATCGGGTTCACCCACGCGGAGCGCGTGAAGTGCGAGCGCAGCCGATGCAGCCACACGAGGCCGGGCGTCTCGCTGCGCTCGAACCAGTCGATGGCGCCGTGCGCCGACATGAGCTCGGAGGGCGCCATCGACGCGTCGCCCACGAGCAGGAGGAACGTCTCCGGCGGCCGCGACTTCAGGATCTCGGCGAGCGGCTCGACCTCGCCCGCGGTCATCGACTTCCACACGCGCGAGTAGGGGCAGTTGTGGAAGAAGAAGGCCTCGAGCTTCTTCCAGTGGTTGAGCCCGGAGGCGGCCGAGAACAGCGTCTCGACGAGGCGCGTGTAGGGCGACATCGAGCCGCCGACATCCATCAAGAGGAGGACGCGCGCCTGGTTCTCGCGCGGCGGCCGGAACTCGAGCGTGAGGTCGCCGGCGTTCTTGCAGGTCGAGTCGATCGACTCCTCGACGTCGAGCTCGGGCTCGCCCTCGACGCGGCCGAGCCGCCGGAGCTTGCGCAGCGCCACCGCCAGCGCGCGCGTGTCGAGGATGCGATCGCTCCGGTAGTCGCGGTAGCGGCGCGCCTCGGCCACCTGCACTGCCGAGCGCCCGCCGCCGGCGCCGCCCACGCGCAGGCCCGACGGGTTCTGGCCGCCGTGGCCGAAGGGCGAGGTGCCGCCGGTGCCGATCCACTTGCTGCCGCCGTCGTGGCGCTCGTCCTGCTCGGCCATGCGCTCGAGGAAGCGGCGCCTGAGCTCTTCGAGCGACAGGCTCTCCAGCGCGGCCAGCTCCTCGGGCGAGAGCCCCGGCCGCTCGATGGGGTTGGCCAGCCAGTCCATGAGCTCTTCCTTGAGCTCGACCGGCATGACGCCGTCGGCGAAGGTCGCCGCGAACACCTGGTCCCAGGTGTCGAAGTGGGCCTCGTGCTTCACCAGCACGGCGCGCCCGACGGCGTAGAGCGCCTCCAGCGACGGCTCGATGGCCTGCTCGGCCATGGCGCGCACGAGCAGCATCCACTCGGTCGGCCCGACCTTCACGCCCGCGCCGCGGAGCCCGTAGAAGAGCTTGGCGAAGAGCATGCGCGGGCCCGCGCTGGCAGCGGGCCCGGCGGCGTCGGGGCCGGCCGTCGTCACTTGCGCCACCGCGGCTTCCGCGCGTCCTTGGCGATGGGGATGTCGCGCTCGCGCTTGATGAGCGTGCCGAGGAACGGCATCTCGCCCTCGCCCAGCGACTCCGGCGCGATGCCGTGCGCGAGCAGCACCGCGATCCAGTCGATGAGCTCGGAGGTCGACGGGCGCTTGCGCAGCCCCTCGACGGCGCGCAGCTGGAAGAAGGCCGTCAGCGCGCGGCTCATGAGGTTCTGGTCGAGGCCCGGGAAGTGGACGTCGACGATCTTGGCCATCAGCGCTTCGTCGGGGAAGTCGATGTAGTGGAAGACCACGCGGCGCAGGAACGCGTCGGGCAGCTCCTTCTCGTTGTTCGACGAGATGATGACGATCGGCCGCCGCTTGGCCGACACCACGTCGCCGGTCTCGGGGATGGTGAACGACATGGCGTCGAGCTCGTGGAGGAGGTCGTTCGGGAACTCGACGTCGGCCTTGTCGACCTCGTCGATGAGCACGACGCTGAGCCCGTCGGCCGCGAACGCCTGGCCGAGCGGCCCGAGGCGGATGTACTGGCGGATGTCGCCGACGTCCTTGTCCTGGAAGCGCGAGTCGTAGAGGCGCTGCACCGTGTCGTAGACGTAGAGGCCCTCCTTGGCCTTGGTGGTCGACTTCACGTGCCAGGTGATGAGCGGCAGGCCGAGGCCGGTCGCGATCGAGCGCGCGAGCAGCGTCTTGCCGGTGCCCGGCTCGCCGCGGAGCAGGAGCGGCCGCCCCAGCGCGATGGAGGCGTTGACGATGCGCTGCAGATCCTCGGCCGCGATGTAGTCGGCCGATCCCGACCAGCGCAGGCGGCGCGGCGGATCGATACTCGGGGCCTGGGGCTCAGCGTTCGCGTCGGTCATCGGTCCTGCCGGGGGTCGCGAGGGAACCGCGGTGCGTGGCGCCGACGGCTCGGCACTGAATCACCGTTCATCGGTAGGAGGGTGCCGCAGGCGGGCGTCCGGCGCAAGCGCGCGGGCGCGACCGCCGCCGGGCGCCGAGGCGCGCGTCGCCGCCACGTCGTCGCTCGGCCGAGGCGCGCGAACGTCGAATGGTGACGACCGTCGAAGTGGTCCTTGACGCTTTGGACAAGGCCCTTTACGACTCGTCGCCATGTCGAACGACCTCGGCCTCCTCCTCCTCCGTGCCCAGCGTGATTTCGAGCAACGCCTCGTCGAGGGTCTCACCACCCGCGAGCACGGGCTGACTCCGGCCCAGGTCGCCGTCGTGCTCCACCTGGGCCCCGACGGCACGCGGCTCGGCTCCATCGCCGCCAAGGTCGGCACCACCAAGCAGGCCGTCGGCCAGGTGGTCGATCAGCTCGAGGCGCTGAGCTACGTCGAGCGCGCCCCCGACCCCGCCGACGCGCGCGCCCGCCTGGTGCGCCCGACCAAGAAGGGCCAGGCCCTCATCGCCGAGGCCCGCGCCGTGAGCGCCGGCATCCGCCGCGACTGGAAGAAGCGCCTCGGCGCCGATCGCCTGACCGCGCTCGAGGACGCGCTCACCGCGCTCGAGAACGGCGAGAGCTGAGAAGGGCGCGCGGCGGACGCGGCGCCAAGTCCCGCGCTCCGGCGAAGCGCCTCCACGCGGGGATCTGGGTGACGGTAGCATTTCTACTACCCCATGCGCTGCGCGCGCGCTTTGAGCCCTGCTCTTCGTGCGGCTCCGCTGCGCTCCGCCTCCGTCGAGAGCGGGGCCGCGCGCGCACCGCCGACCTGTCTTGATACCCGCTGCGCGCGCACTTTGAGCCCTGCTCTTCCTCCGGCTCCGCTGCGCTCCGCCTCCGTCGAGAGCGGGGCCGCGCGCAGCGCCGTTCGGCCCGCGAACCTTCCAAGTCTGCTCAGAGCGCGCGCTTGGTGACCGCGCGCAGCGCGTTGGCCAGCGCCTGCGCGTCGATGGCGGCCAGCGCCTCGGCATCGCGCCCGTAGATGTCAGGGCGGCGCTGCAGGCGTCCGCTGTCGACGCCCTCGGGTGAGCTGGCGATGGCGATGGTCTGATACACGAAGTGCACCGGTACCGATTTTGGCAGATTGAAGGTCTGCGTCAGCGTCGGCAGCGCCATGGCATTTGTCAAATCGAAGGGGCGGTCGGGCAGGAGCCAGCGCGCCAGCGCCTCGGGCTGCGACAGCCGCACGCAGCCGTGCGACAGCGTGCGATCGGCCTTGCCGAAGGCGTGGCGCGACGGCGTGTCGTGGAGGTAGATGCCGTTGGTGCCGGCCAGCTGGAACTTGAGCTTGCCGAGCGGGTTGTCCGGCCCGGGCGGCATGCGCACCTTCCATTTGCCATTCTCGTCGACATTCACCTCGAAGCCCTTGTCGGCCAGCTGCTCCGGCATGTCGTGCACGCCCGGGCGCAGCTCGTCGACGATGCGCGCCGGCACGAGCCACGACGGGTTGACGATGACGGCCTCGAGCGGCGCCGTGCGCGACGGCGTCGCGTCCTTGTCGGTGGCCTTGCCGACCACCACCGGCATGGTCAGCTCGACGGCGCCGTCGCGCTCGGCGACGAGCTGGTAGGTGGTCATGTCGATGAAGATCTGCGGGCCTGCGTCCTGCCGCAGATCGAGCATGCGCCAGCGCGCGAGCGCCAGCGCCACGTCGGCGATGGGCGGCGTCAGCGGCTCGTTCAGGCGCCGCCGCGTGAGCGAGTCGATGACCACCGTCGGCGGCAGGTCGTGGTCCTTCTCCCAGGCCTGGAAGGCGCGCTTCAGCCGATCGTCGAAGAGGTTCCGCAGCGCGTCGCTGACGTTGCGATCGCCGTAGCCCTCGGCGCGCAGGCGATCGCGCAGCAGCCCGACCTCGGGCGCGGTGGTGCCGACGCGCACCTTGTAGCGCGTCTCGGGGATGGGGGCCGGCGCGGTGGCGGCCTGCTCGGCGTAGGCGCGCAGCCGATCCTGCAGCCACAGGTAGCGGCGGTGGCGCGGCACCAGCGCGTCGATGGCCGGCGCCAGCGGCCGGACCTGGGCCACCATCTGCGCCTTGTCGCTGCGGCCGAGCGACTGCGGCGCGAACACGTCGAGCAGCTTCCGACCGAGCTTCCGCCACTGGTCGTCGGGGTCGTCGACGCCGGGCACCTTGATCGGCATGACGCCGTGCAGCGGCAGCGAGGCGGCCAGCGCCGCCAGCGCCTGGCGATCGTCGGGGTCGAGCGGCAGCGGCTCGGCCGGCGTCGCCGCGTCGTTGGCCGGCGGCGTCGGGCCACCGTCGGCGCCGCGCGCGCGCTGGCCGCCGCAGGCGAGGCCGAGCGTCAGCGCCAGGAGGACGACCGGCAGGCGCTCAAGCATGGTCGAGCACCACCTTGCCGAAGGTCTGGTTGGACTCGACCAGGGCGTGGGCGGCGACGATCTCGGCCAGCGGGAAGACGCGCTCGACCACGGGCCGGAGGCGACCGGACTCGAAGAGCGGTACCACCCGATCCTCGAAGAGGCGCGCGATGGCGATCTTCTCCTCGAGCGGGCGGGCGCGCATGACCGTGCCGATGATGCGCAGGCGCCGCTGCAGGATGAGCGGCAGGACGAGCTCGCACTTGGCGCCGCCCACGAGCCCGACCAGGACCGCCGTGCCCTGGCTGCGCAGCACGCCGAGCGCCGCGGCGAGGCCGGGCCCGCCCACCAGATCGAGCAGCACGCTGGCCTCGATCTGCTCGGCGCGCGCCGTCGCCGCGAGGTCGGTGCCGCCGCGATCGAGCCCGAGCGCCTTGGCGCGCTCGACCTTGGACGCGTCGCGCGCGCTGCCGATCGAGCGCGCGCCGAGCGCGGCCGCGAGCTGCACCGCGGCGGTGCCGACGCCGGAGCCGACGGCGTTCACGGCCAGCCACTGCCCCGACGCCAGCCCGCCCTGGAGGACGATGGCGTCGTAGGCGGTCATGAAGACCTCGGGGATGGCCGCCGCCTGGGCGAAGTCGAGGCCGGCCGGGATGCGCATGGCCTCGCGCTCGTGCAGCGCCACCCGATCGGCGTTGCCGCCGCCGCCGACGATGGCCATCACGCGATCGCCCGGCCGCCAGCGCGTGACGTGGGCGCCCGCGGCGGCGACGACGCCGGCCACCTCGAGCCCGGGGACGTTGGACGGGGCGCCGTGCGGGGCCGGGTAGACGCCGCGGCGCTGCATGAGATCGGCGCGGTTCACCGCCGACGCGCGTACCTCGACGAGCACGTCCCAGGGGCCGTAGGCCGGCTCGGGGACGTCGTTCAGCGCGAGCACCTCGGGCCCGCCGGCCGCAGTGATCACCACGCCACGCATGCGGCGGGCAATCTGCGCCCGCGATCGGTGCCGGGCAACATTTTCGTGTGCACCCGCTCGGCCCGGCCGACGGCCCGCGGCCTCTCTTGTCGCCCGCGCGGCCCAGCCGCATGATGGGCTCATGGGGTCACCAACCATCCCGCCGATGCTCGCCGAGCTCCAAGATCACCTGCAGACCCTCGTCGGGGAAGACCCGGCGACGTTCGACACCGGGGCCGAAGCGGTGGCCCTGGCCGAGCGCCTCCTGTCCGCGGCGCTGGCCCAGAAGAGCCGCGCCGAGGCCTCCGAGGAGCTGCGCCTCGGGCGCCTCATGGAGGACAAGCCGGGCCGCCTCTTCACGACCGCCTTCACCGATCAGGCGCTGCGCGCCATCCGCCTCGAGCGCGTGGCCGAGCAGCTGCGCTACCTCCTGCGCGCGACCGGCGTGCCGACCTACTTCGGCTGGTTCGATCGCCTGCAGCTGCGCGGCTTCCAGGCGCTGGGCCGCACCTTCCCGAAGCTGCTCGTGCCGCGCGTGCTCGAGCGCCTGAAGAAGGAGGTCCGCCGCGTGGCGCTGCCGTCCGAGCCGGACGCGCTGAGCGAGGCGCTGGCCCAGCGCAAGGCGCTCGGCTTCCGCGTCAACATGAACCACCTCGGCGAGGCCATCCTCGGCGAGGACGAGGCGCGCGCGCGCCACGCCGCCTATCTCACGACGCTCGAGCGGCCCGACATCGACGCCATCTCGGTGAAGATCTCGGCCATCACCTCGCAGATCGACACGCTGGCCTGGGAACGGACGCTGGGCAGCGGCCCGAACAGCGCCGGCCTGGCCGAGCGCGTGGCCCAGCTATATGCCAAATCCCTGGCAAATGGCAATAAGTGGGTCATGCTCGACATGGAGGAATATCGCGACCTCCACCTCACCGTCGAGCTCTTCAAGCGCACGGTGTCGCGGCCCGAGTTCAAGGACGCGCGCACCGGCCTCGTCTTGCAGGCCTACCTGCCCGACAGCCACGCGGCGCAGAAGGACCTCGTCGAGTTCGCCACCGCGCGCGTGAGGAACGGCGGCGCGCCCATCCGGCTGCGCCTCGTGAAGGGCGCCAACCTGGCCATGGAGCGCGTCGACGCCGCCCTCCACGGCTGGCCGCAGGCGCCGTATCGCACCAAGGCCGAGGTCGACTCCAACTTCAAGCGCATGGTCGAGTACGGCCTGCGCCCCGAGCACGCCGCCGTCGCGCACGTCGGCATCGGCTCGCACAACCTCTTCGACATCGCCTGGGCCATGGTCTTGCGCGCCACGCGCGGCGTCGAGCCGGAGAGCGGCTTCGAGATGCTCGAGGGCATCGCCGCGCCGCTCGCGCGCGTGGTCGCCGCGCTCACCGGCGACCTCATGATCTACGCGCCGACGGCCGACGACGAGGACCTGCTCTCGGCCATCGCCTACCTCATCAGGCGCCTCGACGAGAACACCGGCCCCGACAACTTCCTGCGCCACCAGTTCGGCATGGTGGTCGGATCCGAGGCCTGGAACCTCGAGAAGGCGCGCTTTCTCAGGAGCCTCGACGAGCGCGACGTGCCCATGGTCGGGCCGCGCCGCACGCAGGATCGCGGGCGCGAGCCGCAGCGGCCCGACCCGACCCAGCGCTTCGAGAACGAGCCCGACACCGACTTCGCGCTGCCGCAGAACCGCCACTGGATCGAGGCGCGCCTGGCCGAGCGCCGCTTCGCGCGCCCGGGCCGCATCCCGCTGGTGGTGGACGGCGAGTCGATCACCAGCCGCGTCGAGGTGCCGGGGACTGATCCGTCGCGGCCGGGCGAGGTGCTCTACCAGACGAGCCAGGCCGATCTGGTGATGGTCGATCGCGCGCTTACGGCGGCGCGGAAGGCGCTGGGCGAGCCCGTCGCCTGGGCCGAGCGCGCGCGCTGGCTGCTGGAGGTGGCGCACCGGCTGCGCGTGGCGCGCGGCGCGCTCATCGCCACCATGGTGGCCGACGCCGGCAAGGCCGTGCCCGAGGCCGACGCCGAGGTGTCCGAGGCCATCGACTTCGCCGAGTACTACCGGCGCTCGCTGGCCCAGACCATGTCGCTCCAGCAACAAGGTCAAGTCACTTTACGACCGCGCGGCGTGGCGGTGGTGACGCCGCCCTGGAACTTCCCGCTGGCCATCCCGGCCGGCGGCGTCCTGGCCGCGCTGGCGGCCGGCAACGCCGTCATCCTGAAGCCCGCGCCCGAGACGGTGGGCGTCGCCTTCGCGCTGTGCGAGCTCATCTGGGACGCGGGCGTGCCGCGGTCGCTGCTGCAGTTCCTGCCCTGCCCCAACGACCCGGTCGGCACGGCGCTCGTGTCCGATCCGCGCGTCGACGTCATCATCCTCACCGGCTCGACCGCGACGGCCAAGCGCTTCCTGTCGCTCCGGCCCGAGCTCTTCCTGGTGGCCGAGACCGGCGGCAAGAACGCGACCGTCGTCACCGAGATGGCCGACCACGATCTCGCCGTGAAGCACGTCCTGCACTCGGCCTTCTCGCACGCCGGCCAGAAGTGCTCGGCCACGAGCCTGCTCATCCTCGAGGCCGCGCTCTACGACGACCTGGCGTTCCGCCGGCGCCTGAAGGACGCGGTCCTGAGCCTGCCGGTCGGCTCGGCCTGGGAGCTCGGCGCGCGCGTGACGCCGCTCATCCGCGAGCCGCAGGGCGACCTCGCCTGGGCGCTGCTCGAGCTCGACCCGGGCGAGGAGTGGCTGGTGGCGCCGCGACGCGACGCGCAGAACCCGCGCCTCGTGCACCCGGGCGTGAAGCTCGGCGTGCAGCCCGGCTCGCGCACGCACCAGCGCGAGCTCTTCGGGCCGGTCCTGGGGGTCATGCGCGCGGCCGATCTCGACGACGCGCTGGCCCTCGCCAACGGCACGCCGTACGGGCTCACCGCCGGCCTCGAGAGCCTCGACGCGCGCGAGATCGAGACCTGGGTGGCGCACATGGACGCCGGCTGCCTCTACGTGAACCGCGCCACCACCGGCGCCATCGTGCGACGCCAGCCGTTCGGCGGCCGGAAGGCCAGCGTCTTCGGCCCGGGCGCCAAGGCCGGCGGCCCGAACTACGTGCTCCAGCTCATGCGCGCGCGCGACGTCGAGGGCGCGGCCGGCGACGCGCCGAAGACCGACTACGCCGCCACCATGCGCGAGCAGTTCGCCGACTCGCAGGACCCTCGCGCCTCCTCGGCCAGGACAACGAGCTCCGCTACGCGCCGGTGCGCGGCGGCGTGCTGCTGCGCCTCGGCACCGGGGCCGCGGCCTTCGACGCGCGGCGCGCCATCGAGGCGGCGCGCGTGGCCGGTCAGGCCGACCCGGCCGTGCGCGTCTCGGCGGCGACGAGCGAGGCTCGGGCACGCCGACCTCGGCCTGCCGGTCGTGGTCGAGAGCGCCGCGACGCTGGCCGCGCGCCTGCCGGCGCTCGGGCTCCGGCGGCTGCGCGCGCTGGGCGAGCTCGAGCGCGATGTGCTCATCGCGTGTCGCGCGGCGCACGTGCACCCCGACGCCGAGCCGGTGGTGTCGGCCGGCCGCGTCGAGCTCCTGCGCTACCTCGAGGAGCAGACGCTGTCGCTCGACTACCACCGCTTCGGCAACCTCGGCGCCCGCGACGGCGAGCCGCGCGCGCCGGTCACCTGAGGCGGGCCGTCACACCGACGCGGCGGCCCACGGATCGTAGGTGCCGAAGTTCCAGAGGTGGCCCTCGGGGTCGCGGCACGAGTAGCCGCGGCCGCCGTAGTCCTCGCTCGTGAGCGGGTAGACGACGACCGCGCCGTGGGCCACCGCGCGCGCGTGGTGGAGGTCGGCGTCCTCGACCACGATGTAGGCGCTCTGGGTCGCCGGCGCGCCGGGGATGGGCGGCGCCTGCAGCTTGCCGAAGGCGTCGTCGCGCGCCGAGCTGCACATGATCATGCCGCGCGTGTCGCCGCTCCGCACGAGCAGCTGGGCGTGGTGGACGACGTCGCCGTCGGCGTAGACGGCGTGGCGCTCGAAGCCGAAGGCGTCGCACAGCCAGGCGATGGCCTTGGTGGCGTCGCGATAGCGCAGCGTGGGGATGACGTTGGCGGGGCGGGTGGACATGGCTGCCTCTCGGGTGGGGGTTGGCGTCGGCCGCGCCGACCGCACCAGAGTGCCCGCGCCGCGGCCGTCGGTCTTGGACGAAATCGACATCGGCCGGCCCGGCGCGACGGGCCCGGCGCGACGCGCGGGGTCAGGGCGCGCCGAAGAGCTCGGCCACGTCGGCGCGCTCGGCGCGATACTCGCTCGGCGTGAGCCCGGTGAGGTCGCGGACGTCGCGCGCCAGGTGCGCCTGATCGCAGTAGCCGTGGGCCAGCGCGAGGTCGGCCCAGCTCGCATGCGGACGCGCGTCGGCCGCGCGCAGCACGTGCTGGAGGCGCACGAAGCGCGCGAAGCGCTTGGGCCCGACGCCCACGTGCTCGCGGAAGAGGCGCGCCAGCTGCTTGTCGCTGTAGCCGGCGTCGACGCTCAGCGCGCGCACGTCGATGGCGCCGCGCGCCCGCTCGATATGCGCCACCGCCCAGGCCGTCACGCGCAGCGGCAGGCCGGGCGCCGCCAGGCGCGCCCCGAGCGTCGCGTCCAGGCGATCGAAGCGCGCGTCCCAGCTCGCGTCGTCGCGCAGCGCGTCGATGAGATCGGGCTCGCCCGGCAGGAGGTGCTCGAGCCCGACCACCTGGTTCGTGAGCTCGCACAGCGGCACGCCGAAGAGCAGGCGCGCGCCGATGGGCGACAGGTCGAGCTGGATGCCCTCCTGCGCGCCGTCGTGCGTCGTCAGCGCGTAGCGGTCGTGCAGGCCGGCCGCGAAGCCGCGCCGATGCCGCGCGCCGGCCGCGCCCGGCCCGGCCACGAGGATGGTCGGGCCGAGATCGAAGATGACCACCACGCGCCCGCTCGACACCTCGCGCCGCGTGGCCGGTCCGGCCGCGGCCTCGCGATAGCCGACGTACTCGCGCACGTGCTCGGCCAGCGGCCCGCGCACGGCGCGCGTCGCGACCTCCCAGCGCGCGCCGCCCGCGTCCCTGCGGACGACCTCGCTGCGCGCCGCGGAGCGACCTGACGTCACCTCAGCGGGCCGCGGTCGTGACCTTGGACGCGCCCGCCTTGCACAGGCCGCCGACGATGTCGTCGGTCGACACCAGCGTCGGCAGCGCGAAGGCCGCCTCGGGGTGGCCGGCCGGGATGACCACGTAGAGCGGCACCGACGGCTGGTTGAAGCGCGCGAGCCACTTGGCGATGGTCTCCTTGTGCACGGTGAAGTCGCCCTTCACCGGCAGGATCTTCAGCTCGGAGAACGCGCGCCGCACCGTGTCGGTGTAGATGGCGGTGGCCTCGTTGGCCTTGCAGGTGACGCACCAGTCGGCGGTGAAGTCGATGAAGACGGTCTTGCCGTCCTGGGCCTCACGCTCGACGTCGAGCAGATCGAACTCGTGCCAGGTGATGCCGCCCTCGACGCGCGTGCCGGCCGCGGGCGGCGGCGGCTCGGTCGAGAAGAAGCCGACCACGCCGGCCACGACGACCGCCGCCGACACGACGATGGCCACGATGCGCGTCGAGGTCTTGCGCTCGGGCGAGGTCCAGTGGCCGTAGATGAAGAGGCCGAACGCCAGCACCGCCAGGAACTCGAGGTAGCCGACGAAGGCCCCGCGCGAGAGCTGGCCGGCCAGCGTGTTGAGGAAGAAGACGGCCGTGCCGACCAGCAGGAAGCCCATCACCTTCTTGAAGGTGAGGAGCCACGGACCGGGCCGCGGCACGAGCTTGCGCCAGGCCGGGAAGGCCGCCAGGACGAGGAACGGGAAGGCCAGCCCGAAGCCCACCGTGGCCAGGAGCAGCATGAGGACGGCCGGCGGCTGCGTGAACGCATAGGCCAGCGCCGGGCCGAGGAACGGCGCCGTGCACGGCGTGCCGAGCAGCACCGCGAACATGCCGTAGAAGAACGACGAGCGGTAGCCGTGCGAGCGCGCGACGGCGCCGTCCATCTGGTTCGCGAACGGCAGCGCCAGCTCGAAGACGCCGAAGAGCGACAGCGCGAAGCCGAAGAGGATGGCCACGAACACGGCCACGAACACCGGGCTCTGCATCTGCGCCGCCCAGCCCGCCGCCTGCGCCGCGATGAGGATGGCGCCCATGCCGAGGAAGGTGAGCATGACGCCGGCCGTGTAGACGAGGCCGTGGCGCCAGATGACCTTGTTCTCCTCCTGGCTCTGCTCGACGAGCGACATGATCTTGAGCGACAGCACCGGCAGGACGCACGGCATGGCGTTCAGGATGATGCCGCCGACGAAGGCGAAGAGCAGCGCGAGCAGCAGCGACGAGAGCGGCGCCTCGGCCTCGGCGGCGCCGCCGCTGCCGACGTCGTCGCACACCGAGCCGACGCCCGCCGCCGCGGTCAGCGCCGGGCCCTCGTGCGCCGGCGTCACCGCCTCGCCGAGCTTGGGCATGACCGCCGGCCCCTCGGCGCGCGGCACCTCGAGTGTGGCGTCGAAGGCCAGCGGCTGGCCGCCCACCACCACCTGGAAGACGCCGTCGAGGCGCGACACGAGCGGCGTCGCCAGCGGCCCGGCGGTGCCGCGCAGCCGAACGGTGAGCTGCCCCGGCGGCGCGCCCGGCGCGGCGTCGGCGATCGGCTCGACGCCGGCCACGTCGAGGCCCTCGGGCGTGGCCGGCAGGAACGACCACTTGGGCTCGCCGCCGAGCGCCAGCGCGGCCCCGCCCGGCGCGGTCATGACGACCTTCAGCGCGAACGGCTCGCCCGGCTTGGCCGGCGGCGTCTCGGCGCTGGCGATGAGCTTCGGCGCGCGCGGGTCGGCGGCGGCCAGCGGGATCTTCGCCTTCCAATCGTCCAGGAGCTTGACGATCTCGCCGTTCTCGCGCTCGGCCCGCGGCGCGTTGGCGACCTTCATGGGCAGGCTCAGGTCGGCCGTCCCCTGGATGCAGTTCTCCTTGCAGATGAGCCACTTGGCCTTGGCGGTCAGCGTCACCTCGCTGCCCTCGAGGGCGCCCTCGGGCACGCGCACGTCGCTCATCAGCACGAGCTCGCCCTCGTAGCCGAACGACACGTCGCCGATCTTCGAGACGATGCGCCTCGGCAGCGGGAAGGCGATGCCGCCGAAGTCCCAGCCGTCGGGTGCCTCGAAGGTGACCTCGGTCGGGAGGCCGATGGCGCCCGGGTTCTTCCAATAGAGGTGCCACTGGTCGTCGGTCTCGAAGCGCAGCGCCACGCGCACGCTCTCGCCCGGCACGACCGCCTTCACGTCCGAGACCAGCTCGACCTCGACGCGCGGCTTCTTGACCTTGCTGACCCCGGCCGGAGTCGGCGCCTCGGCCGAGGCCACGCCCGGCAGCGCCAGCCCGGCGAGCACCACGAGAGCGGCAACACGCGCGAACGACATCGAACCTCCGCGGCCTCTACGGCCAAGAGCGCCCGCAGGTTACGTCCGGCGCCGACGCCCGGGAAGGGCCTTCTGCCCGGCGCGGCGCGCGACCGCACGGGACGCGGCGGCGCGCCGATCGCCGAGGAAACCCGAGCGCGCGGCCGGGCGCGATCGACTCAGCCCGGCGGGCGGTCGCGGTACGCCGCCAGGACGGCCGCGACGCGCTCGGCGTCGCTGGCGGTGGCGCTGCCGAGCCGCTGCCGCCCGACCTGGCGCAGGTGGAAGGCGAACGGCCGCCCCTGCCAGAAGAACTCCTCCCAGTGGTCGGCGTAGGCGTCGGGGAAATCGCGCCGGAGGAAGCTCTCGGGCGTGGCGCGTGTCGTCTCGAGCGCCGCCCACGGCAGCCGCCGGCCGAGCGCCGCACCGACCCGCAGCGCCGCGCGCGACGCGAGCCGACGCGGCCCGGTCCAGTGCGGCACGAGCTCCTCGTGCAGGATGGCCGGGTCGCGGCGATACAGGCGATGCAGCTCGGAGCCGGTGTCGCGGATGCGCCCGCGCTTCAGGAGCCCGCGCAGCGGCACCCAGCGCGACTCGTCGTTGATGCGCTGCCACCAGGCGTCCTCGTGGATGCGCGGGCGCAGGTCGAGGCGCTCGAACGGCAGCCGCCGGCCGTCGACGAGCAGGCAGTGGATGGACGGGAAATTGCGGAATTGCGAGGTCCAGCGCGGGTGCCACGCCGAGCCGAAGAGCGCCAGGCCGCGCGCCTCGGCGTGCGCCACCACGCGCTCGATCCAGCCGTCGATGAGCACGTAGAAGTCGGGGTCCAGCACCAGCACGAAGCGCGTCCGCACGTGCGCCAGGCCGCAGTGGAGGCCGTCGGCGTGATGCCGGCTGCCGGCGTCGCGGGCGTCGGTGCGCGCCGCGCCGGGGATGACCGTGACGCCGTCGGGCCAGCCGCCCTCGGCGCGCGCGCCGGCCTCGCCGTCGCCAACGCGATTGTCGACGACCAGCCATTTTGTCACATTCGCGGCGCCGGCATGCTCGCCATTCAGCCAGCGCGTGTGCGCCACATTCAGCGCGAACAGGTCGATGGCGTCGTGGACGACGGTGAGCAGCGTGACGTCGGGCGCGGAGGGCATCGCGGCGCGCGGGCTACATCCGTCCCTGGACCGCTTCGATGACCGACGCCAGCCGCGTCGTCAGCACGCCGAGGCGATTGCCGAGCGTCTCCAGGAGGGCCAGCGTGAGCCGCCCGCCCAGCGCCGGGTTGATGCGCACCAGCTCCTGGAAGCGCGCGCGCGTGAGCACGTAGAGGAAGAGGCCCTCGGCCGCGGTCACCGTGTCGAGGCTCGTCGCCTCGCTGGCCAGGCTCACCGCGCCGAAGTGCTCGCCGGCGCCGATGAGCTTCGACTCGCCGCCCTGCTGCTGGACCTTGGCCTTGCCGGCCGCGACCACCGCGAAGCCGAGCGGGTTGCCGCCGGCGTGGCACAGGGCGTCGCCGGCCTTGGCCTCGATCTGCTCGAGGTAGGGCGCCACCTGCAGCCACTCGCTGGTCGACAGATCCTTATAGAGGAACGCCTTCCGCACGGTCGGCTCGAGGTCCTCGACGCGCCCGCGCGCGCGCCCGCCGACCGAGCCCGGGCTCTCGGTCGAGATGATGATGAAGGTCGTGTTGTCGGGGGCGCCGGCCTCGTGCGTCTTCTGCATGAGCGCGTCGGCGACCTTCTCGGGATCGCTGTCGGCCTCGATGCAGCGCGCGATCTGCTCGTCGGAGAGCGCGCGCGTGAGGCCGTTGGTGGTGATGAGCAGCGTGTCGCCCGGGATGAGGCGCACCTCGGCCGTGTCGACGTCGAGCGCCACGCTCATGCCCAGCGCCTGCGACAGCGTGCGTCGGAACGGGCTCGTCTGGAACTCGGCCGGCGAGATGTCGCCGCGGCGGAGCTGCAGCGCCGCCAGCGTGTGGTCGTTGGTGAGGCAGCGCAGCTCGCCGCCGCGCATGAGGTAGACGCGCGAGTCGCCGACGTGGCCGACGAAGGCGTACGGCCCGACCACGGTCGCGGCCGCCAGCGTCGTGGCGATGCGCCGCTCGTGAATGCCCTCGGCCGCCTCCTGCACGGCGCCGTTGGCCTTCACGAACAGCTGCTCCAGCATGCGGCCGACGCCGAGGCGCGCCGTCGAGCTGACGTCCTGCAGCACGACGCCGGCGCGCCCGGCCAGCTCGGGCGACAGGTCCTTCAACATCGACAGCGCCACGCGCGGCCCCTCCGGCCCGTTGGTGCCGTCGGCGACCGCGAACAGCGGGACCTTGTTGAGGCAGAGGAAGCCGTCCTCGTTGACCTTCCTCACCCGCCCCACATCGGAGCGGCAAGCCGCCTTCTTGACGTTCACCGGAGGAGCGCTCATGCGCTGAGGCTAGGTCATGCCGTCGGATTCGTCGAGGGCTCCGCGCCGGTCGCGTTCATGCGGTGAGCCGCCCCGTGCGCCGCGTGCTCGTGCTCGGTGATGTGGTGGCCGCCCGAGGCGCCGCCCAGCGCGTAGCCGCTCTCGCCGTGGAGGTTCGTGTCGAGGCCCTCGCGCTCCTCGTCGGAGGTGACGCGCAGGCCGATGACGAGGTCGATGCCCTTCAAGAGGAGCCAGGTCAGCACGCCGGCGAAGGCCGCCGCGGCACCGATGCCGGCGAGCTGGGCGATCATGAGGCTGCCGTTGCCGGCCAGCACGCCGTCGTTGCCGGCGCCGTTCCACACCTTCTCGGCGAAGAAGCCGGTGAGCAGCGCGCCGAGCATGCCGCCGACGCCGTGCACGCCGAAGGCGTCGAGGGCGTCGTCGTAGCCGAAGCGCGCCTTGAGCATGACGCCGCCGTAGCACACCACGCCGGCCAGGAGGCCGATGGCCATGGCCGCGGCGGGCGAGACGTAGCCGGCGGCCGGGGTGATGGCGACGAGGCCGGCGACGAGGCCCGAGGCGACGCCCAGCATGGTGACCTTCTTGATGCGCAGGTACTCGACGAAGCCCCAGCTGAGCGCGCCGACCGCGGCCGCGATGTGGGTGTTGCCGAAGGCCAGGCCGGCGAGGCCGTTCGACGCCAGCGCCGAGCCGCCGTTGAAGCCGAACCAGCCGAACCAGAGGAGGCCCGCGCCGATGAGGGTCATGGTCAGGTTGTGCGGCTGGTGGCGGACGTTGGGGTAGCCGAGCCGCTTGCCGAGGACGAGGGCCGCGACCAGCGCCGAGACGCCCGACGAGAGGTGGACGACGGTGCCGCCGGCGAAGTCGAGGGCCCCCATCTTGAAGAGCCAGCCGTCCGGCGCCCACACCCAGTGCGCCAGCGGCGCGTACACGAGCAGCGACCAGAGCAGCGTGAAGAGCATGTAGCTCGAGAACTTGATGCGCTCGGCGTAGGCACCGGAGATGAGCGCCGGCGTGATGATGGCGAACATGCACTGGTAGAGCGCATAGACGATGTGCGGGATGGTCGGCGCGTTGGGCGCGGCGTCCACCCCGACGCCCTTGAAGAAGGCGAAGTCGAAGCCGCCCACCAAGCCGCCGCCGACGTCGGGCGCGAAGGCCAGCGAGTAGCCGACGACCACCCACACGACCGTCACGATGCCGAGCGCGAAGAAGCTGTGCATGAACGTCGAGAGGACGTTCCTCTGCTGCACCATGCCTCCATAGAAGAGCGCGAGCCCCGGGGTCATGAGCATGACCAGCGCGGTCGAGACGAGCATCCAGGCAGTGTCGCCAGAGTTCATCGAGCCTCCATGCGCGTCTCGGCGGCCAGGACTTCCTGGCCTCTTCACGCGACACGGATGAGGCTAGCAGCGCGATGTTTCGGAGCGGTTTCGATCCCATCGCGCGGCGCGCGATCCGGGGCCAGCGTCAGCGGAGCCCGTCGGGATCGCGATTGCGCTCGGCCAGCTGGCGCAGGTGCTCGTCGACGGCCGCCACGCCGCCGTCGCGGAAGAGCTGGCGGAAGCGGTTCCGCCACGTCTCGAGCAGCGAGACGCCGTCGACGCTGACGTCGAAGGCGCGCCAGCGCGAGCCGGTCCACGCCAGCTGCAGGCTGAGGTCGGTGCGGTGGCGGCCGTTGCGCTTGCCGAGCGTCATGTCGACGGTGGCGTGATCGCAGTCGACCTCGGCGCGATCGATGTCGAGGCGCTGGCCGAGCGGCGAGGCGTCCTCGGTGAGGCGGCGCAGGTAATGGCCGCGGAGGCCCACCAGGAGCTGGTCCTGCCACAGCTTCTGGCGCTGCGGCTCGAGCCCGTTCCACATGGGCGAGAGCGCGCTGGCGCTGAAGCGATCGAGGTCGAGCGTCTTCGCGAGCAGCTCGTCGATCTTGTCGTCCACCAGCTGCCGACCGCTCGGCCCGGGGATGCGGCCGCGGTGGATGTTGACGAGGTCGCTGAAGGCGAGCTTCACCGCCAGCTCGGCGGTGTCGGGGTCGGGCACGCAGCGCGAGGCGTGGGCGCCTTCGTCGGCGGGCGGCGGGCCGGCCGGCGCACCCGCGGGCGGCGCGGGCTGGCTGGTCGCGGGCGGGCCCGGGCCGTCGGCGAACGCCATGCCCGACACGAGCGCTCCGCAGATTGCCATCATCCCCAGCCCACGCATTGCCCGCAGGCTAAGCGCTCGCCGCGGAAAGCTCAAGACTCCGACACCTCCGGCGCGCCCGGCGCGCCGCGCGCGCGGGGTGTGGCGACGCGCTCGCTCCGACCGGCGACTTCGACTATGGTGCGCCGCCCGGCCAGTTCGGGGCCGGCAATTCCGAGCGACGCCGGGTCGCCCGGTGGCCTCTGCACGCGGCTCGCGCAAGCGGGATCGAAGAAGAGGTCGACCTGGGGGCGACCCGCGCGGAGCGAGGGCACATGACTTGGAGGAAACGCATGCGAAGCCTTGGAACCCTCGGCCGCGCGCTCGCCATCGGCTGCGCGCTCGCCTTCACACCGTTCGCCGCTTGCAGCGACGACAACACCACCCCTGACACCAGCACGACCGGCGACACGTCGAGCGACACGTCGACCGACACCTCGGTGACGCCGGACACGACGGTGACGCCGGACACGACGGTGACGCCCGACACGACCGCCGACACGACCGGCGCCGTGACCTGGGCCGACGTCTATCCGATCTTCCACACCAAGTGCACGCCGTGCCACACCGGCGCGACGGCCTCGGCCGGCAGCGGCGGGCACGCGATGGCCTCGGACGACATCGCCGTCGCCTACGACGCCTCCCAGCTCCCGGTGTCGGTGTCGGCGCCCGCGGCCTGCGCCGGCAAGGTGAAGGGCGAGTGCGCGCTCATCCGCATCAAGGACGGCTCGATGCCGAAGTTCGCCGGCTGCGACACGACGCCGACCGGCGCCGACTGCGTGAGCAGCGACGACCAGGCCAAGATCCAGCAGTGGATCGACGACGGCATGCTCGAGGAGTGAGCCGATCGGGTGGCCTCGCGCGGTGCGGCGCTCCGCTCATCGAAGCGCGCCGCATGCGGGTCCGACATCGATCGACAGACTTTGAGTCTGTTTCCGCCCGCGGCCGGAGGCGTTCCTTGCGAATGCCCCGGCCGCGGCGTCCAGGCTATGTGACCGAGGCGTCGCGCGTGCTATGAGCAGCTCGTGGAGTTGAACGCACCGTCGGCGCCGGCCCCGGCCCTGCCGTTGCCGGCCAAGGCTCCGGCTGCCCCGGTCACCGGGACCTCGCCGCGGCCCGACCCGCACGTGGCCGGACCCGAGCTCCTGCACCTGGCCGAGCGCCTCGCGCCGAAGGACCCGCATCGCTTCGACGCCGTCGACGATCGCAAGGTCCTGAACGAGACGGGCATGCTGGCCCGGCGCGGCATCCTCACGCGCCTCTTCTCGTGGCTCGCCTTCAGGAAGGTGGGCTTCGACGAGCGCGACACGCGCACCATCCGCGACGCGCAGCGCGATGGCGAGCTCGTCTACGTGATGAACCATCACAGCGTGCTCGACGACCTCTACTTCAACTTCGCCTTCCTGCGGCTCGGGCTGCCGCTGGCGTTCGTCGCCAACACCATCTCGACCATGCTGTTCTTCCGCCCGCTGTGGGCGGTGGCGCTGCACGGCATCCGCCGCATGATCGGCTGGTTCACCCACCGCTTCGAGCCGCACGAGCGCGTGGCCTACGCGCTGGCGCGCCGGCGCGCGGCGCTGGTGTTCCTGAAGATCCGCCAGATCTGGCCATGGGCGACGGCCGAGTCCACCGACGACTCCTTCCTGGCGACCGTGGTCGAGAGCCAGCTCGAGCGCGTGCGCGAGGCGTACGCGCGAGCCCCCGGCGACGCCGGCAACGGCTCGGGCGCCGGCAACGGCGCGGGCACAGGCACCGGCGCGACCAGCGGCGGCGCGGTCGCCGTCCGGCCGGTGCGGCCCATCACCATCGTGCCGCAGCTGCTGGTCTGGGTGCACGACCCCGAGCGCGCCAAGAAGTCCTTCTGGGAGCAGGTCTTCGGCAACCCCGAGGCGCCGAGCCGCTTCAGGAAGCTCATCAACTTCCTGCTCAACCGGCGGCGCGCCTTCGTGCGCGTCGGCAAGCCCATCGACCTCCTCGAGTTCCTCGAGCGGAACCGCGACGCCACCGACCTGGCCATGCTGTCGCGCAAGCTGCGCGCCGAGATCCACCGCGCGCTGTCGATCGAGGAGCGCGTCATCAAGGGGCCGATCCTCAAGCGCAGTAAGCAGATCCGCCAGGAGGTGCTGGCCCACCCCGACGTGAAGGCGCACATCGCCGAGCTGGCCAAGGAGATCGATCAGCCGCCCGAGAAAGTGGCCAAGGAGATCGACGGCTACCTGAAGGAGATGGCCGCCGACTTCTCGATGATCAACGTCGAGATCGCCTGCATCATCCTCACGCTCGTCTTCAACCGCATCTTCCACGAGATGGTGGTCGATCAGGAGGGCCTGGAGCGCGTGCGCGAGGCCGCGCGCAAGAGCCCGCTGATATTGCTGCCGTGCCACCGCAGCCATATCGACTACCTGGTTTTGTCATATATCTTCTACCTGAACGGGCTCATGCCGCCGCACATCGCGTCGGGGAAGAACCTCAACTTCTTCCCGGTGGGCGGCCTCTTCCGGAAGGGCGGCGCCTTCTTCATGCGCCGGAGCTTCAAGGACAATAAGCCGTATTCACTGGCCTTTCGCGAGTACCTGACCAAGCTCGTACAGGAAGGCGTGTGGATCGAGTTCTTCCTCGAGGGCGGCCGCTCGCGCACCGGCAAGATGCTGTCGCCGAAGTTCGGCATGCTCAAGATCATCGTCGACGCCATCAAGTCCGGCGCCGCGCCCGACGTGTCGTTCGTGCCCATCTACGTCGGCTACGAGCAGGTCATCGAGGAGAAGAGCTTCTCGCGCGAGCTGGGCGGCGAGGCCAAGAAGAAGGAGAACCTCGGCGCGCTGCTGTCGGCGACCAAGGTGCTGTGGGCCAAGTACGGCCGGCTCTACGTCAACTTCGGCGAGCCCATCTCGTGCCGCGAGGCGCTCGAGCGCGAGGCCGAGCAGTGGGCCAAGAACGAGGGCAAGGGCCTGCCGATGCCGCCGGGCGGCGGCGGCGCGCGCCACCGCGACCGCGAGGAGCTCCTGCTGTCGCGCATCGGCTACCGCATCACCGACGGCATCAACAAGGTCGCGGTGGTGACGCCGACGTCGCTGGTGGCGGCCGTGCTCTTGTGGAACAGCAAGCGCGGCGTGGCGCGCGACACGCTGCTCGCGCGCGTCGGCATGATGCTCGAGATGGCGCACCTCAAGGGCGCCAAGCTGTCGCAGATCATCGACGACGGGCTCCGCCGCCACCGCGACAGCATCGCGCAGGCGCGCCAGCTGCTCGAGCAGACCGACCTCTACGACAAGCGCTTCGCGCTCGGCGCCGAGTCGCCGCTGGCGCGCGCCAAGGGCAACGCCATCCGCGAGGCGGTCGACGAGGTGCTGGCGCGCTTCATCAAGGTGAAGCAGGTCGAGGAGCACCGCTTCGAAGAGGGCGAGATCGTCTACGTGCCGGTGCCCGACTCGCGCATCAACCTCGAGTTCTACAAGAACAACATCGTGCACCTGGTGGTGCCCGAGGCCATCGTCGCGACCGCCATCCGCGGCACGCTCGAGCGCGGCGCCACCAACGTCCTGCGCGTCATGGAGTCGGCCGCCTTCCTGTCGCGCACCTTCGCGCAGGAGTTCGTCTTCGACCCCGAGAAGGGCTTCGCCTTCCAGTTCGCCGAGACGCTCGGGCGGCTGGCCGACGGCGGGCTCATCGCGCGCACGCCGGGCGAGGACTTCGCCCAGGTCGAGATCCGCGTGACCGACGACGGCGCCCAGACCATGGAGCAGCTGCATCGCGTGCTGGCGCCGTGGATCGAGGCCTACTGGCTCATCAGCGACGTCCTGGCCACCATGGACGAGGGCGGGCTGTCGCAGTCGAAGTTCATCGAGCAGGCCCAGACGCTCGGGCGGCGCCGCTACCAGGCCGGCGACATCGGCTGCCCCGAGGCCGCCTCCAACGTGAACTTCCAGCACGCGCTCGTGGCCTGGGAGGAGTTCGGCCTCATCGAGAAGAAGAAACGCGGGCGCGAGACGTTCATCATCCCCATGGCAGACCCGACCGACCCCGATCGCCTGACCGAGCTCCGCCGGCGCCTGCGCGCGTACTTCCCGTGATGGCCATCGATCACGGCATGTGACCGGAGAATGACAAAATGCTCGACTCGATCATGATCACCATGGCGCTCCTGCTCGGACCTCCCGCCGCGACCACGCCGACCGACGGCATGCCGACGGCCGACGACTGCGGCAGCATCTCGAACAGCGACATGCGCTACTTCTGTCAGGGCAGCTGCGGCAGCATCTCCGACAGCGACATGCGCTACTTCTGCCAGAAGAGCTGCGGCAGCATCTCGTCGTCGGACGTGCGCTACTTCTGCCAGGACAGCTGCGGCAGCATCTCCGACAGCGACCTGCGCTACTACTGCCAGGACAGCTGCGGCAGCATCTCGTCGAGCGACCTGCGCTACCTCTGCCAGGGCTCGTGCGGCAGCATCTCGAACAGCGACCTCCGCTACTTCTGCTCGTCGGGCAAGAAGTACCCGTTCACGCGCTGAGACTCTCTCATATCCGCTGCGAGGCTTGGATCCGACCTCGCGCGCGGCGCACCTAACGCGAGAGCCACGACCTCGCGGAAGGACCCTGCCGCTCGACGAGCGCGATGCAGAGGTCGATGGTCTCGAGGCTCTCGGCGAGCGCATGGGGAGCGCCCGAGAGGGGCTCGACGCGCGGCCCGAGGAAGGCCGCCACGTCGGCGCGCGCGGCCGGGTCGCAGAAGCCGTCGACCAGCTCCGGGACGAAGCCGAGCGAGAACGGCGGCATGCGCTCGAGCACCGCGTCCCAGTGGTCGCGGAGGTAGCGCCAGGCGTCGGCCTGCAGGCGGCGGTCGTCGAGCTGGCGCTTCAGCGGCTGGAGCATCTCGGTGTCGGTGAGCGCCGGGTCGAGCGTCAGCGCGCGCACGCGCTCGGCCAGCGCCGGGTCGGTGACGGCCGCCAGCGCGGCCAGCAGGATGCCGCGCAGCGCCGGGTCCTGGCTCCGGTGGAGCGTCGCCAGCGCCACCTCGAAGAAGGCCGGGTCGGCGTCCTCGAGCGCGACCACCAGCGCCGTCGGCAGGAGGTCGGGCGCCACCGCGTCGGGGTGCGTCGCGCCGTCCATGCCGAGGAAGGCGCGACCGCGCCGCGCGGCCTCCTTGCGCACCGCCGGGTCGCGCACCACGCGCGCCATGAAGTCGATGAGCGCCGCGCGGAGGAGCTCGGTCGAGCCGCTCTCGGCGCTGCCCGCCCTCGCCTCCCAGCCGAGCGCGGCCAGCGATTTCCCGAACAGCGCGCGCGCCTTCTTCCGGAGCGCCGGCCGATCGGCGTCGCTCGCCACGCGCTCGGCGACCCAGGTCAGGAGGCGGAGCGGCGCCAGCGCCTGCTCGGGCTCGGGGCTCGAGGCGAGCGGCGCCAGCGCGGCGAGCACCTCGTCGGTCGAGAGCAGCCCGGTCTCGAACGCGCTCGTGTAGCTGGCCGCCGTGGCCGCCGCCTCCGCCGGTGAGCGCGGCGCGGCCAGCGCGGCGCGGAGCAGCGCCTCGGGGCGGACCACCGCCTGGTAGTAGCCGAGGCCGCCGGCGTTCGGCGCCAGCGCGGTCGGACGCGCGCCCTGGAACGGCACCAGCGCCGTCTGCTCGGCGGCCGTCACCAGGACGCAGGCGCTGCCGTCGTCGGCCAGGCCGGGGCCGGCCATGCACACCGGGATGCGCCAGCCGCCGCCCGGGTCGGCGTGCGAGCCGACCGGCCGGAGCCGCGCCACGTGGAAGGTCACGGGCAGCTTGCCGTCGACGGGCGCGCCGACGTCGATGCCGATCTGCGGCGCGCCGGTGGCGTCGAGGAAGCTCTTGAACGGCTCGACGATGGGGCGGTCGGCCGGCGCGCGCGCGGCGACCGCCGCGAGCAGCTCGTCGGTCGTGGCGTTGGCGTAGGCGTGGTCGCCGAGGTAGGCCCTGACGCCCGCCTGCCAGGCGGCCGGGCCGGCCCACTGCTCCATCATGGCGATGATGCTCGCGCCCTTCTGGTAGGTGATGGCGTCGAAGGCGGCGAGCATGTCGTGGTGGCTGGCGATGGGCTGGCGGATGCGCCGCGCGCTGGCCTTGGCGTCGGCGCCCATGGCCTGGCGCCACTCGCTCAGGCGGTGGGTCTCGGCCATCAGATCGGGGCGCACCTCCTGGACGATGCGGTTGGCCATCCAGGTCGCGAAGGCCTCGTTGAGCCAGAGGTCGTCCCACCAGGCCATGGTCACGAGGTCGCCGAACCACTGGTGCGAGAGCTCGTGGGCGAGCGTGTTCTCGGCGCCCTGCAGCTGGTCGCGCGAGGCGCGCGTCGGGCTGACGAAGAGGGCGTACTCGTCGAAGAGGACGAGCGCCGCGTTCTCCATGGCGCCCGGGTAGCCGGGCGTCGCGACCACGTCGAGCTTGGCGTACGGGTAGGCGCGGCCGAACCACTGCTCGAGCGCCTGCAGCAGCGGCCCGACCTCGGCCAGCTGACGCGCGAGCTCGGGGCCCTTGCCGTGGACGGCGACGCCGCGGATGGGGAGCGGCGTCGGGCGCAGCGCGTTGGGCGCGAGCGGCGGCGCGGCCACCACGTCGAAGGGGCCGACCGCGAACGAGAAGAGGTAGGTCGGGAGCGGCGCCGACGGCGCGAAGCGGACGCGCGTGTGGGTCGGGTCGGCCGCGCTCGACGACAGCTCGGGCGCCGACGACAGCGCCACGTCGCCGGCGGGGATGGTCAGCGTCAGCTCCCAGGGCACCTTGAAGCCGGGCTCGTCGAAGCACGGCCAGGCGAGGCGCGCCGAGATCGGCTCGAAGGTCGTCAGGATGTAGTGGCGCTGCTCCTCCTCGACGTCGAAGACCGAGTCGCCGCCGTGGCTCACGGGCGCGTCGTAGCTGAAGCGCAGCACCGCGCGGCCGGCCGGGATGGGCGGCGCGTCGGCCGCCACCGACACGCTCGCCAGCCCCTCGTCGTCGTCGGCCTCGGTGTAGACGACCGGTCGATCGTCGATGCTCGCGGCGGTGACGTGGAGGCCGTCGCCGTGGAGCCAGATGATCCGACGCGGCCGATCGAGCTCGATGGTGATGGCGATGCTGCCGCCGAAGCGCGGCTCGCCCGGCGTCACGGCGAGGTCCAGGGCGTAGCCGAGCGGGCGCACGTCGCGCGGCAGGCGCAGCCCGGGCATGGTCCGATCGGGGTCGGCCGCGACCGGCGCAGGGACCGGCGGGCCGACGCGCGGCGGCGACGAGGCGCACCCGGCGCCGGCGAGCGCGGACAGCGTGAGCAGGGCGAGGACGGGGCCGTGGCAGGCGAGCCGAGTCGGTGACATGCGTGCGGCCTAGCACGAACCAGGCGGATAGCGCAGCACCGCGAAGGCTGCTAGCGTGCCGCCCGCCCATGGCCCGCGGCAAGGAGGCTCACCATGGCGACGGTCGGCGATGCAGCGAGACCCCTCCTCGAACGCTTGCAGGGCGAGCTCGATGCGCTGCGCGCGGCCGGCCTGTGGAAGGGCGAGCGCGTCATCACGACGCCGCAGGACGCCGTCATCGCCGTCGGCAAGGAGCCGCCGGTCCTCAACTTCTGCGCCAACAACTACCTCGGCCTGAGCGACCACCCGCGCGTCATCGCGGCCGCCAAGGAGGCGCTCGATCGCTGGGGCTTCGGCATGTCGTCGGTGCGCTTCATCTGCGGCACCCAAGCCATCCACAAGGAGCTCGAGCGGCGCCTGTCGGCCTTCCTCGGCACCGAGGACACCATCCTCTACTCGTCGTGCTTCGACGCCAACGGCGGCCTCTTCGAGACGCTGCTCTCGGAGGAGGACGCCATCATCAGCGACGCGCTGAACCACGCCAGCATCATCGACGGCGTGCGCCTCTCGAAGGCGCAGCGCTTCCGCTACGCCAACAACGACATGGCCGACCTCGAGGCCCAGCTCGTCGCGGCCCAGGGTGCGCGCACGCGCCTCATCGCCACCGACGGCGTCTTCTCGATGGACGGCATCATCGCGAACCTCGGCGCCATCTGCGACCTGGCCGAGCGCCACGGCGCGCTGGTCATGGTCGACGACTCGCACGCCGTCGGCTTCATGGGCGCGAACGGCCGCGGCAGCCACGAGTACCGCGGCGTCATGGGCCGGGTCGACGTCCTCACCGGCACGCTCGGCAAGGCGCTCGGCGGCGCGTCGGGCGGCTACACCTCGGGGAAGAAGGAGGTCATCGCCTGGCTGCGCCAGCGCTCGCGGCCCTACCTCTTCTCGAACTCGCTGGCGCCGGCCATCGCGGCCGCCTCGATCGAGGTGCTCGACCTGCTGGAGTCGCCGGACGGCGCGGCCTTGCGCCAGCGCCTCCACGACAATGGCCGCTACTTCCGCGCCGGCATGCAGGCGCTCGGCTTCACGCTGGTGCCGGGCGAGCACGCCATCATCCCGGTCATGCTGGGCGACGCCAAGCTCGCGAGCGCGATGGCCGAACGGCTCTTGAGCGAGGGCATCTACGTCGTCGGCTTCTCGTTCCCGGTCGTGCCGCGCGGCGCCGCGCGCATCCGGACGCAGATGTCGGCGGCCCACGAGCGCGATCACCTGGACGAAGCGCTGGCGGCCTTCGAGAAGGTCGGCCGCGAGCTGGAGGTCATCCGATGAGCAGTCGAGCGAGCATTCCGACGACGATGCGGGCGCTGGTGAAGTCGCGCCCCGAGGCCGGCATCTGGATGGAGGAGGTGCCGGTGCCCGAGCCGGGCCCGAACGACCTCCTCATCCGCGTGAAGAAGGCCGCCATCTGCGGCACCGATCTGCACATCTACAAGTGGGACCACTGGGCCCAGGCGACGCTCAAGCTGCCGCTGGTCGTGGGTCACGAGTTCATGGGCGAGGTGGTGCAGGTCGGCAGCCACGTCGCCGGCTTCGCCGTCGGCGACCGCGTCTCGGGCGAGGGCCACATCACCTGCGGGCACTGCCGCCGCTGCCGCGCCGGCAACCGCCACCTGTGCCGCAACACGCGCGGCATCGGCGTCAACCGCGACGGCGCCTTCGCCGACTACCTGTCGCTGCCGGCCACCAACGCCTTCAAGCTGCCGACGCTCATCCCCGACGAGATCGCCGCCTTCCTCGATCCGCTCGGCAACGCCGTGCACACGACGCTGTCGTTCGACGTCGTCGGCGAGGACGTGCTCATCACCGGCGCCGGCCCCATCGGCTGCATGGCCGCGGCCATCGCGCGCCACGTCGGCGCGCGCCACGTGGTGGTCACCGACGTCAACGACTTCCGCCTCGAGCTCGCGCGCAAGATGGGCGCGACCCGCGTCGTGAACCCGACCACCACCGATCTGCGCCAGGTCATGAGCGACCTCGGCATGACCGAGGGCTTCGACGTCGGCCTCGAGATGTCGGGCCACCCCGACGCCTTCCGCGGCATGCTCGACATCATGAACCACGGCGGCAAGGTGGCGCTGCTCGGCATCTTCTCGGATCCGGTGGCCATCGACTGGGCCAAGGTCATCTTCAAGGGCCTGGTGCTGAAGGGCATCTACGGGCGCGAGATGTTCGAGACCTGGTACAAGATGTCGTCGCTGCTCCAGGCCGGCCTGAACGTGGCGCCGGTGCTGACCCACCGCTTCAAGCGCGACGCCTTCGAGGACGCCTTCGCCACCATCCGCGCCGGCAGCTGTGGGAAGATCGTACTGGACTGGGAGGACTGACCTGGCCGATTGAGCTCGGCCCTGGCGTCCTGGACCCAGGGGCTGCATGCTGCGCGCTCCGACGCGGTAGCGCGACTCGGAGCGACCAGCCACAGCCGCCACACCGAGGACGTCGCCGCATGCGCCGCACGCTGGAAGTCCTGCTCGTCGAGGACTCGGAGTCCGACGCAAAGCTCTTGCGGCTCCGCCTGCGGGACCACCCCGAGCTGGCGCTGAGCCACGCCGCGACCCTGGCCGAGGCCCTGGCGCGGGCCAGTGAGCGCGTGCCCGACGCGGTGCTGCTCGACCTCGCGCTGCCCGACGCCGTCGGGCTCGACGGGCTGACGCGCCTCCGCGAGGCGGTGCCGACCGTCCCGATCGTCATCCTCACCGGGCGCGACGACGAGGCCTGGGTGGCCGAGGCGGCGCGGCTCGGCGCGCAGGACTACCTGCTCAAGGACGAGCTCGAGCCGCGCGTCCTCCTGCGCAGCGTGCGCTACGCCGTCGAGCGCATGCGCATCGGCGAGCGCCTGCGGCGCAGCGAAGCGCGCTGGCGCAGCCTGGTCGAGTCGATGAACGACCTCGTCTTCACGCTCGACCCCGAGGCGCGCATCAGCGGCACCTACGGCGGCGGCGACGCGCGGCGCGGGCTCGGCGCGGACCTCTTGGCGGCGCGCGTGGCCAGCGGGCCGGAGGCGCGCGCGGCCTGCGCGCGGGCGCTGCGCGGCGAGCACGCCGTCTACGAGGCGCGCTTCGAGCAGGGCGGCGAGAGCCGCTGCGCCGAGGTATCGCTGGCGCCGCTCGTCGATACGTACGGGCACATCGTCGAGGTGGTCGCGGTGTCGCGCGACGTGACCGCGCACCGGCGTCTCGAGGCCGAGGTGCTGACGGCCGAGCGCATGAGCGCGATAGGCCACGTGGCGGCCGCGGTCGGCCACGAGATCAACAACCCGCTCTCGGCGGTGGTCGGCAACCTCGACGTGGCCGTGCACGACCTCGCCCGCGTCGAGCGGCGCGCCAGGCTCGAGCGCGGCGCCCCCGACCGGGCGCTCGCGTCCGCCATGGAGGCGGTCGAGGACGCACGCGGCGCGGCCGAGCTGGTGCGGCGCATCGTGCGCGACCTGAAGGTGTTCTCGCGCGAGGAGCGCGCGCAGCCGGCGGCGGTGCCGGTCGCGCGCGCGCTCGAGAGCGCGCGGCGCATGGCGCGGAACGAGATACGCCACCGCGCGCGCGTGGTGGCCGAGCTCGGGCCGGCGCCGCTCGTCGTGGCGCAGGAGTCGCGCCTGGCGCAGGTGGCGCTGAACCTGCTCGTGAACGCCGCGCACGCGCTCGACGAGGGCAAGGTCGACGACAACCAGATCCGCGTGACGCTCGGCACCGATGCGCGCGGCTGGGCCGTCTTCACCGTCGAGGACACCGGCTGCGGCATGACCCCCGAGGTGCTGGCGCACGTCTTCGACCCGTTCTTCACGACCAAGCCGCCCGGGCTCGGCAGCGGCCTCGGCGTGCCCATCTGCCAGCGCATCGTGGCCGAGCTCGGCGGCGAGCTCGGCTTCGAGAGCGAGCCCGGCCGCGGCACCGTCGCGCGCGTGGCGCTGCCGCCGGCGCCCGCCTCGAGCGAGCGCGCGCCACCCGACGAGGGCGCTGGCGTGGGCGGCGCGCGCGACCGGCGCATCGTGGTCATCGACGACGACCCGTCGTTCCTGCGCTTCGTGGCGCGCGCGCTCGGGCGCGAGCACAGCGTCGTCACCTTCGCCCACGCCGCCGACGCGCTGCGCCACCTGAGCGACGGCGCCGCCTGCGACGTCATCGTGTGCGACGTGATGATGCCGCACGTGTCGGGGCCGGTGTTCGTCGAGGCGCTCCGCGACGCGCGCCCGGATCTGGTCGAGCGCGTCGTCTTCATCACCGGCGGCGCCTTCACGCCGGCGGCGCGCCGCTACCTCGACGCGTTGGCCGAGCCGTGGCTCGAGAAGCCCATCGCGCTGGCCGACCTCGAGGCCGCCGTGGCCCGCGTGGCGCGCGCATGAGCGACACCGCCGTGAAGCCCGCCAGGGTGCTGGTGGTCGACGACGACGCGCTGGCGCGCGACACGTTGCGGAAGCAGATCCAGCGCCTCGATCTCGAGGTCACCACCGCGGCCGACGGGCGCGAGGGGCTGGCGCGCGCGAGCGAGCTCGACCCGGCGGTGGTGGTGCTCGACCTGCGCATGCCCGGCATCGACGGCCACACCTTCCTGCGCCGGCTGGCCTCGCAGGGCAGCCAGGCCGCCGTCATCGTGGCGAGCGGCGACGGCCAGATGGACGACGTCATCGAGGTCATGCGCGAGGGCGCGGTGGCCTACCTGAAGAAGCCGTGGTCGCAGGGCGAGCTCGCCGCCGCGGTGCTGCGCGCGCTCGACGTGCACGGCGATCGGCTGGCGCTGGCCGGGCGCGCGCGCGCCGGCCGCGTCGTGTCGCGCACCGCGGTGGGCGGCATCGCGCCGCCGGCGACGACGACAGCCGAGCCGTCGGCGACCGCTCCCAGCGCCCTCCCGCCGGCCGCCGCGACGCCGGCCGCGGCCGAGCCAGCGCTCGACCAGCCCATCGGAGTCGCCGGCGCGCCGGCAGCGTCCGAGCCGCCGCCCACCGGACGACTGCGCCGACCCGGCCCGCCCGCCATCGCGCCGGCCGACTTCCCCGGCAAGGCGCCGCGCTACGGCGCGCGCCCGCGCTCGGGCATGACCGGCCACAACCCGCGCGTGCGCGCCGACCACATCTTCGGCGACATCCTGAAGCGCATCGACAGCGGCGAGATCACCGTGCCGGCGACGCCGGGGATCCTGTCCGAGCTGCGCCTCCTGGTGGCCGACGTCGACACGCCCATCGAGCGCATCGCCGGCCTGGTCGAGCGCGATCAGGCGGTGCTGGCGCGCGTGCTGCGCCTCGGCCGGAGCCCGACCTACGCCGGCCGCGACCGCAACGACGACCTGCGCGCCATCATCGGGCGCGTCGGCTTCAAGCCCATCCACGAGCTGGTCGAGTCGATCTGGCTGCGCGCCTGCTTCCAGGTGAAGCACCCCGACTACGTGCCGCTCACGACGCGCATCGCGCGCCACGCCGTCGCGCGCGCCTTCGCCATGCGCGCCATCGCCGAGCAGCGCGGCCTCGACAGCACGCTGGCCTACCTCGGCGGGCTCTTCGCCGACGCCGGCGCGTCGTTCCTCCTGTGGGTGCTGGCCGAGCGCTCCGGGCTCGCCGCGCCCGAGCCCGAGCGCGCGCTGCAGTTCGTGGTGTCGGCCCACGAGGACACGGGCGCGCGCCTCCTCGGCGCCTGGGGTCTGCCCAAGGAGACCATCGATCTGGCGCGCGGGCACCACGGCCTCGTCTTCGCCGGCGAGCCCATGGGCCAGGCCTTCGCGCTGGCCAACCTGGTCGCCTCCGACCTGGCCGGCGACGTCGACCTCACCGAGGCGCAGACCGCGTCGCAGCGGCGCAGCAACATCGATCCGGCCGTGCGCGAGGAGCTCGTCGAGCGCCTGCGCGCGCGCTACGCGACAATGCTCGACCTCATCGGCTGACGCCCGGGCGCCGCGCGCGCGCCATCGTTTCGGCCCGGTTTCGGCGCGCCGCCCAGGCCGCCGGCGCGCGTGGAAGGCCGTCCGCGGCCGTGGTAGAACCGCCCACCATGCGGCTCCTCGTCCAGCACCGAAGCCAGTATCACTACCCCGAACCGGCCGTGCTCGGACCGCACACGCTGAGGCTCCGACCGGCGGCGCACACGCGCGCGCGCGTCGAGACCTACCGGCTGAAGATCGAGCAGGAGCACCGCCTGCGCTGGCAGCAGGACCCGTACGGGAACCACGTCGCGCGCGTGCACTTCCCGATGGACGTCGGCGTCAGCGAGCTCGACATCCTGGTCGAGATGACGGTCGACGTGAACCCGGTGAACCCGTTCGACTTCCTGCTCGAGCCGGTGGCCGCCGCCATCCCCTTCGCCTACCCGCCGGCCCTGGCGCGCGAGCTGGCGCCGTTCATGGTGCTCGACGCGCCCGAGCTGGCGACCGGCGAGCGCTTCGCGGCCTTCGACGCCGAGCTGCCGAAGGACGGCTCGACCATCGCGCTGCTCGGCGAGCTGAACCGCGCCGTGAGCCAGCGCGTGCGCTACGTCATCCGCGACGAGGCCGGCGTCTTCACGCCCGAGGCGTGCCTCGAGGAGGGCCGCGCCAGCTGCCGCGACTCGGCCGTCTTGCTGACCGCGCTGCTCCGCCGCCGCGGCCTGGCCGCGCGCTTCGTGTCGGGCTACCTCATCCAGCTCACCGACGAGGGCATGCTGCCCGACGAGCCGCGCGGCGTGGCGCGCGACGTCGTCGATCTGCACGCCTGGTGCGAGGTCTACCTGCCCGGCGCCGGCTGGGTCGGCCTCGACGCCACGAGCGGCCTCTTCGCCGGCGAGGGCCACATCCCGCTCGCGACCGCGTCGGTGCCGGCCTTGGCCGCGCCGCTCGACGGCACCAGCGACCAGCCCGCCGACCGGGTCGAGTTCCAGATGGTGGTCGGCCGCCTCGGCCACGAGCCGCGCCCGACCGCGCCCTACACGCCCGAGGTGTGGGACGACATGCTGCGGGCCGGCGACCAGGTCGACAAGATGCTTTCCGATGCCGGCCTGACGCTCACCATCGGCGGCGAGCCCACCTTCAACTCGCGCCTCCACCCCGAGCGCCCCGAGTGGAACGGCGCCGCGCTCGGCGACACCAAGTGGACCCAGGGCCTCGAGCTGGTGGCCGAGCTGCGCCGCCGCATGGCGCCGGGCGCCGCGGTGCTGGTGCGCCAGGGCAAGTGGTACCCGGGCGAGAGCCTGCCGCGCTGGGCGCTCGAGATCATCACCACGCGCGACGGTGGCGCCGACGGCGCGGCGGGCAATGCCACCGCGATCTGGCCCGAGCGCAGCCTGCCCGACGCCGCCGACGACGCCGGCGCCGAGCGCTTCGCGCGCGCCCTGGCCGAGCGCCTGGCCATCGCCGACGGCCTGATGCCGGTCTACGAGGACCCGTGGGTGGTGCTGCAGGACGAGGCGCGCGTGCCGGTCGAGGTCGACCCGCTGCGCGCGAACCTCGAGGATCCCGAGGAGCGGCGCCGGCTGGCGCGCGTCCTGTCGCGCGGCGTGACCGCCATCGCCGGCTGGGTGCTGCCGCTGACGCCCGACGGCGACGGCTGGGCCACCGATCGCTGGGAGACGCGCCGCGGCGCCATCTACCTCCTGCCCGGCGACTCGCCCATCGGGCTGCGCCTGCCGCTCGGGGCGCTCGGCCCGGGCATGGCGCCGCCGCCCGCCTGGGAGGACCCGGCCATCGCGGCGCTGCCGCGCGACCCGCGCCTCGGCGAGGACGAGGGCGACCCCGACGACGAGCGCCCGAAGCAGAAGCGCCAGGCCGCGCCGCGCCCCGTCCATGCCAGCACGCCGCGCGGCATCCGCACCGCGCTGTCGATCGAGGTGCGCGGCGGCGAGCTGCGCGTGTTCCTGCCACCGCTGCCGTCCTTCGAGCACTGGCTGGCGATCGTCAAGGCCATTGACGAAACCCGCGCCGCCACCGGGCTCGACTGCCAGCTCGAGGGCTACGCGCCGCCGCCGTCGCCGCGCGCCTTCCGCTTCGCGGTGACGCCCGACCCGGGCGTGCTCGAGGTGAACATCCCGCCGTCGCTCACCACGCGCGGCTACGACGCCATCGTGCAGCAAGTCTTCGAGGCCGCGCTGCACAGCGGGCTCCACGCCGAGAAGTACATGATGGACGGCCGCATGGCCGGCTCGGGCGGCGGCAACCACCTGACGCTCGGCGGCCCCTCGCCGCTCGAGAGCCCGTTCGTGCGCCGGCCCGATCTGCTGGCGAGCCTGCTCACCTTCGTCCAGCACCACCCGTCGCTCAGCTACCTCTTCGCCGGCCTCTTCATCGGCCCGACGTCCCAGCATCCGCGCGTCGACGAGGCGCGCCACGACACGCTCTACGAGCTCGAGATCGCGCTCATGCGCGCGTTTGCGCGCCCCGAGCGAGCCGCCCACGGCTCGTTCCACGCGGAGACCGACGCGCAGCGTCGTGTCGGAGCGCGGAACGAAAGGGCGAGCGAGGCCATCAATACGACAAATCCGCCCTGGCTTGGCGACATGCTGTTCCGGCACCTGCTGGTCGACATGACCGGCAACACCCACCGGACCGAGATCAGCATCGACAAGCTCTTCGACCCGCAGACCTCGTACGGGCGCCAGGGCATCGTCGAGCTGCGCGCCTTCGAGATGCCGCCGCACCCGCGCATGGTCACGGCCCAGGCGCTGCTCGTGCGCGCGCTCATCGCCGCCTTCAGCCAGACGCCGTACGACCACCCGCTCGTGCGCTGGGGCTCGGCGCTGCACGATCGCTTCATGCTGCCGTACCACCTGTGGCGCGATCTCGGCGACGTGTTGGCGTTCGTGCGCTCGCATCATTTGTCACTCTCCGACGACGCCTATCGCCCCTTCGTCGAGCTGCGCTGCCCGCTGGTCGGCCGCGTCCAGGCCGGCGACGTGACGCTGGAGGTGCGGAACGCGCTCGAGCCCTGGCACGTGCTCGGCGAGGAGCTCACCACCTCGGGCACCGCGCGCTACGTCGACTCGTCGGTCGAGCGCATCGAGGTGCGCGCCTTCGGCCTCGTGCCCGACCGCCACGTGGTGCTCGTCAACGGCCACCGCCTGCCCATGAGCCGGACCCACGACGTGCACATGCAGGTGGCCGGCGTGCGCTTCCGGGCCTGGGCCCCGGCGCATAGCCTGCACGCCCACATCGGCATCCACCACCCTATCCGCCTCGAGGTCGTCGACCTGTGGGCGCGGCGCTCGCTGGGCGGCGGCGCCTATCACGTGTGGCACCCCGAGGGCCGCGCCTTCGACGCCACGCCGCTCACGCGCTTCGAGGCCTCGGCGCGCCGCGCCCAGCGCTTCACCACCATCGACGCGCTGACCCCCTGGCCGATAGCGCCGGCCCAGGCCGAGCGCCACGGCGACCAACCCTGGACCCTCGACCTCCGGCGCCTGTCGATCGATCGACCCATGCCGCGCGCGCTCGAGTTCGCCGACGAGGAGGCCCGATGACCGCGACCTTCGACAGCGCCGCGACGCCGACCCCGGCCTCGCCGAACCTCCTGGCCGGCTACCGCGGCCTGGCCGGCACCTATGACGAGCTCACCACCGCCGACGGCCAGCCGCGCCCCGAGTTCGCGCGCGCCGTCGAGATGCTGGTGCGCCAGACGCCCGACGCCTTCGCGCGCGCCCAGGCGCTGGCCGAGGTGGCGCTCCTCAACCAGGGCGTGACCTTCAGCGTCTACAACGACACGCGCGGCACCGAGAAGATCTTCCCCTTCTGCCTCATCCCGCGGATGGTCTCGGCCGGCGACTGGAGCCACCTCGATCGCGGCATCCAGCAGCGCATCACGGCGCTGAACCTGTTCTTGGACGACCTCTACGGCGAGCAGAAGATCCTCGCCGAGAAGGTCGTCCCGGCCGAGCTGGTGCTGGGCGCCAAGGGCTTCATCCCCGAGCTGCGCCACATCCGCCCGGCCGGCGGCGTGCGCGTCCACATCGGCGGCATCGATCTCATCCGCGACCCGGGCGGCATCTTCCGCGTGCTGGAGGACAACCTGCGGACGCCGTCGGGCGTGTCGTACGTGGTCGAGAACCGGCTGCTGTCGAAGCGCATGTTCCCGCCCATCGTCGAGGCGGCCAAGGTGCGCCGCGTCGACGACTACCCGGCGCGCCTGGCCGACACGCTGCGCTCGGTGTCGCCGGTCGACGCCGGCCACACGAACGCGGTCGTGCTGACGCCCGGCCCGTACAACTCGGCCTACTTCGAGCACACCTTCCTGGCGCGCAACATGGGCGTCGACCTCGTGCAGGGGCCCGACCTCTTCGTCGACGACGACCGCGTGTGGCTCCGGACCACGCGCGGGCCGCGCCGGATCCACGTCATCTACCGCCGCATCGACGACGCCTTCCTCGACCCCGACTTCTTCCGCCCCGACTCGCTGCTCGGCGTGAAGGGCCTCATGCGCGCCTGGGCCGCGGGCAACGTCACGCTCGTCAACGCGCCCGGCAACGGCGTCGCCGACGACAAGGCGGTCTACCCGTTCGTGCCCGACATGATCCGCTACTACCTCGGCGAGGAGCCGGTGCTCGAGCAGGTGCCGACCTACGTGTGCCTGCGCGACGACGACCGCCGCTACGTGCTCGAGCACCTGGATGAGCTCGTCGTGAAGGCGGTCGACGAGGCCGGCGGCTACGGCATGCTCATGGGCCCGCAGGCCACGCAGGCCGAGCGCGACGACTTCGCCCGGCGCATCGCCGCCGATCCGCGCCGCTACATCGCGCAGCCGCGCATCGAGCTCTCGACCTGCCCCACCTGGATCGCCGATCGCAAGCAGGTCGGCGCGCGCCGCGTCGACCTCCGACCCTACGTGCTGACGTCGCGCAACGGCCCGTGGGTCTTGCCCGGCGGCCTCTCGCGCGTGGCCCTGGTCGAGGGCAGCTACGTCGTCAACTCGAGCCAGGGTGGCGGCTCGAAGGACACCTGGGTGCAGACGCCATGACGACTCCCCCGCGGCCGCGAGCGCGGCCTCGGGGGACCGCCGCGGAACGCGGCGAGGGGGATAGAATGAAGCGCACCATGACCAACCACGCCCTCATCGGCGGGCGCCACGCCCCGGCCGGCCTCATCTCGCGCGTCGCCGACTGCTGCCTGTGGTTCGGCCGCTACGTCGAGCGCGCCGAGGCCAGCGCGCGCCACCTGCAGGCGACCTTGCACCTCGGCCTCGACGGCGAGCTCACGCCGCGCCAGGTGTGGCAGCCGACCGTCATCGTGGCCGGCGAGGAGGCGCGCTTCGTCGAGCGCCACGGCGAGGGCGCGCTGGCCGACGGCGACGTCGTGCAGCGCTACCTCGTGTGGGACGACGACTGCCACGTGTCGCTGGTGCGCTCCATCCACGCCGCGCGCGAGAACGCGCGCTCCATCCGCGAGGTGCTCTCGGGCGACGTGTGGGAGGTCATCAACGAGGCCTACATCTGGCTCAAGAGCGACGACGCCCACGAGAAGTGGCGCTACCACCGCGACGAGTTCTATCGGCGCGTGCGCCAGATGACGCAGCTCGGGCTCGGGCTCATGCGCTCGACCATGCTGCACGACGCCGTGCTCGACTTCATCTGGCTGGGCGTCATGCTCGAGCGAACGAACCAGACGGCGCGCCTCCTCGACGTGAACCACCACGCCTTCGAGCTGCGCAAGCCGGGCGACAACGACGTGGTCGAGACCGCCGTGTGGGTGGCGCTCTTGCGCGCCTGCTCGGGCCACGAGCCGTTCATGAAGTCGCACGCCGGGCGCGTCACGCCCGAGGCGGTGGCCGCCTTCCTGGTCACCGACTCGCGCTTCCCGAGGTCCATCAGCTACAGCATCCACGCGGCCTTCGAGCGCTTCGCCTACCTGCGGCCGCCGACCGACGTGAACCTGCCCGGCGGCGAGTCGCTCCTGAAGCTGGCCAAGCTCGACGCCTGGGTGCAGGGCCTCGGGCCGAGCGAGCTCCACGGCACCGGGCTCCACCGCGTGCTGACGCGCATCGTCGACGACACCGCCGACATCGGCGTCACCATCGGGCGCGAGCTGCTCGGCTACGCCCCGCCCGCGTCGGCCGCCGCCGCCGGCGACGCGGTCGCGGAGGCCTGAGCGGATGGCGAACCTCTTCGCGATGTCGTTCGAGGGTCCGCAGTCGCCGAGCTTCGATCTGCGCTGTCTCCACGCCGGGCGCCGCCTGCCCGACGGCTGGGGCATCGGCTTCTACCGTGGCGGCGAGTCGCTGGCGGCGACCGTCTTCAAGGAGCCGCGGCCGCCGGTGGCGAGCATCCAGAGCCAGCTCGTGTCGGCCTGGGAGCACCTCTCCTCGCCCATCTTCCTCCTGCAGATCCGCAGCGCGCGCTGGGGCGGTCTCAGCGACGCCAACACCCAGCCGTTCGTGCGCAGCTGGGGGCGGCGCCAGTGGATCTTCGGCCACTCGGGGAGCCTCGATCAGCGCATCGAGGTGGGAGCCGACGCGCTGTTCGAGCCCATCGGCTCGACCGACACCGAGGCCATCTTCTGCGAGCTCATGACGCGCATCGCGCGCCGCGGCTGGAGGTCGCTGCGCGAGGTCGAGCCGGCGCTCTTCCGCGGCTGGCTGGTCGAGCTCAACGCCGCCGGCTCCATCACCTGCGCCATCAGCGACGGCACCGATCTCTGGCTCTACGGCGACAAGAACCGGAACCACCCGCTGTGCGTGTGGGAGGTGCTGCCGCCCTACGACACCATCGTCTTCGGCGACGACGACCTGAAGGTCGACCTCACGCTGCGCGGCTCGAAGGCGCAGAAGGGCGTCATCGTCTGCAGCGACCCGATGGAGACCGAGTGCGACTTGCCGACGGCGTGGCGGCCGCTGGAAGCCGAGACGCTCCTGGTCGTGCGCCAGGGCGCCATCATGGCCGAGCTCGGCCCGCCGCCGAAGCCGAGCGCCAAGCCGGCGGGCGGACCGGCCGCGGCCGCTGCCGCGACGGCGTCCAAGCCCGCATCGCCGTCCGCGCCCGCGTCGCCGGCCGAGCCCGACGAGGCCGCGAGCGGCCCGCGCACGGTCACCAAGCCGCGGCCGCCGGCGCGCCCGCGCGCCGCGGTGGCGCGGCGCCTGGAGATCAAGCACCGCACGCTCTACCGCTACGACAAGCCGGTCGAGCGCAGCACCCACCTCCTGCGCCTGGTGCCGATGCACGATCGGCTGCAGCGGCTGGTGTCGTCGAATTTGTCAATCTCGGTCGACGGGCAGTGGCGCGACTTCGACGACGTCTTCGGCAACCGCGCGCGCCGCGTGGTGCTGGCGACGCCCTACACCGAGCTGGCCATCCAGGCCCACTCGCTGGTGGTGGCGCTCGACACCGACCCCTTCGACTTCCGCCCGCTGCACGCGCGCACGCAGATCCCGCTGAACTGGTTCCCGTGGCAGCGCACCATGCTGGCGCCGTATCTGGTGCCGCCCGAATTGCCGGAGAGCCAGCTCATCGAGCTCTTCGAATATGCCATGAGCTTCGTCATCCGGAACGACTACGATCTGGTCGACTCGCTGCTCGACATGAACCGCTCGATCTACACCGACTACGCCTACAAGCAGGGCACGACCACCATCCACACGACGCCGTTCGAGGTCTACGCGACGCGCCGGGGCGTGTGCCAGGACTTCACCAACCTCTTCATCTGCCTGGCGCGCATCCTCGGCATCCCGGCCCGCTACGTGTGCGGCTACCTCTACACCGGCCCGAAGCAGGTCGAGCGGCGCGCCATGTCCGAGGCCACCCACGCCTGGGTGCAGGTCTACCTGCCCGAGCTCGGCTGGAAGGGCTTCGACCCGACCAACGGCGTCCTGACCCAGACCGACCACGTGCGCGTCGCGGTCGGCCGCAGCTACGGCGACGCCACGCCGACGTCGGGGACCATCTACGTCGGCGGCGGGCGCGAGACGCTGGAGGTCGGCGTCACGGTCGAGGAGGACGGTTAGGGACCGCCACGCCGGCGGCGCGGTGCTCGCTCGGGCCGACGCCGATGTGGCGCTTGAAGACGCTGGCGAAGTGGGACGCCGAGTCGATGCCGACGCGGCGCCCGATCTCGGCGATCTTCTCGTCGCTCTCGACGAGCAACCGCGCCGCGATGCGGCAGCGCGCCGCGGTGACCTCGTCGCGCAGGCTGGTGCCGTGCTCGGCCAGGCGGCGCTGCAGCGTGCGGCTGCTGATGCCGAGCGCGCTCGCCACGAGGTCGATGCGCGGCGCGGTGATGCGGCGCTCGAGCTCGGCCCGCAGCGCGCGCAGGAACGGGCCCTCGCCCATGGCCTCGTCGGCCGCGCGCGCCGCCTCGTCGACGCGCGCCAGCGCCTCGGCGTGGCCGAGCCAGGCGGCGCCGGCGGCGACGTCGGAGGTCGGGTGGAACGGGTGCGCCGCGCGCATGGCGTCGAGGAAGCCGACGCCGAGGGTGCGCACGAGCGTCGACTCGTCGTCGTTGACGATGACCAGGTGGCGCGTGGCGTGGGCGCGCATGACGTCGAGCTGCGCGCGCACGTAGGCGGCCAGCGCGGTGAAGGTCTCGCCCGGCACCGAGCTGAGGTGCCTGACGTCGGTCACCAGCGCGAGCGGCGTCCCGAGCTGGGTCCACAGCCGATCCCACACCGCGAAGGCCTGACCGAGCTCGTCGGCGCTGGGCGATCCCCAGGCCGACGAGCCGATGAGGTCCGGGCCCGACGCCCACACGAGCCAGCTCGGTCCGACCAGGAGCTTGCCGAACGGGGCCCGCGCGAAGACGTCCGGGCGGGCGCGCTGGAGCGGCGGCGACATGAGCCGCGAGGCTAGCAGACCTCGCCGCGCCGTCCAACCGGCGCCGGGCGCAGCCTCACTTGGCGCACTCGCCGTCGCGCGCCGGGGTGCGCGTGCAGTGGCTCGTGTTGGGCGCGTTGTCGGCCACGCACTTGCCCTTGCAGTCGTCGTCCGAGATGGCGCAGTGGTCGGAGCAGGTGGCCATCTGCACCGGGTTGCCCACGCACTGGAGGCCCGACGGCGCGTCGGGGCACTCGAAGAACTGCTGGTTCACGCAGCAGGTCGAGGGGCCGCCGATGGCGCTGGCGGCCTCCTTGCGGACCGACTTGTCGGCTTCCATGAGGTCGTTCATGGCGGCGCAGGATCCGAGGATCCAGGCGCACGCCGCGATGCAGGCGACGCGAATGAGGGACATCGGGGGCTCCTCGTGACGGCGAGTGAGGCGGCGAGGCGAGAGGACGAGCATCGGCCTCGCAGGGCCGCGCGGTCAAGCCGGATCCATGACACGCCATTCCCGCCCCCGCCGGTCGCGCCGACGCGGACGTCGCGGACGTCGCGAACGTCGCGCCGGGCGGCTAGCCGGTCGTGGGTCGCGCGCCGGCGGCAGGCCGAGGCGGCTCGGGCTGGGGCGTCGACGGCGTCAGCGCCAGCGGCACGACGCCGGTCCACACGGCGCGCGGCGGCTCGTCCTCGCGGTCCATCGGCCCGCCGCTCCGGCGCTTGAGCGAGGCCTCGGCGATGGGCAGCGCCACGAGCGCGGTGGCGGCCGTCTCCTGCGGCGACGGCGCGCGCACGAGCGCCGCGCGCCCGGGCTCGAGCTTGTCGACGAAGGCGGCGAAGACGGCGGCCTTGGCCTCGGCGGGCACGAGCGTGGCCGTGCCCATCACCACCACCGAGCGGTAGTTCATCGAGTGGTAGAAGGCGGCGCGCGCCAGCACCAGGCCGTCGACCAGCGTCACCGTGGCGCAGGCCGGCACGCCCGACGCCAGGCCCTGCAGGAGGCGGCTCGCGACCGCGCCGTGGAAGTAGAGCGCGTCGCCGACGCGCGCATAGACCATCGGCAGGACGAAGGGCCGGCCGTCGTGGACGAAGCCGACGTGGGCGACCAGCGCCTCGTCGAGCACGGCGTAGGCCTCGGCGCGGTCGTAGGAGCCGCGCTCGGGGTGGCGGCGGATGCGGGAGTGGTCGGTGCGGGTGAGCTCGGTCATGGCGCCAGCATGCCGTCGCGATGGTACGCTCGAAAGTGCCGGTTCGGAGAAAGCGAGGGTACCAGTCGGCGCGCTGTCCCCGGGCGCCGGGGACGGTCTACTCGGCGACCCGGTGCCCGCGGATGCCGCCCCAGCCGCCGCGGAGACACACCACCGCCTGGTCGTCGCCGCCCCCGACCACCAGCACGAAGCTGCCCGACAGCACCGGCAGGTCGCTCTGCCAGTCGGGGGCGCCGTCGCCGTCCCAGTCGACCGCGGCGAAGACGCCGGTGCCCGGGTACTGGCTCGTGGCCCAGGCGCCGAAGGCGAGGTTCCCGACCAGCGTGCCGAGCGGCGCGCCCTGGTGATCGACCAGGACCACGCCGGTGGTGCTGCCGGGCGCGGTGGTGTTGACGACCACGACCTCGTCGTCGGCCGGCGACGGCACGAGGCGCGTCGTCAGATCGGGCAGCACCACGAGCGTCGTCGCGCTCTCGGCCGCGAGCGCCAGCGGCACGGCGATGGCCGCGTCGCCCTCGCCGAGCGCGAGCGCGTGCGGACCGATCGGCACCGTCACGTCGGGCGTGACGGCGAAGGCCACGCGCGGGCTCTGGCTCCACTGCGGCCACACCGCCACGAGCGGCGTCGCCGCGCCGTCGAGGTAGAGGTCGAGCGGCTGCCATTCCGTGAGCGCCGCGACCACGCGCAGCGAGGCCGAGAGCTCGCGCGGGTGGGCCACGGTGGGCGCGCTCCAGGGCGGCAGCGTCTGCAGCGTGGGCCAGCTCGGGTCGCCGCCGTAGACGAGGATGGTGGCCGCGTCGGGGTACAGCGGGTCGTGCGCGAAGGTGAGCGCGCTGCCGTCGGCGCGCGTGACGACGAGCGTGCCCGGGCCGGTCGGGCCGGCCGCACCGGGCGCGGGCGCGAGGTCGACCTCGGGGCTCTGCCCGCGCGGCGCCAGCGCGCCGCCGAGCGGCGTCGACCCGAGGGCGGCCGTGATGGTCTCGTCGGAGAGGTTGACGAGGCGCACCGCCGGGTGGCGATCGACCACCTGGCTCGGGCTCGTGACGACCACCAGGCGCCCGTCGGGGGCGGCGATGACGGTGCTGTCGCTGGCGGCGTCGAGCGGCAGCGCCAGCGCGCCCGAGCCGAGCTCGACCTGGCCCGCGCCGCGGCGGAGCGGCAGGCGCACGCTCGCCTGACCCGGCGCCAGGCTGGCCAGCCACGCATCCCACAGCGGCGCCCGCGGGCCGGCGAAGGCCACGGCGTCGGCGCCGAGGTTCCAGGCGCGGAGGTGGGCGGTGTCCTCGGCCGCGAGGTAGGGCACGACGCCACCGCCATCCTGCTGGGCGTAGAGCCAGGCCGCGCCGTCGCCGTCGCGGGCCACCACCAGGTTGGTGTGGGCGCGGGCGAAGGCGCAGTCGAGCTGGAAGCTCAGGTCGCGCTCGCCGTCGACGTCGAGGTCGAGGGCGATGACGACGCGGTCGTCGGTCACGGCGAAGACCTCGCCGGCCGAGTCGCGGCCGATCGGCCCGCCGGCCGCCTGCCAGGCGGCGCCGTAGGCCGGGGTCCAGCTGGCGGCGAGCGGGCCGCCGCTGCTGGCGAGGCCGTCGATGAGGCGCAGCTCGGCGCGACCGGTCGGCGGCAGGAGGTGGGACCAGCCGTCGAAGAGCGGCAGCAGCGCCAGGTCGCGGCCGGCGCCCACCAGCACGAACGAGACGTCGGCGAACTTCTCGAGCTCGTAGCTCGCGCTGGCCAGGACGGCGCCGACCTCGGCCGTCGCGCGCAGCGTGGCGAGGCCGGGCTCGACCGCCTCGAGCGCGGTGCTGTCGCCCCACCCCAGCGTGCGCGGCGCCAGCGCTCCGGCCGCGCCCTCGAAGGTGATGGTGACCGCGCCGCTCGGGCGCGCGAAGTCGAGCAGGCGGAGGCGCGGGCGCGACACGTCGGGCTGGGTCACGCTGGCCAGGCCGGAGTCGGCGACCGCGAGCACGACCACCTCCTCGTCGGCGGTGGCGGTCAGGTAGAGCGTCGTCGGCTCGGTGATGCGCCCGTGGAGCGGCACCCACACGTGGCGGAGATCGGAGTCGAAGCCGAGGTAGAAGCCGTCGTCGACCTGGTCGGAGCGGAGATCGACCCAGGCCGCACGTCGCTGTAGGCGAGCGGCAGCGACTGCCACACGCTGCCGCAGCTGACCATGACGGTGCTGGGTCGTGGAGCACCGGCGAGGCCAGCACCCACGCGGAGGCGCGGCCGCGCCTCGGGCGACGGGGCGAGCGTCAGGGCGCGCTGCGGGCCGCCCACGAAGCCCATCAGCGCCAGCATGCGGCGCCGTCGGGGCGCGCCCGGGTCGTTCGAAGCATCGGGCGACGGCTCCGGCGACGGCTCGAGCGCCGGCGTCGCGCTCGCCACCACCTCGCCGTCCACCGACGCCGTGACCGCGCCGCCGACGGGGGCGCGGGCGCTGGTGGTCACGGCCGGCCAGGCGACGTCGCTCCAGGTGGGCGCGCCGTCGAGCGCAAGGTCGACGCTGGGCGCGCCGCATCAGCAGGTTGCACGCGCAGCGGCGCGGTCGGTCCGGGCGCGGGCGGCGGCGGGGTGACGGCGCGGCCGGCGACGACGTCGTCGCACGCGGGCGCGAGCGCGACGGCGGCGAGGCCGAGCAGGCCGAAGAGGCGCGAGAGCGGGCGGCGGTGACGGAAGCTCATGAAGGCGAGGCCATGCCGGGCGCCTTCCGGGCGGATTCCAGCGCCTTAAGGCTCGGCGTGGTACCTAGGGTCGACGAATCGCGGAACTCGGAGGTACCAGTGGAGCTCGCTCGACCTCGACGGTGACGGCCCCGACCGGAGCGCGCCGCTCTTCCTCAGGGCTGGCGCGCGCACTCACCCGCGCCATGCTCGACGCTGCCTGCTCCGGGCGCGCGCCTGCCCGGCACGCGCGCGCTGGCGGCGGTGCCGCCGGCGTCCGACGTACGACCGTGCCGGCGGTCACGCGAGCCGAGTCGAGGCTGGATCGCTGGGCGCAGGCGCGCGGCACCTCTTCGTCGCGGCCCAGCTATCCAGGGTGCCGCGCCGCTTCCAGCCTGGGCACGAGCGGCTGGCCGTATCGCCAAGGCGGTGGCCTTCGCGCTCAAGGACGCCGCTGGCCGAGGACGCCAACCTTCGAGCCGCCTGGCCGCGCCGTGCCCATGCGCGCGAGGTGCCCGCGGCGGCGCTGGCGCGGGCCTGGCGGCGCGGCGCGGCAGCCGAAGCACCTCGACTACGGCGACGCGCGCGGCCTGCCGGCGCTCCGGCGCGCTGGCCGAGCTGGTGGCGACCACGCGCGGGCTCGCCGCCGGGGCCGACGACGTGCTCGGCTTCATGCGCAGCCGATGGTGATCGACCTTCGCCACGCGCGCGTGCTGGTGGCGCCGGGCGATCTGGTGGCGGTCGAGGAGCTCGGCTACCGCCCGACGCGCGGCGTTGCTGCAGGCGGGCGCGCCTCCTGCCGCTGCCGCTGGACGGGCGCGGGGCCGACGTCGAGGCGCTGCGCGGCGCGGTGTGCGCGCGGTCTACCTCAGCGCCACCATCAGTACCTGACGGCTGGTGATGCGCTGGCGCTCGAGCGTCGGCGTTGCGCTGCTCGAGCTGGCGCGGCGCGAGCGCTTCGCCATCGTCGAGGACGACTACGACCACGAGTTCCACTACGACGGTCGGCCCACGGTGCCGCTGGCGAGCGCCGACCTCGCCGGCTCGGTGGTCTACGTCGGCTCGTCGAAGGTGCTGGTCTCCCCGCGCTGCGCCTGGGCTTCGTGGTGGCGCCGCGGCCGCTCGAGCGCATGACCGAGGCGCGGAAGGCGGTCGACCGGCAGGGCGACAGCGTGCTCGAGGCGGCCGCCGCTGAGCTGGCCGACGGCGAGCGCCTGGCCGCATGCGCAAGGTCTACGCGGCGCGCCGCGACGCCTGCGCCGAGACGCTCGCGAAGGAGCTCGGCCAGGCCATCACCTTCCGCGTCCCGGCCGGCGGCATGGCGCTCTGGTTCGAGGTCGACCCCGACCTCGACGTCGACGCCTGGGCGGCGCGCGCGGCGGCGCTCGGCGGCGGCTTCCCGACGGCGCGCTGGTTCGCCTGCGACGGGCGGCCGCGCCCGGCCGGCCGCATCGCCTTCGCGGCGCTGAGCGAGGCCGAGCTGCGCCACGAGGTGCGGCTCCTCGCGCGCGCGCTGGTCGCCCCCGCGGCCCGCGCCGAGCCGCGCCGCAGGCGCTCGGAAAACGCCTCAGCCGCACGCGAAAACGGGTGAGGCCACGCGCCGCTCCGGGATGGCTAGAAGGGCGTCGTCCTCACCCCAACCGGAGCATCGCATGTCGCGCATCGTCGCCCTCGCCCTCGTCGTCACCCTCACCACCGGCTGCATGGCCTCGTCGCTGGCGCACGTCGACAGCGCCCGCAGCGAGGCCACGCGCCAACCCGGCGCGCGCCAGGCCAGGGACCTGGCCGAGGCGGTCTCGGCCGCCTACGAGGACGGCGCCTACGATCGCGACCCGAAGCGCAAGGCGGCCGACGCCGGCGACGCCGTCGCGGCGCTCGATCGCGCCATCCCCGACGCCGGCATCGACATGGCGCTGCTCATGGCGTGGCGCGGCATCATGTACGCGCTGGCCGGCCGCAACAGCGAGATCCTGCCCGAGCTCGAGGCGAGCTTCCGCGTCGGCCCGACGCTGCTCGCCGCGCGCGTGCTGGTGCCGAGCTACGGCGGCGACGGCGATCGCGCCAAGGTCGGCGTCACCTGCCGCGCCACCGCCAAGGCGCTGCGCGACGACGACGAGCGCATGCAGCTCATCGACCTGTGCCGCAAGCACATGAACGCCGCGTCGGCCGAGGGCGAGATGGCGTGGATGCCGGCCGACCTCGTCGCCTGGTACCAGCAGGAGAACGCGCGCCGCGAGCGCGCCGCCGCCATCGCCGCGGCCGAGCGCGCCCAGCGCGAGCGCGAGGAGCAGCGCGTCGTCCGGCACATGGAGCAGTGCGGATCGCTCTGCAAGGAGGAGGGCCTCCGCTGCCAGAACCACTGCTACGGGGACGACGCATGCGATCAGCGCTGCGTCGAGATGAACCACGCCTGCCTCGATCGCTGTGAGTCGGTTGCGCACGAGGCGCTCGGACGTTAGCGCGCGCATGACGTATGCTCGACGCGTGACCTCGTTCGTCCGACCCGCCCTGGCCGCGGCGCTGGCGCTGCTCGGCGGCGCCCTCGCGCTGGCCGGCGCGCCCGCGCCCGCGCTGTTCGAGGGCGGCGCGCGCCACTTGGAGGTGGGCCCCGTGCCGGCCGGGCTCGGCGGCACCGACGCCGGCTCGTGCGCGCCCTGCCACGACGACATCATCGCCGAGTGGCGCGGCTCGCTGCACGCCGCGGCCTGGACCGACCCGGTCTTCCAGGCCGCCTATCGCGTCGAGCCGCTGGCCTTCTGCCGGAACTGCCACGCGCCGCTCCACCGTGGCGATCGCCCGAGCGGCGTCGCCGCCAGCGAGGGCATCTCGTGCGCAGTGTGCCACGTGCGCGACGGGACGATTCTCGCGGGTCTGGCGGCGGCGCGCGCCCCCGGCGACGCGACCGGCGCGAGCGCAGACGGCGCGGCCCCGCACCCGATCAGGCGCGTCGCGGCGCTCGACGACGCCGGCTTCTGCGCGCCCTGCCACGACTTCGGCTTCCTCGCGCCGGCGGTCGCCGGGCACGCGCGCGTCGAGACGGACGAGCGCCAGCAGTCGACCGCCAGCGAGTGGCGAGCGCTCGCCGACGGGCGCGACGGCGCCGCGCGCGCGACCTGTCAGGACTGCCACATGGCGCCGGGCGGCGCAGCGCCGGGACGACCGGGCCATCGCGGGCACGCCTTCCCCGGCCGCGGCGACCCGGCCTTCGTGGCCAGCGCACTAGAGGCCGAGCTCAGCGCCGCGCCGCGCGCGTCGGACGGCGCCGCGGTGGTCGTGACGGCGCGCCTCACGCCGACGGCCGTCGGCCACGACGTGCCGACCGGCGACCTCTTCCGGCGCCTCGAGCTGCGCGTGTGGCCCGACGGCGACGAGCGCGCGGCGGCGCGCCTCGACTACGCGCGGAGCTTCACGGTGCCGCCCGGCAAGGCCCGCAGCGAGGTCGCCGACACGCGCGTCGGCGAGCCCGGCGCGGGCGAGCGCAGGCTCACCGTCGCCGCCGGCAGCGCCAGTGTCCGGCGCTGGCGCCTCGACTACCTGCTCATGCCGCCCGCGCTCGCGGCCGAGCACCACATCGCTCCGGCCGTGAACGTCATGCCGCTCATGAGCGGCACGATCGAGGTACCGCCGGCGGCTCCCTGATCGCGTCGGGGCCCCCGGACTCGATCGAGCGAGCCTAGAAGCCGGTGCCGCTGACGAGCTCCACGGCCTCGCCGCTGGGCGGCACGAAGCTCCACGTCCAGCTGACGCTCGAGCCGCCGTTCCGGCTGTCCCAGCCCGACGACTCCTCGTCGCGCTCGAAGCGCAGCGCGCCGGCGCCGAGCGGCACCAGGCTCGTCGAGGTGATGGTCTCCTCGCCGTAGGCGCCGCGGCTCGCGTGCGTGCTGGCGATGGTCTCGATCGGCCCGCCGTGGGGGCGGAAGGCGACCCACACGTCCTCGCTCTCGCTCGTCTCGCCGGCGGTGTCGTCGCTGCACGTCTTGTCGTCCGAGCTGAGCGGCTCGCGCTGCGTCGACGTGCGCGTCAGGTGGAGGAAGGTCGTGCCGTCGGCCGCCTTGGCGCGCGCGAGGCTCGCCTGGTAGTGGCTGCCGCAGGTGGCGTCGATGTAGCTCGCGTCCGACGCGTCGAAGAGCGAGTCGCCGGCGGCGTCGACGACCTCCAGGCCCTTGGCGCTCAGCTGGGCCTTGGCGCCGGGGTGGCCGTCGAGGTCGAGCTCCACGGTCGTGACGTCGCCGGCCGCATCGTCGGAGGCGTCGCCGTCCCCGACGTCGCCCGGCGCGTGGGCCCAGCTGGCGCTGCCGACGTCGCTGACGTCGGTCGGCAGGTCGAGGCCGAGCACGGGCGCCGAGCGCGCGCACTTCATGGCCTCGTCGTACCACCACACGGTGACGTCGCCGCCGGCGAAGGCGAGCGCGGCGCCGGGCTTGCCCTCGAAGAGGCGCCACACCGGCCCGCTGTCGGGCTTCGGCGCGCAGGCGCCGGCGCTCGTCGGGATGGCCGCCAGGCGGACGTGGAGCTCATCGTCGACGAGCCAGGCGCCGCGCGCATCGCGCTCGACGTGGCCGCTCGGCGGGAGCAGCGACAGGCTCTCGCGCAGCGGCGCGAGGCCGCGCTCGCCGGAGCCGCCGGTGGAGGCGCAGGCCAGGGTGGGAACGACGAGCACGACGAGCGGCCAACGCGGGATCATGGAGCCTCCGAAGAACGACGCGCGATGGTGCGCGGACGCGGCTGAACGGTCAACCCGCGTTCATCCATCCGTCGGGTCGGTGAGCTCGGCCTTGTCGCTCCGGCGCGGGCGACCTAGCCCGCGTCTGCGCTCGAAGCGGCCGCTGACGCTGGCCAGGCCAGCGGCGAGAGGTGCACGATGGCGAGCCCCGGGGTCAGGCGATACGCGCCCTCGTGGAGCTTCCCGAGCGCGGCGCCGAGGCCCCGCGCCGGAGCGAGCTCACCGCGGTGGAGGCGCCGGTCGCGCGTCTCGACGTTGAGCTTCTCGTCGGGCCAGAGCGCCGGGTCGAGCGCGTCGCGCGAGACGCCGTCCGGGCCCTCGTGGGCGGCGTGGACGAGGCGCTCGAGGAGACGGCGCAGCACCGGCTTCGGGCCGAGGTCCTGCCACTCGTCGCCGAGACGAAGGCGCCTCTCGTGTCGCGGGCTAGGTGCCAGCGCGCCGCCGCCCTCGCTGAGCGCGTCCCACAGGCCGAGCGCGCGCCGGGCGCGGAACGAGCGCGCGCCGCGGCCGTGGCCCGTCGGCCTCGGCGGCGCCCTCGAAGACGCCGGCGCGCCCGAAAGCGACAGCGCCGCGAAGGCGACGTCCTCGGACGGTGCCCGAGCGCGGGGTCGGCGGGGCGTCGTCGGAGGCGGCCGGCTGCGGGCGGCGAGCGCGCGAGCGCGCGCGCGAGCGCCGGATGGAAGGCGCGCTCGAAGGGCGTCTCGAGCGCCGGGGCGGCGGTCTCGAGGTGCGCGCGCCTCGTCGTAGCGGCCGAGCTCGAGGGCCAGCAGCGCCAGATCGAGGTGGGCCTTGGCGCTCGCGCACGGCCGTGCGCGCGTCGAAGCGGGCGACGGCCTGGCTCAGATCGGCGTGGGCCAGCCCGAGCTCGCCGCGGTCGTGGCGGACGCGCCCGCGCTCCAGCACGAAGAGCGCCTCGAACCAGGCGAAGCCGGCCGCGGCGGCGCGCGCGAGGCCCTCCTCGACGCGCTCGAGCGCGTCGGCGCGACCGTGCTGCATGGCCAGATGCGCCCGCGCCAGCGACACCAGGCAGGCCGTCGTCACCTGGCTCGGCGCGTCGAGGCGCGCCAGCACCGCGGCCAGCGCAGCGTCGTCAGCGTCGCCGTCGGAGACACCGAGCGCGCGTCGGCTGGTGCTCCAGGCGGACAGGGCGTAGCCCGCGAGCTCCGCGTTCTTCGCGGCCGCGCGGCTCGCCAGCAGGTGCTCGGCCAGCGTGAGCAGCGTGCGGTGCTCCCAGCGGTAGTAGTGCACGATGCCGATGGCGGCGGCCGCCAGCTGCCCCTCGGGGGTGACCTCGATCCAGGCGTTGATGCGCGCGACGGTGCGATCGACCGCGGCCGGATCGGCCCCGCTGGCGCCGGCGACGACCACCACCACGGCCGCGCCGAGGCGCAGCGCCAGCGGCACCGCCTCGGTCTCCGGGCGCTCGAGGATGGCGCGCGTCCAGTCGACGGCCAGGTGGCCCGAGCCGGTGCGCTGGAACAGCGGCACGAGGAAGGTCGCGGCGCGGAGCGCCAGCGCCAGGGTGGCCGGGCGCGCGCTGTCGAGGCCGGCGCGCAGCACCGCCAGGTGCAGCTCGCGGTCGGCGCGGATGGCCTGCGCCACGTCGGAGGGCAGCTCGCGCGAGAAGCTCGAGAGGTGCGGCTCGACGCGCCCGACCAGCACCGACGCGATGGCGTCGCGGCCCTCGATGCGCTCGGCCTCGCCGATCTGCGCCAGCACGTAGTCGCGCACCGTCTCGAGCACGCGGTAGCGGACGGCGCCGCCGACGTCCTCGGAGTGCAGGAGGCCATAGCGCGAGAGCGCCTCCAGCGCGGTCAGCGTCTGCGCCCGCGGCAGCCCCGACACCGCCACCGACAGCGCGAAGTCGAAGCTGCCCTCGAGCAGCACGAGCCGCTTCAGCGCCTTCCGCTGACCCTCGTCGAGCTGGTCCCACGACCACGCGACGGCGGCGTCGCGCGAGGCGCGCCGCGGGTTCTGGCCAGCCAGGGCCAGGCTCACGTCCTCGTCGAGGATGGCCACGAGCTCGTCGGGCGTGACCAGGTGCGCGCGCGCCGCGGCCAGCTCGAGCGCCAGCGGCAGGCCGTCGAGGCGCGCGGCCAGGCGGCACAGCGCGTCGGGGTGCTGGAGCCACGCGGCCTCGCGCCCGCCCGACGCGCGCGCCGCCAGCAGCCCGACCGCGGCGCTGCCGATGCCGTCGGCGCGCAAGGGCTGGACCGCCACCACCAGCTCGTCGGGGCGCGACAGCGACACGCGCGAGGTGACGATGAGGCGCAGCCCGGGCGCCGCGGCGAGGCACGCCACGAGCGCGTCGGCGCCGGCGCCGACCAGGTGCTCGAAGTTGTCGACCACGAGCGTCGTCGGCGGCGCGGCGCCCATGACCCGCGTCAGCGCGTCCAGCGGGCGGCCGCGCTCGAGGCCGGCGATCTCCAGCTCGAGCGCGTCGGCGATGGCCACCGCCAGCTCGGGCAGGCTGTGGATGGACACCACGTCGCAGTGGGCGACGCGCCCGCCGCGCTCGGCCAGGCGCGCGCCGACGGCCAGCGCCAGCCGCGTCTTGCCGATGCCGCCGATGCCGGTCAGGGTCACGAGGCGCGCGCCGCGATCGAGGCTCGCCAGGACGGCGGCGATGTCTTCATCGCGACCCAGGAGCGAGGTCGGCGGTCTCGGCAGGCGTGACATGGGGCCGGAGGATAACGTGCGGCGCCGCGGCCGTCATCCGCGACGCACGCACCCCGGCGAAGACGCGGCGGCCGACGCGCGCCCTTGACGTGTCGGCGCCGAGCCTCGACCATCGCCGCATGTGGATGGCTCCCCGCCTCGCCCCGCTGTGGGCCGCGCTGCTGGCCGCGTGCCCGGGCGGCGCGGGCGGCGGCGCGGACACTGCGGGCGACGACGGCGTCGCCGACGCCGCGGCCGAGGTCGCCGAGGACACCGCGCCGAGCTGCGAGAGCGTGGCGCTCGACTGCCAGGCCGCGGCCGGCGAGAGCTGCCGCCCCTGCTTCGAGGCCATCGCCCGCTGCTGCTACGACGACCCCGAGCTGCACGGCGTCATCGACGCGCTGGCCGCGAGCTGCGAGCTCCGCGGCGAGTGCCGCCGCTGCTGCGACGAGTGCGCCGCGCTCGACTGCCCGACGCTGCGCGCGAAGCAGCTCTGCCCGTACGCGGTCACGCCGGCGCCCTGACGCGCCGCGCCCGCCATCGAGCGCAGTCCACGTTCCGTATAAAGGATACAGGCACAGCGAGCGCGTGCCGGCCGCGCGGCACACGAGCGGCGCCTGACAGTCGGCCTGGGCGCGGCACTCGCGCAGGAAGCAGAGGCGCACGTCGTCGGGCACGTCGGCCGCGTTGGGCCGCATGGTGGCCGGGTCGTCGGGGCACTCGCGGCCGTCGGCGTAGTCGATGAAGCTGGCGCACAGACCACGGCCGGGCGGCCCGTCGGCGAGCGGCGCGCAGAAGCCGCGGCACTCGGAGACGAGCGTGCCGAGGCTGCAGGCCTCGCCGTCGCGCAGCTTGGTGAGGTCGGGCGGGTCGCCGCAGCCGAGGAAGCGCGCGTTGCAGACGCCGGTCAGGCAGTCGGCGTCGCTGGCGCAGCCGCGCTGGCAGCCGGGCACGTCGTCGACGCTGCCGGGCTGGCTGACCCAGCCGCCGCTGCAGAAGGCGCCGGCCGGGCAGCGGTAGCCCTCGGTGCCGACCGGCGCGCAGCGGCGCGCGCAGTAGCCGACCTCGCCGTCGCCGAGGAGGCCGACGCAGGTGGTGTCGGGGCCGCCGCACTGGGCTTCTTCGTCGGCCTGGTCGGCCGAGCTGAGGCACGTCGCCGAGCACACCGGGTGGAGCGGGCCGGAGGTGTCGCACACGAACGACTCGCCGCCGCAGCCGTCGTCGTTCACGCACGACTGCCCGAGGCAGCGCACGTCGGTGCCGTTCTTCGGCTGGCAGATGTTGTCGGCCAGCGGGTCGGGGCGCGGCTCGGCGAACGGGTCCCACGGGATGCCGCCGCAGGCCGGCGCGAAGCCGGTGCGCTTGAGCTTCACGCGCACGAGCCGCGTGTAGGCGCGGAACGGCTCGGGCGGCGCGTCGTGGCCGCGCGCGGTGGCGCGGTTCCAGCAGGTCCGCACCATGCCGTCGACCTCGGGCGCGCAGGCGTGGCGATCGGCGCCGACGCCGGTGTCGCCGTCGACCTCGCCGCAGGCGCCGACCCACTGCATGCCGCAGCGCGAGCCGGGCTGCGAGCACACGCGCACGGCCATCATGAGCGGGTCGTAGCCCGAGCCGCGGCAGGCGTAGACGCGCGACGTCGGCTGGAACAGGTTGCCGTAGAAGACGCCCTCCTCGTTGGGCTCGAGGCTGCCCCAGCCGACGTTCTCGTGGTCGGCCTCGAGCACGACGTCGACGGTCAGGCCGAAGACGTTGGTGCGCGCCGCGAGACAGGCGGTGGTCCACTCCTGGCAGGCCTCGTCGCAGGGCGCGTCGAGCCACTCGGGCGCGAGCCCGGCCATGCCGGCGTAGACGATGCCGCCGCCGAAGTCGGCCTCGGCGTCCGGCGGCAGCGCGCACTCGACGACGTAGCGCATGAAGGTCGCGAAGGCCGGGTCGCCGCGCACCGCCTCGCCGACGGCCGAGCTCTGCAGCGCCTCGCCGCCCAGCGCGTGGCCGACGAGCTCGTCGGTGAGGCCGTTCGGGACGCGCAGGCCGTCGCGCGCCACGTCGGGCCCGAGCGCGCCGATGGGGATGCTCGGCACGACGCGACCGCGCGGGGCCTCATCGCACGCGGCGACGCCGACCAGCGTGAGGCCGAGGGCGAGGACGAGCGCGCTGAGGTTGGAGGATCCGGGGACGCGACGCATCGGGTCCAGGGTAGCGCAGGTCGGGGGGCGGCGGCCATCGCTCGCCGCCCTGCCCGGTTCCGCTGGCGGCGCCCCGGCCGCAGCGTGTATGCGAGGGCATGCGCAAGGGCTCCCGCTCCATCGCCACGCCCATCACCGTCATCTCGGTGGCGGTGGCGCTGGCGCTCGGGCTGCTCGTCGGCTGGACGGCGGTGCTCATCGATCCCGAGGCCATCTCGGGGACGGTCGGCCTGCTCGTCCTGGGCGTCGTGTCGATCGCCTACATCGTGACCGCGCTCGTCCTGTCGGCGGTCGGCCTGGCGCGCGAGATCCTCGAGGGCCGGCGCCAGCGGACCTTCATCGACTCGGTGACCCACGAGCTCAAGAGCCCGCTCGCCTCGCTCGGCCTCGGCCTCGAGACGCTGGCGCGCGGCGATCTCTCGCCGGCCCAGCGCGACGACGTGCGCCACATGATGGGCCACGACGTGGCGCGCCTCAGCGCCTTCATCGACGACGTGCTGACGGCGTCGCGCCTGGCCCATCGCCCGGCCGCGCCGGCGCTGGCCCCGGTGTCGCTCGGGCCACTCGTGGCGCAGGCGGTCGAGAAGGTGCTGCCGCGCTACGACGGCGCCCAGCGCGACTCGATCCAGGTCGACATCGAGCCGCACCTGGCGGTGACCAGCGACCCGACCGCGCTCGAGACCATCGTCAAGAACCTTGTCGATAACGCGCTCAAGTACTCCGACCCGCCCTACGCCGTGCGCGTCACCGCCGCGCGCGAGGAGGACCAGGTGGTGCTGGCCGTACACGACCAGGGGATCGGCATCGAGCCGGCCAGCCTGCGCCACGTCTTCCGCCGCTTCTATCGCGGCACCGGCGAGGACGTGCGCTCGCGCAGCGGCACCGGCCTCGGCCTCTACGTCGCCTCCGAGCTGGCGCGCGCGGTCGGCGCGTCGATCGAAGCCCGCTCCGAGGGTCGGGGCAAGGGCACGACCGTCTTCCTCCACCTCCCGCTGCGCCCGTGACGCGCGGCCCGCGCCATCCATGAGCACGCCCACCGCATCGCCGCGCGTCCTCATCGTCGAGGACGAGGCCCACCTCGCCCGCACCATGAAGCTCAACTTCGAGCTCGAGGGCGCCGCCGTCGGGCTCGCGCCATCCGGCCGCGTGGCGCGCCTCGAGCTCGAGCGCGCGCGCTGGGACGTCATCATCCTCGACGTGCAGCTGCCCGACACCAACGGCTTCGAGCTGTGCCGGAAGCTGCGCGACGACGGCGACTTCACGCCGGTCATCATGCTGACGGTGCGGAGCTCGCCCGCCGATCGCGTCGAAGGCCTGGAAGCCGGCGCCGACGACTACCTCGCCAAGCCCTTCGCCTTCGCCGAGCTGTTCGCGCGCGTGCAGGCGCAGCTCCGCCGCCAGCGCTGGACGCGCGACGCCGCCCCGGCCGGCCCGGTCATCCGCTTCGGCCAGGCCGTCGTCGACCTCGCGACCCACGACGTCACGGTGGGCGGCGAGCCGCGCGCGCTGACCTCGCTCGAGCTCGAGCTGGTCGCCTACTTCGCCCGCCACCCGAACCGCGTCATCTCGCGCGACGAGCTCCTGGCCGCGGTGTGGAAGCTGCCCGGCCACCCGCATACGCGCACCATCGACAACTTCGTCGGCCGCCTGCGCAAGCACTTCGAGCCCGACCCGACGCAGCCCGTGCACTTCCTGTCGCTGCGCGGCTCGGGCTACCGCTTCGTGCCCGAGCCCTGAGCCCGGCGCCGCTCGCGGCGCCGCGCGCTCACTTGTGCGCTTTCAGGAGCTGGTCCAGGCGCTTCTGCACGACGTCGTTCTTCGGCCGCGCCTCGAGCGACGCCTTGTAGTGGGCGATGGCCTGGTCGGGCTTCTTCTCGGCCTCGTCGATGCGGCCGAGGTTGTAGAGCAAGGCGCCCTTGGCGCCGGGCTTCTCGGCCTTGGCCAGCGCGGCCTCGGTCATGCTGCGCGCGTCGGCCAGCTGGCCCGCGTTGAAGAGCGCCCAGCCGAGCTCGCCGCGCAGGTGGGGCAGCTCGGCGTCGAGCGCGAAGGCCTTCTGGAAGTCGGCGACGGCGTCGGCCCAGCGCTTGGCCTTCATGGCCACGCGAGCGCGCGCGGCCAGGTCGGGGGCCGTGGTCGGCTCGGCGGCGGGGGCGGTCTCGGCGATGGCGGGCGCGCCCTGGCGAGCGTAGCTGCCGTTGGCGTAGGTCCAGGTCTCCTGACCCTTCTGCGGCTTGCACGGCACCTCGGGCGCCTCGCAGCCCTCGATCAGGCCTCGCACACGGCCTCGACGCTGTAGGTGATCACCTTCGGGAAGGAGTCGCCGAGCTCGATCTTGCCGGTGCGGCCGTTGGTCGGCGGGCACGGCGACTCGTACCAGACATCGTCGAGGACGCCGGTGAAGTACTCGACGAGCTTCCCGCCCTCGACGCCCCAGAACGACGTCGTGATGTGGTCGCCGCGCAGCGTGCCGTCGCCGCACGAGCCGCTCGAGACATCTTCGCGGATGGCCTGGCGCCCGGCCGCGACGAGCTCCACCGGCGTGAGCTTCCAGGCCGGCGTCTTGTCGGCGTCGGGGGCGAGGCACGGGCGCGCCGAGCGGGAGTCCTTCTTGGCGATGACGCCGAGGCGGCAGAAGCCCTTGGCCGGGTCGGCCGCGGGGCGGAGCACCACGCCGGCGAACAGCGTGTCGCCATCCTGGGCGTCGGGTATGGCGTCGTTCTGGCAGGCGATCGACACCAGCACGTCGTGGGCGCCCGGCTCGCTGGCCAGGTCCTGACGCGCGAAGGTGCAGTCGAAGACGTCGAAGCTCGTCTCGTCCTTGGCGATGTCGACGTCGCTCGCCAGTTCCTCGAGGCCGAGCTGGCGGAGCAGCGGCGCGAACTTCGGCACCTTGGCGTCGTCGATCCCGGGGCCTGCTCTTCGGGCTTCGGCTCGAGGCCAGGCGCCGCCTTCGAAGGCGGTGTGGAGCTCGCCGAAGCTCTTCTCGAGGGCGGCGAGATCGGCGGTGACGACGTCGCCGGGAGCGCAGGCGCCGGCCTCGGGAGCGGGCGCAGGCGCGGCGGCATCGGCCTCGGCCGCGGGCGCGGCGGCGTCGGCCGCGAGAGCCGGCGCGGCGTCGGGCTCGGGCGCGGGAGCCGCGGCGTCGGGGCCGGGCGCGGCGCGGCGGCGTCGGCCTCGAGGCGCCGGCGTGGCCGCATCGGGCGCGGGCGCGGGAGCGGGCGCGCTCGCTGTGGGTGCGGGCGGCGGGGCCTTCTTGCCGCAGGCCGGGGCGACGACAGAGCCAGGGTGGCGATGGAGTGCTGCGGTGCGCATGGGACGCTCCTAGATCAGTTCCGGACCCTCGTCCAACCCTTCGCGAGCGGCGCGCCGCGCCGCGCAGACGACCCGTTCGGCGCGCGCCGTGCGAGGGCCCGGCACGATCGGACGCTCGATTTCGGGCGCTCGCGCCGAGCTCGTGCGAGGCTGTGCCTGCGGGTCGCACCCTCCGTCAGGGTGGCGAAGTTCCAGGTTGGCCATGAGTGGTTGTGGCGAAGGCATCATGCGCTCGGTCGGAGAGCGCGCGCCGGTGGGGTTGTGCGTCGTGTCGCTGCGCGAGGCGCGCTGCCTCTTCGCGAACGAGGCGCTGGCCGAGTTCCTCGGGCTCGCGCGCTCGGCGCTGACGAGCGGCGACGCTCACGAGCTGTGGCTGCGCCTGACGCACGCCGACGACGTCGAGGCCGAGCGCCGAGCGCTGCGCGAGCTGGCGCAGGGCGGCGGCGCGCGCTGGCAGGTCGAGCGCCGCTTCGTGCGCGGCGACGGGACGCTGCGCTGGGGCCTGGTCACGGCCACGCTGGCGCGCGACGCCGACGGCGTCGTCGATCTCGTCGTGGCCTGCGTGGTCGACATCCACGAGCGCCGCGAGCGCGAGCTGCGCCGCCTGGACGCCGAGCGCGGCCACGGCCAGCGGCTGTCGGCGCTGGGCCAGCTGGCCGGCGGCGTGGCCCACGACTTCAACAACCGCCTGGTGGTCATCCTCGGCCACGCCGAGCTCATGCGCGAGCGCATGCCGGCCGGCGACCCGCTGCGCGAGCACCTCGACCAGGTCATCGACAGCGCGCGCCGCTCGGCCGAGCTCACCCAGCAGCTGCTCGCGTTCTCACGCCGGCAGGCGCTGGCGCCGACGGTCTTCGATCTCAACGCCACGGTCGAGCAGATGCGAAAGATGCTTTCCCGTCTGCTGGGCGGCGGCATCGCGCTCACGGCCTCGCTCGAGGCGTCCGGCGCCGTCTTCGCCGACCCGGGCCAGGTCGAGGAGATCGTGCTCAACCTGGCCCTCACCGCGCGCGACGCCATGCCATCGGGCGGGCGCCTCGGCATCGTCACGCGCGACGTCGACGACGCGCCGGACGACCTCGCGCCCGGGCCCTACGTCGAGCTGGCCGTGAGCGACACCGGCCACGGCATCGCGCCCGACCTCTTGCCGCGCATCTTCGAGCCATTCTTCACGACCAAGCCGGCCGGCGCCGGCACCGGCCTCGGGCTGGCCACCGTGCTCGCCATCGCGCGCCAGAGCGGCGGCAGCGTGCGCGTCACCAGCGCGCCGGGCGAGGGCGCGACCTTCGCGGTGCTGCTGCCGCGCGCGCCGCGGCCGGCGCTCGGGCGCAGCCGCAGCCCGGCCCCCGGCTTCGCGCTGAAGTCGGTCGCGCGCACCGTCGTGCTGGTCGACGGCGACGACGACGTGCGCCGGCTGCTGGGCGACGTCATCGGTCGCCGCGGCTTGCGCGTCATCGCCGCGGCCAGCGGCGCGCAGGCCCTCGTGCTCGCCCGCGAGGCGGCCCATGTCGATCTGGTCGCGACCGACCTCGGCCCGGGCGGCCTCGACGGCCCCGAGCTCGTCCGGCGCCTGCGCCTCGTCCACCCCGGCGTGCCGGCGCTGTTCATCGGCGGCCACGCCGACGCGACGGCGCTCGCCGCCGCGCTCGGCTCGGCGCACGCGACGCTCCTGCCGAAGCCGTTCTCGCCGGCCGAGCTCATCCGCGCCGTCGAGGCCCTGCTGGCGCTCGGGCCGGCCACCCTGCGCGTGCCGCGGCCTAGCCTGGTCAACGGCTAGCCTCGTCTAGGGGGCGGGCGGCGGACCGGCGAAGCGATCGAGCAGCGCCGCCTCCCAGCGCGCGGTGACGAAGCCGTTGGCGATCCACGCCGCGCGCATGCCGAGGTCGTCGCGGAAGGAGCGCAGGATGTCGGCGTCGGGCGCGCTCGGGGCGACCACGCCGCCCACGCCGAGGTCGACCTGGCCGGGCATGGCGCCGCTCCGATCGAGGAAGAAGTTGTGGTCGTGGAACACCGCGTCCAGGCGCCAGCCGGCGGCGACGTCGGCCTCGACGTAGGGCCTCACGCGCCCGACGTTGCCGATGCCGGCGGCGTTGACGGTGAAGGTGTAGACGCGGAGGCGCGCGCCCGCGCCCACGCCGAGCCCGACGCCGCGCCACCCGGCGGTCCGCGCAGGATGAAGGCCAGCACCTCGGACGGGTGCGCGGCCATGTCGAGGCGCGCCATCTGATCGTCGAAGATCGCCGCCTCGATGCAGCGCATCGGGCCTGCGTAGTCGGCGCCAGCTCGGCCGCGACGAGCAGGTTCTGGCGCGTGGCGGCGTCGGGCTCGTGGGCCAGCGCGATGGCCGTCAGCGCCGGCTGGCCGACGTCGGGCAGCGCCGCGCGCACCGCGCGCCGAAAGGCCGCGAGCCGCGGCGAGCGCGGCAGCGTCGCGCTCCACCACAGCGCGTCGTCGTCGAGATCGAAGCGCGCCAGCCGCTTCCCGCCGGGCTCGTGCGGCGGCCCGTCCGACCACAGCTCGGTCGCGGCCGGCAGCGCGCACGGCGAGCTGCCACAGCCCGCGGCGCAGGCCAGCGCGGCGAGCGCCGCCCAGCATGAAAGCGCCTTGACCATCATCAGCGCGCGGCCACGTAGAGCGACACGCCGCGCACGTTCTCGTCGAGGCGCAGCGCCTGGCGCATCGACGCCATGGCGCGCTGGTCGCAGTCGGTGCGCTCGCAGATGCGGCAGCTCACGCCGACCGGCACCGACACGCCGGGCCCGCCGAAGTCGACGCCGTCGGCGTAGACCAGGCGGCGCGCCTCCTCGACCTTGCAGCCGAGGCCGATGGCCATGACCGGGTGCTGGTCGTGGTAGCCGCCGGCGTCGCGCTGGACGGTGCGCGCGATGCAGAAGAAGACCTCGCCGTCGGGCATCTTCGAGACCTGGATGCGGATCATGCCCGGCGTCTGGAAGGCGGCGAAGATGTTCCAGCGCGGGCACACGCCCGAGAAGCGCGCGAAGCGGATGCCCGACGCCGAGAAGCGCTTCGAGATATTGCCCGCCACGTCGATGCGGATCATGTGGAAGGCGACGCCCTCCTTGCCCGGGCGGCGCAGGGTGGTGAGGCGCTGGCACACCTGCTCGAAGCCGACGCGGAAGCGGCGACCGAGGACGTCGATGTCGTAGCGCTCGGCCTCGGCCGCGGCGCGGAACGCCTCGTAGGGCATCATGACGGCCGCGGCGAAGTAGTTGGCGAGCGCCACCCGCGCCAGCGTGCGCGCCTCGGAGCTGGTGAGCGCGGCCTCGTCGCAGAGCGCGTCGAGCGCCTCGCGCTGCGTGAGGAGGCCTATCTGATGGGCGAGCTGGAAGGTGCGCGAGCGCGTCGGCAGGAGCTCGGAGAGGAGGAGCGCCTTCCGCGCCGGGTCGTAGCGCCGGAGCGTGCCCGGCTGCTCGGCCCAGGGCACGAGCTTCACGTGCACGCCGAGCGCGCTGCCGAGGTAGCGCATGAGCGAGCCGTGGAGGTCGTCGGCCGAGAGGCGCGCGTCGCTCCACAGGCGCTCGGCGCCCTCCTCGAGCTCGGCGAAGTAGTTCATGCGCTTCTGGATGAGGTCGCTCACCTCCTCGGACGGGAGGTGCGACGGCCCGACGCCGGTGAGGTCCTGGAGATCGAGCTCGCTGGCCAGGCTCTCGGCGCTCCGCCGCGCGCCCTGCCAGGCGTGGTAGAGCGCGAGCATGGCCTGGGCCAGCTGCGGCGAGCTCTGCGCCAGCTCGCGCACGTCGGCGGAGTTCAGCGGCTGGGCCTCGAAGAGCGGGTCCGAGAACGCCTCGAGGAGGTCGGCCACGAGCCGCTGATCCTCGCTGCCGGCGAAGCTCTGGAGCTCGATGCCGAACTCCTGGCCGAGGCGCAGCAGCACGGTCGCGGGCAGCGGCCGCCGATCGTTCTCGATGAGGTTCAGGTAGCTCGCCGAGATGCCGAGGCGCAGCGCCATCTGGGCCTGCGACAACGACTCCTTGCGCCGGAGCGCCCGCACCTTGGCGCCGAGCCGCCCGCCCGGCGGGCGCGCCGCCACCTTCTTCTCGCCGACCCGCTTCTCGCCTGCGTCGCGCATGCTGCCTCCGGCGGGCGTCCCGGCCCGCGCCATTGACAGAATTTACAGTAACACAGCCCCGCACTGACAAGCCATGACACCACGCGTCAGCCCACAAGTGATGCCGCGTTGACGTGTGTGCATGGCGTCGTCAACATCGGCTGGCCATGACGCAAGCCACGCTCGAAATCGTCGGTGCCATCCAGCCAGGCTGGACGACCATCCTCTCGGACGACGCCCTGGCCTTCGTGGCCGACCTGGTGCGCGCCTTCCGCGGCCGCGTGGCCGAGCGGCTGGCGGCGCGGGCCGAGCTGCAGTCGCGCCTCGACGCCGGTCTCCGCCTGGCGCCGCTGCCGGAGACCGCGGCCATCCGCAAGGCCGACTGGACGGTGGCGCCGCTGCCGCGCGACCTGCGCGATCGGCGCGTCGAGATCACCGGCCCGGTCGACCGCAAGATGATCATCAACGCGCTCGGCTCGGGAGCCAGCGTGTTCATGGCCGACTTCGAGGACGCCAGCTCGCCGACCTGGCAGAACTGCGTCGAAGGCCAGCTCAACCTCTACGACGCCGTGCGCCGCACCATCAGCTACGTCGCGCCCGAGACCGGCAAGGTCTACAGCCTGCCGCCGACGCCGGCGGTGCTGTTCGTGCGACCGCGCGGCTGGCACCTGGTCGAGCGCCACGTGCTGGTCGACGGCGAGCCCATCCCCGGCGCGCTCTTCGACTTCGGGCTCTTCTTCTTCCACAACGCGAAGGAGCAGCTGGCGCGCGAGACCGGCCCCTACTTCTACCTGCCGAAGCTCGAGCACCACCTCGAGGCGCGCCTCTGGAACGACGTCTTCATCCGCGCGCAGTCGCTGCTCGGGCTGCCGCTCGGCAGCATCAAGGCGACGGTGCTCATCGAGACCTTGCCGGCCGCCTTCCAGATGGACGAGATCCTCTACGAGCTGCGCTGGCACTCGGCCGGCCTCAACTGCGGGCGCTGGGACTACATCTTCTCGTTCATCAAGAAGCTGCGCGCCGACGGCACGCGCCTCCTGCCCGACCGCGGCCAGGTCACGATGGACAAGGCCTTCCTCAAGGCCTACTCGCAGCTGCTCATCAAGACCTGCCATCGCCGCGGCGTGCACGCCATGGGCGGCATGGCCGCGCAGATCCCCATCAAGAACGACCCGGCCGCCAACGAGGCGGCGCTGGCCAAGGTGCGCGCCGACAAGCTGCGCGAGGTGAGCGACGGCCACGACGGCACCTGGGTCGCGCACCCCGGTCTCGTGGGGGTGGCCAAGGCCATCTTCGACGAGCACATGAAGGACCCGAACCAGATCCACCGGCGTCGCGACGACGTCGAGGTCACGGCCGACGATCTCCTGCGCGTCCCCGAGGGCACGCGCACCGAGGCCGGCCTCCGCCACAACGTGCGCGTCGGCGTGCAGTACCTCGAGTCGTGGCTCCGCGGTCAGGGCTGCGTGCCGATCTACAACCTCATGGAGGACGCCGCGACCGCCGAGATCGCGCGCGCGCAGGTGTGGCAGCAGCTCCACTGGAAGGCGGCGCTCGACGACGGATCGATCGTCGACGAGCCGCGCTTCCGCGCCATCGTCGCCGAGGAGATGGCGCGCGTCCGGAACGAGATCGGCGCCGAGCGCTTCGACGCCGGCCGCTTCCCCGAGGCGCGCGCGCTCTTCGAGCGCCTCTCCACCGCCGACCGCTTCGAGGAGTTCCTCACGGTCCCGGCCTACGCCCTGCTCAACGACGACGCGGCCGCCAGCTAGGCACCGCGGCTTCCCCGACAGCTCCGACACACGCCGCGCTGCGACCCGCAGTGGGTCGCGGCATGGCATCGCCTTGTCCGCCTTCCCCGCTCCCGCACCTCACTCGAGGAGACCCCTATGAGCAACGAGACCAACTCCGACCGCTGGACCCGCCGCTTCGACGGCATCCTCCGTCCTACTCGAAGGCCGAGGTGCTGAAGCTCCGCGGCAGCGTCAACGTGAAGCACACATTCGCCGAGAGCGGTGCGCGCAAGCTGTGGGACGCCATGCACGAGACACCGTGCGTGAACGCGCTCGGCGCGCTCACCGGCAGCATGGCGGTGCAGCAGGTGCGGGCGGGTCTGCCGGCCATCTACCTCTCGGGCTGGCAGGTCGCGGCCGACGCCAACACGGCCGGCCAGATGTACCCGGACAGAGCCTCTACCCCGTCGACAGCGTGCCCAACGTGGTGCGGCGCATCGGCGCGGCGCTGCGTCGCGCCGACCAGATCGAGCGCCGAGGGCTCGGTGAAGCGCGACTGGATGGTGCCCATCGTGGCCGACGCCGAGGCCGGCTTCGGCGGGCCGCTCAACGCCTACGAGCTCATGAAGGCGATGATCGACGCCGGGCGCGGCGGGCGTGCACTACGAGGACCAGCTGGCCTCGGAGAAGAAGTGCGGCCACATGGGCGGCAAGGTCCTCATCCCGACGGCGAGCTTCATCCGCACGCTGGTGTCGGCGCGACTCGCGGCCGACGTCGAGGACGTGCCGACGGTCATCGCGCGCACCGACGCCGACTCGGCCAAGCTCATCACGTCGGACATCGACGAGCGCGACCGTCCCTTCAAGAAGGGGCACGCGCACGCCCGAGGGTTCTACTACCTGGCCGGCGGCCTCGACGTGGCCATCGCGCGCGCGGCATCGCCTACGCGCCGTACGCCGACATGATCTGGTGTGAGACGTCGACGCCCGACCTCGAGGAGGCGAAGAAGTTCGCCGAGGCCATCCGCGCGCACTACCCGAACAAGCTCCTGGCCTACAACTGCTCGCCCAGCTTCAACTGGAAGAAGCACCTCGACGACACGACCATCGCCAAGTTCCAGCGCGAGCTCGGCGCCATGGGCTACAAGTTCCAGTTCGTGACGCTGGCCGGCTTCCACGCGCTGAACCACGGCATGTTCGAGCTGGCGCACGGCTACAAGGACCGCGGCATGAGCGCCTACTCGGAGCTCCAGCAGGCCGAGTTCGCGTCCGAGGCCCACGGCTACACGGCCACGCGCCACCAGCGCGAGGTCGGCACCGGCTACTTCGACCACGTGACCGAAACCATCACCGGCGGCAAGGCCTCGACCCTCGCGCTCGAGGACTCGACCGAGGCCCACCAGTTCTGAGCCCGGCGACCGGGTGGGGCCCCTCCCACCCGGTCTCCCACCCGGGGTCAGGACTACTTCTTTCTCATTTTCCGCCGGTCTCCCCGGTCTCCCACCGTGGGGTCAGGACTACTTCTTTTCTCATTTTCCGCGTGCGGAAAATGAGAAAAGTAGTCCTGACCCCACCTGGCAAGCCCCTTGACGAAGGGTCTCCCGACCGCTCAGAGTGCGGCCATGAAGCACCTGACCCGCGCCGTCACCGCCCTCGCCGCGCTCGCGCTCGGCGCCCTCGCGACCCGACCCGCCTCGGCCGACGAGGGACCCGACGACGGCCAGAAGTACGTGTCGTACAGCTTCCGCGTCGACGGCCTCGACCGCTTCCCCGACTTCGTCGTCGTCGCCTACCCGTGGTCGACCTCGAACGGCGCGCCCACCCGCGAGCACGCCGTGCTGAAGTCGGGAACCTCGCTGCCGGTCGGTCGCCGCAGCCCGAGCGTCGCGCTCTACGCCGTGCGCCGGAGCGCCTGGGAGGCCTTCGAGAAGACCCTCCCCAGCGACGAGGACGCGCGCTCGACGGCCCTCACCGACTTCGTCGCCGGCCCCGACGCGCTGCGCTGCAACGCCGCCCCGACCCGCGTCACCACCCTCCCGTCGAGCGACCCGCGCGACCGCGTCGAGGAGGTCTTCAGCGCCACCTCCATCGACGCCAAGGGCTGCGTCCTCGGCGGCGCGAGCGCTCCCCCGGCCCCGACCGCATCCACGACCGCCTCCACGACCGCACCCGCGGTCACGCCCACCGGCGCGCCGGCCTCGAAGCCCTCGGGCTGCGCCGGCGGCGACGCCGCGCTGCCCGCGGCCTGGCTGGTCGCGGCCCTCGCGCTCGCCCGTTCAGCCCTGGCGCGCCCCGCCCGAACCTGATACCCCACGAGCCATGTCGGAAGCGCTCGAGAGCTACGACCGTATCCTCCGCACCTGCGAGCCGTGGATCATCTGCCGCACGGCGGTGCGCGCCGGCCTCGATCGCGCCCCCCTCGGCATCCCCATCGGCGAGGCCAACCTCATCGATCCGCAGCGCGTCGCCCACGGCCGCTTCCTGCACTTGGTCCAGGTCCTTGACGAAATGACCTACGGGCCGGTCGGCCTGAAGATGCCGAGCTGGGTCTTCTACGACTGCGCCGTCGTGCCCGGCGCCCTCTTCGGCTTCGCCCGCCGCGCGGCCGAGCTCGAGCCCTGGGTGCGCCAGTCGCTGCGCGTGCCGGCCGACTACGACGGCCTGGTCCCGGTCTCGATCGTCGCCGCCATCCCCATGGCGCACCGCAAGGCCGAGCTCGTCTACACGCTGTGCTCGGTGAACCAGGTCGCGCCCGGCGCCGCCCCCGAGGGCCTCTGGCGCCTGACGCTCGCCGCCGGCGCCGCCGCGCTCGGCATCGATTCCATGGTCGCCACGGCGCAGTGGCGCTCGGCGCAGCTCGGCCTCTACGCCGGCTTCGGCCCGCTCGCGCTGCAGACCGCCTGGACCCCGGCCCACGACATCCCCGAGACGGCGACCTTCACGGTCGCCTCCGACGCGGCCGCGCGCCAGCGCCTCCTGCGCGGCGAGCTGCCGCTGCCCGAGCGCGCCACGCGCTGGCTCGACGCCGACGACCGCGACGCCATGCGCGCGCTGCAGTCCGAGATCGAAGGCGGCACGCCGGTGTGGGTCGTCGGCCCGCCCGAGATCCGCGGCGCCGCCACGCGCATCCCGCTCCAGAGCGGCGCGCTCGACGCCCCGGTCGCGGCCCGCGACGGCGCCGCCTGGGCGCGCAAGTTCCACGGCTGACACGATGATCAAGACCAACAACGACGCGCTCTTCCAGACCTACTCGCCGTTCGTCGTGGCCACCGCCGACCAGCTCGGCGCGCTCGACCTCGAGCCGTGGGGGCTCGCCACGCGCTGGATCATCGACCCGCGCCACCAGCGCCACGCCACCTTCTTCGAGCTGCTCCAGCGCCTGGACGCCCTCACCTTCGGCCCCGAGGGGATGCCGATGGACAAGTGGGTCTTCTACAACTGCGCCGAGCTGCCCGGCTTCATCTACGGCTTCGCCCTCGAGCACGACCGCCTGAGCGCCCACGAGCGCGCGCTCATGCGCGTGCCCGACGACTACGTCGGCCCGGTGCCGTTCTCGATGTACATCGCCATCCCGATGCGCGAGCCGGGCGCCTGGTTCGGCCACAACCTGGCGAGCCTGAACCGCACCTTCCCCGAGCGCCAGCTCCACCAGCTCGGCACCATCACCAAGTCGATCGCCATGAAGGCCTACCGCTGCGAGAGCTTCTGCGGCGCGACCCAGTGGGAGAGCACGGCCCTCTTCATCCACACGAAGTTCGGCCCGCTCGATCTCCACACGACCTACACGCCGGCCCACTCGATCCCCGAGACGCTGACCTACGCCTTCACCGTCACCGACGACGTCTTGCGCGCCGCCGCCGGCGACCCCGACGTGAAGCTGCCGCGCCCGCCCGCCGACCTGTGGCTCGACGCCGCCGACGTGGCCGGCATGCAGCGCCTCCAAGCCGAGCTCGAGGCCGGCCAGCGCTTCCAGCTCGTCGGCCCGCCGTCCGTCCAGGCGGGCCATCGCGTGCACCCCATCCGCCGCATCACCCCATGAGGGTGATCATGATGGCCTTCTGCATGTGGAGGCGGTTCTCGGCCTGGTCGTAGATGACCGACTGCGGCCCGTCGCAGACCTCGGCCGAGACCTCCTCGCCGCGGTGCGCCGGGAGGCAGTGCATGAAGATCGCGGTCGGCTTGGCGTGCGCCATGAGCGTCGTGTCGACGATGTAGCCGGCGAAGGCGGCGGCGCGCTTCTCCTGCTCGGCCTCCTGCCCCATCGACGCCCACACGTCGGTGCACACGACGTCGGCGCCGTCGACCGCCTCGCGCGGCTCCTTGACCTCGATGACGCTGGCGCCGGTCTCGGTCGCCTGCGACATGGCGCGCTCGACCGCGGCGCGATCCATGGTGTAGCCGTCGGGCGAGGCCGCGCGGAAGTGCATGCCGGTCTTCACGCAGGCGCTCATGAGCGAGTGGGCCATGTTGTTGCCGTCGCCCACCCAGGCCATGGTGAGGCCCTTCAGCTTGCCGAGCTTCTCCTCGATCGTCATGAGATCGGAGAGGCCCTGGCACGGGTGGTTGAAGTCGGTGAGGCCGTTGATGACCGGCACCGTGCCGTGCGTCGCGAGGTCGACCACGTCCTGGTGCGCGAAGGTCCGCGCCATGATGCCGTCGACGTAACGTGAAAGGACCTTTGCGGTGTCGGAGATGGGCTCGCCGCGCCCGATCTGCACATCGCGCGGCGACAGGAACAGCGCGTGCCCGCCGAGCTGGTGCATGCCGACCTCGAACGACACGCGCGTGCGCGTCGAGGCCTTCATGAAGATCATGGCCAGCGTCTTCCGGCGCAGCGCCTTCCTGTACTTCTTCGGCTTGCGCTTCACGTCGTGGGCGAGGTCGAGCAGGCCGCGGACCTCGTCCGGGCTGAGATCGGCGATGGCGATGAGGTGCTTCATAGGAGCTTCAAGCCTCGGGCTTCGGGCGGCGGCGGAGCCACGACGGCGGCCTCGGCGCCCGCGCCCAGCTCGTCGTCGCCGTCGACCGGGAAGAGCGGCATCTGCCGCCGGATGGGCGCCACGTCGGTCACGCTGGCGATGCGCGTGCCGCCGCGGTCGCACAGCGCCGCCGGGAAGCGATCGGCGCTGGTGATGATGGCGTTCAGCCCG
>JAXLYZ010000026.1:0-145533 GCA_046351155.1 Myxococcota bacterium
CGTTGTCGGCATGCATGTTCGTGGAGGCCATGACACTCGTACGTCCGCGGCCGTGGCCTACGGCCCCTGCTTCAGCTCGACGCGGTTCTTGGCGTAGTAGGTCTTGAGCTTGTCGAGGTAGACCGCCTCCGCCTTCTTCACCTTGTCCATGGCGTCGAGGACCTTGGCGTACTCGGCGTCGAGGTTCTGCTCGGTGACCGCGCCGGTGAAGCGCACGAGCTCGGCCTGGGCCGCCTGGTAGGCGGCGACGAGCGGCTTGTGGATGGCGTCGAGCTCGGCCGATTTCGTCGGCATGGCGGCCGCCGCCTTCACGTAGGCGTCGATGGCCGGCAGGACGTTGGCCGTGAGGTCGTCCTTGTAGACCTTCAGGTCCTTCTTCTCGTTGGCCTTCTTCCACGCGTCGACGAAGGCCTTCTGCAGCCCGTCGACCTTCTCGACATCGGCCGAGTAGGCCTTGATGACGTCCTGCTCGGCGGCGATCTGACGCTCGAGCTCGGACGGGCCGTTGATGGCATCACATCCGGACAGGAGCAGGAGGAATGCGGTCGCGAAGCGTGTCATGCGAGGACCCTCGGGGCGGGAACTTACACGGATCGACGGCCTAAGCAAACCCGAAGCCGCCGCCCGTATGGACGTGCTGTCACTCGGTCTCGGTCTCGGTCGGAGCGATCTTCCGGTAGATGGTCCGCGTCGCGATCCCCAGCAGCTGGGCCGCGAGGCGCTTGTCGCCCTTGGTCGCGGCCAGCGTCTCCTGGATGAGCAGCCGCTCGACCTCCTCGAGCGGCGTGCCGAGCGGGATGGTGATGGCGCGGTTCTCGGGCTCGGCGTCGCGCATCGCCGGCGGCAGGTCCTCGACGCCGATGGTGTCGCCGCGCGACAGCACGACCGCGCGCTCGATGCAGTTCTCGAGCTCGCGCACGTTGCCGGCCCAGCGCCACGCGACGAGCGCCTGCATGGCCTCGCGCGCGATGCCGGTGATGCGCTTCTGGTTCTTGTCGGCGTAGCGCGTGAGGAAGTGCTGGGCGAGCAGCGGGATGTCGTCCTTCCGGTCGCGCAAGGGCGGCAGCGTGATGGAGATGACGTTCAGCCGATAGTAGAGGTCCTCGCGGAAGCGGCCCGCCCCGACCTCGGCCTTCAGGTCCTTGTTGGTCGCGGCCACGATGCGCGTGTCGACCTTCAGCGTCTGGGTGCCGCCGACGCGCTCGAACTCGCCCTCCTGGAGGACGCGCAGGAGCTTCACCTGCACCTGCGGCGACATCTCGCCGAGCTCGTCGAGGAAGAGGGTGCCGCCGTCGGCCAGCTCGAAGCGTCCCTGGCGCCGCTGCATGGCGCCGGTGAAGGCGCCCTTCTCGTGGCCGAAGAGCTCGGCCTCGAGCAGCGACTCGGGCAGCGCCGCGCAGTTGAGCGCGATGAAGGGCTTCGACGCGCGCGTCGACCAGGTGTGGATGGCGCGCGCGAAGAGCTCCTTGCCGGTGCCCGACTCGCCGAGCAGGAGCACCGTCGCGTGCGACGGCGCCACCTGCCGCACCATGTCGAGAGCCTGGCGCATCACGAGGCTGTTGCCGATGATGGAGCGGTCGCGGCGCGAGGCCTCGAGCTCGGCCTTGAGCGCGGCGTTCTCCATCACCAGCGACTGCTGGTCGAGCGCGCGCTTCACGGCCTTCACGATCTGGATGCGCTTGAAGGGCTTGGTCACGAAGTCCCAGGCCCCCTCCTTCATCGCCTCGACCGCGGTCTCGACCGTGCCGAAGGCGGTCATGAGCACCACCTCGGTCTCGGGTGACACCGTCTTCGCCGCGCGCATGAGCTCGATGCCGGTCATGCCCGGCATCATGAGATCGGTGAGCATCACGGCGATGCGACGCCGGCGCAGCGTGTCGAGCGCCTCGCGCCCGTCGGCGGCGGTCAGCACCTCGAGCTTCTCGCGCTCGAAGATCTGCTTCAGCGAGTCGAGGTTCGAACGATCGTCGTCGACGACCAGCAGCGTCTGCGGCAGCACGGACACGCGAACCTCCTCGATCCCCTGGCTGGGCGCTGGCGACGGCTGAACACGCGGCTGCCAGGCACCTGCGACAGACTGTCAACCCGCGTGACAACGTGTCAATGCCCGCTCGGACGAAAATCGATGAATAGCCTTCCAGCGGGTGCCGTCCGGGCCGCGGTCGCCGTGTTCGACTCGTGCGTGAGAATGTCGACAGCACGGCTTGCGGCGACCGGCAAAACGAAGGTGGAGGATCCGCGATGGGTACGGAGATGCGTGCTGGTGGGCGTCTTGCGCGGGCGGCGGTCCTGCCCTTGGTCTTCGGCTGGTCGGCCCTGGCGGCGTGCTCGGGGGACCTCGGGTTCCACTCCGACAACGGCCTCGACGACATGACCTGCGACAGCTCCGGCTGTTGGATGTGCCGCGGCAACGATTGTACGGAGTACCGCTGCGACGCCACGCATCAGTGCCCGATGCACCGCAGCTGCTCGGCCGACAACCGCTGCCTCCCCGGCGACGACGGCACCGGCACGACCTCGTGCGGCTCGAACGCCGACTGCGACGTCGGCCAGATCTGCACCCTCGACGGCGTGTGCGTGACCTCGCCCGGCGGCGGCCCCGGCGCCGACGCCAGCAACGGCGACGCCACCGGCGACACGACCGGCGGCGACACCGCGACCGGCGACGTCGGGCTCCCCGACCACCCCGACAACGTGTGCCTCACCAACTTCGACTGCGGCCTCGACGGCACCTGCGTGAACGGCGGCTGCTACTTCGCCTGCGCCGCCGACTCGAGCTGCCCGCCGGGCCAGGCCTGCCAGGGCGGCCAGTGCCGGCCCTCGGGTCCCGAGAACGAGTGCACCTTCAACGGTGAGTGCGGCGCCTCGAACCACGCCTGCGTCGAGGGCACCTGCTACAGCACCTGCGTCGAGACCCTCGACTGCCCGGCGCACACGCGCTGCTCGACCGGCCTCTGCATCGCCGACACGACCCCGGTCATCCAGTGCAGCGGCCCGGCCTCCTGCCCCGCCGACCGCAGCTGCGTCGACGGCAAGTGCCTCGAGGCCTGCCAGGGTGCGTGCGCCGTCGGCTACGAGTGCAAGTTCAACTTCTGCTCGCCGGTGGCCGCGTGCTTCGACACGGCCGACTGCTCGGGCGCCGACTGCGTGAACGGAGCCTGCTCGGCCCCGTGACCTCGCGCGAGTGAACGAGTCGACGCACGGCGTCGCGGGTGACCGCGGCGCCGTTCGTCTTTTGGCGGGCCTCGTGGCACAGTCGGGCGATGGCTGAGGCCGCGGTCGCGCTCGCGCTGTTGGCGTTCGTCGTGAGCGTGCTCGCGTCGGCGCGGGCGCAGCGCTCCGACCTCGAGCTGAAGCGCGCCAAGGCGGAGCTCGAGGCGCTGCGCAAGCAGGTCGAGGCGCTGGCCTTCGAGCGCGCCGAATCCGTCGCCACGGCCGCGCGCCGAGGTGGCCGCGGCCGATGCGGCGTCGGGCGATGTCGAGCCGCTGGCGTCGGCGCTCGAGCCGCTGCTGCCGCCCGAGCCTGTGCCGGAGCCCGAGGCGCCGCCGCCGAAGCAGACGTTGGAGGAGGCCATCGGGCTCGTGTGGATCACGCGCATCGGCGCGGCGCTGCTCGTGGTCGGCGTCATCTACTTCTTCCAGCTGGCGATCGAGCGCGGCTGGCTCGGGCCGTGGGGCCGGGTCGGCGTCGGGCTCGCCTTCGGCGGCGGCGCGGTCGCGCTGGCGGCGCTGCTCAAGCAGAAGACGAGCCCGGCCTGGGTGGCGGTGCTGGTCGGCCTCGGCCTGGCCATCGCGCTCGGCGCGGTGTGGGCGGCGCACGCGCTCTATCACCTCGTGCCCGGCCTCGTGGCCTTCGGCGCGGTGACGGCGCTGGTCGGCGGCGCGGCCGCGCTGGCGGCGGTCTGGCGCATGGAGGCCATCCTCGGGACGGCGGTGACGTCGGCCTTCGTGAACCTCGGCGCGCTGTCGGATGGGCTGCCCGGGCATGCCGCGCTGGTCGGCTACGCGCTGGTCGTGGGCGGCGGTTGCCTGCTCGTGGCGGTGCCGCGGCGCTGGACGGTGGTGGCCGTCGCGGTCGGACCGGGCGCGGCCGCGGCCTACGCCACGCGCCACTTCGGGCTGGTCGGCGCGCCGCTCGGCGCGGCCGGCGCGGTCGACGCGGCCGTCGCCATCGCGCTCGCGCTGGCGCTCGGGGCCATGCTGGTGTGGGGCGCGCGGCGCATGCCGGAGGCGATCGCCGCGCTCATGCACGGCGGCGCGGCGCTCACGGCGGCGGGCGTCGCCACCACGCTGTCGCCGCTCGCCGGCTTCGGCGTCCTGGCCGCGGCCATCGGCTATCGCGGCTACGAGGTCGCGCGCGGCGGCGCCCGCGACCCGGTGCTGCACACCGGCGTCTTCGTCATCGGCCTCCTCGGCCTGGCCGCCGCCGGGGCACCGTGGCCGCTGGCAATCTGGGCCGTGCTCGGCGTCGGCTCGGCCGCGCTCGGCGGCGACGGTCCGGAGATCGCCACCGCGGGCGTGGCCATCGCCATCGCGGCGCTGGGCGTCGACCGCGCGCTCCCGGCCGCGGGCGGCGCCGGTGCGGCGGTCCTCGCGGCCGCATGGCTGGCGGCGCGGCGCTCGCTCGTCGACGGCCTCACCGCGGCCGTCGCGCTCGGCCTGGTCGCGGTCGCGCTCATCGTCGGACGCACCTCGCCGACGCTCGCGGCCATGGCGATCGGTGGCCTGGCGCTGCTCTCGGGGGCGGTGGCCGGCGCGCTCGCACGGCACGCGCCGGCATTCATGGCCATGGCGCTGGCGCTCGTTTCGCTGGCCTTCGCCATCGACGCCGAGCGGCCGTGGCTCGGCGTCTTCGGCGGCTCGGCGCTGGCCGCGCTGCCGCTCCTGGCGCGGCGCTCCGAGCTGCCGACCCGGCCGGCGATGGCGTGCCGCGCGCTGGGCCTCGTCACGCTGGCGGTGGCCGCGCTGGCCTCGGCGGGCCAGGCCTTCGACGACGCCGGCGCGCGCACGGTGGCGCAGACGCTGGCGCTCGGCGCCTTCGGCGCGCTGGTCGTGGCGTGGGGCTTCGTGAGGAAGGCGGTGCTCGACCGCTGGGTCGGCCTGGCGGCGCTCGGCGCGGCCATCCTGAAGCTCGTCCTGTGGGACGTGTTCGCGCTCGACACGGTGCCGCGAACGCTCATCCTCGTGGCCTTCGGCGTGCTGCTCCTGTCGAGCGGCTTCCTCTACGCGCGCACGGTCACTCGACGTCGATGACCTTGGGCGGCGGCGTCGGCGGACGGTCGTCGGAGCGGCCTCCCAGGCGGCGGCGCGCGTCGTCGAGCTGAAGGCGCACGAGCTCGCCGAGATCCTCGACGATGGGCTTCATGCGCTCGAGCAGCGCCAGCTCGACGTCGGCCACGCGCTCCATGCGCTCGACCAGGCGATCGGTCCGGGCCAGCAGCGCCAGCGCCGCCGAGCGCGCGCGATCGCCTTCGGGCAGGCGCGCCTCGACCATGTGCTTCAGCCCGTCGAGCACCCGCGCCGGCAGGAAGCGCCGGCCGCCCTTCGGGTCGGGAGCGCTCATTGCGTGAGCGCCGCGATGCGCTCGAGCAAGAGCGACGGCTGGAACGGCTTGGCCACGATGGGCGTGCCCTCGCGCGCCGCCCACTCGCGGAGCCGCGGGTCGCGCGGGTCGCGCGTCACGACCAGCAGGCGCTTGCCGAGCTCGGGGTGGTTCTCGGCCGACTGCACGACCAGCTCGGAGAGGAGGCCGTCCTTCAGCTGGAACTCGGAGACGACCGCGTCGAAGCGCTGCTGGCGCAGCGCCTCGCGCGCCGCGTAGAGCGAGCGGCACGGCGTCACGGTGTGGCCCGAGGCGGCGAGCAGCTCGCTGTAGAGCTCGCCGATCATGGCGTCGTCGTCGACCGCGAGCAGCTCGAGCGGCACCGGCGTGCGCAGCGGGTCGGGCCTGGGCGGCGCCGGCGACGACGGCAGCGACAGCACGATGTGGACCTCCTCGGTCTCCTTGTCGGCCGCGATGGTGCACGTGCCGCCCTGCAGCTCGAGGGCGCGCTGCGCGGCATCGAGCTCGAGCTCGCCCGGCGTGACGAGGCCCGGGCCGTCGTCGCCGAGGCCGAAGCGCTCGCGCAGGAGCAGCGCCGGCTGGTCGGCGCCGCCGAGCGCTATCTCGATGCGCGCATGCCCGCTCTGCGCGCGCACCTGCACCGCGACCTCGTTGGCCTGGTAGTCGCGGCGCTGGGCCAGCGTCGCGCGGTGCACGATGGCCACCACCATGTCGCCGATCTGGCGCGCGTCGCAGTTGGCCCAGACCGAGTGCGGCGCGTCGAGGTCGAAGGCGATGCCGTGGCGCTCGAGGGCGAGGCGCGTGGCCGACACGACGCGGCCGATGTCGCTGGCCAGGTCGACGACGCTGCCCGACGGCGGGCGCGCCAGGAAGGCGCGGTCGAGCGATTGGGCCAGGCGGCGCACGCGCTCGGCCTGGCTCGTCACCTGGTCGAGGTAGTACTTCCGGCGATGCGGCGTCGCGGCCAGCTGGGCCAGCGTCGAGAAGCCGGTGATGCCGGTCAGCGGGTCGTGGAGCTCGCGCACGACGTCGGTCACGAGGCGCGGGTCGACGCCCTCGCTGGCGCGGCGCGACTCGCGCGTGGTCGGGCGCGGCGCGCTCGAGTCGGGCTCGGGCAGGAAGGTGATGGACACGCGCTCGCCCTCGACGGCGCGCAGACCGAGCCCGGCCACCGGCGGCCGACCGTCGGCGCGGATCTCGATGGGCATGGTCTGCCCCGGCGGGCCGGTCAGCGCCGGACCGCGCAGCAGGCGCACCACCGGGCGCCCGACGAGCTCCTCCGGCGTGCTGCCGGCGAGCGCCGCAACGCGTGGACCGACCGCGACGACCGTGCCGCGCAGGTCGAGAACGACTTCATACATCCCGCACGCGCTCATGTTGCCTGCACCTTCGTGGCCGTGGTGTGGCATGCGACCCGGCGAGCGGTCCGGACGGACAGCCCGCGCGGGAAGTTCCTTGACGCGCACCTACCTGCCCCGGTACGACGCGACGTCCGCACGTCTGGAGCCGAGGCGCCTTGAAGGTCAAGAAGAACTGTCTGGTCCGCGTTCAATATCGGGTCACCGATGACGACGGCAACGAGATCGATGCGTCGTCGCCGGAGTATCCGCTGGAATTCGTGTGCGGTCGAGGAGACGTCATCTCCGGCCTCGAACGAGGCGTCATCGGCATGGAGCCGGGCGGCAAGAAGCGCATCACGATCTCCCCCGAAGATGCCTACGGCCAGCACGATCCGAAGCACGTGAAGGTGCTGCCGCGCGCCGGCTTCCCGGCCCACCTCGAGCTCGTCGAGGGTCAGCGCTTCAGCTACCGGTCTGAGAAGGGCGCCGAGCTCATGTATCGCGTGAAGGAGATCCGGCCGGACTCGATCCTCGCCGATTTCAATCACCCGCTCGCGGGCAAGTCCCTGCATTACGACGTGACGGTCCTCGACGTGACCGACGACTTCGTCGACGGCAAGTGACGGCGCGCGGCGCTCAGGCGTCATGGCACGGGCCTGCGTCATACAATGATGCTATGAGCCGGGCATGAAGCTCTCGACCCGCGGTGAGTACGGCCTGCGCGCGATGCTCTACCTGGCCATGAAGCAGCAGAGCGGTGACGAGCTCCTGCAGGCCAGCGAGATCAGCGAGGCGCAGGACATCCCGCCCCACTACCTGAAGCAGATCCTGTCGCGTCTCCGCTCGGCCGGTCTCCTGCGCAGCGCGCGCGGACCGACCGGCGGGCACGGCCTGGCGCGGGACCCGTCGACCATCACGGTGGGCGAGGTCATCCAGTGCCTCGAGGGCCAGCTCACCAACATCAACGCCATCCTCGACCTCCCCTGCCACATCCGCGTGGGTCCGCAGCACTGCGTGATCAAGGAGTTCCTGGTCGAGGTGAAGCAGGAGATCGAGGCGCTCCTGCACCGCAAGACGCTGGCCGAGCTGGCCAGTCGGCAGGACGTGCTCTCGGCCAACAAGATCATCGTGCAGCCGCGCATCATGCGGCCGCCGGGCACGCGCGCGCCGGCCGTCGAGAGCCGCATTCCGGCCGCGGCGCCGTCCACGAAGGTTTGAACGGGCACGGCGGTGGTGGCTATGGTGCAGCGGCCGGCGCAACGTCGCGGCGTCGCCAGCCCTGGCGAGCCGATGGCGGGCGCCGGACCTGACCACCGCGCACCCTGGGAGGCAGCCATGCACGCACGCATCGCGATCATCGTCGGTCTGGCGCTCGGCCTCGCGAGCGCGTGTGGCGGAGACCCGAAGCGCCGCATCGGCGAGACGTGCGACAGCGACGGGCAGTGCGAGTCGGGCCTGTGCCTCGAGTCGCAGTGCCTCGACCCCGCCGGCGACGAGGACCAGGACCGCCTCATCAACCGGGTCGAGGGCGAGCTCGGCACGAACGCGCTGAAGAAGGACAGCGACGACGACGGCCTCGACGACTTCGACGAGGTCGGCGGCGACATCGCCAACCCGAAGAACTTCGATGGCGATGCGAAGAACGACGCGCTCGAGAGCATGAAGCGCGACGCCGACAAGGACTGCATCCCCGACCAGCGCGACCCCGACGACGCGGTGGTCGAGAGCGACGCCGCCGAGGTCGCCGACCTCGCGTGCTGTTGCGGCGGACGCTGCTCGAAGCTCGGCGTGTCGGCCACCGCGGTGTGCCACCCCGACGGCATCGTGTGCGACCCGGCCGAGCCCGACCGCGACGGCGACGGCACCGCCGACGCGTGCGACACGCCGGCTCTGGCGCTGACGGCGCAGGAGATCGAGGACGGCTGCGGCCAGGCCTGCGCCCAGGTCGCCAACGTGTGCCCGGGCAAGCTCGCGGGCTGCGTCGCCGAGTGCGTCGACCGCGCCGGGCACGAGGGCCTGTGGCTCGCCAACTACGTCTGCTACGCCGCGACCGACTGCAGCGACGTGAAGTGCTTCGACGACCCGGGCTTCGGCGAGGACGCCAACTGCCGCGACGCGTGCGTGAACGCGGTCGGCTGCGGCATCGGCAAGGTGTTCGGCCAGGAGCTCACCGAGCCGCTGTGCCGGGCGCAGTGCGCCGGCCAGTACCATGCCGACGGCGACAGCGTGGCGAGCCTCGAGTGCCTGGCCAACCTGGCGCCGAGCGGCACCTGCCGCCTGGTCGACGCGCTGCCGTGCGTGAGCCAGGACCAGATCTGCCAGGACGCATGCGGCCGGCTGGCGTTCCCGCCGAGCGACGCGTCGTGCCGCCTCGGCTCGCCGATCTACGACCACTTCACGACGCAGGCGACGTGCGTCGACAAGTGCCTCGGGCTCTCCGGCTTCGGCGAGGTGGCCTTCCTCGGCTGCCTGACCGGCAAGCTGTGCAGCGACCCCGGGACCGCCTGCGAGGCCGATCCGAGCGCGGTCGCGCCGGGCTGCGACGCGGCCTGCACGGCGCTCGTCGCGGCCTGCCCGGCCGGCAACGGCATCTTCGCCGACGCGTCGGTGTGCGGCGCCTTCTGCACCGGGCTCACGCTCGCGGCGCCGTGGATCACGTCGGACAGCGCGAGCGCGTCGGCCGCGGTGACCAGCTGCATCGAGCGCACGGAGGCCTGCGACACGGTGCAGGAGACCATCGGCGTGCTCGTGAACTGCCTGCTCACCTCGAGCATCGAGCCGCGCTGCACCACGACCTGCGATCGCTACGAGACGTGCGCCGCCGAGACGCAGCGCCCGGCCCCGCCCGACTGCGATCTCGGCTGCTCGGGCCTGGTCCTGAACCACCCCGAGCGCATCGAGCCGACGCTGGCCTGCGTCACCGCCGACACCAGCTGCGACCTCCTCGAGGGCTGCATCCCGCCGGCGCCCGAGGACGTGTGCGGACCGGCCTGCGACCACATCGTGCGCTGCAATCCGAACCGCATCGGCGGGCTCGTGCAGTGCCAGGCCGACTGTCGCGCGGATATCGGGGCCGACCTCGACCGTTACGCCTCGTGGATGTGCGAGTCACAAGCCAAGTCCTGCGACATCGCCTGCGGCGGCCTGGCCGACGTGGCCCCCGACGCCGCCTGCCTCACCGAGTGCGAGGGCACCGACACATGCATCGAAGCCGCCTATGGCCTCTGCCCGCGCGCCTGCCAGGGCGTCATGAAGGCCTACGGCCCGACCACCAGCCTGCCCTGCGTGACGAAGAACCTCGGCCGCCGCTGCAGCCCGACCGCGGTCCTCGCCTGTGACCCGAGCTGACGTCTCCGCCAAGCCGCTGCCCTGGTGGCGGGCGCTCGGCGACCCGCGCATGCGCACGCTCATCGTGCTCGGGCTGGCGTCGGGCATCCCCTTCGACCTGCGCGGGCAGACGCTGCAGCTGCGGCTCTCCGAGGCCAAGGTCGACGTCACGTCGATCGGCATCTTCTCGCTGGTCGGCCTGCCGTACCTCCTGAAGGCGCTGTGGGCGCCGTTCCTCGACCGCTACACGCCGCCCGGCCTCGGGCGCTTCGGGCGCCGGCGCGGCTGGCAGATCGTGGCGCTGGTGTGCCTGGCCGCCGGTCTCGCGCTCATGGCCATGGCGTCGCCGCAGGACGACCTCGTCATGCTCGGGCTCGCGGCCTTCCTGGTGGCGTTCTTCTCGGCGTCCTACGACATCGTGGTCGACGCCTATCGCACCGACGTGCTCGACGCGCGCGAGCGCAGCTTCGGCGCCGGCCTGGCCTCGGCGGCGTACCGCATGGGCATGCTGCTCGGCGGGCTCGCGACGCCGTGGATCGCCGCCTTCCTCGACTGGAACCTGGCCTATCTGCTGATGGGCGCCTTCATGCTGCCGGCCATCTTCATCGCCACGCTGGCGCCGAAGGAGCCGGTGCTGACCCCGCCGCGCACCTTGAAGGACGCGGTCGTGACGCCGCTGCGCGAGCTCATGAAGCAGCGCTGGATGCTGGGCTTCATGGCGCTCGTCTTCCTCTACAAGCTCGGCGACGCGTTCGGCTCGAACCTGTTCAGCACCTTCCTCTACGACGGGCTGCACTTCAAATCGACGGAGATCGCCACGGCGCGGAAGGTCATCGGCAGCCTCGCGACCGTGCTCGGCATGGTGGCCGGCGGCTACACCATCGCGCGCTACGGCCTGTGGAAGGCGCTCATGGCCTTCGGCATCCTGCAGGCGCTGACCAACTTCGTCTTCGTGTGGCAGGCCACGCAGGGCAAGGACTTCACGCTGCTCTTCGTCGGTCTCGGCGCCGAGAACCTGGCCGGCGGCCTCGGCGCGGCGGCCTTCGTGACCTTCATCACCGCGCTCTGCGACCGGCGCTACAGCGCCTTCCAGTACGCGCTGCTGAGCTCCATCGCGATGATCGGCACCATCACCATCGGCCCCATCGCCGGTATCACCGCCAAGGAGCTCGGCTGGGAGACCTACTTCCTCATCAGCGTCGTCGTGTCGGTGCCGGGGCTCGTCGCGCTGCTATGGCTGCGCCGCCCGATCGTCGCGCTCGACCGGCCACGGCCGGGCGTCGAGGAAGCGTTCGGGTAGCGCCACGCCGGCCTGCGCCAAGGCCGGCGGCACGTTCCGCTCGCGGAAGATGTAGCGCAGGTAGTAGCGGTGGAAGTTCTCCTTGGCGCCGAGCTTCGCGAAGATGGCGTTCAGGCCGAAGGTGATGCGGTTGAAGAACACCAGGTCGGGCGGCAGGTTGAACTTCCGGATGTTGGCGACCTTCATGACCTCGGCGGCCTCGAGGAGATAGGCCTCGTCGAAGGCGAAGATCTGGTCCTTGGCGAACGGACGCGCGTGGTAGCCGAAGAACTCCCAGGCCGACGCCTCGTCGTAGGGCCGCCCGGGCAGGATGATCTGCGTCTTCTTGAGGGCCGCCTCGAAGCGCGCCTTGTCCTCGACCACGATGGCCTGGTTGAGCTCGCGGAGGTCGTGCATGAACGGGCCGTCGAAGCGCTTCACGCAGCCGAAGTCGAGGAAGGTGACGCCGCCGTCGGGGTGGAAGAGGTAGTTGCCCGGGTGCGGGTCGCCGTTGAACATGTCGAAGAGGTGCATGGAGTCGAAGACGAAGTCGTTCAGCACCAGCATCGCCAGCCGCTTCTCCTCGGCGGTCGCGACGGCGAGGAAGTCGTAGAAGGACAGGCCGTCCGCGAAGTCCTGGGTCAGCACGCGGGCGGCCGAGTGCGAGCGGTGGACCTTGGGGATGCGGATGAGCGGGTGGCCGTCCCAGACGGCGCGGAAGCGCTCCTGGCTGTCGGCCTCGAGGCGGTAGTCGAGCTCGTCCTTCAGGCGATCGGCAAGCTCCTTGACCATCGCCTCGGAGTCGGTGTTGCGGAAGAACATCGACGCCATCTGCACGAGGCCGCCGGTGAAGCGCAGGTCGGAGCGGATGGCCTCGGCCACGCCCGGGTACTGCACCTTCACGACCACCTCGGCGCCGCTCGGCAGGCGGGCGCGGTGCACCTGGCCGATGGAGGCGGCGGCGATGGGCTCCTCGTCGAAGGCGGCGAAGTGGTCCTCGAGCTTGCCGCCGAGGTCGCCCTCGACCACGCCGCGGACCAGCGCGAAGGCCATGGGCGGCGCGTCCTTCTGCAGACCTTCGAGGACCTTCCGCGCCTCGGGCGGCAGCGTCTCCTTGGCGAAGGACAGGACCTGGCCGAGCTTCATGAAGACGCCCTTCATCTGGCCCATGGCCTCGGTGATCTCGGTCGCGGTCTGGAGGTGGTAGCGGTGCTCGAGCTCGGCCTTCTTCTCCTTCGACGAGATGACCTGGCGCATGCGCAGCGCCGCCTTGCGCGCGGCCGAGCGCGTCGCGAGACCGCCGATCTGCACGGCGCGGGCGGCGACCGAGGTCGAGATGCCGGCGGCGTTCTTGCGCGAGCCGATCCAGCGCAGGGCGCCCCAGGTTGCGAACACGATGCCGATGATGACGGCCAGGAGGAGCATCGTCCGCGGTCATGCCACCGCGGCGCGCGCGGGCGCAACCAAACAAAGATGTTGGTGGCCCTAGGGGTGGTGCCTAAGGCTCCGGGCTATGCAGGTCTGGCGGGACAACGAGCTCGAGGCGCAGGTTGAATCGGGGCCCCTCAAGGCGGAAGGCCTTCGGAGGCGGAGGGCCTCAGTCGACGCAGTCGGCTCGCCCTCCGACGGAGAAGGCGGCCCTGATTTGCTCACGACGCGGCAGCCTGGCTTCGTCGCCAAGGTGCTCCCGCCCGTCGCCCTCATCGGCAGCGACCCGCTGGCGCGACGCGCGCTGGCCGCGTCGCTCGGGGTCGAGGACGTGAGCGTGGCCGAGGTCGGGCCGGGCGAGATGGCGCCCGAGTCGGTCGAGGTCGTGCTCTTCGACGACGGCCCGAGCGGGGTCGGCATGCTGCGGCCGGCGCCGGATGCGCCCCAGCCGTGGCTGGCGCTGGTCTCGAGCGGTCCGCGCGCGCGCGCGGCCATGTCCGGCGGCTTCCGCGGCGCCATCGGCCGCGACGCCTCGCCCGAGACGCTGGTGGCCGCCATCGGCGCCCTGCGCCAGGGCCTCGTGACCATCGACGAGCGCTTCGCCGGCGACCTCCTGCCGGCGCACGTGACGCACGAGCCGCTGGCGCTGACGCCGCGCGAGCGCGAGGTGCTGGAGCTCCTGGCCGAGGGCCTGTCGAACAAGGAGATCGCCGCGCAGCTCGGCGTGTCGCCGCACACGGCCAAGTTCCACGTGACGGCGCTGCTCGACAAGCTCGGCGCCGAGACGCGCACCGAGGCGGTCGTGCTGGCCGCGCGCGCGGGGCTCCTGACGCTCTAGGCTGCTCAAAAAGGTCCAGCCGCTAGGAGCAAGCGAGACGAGCGCGGAGGCGTACTCAAGTACGCCGCACAAGCGGACCGCCGCGGGGCGCGGGGCGCAGCGCCCGGGACGCGGATGGGCCTTTTTCAGCAGCCGGACGGCCTGCCGACATGGGCAGGTGGCTCCCACCATCCGGCCGATGGGCCCGAACCGCGGGCGCGCGCATGGTCGGATGCATGAGCAACCCCAACATCGATTCTCAGTCCGTCGGCTCGGCGCTGGCCGACGCGCTCGAGCGCGTCGGTCCCGCCGTCTTCCATGTCACCGCCGGTGACCGCCACGCCAGCGGCGTGGTCTGGTCGGCCGCCGATCATCTGGTCATCACGAGCTCGCGCCTCTTCCACGAGCAGCGCGACGCGGCCATCACGCTGCGCGGCGGCGAGGGCGCGGCGCGCACCGGCACGCTGGTCGGCCTCGACGAGGCGACCGAGGTCGCGCTGGTGAAGGTCAATGCGCTTGACGATTCCGCGCTGGCCCAGCCGAGCTGGAGCGACGAGCCGCGCGCCGTGCGCGTCGGTCAGTTCGTCGCGCCGGTCGGCCGCACCGAGTCCGGCCTGCGCACGACCTTCGGCCTCGTGGCCCGCATCGGCCCGGCCTGGGTCACGGCCCGCGGCGGCACGGTCGATCGCTACCTCGACATCGACGGCACGCTGCCGCCCGGCTTCTCGGGCGGGCCGCTCGTCGACTTCGGCGGCCAGGTGCTCGGCATCAACACGCGCGGCCTCGTGCCCGGCGGCGCGACCATCCCGACCGCGACCGTGCGGCGCGTGGCGTCGCTGCTCCAGGCCGGCGGCACCACCCTTCCGGGTCACCTCGGCGTGGCCATCCAGTCGGTCGACCTGCCCGAGCACCTGCGCGCCGGCGCCCCCGCCGGGCTGCTCGTGACCGGCGTCGTGCCCGGCTCGGCGGCCGAGCGCGCGGGCATCGGCGCGGGCGACGTCATCGTCGCCATCGACGGCCTCGCGACCTCCGACCACGCCCACCTGCTCGCGGCGCTGGCCGGCAAGGTCGGCAAGGTCGTGAAGGTGCGCCTCGCGCGCCACGGCCAGGCGGTCGAGGTCGACGCCACGCCCGAGGCCCGCGCCGAGCGCCGCCAACACGGCGGCCCGGCCAAGGGCGGCGCCGGCGGCGGCTGGGCGCCGTGGGCGCGCGCGTGGTTCGGCAAGGGCGGCCACGGCTGCCGCTGAGCGGAAGGGCGGCCATCGCCCGGCGGCTGCTCAGGGTGGGCAGTCGGCCGGGCAGGTCTCCGGCTCCCTCTTGAACTGCGGGCAGTTCGAGCAACACGCTGTCGCCGCACAGGCCGCAGTCGGGCGGACAGGTGAGATAGCTCCTTCGTTCGGCTCGCACACGCAGTTGCCGCAGCTCGAGCCGCAGTCGGAGGGGCAATGTGTCGGGGTTCTCGTCGGGGGGGCCTCGCACGTGCCGTTGCTGCAGGCCTTGAAGGCGCAGTCCTCGGAGCAGGTGTAGGGCGTCTCGCCCGCGTCGCACACGTGGTTGCCGCAGCCGGTCTGGCAGTCGCCCGGACAGTTGCCGCTCGTCTCGTCGCACTGGTAGCCCATGCAGCACCCGTCGCCGCAACCCGCACCGAGAACGCCGCTGGACCCGATGCAGCGGCAGGCGTCCTCCTTGCACCCGCAATCGAGCTCGCCCTGCGAGACGATCCCGTCGCCGCAGACGTGACAGTCCTTCGGGCAGTTGGCGATGGTCTCGCCGCACAGCGAGTCGCAGGTGCAGTCGCCGCACTTCACATCGGCGCAGCAATCACCGGGGCAGGAGAGCTTCGTCTCCGGTCCGTCGCAGACGAGGTTGCCGCAGCCGCAGTCGTCGGCGCAGTTGCCGCGCGTCTCGCCCGCCTCGCAGGTGCCGTTGCCGCAGTAGCAGTCGGCGAGGCAGTTGAGCTTGTTCTCGCCGGCGCCGCACACGCCGTTGCCGCAGTCGCTGGCGATGTCGGGCGCGGTCGCATCGGTCGCGGTGGCGGCGTCGGTCGCGGTCGTCGTGTCGGTCACGGTCGTCGCGTCGTCGACGGTCGTCGTGTCGGCGACCGCGGTCGCGTCGGTCGAGGCCGAGTCGGCGGTGCCCTTCGCGGCCTCGCGGATGCAGCCGCCGGCCACGAGGACGAGCACCGTCAGGACGCCAACCCGAGCTGCGAGCACGCGCATGATCACCTCTCCCCTGCGAGCGTCATGCTCGGCCATCGCCCCGGTCGATGCAATGGGATGCCTCCGGAGCGGCCTAGCATGCGGTCCGGAGGGCATCGCGTCAAAAAAGTGCGACATGCCCCTTGACGCTCCCAGCGGTATTGAATACTCAATCAATAAATCGCCTCGGCCGCCCTTTCGTGGGCGGCTCCCTCGGAAATCGCCGCGGCGCACTGCGACCAGCTCCGCGCGCGCTCCTCTACGGACCTCCAGACCCGACGAGAACCCAGATGCAAGCGACCCTCGCCCGCCTCGATGAGCGCCTCTCCACGTTCAACAAGAAGGAAGCGCAGCTCGGCGACGACGCCGCGCGCGCCGAGGCCGAGCGCCTCCCGCTCGACACCCGCTTCACGCTCGGCAGCGAGCTCACCGCGGTGCAGAAGGCCTTCTTCGACAAGCACGGCTTCATCCTCTTCGCGCAGGTCGCGACCCAGGCCGAGCTCGACGCCATCTACGCCGAGGTCTGCCGCGTGCAGGACGAGTGGCTCGCCGAGGGCCGGAAGAAGGTCTTCGGCATCCCGCTCTTCGTCGGCAAGGACCACCTCGGCAAGCCCTTCATCCAGCGCTTCGCGTTCACCTCGATGTTCTCGAACGTCATCCGCGACTTCGTGCGCGACAGCCGCTTCGAGCCCATCCGCCGCCTGGTCGGCGACAACGCGCGCGTCGGCGACAACGAGAAGGACGGCGTCGTCTTCAACCGCAACCTGAACGTCCCGGGCACGAGCTACAAGTCGCTCGGCTGGCACACCGATGGGCTGCGCGACATCTTCTACCTGCGCGGCATCCGCCCGCAGCTGAACGTCGGCCTGCACTTCGATCGCTGCACCAAGGAGACGGGCGGCCTGCGCATCCTGCCGGGCACGCACAAGCAGGGCATCCTCTCGACGCTCTTCCGCAAGCCCTACTTCGTGTCGAACGAGCCCGACGCCGCCGAGATCGCCATCGAGACCATGCCCGGCGACCTCACCGTGCACGACGGCCAGGCGTGGCACCGCGTCGAGCGCTCGAACAAGGTCGGCCCCGAGAGCCTGCGCCGCACCATGTACGTGCCGTACCTCACCGACGAGATGCAGCCCAAGGACGAGTCGAGCGCCACCCCGCCCTACCACTACCTGGGCATGGCGCTGCGCGAGGCCCGCAAGCTGCGCGCCAAGGTGAAGACCCGCTTCGGGCTGTGAGCTGGCTGCGCGTCGGCCGACGCGCAGGATCGTCAAGCGCCTTTCGAATCACATGTCATGGCCGACGCGAGTCGGGCACGGCAGGTGTCGGGCCTCCGGCCTCGCCAAAGCCATGGTGCGGCTCGCCGCGTCGTAGCCTTGCGCCCCGGAGGTCGAGGGAGGTCGGAACGTCTCGCAGGACGCTCCGACCTCCACTTTTTTTCTCCGGCGGTCGCTGCGGCGTCACCACCAGGCGAGGCCCTGCGCCTCGAGGCCGGCGCGCGCGGCCTCGGCCCAGCCGCGGTTGGCGGCCGGGCTGGCCGGGCTCGGGTGCAGGATCGATCCGACCGGGATCGACGCGGCGCCCGCGGCCGAGCGCGCGACGATGGCCTCGGCGCGCTTCTACGCGAAGTCGCCGACGCCGATGATGCGGCTCGGAGCGAGCGCGGTGATGACCGCGGCGAGCGCGCGATCGCAGGCGGCGTAGAGCGGGTCGCGCTCGGCCTTCGGCAGCTTGTCGGGGGTGCGGTTCGCGCCCGACGCCTCGACGAAGACGAGCGGGCAGTAGTTGGCCACGAAGGCCTCGGCGAAGAAGCGCTCGGGCGTGCCGAAGGTGTCGCGGAAGAGGCCCCAGAGGCGCGTGCCCGACACCTCGGAGCGGGCGCAGGCGAAGCCCTCGACCGGGCGCTTCGGGTGCTCGCTCGGCGGGCGGCCGACCGGCCCGACGATGCCGAGCCAGTCGCGCACCATGGCCACCTCGCCGAACGGCACGCCGGTCTGGGCCATGCCGAACGGGCCCGGGTTCATGCCGAGGAAGAGCACGCGGCCCTTCGCGCGACCGAAGCGATCGAGGTACTGGGCGTGCGTCGCCGCGGCGTAGCCGAGCGGGTCGTAGACGTGTGTCACCGGCGGGCCGAAGGTCAGGCCGGCCAGCTCCTTCGACAGGCGTCTATAGATGGGGGCGAGCGGCGAGCGCGCCGCCGGGGCCGCGCTCACGCCGCGGGCTCGACCGGCGTCGACGCGGACGACGTCGGCTCGACCGGGGCCGTCGACTCGCGCAGCGCGCGCTGGGCGGCGCGCGTCACCCAGATGGTGACGCCGATGGTCACGACGATGCCGACCACCAGGAAGATCTTCTGCTCGGTGCTCATGCCGACGTCGGTGCCGAGGAGGCGCGCGACCGAGCCGGTGTACGTATAGAGGAAGGAGATGGGCATCATGCCGAAGAAGGTCGCGAGCGCGAACTGCCAGAGCGGGATGTGCGCCAGGCCGAGCGCGTAGTTGATGAGCGGGAACGGGGCGACCGGCGAGAAGCGCAGGAGGAAGACGAGCCACGGGCCGCGGCGGTTCACGGCCGAGTCGATGGCGGCGGCGCGCGGGCGGCGCATGACCCAGTCGCGGAAGCGGCCGCGGAAGAGGTAGCGCGAGGTCGAGAAGGCGCTCACGGCGGCGAGCGTCGACGACGGGATGGCCACCGCGAAGCCGTCGATGGCGCCCCACGCGAAGCCGGCGCACAGCGACAGCAGCGCGGCCGGGAAGAACAGCATGGTGCCGACGACGTACGAGGCGATGTAGAGGAGGACGCCCGCGGCGCCGAGGCCGCGGATGACGTCGCCGGCCTCGCCGAGCCACTGCTTCAGCGGCAGGAGGGTGTACGCGGCGATGAGCCCTCCGACGACGAGCGTCGGCAGGAGCCAGTTCGGGAGACGGGGGCGACGAGCGGGCTCGGACACGGCCGGCGACTCTGCTATGGTTCCCCCCCGATGTCGATCAGAACCCCCCGCGACTCCGTTCGAGAGACCCGACACTCCCGCAGCGGCGGGAGTATCGTGCTCTCGAGGTCGTCGACGCCCCCCAAGCCCGCGTTCGCGGGCCCGGGGGGATCCGATCGTAGATTGGCCCGCGCATCATCATGATCGCGACGCTCGCCTCCCTCGCAGCCACGATGATGAGCGGGTTCTCGGTGCGCCTCACCGACGAGAGCCCGCCGACCGCCGAGCGCTGGACCGGCGACGTGGTCGGCTATCGCATCGAGCACGCCGGCTCGGACGACCTCGCGCCCGACGACGCGCTGGCCGCCGTGCGCGCGGGCTTCGCCAGCTGGACCGCGCTCGACTGCGCCACGGTCTCCTTCGAGGAGCAGGGCGACGCGCCGGACCCGCACGTGACCATGGCGACGACGTCGGCCCCCGACGGCCACAACGACATCGTCTGGGTCGAGGACGCGGAGTGGCCCTTCGGCGCGTACGTGCTCGGCGTGACCGCGCCGGTCGTCAAGAACCGCGTCATCGTCGAGGCCGACATCGCCTTCAACGGGCTGCAGGTGCAGTGGACCACGCGCGGCAACGGCGGCATGGACCTCGAGTCGGTGGCGGTGCACGAGATCGGCCACTTCATCGGCATCCAGCACAACATCGGCCCGTTCGAGCACGCGGCGCAGCCGACCATGGCGCCGGTCGTGGCGCCGGGGATCCAGAACCGCTCGCTCGAGCCCGACGACCAGGCCGCCGCCTGCTTCCTCTATCCGGCGGTGCCGTATCGCTGCGCCAGCGACGACGACTGCCCGCTGCTCCTGTCGCAGACCTTCGAGCAGAACGACTTCTACTCGGGGCGCTTCCGCTGCGACCGCGCGGCCGGCGCGAGCCTCGGCACCTGCTCCATCCTCGAGAGCTTCCTGCCCGAGCAGGTCGGCCTCGGCGAGGTCTGCCATCGCCCCGAGGAGTGCCGCGACGGCCTCGAGTGCCACGCGTTCGGCGACGCCGGCGTGTGCACCAGCGGCTGCGACCCGTTCGCGCCGGGCGGCGACCCCTGCCCGGCGGCCATGCACTGCCAGGGGTTCCCGCTGCCGCTCGAGACGGCCGGCGTGTGCGTGCCCGACGACGGCCGGGTCCTGCCGCCCGGCGAGGGCCCCGACGGCTGCCTGAGCTCGGCCATCTGCGCGCCCGGGAAGGCCTGCCTGCCGCCGCCCACCGGCAGCGTCCGCCGCTGCGTCATGCTCTGCCGCGTGGCCGACGGGGACGCCGGTTGCCCGCTCGGGGACGGCTGCTGGAGCTACGGACAGGAGAACGGCGGCTGCTTCGAGCACGCGCTGTGGCCGGTCGAGCCGGGCCCCGAGACGGTCGAGGTCGAGCCCGAGCCGGAGCCCGGGCCCGAGTTCGAATCCGCGGTCGAGGTCCCGGACGAGGCCGCCGACGACGCCGCCGAAGGGGCGGAGACCCGCTCCGGTGGCCGCGATGACGGGTGCGGGGCGGGTGCCGGCGGCGGCGGTTGGTTTGGGCTGGCCATGGCCGCGCGGGCGTGGGTAGAACGCCGACGGCGGCAGCGCCGCCACCCAGACTGAGGTAGGCCGATGATGCGTCCGATGCTCGCGCTCGCAACCATGACCGGATTCGGGACCGCGCTCGCGGCCTGCGGCGACGACGACAAGAAGGGGAACCAGGCCGACACGGCGGCTGACGTGGCCGACGTCGCCGACGGCGCCGACGCGGCCCCCGACTCGACGGACCCGACCATCGCCAACGACGACGTGGTCGAGTCCGACGTGCCGCTGGCCAACGTCTACCACGTGTCGCCGGCGGTCACGCCCGAGACCGAGGTCGTCGAGCTGGCGCACCTGACGTCCAGCGACGGCACCCTGTCGGGCGAGTACGCCAACGTCCGGAACTGCGTGCCCGACGACAGCGCCGCCTCGCAGGAGTTCGACCTCGGCGGCTTCACGCTCAACGTCATCCCCTGCACGCCGAAGTACACCGCCTTCCCCGACGCGACCGGCACCTACCTCGCCATCGAGCCGCCGGCCACGCCGGCCGACGACGACGGCACCTTCGCCGAGGTGCAGATGTACCACCACATGCAGGTGGTCCACGACTACTTCAAGACGGTGCACGGCCTCACCAACCGCGACGCCCCGCTCGACTCGCTCGTGAACGTGCAGGCCCACATCGACCTGTGCGACGAGTGGGCCAAATTGCCAAATGCGGCGTTCATCCCGCACGAGGGCCTGGCGCAATTGCCGGTCGACCTCGGCCTCACCGGCGACGCCATCGTCTTCTCGGGCACCGACACCAAGAACTTCGCCTTCGACGCCTCGGTCATCTATCACGAGTACACCCACTCGATCCTCGGCAACACGCGGCTCGGCGGCGTCTTCGTCGACGACCAGGGCATCAACAACCTGCCCGGCGCGCTCAACGAGGGCTACGCCGACTACTTCGCCGCGACGCTGGTCGGCGAGTCGAATATCGGCAAATACTCGCTCGACGATCTCGGAGATTTTGCCATTTGCGGATTCCCGCTCGGCGGCGGCGGCAATCAGTCGCGCGACCTGGCGACGTCCTTCAGCTGCCCCGACGACCTCACCGCCGAGGTCCACGCCGACAGCTCCATCTTCTCTTCGGCGCTGTGGCAGATCCGCGACGAGCTCGGCGCCACCGACGCCGACAAGGTCATCCTGGCCGGCGTGCTCACGCTCACCGACACGAGCGACTTCACCGTGGCCGCCGAGGCCACCGTCGACGCCGCCAAGGACATCCTCGGCGAAGAGGCGGCCGGCAAGGTGAAGGCGGCGTTCGACCAGCGCCACATCATCGGCTGCTCGCGCGTCCTGCCCATCGCGAAGGTCGGCGCGCGCGGCCTGGCCGTGACGCTCGAGCCGAAGGACGCGTTCCAGCCGAACCCGTTCCCCGGCTACACCGCCGGGTATCTGCAGTACGGCCTCGACATCCCGGCCGGCGCCAAGGAGGTCGTCGTGACGCTCGAGTTCCAGGCCGGCGCCTTCGGCGGCGGCACGGCGCCGAACCTCGAGGCGGCCATCAAGCGCGGCGGCGAGGCGGTGAAGTACCACGTCGGCTTCGGCGCCGGCAGCGTCACCCACGACGCCGACCAGGTGCTGCCGGTCACGGCCAAGAAGATCCGCATCGCCGGCCCGTGCCTCACCGAGGGCCCCCTGGTCATCGCGCTCCACAACAAGGGCGACAGCCAGAGCCTGGTCGGCATCACCGCCAAGACCGCCACCGAGACGAGCGGCGACGACACCTACACCGACTGCCCGGCGCCCTGACGCCAACGCTTGGAGCCCGCTCAGCGACCTGCGGCGACCCGGCCGACGAGGGCGCCGTGCGGGTCGAGGTGCACGCGCGGCTCGGCGCCGCCCGCGTCGGACAGGTGCAGCAGGTACGCGTCGAGCAGCTCGGAGAGGTAGCCGCTCGCGACGGGGCGCGCCACCTCGCAGAGCTCGGCCACTTGCTCGATCCCGAGCGCGCACGTGCCGTGCGCCGCGAGGCGCGCGAGCGTCTGCCAGGCGCCATCGGAGACGCGCAGCTGCTCGCGCTGGTAGCCCTCGAGGACCAGCGCCTTCCACCACCCCTGCGTCTCGTCGCGGGCGACGATGGAGGTGTCGGTCATGTGGCCGATCAGGTCAGAGGGTCGGCGGAACGGCTCGCGGTGCAGCAGTCGGCCCGTCGGATGGATGCTGCCCGGCGCGTGCGCGACGAGCGCGACGAGCGCCTCGGTGCCGGTCGCGTCGGAGTCGAGCCGCGCCGCGCCGACATACTCCTCGAGGATGGTGCGCGCGCAGCTCGCCTCGATGGGATCGAGCGGGACGGCGGTGCCGCTGGCGTGCTCGGCGATGCGACGCGAGCGCGTCGTGACGAGCACCATCCCGACCTCGTTCTCGCCGCGCAGCGCGTCGATGAGCTCGGTCGAGCGCGCGTCGTCGACGATCAGCAGGCGCCGGCGACTCCAGAAGTGATGCGAGAAGGACTGGTCGACGTCGCGCTGCGCGCTCGCGTCGGCGCGCGTCTCGAAGCCGAGCGCCTCGCCGATGTCGCGCTGGGCGGCACGCAGCTCGGCGAGCGTCGCGATGTGCGAGCCGTCGAGCCACACGACGCCGGCGGGGAACTCGTCGGCCACCAGCGCCACGACGTGCTGCGCGAGCGCGGTCTTGCCGATGGCCGGCGGACCCGCGAGCGTGCAGAAGCGGACGTGGTGCTCGGGCTCCGCGGTCAGCACCGGCAGGAGCAGCGAGACCTCGTCGACGCGCGGCACCCAGTGCTTCGGCGCGGGCGACGGCCCGCGTCCGAACGCGCGCAGCCGCGCGACCACCTCGCCGTCCGACGGCGAAACGACCCCGCCGAGCGGCAACGCCAGCGCGCGGCACAGCTCGCGCACGACCTGCGACCGGATCGGCCCGCCGGCCTCGGCGCGCTGGATGGTCTTCGCCGTGAGGCCGATGAGGTCCGCGAGCTCACCGCGCGACAAGTGGCGCTCCTCGCGTCGGCGACGCAAGACGTCACCGACGACCTTCACGCCCTTCTGGCCGCGTGGCGCAGGCGGTGATTGGTGGCTCACCCGTCAGGTTTAGCCGCCGCGGCTGCGTTGGGCAACCCGCAACGGGGCCGCGGCGACAACTGTCCACCAAGTGTCCTTCGGGATTGCTCCGACCGCTTCGCTCGGTTTCAGGCGCGCTGACGCCGCCGGAACAGCACCACCAGCGCGACGCACCACGACGCGAGCGCCGTCGCGCCGCCCGAGCAGCCGCCGCCGTCCGCGCCGGTCGCGCCGGTGGCGCCGTTGCAGATGATCTGGGTCTGCTCGACCTCGCTGTCCTGGAGCTCACCGTCGTCGGCCGTCGCGCCCGTGCCGCCCTCGTCGGTGCCGGTGCGGATGCGCGTGCCGCCGCTCTGGCCGCAGCTCGTGCCCGTCTCCTCGTCGAGCGCCACGAGCCCGTCGTGCCCGGCCGTGCCCGTGCCGTCCTCGCCGTCGCCGCCGGTGGCGCCGTTGCACACGATGGTGGTCGTGTCGACCTCGCCGTCCTGCAGCTCGCCGTCGCCGTTGTCGTCGATGCCGGTGCGCAGCCGCGTGCCGCCGTTGCCCTGGGTCGCGCACGCCGCGCCGACCACGTCATCGCTCGCCACCAGCGCGCTGTCGCCCTGCTCGCCGTCGGCGCCGTTGCAGAGCGTCGCCGTCGTGTCGACCTCGCCCGCCTCGAGCACGCCGTCGTCGGCGGTGCCGCCGCTCGCGCCGTCGTCGAGGCCGGTGCGGAGACGGAGCCCGCCGTCGCTGCATGCCGCGCCCACGACGTCGTCGACCAGCACGAGCACGTTGTGCCCATCGGCGCCGACGCCGCCGTCGCAGATGAACGAGGTCGCGTCGACCTCGCCCGCCTCGAGCACGCCGTTGAACGCGATGCCGCCGCCGGCGCCGTCGTCGAGGCCGAGGCGCAAGCGCTGGCCCGTGCCGCCGAAGCTGTCGCACGAGGTGCCGACGAGCGCGTCGGTGACGATGAGGCTCTCGAGCCCGTCGGCCCCGTCGACGCCGTTGCAGATGTCGGTCGTGCTCACGACCTCGCCGGTCTCGAGGATGCCGTTGTCGGCGATCGAGCCCTGGCCGAGGCCGTTGTCGACGCCGCTCCGGATGCGCGAGCCGCCGGCCGCGCACTGGGCGGCGGCGGCCGGGGCGACCTGGACGATCGAGTTGTGGCCGATGCCCGCCGCGCCGTTGCAGACGTACGAGGTCGCGCTGACCTCGCCCGCCTCGAGCACGCCGTTGTCGGCGATGCCGCCGCCGGCACCGTCGTCGATGCCGCTGCGCAGCCGCGTGCCGCCGACGCCGACGCAGTTGCCCGCCAGCGTCTGATCGAACGACGCGATCGCGTCGTGGCCGTCGCCGCCGGTGGCGCCGGTCTGACCCGTGGCGCCGGTCGCTCCGGTGGCGCCCGTCGCGCCGTCGCAGACGAACGCGGTCGAGTCGATCTCGTTCGCCTGCAGGATACCGTCGTTGGCGATCGAGCCGACGCCGACGCCATCGTCGATGCCCGCGCGGATGCGCTGGCCCGTGCCGGCGAACGCGGCGCACGAGGTTCCGACGACGGTGTCGGTGAGGATGATGGCGCCGTGCCCGTTGCTGCCCGCGGCGCCGGTCGCACCCGTCGCGCCACCCGCACCGGTCGCGCCGTTGCAGACGATGGCGCTGGCGTCGACCTCACCGACCTGCAGCGTGCCGTCGTCGTTGTCGTCGACGCCCGAGCGCATGCGCTGGCCCGTGCCCGCGAACGCGGCGCACGAGGCGCCGACGGTGGCGTCGGTGGCGATGATGGTGTTGTGGCCCGCGGCGCCGGTCGCGCCGGTGCCGCCGGTCGCGCCGTTGCAGATGAACGCCGTGGCGGTCACCTCGCCGGCCTCGAGCGCGGCGTTGTTCGCCACGCCGCCGCCCGCACCGTTGTCGAGGCCGGTGCGGATGCGCTGGCCGCCGTTGTTGCCGAACGAGGCGCACGAGGCCCCGACGGTGGCGTCGAGCATCACGAGCCCGCTGAAGCCGTTGGTGCCCGAGGCCCCGGTGGCCCCGACCGCGCCGGTCGCACCCGTGGCGCCGGTCGCGCCGGTCGCTCCGTCGGCGCCGTCGGCGCCGTCGGCGCCGTTGCAGATGAACGCGGTCGCGGTCGCCTCGCTACCGTCGAGCGCGCCGTCGTTCGCGGTGCCGCCGCCGGCGCCGTTGTCGAGGCCCGAGCGCACGCGCTGGCCGCCGTTGTCGCCGAAGGCGGCGCACGACGCGCCGACGGTCGTGTCGATCAACACGAGCCCGCTGAAGCCGTTCGAGCCCGCGGCGCCCGTGCCACCGGTCGCGCCGGTCGCGCCGGTCGCGCCGTTGCAGCCGAAGGCCGTCGCCGTGGTCTCGCCCGCCTCGAGCGCGCCGTTGTTCGCGGTGCGCCGCCGGCGCCATTGTCGATGCCGGTGCGGATGCGCTGGCCGCCGTTACCGCCGAACGCCGCGCACGAGGCGCCGACGGTCGCGTCCATGAGCACGAGCGCGTTGAAGCCCGCGGTGCCGGTCGCGCCGGTCGCTCCGGCCGCTCCGGTCGCTCCGTTGCAGACGAACGCCGTCGCGGTGACCTCACCGGCCTCGAGCGTGCCGTTGCTCGCGGTGCCGCCGCCCGCGCCGTTGTCGAGCCCCGAGCGCATGCGCTGGCCGCTGCCCGCGAACGCCGCGCACGACGCGCCGACGGTCGCGTCGACCACCGTCAGCGTCGTGAAGCCGTTCGTGCCGTTGGTGCCGTTGGTGCCATTGGTGCCGCCGCAGATGTAGTGGGTCGCGTCGACCTCGCTCGTCTCGAGGATGCCGTTGTCGGCGACCGCGCCCACCCCCTCGCCATCGTCCGAGCCCACGCGGAGCCGCGAGCCGGCGCCCGGGCAGTTCGCCCCGACGACGGTGTCGACGGCGAGCACGGTGGCGTGCGACAGGACCGCGCTCCAGAGCTCCGCGGTCGCGACGGCCAGGCCGCCGACCCCGTAGCCACCGGCGATGAGCACCTTGCCGTTCGGCAAGAGCGTCGCGCTGTGGTCGTAGCGCGCGGCCCCGAGGCTCACCGTGGGGCTGAACGAGGACGTCGCGGGATCGTAGAGCTCCATGCTCGCGACCGGGTCCGGGCTGCCTGCCTGGCCCGAGCCGCCGCCGCCGGCGACGAGCACCTTGCCGGACGCGAGGAGCGTCGCGGTGTGGCGTGCGCGCGCCGTGAGGAGCGGTCGGGTGGTGGCCGAGAACGTGCCGCTGACCGGGTCGTACAGCTCGGCGCTCGTGAGGTAGCCGCCGTTGTAGCCGCCCGTCACGAGGACCTTGCCCGAGGGGAGCAGCGTCGCGGTGTGTTGCCGGCGTGCAGTCGCGAGCGAGCCCGTCGCGGTGAAGGTCCCGTCCGCTGGGTCGAACAGCTCGGCGCTGGCGAGCGCGCTCAGGCTGCCGTTGACGCTGTCGCCGCCCACCACCAGCACCTTGCCCGACGGCAGGAGCGTGGCCGTGTGCAGGAAGCGCGGCGTCGTCATGGACCCGGTGGCGGTGGAGGCGTTGCCGCTGGGGTCGTACAGCTCCGCCGACGCCTGCACGGTCGGGTTGTAGCCGCCCGTGATCAGCACCTGCCCGGACGCGAGCAGCGTGGCGGTGTGGTAGAGGCGCCCGGTCGTGAGCGCCAGGTTCGCGCCGAACGTGCCGGCCGCGGGATCGTAGACCGTCGCGCTGGCGATGAACGAGCCGGAGTAGCCGCCGGCGACGAGCACCCGCCCGGACTGCAACAGCGTCTCGGTCGCGCTCTCGCGCCCGGGGCTCAACGCGCCCGAGGTCGCGAAGGTGCCGGTGACGTGGTCATAGAGCTCCGAGGCCGTGGGATAGCCGGCCTCGTTGCGACCGCCGGCGACGAGCACCTTGCCGGTCGCGAGCAGCGTCGCCGTGTGCGCGGCGCGCGCGAAGACCATGCGGCCGGTGCCGAGGCCGGTCGGCGAGCAGACGTACGCGCTCGCGTCGATCTCGCCGGCTTCGAGGATGCCGTTGTCCGCGATGCCGAGCCCGGCGCCGTCGTCCTGGCCGCTCGCGACGCGCGAGCCGCCGTTCGGGCAGTTCGACCCGACCAGCGTGTCGACGGCGATGGCCGTCGCGTGCGCCTCGAGGTCGAAGACCTCGGCGCTGCCGAGCACCGAGCCGTTGTTGCCGCCGGTGAGCAGCACGCGGCCCGACGGCAAGAGTGTGGCGGTGTGCATGGGGCGGCGCGAGCCGAGCGTGGGCGCCGCCACGAACGTGCCGGTGGCGGAGAAGTAGCGCACCGACGTCCCCGAGAAGCCGTCCGCGCCGGCCGCCTCGTTGCCGCTCGCGAGCAACACGTCGCCGGTCACCAGCAAGGTCGCGCTGTGATAGGCGCGCGGCACGGGCATCGAGCCCGTCGCCACCGACGTGTTGGTCGCCGGGTCGTAGAGCTCGGCGGTCGTCAGGTAGCCGGAGCTGCTGAAGCCGCCGGCCACCAGGATCTTGCCGGACGGCAGCAGCGTGGCGCTGTGGCCGGCGCGCCCGACGAGCAGCGTGCCGGCGCCGGCGAGACCGCCCGCCGCGTCGTACGACAGGATCGACGCGCTCGGCGAGCCGCTGAAGTTGTCGATGTAGCCGCCGATGACGACGACGCGCCCGGTCGGCAGCAGCGTCGCGGTGTGCTGCGCGCGGCCCGACGTGCTCGAGTGGGTCGCGAACGTGCCGGCGACGGGGTCGTAGACCTCGGCGCTGCCCATCGGCGCCCCGGAACCGTCGCGGCCCGAGACGATGAGGACGCGGCCCGTGGCCGGGATGAGCGTCGCGGTGTGCTCGGAGCGGGTGCCGTTGACGGTTGCGCCGGTGAGCGCGAACGTGCCGCTGGCCGGGTCGTAGAGCTCGGCGGTCGGGCCCGAGCCGGCCACGAGCAAGACCTTGCCGGTCGCGAGCAAGGTCGAGGTGTGGCCCGAGCGCTGCCGAGCCATCGTGCCGGTGGCGGAGAACGTGCCGCTCGCCGGATCGTAGAGCTCCGCGCTCTGGAGCACGCCGCTCGCGTTGTCGCCGCCCGTGATGAGCACCTTGCCCGACGGCAAGAGCGATGCGGCGTGGCGCTGCCGAGCGAAGGCCATCGAGCCGGTGCCGACCCAGCTCGGGTCGAGCAGGATCGGATAGGCGTGGTCGTCGCCGATGAGCGCGACATCGATCCGCCAGTGCCCATCGGCGTTGGACGCGACGAGCGTGCCGGCGACGTGCTCGCCGTCGGCGTCGCGGCCCTCGGGGGCCGGGGCTCGGAGCAGCGTCTTGCCGCTCGCGTCGATGGCCTCGAGGCCGTGCCCGCTGCCGTCGACGCGGAAGCCGGCGATGCCCGCGCCGAGCTCGACGTCGAACGTCAGGTGGCGGGCTTGCTCGGCGTCGTCGATGACGAGCCACTCTTCGACGCGCTCGTCGGAGACGGTGTAGATGGCGTCGGCGCCGCCGACCATGTCCTCATAGACGACGAGCCCGTCGACGACCGTGCGGGTCGCGTTGGTGGTCGTGGGTCGGACCTTCAGCCAGGCGTCGTCGCGACCGGCGACCGCGACGTGCAGGCCGTCGGACGCGCGCGCCGGGAAGGTCGCGAGGGCGCGCGTGCCGCGCGTCGCGAGCGTGGTCGGTGCCAGCGAGAGGCCGCCGCGCGCGTCGGTCACGAACGTGCGCGCGACGCGCTCACCGAACGCGCCGCTGGGGGTTGCGAAGCGGCTCTCGGCGCGAGCGACGAGCGCGTGCGCGCTCACGCTCGGGGCGAGGTCGGCGGGTTGGTCCGCGCAGCCCTGGAGCGCGCAGAGCGCGACCAGGCCGACGAACGGCAATGCGAATGAGAGGCGCCGTGACGGCGCGCCTTGGGTTCTCAAGGGCTGACTCCTGGATGTACGGCGGTGCCGCGATGAAGGAGTGAACGATCGCCGTAGTCGCCGCGGCTCGCATGGACCGCAGGCGGCTTTCGAGTGGACAGTCGAGGAATGTTCGCCGAGACCGCGACCGAGACGACCGAGACGACCGGCCACGGCACCCACACCGACTACCCGCGGCTCGAGGCAGCCGGTTAGAACGGGCTGAAACGCCCGCAGAACGGGACCTTCGAGCGTTGTGAGGCGCCCGGGCGGGGGCTACCATTCGAGCCCGAGAGGGCGCGATGATGGGTCAGAAGGCCTCCGGAGACGGACGGCCACAGCCGACGGAGTCGGCTCGCCCTCTGGCGGAGGAGGCTGCCCTGACATGACGATCATCGATCCGCGGCGTCGGCGGTGGCTTCTGGTGGGGGGGTCGGCAGGGCTCGTCGCGGTCGTGGTGATCGCGCTTGCAGTGGGCCCGTGCAGCGGCGGGTCCGGGCCCGAGCTGCGCCAGCCGCCGGTCGTGCTGACGGTGGTCGGCCCGATGACCGGCGCCGGCGCGTTCCAGGGGCAGGCCATGGCCGACGCCGCGCGCCTGGCGGTCGAGGAGGCCAACGCCGCGGGCGGCATCGACGGCCGCGCCGTCCTCCTGCGCGTGGCCGACGACGGCAACGACGCCGCGCGCGGCGCCGAGGTGGCGCGCGGGCTCGGCGCCGACGGCGTCACGCTGGCCGTCATCGGGCATCGCGCCAGCGACGTCTGCATCGCCGCCGGCAAGGTCTACAAGGATGTCGGGCTGCCGGCCATCACCGCCAGCGCCACCGACCCCGACGTCACCGCCGACAACCCGAGCTACTTCCGCGCGCTCTTCGACAACGACGCGCAGGGGCGCTTCCTCGCGACGTACGCGCGCCACGGCCTCGGCCTCGAGAAGGTCGGCCTCGTCAACGCCGGCCGCTCGCTGGTGCAGTCGTTCCGACCGGCCGCCGAGGCGGTCGGCGTGACCATCGCCCGCGAGTGGAGCTTCGACCCGAAGGCCGCCGACCTGGCCGCGCTCGCGACCATCGCCGCCGAGGCCAAGGCCTGCGTCGACTGCCAGGGCTTCGTGCTGCTCGCCTCCGAGGTGCCGGCGCGCGAGGCCGTGCGCGCGCTGCGCGACGCCGGCGTCGACCTGCCGATCCTGGCCGGCCAGGCGGTCGGGCGCGAGGGCTTCGCCGATCTGTTCCGCGACCTGCCGCGCGAGCGCGCGCACCCGGGCGCCTACAGCGACAACCTCTACGCCATCGCGGTGGCCCTGCCCGACACCGGCGGCGAGGCCATGCAGGCCTTCGTGCGCGCCTTCCGCGAGCGCTTCGGGCGCGACCCCGACAGCTCGGCCGCCGCCTACTACGACGCCGCGCGCGTGGTCCTCGACGCGGCCGCGAAGGCGCGCCCCGACGGCGTCGACCTGGCCGCCGATCGGCGCCGGCTGCGCGACGCGCTGGCGCAGGTGGCGAGCCCCGACCTCGCCTATCGCGGCATCTCCGGGCCGCTCTACTTCGACGCCCGCCGCACGGCGGTGAAGCGCATCGCGGTCGGCACCTTCATCCGCGGCGTCCTGTGCTCGGCGCCGACCCAGCTCGAGCTGGTGTCGGACGCGGCCACCGTCCCCGACGCCGAGGAGCGCCTGCGCGACGGCAGCATGGTGCGGAGCGGCGGCGAGCTCTTCGCCAAGGTGCAGGTGGTCTACGCCGGCCTCGACGTGGTGGCGATCCCCGAGGTCGATCTCCACGCCGGCCTCTTCACGGCCGACCTCTTCATCTGGTTCCGCTATCAGGGCGAGCTCGACGTGGCGGCGCTCGAGCTCGCCACTGCGGATGCGCCGGTCGACTTCGGAGCGCCCATCTGGGTGCGCAAGCGCGGCGACGTCACGACCGCCACCTACCGCGTGAAGACGACCTTCCGCGGCGACTTCGACTTCCACGACTACCCCTTCGACACCCAGAAGCTGCGCATCGAGCTGCGCCACCGCTCGCGGACCACCGCCAGCCTCGTCCTGGCGCTCGACCGCCTCGGCATGCGCACCGTCGACGACGGCCCCGACATGCGCCAGCGCCTGGCCGGCGCGCTGGGGTCCAGCAGCTGGAAGCTGCTCGACGCGGTGGCCTACCAGGACGACATCCGCTCGGCGTCGACGCTCGGCGAGATCGGCATGCGCTCGGCCGACGTGGGCCTCACCTACTCGCGCGTGAACGCGGTCATGACCATCGGCCGCGACGTCGGCACCTACGGGCTCCGGAACCTGCTGCCGCTCATGCTCATCATCATCGTGCTCTACATCGGCTTCTTCCTGCCGCCCGAGGAGCTCGGCACGCGCTCGACCATCGGCATCACCGCGCTCCTCACCGTGACCGTCCTCTATCAGCAGCTCACCGCCGAGCTGCCGAGCGTGAGCTACCTCGTCACCATGGACTACGGCTTCTACGCGGCCTGCGCGCTGGCCATGTACGCCACCCTCACGACCGTGCTCGTGTTCCTCGCCGCGCGCGCCAAGCGCCATCGCCTGGTGCTGGGCCTCGACTGGGCCGGCCGCGTGGCGACGCCGCTCTTGCTCGTGGTGATGGCCGTGGTCGCGCTGGTCCGCTACGGGTCATAGCCCGCGCGATGTCCGCGGGCGCGCGGCGCGTGCTCGTCCTCAGCGCGGCGCGGGCACGCAGGCGCCCTCGGTCGTGCCGCCCGGCGTGAGCGGCTGGCACGTCCCGCCGGCGTCGCCGCAGTCGATGAAGCGGCTCGCACCGGCGGCGCAGTAGGTGAGGAGGTCGCCGTCACAGGCCGACGTCGCGCCCTGGCACTGCGTCGTCAGGCCCGACACGACGCCGCACGACGCATTGCCGTCCACGCACTCGAGGCCGAGGCGCGCGCAGTCGACGTCGACCGAGCCGAAGTCCTCGTCGCTGCACACCGTCAGGACGCCCGCCTCGCACGCGCCGCAGGTCGTCGCGCCGGCGACGCACTTCGGCAGCCCGGCCACGACCTGGCAGCTGCGCCCGAGCGCGGCGCAGTCGCTGCGCGTCTTGACCCCGCTCGCGCCATCGCAGCGAACGGCGCGGCCGTCGCCGTCGCAGGTGTTGCAGTCGGCGGCGGCGTACGGGCCGCAGCTCGGGCCGATGGGCGGGGCGTTGTCGACGCAGCTCGTGCCGACGTCGGCGCAGTCGAAGGCCTGCCGTCGCATGCCGACCCCGCCGCACGCGCGCACCGCGACGCTGCCGTAGCAGGCGGCGACGCAGGGCTCGACGCGCCCGGCGGAGGCGGCCGGCCAGGCGCTGCCGAGCGCGTCGCAGGTCTCGGCCGCGACGAAGGCCGCGAAGCGCGGGTCGCCTGCCCCGCCGCGGACCTCGGACCAGTAGCCCAGGCACTCGGCCACCGTCTCGCCCGGGAAGCACGCGAGCGCGCGCGCGCAGGCGAGCTCCAGCGCGCTGTCCGCCGGGAGCGAGGCGGCCCGCGGCGCGCTTCGATGACCAGCGTGTCCGGCGACGGCGCGACGAAGAAGGCGGCGTGCCCGGGTCCGCCGCGCGCACGCCGATAGAGGAGGCCCGGGCCCTCGCGGTAGATGGCGCCGATGCTGCCGTCGCCGAAGCGCACGGCGGCGTGCAGCGCGCCGTAGCCGAAGCTCGTCGAGGTGGTGCTCGTCGAGCTCACCCGGCCACGGCAGGGTCGACGCAGGCCCGAAGCCGGGATCGACGCGTCGCGCGCGGCCCCGTCCTCGAAGGCGAGCAGGCGCGCCGAGCTGCCGTCGCTCAGGCGCACGAGGTCGCCGAAGCGCCGACCGAGCGCCTCGCCGAGGAGGCCCGGCCCGAGGTCGAGCTCGGCGCCGAGCGCCCCGGCTGCGAAACGGCGCGCGAAGGTGTGCCCGCGCGCGGTGTAGAGCTGATAGACGCCGTCCGGGCGCGCCACGGTGGTCTGGCGCGCCGTGCCCGAGATGGGCCAGGCGTGCCGCTCGACGCACGCGCGCGCGATGTCGGCCGGCGCGCTCGGCGCGGCCGTGAGCAGGCAGCGCTCGTCGCGCGTGTAGACGACGCTCGTCCAGTGGACGCCGTCGAGGCTCGACACCGGCGCCAGCGTCAGCGCCGAGATGCGCGGCCAGTCGTCGAGCGCCGGGCCCGACGCCGGCTGCGGCGTCAGGTCGGCGAGGCCGAGGCGCACGCCCGAGCCGCCGTCGTTCGACAGCGTCGCGATGGCGTCGGGCGTGAAGGCGCGGCCGCCGCCGGCGAGGTCAACTGCGCGTCGTGGCGCCGCTCGCGGGGTCGACCTCGTGCACGTGGTAGGTCCGTCGCTCGAAGCCGTCCGGCCCGCTGTTCTCCACCTCGACCACCCGGCGCGTCGGCCGTGCGATGGACCCACCAGGGCTTGTTCGGCGACCTCGCCGCCGGCGGCGCGAGGTGCGCCGAATACCGCCGCCGTCGTCGCTCGAGGACCACCTCGGCGTCGTAGCCGAAGCCGTCCGGGACGCCCGGCATGGGCGCCGCTGTAGTGCCCGACCAGCACCGCCAGGTGGTCGCCCGGCCGACAGGTCGAGGACGTAGGCGCTCGCATCGCTCGCCAGCACCAGCAGCGCCCGTCGCGCAGCGGCGCGGCGACGACGTCGCCGTCGGCGCCGTCGGCGCTGTCGGCGAGCGCGTCGCGGACACGTCCTCGCCCTTGTCGCAGGCGGGGATGGGCACCGACCAGCAGCGTCGCGGTGAGTCGTCGCATCGTCGCCTCCTGCTCGCAGCGGAGCTGGTTCGGCGCCGTTCGGGACGCACTGCGTGAAGCCGAGGTCCTGGCAGTCGACGTAGTGCACGTTGTCGCCGCGGCACGACCGGCATTGAGCCCACGCACTGCGGCTCGAAGCTGTGGAGCCCACGCAACCGACGTCGTAGCCGGAACATCGCAGCCATCGCGCTGGCCGTGGTCGGTGGTGGTGCAGCTCAGGCCCAGGTCGGAGCAGCTCGCGCGATGGCCTCGCGGGCATCAGGTCATGGAACAGGTCGCGGCTATGGCGGTGATCATCGGCACCGGCCGCTCGCGCTCACCTGCTGGGAGCTCCGGGAAGAAGCACCCCGCCTCGCCTGCGGCCAGCTGGCGGTCAGCTGCAGCAGGCACCTCGGCAGCCTGGTCGTCCCACGCGCATCATCAGGCAGCAGTGGACAGCACCCCAGCACGCGTGGGTGTTGCATTCCAGGCACTTGTTGTCCTGCCTCGGCGTGGGTGCGTGTTGGCTGGCAGGTGTGCCCGTCTGATGTGATCATCAGACAGCAGGCTCCCGTTGCATGGTGACACTCGCGTCATGGCTGCGTGACATTACTAGCAGAGGCCTTCACTGTGACCCACCCCACGGCATCCGGCCTTCCTAGTCTTGCAGTCCGCAGCGATGAACCACGGTAAACTGTGGGCGGCTGCCGGCGCTGTAATCGCCTGCCCGTCCCCGTCTCAGGCATCAGTGGCCCCTTCCAGCACGGCACCACAGCAGAGGCACACTCAGAGGCACTGCGCCCAGGAAGGCGTTCAAAGGAACTAGGGATGGGCAGGCTGGTGGTGCAATCATCGACAGAGCCCTTGGTATCAGCAGCACCTGGCAGCTCCGGCTGGATGTTTGGCGATGATCTCCTGGCTCAATGACCTCAGTGGCCTTCAGGCGATTGAATGAGCAATCTCTTCAGAATGTCTGGCACCTGCATGCCAGATGGCTCAGCTCTGGAGGTCAGCTTGCCATTTCTGACTGCGTGGTGGCAGGCAGTCAGGAGGCAGCTTTGAAATGTCGGCACCGCCGTCAAACTCTGGAATAAAATAGCGATCACGGCGCGCGCCGGCGATGCGCACGAAGGCGGGCCATAGGCCGAGCGGATGCGCCGGCAGTTCTCGCGATACTCGCCCTTGCCCAGCAGGTAGGTGTGCGGCTCGCCGGCGCCGTCGATGTCGACGGCGAAGACGGCGCCGCGCAGGTCCGTCGCGAGCCCGACCACGCCGTGCGACGTGATCACGTTCTCGATGTCGCGGTCGCGGAAGGGCGCCGGGAACGCGAGCAGCGGCGCGCACGTGGACCGCGGCGTGTGGTCGCCGACGTAGTCGACCACGACGCGGCAGAGGCTCTCGACGCCGGTCACCGTGCTGCGTCGGAAGTAGGCCTCGTAGGTGAGGCTGTCCGTGCTCAGGAGGTCGAGGCCGCCGGGGAAGCGCTCGCCCTGCGGGTCGAGGCTCAGCTCCCAGTGGTCGACCTCGCTGCCGTAGCCGAGCCCATCGAGGTAGCCGCCGAAGTCGTCGACGGTCACGCCGCGGAGGGCGGGGCCGGTGACGTGCGGGTGCGCGGTCGTGTGGAGGTCGATGCCGGCGCCGACCGTAGCCCCCGCGAGGTCGACGGGCAGCAGCAGCGAGAGCAGCACGCCGTTGCCGAGCGCCGAGTCCGGCTCGTAGACGCCGGTGAGGAGCGTGCGCGCCGGGTTGCGATGGATGCCGAGCGGATAGCCGACGCTGGTCGACTCGGGGAAGCTCACCGCGGCCAGCGTGGACACGTCCGGGCCGGCCAGGATGGGGAACTCGGAGCGGCCGCCGGCGCTGCCGGTCGTGGCGCTGCAGTCGCAGCCGACGGGCCCGAAGTGCCAGACCGCGACCGAGTCCCAGCGCGCGCCGGGCATGACGATCCAGCCGGAGGCGTCGTGGTGGACGTCCTGCATGAAGAGGTCGTAGCCCTGCGTGGAGAGCACGCCGCCGTTGCCGACGGTGGGCCCGACGAAGACGACCGAGGCTCCGGCGACGAGCGCGGGCGTCGAGCCCTCGTCGCCGCCGCAGCCGACGGCGAGCGCAAACGCGATGGCCACGGGCGGCGACAGCCGGCGGCCCGAGACATGGTGGTTCATGACAACCACTGAATCACAGTCGCCGAGCGCCTTCAACCCGCGGTCATGTTGCCGAATCATGAGGCCGTCGCGGGTCGGGTGGCCGGCCGTGAGTCCTCTTGCTCATGACCGAGGTCGCGCCGGGGCGGTCCGGGTCGCAGGCATCGCTTTTCTCGGCGAGCTGCCAGATATTCGCCCGCGATGACGGACCTCCTGGCAGCGCGATCACAAATGGCGATGTCGCTGGCGTTCCATATCCTCTTCGCCTGCGCGGGGATCGGGATGCCGCTCCTCATGCTGCTGGCCGAGCGGCGCTACCACCGCACGCAAGACCCGGTCGACCTCGAGCTGGCCAAGCGCTGGTCCAAGGGCACGGCCATCCTGTTCGCCGTCGGCGCCGTGTCGGGCACCGTGCTGTCGTTCGAGCTCGGCCTCCTGTGGCCCGAGTTCATGCGCTTCGCCGGGCCCATCATCGGCATGCCGTTCTCGCTCGAGGGCTTCGCCTTCTTCCTCGAGGCCATCGGTCTCGGCCTGTATCTCTACGGATGGCCTCGGTCGGCCCTTCGTTCCGAGCTACGACCCGAGGCTTCGCCTGGGTCTGCGCCCGGAACGAGCCGTGGGCGCCTCCCTCGGGACGGCTGGCGCGGCCTGTCGCCGCGCATGCACATGTTCGCCGGCGGCATCGTGCTCGTGTCCGGCGTCCTCTCCGGCCTCTTCGTGGTGTGCGCCAACGGCTGGATGTACACGCCGACCGGCTTCACGCTCGGCGCCGACGGCAAGGTCGCCACGGTCGATCCCATCGCCGCCATGCTGAACCCGGCGGCCGCCACCGAGGCCATTCACATGACCATCGCCGCCTTCGTGGCGGTCGGCTTCGGCGTCGCCGCCATCCACGCCTGGCGCCTCAGGAAGCACCCCGACTCGCTGTTCGATCGCAAGGCGCTCGGCCTGGCGCTCGCGGTGGGCGGCGTGGCGGCGGTGCTCCAGCCCATCTCGGGCGACTTCTCGGCGCGCCACATCGCCGAGCACCAGCCGGTGAAGCTGGCGGCGGCCGAGGCGCAGTGGGAGACGACGCGCTGCGCGCCGCTCCACATCGGCGGGCTGCCCGACGAGGAGGCCGAGACGACGACGCTGGCCATCGAGATCCCCTGCGGCCTGTCGCTGCTCGCGCACCACGATCCCGACGCCGAGATCATGGGATTGAAGGATGTGCCAAAATCGCTGCGCCCGCCGGTGCTGGTGACGCACATCGCCTTCCAGGTGATGGTGCTGGCGGGCGGCGCGCTGGCCGGCGTGGCGCTGCTCATGGGCTTCCTGCGCTGGCGCAAGAAGGCGCTGCCGACGGGCAAGCGGCTCATGACGCTCATCGTCCTGTGCGGGCCGCTCGCGCCGCTGGCGGTCATCGCCGGCTGGACCGTGACCGAGGTCGGGCGCCAGCCGTGGATCGTGCAGGGCGTCATGCGCACGGCCGACGCCGTGACGCCGATGCCGGGGCTCATCGTGCCGTTCCTGACCTTCACCGCGCTCTACGTGGTGCTGGCCATCACCGTCATCGTGCTGCTGCGGCGCCACGTCTTCCGCGCGCCGACCGCGCCCGACGGCAAGGCCCCGGGCGACGCCGAGCTCGTCAAGGAGCTTGCCGATGTGGGCTGACCTGGTGGCGCTGGTGCTGCTCGGGTCGCTGGTGGCGTACACGCTGACCGGCGGCGCCGACTTCGGCGGCGGCGTGTGGGATCTCTTGGCGCGCGGGCCGCGCAAGGAGGCGCAGCGGCGCCTGGTCGAGCAGGCGCTGGCGCCCATCTGGGAGGCGAACCACGTCTGGCTCATCCTGCTCGTGGTGGTGATGTTCGTGGCGCTGCCGTCGGCGTTCGCGAGCATCATGACGGCGCTGCACATCCCGCTCGTGCTGGTGCTCATCGGCATCGTCTTGCGCGGCGCGGCCTTCGTCTTCCGCGCCTACGACCCGGAGCCGGGGCCGGGAGCGGGCCGCTGGCGCCTGGTGTTCGCGGTGGCCAGCGTGGTCTCGCCGCTGGCGCTCGGCGTGTCGCTCGGGGCCATCGTGAGCGGCGGCATCCGCCTCGACGCGCACGGCAATGTTGCGACCGACTTCGTATCGGCCTGGGCGACGCCGTTCGCGTTCGGCGTCGGCGTCTTCGTGCTGGTGCTGATGGCCTATCTCGCGGCCGTGTACCTGGCGGTCGAGGCCGAGGGCGACGCGGCGCTGCAGGGCGACTTCCGCGTGCGCGCGCTGGTGAGCGGGGTCATCGCGGCGCTCGTCGCGCACGGCCTGCTCTTCATGGACATCGGCCCGCGCGGCGCGCTCGGGCTGGTGCTCGAGCTGGCGGTGGCGGGGCTCGGCGTCGCGGCGCTCCAGGCGCTGTGGGTCGGGGCCTATCGGCGCGCGCGCGTGGCCGCGGTCGGCCAGGTCGCGCTGGTGGTGGTGGGGCTCGGCGCCGGGCAATATCCGTATGTGGTGCCGCCCGACCTGACGTTCGAGCAGGCGCTGGCGCCGGTGTCGGTGGTGCAGGCGATGCTGCTGACGCTGGCGGTCGGCGTGCCGGTGCTGGTGGTGGCGCTGGTGTGGCTCTATCGCGTCTTCAAGGGGCGGCACGCATGAAGGTCACGCTGCTCGGCAGGGTCGGCTACGAGCCCGGGCTCGAGCTCCAGCGCGCGGCGCGCGAGCGCGTCTTGGCGGGCGGCGAGGACGAGTGCCTCCTGCTCGAGCACGACCCGGTGGTGACGCTCGGCAAGCGCGGCGGCGCGGTCGACCGGGAGGCGCTCGAGCGGCTGGCGACGCCGGTCATCGCCACCGAGCGCGGCGGCTTCGCCACCTGGCACGGCCCGGGCCAGCTCGTCGGCTACCCCATCGTCGACACGCGCCGCGCGCGCATCGGCGTGCGCGAGCTGGTGACGCGGCTCGGCGACGTCATGATCGGCATCGCCTCCGACCTCGGCCTGGAGGGCGTGACGTACGACGTCGATCGCCCGGGCGTCTATCGCGAGGGCCGCAAGCTCGGCTCGATCGGGCTGCACCTGACGCACGGCGTCAGCATGCACGGGTTTGCCATCAATGTGACAAATTCGCTCGACGGCTTCCGCGCCATCGTGCCGTGCGGCTACGGCGACCTCGCGGTGACCACCATCGCCGCCGAGCTCGGCCGCGACGTCGCGTGGGACGCCGCCGTCGCCAGCGCAAAGCAGCGCGTCATCGCGCTCGTCCCAGACTGACGGTCCCTCGCCCCTGCCCCTGCCCCTGCCCGTGCGCTCGCGCCTGCCCGTGCGCTCGCGCCTGCCCGTGCGCTCGCGCCTGCCCGTGCCTCGCGCCTGCCCGCGCGCCCGCGCACGGACCAGGGGCTCACGCAACAAGCACCGCGAGAGCCTCGGCGACCGAGGCGCTCGCGGCGCCACGCCGCTCAGCGCGACAGCTTGACGAGCGTCCCGATGACCCGCGCCAGGGCCGCCCGCGTCCCATCCGCGACGCCCGGCAGGAACGCCATCGCGACCGCGACATCGAAGCACGCCGCGACCTCGCAGGCGCCGGCGAGGGCAGTGCCATATCGCAGCCGCTTGTTGCCGCCGTACACCCCAGCGCCTTCGGCGGCCATTGAGGACGACGCTGGTAGCAGCGCGCCGCAGTTGTCGCGCGAGGTCGTTGTCATGCGCAGCGATCAGCTTGGCAGCGCCGCCAGCGTCGCGCGCGATATCGAGAGTGACGGAATAGATGTCGAGCATGTTCGTCTCCTCGTTGATGCGTCCCGATTCGTTCGGGCGCAACGCGCACCTCGGGCAGCGCGCGGGCCTGCACCCGCAGCTCGCCTCGCTCGGAGAGCGAGCGACCGCCAGGCCGCGCGCAGCCAGGCCGCGCAGCTTCGAGGATGGCAACGGCTGGTGCTCGGCCTTGCGGCGCGCGAGCGCACGGCTACGGTCGCCTACGCCCGAACGAGCCCCGGCCTGACTTCCCGACGGCGCGCGCCGCTCACGGTCTCCCGCAGCGCCGAGCATCTGCCGCCGAGACGCGGCCTCGACACGCTCGACCGCGCGGACCGAAGATTGTTTGCGGGGGTGGTCTTGACTCGCGCCGCGGCCAGGTCGACCATCGCGCCTCCCGGTTCCTCACAACCGGAGAACATATGCCGAACGATCTCACGAAGGACGCCTACGTCCATTTGGAGTCGGTGAAGGCCGAGGCCATGGCGCTCGATGGTCAAGCGCTCTGACGCCGCGAGTCTCCGCGCGACCGACTTCTATTTGGAGCTGATGACCGCGCTGAGCCGGCACGCATGCCGACGGTGCTGGACGGCGCCGCAGCGCGCATCGCCGCAGTACCTGTCGACCGCGAGGACCACGCACGAGCGGCTGGTCCCGCTAGCGCTGGCGTACTTCGCGGCCGATCTCGACACCGAAGCCGGCTTCAGCGGCGACGAGAAGGCCCGCCGCGCGGAGCTGGCCCAGAAGGTCCACGACTACGATCAGAGACTGTTCCCTGTGCTCGAGCTGCTCTGGGGCAAGCACCCCCAGCACGGCACGACGGTCGCTTCCATCCGCTCGGGGACAGGCCTCCGCGACGACGCCACCGACGTCCTGGCCGGAGCGCGTCTGGCCGAGCTGGACCCGACGACCTTCACGCGCCGGCAGATCATCCACGCCTGCCCAGCTCGAGGACTGGAAGAAGGACGCGACGGAGCTCGAAACTCTCATCGACGAACTCGACCCGGAGAACTGACCTGGAGTTCAGCGACGCGTGTTCACGCTGGCGAGTCGCGCGTTCGACGACCTCAACTGGATTGGCCGATTCGCCACCCGCGACCTGGAGGGTTGGCCGGCGGAACAACAGGACGCGGCGAGGCCGATCGTCAGCGACGCCATCGAAGGCGACCGAGCCGACGACGCCGAGACCCGTCCGTCCACCTGAGAAGCGGTCCCGCGGTATCGGATACCGCTGCGAAGCACGGCCACGACCTCGCACGCGGTATCCGATACTACTTTCGGTGGACGCGGCCGTGGCCGAAGCGGTATCCGATACCGCGATCGAGCTCGACGACGACCCCGCACGCGGTAACGGACACCACAAGGCCAGCTCGGGGTCGTCCTCGAATCGGTATCCGTCAATCGCAAGGATGTCGTCGGCCATCAAGGTCACCGACGAACGAACTGGAGCGACGGCGCCTTCCGACTCTACCTTGCGAAGGTGCCTACACCCCGTTCCTCCGAACGAGCGCGTGCGTTGGACTGCGTTCTCCGAGCAACGCAGATAGACGCTCCACTAAGGGCCTGCACCGAAACTATCGATCCGAAACGAGCCTTGTGTTGACGGCGTGCTGCCGTCCGTGATCCACGCTGTTCATGATCGACGAGGACGCGACGCGATGAAGTATCAGTTGATGGCGCCGACGCTCAGGCAGGCGTAGCCGTCGGTGCTGTTGGGGGCGGAAGCTATCTTGCTGAGGGCGAGGTGCGGTGGCCGCTGTGGCGCGAGCGACTGGGGCATCTCGCTCGACAGTGCGTCGTGGACGGGAGGAGGTCATCGCCCTCGAAGGCGCGCCGGAAATGTCGGGCAGCGGCATCCGGCGTCGGGGGAGGCCGTCCCACAGTCGTGGTGAAGCAGCCAGGACTCGCCAGGGCGTTGGACGCTCTCATCAGACCGACGACACAGGGCGACGGGTGCCCTCTGCGATGGACACAAAGAGCACTCGCCGATTGAGCGCCGAGCTCGGCGCGCAGGGTTTCTCCATCAGTCCTCAAGTCGTCGGGAGGTTGCTGCACGAAGCTGGCTACAGCCTTCGGGCGCTGGACAAGACGCGAGAGGGCGACAGCCATCCTGACCGCGACGCGCATTCCAGCGCATTCATGACGACGTCCGGAGAACTCTTGCCGCCGGCCAGCCTTGGTGATCTCGGTAGACACCAGAAGAAAGATTAAACTGGGCGACTTCAAGAACGGCGGGCAGGAGTGGCAGCTGAAAGACCGCCCCGAGCGGTGCGCGTTCACGACTTCGTCGACGCTGAACTTGGAAAGGCAATCCCATACGGCGTCTACGACGTGGGACGAAACGAGGCTGGGTCAATGTCGGCATCGACCACGATACTGCCGGATTCGCTGTCGAATCGATCCGCCGCTGGTACCTGCGGATGGGGAAGTCCTCCTGCAGGCCACGGAGCTCAGCAATGCGGCAGACTGCGGGGGAAGCAACGCAGTGCGAGAACCCGAGCCTGGAAGGTCGAACTGCAGATCGCCGCAATCGGGACCGACCTCCACAATTCGCGTCCGCCGCAGCTATCGGGCACGAGCAAGTGGAACAAGATCGAGCATCGACTCTTCCGGCCACATCGCGATGAACTGGCGTAGCCCCGTCCCCTCGGCATCGACTGAGGCATCATCTCTCTCATCGGTAGCACAACGAGTCGAACTGGACTTCGGGTCACGGCCCACCTCGACCGGAAGGTACCGGCGGGGAGTCAAAATTTCGACGACATCATGAGCCAAGTGAATATCGTGGGGCAGCGCGACCTGCGGAGATTGAGCACGACATCCTACCCAAATTGAAGGTGGCAAAGACGGTTGAGAATGGTTTCCGATCGGGCTAAGCGTTGAATCGCGGGTCGCGGAAGTGAACCCTGCGGACAGGTGATCTCGACAATCATCACGCCGAAATACCCAGACCCATCGAATAGGCATTGGGCCGCGTTTTGACGCTAAAAACCTCTGTCCGGGTGCGGCCTTGCCCCTCGTTCTTCACGCCTCGTCTCCGCGCGATGGGGACCCGGTGGGGGCCGCGCCCACTCGTCAGGCGCGCGCGAAGTTGGATGGTCGAGGCGCGCGAACGCGGGGGCGCTCACGAGAGGCGCGGCAGCCCAATAATGCATCCGGGCCGCGCGACCTCGGCTGCAGCTCTCCACCGACAGGCCAGCATCCCTCCTTGGGCAGCACCCCGGCGACGGAATCCTCAGAACCCCGTGCCCTTCCACGACATCGATGGAGGCACCGGAACCAGAACCTTAGCCCTCGATACGAGCTCGTCGCGGAACCAGGGACGGCCGCGCTACGCCCTGACATGGCCCGCTCGCCCGCGCTTCGCGCGGTCGAACGGCCCGGAACGTTGCCTCGGATTCCCACTCTGGTAGGAGACACCATGGCCTCGACGGCGACCAAGCTCTCCATCAGCGTTCCCAATGACCTCGCCGACGCACTCAAGAGGCGCGTCGGTCCCAGAGGACTCTCCGGATTCGTTGCTCGTGCCATCGCCCACGAACTCGAGCGCAGCGGACGCTCAAGGCTTCCTCGAAGAACTCACCCAGGACCAAGGTCCCGTCTCCAAAGCCGCACTCAGCGCAGCTGGGCGGAAATGGCCGAAGCACTGATTCTCGATTCCGGAGCCGTCAATGCCTCCCCCTCTGCTCACGGCGCACTCTCTTTCCAGCGCGCGCGAGCCGCCCGTGGCCTACAGGCGGCCGCACTCGTCCGAGTACTGCTCCGGTACTCGCCGAGGTCTGTCGTGGTCGCCGATTCGACGCACCCGTTGAGCGACTCCTCAACGGACGAGGAGTACTCGTCAGCGTTCTGACCGCAGACATTGTTGCCAAAATGGCCGGCAGAGCCTCGCGAACTCAAGCTCTCGTCCGCCGCCGCGGTCGTGCCTTCGTTGTCGCCACAGCCGCCTCCTTCCCCAGAGCTATCATCCCTTCCACCGCAGACGTCGAGGACCTCAGTCGGCTCGCGGCTCCGTTCCCCCACGTCGAGATCTTCCGGCTCTAGCAGGCGCCATTCTTCAACGAGCGCCAAACCGGCTCGAGCCCGCACGCATCGCGCAAATAAGACTCACCCGGCCCAATGTGTGATGGAACAGACCGGCACGGGCTGCAGCTCGTGGTCGCCCGGCTACCGCGACCACGGCAAGCCCGCGCCGGCTCTCATCGCGGCATTGGCGGCGTTTGGCCAGTCCGCGTTGGCCGTCTCTGAAGTCGCATCTCCTCCCACTCGTACGTTAGGGCTCGGCCGTGCGGCGATTGCTCATGAAGATGCCACCGCGGCCGTTGCCCTCGTCTTGCTCCTCGCAAGCACTGCGGGTTGCGGGAACAAGCGTGCTGAGTGCGACAAGCTCGTCGGCTACCTGAACAGGCAGGTCGACTTCGTCAACAGCGTCGGGTCGCTCAGCCCTAAAGTGCTGCGATCGCTTTCGAGGCCATCGATCAAGCCTTGGTGCGATAGTGAACAACCAAGGCGAAGTTGCGCGAGATGGCCGTGCTCTCGAGGTGGCGCGTAAGGCGGCCGCGTCGCTGCGGGCGGGCAGCCGCGAGCGCTCTAATGCTCGGACCTGAAACCGCGGGCATCAACACCTTCTGCGGCCGGCTCTGCTGCTACGCACGCCGTCGATCATTCGATGTTCGTCATCGAGCAGGTCATGGTCGTCATCAGGCAGGTCGTTTCGTAAGGAGCGATCAGTCCGTAGTTGACGTCGAGCACGTCGATGGCGGAGTCGAGCATTGCGCACGGCGTCGACAACCGTAGAGTCATTGCACAGCCAATCGACTGAGCGCATCCAGTGGACCCGGTCAAACTTGCGCGGACGTGGCATCCATGACCCACGCCCAACGGCAAGCTGCAACGGCCCGTCACGGGATTGCAATTGGCACATCGCGGCTACGCGCCGCGACCGCCGCACCATCGCCGCCAGCTGAGCGTCGTGCGGGCGGCGTGGTGCCCTCGGCGTAGGTCGTCTCGATGTCATCCTCCTCAACATCGTGGGTGACGCCGCGCGCGGCCGCGCGCCATCACCCTGCAAGGCGGCGTCGGTGGTGCCGTGCAGCAGGTATTTCCGTCTACGCTCGAAACGACGGGCGCGCCGGTGGCGACCGTCGCTTCGCGACAGGTCGAAGTCAGCGCGCGCCGGCCACGTCGCCCGGGTCAGCACCTGCAGGGATCCTCGGGAGTGCGCCGCGTGGGCCTCGATGAAGCCGCCCTTGGCCCCGCCTATTGACGGGTCCGGCGGGTTGCCGTACTGAAGCCGGGGAGGTTGTACGTCATGCAGACCAAACTCACGCTCCGCCTTGACTCGGAGCTCATCGAGCATACGAAAGCGTACGCCAGTGCGACCGGTCGTTCAGTGTACGCTCGGCCGGACTATTTCGCGCACCTTGGCGCGAATGACGAAACTCAATTAGATGGAACTCCAGCTGTTGTGCGCGCCCTGCACGGATGCCTGTCGCAATCGGAGGGTGGGGAAGACGACTATTCGACCTACCGTGATGCGAAGTACGGGACTTCGAAATAATGAGCGCTCCTCGTGTCACGATCGATACCAATGTCATTCTCGACCTCATGCTCGCGCGCCGGCCCTTCGATGTCCAAGCACTAAGGGCCTGATCAAGGAAACTACTCAACCGTCTTGCCACCTTTCAATTTGGAGGATGTCATCCCAGTTCCAATCTCCGTGTGTCGCATGTCTCACGATATTCACTTGGCTCATGATGTCGTCAGGGACTTTGACTCCCGTCGGGTACCTTCCGGAGTCGAGGTGCCGACGGCCGTGACCCGAAGTCCAGTTCGACTCGGTGTGCTACCGATGAGAGAGACGATGGCCTCCCCGGCCCCAGTCGATACGAGGGACGGCGCCAGTTCATCGCGATGTGGCTGAAGGTCGATGCTCGATCTTGTTCCGCACGCTCCGTGCCCGGAGGAAGGTGGCGGACGCGAATTGTGAGGCCGATGCCGGGTGCGAGCATCTGCAGTTCGACCTTCCAGGCTCGGGTTCTCGCGCTGTTGCTTCCCCGCAGTCTGCCATGCAACGTGACAAGGAGCTCCGTGGCCTCGGGGCAGGAGGACTTCCCCATCTGCAGGTACCAGCGGCGGATCGATTCGACAGCGAACTCGGCAGTATCATGGTCGATGCCGACCCATTGACCCAGCCCTCGTTTCGTCCCACGTCGTAGACGCCGTATGGGATTGCCTTTCCAGGATTCAGCGTCGACGAAGTCGGCATCAGACGCGCACCGGTTCAGGGCGGCCTTTCAGCACCACTCCTGCCCGCCGTTCTTGAAGTCGCCCACGAGTTCCTTCTTCTTGGTGTCTACCGAGATCACTGGCTGGCCGGCGGCAAGAGGTTCTCTGGACGTCGTCATGAATGCGCTGGAATTGCGCGTCGCGGTCAGGATGGCTGCTGCCCTCTCGCGTCTTGTCCAGCGCCTGAAGGCTGTAGCCAGCTTCGTGCAGCAACCTCCCGACGACTTGAGGACTGATGGAGAAACCCTGCGCGCCGAGCTCGGCTCAATCGGCGAGTGCTCTTTGTGGTCCATCACCCAGAGGGCACTCCGGGTCGCCCCATTGTCGTCGGTTCGATATGAGCGTCCAACGCCCTGGCGAGTCCTGGCTGCTTCACCACGACTGTGGGACGGCCTCCGGACGCCGGATGCCGCCGCCCGACATTTCCGGCACGCCTTCGAGGGCGATGACCTCCTCCGTCGACGCACTGTCGACGAGATGCTCAGTCGCTCGCGCCACAGCGGCTACCGCACCTCGGCCCCCAGCGTAACGCCCGCCCCCAACAGCAACCGACGGCTACGCTCGTCGAGCGTCAGCGCCATCAACTGATACTTCACTCGCAACGCGTCCTCGTCGATCATGAACAGCGTGGATCACGGACGGCAGCACGCCGTCAGCACAAGGCTCGTTTCGGATCGATAGTTTCGGTGCAGACTAACATTGGCGGCTGCGGCATTCCGCGGTGACTTGGTTGCCTACGTATGTGCAACATCAATTACCACGATTCACTACATCGCCCGGAAACAGGTCGGCACTGGCGCAGCGGCTGATGCCATCGGAAAGCTGCTCGAGGTATTTCAGGTGGCAGCGGTGAATGATACTGTCTTGCGCCACGCCATCGCGCGCGAGTTTAGTGACTTCGAGGATGCAGTGGTCGACGCGGCCGCGGAGCATGTCGGCGCGACGGCAATCGTGACGCGCGATCCTGACGGCTTCAGGAATTCTGGCCTCACAATCTTCTCGCCGACGGAACTCGTCCAGGTACTCGTGGCGAAGTAGCAATGATGCCGGTTCATGCGGCGGCGAGCGATCAGCCGCGCGTAGGCGCCAACGCGACCCGCCCAACGGCAAGCTGCAACGGCCCGTCACGGGATTGCAATTGGCACATCGCGGCTTCGCCGCGACGTGCCAGCAATCCCGCGCCGGCCTTGAGCTTGGCATTGGACGGACTGGTGCAGGCTCCACCTCCTTCTCGTCCAGGGCGTCGGCTCCGCGCCGCTGATGTAGCGGCTTTCTTCTGATGTTCGCAGATTCGCCGCCCAGCTCCCAGCCGCTGTGTGGCGCCGCGTCGAGAGCCACGTTGAGCGGCGTTTGGCCAGTCCCGCGGTGGCCGTCTCTGAAGTCGCATCTCTTCCCACTCGTACCTTCCGGATCGACGGCGCGCTGACCGCGCGCCGTCCCCGCGGCAGGAACTCGCGACCTTCACGGCCGCAAGGCACGTGACGCGGGGGCGCCGGCTGGCGCCGGCGCCCCCTGCGCTACTTGCACCCGTGCCGGCTGCTGAATTCCGCGTTGGGCGGCGTGGTGCGGACTCCAGCGAGGGGCGTCTCCCGACGTCATACCACCTCCCGCCACGAATGTGGGCGATGCGGCGCGGCGCCGCGCGCCTCATCACCCCGCGGACGACGTCCGTGGCGCTCGCTTCGTAGGCGCTATCCTTCTGCGCCCTACGGACGGGTACGGCGGTGGCAACCGTCGCTTCGCTTCGGATCGAAGCCAGCGCGTTGATGGCTCCGTCGCGGTGTGGATCGCGGCGATGTCGTCGACGCGTTGAGGTGATGCGCGCAGCGAGCTTGAGTCGCGGAAGAGGGGCGCGTAGAAGGTCCAACGTGCCGCCACCGAAAACGACCGTGCGCGACACATTGCCTGAGCTGCTAGAGGTGCTGCGAATGGCTCCTTCCCTCGAAGTCTTCGTTCCCGATGCGCTGTGGCTGCGAGAGTACCTCGTGCGACTGGGCGGCGCCCAATTCAACGCCCGCATGACTGTGATCAAGATTCTGAGCGGGGAGATTCTCGTCCACTCCCCATGTGCCTTCGACGATTCGCTCGCCGCGGAGGTAGCCGCGCTCGGGCGGGTAGCTGCAATCATCGCCCCGGGGAACCTCCATTGGCTGCACGTTCGCTCCTGCCAGCAGTCGTTCCCTGATGCGGTGACGTATATCTGCCCCGGGGTCGAGAAGCGGGCGAAGGGTCTCACCTTCGACTTCGTGCTCGGCGACGAAGCACCGAGGCTGTGGAACGGCGAGTTGTCGCAGGTCGCGCTGCAGGGGACGCGCGTCATGCGCGAGGTCGCCTTCTTTCACGGCGCGAGCCGCACCCTCATCCTCGTCGACCTTGTCGAGAACTTCACGCCGGCTACGCGTGGCACCAACTTGTTCCTCCGAATTCTGTCCCGCGCGCTCGGCATGTGGAATCGACCCAGCCCGGCGCCCGAGTATCGGTTCGCCTGGGGCGACAAGGCGCGAGTGCGCGAGGGTATGGAGCGCATCCTCGCTTGGAACTTCGAACGTGTGATCCTCTCACACGGGGACGTCATCACGCGAGACGCCAGGCAAATCGTCGCTCACTCCTGGCGGCAGATCCTCGGCTGACTGGTCGAGGACTCGCCAACCGACTGGCGACCTCACTGAACCACCTCCAGACACGGCTCAGCGGCCATCCACGCCGAACGTTCGGGCACATGGGTAATACTTGTAGTTGGCACCCTCGACCGAAGTCGGCATGCGCCTCAGGCGAACCGCGTGGCCTTCGCCGCGACCCGCCCAACGGCAAGCCGCAACGGCCCGTCACGGGATTGCATTTGGCACATCGCGGCTTCGCCGCGACGTGCCAGCAATCCCGCGCCGGCCGCTGAGCTTGGCGTTGGTCATGCTGCGGTTGTTGGGCGCGGCCGCGGCATAGTCTTCACGCAATCGGGGCGCGAGTGCCGATGCTACCAGCGGGCTATCTGCACGTCCGTGTGCTGGAAGTCTTCGCCCTTGAAGAGCAGCGGCTCATTTCGATGGCTCGCGAGTGCGTAGGCAAAGCAATCCCCGAAGTTCAGGCCGGCTCGATGCCGCGACTTGCCGTTTGCCAGAATGCTTTGAACGCGATCGACAGCATCACTCCACCGAACGCGACAATTTCGACCGCGTGGGCCGCGAGCTCTGCGGATACAATCGCCGCGGAGTCAGCGCCGCGCAGGCGCGTCAGCACCATCATGGCTTCAAGGACGGACGGCGCTGCGATTGTCCGATGGGTTGCCATCTCGATTACACGCTCAAAGCGCTCGGCCTCGGGTTCGCCTTCCATCAATGCGACGACGACGGAAGTGTCAATGACATGGAAGTGGTCACTTGGGGAGCCCTCTTTCACCGTAAAGCCCATCGGCTGTGAGGTCCGGCTCGACTTTCGGAAGCGAGCGCCATTGCGCCCGCAGTTCATCCAGACTGGCGCGCCTTCTTCGCCAGTCTTCAAGTCGCTCGAGGCGCTCCTTCAGCGAGATGATCACTGCATCTCGCTCGGTCTCGCCACTGAGCGCCGCGACCCTCTTGGCAAGGCTCAGAACCTCTTCTTCGATGAGACGTGGTGCGGTTGCCATCGCTTCCTCCGGCGCCCACCGTTGGCTAAGAACGCTGTGACGTCAACCTTGGGCTGGCCGAGGTCGTGCCGGCGGAACCGAGCCGGTCGAAGTCGCGCCGCACGGACCGGATCCAGATCTGGGTCTCGGCTATCGGCGACGCCGCCGTCCAACGGCGAGTTGCAGACAGATTGAAATCGGCCTGCATTTGGCAGTTCGCCGCTTCGCGGCGAACTGCGGCACGCTGAGTCCAACTGCTCAACTCGGATCGCGCAGGGTGAAGTGTGGTGGGCCGAGCTCGCCGAGCCCCACGGATCCGAGCCGGGTCTTCGACGGCCGGTGCTCGTCGTTCAGGGCGATCCCTTCAATCGCAGCAAGATCGCAACCATCGTTTGTGGCGTGCTGACGTCCCGAATGAAGTGGGCCGATGCCCCGGGCAACGTCGCTCTCGCTCCCCGTGACACGGGCCTGCCGAAGCATTTCGTCGCCAACGTCTCCCAGCTCGCAACACTCGACCGAACCGTTCTCACGCAGCGGTCCGGCAAGATCGGCAAGGCGAAGTTCGCGCTCATACTGGCGGGCATTGACATCGTCCTCGGTCGATGACGCTGGGTGCGTTGCATGACATCGCACGCCCGTGGAATCGAGAGACGCGCGGCCGCACTCGGTGGCACCGTTGTGCGGGCGGCCCTGGCACTCCGATCGAGGATGTTGACTCGAGAAGGAAAGAGGCTGCGACGCAACAATGCTTTGTGCCGCGGCGATGCGCCGCGCCGCTCGTGCTCGTCGGCGGCATCTTCGCGGGACCCGCCCAACGACAAGTTGCAGCAGCAGCATCGAACTCGCTGGCGCGTTGCAGTTTAGGATGTCGCCTCAGCGCCCGAACTGTCATCCCCGTCCGCCGTCTGTCGGTCGCGAGCCTTTGCGGCCGCCACTGCTCTCGCGGCAAAGACCTTAGCCTCCCACAGCCACTTGATTCGTGCGGCATAGCTGAGTTCAGACCATCGCTGGAGCTGGGCGACTTCATTCTGAGTCCATGGGTCGGCTATCATTCGTCGCCCTCCTTTGTCGGAGCCAGCCTCAGTCCGCGGACATCCTCGAGGTCCTTAGGTCTCCCGACGCGCGCCTTCATTTCGATGAGGTCTGCTTTCGCGACAACGACCGCGATCGCGTCACCCAAGTCTGCGTGAAGAGCTCGAGAATATGCTTCATCGAAGGCGAACGGCACCTCCACGAAGAGGTCGACTTCGGTCGCGGGATACTGAGGACTCCAGAGTGACAGCACCGTGAGGCCTTTCGTCGCGACCCACTCCGCGCGCTTCGCTGCGTCGGCGAAGTCGTGCAGAGGGACTGGTGCTCGAGGACGATATCCAAGAGCGCTGAGCGCTCCAAGCGCGGCAGTGAGATTCTCACGCTCAAGGTCGACAACGAGATCCAGATCTGCCGTGAATCTCGGCAGTCCGTGGAGCACGACGGCGACGCCGCCCACGGTGAGATATCGTACTCTCGCCGCCGCCAACGCCCTGAAGATGGTCTCGAAATCACTCACACCCTTCGTATACCCCATGGCGTCCCGTGCCGCCAGCGTCCGACGCCGACGGATGGGACGAGGGACGCGTCGTCACCCGCGCCGGAGCCATCATCCACGGGCGCCGCGGTAGTCTGCTTTGCGCAATGTGCGCTCGATCGGCGACCCGCATCACGTCGGCAGTGGTCAGGCACCACAAACGCGAAGCGGCGCGTTGGTTCGAATGGGATGCGTTTCGCTGGGCAGCCAATAGATTGAGACACCGCTCGCGCCGTCCAGACCTACCGGTACGCGGCTTCGACGCGACCCGCCCAACGGCCCGCTGGAACTGAGCGGCAATCGCGCCACCGCCAGCTCAGCGGGGCGTTGGACGGCCCACATGCTAACGGCGTGCGCATTGCCAACCTGCGGGTTCCGAGGCCAAGGGCGTCTGTTCCTCCGGCGTTGTGCGGGCTAACCTCGGTGCTCGGTCGAGCTCGCCTCGACCTACTGTGGCCGCTCGTGAGCATGTCGCAGAATAAGACACGAGTCCTGCCCGTAGGCCTGACCGCACCGGATTGGCCCAGTCGTAGATGCGGTATCGATGAAGTAGGCGGGAGCGCGTGAGGGAGAGCGGGCGCGCGCGGGTGGCGAGAACGCGCGGGGGCTACTCAGGTCAGTGGCATGATGAGGTGAATGTTCGACTGGCAACGCTCGCAGAGCCTCCAGAGAGCTTGCAGAAGTTCCTCTGATTTGATTGTCTCGACACAGCGAGGGCACGATTTCAGTCCGGCCGTCGCACAGGGAACTCGCTATGGGTCGACTCCGCGCAACACCGAAAGGTGATCACCTTCTACCCGACGGCCCACCAGTCACGATCGGCGTGGGAGCCGACGGCCGGCTTCGGATTGCTTGCGACGACGACGATACATTTGATTGGGTGCACAGCTTGTTGACACAGCGGCTCTTCGTGGCGCATCAGGGCTTTCCGAAGCTGCAAAGGGACAATGGGGGTCAGCTCGTGCGTAGTCCTGAAACACTGCACTACGTGGTTGTCGGGTATGCGGACTTCGGCTCCCCGCCCGAGGAGTTGTTAGGAGCGATCGAGGACAATCTCGAGGCCACCGACGCATTTCGCCTCGCACGAGTCGATTAGAACACTCGGGCGGCCTTGTCTCTTGGTTCGAGTTGAGTTCACGGTGCCGTGAGGCACCGAGGTCTTCTGGCCTGACGGATCCCGGAAGTAGTGATGAGACCTCTCATTGCCATTGATGCCAGGCTCGATACGGCCGTCGCGGTCAACGTGCGCGACTCCTGTCACGTCGGAAGACTCGGAGGTGTCTGCGACACCTCTCGAGTACTGACATCACGACTCGGACCACGGTCGCCGAGGGTTGGATTCCGGACTAAAAATTACCGAAGGGATCTGTGCTTCGATTGAAGCTCCCGTGAAGGCCTGAAGACCGCGCTCCTGTCGGAGCGCGGTTACGGACCTGCGGGCTTCGGTCGGGGGGCCGTCCAATAGGGCGTTGCAGCAGACCCGTCACACACGAATGCAAATCGGTGCGCGCGGCTCCGCCGCGCGCGCACACGCAATTGGGTCTGCCCAATCCTGAACACCGCATGGGGCGGCGTGGGGTGCGGGCTCCGGCGTAGCTCGTCTCCGGAGTCGCATCTCCTCGCTCTCGTACCTTCGAGCTCGGCCGGGTCGCGCGCCGCCTCACCACATTGGCCCGCGGCGGCTACGAACGACGGCCCCGAGGCGTTCGGCTCCCGATTCCGGGTGCCGCGGCACACCACTGTGCGTGTTGCACCCACGTCCTCGCGATTCGTCTGGCAATTCGGTTCATACTCGCTCGGCGCGCAGGTGCCTCGTCTGGGTTCTCGTGGGCATGCAATGGGAATCGGCCACAGGTGGAGCACCCGAGCCGTGCGCGCTCCGGCGGGTGGTGCGAGGATTGCTTCGACGAGCGTGGTTCGTCGGGGCCAGTTTGAGCGCGAGGTGAGAGGTGGACAAGGCGAAGGCAATCATTGCGAGCTATGTTGGGGTCTTGGTCTACGCCGCCTTCATTTTCGTCGGCGCTTGGAGGCTCGTCTACTGGCAGGGGATCCTCTACGTCATCTTGGCGTTGGCGGGGACGACGATCAGCCATTTGCTGACTCCGTCAGGCTCCACGCTCACGGTCACTCGCGCGCGGGATGCGAATGCCGGGGAGGCTTGGGACAGGCGACTCCTGGGCGCCCTCTTCCTAGTCAACGTCGTCACGTTCTTGGTAGCCGGGCTCGACTCGGGTCGCTTCGGTTGGTCGGGTTCGGTGCCAATTGCCGTGACAGTTGCTGGCGCCGTCCTCATGCTTGCCGGGCAAGTTGTCTTTGCCCTCGCCAAACGCGAGAACGCGTTCTTCTCAAGCACGGTTCGGATCCAGAGCGAACGCAATCACAGGGCCTGCGACACCGGGCTCTACCGCGTCGTTCGACATCCGGGCTATCTCGGGATGCTCCTATCGTTGCTGGCGTTCCCGCTCGTGCTGAATGCCTACTGGTCATTCATTCCTGCGCTGGTCGCGGCCGCCATTCTCATAGTGCGGACCGTTCTCGATGATCGGTTCCTTTCAATGAAGCTGCCAGGCTACACCGAATATGCGGCGAGAACGCCATGGCGGTTGATTCCAGGGCTCTTCTAACCCAGGTCTGCTCAACCCTCATGCGGATCGCGTGAGTCTCGCAGCCGTCTTCCACGAGCTCGCCGAGCTCGTGCTCGACGAGGCCGGCCGCGCACTACGCGCGGGCACGACCTGGGCTCGGTGCGGCATTCATCTCCGCCGTCGAGGATGCAGCAGAGGCCTGGTTGCCGCTCCGGTGTTGGGGAAGACCGTCGACGGCGAGGTCCGTTGCTGGCTCGTCAGACGATTCCCGTACGCCATCTACTAACGTCGTGACGACACGACATTGCGCATTCTCGCGATCGCTCACCTGCATCGGCGACCCTTCTATTGGCAGGGCCGAACCTGACGCGGTTGGGCAGTCCACATGCGAGATAGGGCAGCGCCCCTACCCGCTCCGTACCGCGAGAGTGTTCCGCTCCAGCGTCTTCCTCGTCGACGGCTCGGGCGCGGTGGCGACCTCGGCGCGCACGAGCAGCGCGCGCTCGACCAGGTGGTCGCCCTGCTCGAGCCGCACCACGAAGCCGGCCGGGTGCGGCGAGCCGAGCGCGGACGCGTGACTGCCGAGCCAGCCGGTCAGCGTCTTCACGTCGACCTTGGTGCGCGCGACTTCTGGCAAGAGTGACAAATTCGTCGCCTTCAGCAGCGCGTTGCGGCGGTCGACCGACACGAAGCGGCTCGACGGTCGATCGTAGACGTCGCTCGCCAGGAACCAGTCGGGCAGCGCCTCGTGGCGCAGCCCATGGGTGGCATAGCACCACTCGCCGTAGAGCACGCGCTCCTTGCCGAGCGCGCGCTGGAGCGCGTCCTCGCGCTCGGCCAGCCAGCCCCAGAGCGGCTGGAACTGCGGGTGCGCACCCGGTCCGAGCAGCGTCGCGCGATAGTGGACGCGCGCCGTGCCGTCGGCGAAATCGATGGCGATGAGCGCGCCGTCGGGCTTCTCCTCGACGATGACCGGGCGCGCGAGAATGGCGCGCGCCACGCCTTCGGGGAGCACTTTGTCACTCGGCTTGCCCGGCGCCAGCCAGGCCAGGTGCTGCACCGCGGGCATCGGCACGGTGGTATCGACCGACGCCATCACAGCCTCGTCGTCCGCTTGGGGCCGGGCGGAGGCGGCGCCGGGATGTCGCCGTCGACGGCGGCGGCCTCGACCTTCTCGATGCGCGCGAGCCCGGCCAGCGCCTGGCGCACGTCGGCCAGGCGCTCCTCGGTGGCGCCCAGCGCGAAGAGGTCGGCGGCGAAGCCTTCGAGGTCGCGCGCGCCGTTGGCGATGGCGAGCGCGCCGAGCAGCACGTCGACGATCGACTTCGGGTCGGCGATGCGGAAGATGTGCTCCTTCGGCAGCACGCTCGCCCACGCCGCCAGCACCACGTCGTCCGAGTAGCGCGCGTAGACGTCCTCGGCCTTGGCCGGCTCGCTCGCCGCGCGCGGCGCATACTCGACGTCGGCCACCACCACGTTCGAGTCGGCCTTGGTCTCGCCGTGCGGCGACACGATGCCGTCGATGTGACGGATGTCGCCATTCACCTCGAGCTCGACGCGGAACGGCGTCGGGCCGGTCGGACCGTGGAAGTTGTAGTTCTGGACGATGACGCGATAGCGGCCGGCGGGCGCCTGGCCCTTGGGCCAGCGCACGTTCTCGACCGGCTTGTCGGTCTGGCCCGACACGTTCATGTCGACGTCGAGCCAGCCGCCGCAGGCCGATTGCTTGTGCGCGTAGAAGACCTCCTCGCCCGACGGCGGGATGACGTGCAGGTCGAGGTCGTTCCGGTTGTTCCAGATGAGCGAGGCGCGCAGATCGACGTTGTCGTACATGCCGCCGGCGCTCGTGACGCGCGCCTTGATCTCGGCGTCGATATTAGCCTTCCGCTCCTCCATCGTCTTCCGCGGATAGATGAGGAAGGTGTGGAACTTCTCCTGCAGCCGTCGGAACGCCTCGGCCGCGGGCAGGTCCTCCTCGAGGTCGTCGCCGATGATGCGGCGCACGTGCGTCTTGTCGAGCTTCGGATAGAAGCCCTCGTCGCCGGTGAAGAAGAAGTAGCCCTTCTTGCCGGTGCCCTTGGCCAGCCGCACGCAGTTCGTGCGCGAATAGAACCAGGCCGCGAGCTCGTAGCTCTCCTGGCCGGTGCCCCCTCCCCCCTCCTCGATCCAGATGCGCTCGAGGTTCTGGTCGATGCGGTTGTCGGCCTCGAACTGGCTCACCTGGAGCGGCGCGCGGTCGCTGTTGGCGTCGCCGACGGCGCACACGCTGATGCCCGCGCCCTCGACGTAGCCGTGGAGCTCGATCTGCCCCATCAGCTCGGGCAGCTTCGCGTAGATGAGCTTGGTGTCGTCGCCGCGCGAGCGCGTGACGTCGAGCGCCACCACGATGGGCGTCTCGTTGTTGACCTCGCGCACCTTGCCGAACGGGTCGAGCAGCGCGTGCACGCGGCCGCCCGCCTGGCCGCCGGCGGCGTAGGCGTCGAAGCTGAAGGCGCCGCCCTCGCGGGAGGACGAGCGGAGCTGCTGCGCGATGTCGAGGCTGTATTGTCCACCACCCATGTCGCCCCCGTGTGAGCCCTGGAGCTCGGTCACATCCTAATTTGTCATATGTCGAGCGGCACGAAGGCGTGCGGCCCCCAGATCTGCTCGCGCAGCCGGTCGAGCTGCAGGTAGAGCTGCAGCGCGTCCTGCGGGCGGCCGCGCGCGCTGTCGTTGACGAGCCACTTGATGAAGCGCCCGAGGCGCTCGTCGAGGTCGTCGCGCGCCGGCAGCGTCTTCGTCGCCGGGTCGCCACCGGCCGCGAAGATGATGCACTTGCCGAGCGAGTAGAGGTCGCTGGCCGGGATGGGCGGCTTCCTCTCGGCCACCTCGGGCGGGCTGTAGAGCTCGTTCTTGGCCTTGAAGCCCTGGCCGGTGCGCGCCGGGTTGACGACCGCCCAGCACCAGTCGATGACCCAGGCCATGTGATCGCGCGGGCGGATCATGATGTGCGCCGGGTCGAGGTTGGCGTGCACGATGCCGCGGTCGTGGGCCCAGCCGAGGACGCCGAGGCAGCGGCGCATGAGCCACACCAGGTGGCGCGGCGCGAGGCCGGGCTCGCCGCGCGCGGCCAGGCGGCGGCGCACCTCGACGAGGTCGATGCCGTCGATGCGCTCGAGCACCGTGCCGGTGCGGCCGTCGGCGGTCTTGAAGCGATCGAGCACGACCGGCAGGTGCGCGGCGGGGCTCGGCGAGCGACCCGGATCCCGCGACAGCTCGGCCAGCACGTCGACCTCCTGCTGGCCGAGGTCGTTGTCGGCGGGATCGTCAAGCAGCTTGACTGCCACCGCCTGGCCGCTGGCGCGCTCGCGCGCCGCGAAGATGGTGGCGAGGTCGCCGCGCGCGAGGGTGTCGTCGATGTCGTAGGTGGCGCGCGCGGTCTTCACCGTGAAGGCCACCGGCGCGAAGACGGGTCGCTCGGGGATGGCGGCCGGGGCGGCGCGGGTGAGCGCGACCAGCGCCAGCGGCTGCCACTCGCCGTCGCCGAGGATGCCGCCGCTCGGGCCGACGCCGAAGGTCGAGCGCGAGTTGTCGACCACGCGCGCGTGCGACTGGTCGATGGTGATGGAGACCGGCTGGCGCTCGGTGCCGACGCGCAGGTGCACGGGCTCGATGCACCAGGCCGCGTCGTGGCTCTTCACCTCGCCGGCCAGCGCGTGGAAGCCGGCGCTGGTCGGGGTCCAGGCGGCCGTGACCACGGCGGCCGCGCCGCCGGCGATGGGGCCGGTCGCGAGCGATGCGAGCTCCTGGCCATCGAGCGTCAGCGTGAGCGCGACGTCGTCGACGGGCGCGCCCTGGCACTCGACGCGCAGGCGCAGGAGGCCGCGCGCGGCGACCTCGAGGTGGGCGATCGGCTCGGCGTCGAGGGACGCCGCGAGCGCGACCACGCGCGCGCCGCACTCGCCGCAGAAGCTCGCAGAAGGCCGGGCTTCAGCCCGGCTGCCCGCGGGCTGCAAGGGCGCCAGACCGCGGAGGGCGGCGCCGCAGCGCGCACAGGTGTTCGGCGAGGCGCTCACCATGGCAGCCGGTCTACCGCCCCGGCCGGCGATTGGCAATCGGCCCAGGGTCTACTACCGTCCCCGGCATGCCGCACACGACACCCTGCCCGCACTGCCAGCAGCCCAACGACACCGGCGCGCGCTTCTGCGCGAGCTGCGGCGCCTCGCTCGCGCCCGAGGTCCACTGCCCGTCGTGCAACAGCCTGAACCCGCTAGGCAATCGCTTCTGCATCCAGTGCGGCACCACGCTCGCCAACGCCGGCTGGGCGGGCGACGGGGCGCCGGCCGGCGCGGTCATCGACGGCGTGTGGGAGCGGAGCCCGAACGAGTTCGTGCGCCGCGTCGATCCCGAGGACGCGCGCCGCTTCCTCGGCAACCGCTCGGTGCGCGTGCCGCCCGGGACGGTGGGCGTGGTGGTGGTCGACGGCGTGGTGGACCGCGTGCTGCCGCCCGGCGAGCGCACGACGCTGAACCTGTTCGAGCGCGTCACCGACTTCTTCCTGCGGCGGCCGGGTCGGACGGCGTTCTATCTGATCGACCAGCGGCCGATCCCGGTGCCGTTCGTGGTGCAGACAAGGCCGCTCGGCACCGCCGCCGGCGGGCAGACGCTGAAGACCCAGGTGCTGGTCTCGTTCACGCTGCCGCGCGGCGACAAGGCGGCGATGGGCGCGTTCCTGTCCAACGTCATGGGCGACAAGCCGGCGTTCGGCGCGGCCGACCTGCACGCGCTGGTGCGGCCCGAGGTCATCCGCGCCAGCCAGGAGGCGCTCGAGCGGCTGGCGCTCGAGACGGCAGCGGACGGCCAGCTGTCGTACGCCGATGCCGAGGCGCGCGTGCGCGCGGCGCTGACGACCAGCATCGGGCCGCGCTTCGGGCTGGCCGTCGACGTGTCGGTGGCGCCGCTGACGCGGCTCGCGAGCCTGTCGTTCCACCTCGGCACCGGCGTCGCGCCGCGCGTCCGGAAGTGCGCGGCGTGCGGGCACGAGCTGCCGGTGTCGCTCAAGTTCTGCGACGCGTGCGGCGCCAGGCAGGCGACCGTGACCGAGCCCGCGCGCGCCGGGCAGACGCCGGACGAGACGACCGCGCTCTTCACGAGCGACGGGCAGCAGGTCGAGCTCGACCTGGTGGTGCGCGTGCAGGGGCAGCACGAGGACTTCGCCGCCTCGCGGCTGGCGCCGGCGCTGGTCGGCGCGGCCGCGGCGTACCTGCGCGAGACGGCCTGGGCCCAGCTCCAGACGGCGGCCGGCTTCGCCGCGCTGGAGGCGGCCATGCGGCCCGCGGCCGGCGACGCGCTCGAGAGCTTCGGGCTCCAGATCGTGTCGCTCACCGTCGTCGACCTGCGCACGAAGACCGGGCAGTGGCTCTTGTCGGCGCGGGCCGATCTCGATCGCGCCAAGGCCGACGTCGAGCTCGGGCGCGAGTGGCTGGCGCAGCGCGACGGCGAGATGGACCTCGAGCAGCTGACCATGACGCAGGCGCTCCGGCGCCAGGCCATCGCGCGCGACGCCAAGCTCGGCGAGGCGCGGGCGCAGCTCAGCGACCGCGAGGCGCGCGAGGAGCTGGCCGAGCGGCAGGCGAGGCTCGAGCGCGCCGGCATCGCGCGCGGCGCGACCACCGAGCGGCAGAAGACCGAGGTGCGCCACACGAACGAGCTCGGCGAGTCGGACCACCAGACCGAGCTGCAGCGGAAGCAGCTCGAGCGGGAGGCCGAGCGCGCGCGGCTGGCGCAGGCGCTGAAGGACCAGGAGGAGGCGCGCCAGATCGAGAAGCTCCGCGCCATGGCCGCCATCGATCGCGAGGCGGCCGCCGCCGAGCACGCCGAGGTCATGGAGAAGCGGCGCCAGCTCGAGGCGCTCGACGCCGACCGCATGCTGGCGCTGCAGGCGGCCGAGCTGGCCCAGGCGCCGGGCGGCGCGGCGTGGGCCGAGGCGCTGGCCGCGCGCGCCGGGGCCGAGTCCGAGAAGCGCCACGCCGAGCGGCTGGCCGCGACCTACGACAAGGCCATGGACGCCATGGCCAAGGTCGCCAGCTCGCGCGCCGAGGCGGCGCCGGTCGTCGGCCGGCGGCGGCACCTCGGGCGCGGTCGTCAGCGTCGCGTCGGGCGAGGCGCCGGTCATGACGACCTGCAAGGCGTGCGGCGCGCCCATGCGCGTCGGGGCGAAGTTCTGCGGCGCGTGCGGCGCCGGCGCCTGACGTTCGTCAAGTGAATTTGTCAAGCAGCCTTACTTCTTGAAGACGTAGCCCTTGCGCGTCGCGTCGACGCGCGGCGGGATGTGCGTCGTCTCGAAGGCCTGGTAGCCGGCCTGGAGCACGGACCAGAACGACAGCAGGTCGGGCGCGGCCGCCTTCATGTGCGGCTCGGCCTTGGCGGTGCCGAAGTGGAACGGGAAGACGTGCACCGGGATGTGCGACTGGCCGCCGTCGCGCGCGAGCACGGCCACGACGTAGAGCGCCTCGACCGGGTCGTCCTGGATGGGGATGCAGCCGATGGTGACGCAGTTGCCGTGGATGAAGATGTCGCCGCCGGGGGAGGCGCCGTCGCCGCGCGCGAGGTCGACCTTGTTCGGGTAGTCGAGGCCGAGCGAGAGGTGGTAGGCCGAGCGCGGGTTGAAGCGGTCGATGGTGTAGAAGCCCTCGGGCACCTGGCCGTCGCCGGCCTGCGACTTCGGGCCGAGCTCGCCGCTCGTCGCGCAGATGGGGAAGACGCGCACGCGCACGCGCTCGTGGCCGCTGGCCTTCTCGGCCCACAGCTCGAGCTCGCCCTCGAGCTTGAAGCCGCGGAGGTAGACGCCGCGCGGCGGCCAGGCGGCGCCGGCATCGTCGAAGAGCGCCTTCATGCCCGGCAGGTGATGGGCGAAGGCGTCGCGCACGCGCTCGTACTGGCGCTGCTTGTCGGCGAACGAGCCGGCGTGGGCGGAGTCGGTCATGAGTCCGGTCGGGGCGAGCCCGAACATGAGCCCGAGCGTGAGCCCGAGCGCGAGGAGGAAGGCCGGCGGGAATGCGGAGCGCAGCATGGGGGGCCGAACGCGCGAACAGCCCGGGCTATTGCGCCGGGCGCACCCACCACTCGGAGAGATCGAACGCGACGGCGTCGAAGGGGGCCAGGCGCGCCTCGACGTCGCCTTCGGCGCGGGCGACGTGCTCCCACGTCCGCTCGCCCGCGCGGTAGACGTCGACGAAGCGCTGCACCGGGTCGACCGTCCACATCCACGGCACGCCGGCCTGGTGGTAGAGGGTGCCCTTCACCAGCAGGTCGCGACTGGAGGACGCTGGCGAGAAGACCTCGCAGACCCAGTCGGGGCAGACCGTGAACTCGTGGCTCTCGGGCACCTCGCCCATGCGCTCGCGGCGCCAGCCGGCGAGGTCCGGGACGTAGACGTCGGGCAGGATGCCGGCCACGTGCAGCTCGGGCTCGTCGATGATGAGCCAGCCGCCCGGTCCCGCGCCGCCGCGACGGCGACCGAAGCTCCCGGCCAGGTCGGCGCCCATGAGCGAGCTCGCGCGCGCGTGCCGGCCCGCGGGTCGCGGGCTGAGCACGAGCTCACCGCCGACGATCTCGGCGACCATGTTCTCGGGCGCGCGCAGGATGTCGTCGTAGGTGGCTCGCGGTCTGGGTGCGCTCGCGGTCATCGCGATCATTGTAGGCTACCCGGCGGCCGAGCCCAAGCTCCGCGCCGCGCGTCGCCGGCCGCGGGCCTACTGCGCGCCGCCGCCCGAGGCGCGCGCCTTGGCCTGCTCGAGCTTGCCGCGCGCGGTGTCGAGCGCCTTGGTCTTGGCGTCGAGCGCGGCGTTGGCGTCGGCGAGCTTCTTCTCCTGGGCCGCCAGCTGCGCGTCGAAGGCCGCCTTGTCGGCGGTCTCCTTGGCCCCGATGACGCCGCCGGCCTGCTGCACCGCCTCGAGCTTGGCGACTTCGAGCTTGGCCTTGGCGACCATCACCTGCTGCTTCTGCATCGCGGCGCGCGCCTTGGCCTCGGCCAGCTCGGCCTCCTCGACGCCCTTCTGCGCGGCGATCACCTCCTGGCTGCGCTTGGCCGTGGCCAGCCCGGCGCGGTTCGCCGACTGCAGCTTGGCGTAGCGATCGCGGATGGCCGCGGTCTCGTCGGCGTAGCGCTTCTTGGCCTCGGCGATCTGCTGGTCGCGCTTGGCCTGCGCCTGGCGGAGCTCGGTCTCCTGCTTGTCGTCGGTGGCCTCGATGGTCTCGGCCGCGGCGTCGACGGCGTCGGCCGCGCTCTCGCTCTTGTCGCCGACCGCGTCGACGTCCTTGGCCTGCGTCTTCACCTCGAGGTCGCCGCTCTCGTAGGCGTCCTTGGCCTTGGCCACCTCGCCACGCGCGGCCTCGACCTTGAGCGCGTACTCGCCGGTGATGCCGACCAGGCGCTTCTCGGCGACGGTGTGCTGGAGGCCGCCGCCGTTGCTGCTGCCGCAGGCGGCGAGGCCGGCGAGCGCGAGGACGGAGCAGCAGGACAGGAGCGAGCGGGAGAGGGTCTTCATCGGGTCATCCTTCATGGGGTCTTGGCCCGAGGCGACTCGAGCCAGCGGTTGCGCTCCGTGTCGCCGGCCTTGGGCTTGCCGGCTCCCTGATCGATGGGCTGCCACAGGAGCTCGTAGAAGCGGCCGTCGTAGACGAAGGCCAGCCATGCGCCGATGTCGCCGACGGCGAAGCGCGCAGGCACGTTGCCGAGCACGGTGCGGCGCTCGACCTTCTTCGGCTTCGGGTCGAGGGACGCGGCCCAGCGGTCGAGGAGCTTCGCCGGCGGCAGGTCCGCGTCGGCGTCGGCGAGGGTCGCGGCGTTCAGGCCGTAGGCCGCCGGCGGGAAGCTCGAGACGAGCGTCAGGCTCTGCACCTCGAGCTTGCCGAAGGCGGTGTCGTGGGTCTCGGTGGTGGCCTCGGGCGTGCCGGGGAGCTCGACGTCGAGGGCCCCGAAGGGCGCGTCGACGCGGCGCCACAGGTCGACCGGGTGCGTCTCGAGCGCGGCCGCGTCGGCGTCGAAGTGCAGCGAGCCCAACGCCTTCAGCACCTGGGTCTGGCCCGACTCGTCGGACCAGATGCCCATGGCTTGATAGAGGCGGTAGCCGATGATGAAGAGGCGCACCTTGCCCTCGGCCTCGCCCTCGTCGCCGGCCGACACCTTCAGGTCGGCCTCGCGACCGGCGAAGCCGTCGACGTTGATCGACGTGATGGCGCCGAGGTGGAGGCCCGGCTTCTCGAGCGCGCGGATCGAGCGGTCGAGCGCCATCGCGCTGTCGCCGTGCTCGACGAGCTGCTGCACGAGCGGCGCGATCGCCACCACCAGCACGGTGCCGCTGGCCGCGTCCGAGGCGTTCCACTGGCGCAGCGTCGTGGCCAGCCCGGTGGGGCCGGTCACCGGCTTCGTCACGAGCTCGGGCTCGACCGGGAGCTCCATGCGGAAGCCGGCGCCGTCGGGCGCGAGCACGACCCAGCCCATGTTCTCGGCCTTCGGTGCGTCCTCGGCGACCGCGGCGGGCGCGACGTCGGCGGGGTCGGCGGCCGCGGTCGGCGCCGCGTCGACGGGCTCGGTCGCGGCCGCGTCGACGGGCTCGGGCGCGGCGGCGGGCGCGGCGTCGACCGGCTCGGCGGTCGCGGCCGAGGCGGCGCGGGCGGGGCCGGAGACACCGACAGGGGCTCCGGGCGACCGCAGCCGGCGGCCGCCACGAGGGTCAAGAGGACGAGCCCGGGTCGCATGGCGGCGGACTCTAGTATGGCCGCCGGCGTCGTGGCCAGCGCTTATGTGGCCACGGTTTCCGCACGTTCCGGAGACTGGAGGACCGATGCGGGGACGGCGGACATGGGCGCGGCGGTCGTGGTGGGCGCTCTTCCTGGCGCTCAGGCTCATGTCGGGCTGGAACGACGCGCGCGCCGCGGCGCCGGGCCCCTGCCCGGCCGGCCAGCGTCCGGTCGCGGCCCAGGCGCTGCCGAGCTCGGTCGTGCTGACGCTGCTGCGACCCGAGGTCGTGCCGTCGACGGTGTGCCGCGCGGCCGACACGGGCGCGTTCACGTGGGCCCACGACGGCTCCCGCTACCGCTACGTCGCAGGCCGCGCGCCGCCCGGCGGCAACGCCCGCGGCCCGAGCTGGGACCTGCGCATCGGCGCCGCGCCGGCCGCCGCCGCGCGCGCGCTGCGCCGCGAGCGCTACCCGTTCCTGGCGTGCGCCGCCTTCAGCGCGAGCCGCTATTGCGGCTGGCACCTCGCCGTCGCGCGCGACGGCGGCGCGCTCACGCTCCAGGCCGATGACATCCACCCGCCGTGCGCGGGGCCGGCCGCGTGGCCCGAGGTCCTCGACGCGCTGACCCGCGGCTTCACCCGCTGCGGCGCGCAGCCGCGCGACTGAGCCCGGTCGCCGTCGCGCTTCGTCGACGCGGGCGCCCGCGCCGGCTCAGGCGTTCAGCACCTCGCGCACCTTGGTGAGCAGCGACTCGGGCGTGAGCGGCTTCTGGATGTAGGCCAGGCCCGACTCGATGAGGCCGTGCCGCTTGGCGGCCTCGTCGGTGTAGCCCGACATGCAGAGGATGCGCAGCGTCGACGAGCGCTCGGTCAGCCGGCGCGCCAGCTCGACGCCGCTCATGTCCGGCATGACCATGTCGGTGAGCAGGAGGTGGATGGGCTCGACCGCCGCCTCGGTCGCGCGCAGCGCCTCTTCGGCGTTGGCCGCCAGCAGCACGCGATAGCCGCCCTTCAGCAGCACGTCGCGCGCGGCGCTCCGCACCTGCGCGTCGTCCTCGACGACGAGGATCGTCTCGCTGCCGGTGAGCCGGTCGATGCTCGGGCGCGCCGCGACGACCGCGTCGGTCGCGTCGGGGCGCGCCGGCAGGTAGACCTTGAACGAGGTGCCGCGACCGGGCTCGCTGTAGACCCAGATGTGGCCGTCGGACTGCTTGACGATGCCGTACACCGTCGAGAGCCCGAGGCCGGTGCCGCGGCCGCGCTCCTTGGTCGTGAAGAAGGGCTCGAAGATGCGCGCCTGGGTCTCGCGGTCCATGCCTATGCCGCTGTCCGACACCGCGAGCATCACGTACGGACCGGGCGTGACGCCGAGGTGCGAGGCCACGTAGGCGCCGTCGAGGTAGGTGTTGGCCGTCTCGATGGTGAGCTTGCCGCCCTGCGGCATGGCGTCGCGCGCGTTCACGGCCAGGTTCATGATGACCTGCTCGAGCTGGCCCGGGTCGGCCAGGACCGGCTGCGCGTCGGGGTCCAAGCGGACCTCGAAGGCGATGTCGGCGCCGATCACCCGGCGCAGCATCTTCTCGATGCCGACCACGACCTGGTTCAGCTCGAGCACGCGCGGCTCGAGCATCTGGCGCCGGCTGAAGGCGAGGATCTGCCGCACGAGGCCGGCTGCGCGCTGGCCGGCCTTCTCGATCTCGAGGAGGTCGCCGCGCAGCGGATGGTCGGCCTCGAGGTCGGCCAGGTTGATGGCGCTGTAGGTGAGGATGACCGAGAGGAGGTTGTTGAAGTCGTGCGCGATGCCGCCGGCGAGCTGGCCGACGGCCTCCATCTTCTGCGTCTGGCGCAGCTGGTCCTCGACCTTGCGCAGCGCCGCCTCCGCGCGCTGGCGCTCCTCGAGCTCGCGCTGGGCCGCGGCGTGCGCTGCGCGCGCCTCCTCGAGCGCGGCCGTGCGCTCGACGACGCGCGCCTCGAGCTGATCGATGAGCTGCACGTTCTCGATGGCGATGGACGTGCTGTCGGCCAGCGCCTGGAGCAGCTCGAGCTGGTCCGCGCTCGGCTTCGTCTTCTTGGCCCAGTAGACGCCGATGGCCCCGATCGGCGCGGCCATGCGGATGGGGATCATGGCCATGCTCTGCACGAAGGTCGGCCGATAGGCGTCGTGCGGCACGCGCTCGTCGGCGTAGATGTCGCCGATGACGACCGCCTCGCGATGCAGCATCGCCCAGCCCGACACGCACGCCGACATCGGGAAGCGATGCCCCTTCCAGAGCGGCGCGATGGCGTCCTCGTCGGCGTAGTGGCACTGGTCGCCGTCGCGCAGCACGAACGTCGCGCCGTCGGCGTCGGCGAGGGCGCGCGCCGAGCGCCGCACGATCTCCTGCACCTCCGTGAGGGAGTGCGCGAGCGAGAGCTGCTGGATGACGGAGATGAGCCGACGCATACGCTGCGAAGTGTTACGCAACGGCCGAGGGCCCGTCTACAAGCGGCCCCGAAGCCCATGCTGCGTCCAGATTCCGGCTGGCAGATACCTGGACAACGGGTCGTTCACGGCCCGTCGAGGCGGCCGGTGCGGGCCCAGCGGCGGCGGCGCTCGTCGTCGGCCGGGTCGAGGCGCGGCGCGCAGAAGAGCTCGAACACGCGCTCGAGCTCGTCGGCGGCGGGCGCGCGGCCGCTGGCCTCGAGCACGCGGTAGGCGCGCTGCACGGTCGGCTTGCCGCCCGGGCCGAAGAGCTTCGTCAGGAAGCGGCCGAGCGTCTCGCGCGTGCGGCCATAGTGATCGGCCACGACGGTGACCTGGAAGCCGTGCAGCGCCAGCTCGCGCAGGAGGTCCTCCGAGGTCGGCGGCCACAGCGGCGGACCCGCGCGCGGGGCGGTCGCGACGGGCGGCGCCGGCGGCGCCGACGCCGACGCCGGCCCGGGCTCGCTCGGCCGCACGGCGCGCTGCGTGCCGCCGCGCTCGGCGTGCTTCCGGACCAGGTCGACCGTGAGCGCCTCGCCCAGCGCGACGCGCCGCGCCAGCGACTCGAGGCCGCGCACGTTCTCGGTCCACGGCGCGAGCACGAGCGCCTCGGCGATCTCGACCTCGGGCACCGCGCTGCCGAGCTCGCGGCCTCCGGCATAGCGCCTGAGCGCCTCGGCGAACAACAGCAGCGCGTCGTCGCGGCGACCGCGCAGCGGCGGCACGTCGAGGCGCGCGACGGCGATGCGGCTCGCCAGGTCGTGGCGCACGCGCCCGCTCTCGACCAGGTCGAAGAGGTCGTGCTGCACGGCGACGACGAGGCGGCAGCGCGTCGGCTGGCGCTCGGCGCCGCCGACTGGCAGGAAGCTCGGGCGGCTCGGGTCGAGCGCGTCGAGGAGCTTGGCCTGGGCCGGCGCGGTGAGGTCGGCCAGCTCGTCGAGGAAGAGCGTCCCGCCGGCGGCCTGCGCCAGCAGCCCCTTCTGCGCGTTCACGCCGGGGATGAAGCCCTTCACCACGCCGAAGAGCGTGGCCTCCTCGAGGTGCAGCGGGATGGCGCTGGCGTTGTGCGGCACGAACGGGCCGGCCGCGCGCGCCGAGCCCTCGTGGATGAGGCGCGCGATGAGCGTCTTGCCGGTGCCGATCTCGCCCGTGACGAGCGCCGGCTCGTCGGTCTTGGCGATGGTGACGAGGCGGCGCCAGAGCGCCAGGCTGGCCGGTCCGAGGGCCACGAAGCCGTGGCCGGCGGCGACCGCGTCGGGCGTCGCGGCGACCTGCGCGGCGGGCGCCTGGCCGACCACGAACAGGGTCGCGCCGACGGGCAGCACCTGGCCCGGCTCGAGCGCGGTCGGCCCGGCGATGCGTCGGCCGTCGACCCAGGTGCCGTTGCGACTGCCGAGATCCTCGACCACGACGTGGCCGCTGTCGACGTCGAGCGTGGCGCGCGCGTGGCGCCGGCTGGCCCACGCGTCACCGTCGAGGCGCGTCTCGCCCGGCTCGGGGTCGCGCCCGAAGACGACCGGCTGCGCGGCCGCGAGCGCGGTCAGCGGCCCTGCGCCGCCCGGCGCGCCCGCCCCGTAGACCATGCGCAGGTAGGTGACGGGAGCGGGCCCGACCGGACCGGCGCCGCCATCGCCACGAGGGAGTGTTTCGGCGCGTAGGCCCTTCGAAACCATGCCGCATGATTAGCAAGTCGCGGCGCGACCGTCACCCCACGCCGCGCTCGCGCCTCGCGTTCAGGCACTCCTCGGTCCCCGGCTGCACGCGCCGGCACACGGTCGGGCGCACATCATATATAGAGCAGTGCACCGACTGGCCGAGCTTGCCCTCGAGCGCGACGCAGCGCCCGTCGGGCGTCAGCCGCAGGTGGATCTGCCGCGCCACGTTGCGCACCGCGAGCTTGCCCATGAGGTCCGGGCGGCGGCGGAGCACGTCGCCGGGCAGCACCTCGACGTAGTCGATGAAGCCCTCGGCGCGGTTCGTGTCGGTGTTGCAGCAGCAGGCGCCGCAGCGCGTGCAGTCGAGCTTCGGGGCGGGTCCGAGGGCGGCAGGTCGCGGCGCATCCACGGGCGCACGATAGCCAGGGCAGCCTCCTCCGTCCACCGGCGAGCGGACTGCGTCCGCTGTGGCCGGTGGCTCCGGAGGCCTTCTGGCTATCGATAGCCAGGGCAGCCTCCTCCGTCCACCGGCCGAGGCCTTCTAGGCTGTCTGTGTCGCCCGGCCGCGACACCGCATTGCGCGCGTGCGTCTCCGCCGCGAGACACGACCCCGGCCCGCCGTGCGCGCGCCCCGCCTGGCATCAGGCCGCGCTCGCCACGGCGCCGCCGGCACGCCCGTTGCGATGCACTGGCTCGCGAGCGACAACCGCACACACGAGACAGGAGACGACGATGCGTACGACGGGATGGATGACGATGGCGGCGATGGCGATGACGGTGGCGGCCTGCGACAGCGGCGCGACCAGCGACGGCACGACCGAGGCGACCGAGGCCTCGCTCTCGGCGGGCGCGGCCGAGGGCGACGGCGAGGCCTTGGGCAGCATGGCCTTCCCGCTGACCGACGTGCCGAGCGCGCCCGGCCTGCCGACCGCGGCCGATCGGGTGCAGCGCTTCAAGGCCTTCGTCGACTCGCGCCTCACCTGCGCCGACGCGGTCGCGACGGCGGGCGGCGACGGCGTGACGGTGACCTTCGACAAGGACTGCACCTGGGCCGGCCGGCGCTGGACCGGCAGCGTGGCCATCACCTGGGACGCGGGCGGCAACTCGGCCGATATCGTCTTCGACGGCGTGTCGGTCTCGGGCGCGACGCTCACCGGCGACATGACGGTCACGCGCGTCGAGGACGGCCACGTCACCGTGTCGGCCGACTGGACGCGCACCCGCGGCGCCCGCACCATCGAGGGCAGCTGGGACAGCGACTTCTCGTGGACCGACACGACCTACACCGTGAACAGCGCGACCCACAGCGTGAAGGTGAACGGCCGCACCGCGACGCGCACCTCGACGGCGGTGGTGTGGCAGAAGGCCGACCCCGCGCCCGAGTCGGGCACGGTCACCTTCTCGGGCTTCCGCGGCAACACCTGGACCATGACCTTCGCGAAGGACGAGAGCGGCGCCTTCACCATCACCGTGGTCGGCCCGCGCGGCACGCGCACCTTCACCATCGGCGCGGCCGAGACGGTGGACCCGGTCTGAGCCGCCGCCCGCGCACGAGCGCGGGGCACGGAACCGCGAGCGGCCGGGAGCGATCCCGGCCGCTTTTGCATTTTGGCGCGGCGCGTGTGAGGTGTCGGCGGTGAGCACGCTCGCCCCCATCGTCCTCGTCCTGACGGCCGCGTGGCATGCCCTCGCGGTCTGGCACTTCACCGCGACGCCGGCGCGCACCATCGCGCGCACGACCCACGAGCGCCCGGTCTCACCGGTCGCGGTCGAGCTCTTGCGCTTCCTCGGCGCCTTCAACGTCGGCTACGCCGCGCTGGCGCTCCTGGCCGCGTTCGTGTTCCCGGCCAGCCGCCCGCTGGCCTTCGTCGTGCTCGCGCTGGCCAACGTGTCGCAGGCCATCGTCGACCTGCGCGTGCAGCGCCTCGGCCTCGCGCGCGGGCCGATGTTCAAGCAGATCCTCGCCGGCGACGTGGTCTTCACCATCGCCAACGCCGCGCTCTTCGTCGTCGCGCTGGCCTGAGCGCGGCCCGTCGCGTGAGCCGTTGACGCCTCGCCCGAGCTCGTAGAAGATCCGACTCATCGAGACTTCTGCGACTGCTGCCCGGGGGAGACCGCGTCGCACGTGAACGCTCCCGATCGACGTTCGGACCGCGCGCGGCCTTCGACGCGCCGCGCGCCGTCGCGCCTCGGCCCCGATCAGCGGGCCGACGACCCCGAGCTGCGCCGCATCGCGCGCGTCGTCGAGCGCCTGCTCCGGGCAGGCGCCCCCCCGGCGTTGATCAGGCTCGTCGAGTCGACCGAAGTGCGCCGTTTGCGATCGGAGCACATCAAGGCTCAGGGCGCTGCGACGATATTGGACCAACAACTCGTCGCGCATCTGATCTATCCGGAAGAACGGGGGACTTCAAAGAGAAGGGCCTAGCTGGTGGGCATATGACCAAGGAGCTGCTCGAATTCGCTTCGCGGGATCCTAGATTCGCCGTGCTCGAAGTGGGTACGACGGCGGCATCCGGAGCCATGGTGAGAATATTCGAGCAGTATCGATGGGACGGCTCGGGACCGAAGCCACGGCCTGGAAGCGGTGGTGCGCCCGGAGAGCCGGGTTTCGTGCGGTCGGAGTGGGTGCTTTCGAAAGCACCGAAGACCACGTTCGATGACGCGAGCGTCAGTCTTCGAGAGGCTGAAGGAACGATCGCGAATTGGGAGGCAGCTGGTCGCCAGCCGCCGCCTGTGAACAAGCGCATTGATGTCGAATCACCGGGGGGAATCCAGTTCGTGATCTACCTAGATGACAAACTGATCCGCGTGACCTCAGCTTTCGTGGAGGCCTCATGCTTCTAGTTCCGTCTTTTGTGTAAGCTGGCGGGCTCATCGCAGACCTCTATATTACCCCGGACGGACGCGCGTTCGCTCTCGAGCGAGCGTCCGGGTATCGAAGCCCTGGGCCACCACGTGGAGTTCCTAATGGGATGGCGGCCGGCGGAATGGAGAGGCATCCTGGACCGAAGGGAGCGATTCGGCGATAGCGTCACTGTCTCAGGAAGGCTTCACCGACCGGACCCTCATGAGGCGCGCTGGGATGGGCTGGCTGCCGAGAATTGGGAGAATCTGACCGGGCAGCCCGCGCCCAGCGATGATGCATACATGCTCTCGCTCGATGGGAGAGAAGGTGACGACTACCTCATCTTGCCGCGTACGACGCTGATTCGCTTCGTGGAAGAGATGGAGCGACTCAATGACGAAATCGCCGCGGGCACGCGCGAGCCTCGAATCGACACGTCGATGCCGGTTCCGCCACGGCCGGCCCCACTGCGACCTCTCGTGGTGGCCGAAGACGACGAGGACTTCGACGACGCGCCCGCTCCGGTCGCGGCTGCACCCGAGGAACCGACGGTGCCGGCGCCACCCGAGCCCGACCCGTGCGCGGAGCGCGACCACGTCGTCGTGCTCGACACGGTCGACGACGACATGCTCGAGGATGCGGAGGCCGAATGTGCCAAATTCGAGGTCCTCGACGAAGTCGCCCGCGCCGAGGACTACCGCGATGTGACACGCGACGCGGAAGCCGCCGCCAAGCGCCGGACGCTGCTCTTCTCGCTCGAGACGCTCGGCGTCATCTGGATCCCCTTCGCCAAGACCATGCGGCAGCGCCTGGAGCTCCTCGGGCTGACCCGCCTCCTCGCCTACCACGACGCGGCGGTCCGGCTCGACGCCTACCTCCACTCGGAGTGGCGCGCGCGCGTCGGACCGCAGCGGCGCCCTCCCCGCGCGCTGCTCGACTCGGCAGTGTCGCTCGACTGGTTCCGACTGCCGCCGAGCCCGAGACCCGCCGGCACCGACCCCGACGAGTGGCTCGCCGTGTGTGAGCGCAACTTCGTCAGCTGGCCGCAGACCGGGCCCGAGTCCGGCCGCATGTACCTCGTGCTCTTCGACCGCGGCGCCTGCCTCGAATATCGCCTCGAGGCGGCGCCCATGCCGAGGCTGTGGCGCGCGCGCGGCGGCTGAGCCTCCCGAGGCTCGGCCGCGACGGCGCGCGCCCGCGCGCTCTCACTCGAGACCGCTCTCCTTCAGGCTGCGGAGACGCAGCCGCAGCGCGTTGATGCGGATGAAGCCCTCGGCGTCGAACTGGTCGTAGACGGTGTCCTTCTCGAACGTCGCGAAGCTGTACGAGTAGAGCGAGTTCGGCGACTTCCGCCCGATGACGCGCGCGCCGCCCTTGAACAGGCGGAGCTTGGCGGTGCCGGTCACGTGCACCTGCGTCTCGGTGATGATCTTGCGCATGAGCTCGCACTCGGGGCTGTACCAGTAGCCGCGGTAGATGGCCGTCGCGTACTTCGGCATCAGCTCGTCGCGCATGAGCATGACCTCGCGATCGAGCGCCAGGCTCTCGACCGCGCGATGCGCCGCGTGCAGGAGCGTCACGCCCGGGGTCTCGTAGACGCCGCGGCTCTTGATGCCGACGTAGCGGTTCTCGACCATGTCGACGCGGCCGACGCCGTGCTTGCCGCCGATCTGGTTGAGCTTGGTGACGAGCTCCTTCGGGCCCAGCGTCTCGCCGTTCACCGCCACGGGGATGCCGCGCGCGAAGTCGATGTAGACGTCCTCGGGCTCGTTCGGCGTCTGGTCGAGCGGACGCGTGAGGAGATAGGTGTCGGCCGGCGGCTCGCTCCACGGATCCTCGAGGATGCCGCCCTCGAAGCTCACGTGCATGATGTTGCGGTCGATCGAGAACGGCTTCTCGACCGTCGACAGCACCGGGATGTCGTTCTCCTTGGCGTAGGCGATGAGGTCGGTGCGGCCCTTGAACTCCCAGAAGCGCCACGGCGCGATGACGCGGATGTGCGGGTTCACCGAGTAGCTGGCGAGCTCGAAGCGGATCTGGTCGTTGCCCTTGCCGGTCGCGCCGTGGGCCACCGCGTCGGCGCCCTCCTGCGCGGCGATCTCCGCCAGGCGGCGGCCGATGAGCGGACGCGCCAGCGAGGTGCCCATGAGGTAGGTGCCCTCGTAGACGGCGTTGGCCTGCACCGCCGGGAACACGAACTCCGACACGAAGCGGTCGGTGAGGTCCTCGATGATGGCCTTGGTGGCGCCGGTCGAGCGCGCCTTCGCGTCGAGGCCGTCGAGCTCCTCGGCCTGCCCGACGTCGGCCGTGTAGCACACGACCTCGCAGTCGAAGGTCTTCTTGAGCCAGTGGAGCATGACCGACGTGTCGAGGCCGCCGGAGTACGCGAGGACGATCTTCTTGGGGTTCTTGGGCAGACGCATGGGTCGGACTCCCTACGGAATGGAGCCCGGCGTCATGGCCTAGCAGACCGCGACGCGCAACGAAAAACCTTCAAGCCGCGACGGCCGTTCAGCTCGGCTTCAGCCCTCGCCGGGCACCGGCCAGCCGGCGTGCGCCTTGACGATCCGGTCGCAACGAAACGACTTGGCGGCGTCGTCGAGGTGGCACCAGGCGCGCAGATACGGCACGCCCTCGTGGGCGAAGAAGCCGAGCGGCGTCACCGGCCGATAGCCGCGCACGCGCCGGTGCTTGCCGGCGCCGCCCTTGTAGACGATGGCGCAGCGCTCCTGGGTAGCGAGCGCGCCCTCGAGCGGTCGCAGGCGCTCGGGCACGGTCACGGCGTAGACGCTCGGGTCGGGCCACGGCGCCGACTCCTTGAGCCCGAGGTCGCCGAGCGTCTCGGCCTCGCTCGCGCGCACGCAGTGGGCGAAGAGGTTGCGCGTGTGGAGCGCGTCGGCCAGCGCGCGATGGAAGCCGGCCTCGGTGGGCAGCGCCAGGTGCTCGGCCAGCGCGCCCAGCGTGAAGCGCGGCGCCTTCGGCAGCGCCCTCCGCGCCACCTCGAGCGTGCAGAAGAAGTCGGCCTCGAGCGGCGCCACGCCGAGGCGCAGCGCCTCCGACCCGAGCCAGGCCAGGTCGGAGCGAACGCTGTGGGCCACCACCACGGCGCCGCGCACGAACGTCGCGAAGTCGCCCCACACCGCGGCGAGCGGCGGCGCATCGGCCACCGCCGCGTCGTCGATGCCGGTGATGCGCGACACGATGGGCGGGATGGGCTGCTCGGGGTTCACCAGCGTCGTGAAGCGCGGGCCCGGCACCACCTGCCCGTCCTTGTTCATGCGGAAGCGGACGGCAGCCAGCTCGCAGATGCGATCGTGGCCCCACGCGACGCCGGTGGCCTCGAGATCGAAGGCCACGAGATCGATCGTGCGCATGGGGGTGGCGAGGATCATGACGTCTCGGGGGTGGCGGCGGGAGGATGCTTGCTCGCGCCAGGAGCGCATGCTAACGGCTTCGGCCCGATGTACGCCACGTGGAAACACACCTTCGTCATCTTCGCCCTCGCGCTGTCGGCGAGCGCCGGATGCGATCGCGGTGACCTCGGCGACGAGCCGGTGAGCCGCTGCGTGCCGGCCGGCGCGTGCGACGAGGCCATGTTCCAGGGCGGCATCAAGGCCTCGCTCGGCGACGCCGCGCGAGGTGCCAAGCTCTTCGCCGACAACTGCGTGAAGTGCCACGGCGCGACCGGCCACGGCGAGGCCGACGCCAAGGCCATCGACATGACCAGCCCGGCCTGGCAGGCGTCGATGCGCGACGCGGCCATCGTCAAGACGGTGCGCGCCGGGCGCGGCATGAAGATGCCGGCCTTCACCTTCGACGACCAGTCGCTGCGGGACCTCCTGGCCCACGTGCGCACGCTCGAGGTCCGGCCGACGCCGTCCAAGGGCACCGCCGGCTACGGCAGCCCGGTCATCCCCAATCGAGGCGGCGACTGACCGTGGCGCGGTGGATCCGCCTGCGCGCGCACGCGTTGCTCCTCGTGCTGGCGCTCATCGGCCTGGCCGACTCGGCCTACCTCGTCCACGTGAAGTGGATGTTCCTCGCCAACCCGAGCTACGACGGCGGCATGTGCGGGCTCGGCGGCGGCTGCGACCAGCTGCAGCACTCGGTCATGGCCGAGATCCCGGTGGGCGGCGCGGTCGGCATCCCCATCGCGCTGCTGGGCGCCGGCTTCTACGTCGCCTTCCTGGCGCTGCTGGTCGTGCGCATGCGCGCCGCGCGCCGAGCGGCGTCCGAGGCACCCGCGACCGGCGAGTCGCGAGCGGCCGCGAGCGCCCAGGTGACGCGTCGGCTGCACCTCGGCATGGCGCTGCTCGGCACCGTCTACTCGCTGGTGCTGCTCGCCTACTCGCTGTCGGTCGGCCTCTTCTGTCCCTTCTGCGGCGTCCTCTACGGCGTGAACCTGCTGTCGCTGCTGGTGTCGGCGCTGAGCCTCGCCGAGGCCCCCGGCACGCGCCTCTCGACCTTCGTCAAGTCCGCCTTCGGCGCGGTCGCGACGCGCTCCGGCGCCATCGCCTTCGCGGTCTTCGCGCTGACCGTCGGCGTCGGCTTCGCCGTCTTCGTGGCGACCATCCCGCCGCCGCCCAAGTTCGCCGACCCGCTCACCGAGACGGGCAAGCCGCACCACGCCTTCGACAGCACCGGCCGCGCCACGCGCGGGCCCGAGGACGCGCCGCTGCGCATCGTCGAGTTCGCCGACTTCGAGTGCCCGCACTGCCGCGCGCTCTTCCACACGCTCGAGGACGTGCTGGCCGAGCGCGGCCAGCGCGTGCACCTCACCTTCATGCACTTCCCGCTCGACCAGGCCTGCAATCGCGCCGTGCCCGGCGAGTTCCACAAGCGCGCCTGCGAGCTGGCCGTGCTCGGCGAGTGCGCCAACCGCCAGGGCCGCTTCTTCGACGTGGCCGGCACGCTCTTCGACGAGGGTCCCGCGACGCCCGCGCCGGCGCTCGTCGATCGCCTGGTCGGCCTCGGCCTCGACCGCGCGCAGCTGGCGCAGTGCGTCGCCGACCCGGCCACCACGGCGGCCATCAAGCAGGACATCGAGACCGGCCTCGCGGCCGGCGTCAACGGCACGCCCGCCGTCTACGTGAACGGCGTCGAGGCCGGCGGCGCGCGCCCGCGCGAGTTCTTCGAGATGCTCATCGAGCAGCACTCATCGGCCCCGAGCGGCCGCCCCGCCCCGTCCGGGGGCGAGGCCCGCACGCCCTGACCCCGGCCTGACGCCCCGTCCGCGGAGACCGCCATGCATCGCGCCGCCATCGGCATCTTCGACTCCGGCATCGGCGGCCTCACGGTCGCGGCCGAGATCGCGCGCCGCCTGCCGCACGAGGACCTCGTCTACCTCGGCGACACGGCGCGCCTGCCCTACGGCACGAAGTCGGCGGCGACCGTCATCCGCTACTCCGAGCGCGCCGTCGACCTGCTGCTGCGCTATCCCATCAAGGCCGTGGTCGTCGCCTGCAACACCGCCTCGGCGCACGCGCTGACGTCCTTGCGCCAGCACACCGAGCTGCCCGTGCTCGGCGTGATCGACCCGGGCGCGCGCACCGCGGTGACCGCCACCAAGGGCGGCGTCGTCGCCGTCGCGGCCACCGAGGCGACGGTGCGCTCGGGCGCCTACCAGAAGGCCATCGGCGCGCTGCGCCCCGACGCGCGCATCATCGCCGCGCCCTGGCCGCTGTGCGTGCCGCTGGCCGAAGAGGGCTGGGTCGATCACCCGGTCGCGCGCCTCACCCTCAAGACCTACCTCGAGCCGGTCGTCGCCGCCGGCGCCGACACGCTCGTCCTGGGCTGCACCCACTCCCCGGTGTTCAAGCCGCTCATCCGATAGGTGCTTGACGAAGAGCTCGGCGGCGCGCCGCTGGCGCTCGTCGACTCGGCCGAGGCGGTGACGACCGAGCTCGAGGAGCTGCTCGACGCGCGCCAGCTGCGCGCGCCCGTCCGCGACGGGCGCCGGAGCTTCTTCTGCACCGACGCGCCCGAGCGCTTCGGCCGCGTCGGCACCATCTTCTTCGGCGGCGACGTCGCGCCCGTGTTCCCCGTCGATCTCTGACGGTCGGCTCAGGCGGCCGCCGCGACCGGCTTCGCCGCGCGCACGCGCTCGACGCAGCGCTTGGCCAGCTGCTCGACGAGCCCGCCGTCCAAGTGGCCCGACCGGAAGCTCTGGAGCTGCTTGTCGCCGATGGGCGTGCCGAGCAGCGCCTGCGCCACCGCCGCCTGGTCGCGGAGCGTCGCGCGCGACAGCCGATGGAGCTTCTTCGCCTCGGCGTCGGCCGCCAGCGCCGCCAGCGCCGACGCGCTCGCCTGCGCGTTCGGCCCCACCAGCGTCAGCGCCAGGTAGCCGATGTTCTTCGCGAACATGAGCGCGCTCTCGGGGCCCTCGAGCGCGTCGAGCTCGGCCTGGATGGTCGCCGCGTCCTCGAGCACGGCGAGGCCCGCCCAGCGCTCGCGCACCGGCCCGGTCTCGCGCGGCGACGACACGCGCTTCCGCGCCGGCACCATCCGATCGAGCGCCGCGCGCGCCGCGCCGCGGTCACCGGCCGCGAGCGGCCTGAGCACCTTCTGCGCGCGCCCCGAGTTGCGCAGCAGCATCACCACGAACACCAACGTCCCGAGCACCGCCGCCGTGATTGCACCCATCAGCATGATCGCCTCCCGCGGACGCGATCACCGAAGTGTGACCACCTCGTCCACGGGCCCCTGGACCCGCACGCGGCCCGAGGTCAACCCGGCGCGAGCACGCGGTCGAGAAACGCGTGCTGGTCGTTCCAGGCGGCGCGCGCGAGCGGCGTCCAGATGAAGGCGTGGAAGGTGTGGATGCCGTCGCCGTAGGGCTTGTGCGCCGCGTCGCCGCCGTGGCGCTGCCAGGCCGGGATGAGGCGCTCGCTGTCGGGGCGCACCGGGTCCTTGCCGCCGACGATGGCGAAGAGCGGCGGCAGCGCGCGCGCTGGGGCGGGCGCGCGCTCGAGGAACGGCACCACGTCGGCGAGGTCGGTCGAGCCGTCGCTCTTGGCGCCGCCGGGCAGGTACTGCTCGCTCACGGCGCGGATGCGATCGAGCACCCAGCCGTCGGGCGTGCCGCGGTGGCGCGCGTCGCTCACCTGCATCATGCCGCACGCCGGCAGCAGGGCGCGGATGGGCGGGTTCTTGTCGAAGACGGCGCGCGCCCACGGCTCGGGCCGCGGCCACGAGCGCGCGATGCCGAGGCCGACGGTGAGGTTGCCGTCGCGACGATCTGCCGGCCACGGACCAGCTGGAGCCGGGTCGGCGCCGTGCTCGCGGGCATGCTCGTGCACCCAGCAGTGGAGCGCGGCGCAGGCGTCCTCGACCGCGGCCGGGAACGGGTGCTTCGGCGCCAGCCGATAGTTCGGCACGAACACCACGTAGCGCTGCCCGCCCGCGCCGGCGCGACCGGCGAAGGCCAGCGCCATGGCCCAGTGCGTGTCCTTCGAGAGGATGGCGAAGCCGCCGCCGTGGAGGTAGAGCACGGGGATGGCGCCGCCCTGCGCCTCGCGTGGACGATAGACGTCGAGCTCCTGCCCCGCCGCGCCGTAGGTGACGTCGCGCGTGACCTCGACGCCGAAGCGCTCGGGGCGGGCGTTCGGGAGCCGCGCGACAAGGCGCGACAGACCTGAAAGCCCCTTGTCGATCATGGCGCCCGAGAGCGCCTGCCTGACATCCTGCCAACGGGAGACCATGCCCGGCTAGGTGTCAGAAAACGCCGCCGATGGCCAGCCTGGTGGCGAGGTAGAGGCCGTGCTTGCCGCTCGTCGTGCCCTCGTGGTCGAGCGACATGTCGTTCCACGAGGCGCCGGCGCCGATCGAGAAGACGAAGAACTTGCCGAGGATCCAGGTGTAGCCGGCGAGCCCGCCGAGCGACCAGCCGAGGCCGGTCACGGTGACGTCGCCGGCGTCGGCCGAGACCCAGGCGACGCCGCCGTAGGGCCCGATGAACGCGCCCTCGGGCGCCGTGCTCCACGGGTAGAAGCGCGCGGCCAGGCTCACGCCGAAGGCCTTGTAGCCGCCGGTCGCGGGGTCGGTGCCGCTGCCCTTGATCTCGCCCAGCGCCAGCGCCGGGGCCAGCGCCAGCGAGAAGCCGGTTGTCAGGCGGCGCTCGTACTCGAGGGCGATCGTCTTGGCGAAGACCACGGCCAGCGGCTCGACCACCAGCGCGTTGGGCGGCGGCGGCGGCTCCGGCGCGGGGCCGGTCAGCATCACCGGCTCGGCCGCGAGGAACCCGCTCGAGACCAGCGCGAGGAAGGACCACATGCCGGCATCATGGCCCCTTCGCGCGATCCACGCGAGCGCTGTCGAACACCGTACGGACTCTCCCCCCGCGCCCGCGAGCGCGGGCGTGGGGGGCGCCGGCGACCTCGTGAGCCCGACGCTCCCGCTCGGCGGGAGCGGTGGTCGCACGAACGGAGCCGCGGGGGGATCCAACGAACTGGCCAGGATCGCCGGCTCGGGCGATGAATGTCCCGCCGTGGCTATCGTTGAGCCACGGTGGCCCTGTCTCGGGGCCGCACACGAGGGTCGCCATGTCCTGCTCGCTACGCCTCTCCATCGCCGTCTTCGCCTGCGCCACCACCGCCGCCGCGGTCGTTGCCGGCCCGGCGCGCGCCGCCGCGCCCGATCGCCCGCACGAGCTCGGCTGGGTCTGCGTCAACGTCAGCGATCTCGCCGTGAGCCAGATCTCGTCCTTCAACAAGGACGCGCCGGTGCTCTCGCTGCAGGTCCCGAAGCAGCGCTTCTACACCGCCCCGGCCGACGGCGGCCTCCCCGGCGGACGCGTGTGCGCGCCGGCGGTGGTGCGGCTCGGCGACGGCCCGATCCCCGACGGCACGCTGGTCTTCGAGCGCAACCTCATGGTCGCCGGCGCGCCGCGCTCGAGCACCATGGAGCTCGTCATCACGCCGTCCGATCCGAAGCGCGCCGAGGTGACCCTCGAGGTCGTGGCGCTGGCCGAGGCGTGGACCCAGCGCGACAACGTCTGGACCTACAGCGTCACCGAGCCGGCGGTCTTCCCCGAGCGCCCGATGCGCAGCCTCGTCGGCGAGGGCGACGGCCCGCCGCCCGACAGCGTCTTCTCGGGCCTGGTCGCGACGCGCCGCTTCAGCGAGCCGTGCCAGCCGGTCGAGCTCGGCGAGGCGGCCGCCGCCAACTTCGGGACCTGGGACAGCCGGAGCGACAAGGTCGTCGCGCGCGGCATCGAGCCGGTGACGATCCCCAAGGGCGCGCACGTGTCGCGCTGCGAGGGCCTGGCCCTCGACACCTTGATGGTGGCGGTCGCGCGGCCCTCCGACGAGTCGAAGCTCGAGGCCGGCGCGAGCTGGTTCCTGGTGCCGCGCGACACGCCCATGCGCCAGGCCGACCCGAACGACGACGTGCGCTACACCGCCAGCCAGCCGCTCGGCGGCTATCATGTCTGCCGTCAGCCGGCCTGGACCACGGCCACGCTCGAGGACATCGCCATCGGCCAGCAGTGGGAGCTCGACCCGGCGCAGGGCTGGCGTCAAGAACTCGCTGCCCGGCGGCAGCGAGGCCGGCAAGGTCGACGCCGGCACGCCGGTCGAGCTGCTCGACACGCGCGAGGGCTGGGCCGTCATCGAGGGCACGCTCGGCGGCAAGACGCGCACGCTGGCGGTGAAGGCCTCGGCCGTGGCGCTGCCCTCCGGCGGCGGCCACAGCGTCTTGGCCTTCGGCGGCGGGCTCTGCCCGGTGGCGCGCGCGCAGTGGCGCGCGACCAAGAGCAACACGCAGGCCTTCCGCGTGTCGCAGGACACGCCGGGCGCCGAGCTCGCCGGCCTGTGGCTCGAGCTGCCGCTCGGCACGCAGGTGCTCCAGCGGTGCCAGGACGGCAGCGCGCCCGAGGGCAAGACGGCGCCGAAGAACCCGGCCTGCAGCCCCATCTACGTCGGCGGCGCGCAGGGCAAGGAGACCGATCGCTTCGTGCTGGTGCGCTACGCCGCGACCTACCTCGCGCTGCGCGAGAACGATCTGCGCGAGCGCACGACCGGCGAGTTCCAGATGCGCACCGAGCGCAACTGGTTCTGGCGCTCGGGCTCGAACGTCCTGAAGGAGGACACGGCCGAGGGCTGGGTCTTCTCGCTCGGCCCCGGCGCGCGCCTGGGCTTCGTCGATCGCGACGACCACGCCTGGGTGCTGAAGGGTCGCTTCCAGCGCCTCACCGACGACATCCCCGGCTTCGAGGGCGGCTTCGGCGTGGGCGGCGACGGCCTCGGCACGTTCATCGAGCTCACCGCCGGCCTGGGCAAGCTCCTCTACAAGTTCCCCGACGGCCCGTTCGAGCTCCGCGGCGCGGCGCTCACCAAGCTCGACTTCTACACCTCGGGCGACCAGGGCCTGGGCTTCGACGTCATCGCCAAGGCGCAGCTGCGCTGGATCAACGACACCGCGCCGGTGAGCCTCGAGGTCGGCATCAACCTCGGCTACGGCGGCACCTTCGGTCCGTCGGGCGACGGCCACTTCCGCTTCGGCATGCCGCTGTCGCTGATGATCGAGCTGGCGACGTTCTGAACGGCGGAGGAAACATCGGCCGCTCCGGCGGAACTAACCGTCGGTCCGACGCTTTCGCCGAACGACCGCTTGGCATATGCTGGTCCTTCGTAGCTCGAGGGTCCAGGGGGCTCGCAGTTTGACCCTGCCGACGACCGTTCCGATCAGACCAGCGCGCGGGGACGCCGCCCAGGACAGCGCGGCGCAACGCGACGCGGTGCTGCGCGCGTTCGAGGACGACGTGCGCGGCGCCGACCCGCAGCTGGCGGGCGCGGGCATCGCCTGGGTCGACGAGCACGGCCGCGTGCTGCAGCACGACGCCATCTTCGAGCGCCTGATGGGCGACCCGATCCCGCCCGGCTGCTGGATCACCCAGCTCGAGTCGGAGCTCGACGCGCAGGCCTGGGAGCTGCGCGTGCGCGCGCTGGCGCGCGGGCCGGTGCAGGTCGCGACGCGCTTCGTGCGCGGCGATGGCTTGGTCGACGTGCTGCTCGAGATGCGCAGCGTGGCGCGCGACGGCGTGGCGCTCATCGCCTGCTTCGTGCGCGAGGCGGGTGAGGAGCTGCGGCTGCGCGCCGCGCTCGACGAGGCCGAGCAGCGCTTCGAGCTGGTGCAGCGCGGCGCCAACGACGGCCTCTGGCACTGGGACCTCGACACCAACGAGGTGCAGTTCTCGCCGCGCTGGGCCGGCCTCATGGGCTTCTCCGAAGGCAGCTTGGTCGGCACCATCGAGACCTGGCTCGAGCGCGTGCACCCGGCCGATCGCCCGACCGTCGACGCCATGCTGGCAGCGCACCTCGACGGCCGCACCACCGCCTTCGAGAGCGAGCACCGCCTCGAGCACAAGGCCGGCTCGTGGCGCTGGGTGCTGGTGCGCGGCGTGGCGCAGCGCGGCCCCGACGGCAGCCTCCGGCGCATGGCGGGCTCGACCACCGACGTCACGCACCGGAAGAACGCCGAGGAGCGCCTGCGCTACGAGGCCTTCCACGATCCGCTGACCGGCCTCGCCAACCGCGCCTGGCTCATCCACAAGCTGAACGACGCGGTGGCGGCGGCGCAGACCGGCCACCACTTCGCGCTCATCATCATCGGCGTCGACGGCTTCAAGCTCATCAACGACAGCTTCGGCCCATCGATCGGCGACATGCTGCTGCGCGCCATCGCGGCGCGCATCGCCCGCTGCGTGCGCTCGGCCGACACGGTCGGGCGCATCGGCGGCGACGAGTTCGTGGTCATCCTCGAAGAGCTGCAGCCGAGCGAGCGCGTCGAGCCGGTGGCCGACCGCATCCAGCGCGACCTGGCGCAGCCCTTCGACCTCCGCGGCTACGCCGTCTACTCGTCGGTGTCGCTCGGCATCGTGCCCGGCCGCGACGACTACGGCGAGCCCGAGGAGGTCCTGCGCGACGCCAATATCGGGCTCCTGCGCGCCAAGAAGGCCGGCCGCGGCAAGCGCGCCATCTTCGACGAGAGCATGCGTCACGAGACCATCCGGCGCCTGATGCTCGAGACCGATCTGCGCCGGGCGCTCGAGCGCTCCGAGCTGCGCCTCGCCTACCAGCCGGTGTTCTCGCTGCAGAACGGGCGCCTCCTCGGCTTCGAGGCGCTGTGCCGCTGGTCGCACAACAAGCACGGCATCATCGCGCCGACCGAGTTCATCCCGCTGGCCGAGGAGAACGGGCTCATCCATCCCATCGGTCGCTGGGCGCTCATCGAGGCGTGCAACGACGCGCGCGAGTGGCCGCGCCTCGACACCGGCGACGCCGAGGCCGAGGAGCTGTGGGTCGCCGTCAACGTCAGCGGTCGCCAGCTCGGCCACCCGGCCTTCATCGACGAGGTGCGCGACATCCTGCGCGACACCGGGCTGCCGCCGCACCGGCTGCACCTCGAGATGACCGAGAGCGTGCTCATGGACAACGCCGAGGAGTCGCGGAGCGTCGTCGACGCGCTGCGCGGTCTCGGCGTGGCGCTGTCCATCGACGACTTCGGCACCGGCTACTCGTCGCTGGCGTATCTGCGCCGCTTCCCCATCGAGACGCTCAAGATCGATCGCGCCTTCCTGTCGCGCGAGGCCGACGCCGAGGACTCGTGGGCCATCATCGAGACCATCCGCTCGCTGGCGCAGATCCTCGGCATCGGCGTGGTGGTCGAGGGCGTCGAGACGCTCGAGCACGCGCGCCGGCTGCGCGCGCTCGGCTGTCAGTCGGCGCAGGGCTATCTCGTGTCGCGACCCATCGAAGCGCCGGGGCTCCTCGACTGGGTGGCCACCCTCGACAAGGGTCGCGTGCCGATGCTGGTCAAGGCGTTCGGCCTCGACGGTGCGTGAGGCGGCGCGTCAGTCTTCGAGCGGCAGGTGTCCGAGCGGCAGCTGGCCCGGGCCGGAGTGGCCGCGGTTCACCAGGGCGGGCAGGTCGAAGCGCAGCTTCCAGCTCTTCTTGAGCGCGGTGGCGGCGAAGACGAGGCGCTCGTGGGTGAGGTTCTCGCGCTCGGGAAAGGCGAGCACGATGCGGCTCTCCGACTGCGGTGGCGCCACCACGTGGACCTCGGCGAAGACGCTCTCGTAGGTGCGCAGCATGCCGAGGTAGTAGTGGTTGGCGCGCTCGCTCCAGAGGTTGGCGGCCACCATGCCGCCGGGCGCGACGTGGCGCTTCACGGCCTCGAGGAACTGGCGCGTGGCGAGGCGCATGGGGATGTTGTCCTGGCCGTAGGCATCGAGGACGATGAGGTCCCAGGTCTCGGTCGACTCCTCGATGAACTTCCGCCCGTCCTCGATGTGGACCCGGAGCTTCGGGTCTTCCTTGAAGCCCATGTCGTGGCGCGCGATCTCGACGACGATGGGGTCGATGTCGACGGTGTCGATGACGGCGTCGGGCCGGTGCTTGCGGAACAGCATCGGGAACGAGCCGCCGCCGATGCCGATGACCAGCACGCGCTTGGCGTCGGGGCGCAGCGCGATGGCGGCGCACAGCGAGCGCATGTAGGCGAACACCAGGTGGTCGGGATCGCCGAGCTTCACGGCCGACTGGTCGACGCCGTTGAGCTCGAAGCGCAGGCGGCGGATCCCCTCGTCGTCCTCGACGACGAACACCTTGTAGCCATCGCTCTCGCGCTCGGTGATCACGATCTCTCCGGCGCCGGCGCGTCCACATGCGACCAGGGTGCAGAGGAGCGCGCCCAGCACGATCCCTCCCAGCGGTCGCGACGTTCCGACGTTCATGGCGCGGACTATACGTCGACGCGCGCGAGGTGTCAGTCCTCGCGCACCGCGGGTCAGTCGACGACGGGACCGTCGACGAGTCGACGGTCGTTCAGCCGTCCGTGCGCGCGAGGCGATCGAGCCACTCGCCGAGCAGCCGCTGCTCGCCCGCGCTGAGCGTCGCCGGCGCCTCGTCGAGCACGGCGCGCAGCGCGATGGCGCGCGCCGCGACGCGCCCGGACCTGGCGCGCGACGGCGCGGCGACCGGAGCCACGGTGATGGCGGCGAGGGTGGCCTCGCGCAGATCGGCCGAGAGGCGGAGGTCGCGCTCCGACTCCGGCGTCGCGATGAGCGTCAGCGTGGCGCCGCAGCCGGCGGCGCGGATGAGCGCCCCGGCGTGGGCGACGCTCACGCGCAGGCGGCCGGCCGCGGCCACGCGCTGCACCAGCGCGGCGAGGAAGGACTCGCCCTCGTGCATCGGGTCGTCGACGCCGACGTCGCGGGCGTCGCGCGCCGCGCGCTCGCGGCCGCTCGTGTAGAGCAGCGCGAACACCGCCGGGTGGGTGAGCCCGAAGGCGACGTGCTGGTCCCAGCCGCGCCGGAGGTCGTCGACCGGATCGGCTCCCGGCTTCCGCTGCGACTTGGCCTGCACGTAGTCGCGCAGCACCTCGTGGGCGGCCGCCTGCAGGAGCCCGTCGAGGTCGCCGAACTGTCGATAGATGGCCGGCGCCTGCACGCCGGCCGCGGCGCTCACGGCGCGCGTCGACGCCGCCGCGCGCCCGCCGCTGGCCAGGAGCTCGATGGCGGCGCGCAGCATGCGCTCGCGCGGCGGCGCTGGCGGTGCCTTCGGGGGTCGCTTGGTCGGGGCCTTGGCCATCGCGCGGACGATACCACGGCGTCGAAGGAGCCGCCGCTATCGATGATTGCTCTCAGATGTTATCACTGATAACACAGTGGACGTCGGCCGCCACCTCGCGCGGTCGCAGGAGCTACATATGATCGTCGTCACCGGTGCCACGGGTGCGTTGGGTCGCCTCATCGTCGAGCAGCTGCTCGAGCGCCTGCCGCCGCAGTCGCTGGGGGTCAGCGTGCGCGACCCGGCCAAGGCCGGCGAGCTCGCCGCGCGCGGCGTGCGCGTGCGCCGCGGCGACTTCGGCGCGCCGGAGGATCTGGCGCACGCCTTCGCCGGCGCGACCACGCTGCTGCTGGTGTCGAGCAACGCGCGCGCCTACGGGCAGGACACGCTGGCGCAGCACCGCGCCGCCATCGACGCGGCGCGTGCGGCCGGCGTGCGGCGCATCGTCTACACGAGCCAGATCGCGTCGAGCCACACCTCGGCGTTCGCGCCGGCCCACGACCACGCCGCCACCGAGGACATCCTGCGCGCGTCGGGCCTGGCGTGGACCGCCCTGCGCAACGGCTTCTACGCCTCGAGCGGGCTCGCGCTGATGGCCGAGGGCCTCGCCTCGGGCGTCATCGCGGCGCCCGCCGACGGCAAGGTGTCGTGGACCGCGCACGAGGACCTGGCCGCCGCCGCCGCGGCCATCCTCCTCGACGACGGCCGCGCCGACGGACCCACGCCGCCGCTCACCGCCGAGGCCGCGCTCGACCTCGCCGACATGGCCGCGCTGGCGTCGCGCCCCGAGCGCCCTGTCCGGCGCGAGGTCCTGAGCGACGACGCCTTCCGCGCCAAGCTGCTCGCGCGCGGGCGCGCCGGCGGCCGCCGACTTCGCGCTCGGCCTGTATCGCGCGAGCCGCGCCGAGGAGTTCGCCGCCGTCGACCCGACGCTCCGGCAGCTCCTCGGCCGTCCGCCCATCGCCTTCAGCAGCCTCCTGCCGCCGGCGCGTTGAAGACGGCAGGCCGAAGACGGCCCGGCAGCGGCTGCGGGCTGTACGGCGGCGACGAGTGCCACAGCGATTGGACGGCACCGCAGACGGGGCCGAGCTCGCGCGGTGACCGAGCTGGCTGACGACCGTCGTCGCGCTTGACCGCGCACCGCCTCCATTGGAAGGATGGCGCCCCGTGCGCATGACCTGTGCACGACGACGGTCGTGAGCGAGGCATCGATGGAGAAGCTCGGGAGACTCGGAGCCATGGTGCTGGCGCTCGCGCTGCTCGGTGCCGCGCCGCGGCCCGGACCGGAGGCGATCACGCCGCCGAAGCCGATCGAGCTGCCCGCGGCCACCCTGCCCGACGGCACCCCGCTCGAGGACCACGATCTCGTCCTGGTGCTGACCATCGGCAGCGACGGCCTGGTGTCGGCGGTCGAGGTGAAGACCGGCGCCGGCGCGCCCTGGGACGACGCGGCCAAGGCCGCCGCGCTGCGCTTCCGCTTCACGCCGGCCATGCAAGGCGACAAGCCCATCGCCGTGACGGTGCCCTTCACCTACACCTTCCGCGCCCCGCACCGCCGCGGCCGGAGCGTCGCCGACCGCGCCGAGCGCCGCGACCTCGAGCCCGCGCCCGGCTACATCTACGCCGGCGAGGTGGTCGAGAAGGGCACGCGCACGCCGCAGGCCGGCATCCCGGTGGTCATGCGCGACGCGCGCACCGGCAAGTCATGGGAGGCACTCTCCGACGAGCGCGGCCGCTTCGTCGTGTACGGCCTGCCCAAGGGCAAGCTGACGGTCGACATCTTCACCGGCGACTACGAGCCGCTGGTCGAGACGGTGAAGGTCTTCGCGTCGACCGAGCCCGAGGCGACCAAGGACCTCCGCCGCTTCTACCTGGCGCCGGGCGGGCTCTCGGCCTACCGCACCGTGGTGCGCGAGAAGCGCCCGCCCGACGCGGCCAGCGTCATCGACCTCACCGAGGACGAGCTCACCACGGTCGCCGGCACCTTCGGCGACCCGACCCGCGTCGTGGGGTCGCTGCCCGGCGTGGCGCGCTCGCCGTTCGGCCTCGGCTACTACGTCGTGCGCGGCGCCGAGTTCGACAACACCGGCTTCTACATCGACGGGCACCCGGCCGTGTTCCTCTACCACCTGCTCGGCGGCCCGGGCGTCATCCACCCCGAGCTGGTCGGCGACCTTTCCTTCTACCCCGGCGGCTACCCGGCCATGTACGGCCGCGTCGGCTCGGCCGTCATCGCCGTGAAGACCAAGGACCCGCCGCGCGACCGCTGGCACCTCGACCTCGACCTCGACCTCTTCAAGGCGAGCCTCCTCTTCAGCGTGCCGTTCGATCACGAGAAGGGCGTGGCCACCGTGTCGGTGCGCCGGAGCTACTACGACCTCATCCTGCCGCTCATCACGAACGACATCGACGTCGCCTACACCGACTACCAGGCGCGCGTGACCTACGACATCACGCCCAAGATCCAGGCGCGCCTCGTCGGCATGGGCGCGGTCGACAGCGTCGAGACCAAGAACCTCGCCACCGCCTCCGGCGACGGCCGCTCGTCGACCACCATCGGCCTCGGCTTCCATCGCCTGAACCCGGCCGTCGACGTGCAGCTGCAGCCCGGCCTCACCTGGAAGACGAGCGGCCTCGCCGAGTACGACTACTTCAACAACCGCCGCGTCGCCGCCGGCGACGCCGACATCGAGGCCACCAGCGACGGCTGGGCGCTGCAGCTCCTGTCCATCCTCGAGTGGCGGCCGCCGGGAGGCAGCAAGGCGGGCCGCGCCAGCTACCAGGTCGACGCCGGCCTCGACGTGCTCTACCTCGACTACGTCGCGGCGCTGCAGATCCCCGCCGCGCCGCCGCTCGGCGACCCCGCGGCGCCGGTCTTCGAGCCCATCATCGTGTCGGCCAACCTGCGCTCGCCCTACCTCGGCGTGGCGCCCTTCGTGTCGGCCGAGCTCGACCTCGGCAAGGGCGTGCGCCTCCTGCCCGGCCTGCGGCTGAGCCTCGACAACTACGAGGGGCGCGTGGTGCCGAGCCTCGACCCGAAGCTCGCCGTGCGCTGGTCGCTGAACGACCAGTGGACGCTGAAGGCGATGGCCGCCATGGCGCACCAGCCGCCGCAGGTCTTCCAGCTGGCCAAGCCCTTCGGCGACCCGTCGATCCCGCCGGTCGAGGGCATGCAGGGCAGCGGCGGCTTCGAGTGGACGCCGGGCGACGGCTGGCTCGTGTCGGTCGAGGGCTACTACCAGTGGCTCGACCAGCTGGTGCGCCCGTCGGACCAGCTCGCCAGCGACGACGGCAGCCTCGGGCGCGTCTACTGGACGGCCGACCTCGAGGCGCGCTCGTATGGCGCCGAGGTGCTCATCCGCAAGGAGTTCGGCGACTGGATCTACGGCTGGCTGTCGTACACGCTGTCGCGCACCGACCGCTATCGGCCGCCCAAGGGCTGGGGCCAGGGCGAGCTCGACCAGACCCACGTCCTCAACTTCGCGTGGACGGTGCGGCTCGGCCACGAGTGGTCGCTCGGCGCGCGCTTCCAGCTCGCGTCGGGGAACCCGTACTACCCCATCGTCGGCTCGCGCTACGACGCCGACCGCGACCGCTACACGCCCATCTACGCCGAGCACGCGAGCCGGCTGCCGGTCTATCACCGGCTCGACATGCGCCTCGACAAGACGTGGCGCTTCGAGGACTGGATGTTCGAGCTCTACCTCGACATCCAGAATGTCTACAACGCGAAGAACCCGGAGACCCCGGCGTACTCGTACGACTACAAGCAGCGCACCGACGGCATCTCGCTGCCGTTCTTGCCGACGCTCGGCGTCAGGGCGGTGTTCTGATGCGAACCGTCATGCCCATCATCGGACTCGTGCTGGCCGCCTCGGCCTGTGACGACGGCCTGCCGAGCGCGACCAAGGTCACCGGCTTCCGCGTCCTCGCCGTGCGCGCCGAGCCACCCGAGGTCGCGCCCGGAGACAGCGTCGCGCTCGACGCGCTCATGGTCGACCCGAGCGGCGCCGTGCCCGACAGCATCAAGTGGTACGCCTGCATCGTCGCCGACACCGGCACCGGCTTCTTCGGCGGCTCGAGCGAGACGCAGACCTCGGGCGGCGACGGCACGCCGCTGCCCACCGACGGCTACGGCGGCTCGTGCGAGAAGCGCGCGCTGGCGCACGAGCCGTTCACGCTCGAGCTCGGCGAGGGCCCGACCGCGACGCTGCCGGTGCCGGCCGACCTCTTCGACACCGACGCCGCGCTGAAGGCCGCCTATGGCCTGGCCGACGACATCACCATCCCGGCCGAGGTCTCGGCCGGCCTGCTCGGCATCGCCGGCGTGAACTACACCGTGTCGATGGTCACCGACATCGGCGGCGAGCACCTCGAGACGATGAAGCGCGTCAACGTGTCGCTCGACAGCCTGCTGCCCGACAACGAGCGCAACCTGAACCCGGTCGACCTGACGCTGCACATCGCCGCCGTGGCCGACCACGTGACGCCGCAAGCGCACACCGACCCGGCCAGCGGCGGCCACTGCTTCCTCGACCCGAGCTTCGTCGTGGCGCCCGACGGCCGCTATCGGCTGACGCCCGTCAACGTGCCCGACCCGCAGGCGAGCTACGTGGTCCTGCTGGCCGGCTCGACCAGCTCGGGCCAGGCGTTCGATCTCCAGACCATCCAGGAGACGTACTTCTACTCGTTCTTCAGCACCGTCGGCGGGCTGTCGAAGGAGATCTCCAAGGCGCCCGGCGAGCCGGCCTGCGACTGGCACATCCCGGCCGACGCGACCGGCCCGGTCGACCTGTGGGTCGTCGTCCGCGACGGCCGCGGCGGCGTCGCGTGGTGCCACGAGGCGCTCGCGGTCGCACCGGCGGCCACGCCATGAGCGCGCTGCCGACCTGGTTCTTCAGCGAGAGCCGGATGCTCAACCACCACACGGGCCCGCACCACGCCGAGAGCCCGGCGCGACTCGAGTCGGTGCTGCAGGCGATGGAGGGCGTCGACGTCCTGCACCGCACGCCGCGCCCGGCGACGTTCGAGGCGCTCGCGCGCGTGCACGCGCCGGCCTACGTGCAGGCCATGACGGGGCTGGCCGACCAGCACGCGCTGCTCGACCCCGACACGCCCATCAGCCCGGGCAGCATCGAGGCCGCCTACCTGGCCGCCGGCGCGGTCATCAGCGCGGTCGAGGCGGTGGTCGGCGGCGAGTGCCAGAACGCCTTCGCCGCGGTGCGCCCGCCCGGCCACCACGCCGAGCGCGCGCAGGCCATGGGCTTCTGCGTCTTCAACAATGTCGCCATCGCCGCCGAGCACGCGCGCCACGTCCTCGGCGTCGAGCGCGTGCTGGTCGTCGACTGGGACGTGCACCACGGCAACGGCACGCAGCACCGCTTCTACGACCGGCGCGACGTGCTCTTCTTCGACCTCCACCAGCACCCGTTCTACCCGGGCACGGGCGCGCTGCGCGAGGTCGGCGTCGGGCCGGGCGAGGGCTACACCGTGAACGTGCCGCTGCCGGCGGGCCTCTCCGACGGCGACTATCGCCTCGCCATGGAGGAGCTGCTGGTGCCGGTCGCGGCCGCCTTCGAGCCCGACCTGGTGCTGGTGTCGGCCGGCTTCGACGCACACCGCGACGACCCGCTCGGCGAGGAGTACGTGACCGACGACGGCTTCGCCATGCTGGCCGGCGTCGTCCGCCAGATCGCGCGCACCCACTGCGACGGGCGCCTGGTCATGACCATGGAGGGCGGCTACGACCTCGGCGCGCTCGGCCGCAGCGTGCGCGCCGTGAACGAGGTGCTGCTGGGCATGACGCCGCCCGAGTCGCGCGGCCCGACGCCTTCCGGCGAACGCGCCGTGCGCGAGGTGCGCGACAGCGTCCGCCGCTACTGGCACCTCTGAGCATTGCGCGCACCGCTCTCGGCCGCTAGGTTGCCGAGCCATGCGCCGCTCGCCGCTCTCGCTGCTCTCGCTCGCCTTCGCGGCCACGCCCCTGGTCGGCTGTCCGCAGGAGGATTTCCTGGTGGTGCCGGCGCCGAGCGACGTGTCGTCGACCGGCTCGTTCTTCGACACCGCCAACCCCAGCACCCTGCCGCCCACCGGCACGTTCACGAGCGACTTCGACACCAGCGGCTCGTTCGACACCAGCGGCGGGTTCGACGTCAGCGGCAGCGGCGGCTACTACGACGACATCCGCCCGCGGCTCACGGGCTGCACCGGCTGCCACGCCGCCGACGGCCCGGTCGCGCCTCCGCTGCACAGCTACGTGGCGCTGCGGAACGCCAGCGACGACGTCCTGCGCGCGCTGCGCCGCGGCCACGATGGCAACTTCACGCGGCTCGCCGCGAGCTGTGAGGTGGCCGCCGACGCCGGCCTGGCCGAGCTCATCGCCGTCGTCGAGCGCTGGCGCGACGCCGGCTTCCCCAACGGCACGCTCGGCCCGCAGGACCCGCCGGGCAACCCGCCGCCGGCCCCGACCACCACGCTCACGACCGCTTCGGTGGCCGGCGTCAGCGACGTCCGTTGCTACCTGCTCGGCGCCATCCCAGGCGACCTCGGGCGCGCGCGCGTCGCCGCCGAGGGCATCGCCTGGGTCGAGCTCTACGCGCTGTCGCCCGCGCTCGCCGACGCGCGCGCCTCGCTCGACGCGCTCGACGTCGCGCCCGGCTGGAGCTGCGGCGCCGACCTAGGGCTCGTGCCGCAGCCGCTGGTCGGCTTCTGGGAGGTCGGCGACAAGCCGATGACCTGGCCCGGCGCGCCGCTCCGCTCGGCGCCCGGCGCGCTGCTCGTGGCGCGCGTCGGCCGCTTCGCGCCGAGCCCGTCGGTGGCTGACGTCGAGCCGACGCTGGCGGTCGATCTGTGGACCGAGGCCGTGACCGGCGACGCGACCGTCTCCGTGCCGCTGCACACGGGCGCCGCGTCGACCGGCATCCCGTGGAGCGTGTCGCCGGTGCGCGTGGCCGCCGTCGAGTCGAGCCCCGAGGTCGAGCAGATCCAGCGCTTCCGCCCGCTCGAGCCCGACCGCTGCCTGCAGGACCGCTTCTGCACGACGGCCGAGTGCGACCCGCCGCCGACGTGGCCGGGCGTGAGCATCGCGCCCGCCGACACCGGGCTCAATCCGGCCGACCGCCTGCAGCTGACCTGCTCGGCCGGCGGGCCGTGCGACGCGCAGCTCATGCTCGCCGGCGCGTTCGAGCCCGAGAGCTGCGACGCCGCGGCCAAGGCCTGCGCCGCCACCTGCTCGGGCGACCTCGGCTGCATCCACCGATGCGCCCTCGACCAGGACGATCGCTGCGCGCTGTGCGTCGTCACGAGCCAGCTCGCCTGCCGCGAGCACGCCTGCCCGACCGCGGCGACGACGGCCTGGAACCGGCTCGAGAGCTGTGCCGCCGCGACCGACCCCGAGGCCTGCGTCCACGACAGCGTCTTCGAGCCGTTCGCGAGCTGCGCCGCGGCCCCGCTCTGCGCGCCGGCGCTCGCGGCCTGCGGGCTCTGACGGCGTGGCCGGCGCGACCGACCCCGGCCACGACGGCGCCAGCCTGCCGCTCGCCATCGCGGTCATCGCCCGCGACGAGCGCGGCCGCGTGCTGCTCATCCGCCGCGCCGAGCACCTGCCGCTCGGCGGCTACTGGACGCCGATCACCGGCCGCCTCGAGCCCGGCGAAGAGCTCGCCCAGGCCGCGCACCGCGAGGTCCTCGAAGAGGTCGGCCTGACCATCGAGCTCGGCCCGGAGCTCACGCGCGGCCCGACCTCGAACGGCCTCTTCCTGCTCGTCTACTTCACCGCCCGAGCCACCGGCGGCGCGCTCCGCCCGGACCCGCGCGAGGTCGCCGAGGCGGCCTGGCTCGAGCCCGCCGAGGCGCTCGCGCGCGAGCCGATGCTAGCGACCACGCGCGCCGTCGTGTCGCGAGCCCTCGCGCTCTGATCCTCCGAGGCGCGCGGTCAGGTCCCGAGCCCGAGGCCAAGCTGCTCCGACGCCACGTGATGCGGCGCGCTCAGGCACGCGGTCGCGGCCCCCTGCTCGACGCAGGCGCAGCTCAGCACGTGCAGCCCGAGCCCGCGCGCGGCCTCCTCGATCGTCTCGAGGCGCGTCCGCCGCACCTGCATCGGGATGATGCGCCGCTGCGACGAGCCCACGTTCGAGCCCGGCTGCTGGAACCAACCGTTGGCGAGGCGCCCCGCGCTCGGCGAGACCTCGGCCACGATCTGCGCCTCGAGCCCGGGTCCGTCCTCGAGCCAGCGCGGCGCGACCGCGCGGATGCCGGCGCGCGCGATGGCGCGCAGCGCGTCGCGGAGCCGCTTCGGGTCGTCGTTCACGAAGGGGATGATGGGGCCGAGCTCGACCTCGACCTGCGCCCCCGCTTCCTTCAACGCCTTGGCCAGCGCCAGGCGATGGCTCCACGGCGCGAGCCCGCGCTCCCAGCGCTCCTCGAGGCGAGGATCGACGCCGAAGATGCCCACGCGAACCGTGAGGCCGTCGGGGTTCTCGCGCGCCAGCTCGACCAGGCCCTCGGCGTCGCGCAGCGCGCCGCGCGTGGTCAACGCCAGGCCGATCCCCTGCGCCAGCACGCGCCGCGCCATGGCCAGCACCTCGGCCCGCCGCTTCGGATCGGCCGACTCGACGAAGACGTCCTCGTGCGGCGCGAACACCACCCACTCGGGAAGCCGCATGCGCCGCAGGCGATCGAGCGACTGCTCGAGCTCGGCCATGCCCGCCGGGTTCAGCACCGGCCCGCGCCGCTCGGCCCGAGCGCGCGCCCGGTCGGGGCACCACGCGGCCTGCCCGACGCCACCCTGGCCGACCTCGAGCCGCCACAACGGCGGGGCGCATGCCCGCTGGCGGATAGAGAGGAGGGATCGGGTGCCTGCCTGCATGTTCATACTGAACACCTGTATACGCCGACCCATGCCGAGTCAACGCCGCGGGCCAATCTTCTTGGGCCGGCCCACGAACGGCGCGGCCCGGTGTACAGTCGGCCGGCACGATCGCCGATCCGGGTGCGAAGAGATTTTCGCACCCCGAGATCGTTTCCGTGACCACCGCGTATCCTCCGCGTCGCGCCGACCGGCGCGCGCCTCGCCCGACCCTTCAGGAGCGCTCATGCACGCCCCTCGCCTTGCCCTCTCGTGCCTCGTCGCCTTGGGCCTCGCCTCGATCGCCGGCGGCCCGGCTCTCGCCGAAGACCCGCCGCCCGAGGTCCGCCTGCCGCTCGCGCAGTACGAGGCGCTCATGGCCGCCTCGCGCAACCACGGCGGCCCGCAGCCGACCTGGAGCACCGGCGGCGCCGACGTGACGCTGCCCGATCAAGAAGACGGCTCGGTCCTCGTCGAGGCCCGCGGCGACTTCTCGATCGTCGGCGAGGGCACGGCCGAGGTGCTGCTCCTGCCCGGCCACGTAGTCCTCGAGTCGGTCGAGATCGACGGCCAGAGCGGCACCCTCGCCGAGCGCGGCGGGGCCCACGTGGCGCTCGTCACCGGCGAGGCGCGGCACTCGGTCGTCCTGCGCTATCGCGTGCCGCAGCAGGCGTCCGCCGACGGCGCGCGCCTCGCGGTCCTGCCGCTCCCGCCCTTCCCCGGCACGCGCATGTCGGTGTCGGGCGGCCAGGCCAACGCCGCCATCGACGTGTGGCCGAGCGCGTCGGCGACGTCGACCAACCCGCTGGTCGTGCAGCTGCCGGCGACGCCGGCCGCGGTCGTCCGCTGGGGCTCGGGCGGCGACCTCGTGCGCCGCGTCGACTACGAGATCACCATCGACCCGGGCGCCGACGGCGCCACCATCAAGGCGCGCATCGAGGTCGACCTCGACGGCCCGCGCGGCTCGGTGCCGCTCGTGCCGAAGACCATCGCGCTCACCGAGGTGTCCGAGAACGGCAAGACCCTGCCCACGCGCGTGAGCGGCGACTGGCATCGCGCCACCGTCACCGGCCCGGGCCGGCACGTGCTCCTGGCCGAGCTGCGCGTCGCCATCGATCGCAGCGAGGGCCAGCCGCAGGTGACGCTGCCCGTTCCGCCGTCGGCGCCGATCGTCAAGGTCCTTGCCAAAGTGCCGGGCAACCGCGCCGTCCAGTTCGAGCCGGCGGTGCCGGTGACGCTGGCCGTGGCCGGAGACGGCGACGCCGCGGTGACGACCGCGGTCGGCAACCTGCCGCCGACCGACCACGTGACCGTCTCGTGGACCGAGCCGCGCACCGCCCCCGAGACGGTCGTGAGCGTCAACACCGAGACCTACCAGCTCGTGAAGATCGAAGAGGGCGTCATCCGCTCGAAGGTCGAGATCCGCTACGAGATCATCCGCGGCACGCTGAAAGAGCTGCCCATCCAGCTGCCTGACGCGGCCGTCCTCTACAAGGTGACCGGCGAGGGCATCGAGGACTGGCGCACCTTCGCGGCCACCGAGACCGAGCCGCGGCAGGCGCGCGTGTTCCTCGGTGCCGAGCGCGAGGGCACCTACAAGCTCGAGCTCGAGCTCGAGCAGGTGGCGCCGCAGACGGTCGGCCAGCCGCTCGACATCCCCATCGTCCGGCCGCTGGGCGGCGGGCGCGAGATGGGCGTCGTGGCGCTCTTCGACGGCGACAAGGTCGGCTTCGCCGAGGCCACCCCAGCCGGCTACGTGAAGTCGGGCGAGGACGCGCTGCCCATCGACGTGCGCCAGAAGCTGGCCGGCGACATCGTGTCGCAGGCCTTCAAGCACATCGGCCAGCCCGGCCCGGTGAAGTCGGCGGTGGCCGCGGCCAAGACGCGCGAGATGCGCTTCGACGCGCACGTCGAGAGCCTCTACACCTTCCAGCAGAACGCGCTCACCGTGAACAACTCGGTGACCATCGAGGTGAAGTCGGGCCGCACCGATCGCATCGTGCTGTCGCTGCCGAGCAACGTGAAGCTCGGCACCGACGTGTCGGCGCCGAACCTCAAGAAGGCCGACTGGGTCGAGGGCCAGGACGAGAAGGCGCCGCGCCGCGACTACGAGATCCTGCTGACGCGCGCGCTCGAGGGTACGATCCACATCGAGCTCAGCTTCGAGGTGATCCTCGGCAGCGACGTCGCCAAGCTGTCGCTGCCCGACGTGCGGGTGCAGGGCGCCGACGTCAAGAAGGGCGACATCGGCATCACCGCCGACCCGGGCATCGAGGTCACCCAGGCCACGCTGGTCGGCCTGCGCAAGCTCGACATCGCCGAGCTGCCGAACTCGATCAAGCTGCACAGCCGCCGCGAGGTGCAGCTCGGCTACAGCTACAGCTACGTCGACGAGCCGTGGAGCCTCGAGCTCGACGTGCGCCGCCACCGCGCCGTCGAGACGCTGACCGCGGCCATCCTGCAGGCGTGGATCGAGACCACCGTCTTCGAGGAAGGCCAGGTCGTCACGAGCGCGGTCTTCCGCGTGCAGAGCGAGGAGCAGCAACACCTGCGGCTGAAGCTGCCCGAGGGCGCGCGCATCCTCGGCGTGACCGTGGCCGGCGAGCGCTCGGAGCCCATCGCCGACGAGACCGGCGCGCTGAAGATCCACCTCGAGAAGGTCGGCGAGTCGCTGGTCGAGGTCATCTACATGACCAAGCGCGACCCGCTCGGCTTCCTGAGCAGCATCGACCTCGAGGCCCCGAAGCCCGACGTGTTCGTGACCGACCTGCAGTGGCTCGTGCGCACGCCCGAGAAGGCGGCCGTCTACTCGGTGTCGAGCGCCCTCAAGGAGAGCGACCAGAGCCGCTATCGCGGCCCGCCGTCGCGCCCGCACACGAGCGGCCTCGGCCTGAACGTGGCCTCCAACGACCCGACCACGGCGCGCCTCTTCGTCATCGACGTGCTCGACGCCAACGACGCGCAGAAGCTCACGGTGTCGCTGTCGGCGCTGAATGCCCCACCCGCGCTCGGCGTCGGCCTTCTCGTCGTCGCCGCCGCGCTCCTGGCGCTCGGCATCTGGCGCCGCGCGCGCCGCGACATGTCGCGCGCGACCTGGGCGCTGCTGGTCGGCGGCTTCCTGCTGCTGGCGGTGCGCATCATCATCTTCGGCGTGAGCGGCGCCGAGGCCGTGCTGCTGGCGCTGTTGCTCGCGGTCGTGGCGCTGGCGACGGGGCTCGCACGCAGGCGCGAGGCGGCCGCCGCCCGCGCCGCGTCCGAGGCCCAGTCGACGACGGAGGAAGGCGCATGCGACGCGTATCGATGAGCCTCCTCGTCGCGCTGGGCCTGGCCCTGGCGGCGCCGAGCTGCGGTCGCGGCGAGAAGTCGGAGCCCCCCACGCCCTATCGCGAGGCAGAGTCTCCGCCGCCCGGCAGCGGCGGGGCCGCGGCCCCGCCGCGCAAGTCGCCCGCAGACTTCAAGGCCGAGGAGAAGCGCCCGGAGTCATCGGAGCCGGTGCCGAGTCCGACGCCGTCGGCGGCGCCGGCCGGGGCCGCCTATCCGACCGATGGTCCGGTCGAGGCCAAGCCGATGGATCCGGCCGCGGCCGCCGCGACGACCCCGAAGGCCGTCGTCGTCACTGGCGCTCCGGCCACCCCCGGCGCCTCGGTCGGCTACGTCGGCGACGGCAGCGGGTCCGGCGCGGCCGGCGGCGAGGTCGCGCTCGGCAAGACCTTGGCGCCCGAGGCGCCCATCGTGGCGGCCAACGCGCAGGCGGTCGCGGGCCTGCTCGACAGCGACGCCGAGAAGCGCGGTGAGGCCAACGCCGAGCCGACCGAGCGCCCCGCGGGCGCGTTCGCGGCGAAAATCGACGAGGAGGACGAGGGCGACGACTTCGGCCGGGACGACGACCAGAAGAACGACGACGCGAAGCTCGGCGCCAAGGGCGAGCGCGCGCGCGGCCGCGGCTTCGCCAACCGCGACGGCGACATGCGCGTCGCGGCGAACGACGTCGACCCCGATCGCTTCACGCCGCCCGACCGCATCCTGCCGCGCATGCTCTATTTCGAGAACACCTACCTCGGCGGCTCGGCGGCCTACGCCGAGCGGCTGCGCCGGCTCGACGCGGCGCTCGGCGAGGGCGAGCGCCACTACCAGCGCGTGAAGGCCGAGGCTCAGCCGTTCGACGCCCCGGCCAGCGACGGCCTCGCCGTCACGGCCAGCGTCGACGCGACCCACATCGAGGACGCGCAGCGCGTCTTCCTGCAGGTCGGCATTCGCGGCAGCGACCGCTACGGCTGGCGCCGGCCGCCGCTCGACGTCGTGCTCGTCATCGACCGCGACGCCTTCGCGGGCGGACCGGCGGTCGTGACGGGCTTCGTGGTCGACCTCATGCGCAAGCTCGGGTCGGCCGATCGCCTGGGCATCGTGGTGGCCGGCGACGACTCGGCCTTCCTCGAGCTGACGCGCACGCAGAACGCGCAGCAGCACCTCGCCCGGCGCATCGACGCCATGAGCGCGCCGACCGCGGCCGGCGACGACGCGCTCGCGCGCGCCATGCGCCAGGCCGGCGCCATGCTGCAGGCCGGCTCCGACGACGAGGCCGTGGTGCCCGGCAGCGAGACCGTGCTGGTGCTGACGAGCGGCGACGGCGATGCGCGCGTCCGGGCCGCGACCGCAGCGGCGCACGACCTCACCATCCAAGGGGCGGTGACCTCGATCTTCACGCTCGATCAGGCCGACAGCCAGTGGTGGCAGGTGGCCAACGCCGGCTACGGCAACTTCCACCGCGTGACCGCCGACACCTTCGACCGCGCGCTCGACGAGGAGATGGCCGACCTCGCCCGCGTCGTCGCGCGCCTCGTGCGCGTCAACGTGCACCTCGGCAAGGACGTCGACGCCATCCGCGTCCTCGGCACGCGCGTCCTCGACGCGGCCGAGGTCACCGCGGTGAAGGCGCGCGAGGCCGCCACCGACGCCAACCTCTCGAAGACGATGGGCATCGCCTCCGATCGCGGCGAGGACGACGACGGCATCCAGACCATCATCCCGTACTTCTACGGCGACGACTCGCACGTCATCCTCATCGAGCTGTGGGTGAAGAAGCCGGGCCTCGTGGCCGACGTGACGGTCCGCTACAAGGACATGGTCAACCTCGACAACGCCACCGCCCGGACCAGCGTCATCCTCGGCGCGCGCCCGCAGCAGCCGACGCGCGAGCAGGAGCTCATCGCGCGCAACGTGCGCGGCTTCGAGCTCGGCGAGACGCTCCAGCACGCCTCGATCGCGGTCCGGCACAACGACGCCGGAGCCGCGGTGCAGGCCATCAACAAGGCCCGCGCACTGGCCGCCGAGACCAACCAGAACGACGCCGAGGCGGTCGAGGGCCTGCTGCGCCAGGTCGAGGCGCCGACCTGGCAGAACAACCCGGCGGCCCAGTCGATGGTCGTCGAGTCGCTGCTCATCTCGGGCCAGCGTCGCGTCGGCGACACCGAGAACGTCAAGAAGTGACGAGGCGCCGACGGGCCTGTCGGCTCAGCGCTGGAGCGTCTTCGGGTCGACCTTGAGGAGGCGGCAGGCGTTGCCGAAGTAGAGCGCGTCGAGCACGTCGTCGGGCAGGTCGATGGCGTCGATGGTCCACTTCCCCTGGATGGGCGTCGGGTGGGCGATGCCCTTCTCCTCGCCTTCGAAGTAGCGCCAGTGCGCGTCGTAGAAGGGCTTCACGTCGGCCATGGTCGGCTCCTCGGCGCCGCCCGAGCCGAGCATGAGGCCCTTGCCGCTGATGCCGATGTCGGTGCCGAAGACGATGCGGCTCTTGTACTTCACGAAGAAGGCGCGGACCTTGTCGGCCGGGTGGCGGCCGAACTCGCCGAGGCGCGCGGCCACGTCGATCATCATGTTCGGGTAGGCGTCGAGCATGCGCGCGACGTCCTCGAGCTCCTCGGCGTTGTTGCCGAAGTGGACCGAGATGAAGGTGGTCTTCGGGTGCGACTTGATGACGTGCTCGAGCTCGGCCAGGATCTGCTTTCGCGGCGGCCACTTCGGGCCGTAGAACGACCAGTGCGGGTGCACCGACAGCTCGTCGTAGCGCTCGTTGTCGGGCGTCGGCGGCAGCCAGAACGCGGCGGGATCGCCGCTGTGGATGGCCACCGGCACGTCGAGCTCGCCCGCCATGTCCCACAGCGGATCGAGCTCGGGCCAGTCGACCGGCATGCGCTGGCCCTGCTCGTCGTGGAGGTAGAGCCCGAGGATCTTCGGGATCTTCAGCCCGCGATAGCCGTGCTCGCGCACCGCCGTCTTCAGGTCGGCCGCCATGCGCGCGCCGAAGCCGGGCTGCGTCGCGTGCTCCCAGTCGAGGTTCATGAAGGGAACGAGGCGCGGGAAGACCTTCCGGATCCGGTCTTCGAGCGCGAAGTCCTCGGACGAGCTGCCCGACAGGTTCACGACCAGCGCGAGCCCGTTGTCGGCCATGATCGTCTCGAGCCGCTCGAGGCCGCTCGGCATGATGTGGCCATGCATGTCGACGATCGGCGGCCGCGCATAGCCCGGGCGCCAGGCGGGCCCGGCCGGAGCGGCGTCGGCCATGGCCGGGCCCGCCGGATCGGCGTTGCCCGCGCCGCCGGGCGAGCCGCAGGCGACGAGACCGAGCGCCAGCCCGGCAGCGATGACCAGATGACCGGGGGTCGTTGCCATCGGGGCCACAGTAGTCGCCTCCGCCAGGACTTCACAAGTCGCAGACCCGCGCGGTACATGGCGGTGAATAAGGGGCGGGCCGTCGCGTCCAGCCGGCCGACGTTCCTGCTGGGAGATGACGATGCTCCGCTCGAAGATCCAGACCGTGCTCCTCCTCGCGACCTTGGTGACCCTGCCCGCCGGCAGCGCACTCGCGAACCCCTCGGACGAGGGTGGCGAAGGCACGACGGTCATGACCGATCATCGCCCGCCGCCCATGTACCGCCCCGGACCCCGCTGGTACCGCCCGGCGCCGCGCCGCGTCTACGTCGCGCCGGCCTACACCCCGCGGCCCCGGCGCGTCATCGAAGAGTACTACAACCCGATGTTCCACTTCGGCATCGGCATCAACGGCAACTCGATGATGAGCGCCAACGACTCGGACATCACCGCCGGGCTCGGCAGCGGCGCGGGCTTCGACGTCGGCTTCGGCTGGCGCATCGCCGACAGCGTGTCGCTCGACTTCAACTGGCTCATGAGCTTCCACGACTCGGGCGATAGCACCGCGACCGGCAGCGAGGCGGCCCTCACGAGCCTCGACCTCGACCTGCGCTTCTTCCTCACCGACCGCACCCGCCGCGTGCAGCCCTACGTGCAGGTCGGCGTCGGCGCCTACATCCTCGGCCGCGACAGCTTCGAGTTCGACACCCTCACCGGTGGCGGCTTCCAGCTCGGTGGCGGCGCGGACTTCTACCTCACCAAGTACGTGTCCATCGGCGGCAAGCTCCTCTATCGCGGGGCCTACCTCGACAACGCCGACGCCACCTACTCGTACTACCCGACCGAGAGCACCTGGCTCTCGACCCTCACCTACGGCGCGGACCTGAAGTTCCACTTCTGAGGTCGCTGCCCGCGGAGGGTTCAGGCCCGCGACGCCCCTGGCGCGCGGGCCTTTTGCGTTTCTGCCCGGCCGGCGGGGTTGTGCTACGGTCCCGCCGTGGGCATCGCCATCGACATCCTCGTCATCCTCTTCCTGCTCTGGTCGCTCGTCCGCGGCTGGCGCCTCGGGCTCCTCTACCAGATCGCCTACACGGCCCTCATGGTGGTGAGCTACTTCGTGGCGCGCGGGCTCGCGAGCCTGCTCGACCAGCCGGTGGGCAAGATGCTCGGCATCGCGCCCATCGTGGCCGGAACGGTCGCGTTCTTCGTGGTGCTGATGCTGCTCCTGTTCTTCGGGGCGCTGCTCGTCCGGCGCATGACGAAGGACCTCGTCCCCGACTCGAGCGTCCTGTCGGTGCCGAACCGGGCCATCGGAGCCGCGGTCGCCGGCGCCAAGGGCGCCCTCATCGCCTTCGTGATCCTGGTCTTCTTCATCCAACTCCAGCGCATCACCAACAAGATCCAGCTGCCCATCGACTCGAGCATCTCGCTGCGCTTCGCGAGCCAGCACAACTTCCTCGAGCACGGCAGCACCGGCGCGCTGGCCAAGCTCGTGTGGCTCATCGGTACGAAGGACAAGGTCCAGCTCGCCGCCGACCCGCGCGTCCAGCGCCTCATCGCCAACCCCAAGGCGAGGGATCTCCTGACGCCCGAGCTCCTCGGCGCCGTGAACCGCCAGGACTACGTGGCGCTCTTCGGCAACAAGGCGCTCTGGGTCTTCCTCGACGACGCCGAGATCCAGGCCGAGCTCGACGCCATTCCCTGGTGACGCGCGCGGCATGGCTCAGCCCGGCACCCGGGCGAGGACGGCCACGCGCACGCCGCGCGCACCCGCGCGCAGCAAGGCCTCGGTGGCCGCGCGCACGGTCGCGCCGGTGGTCATGACGTCGTCGACGAGGACGATCGTGCGGCCGGCCACGCGCCGCGGCTCGGCCTCGAAGACGCCGCGCATGCGCCGCTCGCGCGCCCGGCGACCGAGGCCGTGGCTCTTCTCCGGCGTGCGCCGGAGCCTCAGCGCGGTGGGCTCGAAGCGGCGCTGGATGCCGCGCGCCAGGCCGCGGCCGAGCACCCCGGCCGGGTTGAAGCCGCGCTGCGCGAGGCCGCGCGCGCTGGCCGGCACCGGCACCACCACCGCGTCGGCGGCCAACCCAACCCAGCCCGCGCGCGGCGCGGCCGCGGCGAAGAGTCGAGCCAGCGGTCGGCCGATGGACTCGTCGGGCTTGTTCTTCCAGCGCGCGATGGCGTCCTGCAGCGCGCCGCCGTAGGCGTACGCGCCGCGCGCCTCGACCCAGGGCGGCGGCTCGGCCAGGCAGCGGCCGCACACGTGCTGCGCCTCGCCGGGTGGTGGGTCGAGCCAGACCGCGCCGCACAGCGGGCAGCAGGCGTCGGTGCCGGCGAGCGTCGTGTCAGCGCAGCCGTGACACAACCCGGGCTCGGCCACGGGCCGGTCGCAGGCGGCGCAGCGGCTGGGAAAGACGAGGTCGAGGAGGGCGGAGAGGACGCGGTGCATGCCCTCTTCGAGGCAAGCGACATGCCCACCGCTCATCCGCGTCGATGGCCGCTCGGCGCCGGGTGCCGTTGTGCCAGCTGTGCCACGCGCTCACTTGTGGTACGGCTCACCGCGCAAGATGCTGAATCCGCGATAGATTTGCTCCCACAAGACGACGCGCGCCAGGTCGTGGGGCAAGGTCAGCGGACCGAAGGACCAGCGCTCTTCGGCGCGCGCGAGCACCGCCGGGGCCAGGCCCGACGCGCTGCCGAGCGCGAAGACGACGGCACCGAGGCCCATCTGCTGCCAGGCGTCGAGGCGCTTGGCGAGGGCCTCACTCGAGAGCGCCGTGCCGGTGCGGTCGAGGGCCACCAGGCGATCGCGCTCCTTCACCGCGGCCAGGATGCGTTCGGCCTCCTCGGCCAGCGCGGCCTGCGGCTCGGGCCGCCGCGACGGCTTCACGAACAGCTCCTCGACGCGCGTCACGCGGCCGGCGCGCTCGCGATACTCCCGGGCCGCGTCGTCGAGCGGACCGCGCGGCGCCGAGCCCGGATGCACCAGTCGCAGGATCACCCGACGTCAGCGCGCCGGGATCTTCGGCAGGTCGAGGCGCGCGGCCTCCGACCACAGGCGCTCGAGCGCGTAGAACTCGCGCACCGGCTCGTAGAACACGTGCACGACGACGCTGCCGTAGTCCATGAGGATCCACTGCGCGGCCTCGCCTCCCTCGACCGAGAGCGGCTTCACCTTCTCGTCGGCGAGCTCGTCCCAGATGAGGTCGTGGACGGCGCGGACATGGCGGTCCGAGCGCGCGCTACAGACGACGAAGAAGTCGGTGTAGCCAACCAGGTCGAGGACGTTGAGCACCTGGATATCGCTGGCCTTCGCCTCCTCGCACAGGGCGGCGATGCGGCGAGCCAGGGCCTCCGACTCGACCGTCGAGACGACGCGCGGCGCGGTCTCGGGCGCGGATGGGGTCACGGCAGCATTCGGCGTCAATTGCACTCCTTCTCCGGGGCGGCCGCTCACGTGCGGACGTGCCCCTGTCCCAGAACTACGAACTTTCGGGTAGTCAATTCCTCGAGACCCATCGGACCATACGCGTGCAGCTTCGAGGTGCTGATCCCGATCTCGGCCCCGAGACCGAGCTCGAAGCCGTCGTTGAAGCGCGTCGAGGCGTTCACCAGGACGCAGCTCGACGGGACTTCGCGGATGAACCGTTGGCTCGTCGCGTAGTCCGTCGTGACGATCGCCTCGGTGTGGCCGGAACCGTAGCGAAGAATATGGGCCACTGCCATATCGAGGTCGTCGACCATGCGGACCGACAGGATCAGATCGAGGTACTCCTCGCTCCAGTCGGCCTCGGTCGCGGCCTCGGCGTGAGGCCAGAGCGCGTGCACGCGGCCGTCGACGCGCAGCTCGACGCCGGCCGCCTCGAGGCGCGGGAACAGCGCCTGGACGAGAGCCGGCGCGGCGTCGCGATGCACGAGCAGGGTCTCCATGGCGTTGCACACGCCGGGGCGCTGCACCTTGGCGTTGAAGGCGATGTCGGCCGCCATGGCGAGGTCGGCGTCGGCGTGCACGTACACGTGGCAGACGCCCTTGTAGTGCTGGATGACCGGCACGGTGGCGTGCTCGGTGACGTAGCGGATGAGGCCCTCGCCGCCGCGCGGGATGACCAGATCGACCTCGCGGTCGCGCCGGATGAGGGCCGTCAGCACCGCGCGATCGGCGGTCGCGACGGCCTGCACCGCGTCGGCCGGCAGGCCAGCGGCGACCAGCGCCTCGCGCATGAGCTCGACCAGCACCATGTTCGAGTGGAACGCCTCCTTGCCTCCCTTCAGGATGGGCGCGTTCCCCGACTTGATGCAGAGCGCGCCGGCGTCGATGGTCACGTTCGGGCGCGACTCGTAGATGATGCAGATGACGCCGAGCGGGATGCGCATGCGCCCGACCTGGAGGCCGTTCGGCCGCACCGCCATGTGCTCGATGGAGCCGATGGGGTCGGGCAGCGCGCGCACCTGGTCGACGCCCGTCGCCATGGCCTCGATGCGGGCCGGCGTGAGCTTCAGGCGATCCAACAATGCGGGCGACAGGCCGGCCTCGGCGCCGGCCGCGAGGTCGATGGCGTTGGCCTCGGCGATGCGACCGGCCTCGGCGCGGAGCTTCGCGGCCAGGAGCTCGAGGGCGCGGTCGCGCATGGCGCCGCTCGAGCGCGCCAGCGGGCTCGAGGCCGCGCGGGCGGCCACGGCGAGCTGGGCCGCGAGGCCCTCGGGGGTCGTGTCGGCGGGGGCGGGAGCGGGCTCGGCGGTCATGCGGGGGGTCCTGTGAGGACGGCCTGCTCCCAGGCGCGGCGCGCGCGCAGGAGGAAGACGATCGAGACGATGATGGGCACGAGCGCCAGGCCCCATAGGATGATGCTCGGCGCGTAGGAGCCGGGCGACTTGCCCTCGACCAGGACCCACGTCAGCTCGGGCGGCTTGCCCATGCGGCGCGCGTAGGACTCGACGAAGGCGCGCAGCTCGGGCGGGGCCGCGTCGCCGCGCAGCAGGCGGCCGTTGCCCTCCCAGCGCGCCATGGTGTCGGCCGGGTCGGCGAGGCCCTGCAGCACGACGTCCTTCAGGGTCGGGTCGAACTCGTTCATGCCGGCGGCGGGGATCTCGACCTTGTGCTTGCTCAGGACGGTGAGGTCGAAGAGCGGGCAGAAGAAGACGTACTCGAGGCTCGCGCCGGTGGCGTCGTCGGGGTCGGCCACGCCGATGAGGCGCGTCGGGACGAGCCCGGAGACGTGCACCCAGCTGTCGTGGAGCTCGGCTTCGCCGGGCAGGACGCGGTCGCCCGCGACCCAGCGCTTCCGCAGATCGCCGAGCTCGACCGGGTCGCTCGAGTGGAGCCAGTAGGCCACGCCGTGGCGCGTCTTCCACATGACGATGGCCGCCATGAGGACGAGCGTGACCGTCACCGCGATGCGGATGTCGAGGCCACGGCGCAGCCGACGCAGGATGGCGAGCCGGTCGTCCGGCGCGAGCGGCGCCGGCTGGGCGGCCTCGACCGCGGCCCACTGGGCGAACAAGGGATCGACCGAGGGGGCCGCGTCTTTGCTCGCTCCGTGGGACGCGTTATGCGACGTGTCCGATTCGGGCATCCACTCCTCCGCCGAGACGACGGTGGCGCGCGGGTATAGCACAGAGCACACGAAGGAAAAGAGCGAGGCGCAAAGCGCCGAGGGCGCTTGGCCCGATGCCGCCGAGAGCCTGGTCATGTGGCCCGAGCTCGAGGCCATCATCGGCCCGCGCGGCCTGCTCGCGACGCGGCTGCCGGGCTTCGAGCGGCGCGCCGGCCAGGAGCTCATGATGCGCGCCGTGGCGACCGCGCTCGAGCGTCGGCGGAAGCTCGTGGTCGAGGCCGGCACCGGCATCGGCAAGTCGCTGGCCTACCTCCTCCCGGCCGCGCTGTCCGGCCAGCGCGTCATCCTCTCGACCGGCACGAAGACCCTGCAGGACCAGCTCTGGCTGCGCCAGGTGCCGTTCGTGCGCGACACGCTGGGCGTGCCCATCGAGGTCGCGGTGCTGAAGGGCCGCGCCAATTACCTTTGCCTGCTCCTGCTGGGCGACGTGCGCGAGGACCCGCGCATGACCCTCGACCAGCACGTCGACTTCGCGCGCATCAGCCGCTGGGCCGAGACGACGACCAGCGGCGACCGCGCCGAGCTGGCCGAGGTCGGCGAGGAGGCGCCGGCCTGGCGCATGGTCGCGGCCGACGCCGAGCGCTGCCTCGGCCGGGCCTGCCCGAAGTTCAACGACTGCTTCCTCATGTCGGCACGGCGCCGCGCCGAGTCGGCCGACCGCGTCATCGTGAACCACCACCTCTTCTTCGCCGACCTGGCGCTGCGCGACGGCGCGGGCTTCGCGCTCTTGCCCGACGCGCACGCGGTGGTCTTCGACGAGGCCCATCGATTGGAGGACGTCGCGGCCAACGCCTTCGGCACCGCCGTCTCCGACATGCGCGTGCGCCGCCTCGGCAAGGACGCGCAGCGCGCCTACCGCGTGGCCGAGCGCGACAGCGGCCGGCTCGACGCGCCGGTGGCCGAGCTCGAGCGCGACGTCGAGCGCCTGTGGAAGGCGCTGGTGCCGGCCGGGCCGGCGGGCGACGGCCGCGTGCGGCTCGACCCGAAGGCGCTCGACGAGCGCCAGCAGGAGGCCTGGTTCAAGCTCGACAACACCCTCATCGGGCTCGGCCTGCTGGCCGGCGGCGACGCGCGCGGCGACGAGAGCATCGGCCGAATCGCCGTGCGCATCGAGGAGTTGCGGAACGACCTCCAGGCCCTCTTCGACCCCGACGTGACCGACACCGTGCGCTGGATCGAGCGCGGCCCGCGCGCGACCTACCTCCGCTCGGCGCCCATCGAGGTCGGCGCGCGACTCGACAAGACGCTTTACCAACGCTTCCACTCGGTGGTCTTCACCTCGGCCACCCTGGCGGCCGCGAAGTCGTTCGACCACTTCCGCGAGCGCATGGGTCTCGGGGCGGGCGAGGCGCTCGAGCTGTCGCTCCCCTCGCCCTTCGACTACGCCAAGCAGGCGCTGCTCTACCTGCCGAACGACCTCCCCGACCCGCAGCACGCCCAGGCCGGACCGCTCTCCTGGCCGCGCATCGCCGCGCTGGTCGAGCTCACGCGCGGGCGCGCGCTGCTCCTCTTCACGTCGCGGAAGAAGATGGTCGAGGCGCACCAGGCGCTCGCCAGGACGTGGGCCTGGCCGACCCTCGTGCAAGGCGAGGGCCCGAAGGAGCGCCTGGTCGATCGCTTCCGCGAGACGCCGGGCGCGGTGCTGTTCGCGACGCAGACCTTCTGGGAGGGCGTCGACGTCATCGGCGACGCGCTCAGCCTGGTGGTCATCGACAAGCTGCCGTTCGCGGCGCCGGGCGATCCCGTGGTCGACGCGCGCGTGGCGCGGCTCGGCGCCGCGGGCCGGAACGCCTTCTCCGAGTACCAGGTCCCGGCCGCCATCCTGGCGCTCAAGCAGGGCGTCGGCCGCCTCATCCGCCACCGCGACGACCGCGGCATCGTGGCCATCCTCGACCCGCGCGTCTCGACCGCGCGCTACGGCCGGGCCTTCCTCGACAGCCTCCCGCCCGCCCGCCGTTCGGCCCAGATCGATCAGATCGCCGGGTGGTGGCGCGAGCTCGAGGTCGGCGCCACGGCCGGAGCGTCAGGGCCGGCCGCCAAGGTGTGATCGCCCCCGGCGCGGCTCCCCACGCGGGGCTCCGCGCCCACGGGCTGCGGCATCCAACCCTTCGATATCATGACCGTGCGCGGCTGGTCTCCGCCTTGCAACCGAGCTGGCCGACTCGAGCGGCCAAACGGATGGCGTCGAGTCCAAGACTCGTACATGCAAGCCATTGAAGCTGTGGGGGTATGGGCACCGCCCGAGGTGGGCGCGGTCTTCTCCGGTGCGGTCGCCGCACGCGGTCGCCGCCCGGTGCTCGCCGAGCCCGACGAGCTGGTGGCGCGTCTCATGGCCGGCGAGCTGCGACAGCTCGTGTGGCTCGGCGCGGCGGAGCGAGAGGCCGAGGTGGCCGAGCGCGTGCGGACCTCGAACGGCGCGGCCGAGCGCGTGGTGCGCTGGCCCATCGGCGGCGAGCGTCCAGCCGCCTTGACGTGGCTCGACGATCCGGCAGCGAAGCCGCTCGACTGGGACAGCGGCGCCGCCAGCCTGGCGACGCCCGAGCTGCTCGCGGCGCTCGGCTGGCTGGGCGTCGACCTGTGCGTGCGGCTCGAGACGAGCGACGGGACGTTCGGCCTCTGCATGAGTCGGGGCAAGGTCGTGTCGGCCGCGCGCGAGGGCGCATCGAAGACCTCCCCGAGCTGCGCCAGGACGAGGTCCTCGGCCGCGCCTTCGGCCTGCGCGCGGGGCCCGACGGCGGCACCGAGTCGGCGGCCTCCGGGCTCGTCCGCGACCTCGAGTTCGTGTGCGACTACGCCGCGCAGTTCGAGCGCGTGGCCCCCTACCAGGCCCACGTCACGCGCATCATCGAGCGCCTCGTCGGGGCGCGCGCCCTGCGCTTCGCGACCGCCGAGCACGCCCCGAGCGAGCACGGCCTCGATCTCGTGAGCCTCGTGCGCCACGGCCTGGCCGCGCTGTCCGACGAGCCGCGGCGCGCGCGCATCGGCACCGCACCGCTGCGCGTCGACGGCGTACCGGCCTGGCTGCGCGAGGCGCTGCCGGTGCGCCGCTTCGGCCGCCTCCTGTTCGATCTTCGCGAGGGCGTCGACCCCGGCGAGGCCGTGACGCACTCGGGCATCGACGCGGCCGACGCCGAGTCGGCCCTGGCGCTGACGATCCTCACCGGCGTCGCCACGACGGTCGCGGCGCCGCCCGAGGCGCCGTCCCCGCCGCCGGTCGCCCCCGCGCCGCGGCGCTACTTCGACGAGCTGCACGCCATGGCCGACGAGGCCGCGCGGAGCGGAGCGCGCCGCCGCCTGGCGGGCACGCGCTTCGAGCCGGCCGGCGAGCGCATCGGCGACATCCTCCTCTTCTACAGGGTCGGCTCGGGCGGCAGCGGCACGGTGTTCCTCGGCCTGCAGCTCGGCATCGGCGGCTTCGCCAAGACCGTCGCGGTGAAGCGCCTCCTCGACACGCGCGTCGGCGACCCCGCGGCGCGCAACGCCTTCCTGGCCGAGGCGCGCATCGTCGCCTGTCTCCAGCATCCGAACATCGCCACGACCTTCGGCCTCACGCTCCATGACGACCAGGAGTTCATGGTCATGGAGTTCATCCATGGCGTGCCGCTCGACCTCTTCCTGTCGCGGGCAGCCGCGCGCGGCGCGACCATCCCCGACGCGCTGGTGCGCTACATCGGCTCCGAGGTCGCGCGCGGACTCGACTACCTCCACTCGCGCGTCGACCCCGACGGGCGGCCGCTGAACTTCGTCCACCGCGACATCGCGCCGCCCAACGTGCTGCTCGGCTTCGACGGGTCGGTGAAGCTCATCGACTTCTCCATCGCCCACTCGGACGCCCACGAGCTGCAGGCCATCGACCCGCGGGCCCGCGCGGGGCGGCGCTGCTACATGGCGCCCGAGGTGGCGCGCGGCCACGCCATCGACTTCCGCGCCGACCAGTTCGGGTTGGCCGCGACGCTCTTCGAGCTGGCGACCGGCCGCCGGCGCGTCGGGCCGACCACGCCCGGCGCCTCGGCGGCGAGCGGCGAACCGCACGGCGGCTCGGTGCTGGCGCGCGCGCCGAACGTGTCGCCGCGGCTCGCCTACATCATCGAGCGCGGGCTGGCACCCGAGCGCGAGGACCGCTTCCCGAGCGCCGACGCGTTCCGCGACGCGCTGCTGAAGGACGGGCTCGACGGCGATCCGATCAACCTGCAGCGCGAGATCCTGGCCTCGCACTTCGGCGCGCTCTGCGCCCGCGAGCAGGACGCCATCCGGCGGATGCGGCGCGGCGCCGCCGAGGTGCTGCCGCTGCACGTCGCGGGATCGGCCGGGGCGATCTCCCCCGGACAGCCTCTCGACCTCGTGGAAGGCGGCCCGGAGCCGGGTCGCTGAAAAAAGTCGGATCAGATCGGGGGGGTCGCGGGAACTTGAGAGAGCGGAGGCACCGATGTCATCGTCCCCCTGTTCTGTCGTCCTCGATGCGAGATCCCATCGATCCCAGCCGCGCGCCTGGTCCGGACCGCGCGGCCAGTCTCATCGCGTCCAGCCCCGGCCTCGAGCGAGCGCGCGCGCTCGTCGTGGCGGGCGAGGTCGTGCCGCTCGCGCGCGGCCAGACGATCGTGGTCGGCCGCGGCGCGACCTGCGACGTGCGCCACGAGGCGGACGGCGTGGCACCACGCCCTGCGGCCTTCGCGCGCGGCGGCGACGAGGTGGTGGTGCGCGACCTCGGCGCGCCGGGCGGCCTCTGGCTGCGCGGCGAGCGCCGCGGCCAGCACGCCTTCGCCGGCGACGGCGCGCTCATGCTGGGACGCGAGCCGGCGCTGCTGGCCGAGCTGGTGGGACCGGGAACGATCCGCTGGCACGGCCTCGTCGGCGCCGACCCGCGGACGCTCGAGAGCCTGGCCCGCCTGGCGCGGGTCGCGGGCTCGCGCGCGCCGGTGTGGATCGCCGGCGAGTCGGGCACCGGCAAGGAGGGCGCGGCGCGCGCCATCCATCGCGAGAGCGCGCGCGCGACCGGGCCGTATGTCGCCATCAACTGCGCGGCGCTGCCCGAGGGGCTGGCCGAGTCGGAGCTCTTCGGATCGGTGCGCGGCGCCTTCACCGGCGCGCTGAAGGCGCGCACCGGGGCGTTCGTGCAGGCGCATCGCGGCACGCTCCTCCTCGACGAGGTCGGCGAGCTGTCGCCGGCGGTGCAGGCCAAGCTCCTGCGCGCGATCGAGAGCGGCGAGATCGTGCCGGTCGGCAGCGACCGGCCCATCAAGGTCGACGTGCGCATCGTGGCCGCGACCTGGCGCGACCTGCAGCACGAGGCCGAGCTCGGGCGCTTCAGGCACGATCTGCTGCACCGGCTGTGGGTGCTGAAGGTCGACCTGCCGCCGCTGCGCGAGCGCGCCCGCGACCTGGCCCCGCTGGTCGGGCACCTGCTCATGGAGGCCGGCCGGCCCGAGCTCATGCCGAGCGAGGACGTGCTCGCGCTCATGCGCCAGCATCCGTGGCCGGGCAACGTGCGCGAGCTCAAGAACGGCGTCGAGCGCGCCGTCGCGTTCCACGACCCGCTCGAGCTGGTGCCGCGCGAGGTGCGGGGACCGCGCCTGCCGCGACGGTCGATTGCGGCGCCACCTTTCGACGGAGCCGCCGGACTCATTCGCAGCGCGCTCAGAAGTTCGGGGAACCACCGCGGAAAGGCCGCCAGGGCCCTCGGGGTGAGTCGATCGACCTTCTACCGCTGGGTGCGCGAAGCGCTGGTTCCGAGCCCGGCCGAACCGGCTCTCGGCCGCCTGGAGTCTGGCCGCGCGGGGCATCGACGAGCGCGTCGGAGGGGGTGCTCGGCCAGCGACCCGGGACGGGTTGACACCCCGATTGCGCCGTTTATGATGGCGCAGGCTTCGGTGACTGAAACGTAAAACCCCAGCCTTATCGACGGGTTAGCGTGAACATCCGCGAATTCAATCGCTTCCAGTTGGAAGCAACGAAGCTCGGGCGCAACGTGGTCTTCCAGGTCACTGTGTTCGAGAAGAAGGAGCGCAACAAGTCGCGGCTCTACGCGGAAACGCAGTGCTATGACCCGCTCCAGCACATGATCCAGTTCGTCATCCGCGACGCCAACGATCTCGATAACGTCATCGAGATGTTCGCGAAGCAGCTGCTCCATCGTGGGTTCGTGCCCGTGAAATATCGGGTCAAGAACGGCGATGGCAGCTGGGATGCGTGGGTGCCGGTGCCGGAGTACTGAGTCGACGACGGCAGGTCGCGTCGCGGAGCACGGACGTTGGCTCTGCCCGGTCTTGCCGGGCGAGGCCGCGGCACAGGTCCCAGCGCGCGACCGATGCGTAGGACCGTCGATCGTCGACGGTCTTCGAGCGCTCATCCGCGGAGTCGACGTCGATCGCCGACGCGCACCGTGACGCGCGCCTTGTCGAGCCACTCGCCGAGCGGGATGGCGAACTTGCGCGAGGCGCCGGCGAGCTCCTTCAGCGCTTGCGCGTCCATCCACTCGGCGGTCGCGAAGTGCGCGCGCACGCGCGCCTCGAAGCGCGCGAGCGCCGACGCCGCGAAGAGCAGATCGGGGCCGGCGCGTACGAGGCGACCGGCCGCCACCAGCGCGACGGCGGCCTCGGCGAGGAGCGCCGCGCTCGGCGAGCCGGGGAGGCTCGGGCCGAGCTCGGCGAGCTTCGGCGGGCTGAGATCGGCCTCGTCGAGGCGCTCGACGATCGCCGCCTGGAGCGCGTCGTCGGCCGCCGCGGTGGCCGCGAAGCCGGCCGCCGCGAGGGCGTCGCCGACCTGCGCGAGCTGACCCGCGGCGACGAGGCGCGCGACCACCTGCTCGAACAGATCGGGCGCCGCGCTCGGGCGGGCGCGCGTGCGGAGCTCGTCGAGGCGCAGGCCCGGTCGCGTGGGCCGCTCGCGGTGGTAGTCGTCGAGCGCGCGCAGGACGGCGCGCTCGAGGTGGACCAGCGCGGCGCGCGCCACGACGGTCGTCACGGTGACGTGCGCGGTGCCGGCGGTGACGGCGTCCGCGACCACGCGATCGATGGTCGCTCGCGGCCACGGCAGAGATCCGGCGAGGCTCGCGCGCGCCGCACCGGCCTCGCCGTGAGCCTCGACCCAGGCCAGGAGCCCGGCCTCGGGCGGACCGGCCAGGGCGCGGACCTGGTCGGACGAGGTCGGGCCAGTGCGCTGGCGGCGGGCCGACGGGGCGAGCGCGCGACCGCCGCCGAGCGTCAAGCCGAGGTCGGGGCGACCCGGCCAGGTGCGGAAGCCGCGGAAGACGTAGGCCGCGCCCGGCACGAACGCGAGCGGCTCGGCGAGCCGTAGCTGGGCCGCCCGGGGCGCGCCCGCGGCCGGCGGCGGGGCGCCCGCGGCGGGGATCGGATCGAGCAGCGCCAGGGTCGCCTCGACGCGCGCCGTGCCGAGGTGGACGAGGCCCTTCTCGCCGTCGGCGATCGGCTCGGGCAGGCGCGCGATGGGGATGAACGTGGCGTCGATCATCGAGGTCGGGACCGGGCCGTCGGCGTGCACGAGGAGCCCGCTGCGCGCGGTCGAGGCGAGGTCGAGGTCGGGCGCGTTGACGGCGGCGCGAACGCCCGGGCCGACCTCGTCGGCGCGCTCGCCGTGGACCTCCAAGCCGCGCACGCGCGTCGTCGCGCCGCCGGGGTGGAAGACGACGTCGTCGCCGACCGCGAGCTCGCCGCACTGGGTCGTGCCGGTGACGATGGTGCCGAAGCCGGGGCTCGTGAACACGCGATCGACCGGCAGCGCGGAAAGGGGCGATCGCGGCGCGCGCGGAGGTCACGCGCGCGGCGCGCGTCGACCTCGTCGGCGAGCGCCAGGACGGCGGCACCGCGAACCGCTCCGCAGGCGCTCGTCGCCGGCGGCGAACGGCACGTCGGGCGGCCCTCGAGGAGCGCGTCGCCGCGACGATGTCGTCGCTCGCCAGCGCGAGCCGGTCGGCGTCGACGAGGTCGAACTTGGTGAGCGCGACCAGGCCGAGCTCGATGCCGAGGAGCGCGCAGATGTCGAGGTGCTCGCGCGTCTGCGGCATGACGCCCTCGTCGGCCGCGACCACCAGCATGACCGCGTCGACGCCGGCCGCGCCGGCGATCATCTGGCGCACGAAGCGCTCGTGGCCGGGCACGTCGACGAAGGCGATCCTGCCGCGCTCGCTCTCGAGCCAGGCGAAGCCGAGCTCGATCGAGATGCCGCGCGCCTTCTCCTCGGGCAGGCGATCGGTGTCGATGCCGGTGAGCTCGCGCACGAGCGTCGTCTTGCCGTGGTCCACGTGACCGGCCGTGCCGATCACCGCGCGCGTCGCTCGAGCCACCGTCCCTCAGAGCTCGGCCAGCGCCGAGACGAGGCCGTCGATGGCGACCTGGACCTTGCCGGCGCGGTCGCCGATCGGGCCGTTGACGATGACCGAGAAGGCCAGGCGGCAGCCGGACTTGGCGGTGACGTAGCCCGACAGGCTGAGCGCGTCGTCGAGCGTGCCGGTCTTGCCGATGACCTTGCCGGCGAGCTTCTTCAGGCGGCCCTTGAGCGTGCCGGTCTTGCCGGCGATGGCCAGCGAGTCGCGGAAGGCGACCTCGGCCGGGCCGGCGCCGTCGGCCATGGCGTCGAGCAGCGCGGCCATGGCGCGCGGCGAGACGTGCGTGCCGTCGTAGAGGCCCGAGCCGTTGACGATGCGGTAGCCGCCGGCGGGCAGGTGCAGCTCGGCCAGCGCCTGCGCCACCGCCTTGGCCGCGCGCGCCCACTGGGCGTGGTCGCCGTCCTGCTCGCCCAGGTGGGCGAACAGCGTCTCGGCCATGTAGTTATTGGAGAAGGTATTGATCTCGTGGACGATCTCGGCGAGCGGGCGGCTCTCGATGCGGGCCAGCTCGGCGCCGTGCGCGGGCCGATCGGTCGCCACGCGGACGGCGCCGCGGATGCTCACGCCGCGCTTCTTCAGCGCCGCGGCCAGCACGTCGAGCGCCACGTGGGCCGGGCTCTCGACGCGCCGCTTGGTGCCGAGCGCCTGCGCCTTCACGCCGAGCGTGCCGCCCACGAGGATGCGCGTCTTGCCGTCCTTGCCCGGGCGGGCGTCGATGGTGAGCGCGGTCTGGGCCTTGCCCTCGACGGTGCGGGCCGAGTTGTCGACGACGATCGACGGCACCGTCGGGGTGGTGCTGACACGGACCGGATCGCCGATGGCCTTGCCGGGGCGGACGCTCACGGCCATGGCGCCGAAGCTGATGCCGAGGGCGGCGACGGCCGGGCGGTAGGCCGCGTCGGTGGCCTTCTGATCGTAGGCGGGCGGCAGCAGCGGGCCGTCGAAGCGGCTGGTGTCGGCCACGAGATCGCCGCTGACGCTCTTGATGCCGGCCTTGCGGATGGCGACCGCGAGGCGATCGAGCGCGTCGGCGTCGAGCCACGGATCGCCGTTGGCGACGATGACCAGGTCGCCGTTGACGGCGTCGCCGGCGCGCGCGCCGTAGGCGACCGTCGGCCAGCGCGTGTCGGGCGCGAGCTGGTGGAGCGCGGCCGCGGTGGTGAGGAGCTTGGTGCCGCTGGCGGCGTTCAGGAGCTCGTCGGCGTCGTTGGCGCCCCACATGCGATCGTCGGCGGTGCAGCGGATGGCCGTGCCCACGTCGAGGTCGGCGAAGCTCCGGACGAGCGCGGTCACGGCCGGTTGGGCGCGGCCGTCGCCGTCGGCGACGATGGGCGGCGGAGCCGGGTCGCCCGCGGCCGGGACCGGGACGGTGCCGATCTGGGCGAGCACGAACATGAGGGCGAGCGGCGTCGCGAACATACGACCTCCGACGAGAGCGTCACGCCCTGGAAGGCGCGAGGCGGCCGACTGATTCGCGCGGCCGCCGTCGGCGCGCATAGCACGAGCCCGCTCGGGCGACACGCCGCGCCGGGCCGGCCCGCGCGGAAGTGCGTAACCTCGGGGGCCGGGCTGGCGTATGATGGTCCTCATGAGCCGACGATCCCGACGCCTCGCCCGCCGCCCGTCTGCCGACCGGGCCCACCGCCAGCGCGCGCGCGTCATGGCCTGGCTGAAGGACAAGGCGCTGCTCATCGGCGTCTCGGGCGCGGTGCTGTTCGGCGTCGCGGCGCTGAAGGGCAAGGGCGGCAGCAGCGCCGTGGCGGTGGCCGATCGCGCGCCGGCCTTCCAGGTGGTCCGCGCCGACGGCAGCGGCGGCATCTCGTCGGACGACCTCCGCGGCAAGCCGGTGGTCCTCACCTTCTGGGCGACGTGGCCTCGGCGTGCCGCGAGGAGCTGCCCGCGCTGGCGGCGCTGGAGCGCGCGCGGGCGACAGCATCGCGGTCATCCCGGTGAGCCGCGAGAACGCGGCCACGGTCATGGCCTACGCCGAGCGGAAGGGCATCGTCATGCCGCTCTACGTCGGCGGGTCGGCCTTCCAGGCCTACGGCATCGAGTCGATCCCCACCACCATGGTCATCGATCGCAAGGGCAAGATCATCGCCGAGCTCACCGGCGGGGTCGACGCCGACAAGCTCGAGGAGCTCGTGCGGCGCGGCGCCGGCGACGACGGCGGCGCCACCATCGAGTAGGCGCGCGGCGGCGCCGAGCGCGCGCGCCTCAGGGCGCGTCGAGCGAGCTCCGGCGATGCAGCCGCACCGCCTGCTGATAGAGCTCGTCGCGCTGCGGATAGAGGATCGACAGGCCGGTCCACACCGACTCGGCCTCGCCGAGGAGGCCATTGCTCTCGAGCATGCGCGCGCGCAGGACGTCGTACTCGGGGCGATAGGCGGCGGCTTCGGCGGCGAGCGCGTCGAGGGCGGCGAGCGCGCCGTCGATGGCGGCGACCTCGGGCTCGGCCAGGATGCGCAGCGTGCGGCGGTCGACGATGGCGTCGCTCGGGCCGGTGGGCGTCATGAGCGCCAGCGTCACGCGGTAGGCGTTGCCGCCGGCCAGCGGCGACCACAGCGTGTGCTCGCGACCGGGCAGGTTCCGCCAGTGCTCGATGACCTCGTCCTTGTCGGCGCCCTTGCGCGCGATGGTCAGCTCGAAGGTCCCGCCGTCGTGCGGCCAGTGCCAGCGCAGCGTGGTCGGCGCGGCGCGCGCGACCGGGGCGCGCGGGTCGACCAGCGCCAGCGTCGCGCCGAGGCCGACGTCGTCGGGCGGCTGGCTCGACGGCGCCTCGAGCCCGGGCAGCGGGCCCTCGCGATACGGCGCCAGCGACTCGACCTTGGGCGCGGCGCCGAAGGCGGTCTCGATGCTGCCGGGCAGGACGCGCCACGTGCCCGGTCCGCGCAGGACGACCAGGCGCTCGCCGCCCACCAGCAGCACCAGGCGGCCGTCGCTCGCGAGCTCGAGCGTGTGGCTCGCGTCGAGGACGTCGCCGATGCCGGGCGCCATCGGCAGCGCCGTCAGCGTCAGCCCGAAGCGCACCGTGGCCTCGCCGTCCGACCAGATGACGACCGGGACGTCGGTGAGCGCGAGCGGCGCGATGCCGGGAAGCGGCGTCGGCTGCGCCAGCGCGAGGGCCATGAGCAGGGCGAGCACGCACCCAGGCTAGCCGCTGACGCGCGTTTCGGGAAGCGCCAGCGCGCGCGGCGGCGAGCGCCGGGTGGGCCGCGGTGCGGGGTCCGACCGGGCTCGGCGTGGGCTCGGCGTGGGCTCGGCCCGGGCGCGCGAAAGCGCTTTACCGGACCGGGGTTCGGCGGCTATTTTGGCGGCAAGCATGACTTCGCTCTACTCGCCTGGACGCATCATCGGTGGCCGCTACCGCGTCGTCAGCGCCCTGTCGCAGGGCGGCATGGGCGCCGTCTATCTGGCCCAACAGATCTCGCTCGGCCGCGACGTCGCGGTGAAGGTCATCCTCGAGCGCGACTACGACCCGGAGCTCACCAAGCGCTTCGACGTCGAGGCGCGCGCGGTGTGCCTGCTCAAGCACCCGAACATCATCACCTACCACGACTACGGGCGCGACGAGGAAGGCCACCCCTATCTGGTGATGGAGTTCCTGCCCGGCTACCCGGGCACCAAGCTCGTCTACGGCGAGCGCCGCTCGAGCCTGAAGGACCTGGTCCACGTCATCGCGCAGATGTGCTCGGCGCTCCACGAGGCGCACTCGAAGGGCATCGTCCACCGCGACCTGAAGTGGTCGAACGTGATGATCGTGCCGCAGTCGCACGACCCCTACTTCGCCAAGCTCATCGACTTCGGCATCATCAAGGTCGCGCACAACGACGGCTCCACCAACGCCGGCAAGGAGAAGGCGCTCACCGTCACCGGCGTCCTCATCGGCACGCCCGAGTACATGAGCCCCGAGGCCATCTGCGGCATGCCCATCGACGGGCGCGCCGACCAGTACTCGCTGGGCGTCATGCTGTGGGAGGCGCTCGAGGGCGTCAGGCCGTTCCAGGCGACGACGCAGTTCGAGCTCCTGCGCCAGCAGGTGCAGGAGGAGCCGCCGCCCTTCGAGAACGCGCGGCCCATCATGAACCAGTACCCGTCGCTCGAGGCCGTCGTGCTGAAGGCGATGGAAAAGCATCCTGACGATCGCTTCGCCACCATCATCGAGATGCGCGACCACCTGCTGGCCGCGGTCGGGCTCGCCTCGGCGCGCTCGGCGCCGCTGCCGGCGCTGGCCCCGGCGGCGCGCCGCGACCCGTCCGCGAGCACGCGGCCGCGCACGGCGCAGCCGGTGCCGAAGTCGCAGCGCGCGCTGCCGTCGCCCGGCATCGAGGTGCCCGCGGTCGACACCGGGCACCGCACCGGCCGCGAGGCGCGGCGCGATCTGACACCGGCGAAGTCGCGCACCGGCCTCTTCGTGGGCGTCGCCATCGCCGCCATCGCCGGCGCGGCCGGCGTGACCGCGGAGGTCATGTCGGGCAGCCGCACCGCCGACGCGGGCGTCGACGCCGCGAGTGACGCGGCCGTGGCCGCGGCACCGCCCGACGGCAGCGGCGCGCCCGAGGTGGCGCTGGCCGCGACCGAGGCGCCCGGCGCGCCCGACGCCGCGGCACCCGACGCGACCGCGCTGGCGGCGGCGACGAAGCCGGTCGAGCCCACGCGCGCGCCGGTCGAGGACGTGGTCGCCAGCGCGCCCGATGTGGCGCCGGCGCCGGTCGCCGACAGCGCCGTCGCGCCGGCCGACACCAGCGCGCCGCCGCTCGAGGACGTCGCGCCCGAGCGCCCTGACGTGGTGGCGGTGGCCGCGGCCGACGTCATCGCGACCAGCCGGCGGCCCGACGCGGCCGTGGCGCCGACGGCCACCGGCGAGGTGCTCATCCAGGCGCGGCCGCCGGCCGAGATCTTCGTCGGCGGCGCGTCGCTCGGCTGGACGCCGAAGTCGATCACGTTGAAGGCCGGGCGTCAGACCATCGCGCTGCACTACCGCGGCACCGCCCCCGACGCGCGCGAGTTCCACACGGTGAAGGTCGTCGCCAATCAGCAGGTGAAGCTGGTCGTGCCGTGACGACGCGCGCGTCGCTCAGCTGACGGCGCGCCGGAAGTTGCCGTCGCGGAAGGCCGACACCAGCGCCTCGACGCGCCCGGCGTGGTTGGCGAGCTCTTCGAAGAGACGAGGGACGCTGCCGTAGGTGACGAAGCCGGGCAGCTTCGAGAGCATGGCGGCGTCGAGCGCGACGAAGCCCATGCGCCAGTCGCCGAAGCTGCGCGCTTCGATGTCGCAGCGCTGCAGCATCAGGACGCGGCTGTGGCGCCGGTCGCGGGCGATGCGGGCGTAGAGGTCGTCGACGGCCGCCGCCGGCCCTTCGAGAATCTGGAGGAAGTTGCCCTCGTGGTAGAGGAGGAGCCCGGTGACGTCGAGGCGGCGGTTGGTCTCCCGGGCCTTGGCGAGGATCGTCCCGAGCTCGTGCTCCGTCATCGGAGAGGCGCTGGCGCTGGCGTACACCGTGCGAACGAGCTGCATGCCTAGCCTTCGGTCGCGGCGCGCGATCGCGCGAGGCGAAAGTCGCGGCGGCTGAAACCCTGGCGCCCGCCGCGCCCCCGAGGCCGGGGCCGGCCGCGGGCCGGCGCGATCAGCGCGCGCTGTGGGCGTCGAGGTCGACGGTCAGCGCGCGCGCGTCGACGTGGACGTCGCGCACGCGCAGGTCCAGGGCGCGGCCGTCGAGCTCGGCGCGCGTGAACGAGGCGACCTCGAAGACGAGCTCGATGGCGTCGCTCCACAGCGCGTCGAGCCAGGCGAAGGCCTCGGTCATGGCCGGGCCGCGCACCGAGTCGACGCGGCCGTCCTTCACCTCGAGCCCGAGCTTGTCGCCGCGGACCGCGACCTTCAGGGCACCCGACACGCGCGCGCTCTTGCAGCTGCCGACGGTCTGCCAGAGGTGCGCGACCAGCGGGCGATCGCCGCGCTGCCAGCCGAGGCGCGCCTCCCAGCGACCGTCGGGCTTGGGCTTGCCGGCGGCGTCGAAGCGGCCGGGCAGCTCGCCGCGGGCCATGCCGACGTTGATGAGCTCGGCCGCGGTCTCGCCGGTGAGGCGGAAGGTGACGAGGCCCGGCTGCACCGGCGGGTCGTCGACGGGCAGGTCGACCGCCACCGGCAGCGTCGTGCCGAGGTCGATGATCATGGCTCCCGGGGCGGCCGCGGTGGCCTCGCGCGAGCGCGTCGTCACCTGCGCGACGGGCAGCCGCGGCAGCGCCAGCTGGGTCGTGAAGAGCTCGTGGTCGGGGCCGAGGATCTTCCCCTTCACGTCGGGCCACACGTCGTTGCCGAAGTAGGCGAGCAGCTCGTCGGCCGCGGCGCCGACCAGGTCCTTGTCGGCGAGGCCGCGGAGCAGCGGCGGCAGCTCGCCGCGGAGCCACGCGGCCAGCCGGTCGCGCGCGGCCGGGGTCATGCGCGGGCGCAGCTTGCCGAGGTCGTCGCTGCGCAGGGACAGGACGAGGACGCCGGGGTCGTCGGCGCTCTGGCCCGGGTGGTAGACGGGCGTCGCGGCGGTGTCGATGTGGGCGTCGGCGATGCGCTCGGCGCCTTCGTAGAGGCCGATGTCGGCCGACAGGCCGAGCTTGCCCGGGCGCTCGGCGCGCGTGGTGATGGCGTCGAGGCGCGCGCTGAGGTCGAGCTTCAGGCCGAGCTTCTCGACCGGCAGGCGGATGGCGACCGTCTCGCGCTGGGCGAGGTGCTCGGCGATGGCCCGGTCGAGGATCGGGAAGGGCACGATGACGCGCGCGTCGGCGGTGTGGCGGCCGGGCATCCGCAGCTCGAAGGCGGCGCGGTCCTGGCGGATCTCCTCGCAGCTCGTGCCGCAGCCGGCGGCCAGCGGGGCGGCCGCGAGGGCGGCGACCCAGACCAGCCGAGCGACGAGCGAGCAGGCGAGCGAGGGGGCGTGCGAGGCGGCATCCATGAGCGTCGCAAGTTGTCACGGCTTGGGGCATCGTGGAAGCGATGAGCGACGACGACCTCGCCCTGCCCGGCTTCGCCAACGTGCACTCGCACGCCTTCCAGCGGCTCTTGCGCGGCGACGTCCAGCGCCGCGATCCGGGCCGCGCCGACAGCTTCTGGACGTGGCGCGAGCAGATGTACCGGCGCGCGCTGACGCTCGACCTCGAGAGCCTCCGCGCCGCCGCGCGCCTCTGCTACGTCGAGTGCCTGGAGGGCGGCTACACCGCCGTCGGCGAGTTCCACTACCTGCACCACGCCCCCGACGGACGGCCCTGGCCCGACCCGCTCGCGGCCGCGCGCGTGCACCTCGCGGCCGCCCGCGACGCGGGGATCCGCCTGGCGCTCCTGTGGACCGTCTACGCGCGCGGCGGCATCGGCGGCCGCTCGAGGACGCGCAGCGGCGCTTCGCGACGCTGACCTCGACGCCGTCGAGCGCGCCCTCGACGGGCTCGCCGGCGACGTCGACGGGCGCCTGACGCGCGTCGGGCTGGCGCTCCACTCGGTGCGCGCCGTGCCGCGCGAGTGGCTCGGGCCGCTGGTCGCGATGGCGCGCGCGCGCGGGCTGCCGATCCATGTGCACACCGCCGAGCAGCCGGCCGAGGTGGCGCAGTGCCAGGCCGCCTACGGCCCGTCGCCCATCGCGCTGCTGGCCGCCGAGGGCGTGGCCGGGCCCGACGTCACGGTGGTCCACGCGACCTGGATCGACGACGCCGACCTCGCCGCGCTGGCGGCCAGCCGAACGCGCGTGGCGCTGTGCCCGACCACCGAGGCCGACCTCGGCGACGGCTTCGCGCGCGTCGCCGATCTGCACCGCGCCGGCGTCGAGCTGTGCATCGGCAGCGACTCGCACGCCGTCATCGATCCGCTGGCCGAGCTGCGCCTGGCCGAGTCGATCGCGCGCATGCAGACGCGCGAGCGCTGCGTGCTGAGCGACGCGAGCGGCGCGGTCGCGCCCGCACTGGGGGCCATCGGCAGCCTGCACGGCTACCGCGCGCTGGGGCTCGCGCGCGACGGCGATCGCGTGGTCGTGCGCGGCGGCGATCGCGTGCTCGAGGCGGTCGCCGATCGGCGCGCGGCCATCCTCACCTCGGGCCACCGCGGCATGATCGATCGCGTCGAGGTCGACGGCCAGGTGGTCGTCGCCGACGGGCGCCACGTCGACCGCGCGATGCGCGACGACGCCGGACGGCGCGACGCGTAGCTACGGCAGCGCGGGCGCGGTCGCGGGCGGCGCGGCCTCGGCCGAGGCCGGGCGCGTGAGCGCCTCGAGCGCGGCCGCGTCGGCCTCCGCGGTCGGCGTCGCGATGCGGATGTGGTGGTGGTCGTCGTGGCCGCCGACGACGCGGATGACCTTGTCCTTGATGAGGCGCGAGCCGCGCGCCTCGGGCACCTCGGCCAGGAGCCGCGCCAGCACGCGCGGACCGACGATGATGCGCTCGACGTCGACGCCGAGCGTCTCGCCCGTCGCGTGCAGCAGCACGAACCAGCGCCACGTGGCCTTGATGTCGATCTGGTCGACGGCCTCGACGAAGCGCTTGCGCGCGTCGGCCAGCGGGTAGGACAGGTCGGCGTCGCGCCCGGTCTGGTGCGTCGCGTGCGCGCCCTCGAGCACCAGGCGCCAGCGCTCCCAGGTCGGCGCGGCGCCGTCGACGGCGGTCGCGAGCCAGCGCTCTTCGCTGCGGAACGCGCCCGGCCGATCGTTGGCCCACGGGCCCATGCGGATGTCGCTGGCGTCGGCCAGCCGGAACGGCGCGCGCGCGCTCACCGGCCCGGCCGGCGCCTTGCGCACGAGGACCAGCTGCCGGCCGCGCCCGCCCTCGACCCAGTGCTCGCGCACGCCGTCGGGTCCGACCGTCTCGCCGACGCGCTCGCCGCGCTGGAGGATCTGCCCGACGTCGCGCTCGAGCGCCTTCAGGTCGGCCGGCGTCGGCAGCGGAGCGGCCTCGTAGCGGCGCACGCGCACGAGCAGCGTCGGCCCGGCCGCGTCGGCCGCCCAGGCGTCGGCCTCGGCGTCGACGAGCACCGGCAGGTCGGCGGCGAAGCGCTCGCCGCCGTCGGCGTCGTCGGGCAGCTCGTCGCCGCGCATGAGCTCGCGCACCACCGGGCGCCCGGCGATGGGCTCGGCCGCGGCGAGCCACGCGCCGCGTCGGCGCCGCGCACGCGCGCGTGAGCACGCCGGGATCGACCAGACCGCAGCCGGCCTGCGCCACGTCGCCGACCGCGATGCCGCGGCTCGGGTTCTTGGCGAGCCACGCCGCGTGCGCCTCGGTGAGGACGCGCGCCAGCGTCGGCCGCGCCCAGCCGCGACCGCGCACGCGGTCCTTCCAGGCGAGCCCCGACTCGCGCGCGCGCGCCAGCGCCTGCAGGTCGACGAGGCCGGTGCAGACCGAGCTCGCCAGCCCCTGGTCGCGCACGGCGCGCATCTTCTCGGCCACCGTCTTCGCCTCGCGCGCGCTGCGCCACGCGTCGCCGACCTCGTCGGGCGCCCTCCATATGATGAGGGGCACCCCGCTCAGGATGGGCGCCGAGGTCGGCGTCGCCGCGAGCGCCGACGCGGGCGTCAGCGCCTCGGGCGGCGCGGGCTCCTGGACGACGGTGGCCAGCAGCAGGGCGAAGAAGAGGCTCACGCGCCCATCATTCGCCGAGGCGCCGGCGCTGGCAAACTTCGAGGCCGAAGCCGGCCGATTCTTCGACGACGTCGAGCCGCGTCCCGAACGGTGGGCATCGGTCCTCTTCGGGTGAGGGACGGCCATGGCGCTGAGCGGCGATCATTCAGGCACGCAGACGTCGAGCTCTGCCTCGAGCACGACGACGACGTCGAGCACGCAGACCAGCACGTCGACGAACGGCACGAACGGCACGAATGGCCGCTCGCGCGGGCTCGACCGGAAGCTGCGCACGACCGACGGCTACGACCAGCAGCTGCGCCTGCTGACGCCGGGCGACGACGGACCGCGCTTCCGCCTCGACGCCGACAAGCGCTTCGGCTCGATGAAGCGGAACCTCGAGGCCGAGCTCACCGCCGAGCGCCTGGCCACCGTGCGCGACCTGCCGAAGCGCGACGCCGGCCCGAAGCGCGCCGGCGGGCTCGACGTCGCGGCGCTCGTCGCGCGCTGGAAGGCGCAGGGCATGACCATGCCCGACCTCGGCAAGCACGACGAGGAGCCGTCGGGCGACGCGCAGTCGCAGGGGCGCGAGAAGAAGAAGGGCGACCCCGGCGCGCTGTGGGGCGAGCTCGTGCAGAGCGGCCCGACCATCAGCATCGACTCCAAGCGCGGCCACCACGCCGCCCCGCTCGAGCAGGCCAAGGACGCGCCCATCGGCGAGGTGCTCGAGCGCGTCGCGCGCGCCATGAAGCGCGACGATCAGAAGGTGCGGGTCGGCGGCGGCCGCGGCTGGCAGGCCGACCTCGACCAGGAGGACCCGCAGTGGTGGGTGAGCCTCCTCGCCGCGATGGGCGGCGCCTTCGCCTACGCCGTCTACGACTACATCGCCTTCAACGAGCTCGCCTTCAACCAGGGCGACGGCAAGCAGCTCCAGTATCGGCTCTTCCAGGCGCCGACCCAGGTCTTCATCCACCAGTGGCTCGCCAGCAACGTCAGCTCGGCGGCCGCCGGCGCCTTCGAGACGCTGTGGTGGACCTGGGGCTGCGACCTCATGTTCTACGCCATCGCCGAGCTCGGCATCGGCAAGGCCGACTGGCACGGCCCGGGCAGCTGGGAGACGGTCAGCCGCGCCGGCATCACCTGGGCCTCGTGGACGCCGCTCGGCATCTTGGCCGGCATCGGCAACCTCATGAACGGCAAGAAGTGGTCGGAGCCCATCGAGGGCGGCGCGCTCATCCTGCAGTCGCTCATCGGCTTCCTCGTGGCCGCCGGCATCACCTTCATGTCGCGCGAGGACCAGGACGAGTTCCTCGACCTCATCGGCCTCGGCTGGCTCGCCGGCCTCTTCGCCAAGCACGGCATGGACCTCTACGTCGAGCTCACGACCTCGCTCGAGCACCCGAGCGTCGAGGCCGGCCTCACCTTCAAGCCCGACGAGAACGTCGAGATGAAGGCGGGCCTCGGCCAGGACGAGGACGGCTTCTACGGCACCCTCGGCATGAAGGTGCTGGGCGAGCACCGCGACTGGCTGCTCGACGTCGGGCTGACGCTCGACAAGAGCAACATCGGCGCCTACGCCGAGTGGCAGAAGAAGGTCGGCGAGTGGAACCTGTTCGTGTCGACCAGGCTCCGCGACGAGTACCTGAAGATCGGCGGCGGCGCCGAGCTTCGCAAGGACGGCGTCCGCCTGGGCGGCAAGATGAGCTGGGACACGCGCGAGAAGTGGCTCGCCAGCCTGCGCATCAGCGTCGACCTCTGATGTGAGCGCGGGCCGAGCTCAGGCGGGCAGGCCCATGGCCTTCGAGGCGTCGATGGGCATGTAGCTGTTGGTCGCGAAGCGGCCGGTCTGCTCCTCGAGGTAGGCCGAGAGCGTGGCCTGCGACTGGCACGACCAGATGCAGGTGGCGTCGTCGCCCGCGGCGTTCGGGTACACGGCGACGACGCCGATGCCGGCCGGCAGGTTCGGCAGCTCGCGCTGCGCGGCGCCCCAGAACTCGGCCGGATTGGAGATGCGGTGGTGGACGACGAAGTACATGGACAAGCTCCTTGACGACCGGCGCGGCCGTCGTGTGGCCATGAGACGGGTCGGCCGTCGACTCTCGAAAACGCACCACCGCGCGGTCGTCACCCTTCCGCCGGCTCGGCCTCCACCGCGGCCGACGGCCCGGGCTCCGCCGCCAGCGCCAGCGCGCCGCCGCCCTCGGCGAGCTGGAGGCTACCGGCGTCCGGGTTCCCGGCCCGCGCGTGGATGGCGGCGATGGCGGCGCGCGCCGCGCGGCCGTAGACGAGCTTCGCGCGCCACGGCGCGAGCGCCGGCACCGAGTCGACGGTGCCGATGCGACCGAGCGCCGCGATGATGCCCTCCCGCCGCAGCGGCGGCTCCGCCTCGCCGAGCAGCGCGCGCATGAGCGTCTCGGCCACCGCGTCGGGCACGAAGGCGCCCGGTGGCGCCTCGCCCAGCGCCCGCGCCAGCGTCCTCACCCGCGCCGCCGGGAGCTCGCCCGCCGTGGCCCGCTGCACCAGCGCGACGAAGGTCGGCTCGAGCTCGGGCGCGTACGGCGCGCGCGTCAGCAGGCGCAGCGCGGCCGCGGCGCTGGCCTCGTCGTCGCCCAGCGCGAGCTCGGACAGGACGGTGTGGTCGTCCAGCAGCTCGGCCGCCGCCAGCCGCAGCTCGAGGTCCGGTGACGCCAGCAGAGGCTCGGCCAGCGACGCGACGCGGGCATCGTCGGGGAAGTGCTCGTGCAGGGCGCGCAGCGCGCTCGCGCGCACGCCCGGCTCGGTCTCGGTCTCGACGCGCTCGACCAGCAGCTCGGCCGCGTCGCGCTCGAGGTCGGCGAGCGACTTGGCCAGCGCCACGCCGAGCGCGATCTCGCTCGAGACGTCGTACGTCGGCACCGACAGGTCGCGCTGGAACGCGCCGTCGGCGAAGCGCCAGCCGCGGCGCACCGCCTGGACCAGCACCGCGCGCACCTCCGGCGGCAGCGCGGCCACCTGCCAGGCGCCGCGACCGCGCACCGCGACCGCCGCGTCGACGTCGGGCGCGCCGACGCGCCTGCCGTGGCGGACTCCGCTGAAGATGCCCCGCGGCGCGGCCTCCAGGCAGAGGTCGTCGGCCACGCCGCGAGCGACGCAGCTCACCCGCGTCACGCGCGTCGAGCCGACGTTCACGTCTTCGACCCGCACGGCGACGTCGTCGAGCTCGCCCGAAAGGCTGTCGCCGCGGCGCTCGAGCCCGAGGTCGAGCGCCGTCCGGGTGCGACCGGCAAGGAGGCCGCGCCGGGTCCGGTCGCTGGTCTTGATCGCGGCGACCACGCCCCAGGCGAGGAGCGCGAACATGCCGAGGCCGAAGAACCCCGAGATCACGTCGGCGGCGACGTCGCTGCCCATGGCTATGTCACCACCGTCGCCACGGCCAGCTACTCGGTCTGCGCTTCGGTCTCGGTGGCGATCGCCAGCGCGCCGCCCTCGTCGACCAGCTGGAGCCCGCCGGCGACATGGTTCCCGGCGCGAGCCTGGATGGCGGCGATGGCCTCGCGCGCGAGCTCGCCCAAGCGACCGCCGAGGATCCGGTCGCGCAGCGGCACGAGCAGCGGCACCGCGTCGATGCCGCCGTGCCGCCCGAGCGCGGCGACGTGCGCCTCGCGGTCGGACACCGACCCGGCGAGCTCGAGCAGCGCCCCGAAGAGCGCCTCGGCCTCGGCGCTCGTCACGAGCTCGCCGGGCGCGCTGGCCGCGATGGTCTGCGCCACGGCGCGGGCGTGGGCGTCGCCGAGCTTGCCGCGCGCGGCGCGCTGTCCGAGCTCGCCGAAGGCGCGGCGCACGACCGCGGGATACGGGCCGACGGCGATGATGCGCAGCGCGCGCAGCGCCACCGCCTCGTCGGCCGCCAGCGCCAGCTCGGCCAGGACGTCGTGGGCGCGCCGCACATCCGCCGCCTGGAGCCGCAGCGCGGGCACCTCCGAGCTCAAGAGCCGCTCGGTGAGCCGCACCGTCTCGGCGTCGTGCAGGTAGTGGCGCAGCAGCACCCAATACGCCGTCGCGCGCACGGTCGGGCTCGGGTCGTCACCGACGCGCGCCGCCAGCTGCGCGACCGCCTGCGCCTCGAGATCGGCCAGCCCCGCGGCCAGGTCGAGCCCGGTCCGCACGGCCGCCGCGATCTCGTCCGCGTCGAGCCTCCCGCGCATCAGCACCCACGCGCCGTCCGCGAGCTCCCAGCCCTCCGACACCGCGCGCGCGACGCGCCCGCGCACCTCGGGGGAGAGCGCCGCGACCATCCATGCGCGCTCACCCGTCGCCGCCACCGCGCTGTCGAACGCGCGCTCGCCGATGGGGAACGAGGTCGCGACCTCGCTGAAGATGCCCGCGCTCGCGGCGCCGAGCCCCCACGCGCGCGGCACGCCCGGGTGGGCGACCCTCACCCGGGTCAGCATCGTCGAGCCGCGCGAGATGTCGCGGACGTCGACCATGGCGCCGTCGCGCTGGCCTTCGATGGCCTCGCCGTCGGGCTCGAGACCGAGCCCCAGCGACGCGGCCAGCGCGCGCCGCGCGGCCAGGCGCGCCACCTTCTTCGCCTCCCCGCGCCGCACCAGCCGCGGCGCGAAGAGCAACCCGACGAAGACCGTCACGATCACGGCGATGGCGACTTCCACGCGCCGCTCAGCCGAGGTCGAGCGCGGCGGTGCCGTCGTCGCCGAAGCTCGCGACCGGCGCGCCGACGGCGGCCAGGATGGCCATGAACAGGTTGGCCATCGGCTGCTGGTCGCGCACGATGTGGCGACCCGGCGTGACCGCGCCACCGGCGCGCCCGAGCATGACGACCGGCAGGCCGGTGTGGCTGTGGGCGTTGCCGTCGGCGATCTCGCTCGAGAAGTAGATGAGGCTCTGGTCGAGGAGGCTCGTGCCGTCCTGGTCCTTTTCGGCGTGCAGCCGGCGCGCGAGCTCCGCCAGCTGGCGCACCTCCCAGCGGTCGATGATCTCGAGCTGGCGGAAGTTCTCCGGGTTGTCCATGTGGTGCGACAGGTCGTGGTGCCCGCCGCTGATGGTCGGGTCGACGAACGCGTACGAGCGGCTGGTGCCGGCGTTGGCGAGCATGAACGTGACGACGCGCGTCAGGTCGCAGCGGAAGGCGGTCACCGCCAGGTCGAGCATGAGATCGACGTGGGTCTGCACGTCGTACGTCTCGGGCGGCGTCGGGCGCCGCGCACACGTCGTTGCCGGCCGACGCGATGCGCTGCTCGAGCTCGCGCAGCCCGGTCAGGTACTCGTCGAGCTTCTGCTTGTCGTCCGCCCCGAGCTTCGCGCCGAGCGCGGTGGCGTCGCCGCGCACCCAGTCGATGACGCTCCGGCGCTGGCGCTCCCGCCGCGCGCGCACCTCGGCGGTCTCGTTCGGGTCGGTGCCGGCCACCAGGCGATCGAACACGACGCGCGGGTTGGTCACCTGCGGCAGCGGCGTCTTCGGGCCCGACCAGGCGATGTTGCGCGTGTAGGCGCAGGAGTAGCCCGAGTCGCAGCCGCCGACCGACGCGCCGCCCTCGAGCCCGAGCTCGAGCGACGGATAGCGCGCGCCCTGCCCGAGGACGGCGGCGGCCAGCTGGTCGACCGACACGGCGTTCTCGATGTCGTCGCCCTCGGTCTTCTTGACGTGCTTGCAGGTGAGGAACGCGCCGGTGCCGGCCGCGTGATCGCCGATGCTGTCGGGGCGGCCGGGCAGGTTCTGGAGGCCGCTCACCACCAGCGCCTCCGAGCGCAGCTCGGCCAGGTCGTCGAGGATGGGGCTCGACCAGTCGGCGCCGGTCGTGGCCGGCGTCCAGCTGGGCATGTGGATGCCGTTCGGCACGTACATGAAGACCAGCCGCTTCGGCTTCTGGCCCGCGTCCGGGCCGGCCGCGCGCGCGCGCCGCGGCACGAGCGAGCTCAACACCGGCAAGGCCAGCGTCACGCCGGCCGCGCGCAGGAAGGAACGTCGACTGTGCGGACCCTGCGTGCTCATCGGGCGCCCTCCTGCATGCGGAACGCGTCGCTGGTCGCGATGGCGAGCAGCAGATCTTTGAATCGGTAGCCCGACGTCGCGAAGGCCTGGCCGAGGTCGGCCAGCGTGCGCTCGTCGGCGCCGCGCATGCCGCGCCCGAGCGCGTAGGTGAGCGTCTTCTGCACCATGCACGCGGGCAGCCCGCGGTCGGCGGCCAGGAGCTCGGCCAGCGCCGAGGCGCCGTCGAAGGCCGTGCCCTTGAAGGTGCCGCTGTCGTCGATGGGCAGGCCGGCGTCGGCGGTCCGGAAGGCGCCGATGCCGTCGAAGCTCTCGAGCGCGAAGCCGATGGCGTCCATGCTCTTGTGGCAGGTGATGCAGCGCGGCTCGGTCTCGTGCATCTCCATCTTCTGGCGCAGCGTGAGCGGCGTGCCGCCGGCCGGCGTGGTCTCGGTGATGGCCGGGATGCCCGGCGGCGGCGGCGACGGCTCCGAGCACAGGAGCTGCGACAGGACCCACTTGCCGCGCCGCACGATCGACGTCCGGAACGGCGTCGACAGCGTCGTCAGGAGGCCCGCCTGCGTGAGCAGCCCGCGCCGGTGCGAGCCGTCGCTCGCGCCATCCCACGCGACCTCGGTCCACGTCGCGTCGTCGGCCGGCGCCTGGGCCTCCAGCCCGTAGTGCTCGGCCAGGCGCCGGTTGACCCAGGTCGTCTGCGCCGTGACCAGCTCGAGCATCGAGCGATCGGTCTCGAGGAAGCTCCGGAAGAAGCGCTGCATCTCCTCGGTCATGGCGGCGCGCAGGCCGGCGTCGAACTCGGGGAAGCGGTTCGGGTCGGGGAAGACGTTGGCGATGTCGCGGATGTAGAGCCACTGGCCGGCGAAGTTCTGCACCAGCGCCTCGGCCTTCGGGTCGGCCAGCATGCGCTGGACCTCGCCGCGGATGCCGTTCGGCGTGTCGAGGCGGCCGTCGGCCGCGGCCGCGAACAGCGCCGCGTCGGGCATGGTGCTCCAGAGGAAGTACGCGAGCCGCGTCGCCACCGCCCAGTTGCCGAGCGGCACCTCGGCGCGGTCGCGGTCGGGTCGGTCGGCTCGATGCGGAAGACGAAGCGCGGCGACAGCAGGATGGCCTCGATGGCAGGGCCAGCGCCTCGGGCGCCGGCGTGCCCTCGGCGACCGCGTCGTCGAACATGCCGACGAGCCTGTCGACGAGCGCCGCCTCGGCCGGCCGCCGCCACGCGCGCCCGGCCAGGTCCGTCACGGTCTCGCGCGCGCACGTGCGCTGAGCGCCGTCGGCGCGCGCAGCGCATGGTTCTTGGCCCAGGCGGCGTCGGTGACACGTCGAGCGCCGCCGGTCCGCTCAGCGCGAAGTAGTCGACCCAGGCGTTCCGGGCCGTCGGGGTCCACGTAATAGTCGTTGGTGAACTCGACCGCGCGCGTGCCGGCCGGTGTCGAGGTCGACGTCGAGGCCGTAGACGGCCGGGTCGGCGGCGAGGTCGAAGACCGCCACCATAGCGCCGTCGACCCAGGCCGCGAGCTTGGCGTGGTCGGGTCCGGCCGGCGTCTCCCACGCGCGCGTCTCGAAGCGCCGCCTGGCGCGCGGCACGTCGACCGAGCCCATGAGCTGCCCGGCCCGACCCCATGAGGTAGGCGTCGGCGCCGACGTAGCCGTACTCGACGGTCGAGGTCGCGGCCTCGGCCTCGATGACCAGCCGCTGCGTCTCGGTGAGCGGCGGGCGCGTGACCTCGGCCGCCAGGAGGCGCGCGGCGCGCTCGTAGAGCTCGAGGTGGAGCGGCGACAGCGTGAGCACGCTGGCGATGTCGTCGAAGCCGTAGCCGAGGTCGTCGGCCGGCAGGTCGGCGCCCGGGTCGAGCCCCGTGCCGAGCAGGTCGCGCACGGTGTTGCGGTACTCGGTGCGGTTCAGCCGGTGCCACACGACGCGCCCCGGTCCGCACACGCTGCAGGCCGTGTCGGCGCCGACCGCGTCGCCGCCCACGTCCCCGCCGGTCGCGCCGTCACCCCCGGTCGCGCCGTCGCCGCCGCCGGTCGTGGCATCGCCGGCGCCGGTGGTCGACGCTCCGTCCGCCGGCCGGACGGCCTCGCCGCCGCACGCCGCCAGCGCACCGACCGCGCCGACCGCGGCGACGACCGCGGCACGCGCCGCGACGACGCCGATGAGCCATGCCCCCCTCATGCGCACCTCCGCGCGGCACTATGCCGTGGCACCGTCCCCTGGGCAACGCCGGGGCGCGGCGGTATCAATGGCGGGCATGCCGGTGACCGACCCGACCCATCGCCACCCCGACGACGACCCCAAGGTCCTCGACGTGACGCTGCTCCGCTACTTCGTCGCGGCGGCGCGCTCGCGCTCCATCACCGCGGCGGCCAAGGCGCTGGGCGTCAGCCAGCCGACGGTGACCAACGCCATCATGCGCCTCGAGGACTCGCTCGGCACGAAGCTCTTCCACCGCGAGCGGAGCGGCATCACCGTCACCGAGACGGGCGAGCAGCTCTTCGGTCGCGCCGTCCACATCCTCGACTTCATGCGCGCCACCGAGCGCCTCGTGACCTCGCTCGAGAACGACGCCGTCGGCGAGCTGAAGATCGGCTGTCACGAGTCGCTCGGCGCCTACTTCCTGCCCGGCTTCCTCGAGCACCTGTGGGCGCACAGCCCGGGCATCGACGTCGTGCTCTGGAACGACACCTCGGCCTCGGTGACCGAGGCGGTGCTCGGCCGCCGCGTCGACTTCGGCCTGGTGGTGAACCCCCTGCCCTTCCCCGACGCGGTCGTGGTCGAGCTCTTCGGCGACGCCGTCGACCTCTTCGTGCGCGTCCCCGAGGGCGCCCCGCCGCCGCCGGCCTGCGCCACCAGCGACCCCGACGAGGCCACGCGCATCCTGCGCGAGGGCCGCCTCATCTACGCCGACCGCGTGGCCCAGAGCCACGCCATCATCGACATCCTCGCCGCCGAGCAGCGTGCGCCGCTCCGCCGCCTGGCCTGCGGCGACCTCGAGATGGTGAAGTCGCTGACGCTCGGCGGCCACGGCATCGGCGTCCTGCCGCGCCGCGTCGCGCTCTACGGCCAGCCCGGCCGCCTGCGCCGCCTGCACGACGGCCTGCCCTTCTTCCCCGACACCATCAGCCTGGTCTACCGCGCCGACCTCCACAAGACGGCCGCGGCGACGCGCGTGAAGGACGCGCTCGTCGCCTACGGCCGCTCGCTCGGCTCGGTGGCCCAGGCCTACGGCGGGTGACGCCGTCCGCGCGGCGGCCCTCGGCCCCGACCGCGCTCAGGCCTGGTCGTCCTCGTTCATGACGGCGTGGATCTCCTCGGCGGCCCGGCGCAGCACGGCCACGATGCGCTCCCAGCGCTCGGGCGACGCGCGCCGGCCGAGCTTCATCGCCTCGCGCAGGAGGCGCACGGCGGCGCGGATGTCGGGCGGGCCGCCGTGCATGCCGGCGAACGGCTCGGCGGTGTCGTCCTCGTCGTCGCGGCTGAACGCCTCGCGCACGCGCTCCATGCTGCGCGCGGCCTCGTCGAGCTGGGCCAGCATGGCGTCGGCCTCGGCGCGCTGACGAGCGAGCCGCGCCCGCCCGGCGTCGGTGAGCTGGTAGACCTTGCGCGTGCCGTCGGCCTCCGAGCGCGCCTCGCCGCCCTCTTCGAGGTAGGTCAGCGCCGGGTAGATGACGCCCGGGCTCGGCGCGTAGAAGCCCTTCGAGCGCTCCTCGATGGCCTTGATGAGGTCGTAGCCGTGGCGCGGCTGCTCGGCCAGGAGCGCCAGCAGCACCAGCTGCAGGTCGGCCGCCGACAGCTTGCGCGCGCTGCGGAAGGCGAAGCCCCCCGGCCCGCCGCCGCCGCCGAAGCCGGGCGGGAATCCGCGCGGTCCGCGGCCGCCGTCGGGTCCGCCGCGGCGACCGCCCGCGGCCTCACGCGGGTCACGGCCGTGATGGTGGTGATGATGATGGGCGTGGACCGCGCGCCAGCGGTCGAGCCACGCGTCGCCCCAGGCGGCGAAGTCCCCGAATCCCCGGAATCCAGACATCTCTTGCTCCTTGTCGGGCCCGCTCGGCCCTGCCGGCGAGCGTCGTGAGTGTATCGTACGATACGCTCGCAAGATGTGTCGTACGATAGACCGGGTCAAGGGGGCTGGCCGGAGAAAATGAGAAAAGAGTAGTCCTGACCGCGGGGCGAGACCCGGTTCCGGTCTGCGCCCCCTGGGGTCAGGACTGCTTCTTTTCTCATTTTCCGGCCGACGCCGACCCCCGTACCGCTCAGCGCGGCCTGAGCTCCGCGACCAGCGCGTCCTGCTCGACCGGCTTCACCAGGTGGCCGTCGAAGCCGGCCGCGGCGGTCCGCTGCCGGTCGCTGGCCTGGCCCCAGCCGGTGAGCGCCACCAGCCGCGCGCGGCGCCCCCACTCGCTGAGCCGGATGCGGCGCGCCGTCTCGTAGCCGTCGATGCCGGGCATGCCGAGGTCGAGCAGCACGATGTCGGGCTCGAACGCCTCGCCGAGGGCGATGCCCGAGAGCCCATCGTAGGCGGTCTTCGGCTCGTGCCCCTCGAGCTCGAGCAGGATGGTGAGGATGTCGGCCGCGTCGGCGTTGTCGTCGATGATGAGCACGCGCAGCCGCGACGGCGCCGCCGCCGCACGCGGCACCTCGGGCGCCGGCGCCGGCGCCACGCGCGGCAGCCGCACCACCATGGCCGTGCCGCGCCCGAGCCCCTCGCTCCGCGCCACGATGCTGCCCTGGTGCAGCTCCACCAGCCGCCGCGCCAGCGACAGCCCGATGCCCAGCCCCTGGCTCGACCGGTCGGGCGCCACCTGCACGAACATCTCGAAGACGCGCTCGAGGTCCGCCGCCGCGATGCCTCGCCCGGTGTCGCGCACCGTCAGCTCGACCGGGTCGCTGTCGACCAGCGTCACCTCGATGCGGCCGTCCGGCGGCGTGAACTTCACCGCGTTGGCGACGAGGTTGCTCAGCACCTGCGCCAGCCGCACCGCGTCGCCCGCGACCTTCGGCCCGGGCCCGACGCCGACGTCGACGACGATGGTGTGGCCCGAGCTCCGGAGCGCCGCCGCGTCCAGCGTCGAGCGCACCACCTCGGCCAGGTCGACGTGCTGCAGATCGAGCGTGATGGCCCCGCGCGACACGCGCGACACGTCGAGCAGGTCGTCGACCAGCCGCACGAGGTGCGACACCTGGCGGTCGAGGATCATCCGGTTCTTCTCGCGCAGCTCGGGCCCGAGCTCGCCGCGCCGCATCATCTGCACGCACGACGCGATGGGCGCCAGCGGGTTCCTGAGCTCGTGCGCCAGCGTCGCCAGGAACTCGTCCTTCCGCCGCGCCTCCTGCTCGAGCTCGAGCTCCGCCCGCTTGCGCGTCGTCACGTCCTGGTGGATGCCGCGCGCCGCCACCGCCACCCCGGCGGGGTCGGTCACCACCTCGCCGGTCGTGCGCAGCCACGTCGCCGGCGCCTCCCACGGCGCCCCGTGCGGCACCACGCGATACTCGAGCTCGAAGCGCCCGGAGCTGGTCGGCAGCGACTCCAGCAGGAGCCGCACGCGCTCGCGGTCGTCGGCGTGCACGTGCTCGAGCATGCCGCGCAGCTCGAGTCCGGCCTCCTGGCTCCGCCCGAGCAGCGCGTACACCTCGGGCGACCACGTCACCTCGCCCGACGCGAAGCGCCACTCCCACGCCCCCGCCCGCGCCGACGCCAGCGCCAGCCGCAGCCGCTCCTCGCTCGCCACCATGCGCGCCGAGTAGGCCGCCAGGTCGGCCGTGCGCAGCGCGATGCGCTGCTCGAGCTCGCGGTTCAGGCTCTCGAGCTGCCGCGTCTTCCTATAAAGGTCGGCGAACACGCGCACCTTGGCGCGCAGGATCTCCGGCACCACCGGCACCGCCACGAAGTCGACGGCGCCCGCCGAGTAGCCGCGGATGCGGTCGAGGTCGCTGTGCTGCACCCCCGACACGAACATCATCGCGACCTTCTCGAAGCGCGGGTGCGAGCGAATCATCTCAGCCAGCTCGAAGCCGTCGAGCTCGGGCATGACCACGTCGATGAGGATGAGCGCCACGTCCTGCTTCAAGAGCAGCTCGAGCGCCTCGCGCGCCGAGCGCGCCACCAGCAGCGTCTCGCCGAGGTCGCCGAGGATGGCCTGGTAGCCGAGCAGCTTCCCGGGCTGGTCATCGACCAGCAGGATGTTGATCGGCTCGTCGACCGTCGCGCGCGGCGCGTCTCCGGCCTCCGGCTCCGGTGCCATGGTGGTGTGTGTCATCGGTGCAACCACATGCGCAGTGAGGACAGGAGGTGCTCGGTGTTCACCGGCTTGGCCAGGTAGTCGGACGCGCCCGCCTCGAGGCACTTCTCGCGGTCGCCCTTCATGGCCTTGGCGGTGAGCGCGATGATCGGCAGCCGGCGGAATATCGGGTTCTGGCGGATGACGCGGATGGTCTGATAGCCGTCCATCTCCGGCATCATGATGTCCATCAGCACGAGTGCTATCTCGGGCCGCGCGGCCAGCGTGTTGATGGCCTCGCGCCCGGTGCTGGCGGTCGTCACCACCATGCCGCGCCGCTCGAGCAGGCTCGACAGCGCGAAGATGTTGCGCACGTCGTCATCGACCACGAGCACCTCGCGCCCGACCAGCAGCTCGTCCGACTTGTGCAGCCGCTCGAGCATGCGCCGCTTGGCCTCGGGCAGGTCGGCCGTCACGCGATGCAGGAACAAGACGCTCTCGTCGAGCAGCCGGTCGGGCGACTCGACGCCCTTCACCACCACCGAGCGCGCGAACGTCCGGAGCCGCGACTCGTCCTCGGGGGTCAGCTCGCGCCCGGTGAAGACGATGACCGGGATGTCGTGGAGCGTCTCGTCGCGCCCCATGCGCTCGAGCAGCTCGAAGCCCGACATGTCGGGCAGCCGCAGGTCGAGCACCACGCAGTCGATGGCCTGCGAGCGCAGGATGTCCCAGGCCTCCTGGCCGAGCTCGGCCTCTACGATCTCGATGTCGTCGTGGGCGAGCAGCTCGCGCGTCGCCATGCGCGCGGCCTCGTCGTCCTCCACCACCAGCAGCCGCCGCCGGTGCGACGCCGAGTAGTCGCGGATGCGCACCAGCGCCGCGTCGAGCCCCTCGGTCGTGGCCGGCTTGGTGAGGAACGAGAAGGCCCCGCGCGACAGGCCGTGGTTCCGGTCCTCCTCGGTCGTCACCATCTGCACCGGGATGTGGCGCGTGGCGGGGTCGTGCTTCAGCTGCGACAGCACCGTCCACCCCAGCATGTCGGGCAGGAACACATCCAGCGACACCGCGGCCGGGTGGTACTGCCGCGCCATGGCCAGCGCCTCGGCGCCGCGCGTCGCCACCAGCACCTTGAAGTCGTTCTCGCGCGCCAGGTCGATGAGCACGCGCGCGTAGTGCGGGTCGTCCTCGACCACGAGCAGCGTGCGGTCGCCCTCGACGATGGTGGCGCGGTCGTCCTCGGGCGCCGGAGCCGGGCTGCGCTCGGGCGCGCGCGACTGCACCTGCGCCCGCTGCGACAGGCGCGGCTGCGGCTCGCGCCCGGCCGCGGCGCCGACGTAGCGCAGCGGCAGGTAGAGCGTGAAGGTCGAGCCGCTGCCCACGGTCGAGGTCAGGTGGATCTCGCCGCCCAGCAGGTTCGCCAGCTCGCGGCTGATGGCCAGGCCGAGGCCGGTGCCGCCGTACTTCCGGCTGGTCGACGCGTCGGCCTGCTGGAACGCCTCGAAGACGATGCGCTGCTTCTCGGGCGGGATGCCGATGCCGGTGTCGGTGACCTCGAAGGCGACCACCGTCGGCACCGTCGACAGCACCGGGTGGTTCGTCGACCAGCCCGACTCGGCGGTGCGGATGTTGAGTCCGACGCTGCCGTGCGCGGTGAACTTGAAGGCGTTCGACAGGAGGTTCTTCACCACCTGCTGGAGGCGCTTGCTGTCGGTGAGGATGCTCCGGCCGAGGCGCTGGTCGACGGTGACCTCGAAGGCCAGCCGCCGGTTCTCGGCCTCGGGTCCGAACATGCGCCGCACCGTCTTCACCAGGTCGGGGAAGTGGAGCTCCTCGGCCTCGACCGTCACCGTGCCCGACTCGATCTTCGAGAGGTCGAGGATGTCGCTGATGAGGTTCAGGAGGTCGGTGCCGGCGGCGTGGATGGTGCGCGCGAACTCGACCTCCTTCTGGGTCAGGTTGCCGCTGGCGTTCTCGGCCAGCTGCTGTCCCAGGATGAGGATGCTGTTGAGCGGCGTGCGCAGCTCATGTGACATATTCGCCAGGAATTCCGACTTGTATTTGGACGTGAGCGCCAGCTCGGCGGCCTTCTCCTCGAGCTCGCGCCGCGCGTGCTCGATCTCCTGGTTCTTCCGCTCGACCTCGACGTTCTGCTCGACCAGCTGCTGCGCCTTCTGCGCCAGCTGCTCGTTGGTCTGCTGCAGCTCGCGCTGCTGCGTCGTCAGCTCCGAGGTGAGCTGCTGGCTCTGCACCAGCAGGTCCTCGGTCTGCATGGTGGCCTCGATGCTGTTGAAGACGATGCCGATGCTGGCGGTGAGCTGCTCGAGCAGCGCCTGGTGCATCTCGGTGAACTCGCCCAGCGTGGCCAGCTCGATGACCGCCTTGATCTGGTCCTCGAACAGCACCGGCAGCACGATGACGTTCTTCGGCGGCGCCTGGAAGAGGCCCGACGAGATGGGCACGGCCGACGCGGGCACGTTGGTGATGAGCATGCGCCGCTTCTCGAGCGCGACCTGTCCGAGGAGCCCCTTGCCGAGCTCGACGAACGACGGGTGGCCCTCGCCGGAGTCGGCGTACGACGCCAGTCGCTTCAAGCGCCCGTTCGGGTCGCCCTCGATCTGATAGATGACGCCCTGCTGCGCGTTCACGAGCGGAGCCAGCTCCGAGAGCAGCATGCGCCCGACGTTGACGATCTCGCGCTGCCCCTGGAGCATGCTGGTGAAGCGCGCCAGGTTCGTCTTCAGCCAGTCCTGCTGGGTGTTGCGCTCGGTCGTCAGGCGCAGGTTGTCGATCATCGTGTTGAGGTTGTCCTTCAGGTCGGCGACCTCGCCGCGCGCGTCGACCTGGATGGACCGCGTCAGGTCGCCCTTGGTCACGGCGGTGGCGACCTCGGCGATGGCGCGCACCTGCGTCGTCAGGTTCGCCGCGAGCAGGTTCACGTTGCCGGTGAGGTCCTTCCACGTTCCGGCGGCGCCGGGCACGTGCGCCTGTCCGCCGAGGCGCCCCTCGACGCCGACCTCGCGCGCGACCGAGGTCACCTGGTCGGCGAAGGTGGCGAGCGTCTCGGTCATGCCGTTGATGGTCTCGGCCAGCGCGGCGACCTCGCCCTTGGCCTTCACGGTCAGCTTCTGCTTGAGGTCGCCGTCGGCGACGGCGGTCACCACCTTGACGATGCCGCGCACCTGCTCGGTGAGGTTCGAGGCCATGACGTTGACGTTGTCGGTGAGGTCCTTCCAGGTGCCGGCCACGCCCGGCACGTCGGCCTGGCCGCCGAGGCGCCCGTCGGTACCGACCTCGCGCGCCACGCGCGTGACCTCGGCGGCGAACGCGTTCAGCTGATCCACCATGGTGTTGATGGTGTTCTTCAGCTCGAGGATTTCGCCTTTCACGCTGACGGTGATCTTCCGGCTCAAGTCACCGCGCGCGACGGCGGTCGTGACCTCGGCGATATTGCGCACCTGAGTGGTCAGATTCGCGGCCAACAAATTGACGTTGACGGTGAGGTCCTTCCAGGTGCCGCCGACGCCGGGCACGACGGCCTGACCGCCGAGCTTGCCCTCAGTGCCGACCTCGCGCGCCACGCGCGTCACCTCGGCGGCGAACGAGCGGAGCTGCTCGACCATGGTGTTGAGCGTCTCCTTCAGGAGGAGCATCTCGCCGCGCACGTCGACGGTGATCTTCTTCGACAGGTCGCCGCCGGCGATGGCGGTGGCGACCTCGGCCACGTTGCGCACCTGAGCGGTGAGGTTGGAGGCCATGAAGTTGACGTTGTCGGTCAGGTCCTTCCACGTGCCGCCCACGTCGGACACCTGCGCCTGGCCGCCGAGTCGGCCCTCGGTGCCGACCTCGCGCGCCACGCGCGTCACCTCGGCGGCGAACGCGTTCAGCTGGTCCACCATGGTGTTCATGGTGTTCTTGAGCTCGAGGATCTCGCCCTTCACGTCGACGGTGATCTTGCGCGACAAGTCGCCGCGCGCGATGGCGGTGGCGACGTCGGCGATATTGCGCACCTGCAACGTGAGGTTATTGCCCATCGAGTTGACGGAGTCGGTGAGGTCCTTCCAGGTGCCGGCCACGCCGAGCACGTTGGCCTGGCCGCCCAGGCGGCCCTCGGTGCCGACCTCGCGCGCCACGCGCGTCACCTCGCCGGCGAACGCGTTCAGCTGGTCCACCATCGTGTTGATGGTGTCCTTGATTTGCAGGATTTCGCCGGACACCTCGACGGTGATCTTCTGGCCGAGGTCGCCCTTGGCAATAGCGGTTGCCACTTTCGACACGTCGCGGAGCTGGACGGTGAGATTGCCACCCATGGCATTCACCGAGTCCGTCAGATCCTTCCACGTGCCGGCGACGCCGGGGACGATGGCCTGACCGCCGAGTCGGCCCTCGGTGCCGACCTCGCGCGCCACGCGCGTGACCTCGCCGGCGAAGGCGTTCAGCTGGTCGCACATGGTGTTGATGGTGTTCTTGAGCTCGAGGATCTCGCCCTTCACGTCGGCGGTGACCTTGCGGCTCAAGTCGCCGCGGGCGACGGCGGTGGTGACCTCGGCGATATTGCGCACCTGGGTCGTCAGATTGGCAGCGAGCAGGTTGACGTTGTCGGTGAGGTCCTTCCAGGTGCCGGCCACGCCGGGCACGGCGGCCTGACCGCCGAGCTTGCCCTCGGTGCCGACCTCGCGCGCGACGCGCGTCACCTCCGACGCGAAGCCGTTCAGCTGATCGACCATGGTGTTCATGGTCTGCTTGAGCTGGAGCATCTCGCCGGACACCTCGACGGTGATCTTGCGCGACAGGTCGCCTCGGGCGATGGCGGTGGCGACGTCGGCGATATTGCGCACCTGGGCGGTGAGGTTGTTGGCCATCGAGTTGACGGAGTCGGTGAGGTCCTTCCACGTACCGGCCACGCCGAGCACGTTGGCCTGCCCGCCGAGCCGGCCCTCGGTGCCGACCTCGCGCGCCACGCGGGTGACCTCGCCGGCGAAGGCGTTCAGCTGATCGACCATGGTGTTGATGGTCTCTTTCAGCAGCAGGATTTCGCCGGACACATTGACGGTGATTTTCTTGGAGAGGTCCCCGCGGGCGATGGCGGTAGCGACCTCGGAGATGTTGCGCACCTGGGCGGTGAGGTTCGACGCCATGAAGTTGACGTTGTCGGTGAGGTCCTTCCACGTCCCGCCGACGCCCGACACCTGGGCCTGCGCGCCGAGCTTGCCGTCGGTGCCGACCTCGCGCGCGACGCGCGTCACTTCGGAGGCGAATGCGTTCAGCTGGTCCACCATCGTGTTGATGGTGTCCTTGAGCTCGGCGATCTCGCCGCGCACATCGACGGTGATCTTGCGCGACAAGTCGCCGCGCGCGACGGCGGTGGTGACCTGGGCGATATTGCGGACCTGGTCGGTGAGGTTGCCGCACATGGCGTTGACGGAGTCGGTGAGGTCCTTCCAGGTGCCGGCGACGCCGGGCACGATGGCCTGTCCGCCGAGTCGACCGTCGGTGCCGACCTCGCGCGCGACGCGCGTCACTTCGGACGCGAACGAGCGCAGCTGATCGACCATGGTGTTGATGGCCTCCTTGAGCAGGAGGATTTCGCCGCGCACGTCGACGGTGATTTTCTTCGAGAGGTCGCCGTTGGCGACGGCGATGGTGACCTCGGCGATATTGCGCACCTGGTCGGTGAGGTTCGACGCCATCGAGTTGACGGAGTCGGTGAGGTCCTTCCAGACGCCCGACACCTCCAGCACCTGGGCCTGGCCGCCGAGCTTGCCGTCGGTGCCGACCTCGCGGGCCACGCGCGTCACCTCGGAGGTGAAGATGCGCAGCTGTTGGATCATGGTGTTGACGATGGTGGCCGACTTGAGGAACTCGCCCTCGAGGGGGCGTCCGTCGACGTCGAGCGGCACGCTCTGGAGGAGGTCGCCCTGGGCGACGGCGGCGATGGCCTTGGTCACCTGGGTGGTGGGCCAGCCCATGTCGTCGATGAGGGTGTTGACCGAGCTCTCCATCTCGGCCCAGGCGCCGCCGGGGGCCGCGAAGCGCACGCGCTGTCGGATCTTGCCGTGCTTGCCGACGGCGTCGCCGACGCGAGCGACCTCGGCGGCGATCTGCTCATTGCGCGCGACAATCTCGTTGAAGGTGTCGGCGATCTTGCCATCGAGGCCGGTCCAATCGCCGGGGAGCCGCACGGAGAAGTCGCCATCGCGCACGCGCTGGAGCGCGCGCAGGAGCTCACGCGGGTCGAGCAGCACCGGATAGCCCGGAGACAGCACAGCGGAATCAGAACCAGCAGTCTGCATGTCGACCCTCCGAGACGCCCACACCCCAAGCTACCCCTGAAGCGCGAGGCGGACCAGCCCAGGTGCCCTCAAGATGGCCCGGAAAGCCATCGTCCGGGTGGTTCACCGCATCGGGGAAACCCGGAGGACGAACGCCGAGCCCACGGCAAGTCCACGTCTTCGGCGGGCCTCCCCTGCCCGCCCACGGGCGCCCGAGTCATCGAGTCGAGCGCCCAGGTCCCATCGACGGCTGCACCGACCGTATCGACCGCTGCACCGGTGGCATCGACAGCCACACCGGTCGCAGCGACGACTGCACCGGTGGTGGCGACGGCTGCACCGGTCGCATCGACGTCCGCACAGGTCGTACGAACGGCTGCACGGGTCGTGAGAGCGGCGGCACCGGTCGTGAAGACGGCCGCACCGGTCGTGAGAGCGACTGCCCCGGTAGTGGGAACGGCTGCACGGATTTCTGACCGCGGGTCGCATTGCGCGTCGTCGGGAGCTGTGCTTCCCTGGCCGCGGTTACCCCAACAAATCCACGAACCCGGAGGCCAACATGTCCCTCGAGGAGATCGATGCAAAGCTAGACAAGATCCCTGCGACCGAGCGCAAGGCGCTCATCGCCGATGGTCGGCGATTCGGCTCGGAGTCGACCCAAGCCCAGGCCAGGAAGACCATCAACGCGCACGCAACTTTCGCCGCGCAGGTCGAAGCGCGCGGCTTCCCCGCGAAGAAGCTCGAAGAGCTGAAGTGGTGCGACGCAGCGCTCACGACGGCGGGCGTCGGCCGCGAGGCGACGCGCATCGGCGCCAAGACCACGAACGTGGCGGTGCTCGACGCGATGCAGCTCGGCAAGGGGCTGCGCTTCGACCTGGTGGCCATCCTGTCCGGAGCGGCCGACGACCTCGCCCGCACGGAGGACGGCTCGGGAGCGGCGCTGGCGAAGGAGATCGAGGTCACGCTCGCGCACACCGGCAACGCCGGCGTGAACCCGCTGATCGTCGCCGACCAGCTCGACCTGCTGACGGCGCTAGCGAACAAGGACGCGGTGAAGGCGGTGCTCGACGCTGGATCGGCCGCCACCGTGACCGAGGCCCAGGCTGCCTCCGCGAAGATCCGTCAGCTCGAAGCCGCGACCGTCGGCCCGAGCGGCACCCCGGCCGAGACCCAGCGCCTCGACCTCATCGACGGCCTGATCATCCGCCTCGCGCGCCAAGCCCGGAAGGCCGCCCGAGCCGCGGCCCACCGCCTGGGCGACCCGGCCATCGCCAAGGCCTACCAGCTGACCGAGCTCTACGGCGAGCGGTCGACCCCGAAGCCCGCGACGACGACGACCACCACCCCGGTGAGCTGAGATCGCGAGCAGGACGAGGCGCGGCAGTCGCAAGGCTCCGCGCCGCGTCGCTGCGCATCCGGCATACGACCCGATTCAGGCCATGCAGCGATCGAGCGGACTGACGGCACCGAGGACGCCGCGCGCGGCGACGTGGGTATAGAGCTGGGTCGTCTTGATGCTCTTGTGGCCGAGCAACGTCTGGATAGTGCGCAGATCCGTTCCGGCCTCGAGCAGGTGTGTGGCGAAGCTGTGTCGCAGCGTGTGGCAGCCGACGCGCTTGTTCAGCGCGGACTGTCCGACAGCGTGCTTCATGGCGCGTTGGAGGGCGCTGGGGTCGAGGTGGTGGCGACGTTGCGTCTCGTCGCCGTCGGCGCAGAACCGGCTCGCGGGGAAGAGATATTGCCACTCGAGGCTCTGTCCCGCGTGAGGAGACTTCCGATCGTAGGCTTTGGGCAGCGTGGCGCCGGCGAAGCCGGACTCGAGGTCGTTCGCGAGACGGATCCGCGCCTGGTCGACATGTCGCTGGAGCGCCGGGACCGCTCGCTCGGGGAGGAGCGTGAGTCGATCCTTGGCACCCTTGCCGTGGCGCACGGCGATGCACTTGCGACCGAAGTCGAGGTCCTGCACGCGGAGCGCGACGCACTCGCTGACTCGGAGACCACTGCCATACAGGAGCTCGCCCATGAGGCGATAGGGTGGCTCGAGCGCGCGGATGAGCGTCGCCGCCTCGACCTGCGTGAGCACGACCGGCAGTGTCTGCGGCCTCTCGGCGAAGCGGTACGGCCCGAGATCACCGAGCGGTCGACCGATGACCTCCTTGTACAAGAACACCAGCGCGCAGAGAGCTTGGTTCTGCGTGCTAGCCGCGACCTTCCCCTGCACGACAAGGCTCGAGAGGAAGTCCGTGACCTCCTTCTCGCCCATCTCCTTCGGATGTCTCACCCCATGGAACCGAATGAACCGCAAAGCCCATTGAACGTAGGCCTTCTGGGTCGCGTCGGCATACTGTCGCGCGCTCAGCGCCGCATAGATGCTTGGTACGAGTCGCATGGTGCTCTCCGGTGGCGCGCAGTTGAAGCACAAGCGCGACGAGCGTCAACAGGCCCGAGCATGCGCATCCGAAATCGGATAACACCGGCATCGGCAGGTTCTCCTGCGCGACGCAGGAACGTCTCCGGAGCGGGCGCGCTATCCGGCCGACCGCATCACCTCGACGCCCTTCCGACCCGCGGCAGGATAACCCGCCACTGCCAGAACAGAACCCTACCTCGCGCAGCGTGACCTCCCAGGAACCCGTCGCCCACCCCTCGCGCCGCCTCTGACACTCGCACAAAGGGCATCTCCAATTCACGACGATCACTTCTTCATGGCGTGGTGCCGCGAACCCCGACCAGAACTCCCCGCTCTCGTACCGCCCGCCGGACATAACGATGTTGGCTGGCCCGTGCAGTCAGGACTGGTCGGCACTCAACGATCAACCCCGTGAAGTCCCGCTCGCCCGTTCAGCCCGCCGTTGG
>JAXLYZ010000027.1:0-141134 GCA_046351155.1 Myxococcota bacterium
CTGGACGAAGCCCGGGTCGGAGGCGAGGTGCGGCAGGATGCGCTTGATGACCACCTGCTTCTCGAAGCCGCCCGCGCCGCGGCTCCGGGCCAGGTAGACCTCGCCCATGCCGCCGGCGCCGAGGCGCGACAGGAGCTCGTAGCGGCCGATGTGCCCGAGCGTCGTGCCGCCACTGGCGTCCCGGGGCCGACTGTCGCCGCGAATGGCGCGGCGCGGGTCGGGGGTCGTCGGGTCGATCGGGTCGGGCATCAGTCGCGGTCCGGAGTCGGTCGGTCAGGCCAGGCGAGGTGGGGGCGACGCCTCGAGGCGAGCCAGCTCGCGCTGAACCCAGCGTCGCACCTGCGACCCGGCCACCCACATCCAAGCATACTCGGGACCGACGAAGCGGGCGACAATGTGCTCGGTGAGCTCTTTCGAGCGCGCCTCGTCGCGGCCGTAGACCTGCCAGTGCGCCCGCAAGGTCTCGCGATAGCCCTGCCATTCCAGCCAGGTACGGCCCGGCGCGAAGCCGACCGGCAGCGGCAGGAGGAGGTACATGACCACCATCAGCGGGAAGCTGAAGCGGCGGAACTGCCCGACGTGGACCGCCTCGTGGCGCAGGATGCAGTAGCGCTGACCGGCCGGCCACTGCGCCCAGTCGTCGGGGACGTAGATGCGCTGGCCGAGCGTCGTGACGAAGCTCGTCTGGAAGCCGCGCATGCCGCCGAAGGTGATGACCTTGAGCGTGCGGTCGATGAGGCGGCAGAGGCGGCTCTCGCCCTTGGGGATGACCGCCAGCTTCGGGTGCAGGCGCTTCAGCTCGTCGAGGTAGGCGTCGAGCAGCGCCGCGTGCGCATGCCGCGGCACGCCGTGGTGATCGTCGCGGGTCACGCCTCAGTCCCGGCCGAGCACGTCGGCCAGGCCGTAGCGCCCGGGCGGGCGGTCGCCCCCCAAGAGCCAGCTCGCCGAGCGCAGCGCGCCGCGCACGAAGATGTCGCGGTCGAGCGCGCGATGCTCGAGGACGACCTCTTCGCCGTCGCCGAGGAAGCGCACCTGGTGCTCGCCGACGACGCTGCCGCCGCGCACGGCGTGCATGCCGAGCTCCCCCTTGGGACGCGCGCCGACCTGACCCTCGCGGCCGTGGACGACGACCTCGCCGAGCCCGACGTGGCGCGCGGCGGCGATGCGCTGGGCCAGGGCGAGCGCGGTGCCGGATGGTGCGTCGACCTTGCGGCGGTGGTGGGCCTCGACGAGCTCGACGTCCCAGCCGCTGTCGAGGAGGCGCGCGGCCTCGCTGACGAGGGTCATGAGCACGTGCACGCCGAGCGAGAAGTTGGCCGCGAAGACGAGCGGGATGTGGCGCGCGGCCGACGCCAGCGCGGCCTCGTCGTCGGCGGCGAGGCCGGTCGTGCCGAGCACGAGCGGCACCTCGTGCGCGATGCAGAAGGCGATGGTCGCCTGCGCCTGGGCCGGCGCCGAGAAGTCGATGACGCAGCGCGCGACCTTGGCCAGCGCCGCGTCGAGCGCCGGGCCGTGAGCGTCGACCTCGGCCGCGACGCTCAAGCCGACCTCGGGCGCCAGCGCCACGAGGCGGCGGCCCATGCGGCCGTGGGCGCCGATGATGACCAGGCCGGGGTCGCCCGGGGTGATGCCGGCCGTGCTCATGCGTGCGCGCCCGCCATGTCGAGCGCCGCGCGCAGGCGCTGCTCGAGCGCCGCGTCGACCGCCTCGGCCGTGAGCGGCAGCCGCAGGTCGGGCCGCGCGTGCCCGAGGATGGCCGCGGCGCGCTTCAGCGGGATGGGGTTCACCACGGCGAAGAGCGCGTCGATGAGCGGCTTCAGCCGGAAGTGCCACTGGCGCGCCGAGGCGAAGTCGCCGGCCTGCACCGCGCGCACCATGCTGACGACGGCGTCGGGCGCGACGTTGGCGGCCACGCTGATGACGCCCTGCCCGCCCATGGCCATGAGCGGCAGCGTCCAGGCGTCGTCGCCCGAGAGCACCGCGAAGCCGCGCGGCGCCTTGTCGCAGAGGTCCTCGAACTGGCCGAGCAGGCCCGCGGCCTCCTTCACGGCGATGAAGCGCTCGTCCTTGGCCAGCTCGAGCGTGGTGGCCGCGGTCATGTTGCAGCTCGTCCGCGGCGGCACGTTGTAGAGGACGACGGGCAGCCCGCCCTGATCGGCCACCGCCCGGTAGTGGGCGAGCAGCGCGCTCTGCGGGGGCTTGTTGTAGTAGGGCGTGACCACCAGCGCGGCGTCGGCGCCGAGCGCCTTGGCGAGCCTGGTCGTCTCGATGCTCTTGGCCGTCGCGTTGGTGCCGGTGCCGGCCACGACCGGCACGCGGCCCTTGCCGACCTCGACCGCGATGGCGACGACGCGCTCGTACTCGGCGTCGCTCAAGGTGGGCGTCTCGCCGGTCGTGCCGCACGGGACGAGGCCCGAGCCGGCGCGCACGAGGCGCTCGCACAGCGCGCGATAGGCGCGCTCGTCGACGGCGCCGTGGGCATCGAACGGCGTGTAGGTCGCCGTCAGGACTCCGCTCAGCTCGAGCCTGGCCATCACTTCCCCCGGAGCTTCTGGAGCGCGCGGTCGACCGCGTCGCGCACGGTGAACACCGACTCGTTCGGCAGCCACGACTCGAGCAGCGGCACGGCGTTGGGCGAGCCGGCGTCGACCAGCGCGGTCGCCACCGCGGCGCGCACGAGCGGGTCCGGATCGTCCTTCAGCGCGGCGATGTCGTCGACGGCGTTCTCGCCGAAGGCGCGGCCCAGCGAGCGCATGGCCTGCGCGCGCATCTGCACGCCGAGCGGCGTGCCGATCCAGCCGCGCTCCCAGAGCTGGGCGCGCAGGAAGGCCTGCGTGAAGACGGTCGGATAGAAGGCCAGCGCCGCCAGCGCCCGCACGCGCACGGTCGCGCGCTCGCGCGGCTTGCCGGCGATGTCGATGAGCATCTGCGGCACCTCGGGCCCGATGCTGTCGAGGGTCGCGCGGTCGAGGCGGAGCTCGTAGGCCGCGAGCAGCTCGACCAGCGAGGCGCGCTGATCCGAGCGCGGGCGCGCGGGCCCTGCGGCGGCCGGTGCGGCGAGGCTCGCGACGACGAGGAGGGCGAGTGCCAGCGGCTTGAGCATGTCAGTCCTTCAGCGTGGGGTTCAGGTGGAGAACCTTGCGCTGCCCGGGAGTGAGCCCGGACTCGAGGGCGGCGGCCCAGAACATGAGGTTGGTGGCGCCCTTCACGGCGCACTCCTCGGGATCCATCTGGCCGTCGTGGTTCTTGTCGTACTGCGCCGCCGGGCACTCCGGCGTGTCGCGGATGTGGTCGAAGTGGAGGCCGTCGCCCTCCGTCACGTGATAGAGGCCCAGCTGGTGGCCGAGCTCGTGGGCCATGGTCTCGGCGGTGAGCTCGATGCTGATGGCGTCGGGCTCGCTCTGGTCGAGGTAGTCGGCCAGCGACACCACGACGCCCGAGTTGAAGGTCCCGTTCATGAGCGGCGGTCCGGGGATGCCGCCGGCCTTGCCGAGCAGCGACCAGCCGGTGAAGCCCTGCACGAAGAAGAACGACACGCCCTCGTTGTCGTCGGGCAAGGACGCCGTCTTCTCGAGCAGCTCCGACTCCTCGTCGATGCCGAGCGTGTCGCCGGTGTCGACGATGGTGTAGCGCTCGGCGTCGGTCCCCGTCACGTTGAAGGAACGGACCTTGCCGAGGCTGATTCCCGCGGTCCCGAGGATCTCCTCGAAGCGCGCGGCGAGCTTGCCGAACTTGGCGTTGCTCTGCGAGCTGCTGGCGTCGAGGCCGGGGATGCCGACGAACCAGTAGTTCACGTCGAGCGTCGAGGCGATCGCGCCGACGCGACGGTTCTCGAGCACGTAGACCCAGCCGCTGCCGAGCGGCGCCGGGTTGCCGGCGTCGTCGGGGAACTCGAAGATGCTGAAGCTGTAGCGACCCGGCAGGATGGTGACGGCGTCGGTGTTGGGCACCTGGACGGTGTAGGCCGAGTACGACGGGAAGGCGCGGTTGGGCGCCTGGTACGGGTCGCCGTCGCCCATGAGGTCGGTGCCGTCGGGGGCCATCAGCGAGTAGAGCTGGAGGTACTGCTCGGGGTGGTCGCGGTCGACGACGACGATGGTGAAGGACGCCGTGCCCTCGTCGGCGAAGAACTGGAACGTGCGCGACAGGCCGTCGCCGCCGAGCTGGATGGCGCCGAAGTCGTGCAGCACGAGGTGGGCCGGGTGGCCGATGGGCGGGCCGCAGCCCTCGTCGATGTAGCCGTTGCAGTCCTGGTCGATGCCGTCGCAGAGCTCGGGCTCGGGCTCGCAGGGCGCCTCGCGCACGCAGCGGCCGGTCTGCTGGTTGCACGTGTAGCCGTCGTTGCAGCCGTCGGGCTGGCAGCGCGGGGTGCACAGCTTGACCTCGGAGGGGCAGAACTGATCGGTGCGGCAGCCGCCGTTGGTAATGCAGGTCTTCAGGCAGAGGTTGTGTTTGGCGCCGTCCGAGTCGGTGTCGTTCACGCACTGCGAGCCGTCGGGGCAGGCCTCGAGGTCGCCGCCGCAGCGCTGGGTGCAGTAGCCGCCCGACGGGTGGGTGTTGCAGTAGCCGCTGAGGCAGCCGCTGTCGTGCTGGCAGATGCCGCCGATGGCCTGCGGCGCGAGCGACACGTCGGGCGGCTGGGTGACGTCGGGCAGCACGATGTCGGTCGTGACGGCGGTGTCGTCGTCGCCGGTCGTCGCGGTCGTGTCCGGGTCGGGGGTGGTCTGACCGTCGCCGCCGCCGTCGCAGGCGAGGAGGGCGAGTCCGGACAAGAGGGCGAGGGCGCAGAGGGAGAGCCGCATGGGGCGCGGACCATAACAGACGGGTGGTGGGGGTGAAAGGAAAGCCACGGGTTGGCGGTATCCCGATGTGAAAGGCGCTTGACTCCATGGGCCGGCTTGCTCAGGTTGCCGCGATCCGCGCCCGGGAGAGCCCATGTCGTCCTTCGTTCGCCCTCTGCTGCCGTTCGGCCTCATCGCGTCCGCCGCCCTCCTGGCCGCTTGCCCGCCGAGCGGCAACGGCCGCGTGGTCAACACGCTGTGCCTGAACGGCGTGCAGGACCCCACCGAGACTGGCGTCGACTGCGGCGGCACCTGCGGCGCCTGTGCCGGCGAGGCCTGTACCACGGCCGTCACGTGCGCGAGCCACGTCTGCGACGGCACGAGCTGCGCCGCGCCGACCTGCACCGACACCATCCGCAACGGCAGCGAGACCGGCATCGACTGCGGCGGCCCCTGCCCTGCCTGCGTCGCGCCGCAGTGCCAGAACCACACGCAGGACCCCAACGAGACCGGCGTCGACTGCGGCGGTCCGTGCGCCGCCTGCACCACCGACACCTGCCACAACCAGGCGCAGGATCCCGACGAGGACGGCGTCGACTGCGGCGGTCCGTGCACCCCGTGCGGCGTGGCTCCGACCTGCAGCGACAACTTCCAGAACCAGGGCGAGAGCGACAAGGACTGCGGCGGTCCGTGCCAGCCGTGCGGCGACGGCAAGAAGTGCGGCGGGCCGGCCGACTGCGTCTCGACGGTGTGCGCCGACGGCATCTGCGGCCAGGCCGCGGCCAGCTGCACCAACGAGGAGAAGGATCCCAACGAGACCGACAAGGACTGCGGCGGCAGCTGCCCCGGCTGCGCGACGGGCAAGAACTGCAAGGAGCACAGCGACTGCCTGAGCGCGACCTGCGTGTTCGGGGTCTGCCGTGACCCGAGCTGCAGCGACGACGTGCAGAACCAGGGCGAGACGGCCATCGACTGCGGCGGCCTGAAGTGCGGCGACTGCGACGACGGCAAGACCTGCGACAGCGGCGGCGACTGCATCTCGGGCGCCTGCAGCCCGGCCGGCGTGTGCGTGAGCTGCTCGGACGAGACGCAGAACCAGGACGAGTCGGACAAGGACTGCGGCGGCGTGTGCGCGCCGTGCGGGCTCACCAAGGGGTGCAACGGCCCGAGCGACTGCGAGAGCAACACCTGCATCGACCACACCTGCCGCGAGCCGGGGACGAGCGCCGGCACCTGCGACATCGAGGCCGACTGCGAAGACGGCTTCTTCTGCGAGTACACCTTCAACGATCAAAGCGGCGCCGCCGCCGCCTGGGACCAGCAGTGCCTGGCGGAGCGCGAGGGCGGCCAGCCCGGCGCGGCCTGCGAGGTGCACGACGACTGCGCCGGCTACGGCTGCTTCAACGGCTTCTGCTCGGCCGCGTGCGGCAAGGACAGCGACTGCCTCGCGGGCGAGGTGTGCGCGTCGGACGAGGGCCTCTTCGACGTCGACGGCGACGATCAGCTCGACGTGCTCCTGCCCTTCGAGCACTGCCTCGGCTTCGCCAGCGGCAGCGGCGCGTGTCTCAGCCACGCCGACTGCGGCAGCGGCAAGCGCTGCACCATCTACCTCGACGAGAACCTCTCGGGCGCGAGCCTCGACCCGGACGGGCCATACAAGGCGGTCGGCCGCTGCGAGGCCGAGCTGTCCGGCCGCGCGGCCGAGGGCGTTCAGTGCCAGGAGGACCGCGAGTGCAAGAGCGGCGTGTGCTCGAGCCAGGGCATCTGCACGCGCTACTGCGAGGCCTCGAGCGAGTGCGCGCCGGTCGCGGTCAGCGGCTTCGGCACGCTGAAGCGCGTGTGCACGAGCCGCATCCCGTGGGGCGGCGGCGGGCTCGACGACCCCACGACGTATGTCCACACGAGCTCGTGCGTGGCGCTCAGCGGCACGCACAGCCTGGCGCCGTGCGGGCCGACCACCGCCACGCCGTTCGCGTGCGCCACCGCCGGCGAGGCCTGCATCGCCTTCGACGTGGCCTTCGGACCGGACGTGAAGGCCAAGGTCGAGTGGCTGTGCCTCGCCGTCACGGGCTCGGGCGCGATCGGTGACGCGTGCTCCGCGCCCGAGGACTGCGCGACCGGCTACTGCCTCGATGCCTCCAGCGGCAACGGCTACTGCAGCCGCGGCTGCAGCACGACGGCGGACGACTGCCCGAGCGCCGAGGGCATGACGTGCCAGCTCGACGAGCTGGTGCCGCGCAAGGGCAAGTACCTGGCGAACGGCCTCAGCATCGGGCTCTGCAAGCACTGAGTTGATCGATCGGATGGCCTCGCTCCGGCCGCCCTCATCCGGCCTCTTCCTGCGGCTCGCGCTCTTCGCGCGAGCCTCCGTCCAGAGGCCGGGGCGGCCTGCGCTCGGAACCTGACCATGGTTCGCTGCGCGCCATGCGGCGCTCCGCTCACCGAAGTGAGCCACGCAGTTCGGATGGCCTCGCTCCGGCCGCCCTCATCTGGCCGGGGGGCGGCCTGCGCTCGGATCGAAGCGACTTGAGCTGACCCGGGCCGCGCGGCTCGGGCCTCGCGCGCTTCACCCGATCACTTGCCCTTCTTGCGCTGCTTGGCGGCCTTCTTGTTGGCCTCGCGTCGCTTCTTCTTGGCGTCGACGCGCGCCTGCATCTCGGCCGCCGACGGGCCGCGCGGCTTCCGCGGCATGCCCGGGAAGCCACCGCCGCCGTCGTCGCCGCCCTGGCCGAGGAGGCCCTCGAGGCCGCCTTCCATGCCCTCGATGCCTTCCATGCCGGCGGCGCCCGCGCCGCGCATCTGCTTCAGCATCGAGAGCTGCTTGAAGCCGGGGAGCTGGTTCAGGAGGCCGGGCTGCTTGCCGACCTTCTTCATCACGTTCCGCATCGAGTAGAAGCGGTTCACGATGTTGCGGACGTCGGTCAGCGTCGTGCCCGAGCCGGCCGCGATGCGGCGGAGGCGGGACGCGTTCGAGAGGAGCTCGGGGTGCAGCCGCTCCTTCTTGGTCATCGACAGGATGACAGCCTCGACCTTGTCGAGCTGCTTGTCGTCCATGTCGGCGCCCGCCATCTGGTCCTTGAAGAACGGCATGCGCTCGAGGATGTCCTTGAGCGAGCCCATCTTCTTGATGGTCCGGATCTGCTCGAGGAAGGTGAGCATGTTGAAGTTGCCGGAGAGGATCTTCTTCGCGTCCTCCTCGGCCTTCTGCTCGTCGACGACCTCCTCGAAGTCCTTCACCAGGCCGACGACGTCGCCGAAGCCGAGGATGCGGGACGCGAGGCCCTGCGGCCGGAACTCCTCGAGCTTGTCGAGCGACTCGCCGATGCCCAGGAACTTGATGGGCTTGCCGGTGACCGCCTTCACCGAGAGCGCCGCGCCACCGCGCGCGTCGCCGTCGAGCTTGGTCATGACCACGCCCGAGAGGTCGAGCCGCTCGTCGAAGGTCTTGGCCGTGCGCACCGCGTCCTGGCCGGTCATGGCGTCGAGGACGAGGAAGATGTTGTCGGGCTTGCTGCGCGCCTTGATCTGCGAGAGCTCGTCCATGAGCGCTTCGTCGATCGTCAGGCGGCCGGCGGTGTCGAAGATGACGACGTCGTTCCGGCCGGCGCGGGCCTCCTTGATGGCCGCGTCGCACAGCTCGACCGGCGACATGCCCGGCACCGTGAAGACCGGGATCTCGAGCTGGCGGCCGAGCACCTGGAGCTGATCGATAGCGGCCGGGCGATAGATGTCGGCGGCGACCAGCAGCGGCGAGTGGCCCTCCTTCTGGAGCTTGCGCGCGATCTTGCCGGTGGTGGTCGTCTTGCCGGCGCCCTGCAGGCCGACCATCATGATGGTCGAGATCCCCGCGCCCTTCTTGAAGGTGATCGACGTGTCGACCGGCCCCATCAGGGCCTCGAGCTCGTCGTGGCAGATGTTGATGAAGTGGTCGGCCGGGGAGACCTCGATCTTCTTCCCGTCCTTGGTCTTCGTCTTCAGGCGGACGAGCTCGCCGCTCGCCTTCTCCTGCACCGCGGCCAGGAACTTCTTGACGACCCCGAACTCGACGTCGGCCTCGAGGAGCGAGAGGCGCACCTCGCGCAGCGCCTCCTTGATGTTGTCCTCGTCGAGGGTGGTCTTGCCGGTGAGCTTGGCCTTGGCGGCCTTGAAGCCCTTGTAGAGGGTATCGAACATCGGTGCTTCCTCGGGACACGACCCGCGGACCGGTCGAGGGACCGGCAGGAGGGCAGGCGCCAGCCACGGTGGAGGCCGCGCGGAGAACGGCGGTACGTAACGACTGCCCCGGTGGATGTCAACGACCGGCGCGGCCCCGACCGACCCGAGGCGGGGCCGGGTGGACGCGGCGGCGGGGATGTGGTGCGCTGGCCCGATGAGGCGTGGACTCGGATGTCGCTGGGGCTGGGCGCTGGTCGTGGGGGTGCTCGCGGCCGGCTGCGGCAAGGCCGACGAGGAGCAGCCGTACGAGACGCCGACCTTCCCCCCTCCCCCGCCGAAGGAGATGCGGCTCGACAAGCCGACCGGCGCCATCCTGTCGAAGCCCGCGCCCGAGTGGCAGTGGCTCGAAGGCGCGGCGCTGAAGGCGCTCGACCCCGACGCCGCGCTCGGGCTGCGGCGCGACGAGCGCTGCGAGGGCTGGGTCGCCGTGACGCCGGCCGGCGAGCCGAGCCCGCGCAGCGCGGCGCTGAGGCTGCTGGCGGGACGCCAGGCCGAGGCCACGTGGGACGTCCACGTCGACGAGGACCTGCTCTACCTCGGGCACACGGCCAGGCGCTGGGAGATCCAGCGGCGCAACGGCGACGCGTGGGTCTCGGAGCGCACCAGCGTCCTCGTCGAGGGGCCGCGCCTCTACGCGCTGCACGCGCGCTCGCGCGACACCGACTACGGGCGCCGCCGGCGCTGCCTCGACGCGCTGACCGCGGCGCTCGACGTCATGATGTACCAGCCGCCGCGCGCGCCGGAGGTCCCGCCGCCGGCCGATGCGTCCGACGCGCAGGCCGCGCCGCCTTCGGGCGACGCCGCGCCCTGAGCCCGAAGCGACCGCGCCCCGCGACCGCGGGTGCGGAGGCGGGGCGCGAGCGCTGGCGTGGGCCAGGCGACGGATCGTCGTTCAGGCGGTCTGGGCCAGCTCGCCGGCCGGGTCGAGGTGGGCCTTCAGGCGACGGAGCTCCTCGAGGCTCGAGAAGGTGATGCTGATGCGCCCCTTGCGACCGCGCGACTGGATCTGCACCGGCACGCCGAGGGCCGCGCTCAGCTCGGAGGCGACGGCGTCGTAGTACGGCTGGAGCGGCGTCACGCGCGGCGTGGCCGGCTCGGCGCTCTCGCTGGCGGCGGCCGACTCGGCCTGCTGCTCGCGCTCGCGCTCGCGGCGGACCCAGTCCTCGGCCTCGCGCACCGAGAGCTCGTTGGCGACGATGTGGCCGGCCAGCGTCGCGCGCTGGGCGTCGTCCTCGACCGCCAGCAGGCAGCGCGCGTGACCCGCGCTGATGCGGCCCTCGACGACCATGGCCTGGTGCTCGGCGGACAGGCGCAGGAGGCGGAGCGCGTTGGCGATGGTCGAGCGGTTCTTGCCGAGGCGGCGCGCCAGGACGTCCTGCGTGTAGTCCTCGCTCTCGAGCAGGCGCTGGTACGCGGACGCCTCTTCGATCGGGTTCAGGTCCTCGCGCTGGAGGTTCTCGATGAGCGCGAGCTCGAGCGCCTCGCTCGACGCCACGTCCTTCACCAGGACGGGCAGCTCGGCGAGGCCGGCCTTCCGGGCGGCGCGCAGCCGGCGCTCGCCGGCCACCACGATGTAGCCCGGCTTGCCGTCGCTGGCGCGGCGCACGACGATCGGCTGGAGGATGCCCTTCTCCTTGATGCTGGCCACGAGCTCGTCGAGCTTCTCGTCGTCGAAGCGCTGACGCGGCTGGTTCGGGTCAGCCTGCACGTCGTCGATCTTGCAGAGGAAGAAGTCGTCGCGCTGGTTGGCGAAGCGGGGGGCGGGGATGAGGGCCGAGAGGCCCTTGCCGAGAGCGGAGCGTCCGAGAGTCATGCGGCACCTTGGAGGGGCTGGGAGTCGGTGGTGGGCTTGTCGCCGAGACGGATGAGGAGCTCGTCAGCGAGCTCGAGGTAGGCCTTCGTGCCCGGCGCGGTGACGTCGTAGAGGACGGCGGGCTTGCCGAACGACGGGCTCTCGCTGAGGCGCACGTTGCGCGGGATGCGCGTGTCGAACACGGTCCGACCGAAGTAGGCGACGGTCTCGCTCTCGACCTGGAGCGAGAGCTTGTTCCGCTTGTCGAACATCGTGAGGACGATGCCGTCGATGGCGAGCCGCGGGTTGAGGTGGGTCCGCACGAGCTCGATGGTGCTCATGAGGTGGCCCATCCCCTCCATCGCGTAGAACTCGCACTGCAGCGGGATGATGACCGAGTCGGCCACGCACAGCGCGTTGAGCGTGAGCAGGCCGAGGCTCGGCGGGCAGTCGATGACGATGAAGTCGAAGCGGTCCCGGATGGGCGCGAGCGCCGCCTGGAGGCGTGTCTCACGTGCAACGACCGGCACGAGCTCGACCTCGGCGCCGGCCAGGTCGGTGGTCGTCGGCGCGAGCGTCAGGTCCGGCAGCTCGGTCGGGACCAGGCACTGCTCGAGCGGCACCCCGTCCACGAGCGCGTGGTAGATGTGGCGGCTCAGCGCACCCTTGTCGATGCCGTAAGCGGATGTGGCGTTGGCCTGCGGGTCGAGGTCGACCAACAGGGTCTTTCGCTCGGCCACAGCGAGTGACGCTGCGAGGTTCACCGCGGTCGTCGTCTTGCCGACGCCACCCTTCTGGTTCGCAATTGCGATGACTCTTGCCATCAGATCCTCTCGTTCGAGCCCGTTGCGGGCGGTCTTGAGTCGTTCTACCTCGATCGATCGGGCTGTCAACTCGTTTCACGTGAAACTGCACTCGCCAGAGTGTGAGCCGTGCTGTTTTCACGTGAAACGTTGGTAATGTGCTTGGCGACAAATGTCTGAGAGTCATCGGCGGACTCTTGGACACTCGCACGCACTCGCACACGCGACCGACGGGAACTTGACCTGGCCGGCCGGCGACGGTTGGGTGTGAGCCGCATGCGCCTCGCCCCTGTCCTCTCGTCCCTCGTCCTCGCCTCGACCTCGGGCTGCGTCGCGCACGCCCGCGAGCCCGACGTCGACCGGACGCAGGATCGGATGGTGGATGCGCTGTCGGCCGAGCTCGGCCGCGCGGTCGAGCTGCAGCTCCCCGGCTACGACCGGCCGTACTTCGTCGGGCTCTCGGTCCAGGAGACCGACAGCTGGGAGCTCGGCGCCAAGCTCGGGGTGCTCGTCGCCAACGAGTCCGAGCGGAAGCGCGAGGCCGCCGCCGACGTCCGGGTCGGGACCTGGGACTTCGACAACTCGGACGACACCGAGCAGGACTTCCTCGAGGAGGGCGTCTACGAGCCCTCGAACGTCGTGCCGCTGGAGGACGGCGACCCCGCCGCGGTGCGGCACACGCTCTGGCTCCTGGCCGACCTCCGCTACAAGCAGGCGCTGGCGTCCTACCTCCGCATCAAGGGGCAGCGCGTCTATAAGGAGGATGACCCCGACCGCCGCCCGAGCTTCAGCCCGACCGCCCCGGTCGTGGCGCTCGCGCCCCGCGTCGCGCTCAGCGCCGACCGCGCCCGCTGGGAGCGCGTCGTCCGCGCGCTGTCGACCCGCCTCGGCGCCGACCCGGCCATCTTCGACTCCGAGGTCCGCATCGAGCTTGCGGTCGAGACGCGCTGGCTCGTGACCTCCGAAGGCACGCGCCTCCGCACCGTCCGCCCGCGCTACGCCTTCCACGCCACCGGCTGGACCCGCGCCGACGACGGCATGCTGCTCGATCACAGCGTCGACCTCTACGCCCCCTCGGAGGGCGGCCTCCCCGACGAGGCCGCGCTCCAGGCCGCGGTCGATCGCCTCGTCGCGCTCCTCGGCGCCCTGCGCAAGGCCCCGGTGCTCGAGCCCTACACCGGCCCGGCCATCCTCGAGGGTCGGGCCAGCGGCGTCTTCTTCCACGAGGTGCTCGGGCACCGCCTCGAAGGCCATCGCCAGACCGATGACGAGGACGGCCAGACCTTCGCCAAGTACCTCGGCCAGCCGATCATGCCGGCCTTCCTGAGCGTGGTCGACGACCCCACCCTCCCCTCCATGGCCGGCCTCCCGCTGAACGGCACCTACGCCTTCGACGACGAAGGCGTCGCCGCACAGCGCACCGTCCTGGTCGATCGCGGCGTCCTCAAGAGCTTCCTCAACGCCCGCCATCCGGGCCCAGGCGCCGACCGCTCGAACGGCCATGGCCGCGCCCAGGGTGCGCGTCGACCGGTCGCGCGCCAGGCCAACCTCATCGTCGAAGCGAGCCAGACGGTTTCGGAGAAGGACCTCGAAGCGCGCCTTCTTGCCGAGGTCCGTCGACAAGGGCGCCCCTTCGGCCTCATCCTCCGGGACCTGGCCGGCGGTAGCACCAACACGTCGAGCTTTGGCTATCAGGCCTTCAAAGGGGAGGCTCGCACGGTGTACAAAGTAGATGCGGCCACGGGCGAAGAGACGCTCGTCCGCGGGGTGGATCTCGTGGGCACACCGCTCGCCACGCTCGGAAAGATCATCGCTGCCAGCGACCAGGTCGGCGTCTTCAACGGCTACTGCGGCGCCGAGTCGGGCATGGTCCCGGTCAGCGCGGTGGCGCCCTCCATCCTCTTCAGTGAGGTCGAGCTCCAGCGCACGGCGCGCCCCCGCTCGCGTGGCCCGATCCAGCCGAACCCGGTCCGCGGCGTCAGCGCCGCTCCGACCGGAGGAGCCCGATGATCCTCGACGCCTTCGCTCTCACCGATGTCGGCTGCGTCCGCGAGCACAACGAGGACGACCACATCCTGCTGGCCGATCAGGGCCTCTTCGTGGTGGCCGACGGCATGGGCGGGCACGCCTGCGGCGAGGTCGCCTCGCGCATCTCGGTCGAGTCGGTGTCCGCCTTCTACAAGGATAGCGAGGTCACGCGGCGCCTGAAGGAGATCTACCTGGCGCACGCCACCGACGACGGCATGTCGGGCCTCTCGAGCTTCCACGAGTTCCGCCTCAAGTCGGCCGTCGAGTACGGCAACCTGCAGATCTTCCGCGAGGCCGCCAGCGACGCGGCGCTCGAGGACATGGGCACGACCATCGTCGGCTTCGCCTTCATCGGCTCGCGCTGCTACGTGGCCCACGTCGGCGACAGCCGCGCCTACCGCTACCGCAAGGGCCGGCTCACGCAGCTCACCGAGGACCACTCGCTCGCCAACGAGTACCTGCGCATGCGCGTCCTCCGCCGCGAGGACCTGCCGAGCTTCCCCTACAAGAACGTCATCGTCCGCGCGCTGGGCCTGCAGGACGAGGTCATCGTCGACACGCAGTCGCGCACGTGCCGGCCCGACGATCGCTACCTCCTCTGTTCAGACGGGCTCACCGACCTCGTCTCCGACGAGGAGATGTTCGAGGTGCTGGCCGGCTGGCCGGGCGCCGAGAACGCGGCCCGCGAGCTCGTGCGGCGGGCCATCCAGTACGGCGGCGTCGACAATGTGACGGTGCTCATCGTCGATGCGCATCGCGACGGCGCCCCCATCGCCTGACGCGATCGCTGCCCCAGCGCGCCCGCGACGCGGGCCGCCGCCCGCCTGCTCGGGCGCCCCGACACGCTTGACACCGTCGGGCGCCCTCGCGAAGGTGCGACCCGTGTAGACCCATTCGCGGTCGGCCCCGCGCCGGAAGCCGATCGACGAAGCCAGCCGCCGCTGCGGAGCTCCGATGAAACGCCCCACCCTGCCCCTCCTCGCCGTGCTCTTCTCCTTCAAGCTCGCGCTGCTCGCGGGCTGCGCCGACGAGTGCAAGCAGCTGGCCGACCTCGCCTGCGAGAAGGCCGGCGAGCAGTCGGACGAGTGCAAGAAGATCCGGACGCGCGCCGAGTCGGCGACGGCCGACGACAAGCGCAGCTGCGGCAAGGCGCTGGCGGTCGTGAACCTCTTCACCGCGAAGAACTGAGCCGTCGGGGGCGATGACGCCATCAGATCAGCTGCCGCGCGCGTTCGGCAAGTACACGCTGCTCGACCTCATCGGGACGGGCGGCATGGCCGAGATCTATCGCGCGCGCGCGGTCGGTCCCGACGGCTTCGAGAAGATCCTCGTCATCAAGAAGATCCTGCCCGAGCTGGCGACGAACCGCTCGTTCATCCACCTGCTCGTGGCCGAGGCCAAGGTCACCTCGCTGCTGAACCACCCCAACATCGTGCAGATCCACGAGCTGGGTGAGGTCGACGCGCAGTACTACATCGCCATGGAGCTGGTGGACGGCTCCGACCTCCTGAACCTGCTCTCGCGCTGCACGCGGAACCGGCTGCGCGTGCCGATCGAGGTCGGCCTCTACATCGTGAGCGAGGTGTGCCGCGGCCTGGCGCACGCGCACGCGGCCACCGACATGGGCGGCCGTCCGCTCAACATCATCCACCGCGACGTGTCGCCGTCGAACGTGCTCATCTCCAAGCACGGCGACGTGAAGATCATGGACTTCGGCGTGGCGCGCGCCGACCTCGGGCTGCCCGGCGGCGGCCAGACCGATCACCACCACGAGCGCGGCACGCTCAAGGGCAAGCTCGGCTACATGTCGCCCGAGCAGGTCATGGGGAAGACCATCGACCGGCGCTCCGACATCTTCGCGCTCGGCGTCGTGCTCTTCGAGTGCCTCACGCTGAAGCGCCTCTTCGTCGGGCAGTCCGACGTGCAGACGCTGCTCAACATCCGCGAGGCCGACGTCGAGCAGCGCTTCAAGCGCCACAGCTACCTGCCCAAGCCCATCCGCGCCATCCTGCGGCGCGCGCTCGCCAAGGATCCGACCGAGCGCTTCCAGACCGCGACCGACTTCCAGGAGGCCATCCTCGACTTCCTGTTCGACAGCCGCCTCAAGGTGAGCTCGCGCTCGCTGGCGCAGTTCATCGAGCAGGTGCTGGTGCCCGATCGGCCGGAAGACCGACCCGACGATCGGCCGGACGGCGAGGCGCGGCGCGAGAAGACGCCGCCGCCGCAGGCCGCCATCGACAGCGCCGCCACGGTCGAGGACGAGGCGCTGCCCGCGCCGCCGCCGGTGCCTCCGCCGCCGCCGCCCGCGACCGCGTCGGTGCGCGCCAAGGGGCTCCGGCGCATCGACCTCTCGCGCGCGACCTTCCACTTCCGCCACGACGACGAGACCGTCTACGGGCCGGTCGACTTCGAGCGCCTCATCTCGCTCCTCGGCGAGCGCGCGGTCGGGCCGCGCGAGTGGGTGAGCATCAACGGCAGCGACTGGATGCGCGTGGCCGACGTGCGCGCCGTGGTCGACCTCATGCCGAGCATCGTCGAGGAGGAGCAGTCGCGCCCGCTCGAGGACGGCCCGCTCAACAAGTGCCGGACGCCGCACCTCCTGTTCCGCATCGCGCGCGAGCGCCTCACCGGCAAGCTCAAGGTCACGGCCGGGTCCATCCAGAAGGAGTTCTTCTTCGACCACGGCGAGCCGCGCTTCTCGCACTCGAACCTCAAGAGCGACCTCTTCGGGACGTTCCTCATCGAGTCGGGGCTGGCCGATCCGTCGCAGGTCGAGCGCGCGCTCGAGCGCGTGGTGCCGCCGGCCACCCACCTCGGCACGGCGCTCACCGACCTCGGCATCCTGCCGCGCGAGGTCGTCGAGCAGGCGCTGGCCGACCACCTGCGCGCGCGCATCCTCGAGATCGCGACCTGGCGCTCGGGGTGGTACGAGTTCTACGAGGGTACGCTGCCGCCGCGCGAGCCGGCCGTGAAGCTGCCGCCCTTGCCGCGCCTCGTGATGGAGGCCATCCGCACGCACTACCGCGCGCCCGAGCTGCGGCAGCTCTTGGCCGATCTGCAGGACCACGTGCTCATCCTCGCGCGCGACTCGGCGCCCTTCGGCGACGTCCTCGGCTTCACGCCCGAGGAGGAGAGGGTGCGGCCGCTGCTCCGCACCAACACCACGCTGCGCCTCGTGCTGGCCGCCATCGAGACGAGCGAGGCCGCGCAGCTCTCGCTCATGCGCGTCGTGTTCGCGCTGCACCAGACCGACGTCCTGGCCTTCCGCGCGCCCGCCGGCAACGCGTTCCGCGGACACCCATGACCCTCGAAGCATCCGTCCGGCCCGCGCTGCTGGCGCACCGCGGGGCCAGCCACGCCGCCCCGGAGAACACGCTGCGCGCCTTCGCGCACGCGCTCGACGTCGACGCCGCCGATGGCCTCGAGCTCGACGTGCGCCTGACGCGCGACCTCGTGCCGGTCGTCTTCCACGACGTCGAGCTCGAGCGCATGACGGGGCAGGGGGGCAACCTCGCCGAGCGCTCGTGGGACGAGCTCGCCACGCTCCGCGCGGGCGGTGAGCCCATCCCGAGCCTCGCCGCGCTGGGCCTGTTCCTGGCCGAGCGTCCGCGCGTCGTCGTCAACGTCGAGCTGAAGCCGATGGCGCGCTTCGACCTGCTCGTCGATCAGTGCCGGCCCCACCTCGAGCGCATCGCCGCGGTCCACACGGTGATCGTCTCGAGCTTCGATCCGCGCGTGCTCATGCGCTGCGTCGGCCCGTGGTCGCGCGCGCTGCTCTTCGAGGACCCGAGCGCGCTGCGCGCGCTGGCGCTGCTCCCGACGTCCGTCGACCTGCACCCGAGCGCGGCGCTCGTCGACACCCCGACGCTCGCCGCCTGGGCGGCCGCGCATGGTCCGCGCGCCGTGCGTGTGTGGACCGTCGACGACCCCCTCGAGGCGCGCCGGCTCGTGTCGCTCGGCGTGTCGACCCTCATCACCAACCGACCAGGCCCGCTCAGGGCCGAGCTCGGAGCAAGCTAAGCCATGCGCATCCTGCCCCTCGTCATGACCACCGTCCTGGCCGCCGCCTGCGGCAAGGACGCGGCGCCGACCGACGCCAACCCCACGGCCGCCGCCGGAGCCGACGCCAGCGCGCCGCCGAGCAACGATCCGCGCGCCGCCATCCTGGCCGAGATCCCCGAGCCGCTGCGCGGCGACGCCGGCGTGACCGACGCCGTGAAGGCCCTGGCCGGGTCGCTGCCAAGCGACCTCGCCGGTCTGGCCAACGCCGTCGCGACCGCGCCGAGCCTCAGCGCGCGGCCCTTCCCGGCCGACGCGCCCAACGCGCCGTACTCGCCCGACGCCGTCGCCCAGGCCATCACCGCCAAGCTGCCGCTGAAGGTCTCGACGTACGAGCGCGCCCGCCTCGTCGTCGCCATTGTCCAGAGCCGGGGCACCGCGGCCGAGCTCGGCTACGTCGCCGGCGCGCGCTTCTCGGCCACCGAGATCCTCGGCCGTCGCTTCGTGGTGAAGACCGCCGACGGCGCTTGGACCGCGGTCGACGGCACCGCCCTCGACGGCGCCGCGGCCGAGAAGGTGCGGCCGCTCGACGCCATCGATGTCCAGGCGCAGGACCTCGCCTTCCGCGCGCTCGGCGCCATGGCGGCCGAGAACAGCGACCTCGCCTCGCGCGCCTCGGGGCTCGCGCGCCGCCTACGCCCCGACGACGCGGCCATCCTCTTCGTGGCCGCGCGCGCCGAGCTCCAGAACGGGCTCGTCGAGGCCGCCTCCGACACGATGGACAAGGCCGCCGACCTCGAGGCCGACGCCATGACCTGGTACGCGCTCGGTCGCCAGGCGCGCCTCGAGGAGCGCCCGTTCAAGGCCGACGAGTACTTCCGGAAGGCGGCCCAGGCCGACCCGAGCTTCGCCGAGCCGCACATCGGGCTCGCCAACCTGGCGCTCGATCGCATGGATCTCACGCCCGCCGACCAGCACCCGGCGCTGGTCGACGCCGCCAAGAAGGCGGTCGCCGACGCGCGCGCGGCCGACCCGAAGGCGCGCGGGCTCCGCCTCGTCGAGGCGCAGATCAAGGGCATCGACGAGGACTACGCGGGCGCCGAGGCGCTCCTCAAGGAGGAGACCGAGCTGAACCCCGACGACGAGCAGGCCTGGGTCACGCTGGCCCAGGTGATGGCCGCGCAGCAGCGCGTCGACGAGGCTGTGAAGACGCTCGAGACCGCGCGCAAGGCCGGCATCGAGACCACCGAGGTGCTCAACAGCCTGGGCGCGCTCTACGTCCAGCAGAAGAACTTCGACGCCGCGCAGAGTGCGCTCGAGGCCGCGCTCGAGAAGGACCCGAAGGACCCCGACGTGCGCGCCCAGATCGCCCAGCTGCGGCTCCAGAAGGGCGACCTCGACGGCGCCAAGAAGCTGCTCGAGGCGCAGATCGCCAAGTTCCCCGACGAGCTCAACGGCTTCCTCCTCCTGGCCCAGGTCGAGCTCGAGCAGGGCAAGGTCGACGAGGCGCTCGGCTACGTCGACCAGGTCCTGAAGAAGGATCCCAAGCATCGCGAGGCGCGCATCCTCTCGTACCTCGCGCGCGTGGCCACCGGGAAGCCGGCCGACGACGCGCGCGCGGGCGCCATCGAGGCGGCCGGCTCGCGGAAGAACCTGGCGCAGATGTTCCTCCAGAACGGCCTCGTGGCCGACGCCGAGAAGCTGCTCGTCGAGGCGCTCGAGACCGACAAGGAGGACGTCATCGTGCCTGTCCTGCTGGCGGCCATCTACGTCTCGACCGGCCGCGTGGCCGAGGCCGACGCGCTGCGCGAGAAGACGCTGGCGCCGCTGAAGGACCACGACCGCACGGAGATCGAGAAGCTCTTCGCCGACGCCTTCGCGCAGGCGGCCAAGGGCAAGCAGGGGCCCGGCGCGCCCGAGCCCGGCCCGACCCCGCCCGGTCCGTGACGACCGCGCTCCGGAGCGCTCTGGAGGCCGATGCGGCCGCGGTCGGCGCGGCGCTCGCGCCGCCCGAGGTCGACGCGCTCATGGCCTTCGCCGAGCTGCTGGCGCGCTGGAACCGCGCCATCCGCCTGGTCGGTCCGAGCGACGTCGCGACCATCGTGCGCGAGCAGGTGGTCGACGCGCTCGGCTTCGTGCCGGCGGTCCGCGCCATCGCCGCACCCGACTGGCTCGACGTCGGCGCTGGCGGCGGGCTGCGGGCTCGTGCTGGCGCGGCTCGTGCCCGACGCGCGCGTCGTCATGATCGAGCCCACCGCCAAGAAGACCTCGTTCCTGGCCGCGGCCGCGCGGCGCTGCGCCTCGGCAACGTGGTCATCCACCAGGGCCGGGTCGAGCCGCGCGGGGTGATCGCGCCGGCGCTGCGACGACCGTCGCCCGTCCGCGCGCGGCGCTGTCGCGCGCCACCTTCCGCCGCCGGCCTGGTTCGCGCTGGCCGCGCCGCTGGTCGGGGAGGTGGGGAGTGCTCATCGCCACGGCCACCCCGACGAGGTCCCGCCCGCCGTGCTGGGCGATCCCGCGACGCGTCGCTGGGACTATCGCGTGCCTGCCACGGCCGCGCCGCGCGCGCTCTTCTACGCGCGCGTGACGGCCGAGACCGACATTTCACGGTGAAACACTGGCGCGTTCGGCGAGACCGGAGTACCCCCGAACGGTCATGCGCTCGACTCGAGCTCCCATCTTCGTAGTGGGATTCGTGCTGCTCGCGGCCGGGAGGGAAGCCCAGGCCGGCGAGGGTCCGCCTCCCGCCTCCATGGCGCCGCCGCCCAGCCCTTCGGGTTCGCCCGATCCGGCCGCGTCGACGGTCGCCGACCCGTTGCCGGGACCGGCTCCGTTCAGCGAGACGGCCCCGCTGCTGCCCGAGATGTGGCGGCTGGCGATCGCCCGCGACGCCGGTCCGCGCGCCGTCGCCGCCGGCCTCCAGGTGCTCGACGACTGGCTGGCCCACGCCGGCCAGGACGACCCGCTGGCGCGCGCCACGGGCGAGTTCCTGCGCGCTCGCCTGCTCACCAAGCGCGGCGACACGGCCGCGGCGCGAGCCGCCTGGGAAGCGCTGGCCATGCAGCCCGGCGCCTTCTCCGACGAGGCGCGCCAGGCGCTGGCCGAGCTCGAGGCGCGCTCGCCGCCCGTGCGCAACCCGCGCCCTGGCGGCGCCGCCCACTGGCTCCTGACGCGCTCTCCGGGCGCGCCCGACTACCTCGCGGGCGTGAAGAAGGCCGTCAAGGATCTGACGCGCCGCCATCAGGGCGAGCGCGCCGCCGAGCTCCTGGCCGACGCGCTCGGGCAGGGCATGGCCGACGACACGCGAAAGGAGCTTTTGCTTCTCCGCGCCGAGCTGGTGCCGGCGGCCGAGGCCAAGGCGACGCTGCTCGACGCGTGGTGGCTCGACGACAGCCTGAAGCCCGATGCCCGCATCACGTCCCGGCTGAAGAAGCTCCGGGCCGCACCGGATGCGGACGCGCTGGTCTTCCGCGAGGCGCTGAACGCGCCGCGCGCAGGCAACGACAAGGCGCGGAGAGCGCTCGCCCGCAAGGCCCGGCCGGTGGCCGAGCTGGCGCTGGCGCTCGGCGATCGCTGGGACGACGACACCGCCACGGCGGCGCTCAAGCAGGTCGATCGCGTCGAGAAGACGCTGGCCGCGACGCCGTACCCGGCCTACACGCGCGCCGTCCTGCTGCGGAAGATCGACCGCGACGCCGAGGCGGTGAGCGCCTTCGCCGAGGTCATCGCGCGCTTCCCCGACCACCCGCTGGCCGACCTCGCCCGGGCCCAGTCGAGCGTGCTCCTGCGCGCGCTCGGCCGCGCCAGGGAGGCCGACCAGCTCGACGAGGCCCTGCTCGCCGGCGGGGCGCTCGGCGCGCTGCAGCGCGACGCGCTGTGGCGCCTCGGCTTCGGCGCCATCCTGCGCGGCGACGGCGCGACCGCCGAGGCGCGCCTGCGCGAGCTCGAGCAGCGCTACGGCGGCGAGCCCGATCGCCACTCCTTCTGCTGGTTCGAGCGCGCCCGCTACTGGCGCGGCCGCGCGGCCCTGCTGATGGGCGACCGCGGCCAGGCCGAGGAGCACTTCAAGGCCGTGGTCGCGCGCTTCCCGGCCGGCTGGTACGCGCTGCTCGCGCGCGATCGCGCCAAGCTCGGGCCGCGCCCGAAGAGGGCCGAGCTCGAGGCCATGTGGGACGTGTCGCGCGCCGACCCGATGGCGACCGCGCTGGCGCTCTACCGGCTCGGCGCCGAGAGCGAGGCGCGCGAGACGTTCGAGGCGCTGATGGACGCCCAGCAGCTCCCCGGCAACGGGCGGAAGCTGCTGGCCGACCTGTGGGACCTCGACGGCAAGTCGCAGAAGGCCGATCGCGTGCTGCGCTACGCCGCCATCCCGGCCACCATGCCCGGCGACGACCCCGACGATCTGTACCTCGCGTGGTTCCCGTTCGTGCACGGCGACGACGTGTCGGCGGCGGCCCACGAGAACCACCTGCCGTCGCAGCTCCTGGCCGGCATCGTCAGCGTCGAGACGCGCTTCCAGGCCAAGGGTCGCTCGCGCGTCGGCGCCATCGGTCTCGCCCAGCTCATGCCGACGACCGGCCAGGCCATCGGCCGGAAGCTCTTCGGCGACAGCTTCAAGGCCGCCCAGCTGTGGGACCCGGCCACCAACCTGGCGGTCGCGGCCAAGTACCTGAGCTCGCTCCTCGACCGCTTCTCGGGCAACCCGGCGCTGGCCGTCGCGGCCTACAACGCGGGCCCGGCGCCGGTGAAGAAGTGGCTCGCCGAGCGCGGCCGCCTCGAGCTCGACGCCTTCGTCGAGACCATCCCGTACGAGCAAGCGCGGCGCTACGTCATGCGCGTCCTGTCGGACGCCGAAATCTATCGCCGGCTGTACGGCCTCGAGTCCGAGCCGATCCCGCTGCCGCGCACGCTCTCGGAGTGACGATGGCTCCGCCGCGCATCCTCGTCTTCGACGACGATCTCGTGTCGCGGCCCGAGTTCCTGGGCCACCTGCCGGCCGAGTTCATCTATCGCGGCCACGCCGACCAGGCGCTGGCCGACGTCGAGCAGGTGATGCCCGACATGGTCTTCATGGACTTCGCCATGGGCACGGCCGTCGACGGCGTGACCGCGACGCAGACGCTCCGGCGCTTCTACGCGCTCGAGGTGCTGCCCATCGTGGCCATCAGCTCCGACGCGCGCATGAACCGGCTCATGCTGATGGCCGGCGCCACCGAGGGCGTGCCCAAGATGGCGCTGCCCGAGCGCTTCCGCGAGATCGTCCACCTGCTGCCGGTGCGCCGCGACCCGTAGCGGTCCGCGCGCGATTCTCTCCCACCGCCCGACACGCGCGTGAATGCCGCACGCACGCGCCGCGTCGGCCGCGACCAGCCGCCGGTGCGTCTCGCCGGACTGGGCGAACCGGGAGGTCGGAATGCAAAAGGTCCTTTGCATTGTGGGCATCGCCATGCTCGGCGCATGCGATGCCGTGGGTCAGGTCGAGGAGTGCACCTTCAGCCGCTGCGGCGGCGATCCGATCGGCCACTGGGTGGCCGCTGCGGCGCCCACCTGCTTGGGTCCTGGCGACTGGGCCGCGCTCGGCGACTGCGAGAGCGTCGACACCCAGGTCACCGTGACGCCGCGCGGGACGATGGACTTCCGCCTCGACGGCACCCACGCGTGCAGCCTCGACGCCATCGTCGAGTACCAGGTGCGCGTCGCCAAGGCGTGCCGCCCCGAGCTGCAGGCGAGCGGCTGCCACGTGCTCGAGCCGCTGCTCGATCCGACGGTCTCGGCCTTGGGCCTGGCCTTCGCCTGCGAGGGCGAGGTGCTCGACTCCGACTGCGTGTGCCACGCGCAGGGCACCATCGCGACCGGCTTCGAGGAGGGCAGCGGCACCTTCAAGACGAGCGACGGCTATATCCTCATGAACGGCGCGACCGACCCCGCCACCGAGGGCCGCCCCTACTGCATCGAGGCCGACGGCCGCATGAAGCTCCAGTGCCCGGGCGCGGACGGCAAGCCGCTGCCCATGCTCCTCGTCCGTCAGTGACGCGGCACCGCGCGCGGGCTAGACTCGGCCTCGAGGTGCGCCGTGCGCGACGTCGAAATCAATAGTGAGATCAAACCGCTCGAGCTCATCGTCACGAGCTCGCCCGGGCCCGAGCTCGACCTCATGCTGCCGGTGAACCTCGAGCGCTACCAGCGCATGGAGGATGGCTCGCTGCAGCCGAGCCCCGACTACCTGCTCTTCGACGACCTCGTCCTGCTGTCGGCGATGCAGAGCGAGCACCGCACGCTCGACGACGTGCTGCGCGCCATGACCGGCGATCAGGGGCTCCTGCGCTGGAAGCAGCTCCTGGTCGAGACGCTCGGCCTGGTCGACGCGCGCCGCCTCGCCATCCACGAGACGCTGGCGCTCGAGGCCGAGCTCTACCGCCCGAGCGCGGCCGACCTCGCGGCCGGGCGCACCTCGCTCGAGCGCCTCGACGCGCCGCGCCTGGCCGACGCGTTGGTGAGCGGCCGCGACCCGATGGATCACCGCGCCATCTTCCGCTGGCCGATCCCCAACGCGCTCTTCGCGCGCGACCTGGCCGCGGTGGCGGGTCCGGCCTTCATCTACACCTACGCGGCCGAGCCGGCGCGCATGCGCGAGATGCTCTTGACGCGCATCATCCTCGGCCACCATCGGCGCTTCCGCGACGCCGACTTCATCGACATCGCCATGGGCCGACCCGAGCCCGGCCTGACGCTCGAGGGCGGCGACATCCAGATCTTCGACAACCGCGTGGCCGTGGTCGGCGTCGGCATCCGCACCACGCGTGCGGCGGTCGAGCGGCTGGCTCGCGCGCTCTTCGAGCGCAGCTTCGAGGCCGTGCTCATGGTCGAGATCCCGAAGCAGCGCGGCGCCATGCACCTCGACACGCTGCTCACGCGCATCGACGAGGAGCACGTCCTCGTCTACCCGCCGCTCGTCACCGATCCGACCTCGCTCGGTACGCGCGTCACGCGCCTCGGGCCGCGCGCCACGAAAGAGCAGGGGGCCGACCTCCTGGGCGCGCTGGCCGAGCTCGGCATCCCGCTCGGCCCCATCTTCTGTGGCGGCATGGACCCCGGCACGCAGGCGCGCGAGCAGTGGTCCGACGGCGCCAACGCCTTCGCGCTCGCGCCCGGCATCATCGTCTGCTACGGCCGGAACGTCGCCACGCTGCGCGAGCTGAACCGCGCCGGCTACGAGGTCGTGACGCCGGAGATGTTCTGCGCCAACGCCCTCTACTACGTGAACCAGCGCCGCCGCATCGTGGTGGCGCTGATGGGCCACGAGCTCGTGCGCGGCCGCGGCGGGCCGCGCTGCCTGACGCTGCCGCTGCGACGTCAGGCCTGAGACACGGCCGCCCGTGCCGCGGTCGTCAAGGTGCTTGACCGTTGCCCGCGCGCGCGTTCAGGGCGCGGGCGCCTCGGGCCAGGCGCGCAGCGTCGGCAGCAGCGCGGTGTAGCTCGACACCGCGGTGGTGCCGCGCTCGCCGGCGTGGGCGCCGATGATGAAGTCGTGGTCGTCGGGGATGTCGTTGGCCTGGTAGGCCGAGATGTCGGTCGTGGCGTTGCCGAAGGCGCCGTAGACCCACAGGCCGACGTCGCCCACCAGGTGCTCGAGGATACCGGTCTTGAAGTCGCCGACGCCGCTCTCGCTGGGCAGCGCCTCGAGCGTCTTGTCGGTGAGCTTGGTCGGCCCGGGCGGGAAGCGGTGCGCCGCGAGCCAGCTCTTGGTCATGCGCCCGAGCAGCTCGGGGCGGCCGGTCAGGTACTGCACGTGGTAGCCCTTCCGCCGCACGGTCCAGAGCGCCTGGTCGGCGTCGGTGTAGGCGGTCGGATCGGTGCCGAGGAAGATCTCCTTGAAGACCTGCGCATCGTTGATCGTGAGGGTGCCGTCGATGTCGCTGACGACCACCGTCTGGCCCGGCTCCCACACCGCCAGCATGCCCGGCGCCGTGGTGGCGTCGCCGCCCACCACCCAGAGAAGGTTGTACTCGCCGGGCGCGAGCGGCGCCGCGAGCTGCACGCGCGCGATGCCGTCGTCGTCGGTGCGTGCGGTCGCGAGCTTGGTCCAACCGGGGCAGGAGCGGATCCACAGGTCGACGTCCTCGTCCTCCAGGTCCTTGTCGACGGCGCCGTAGGTGAAGCGCGCGCTCAGCTCGGGCACGTCGTCGGGGCCGACCACCTGGTCGTAGGCGCGGTGGCGCGGATCGCCAAGCGCCTTGACGATCTTCGAGCCCGTCGTGTGGACCCACTTGCGCTTGGCCAGCGTCGGGGCCTTGGCCGCGCCGCACTGGCCGAGGCAGCTCGTGCCGGCGCAGGTGGTGCGCACGGTGGCCGTGCCCGACTGGCCGACGTAGCGCGGCTGCGGCACGACCAGGTAGGCGCCCTCGGCCGGCGCGGTGAAGCGCACGCTGCCCGGCGCCGAGCCGATGGCCGGGGGGTAGCTGCCGTCGGCGGCGCGCGGGCCGAACACCGTGACGCGCGTGGCGATGGCCTTGCTGTCGGCCTGCACCGTGACGTCGGCGCCGGCCGGCGCGAGCAGGATGAGCCCGACGTAAGCGGGCACCACCGGCAGGCTCAGCGCATTGGCGTCCTCGAGCGTGAGGCCGCCGACGATGGCGATGGGCGTCGCCGAGTCGGCCTTGCCCGGGTCGCCCGACAGCGACGCCAGCGCGTCGGCCTCGGGCGGCGGCGTGTCATCGCAGGCAGTGACGGCCAGCGCCGAGGCGGCGGCGAGCGAGGCGAGGGTCAGCGTGAGCGGGCGCATGGTCGTCCTCCGGGCGAAACCGAACCGGACTATCCCTTGCGCTCGACCTTGGCAATCCCCGGGACGCGCGTCAGCGCGTGAAGTGGACGGTGTAGCGCCCGCGGGCGTCGCAGTTGACGTCGCCGCTGCTCGACAGGCGCTCGTGCATCTCGCCGCTCACGTCGTCCGCCGCCAGCTTGGCGGTGCCGTCGACCACGCACGACACGGTCGCGCCGGTCTCGCCGGGGAAGGTCATCTCGCCGGCGACCGCGGCCTGGCCATCGGTCGCGAGCGTGCCGCTGAGCTCGGGCATGGTGTCGAACCACAGCGTGATGCGGTCGGCCTCGACGATGGCCGAGACCGTCTCGTCCGAGGTCCAGCCGCCGTCGACGCAGTCGCTCTGCACGCCCTCCCAGTGCACCGTGCCGTAGCGGTAGGCGGGCAGCTCCGGGTAAGTCGGCGCGGGCATCTCGGGCATCAGCGAGTCGCAGCCGCCGACCAACATCACCAACGAGCACCAAGCCAGTCCGCGCATGAGGCACCTCCGAACGAGAGACGACCATGACGGCGCCCCTCCAAAAAGGCAACGCCCCGGCCGCTCGCTGCGGCCGGGCATGCGTGGGCGATCGGCGCCGTTGCCCTCCGCGGGACTGTGCTCTACGGTGCGAGCGGGTCCGCGACCCGATAGGAGGTTCTCATGCGCTACCTACTCGCCGCCTTCGCGCTCGCCTTCGTCGCCTGCCCCGATGCCAAGCCCAAGCCCGACATGGACAACGAGGGCGAGGGCGAGTCCGGTGAAGGCGAGGGCCAGCTCGCCGAGCAGGGGCAGCCCTGCGACGACGCCGACTGCGACGCCGACCTCACCTGCGTCGAGTACTACGGCATCGCCGGCCCGTCGGGGCCGAAGTTCACCTCGTGCGAGATCCCCTGCTCGGACGACTCGGTCTGCCCCGACAACCAGAAGTGCATCACCATCGCCGACGGCCCCGGCCAGGTCTGTCGCCCCGCGACGCCCTGACGCCCACGCGCCCCCTCGAGCGAGCGCGCGTCACTCGTCGCGCGCGTCCTCGGGGGCGAGGTCGATGTCGAGCGCGAAGCGGCCGGTGCGCGTGCGTCCGACCCAGCGCTTCAGGTGGTCGAGCACGCGCTGGGCCATGACCGGGCTGTCGGGCAGCGGCACGACGATGCCGTCGATCGGATCCATCGGCGAGATGCGCGCGTGCCGCATGAGCTCGACGCGCGAGAGCATGTCGTCGGACACCGCGAAGCGGCGGAAGCTGCGGAGCTCGTAGCTCTGCGGCTGGCCCAGCCGGCGCACGACCAGCGTGTCGCCGTCGAGCGCGACCTCGGTCGGGAAGAAGAAGGCGCTCGCCAGGAACGCCAGGCCGACGAAGACCACGCCGGCCCAGAAGACGTTCTGCAGCACCACCGCCGAGATGATGGTGAGCCCCACCACCGCGCCCACCGCCAGTGCCAGGCGCAGCGGGTGCCGGCGCGCGGGCCAGATGCGGTAGCGGATGACCCCGCCCGTCGTCTTTGCCGCCACATCGCCGGCGAGCTCGGGCTGCGCAGCATCGCCCGGCTGGGGGGTCGGAAACACGAACGACACGGTACTCGCCTTGACAGCCTTTGCCAAACCCGGGACAAAACCTCGTCCGGGTCGCTTTCCAAGCGGTCGTGGACGCGCGTCACCCGTGACAGTCGCGGCTCCGCCAGCCTTGGCAGCGGCCGCCGCCGGAGCCCCCGCTGCGCCCCCTCGTACCGCCCATGGTCCTCGCGTCGCTGGCGGCCCTCGCCGTCGGCGCGAGCGCGTGTGGCAGCGACGTCGCGCCCGAGGCTCCGCCGCGCCTCGTGACGCCGACGCCCGAGCGCCTCGAGAAGCTCGCCGGCGCCCACGCGGCGGCCGACGTCGGTCGCGCGCCGGGCGCCGATGCGACCGGCTCGAGTGGCGCGCGTGGCGCGGCCACCGACCAGTACCCGCGCGGCGCCGTCGACTTCACCAGCGCGGCTCAGTTCGAGGCCTACATCACCGAGTGCGAGGCCTTCGAGCCGCACACCGAAGCCGTGAAGACCGAGGACGTCGTCTATCGCGGCACGCGGCCCGAGCCGGGCGTGGCCATGCCGGCCGACAACATCTTCCGCTGGCAGGAGATCGCGCCCGAGTTCATCGACCCCAACAAGGTCGGCGAGGCCGCCGGCACCAACATCGTCATGAACCTCTTCGAGACGCTGGTGCTGACGGCGCCGGGCAACAGCCCGCCGGTGCCGGGCGCCGCCGAGTCGTGGGAGATGTCGGCCGACGGCCTGGTCTACACCTTCCACCTGCGGCCGGGCATGGTCTGGAGCGACGGCCACCCGGTCACGGCCCACGACTTCGAGTACTCGTGGAAGCGCGAGCTGTCGCCCGAGCTGGCCAGCAAGGCCGCCGGCAACCTGTGGTTCCTGAAGGGCGGCAAGGCCTACAACGAAGGCAAGGTGAAGAGCGCCGACGCGGTCGGTGTGACGGCCAAGGACGACCTCACGCTGGTCGTCACGCTCGAGTCGCCGACGTCCTTCTTCCTGCCGCTCCTCACCTACACCGCCTACGCGCCGGTGCCGCGCTGGGCCATCGAGAAGTGGGGCGACCGCTGGACCGACGTCGAGCACATCGTCACCAACGGCGCCTTCCGCCTCGCCAAGTGGATCGACCGCGACCGCATGGAGCTCGAGCGCAGCCCCACCTACTGGGACAAGGCCCACGTCGCGCTGGCCGGCTCGATCGTCTACTTCACCGAAAGTGAGAGCAAGAACGAGGCCTTGTACGCCAGCGGCCAGGGCCACGTGGCCTACCCGCTCTCGCCCGACAGCGTGCGCCGCTTCATCAAGGACGGCCGCGACGACCTCGTCATCGGCTCCGACGGCTGCATCTACTACTACGTCCTGCGCACCGACCGGCCGCCCTTCGACGACGCGCGCGTGCGCCGCGCCTTCAACCTCGGGCTCGACAAGGAGGCGCTCACGCGCAGCGTGCTCGGCCTCTTCCAGAAGGTCGCGACCACGCTCACGCCCGACATGATCGGCGGCTTCACCGGCTACCTCCCGCCGCACGGCCCCGACTTCAACCCGGTCATGGCGCGCGAGCTGCTGGCCGACGCGGGCTACCCCAACGGCATCGGGCTCGACCTCGAGATCAGCTACAACACGCTGGAGGGCCACCGGAAGATCGCCGAGTTCGTGGCCAGCGACTGGGGTCAGCGCCTGGGCGTGCGCGCCAACTCGGCCAACATGGAGTGGAAGTCGCTCTTGAAGAAGCAGCAGAGCGGCGACTTCCAGGTCTCGCGCGCCGGCTGGTGCCCCGACTATCCCGACCCGCTGACCTTCCTCGCCGTCTTCCACTCGAGCTCGGGCGACAACTACCCGGCTTACAAGAACCCGGCCTACGACGCGATGCTCGACCGCATCCAGAGGGAGATCGACCCGCACCATCGCAACGTCCTCATGTGCGCGGCCGAGAAGGGGCTCATGCGCGACATGCCCATCGTGCCCATGTATCAGTACACGCGCTCGCGCCTCATCCGCCACGAGGTGAAGGGCCTCTTGCCGCAGTACCAGGACCGCCACCTCCTGAAGTGGGTGAGCCTGGAAGGGCAGGGGGGCCACTGATGCTGCGCTTCATCGTCGGGCGCCTCTTCGGCTCACTGCTCGTCCTGTGGATCATCGTCACGCTGTCGTTCTTCCTGATGCGCTTCGCGCCGGGCGGGCCGTTCGACCAGGACCGGAAGCTGCCGGCCAACGTCGAGGCCAACAAGTGGCTCCTCTACCGCATGGGCGTCGAGCTCACCGCGCCGGTGGCGGGCACGGTCGAGGTGGTCGCCGACGTGACGCTGAAGACCAAGACCTACCCCGAGGGGACGCTGCTGGCGGTCATCCAGCCGACACCCGCGACGCCCGGCGGTGAGACGCCGGCGCTGGTGGAGATCCGCCTGCCGAGCGAGTCGGCGGTCGTCTCGATGGCCGTCGACAAGGGCCAGAAGCTCGACCAGGGAGCGCGCATCGCGGTCGTGCCGAAGTCGCTCTGGGACCAGTACACCGACGCCATCGGGCACTACGCGGTGCTCGACTTCGGCACCACGTTCGAGTCCGAGGGGCGCACGCCGGTGAGCCAGAAGCTCCTGGAAGCGCTGCCGATCTCGCTCTCGCTCGGCGGCATGGCGCTCTTCTTCGCGCTGGTGGTCGGCATCAGCTTCGGGCTCATCGCGGCGCTGAAGCAGAACACCTGGATCGACTACACGGTGATGTCCGGCTCGATGCTCGGCGTGTCGATCCCGACCATGGTGAGCGGTCCGCTGCTCATGGCCATCTTCGTCCTCGGCCTCGGCTGGTTCCCGCCGCGCGGCTGGGAGGCCGAGCTCGGCAGCCACTTCTCGACCTGGCAGCACCGCGTGCTGCCGGTGGTGTGCCTCGGCCTGGCCTACGTGCCGACCATCGCGCGCCTCACGCGCGGCGGCATGCTCGAGGTGGTGCGCTCCGACTGGATCCGCACGGCGCGCGCCAAGGGTCTCAGCGACGCGACCATCGTGCGGCGCCACGCGCTGCGGGCGGCGCTCTTGCCGGTGGTGTCGTGGCTCGGGCCGGGCATGGCCAGCGTCGTCACCGGCTCGATCGTCGTCGAGCGCGTCTTCTCGGTGCCCGGCCTCGCCGACTCGTTCGTGACGCCGGCCCTCGCGCGCGACTACCCGCTCGTCATCGGCACGGTCGTCCTCTACGCCTCGGTGCTGGTCATCCTGAACCTGCTCGTCGACATCGCCTACACCTTCCTCGACCCGCGCGTGAGGCTCGCATGAGCGCGTCGCCCAGCGAGCCCCGAGCCGCGTCACAGGCGCCCGCGAGCGAGTCCGCGCGCGCCCGCAGCCCGGGCGGCGAGGCGCTGAAGCGGCTCTTCCGGAACCGCATGGCCATGGTGAGCTTCGGCTTCATCGTGGTGCTCGCCATCATCGGCTTCATGTCGCCCTTCTGGGAGCGGAACGTCACCCACTTCAGCCCGACCGAGCAGCACAACCTGCTCCAGAACCAGCCGCCCGGCGCGCGCGACATCTCGACCTGGCACCCGACCTACGACGGCGACAAGCGCGCGTTCGCGCTGGTCGACTTCGACGGCGACGGCCAGCTGCGGTGCCACATCCGGCGCGCGCCGCCGGTCCTGCCGCCCGGCTTCCGCGACCTCCAGCGCCTGGCGCCGAGCCTCTACGCCGAGGCCAAGGCGGGCTTCGACGCGGCCGACGCCGACCACGTCCTGTCGGACGCGCTGTCGCTCATGCTGGGCGCGCTCGAGTGCCCCGAGCTGCAGCTGGCGCAGGACGTCGCCACCGGCTTCTTCGACAAGCTGCCGACCAACCGCTGGGACGTGGCGCGCGGCGACGACGAGCCGGTGCCGGGCAAGAACGACGCCGACGGCTTCATCACCTGGCGCGAGTACCCGCACGACGACCTGGCGCTGCCCGAGGAGCTGCGCGGGCTCGGGCTGTCCGGGCCGGAGACGTTCCGGCGCCTGGATGTCGACGGCGACCACGTGCTCTCGCGCTGGGAGATCCTCGAGACCAGCCGCTATCTCCGCTACTCGTCGGTCGGCAAGGACGGCCTGTCGAACAACTTCGACGCCTTCGTCCGGAGCTACGACCAGGACGGCGATCTCAGCGTGTCGCTGGCCGAGTTCCCCGGCGCGCCCGAGCTCCACACCTTCGCCTTCGGCACCGACGGCGACGGGCAGGACGTGCTGACGCGGCTCCTCTACGGCGCGCGCCTGTCGATCATGATCGGCCTCCTGGCGACGCTCGTGTCGCTGGTCATCGGTGTCGTCTACGGCGCGACGGCGGGCTACCTCGGCGGCCGCATCGACAACGTCATGATGCGCTTCGTCGATGTGCTCTACGGCCTGCCGTACATGTTCATCGTCATCCTGTTGTTCGTCATCATCCACGACCCGAACAACGTCGTGCTCTTGTTCGTCGCGCTGGGCGCCGTGCAGTGGCTGACCATGGCGCGCGTCGTCCGCGGCCAGGTGCTGTCGCTCAAGAACCGCGAGTTCATCGAGGCGGCGCGCGCCATCGGCGCCTCGCAGCCGCGCATCATCCTGCGCCACCTCATCCCCAACGCCATCGGCCCGGTCATCGTCTATGCGACGCTGCTCGTGCCGCAGGCGATCCTCCAAGAAGCTTTCCTATCCTTCCTCGGGCTGGGCGTGGACATGTCGTGGGGGCGCATGATCGCCGACGGCGCGGACTGGACCAAGATGCAGTCGGTGCCGTGGGTGCTCGTGTTCCCGGGCGTGGCGCTGGCGCTGACGCTCTTCGCGCTGAACTTCCTGGGCGACGGCGTGCGCGACGCGATGGACCCGTCGCTGAAGGGGCGCTGATGGTGGCCAACCCCCAGCCCCCGCCCGCGCCGCCCGCGCCGCCCGCGCCGCCCGCGCCCAACGTCGCGACCGCGCCGCTCCTCGAGATCGAGGACCTGGTCGTGCAGTTCAAGACCGACGCCGGCTGGGTCACCGCCGTCGACGGCATCTCGTACTCGCTCGCGCGCGGCGAGACGCTCGGCATCGTGGGCGAGTCGGGCTCGGGCAAGTCGGTGACGAACCTGGCGGTGATGCGCCTCCTGCCGGTGCCGCCGGCGCGCGTCCTGCGCGGCCGGGTGCGCCTCGCCGGCGAGGACCTCCTGACGGCCTCGGCCGGGCGCATGCGCGAGCTCCGCGGCAACGCGCTGGCGATGATCTTCCAGGACCCGATGACGAGCCTGAACCCGTATCTCCGGATCGGGACGCAGCTCATCGAGGTGGTGCGCCTCCACCAGAAGTCGAAGACCAAGGCCGAGGCGCGCGCCATGGCCATCGACATGCTGCGCCGGGTCGGCATCCCCGGCGCCGAGCGCCGCATCGACGACCACCCACACCAGTTCTCGGGCGGCATGCGCCAGCGCGTGATGATCGCCATGATGCTGCTCAACCACCCGTCGGTGCTCATCGCCGACGAGCCGACGACCGCGCTCGACGTCACCATCCAGGCGCAGATCCTCGATCTCCTGCGCGACCTCCAGCGCGAGATGGGCATGGCCGTGACGCTCATCACCCACGACCTCGGCGTCGTCGCCGGCATGGCCGATCGGGTCATCGTCATGTACTCGGGCCTGGTCATGGAGGAGGCGCTGGCCGCCGAGCTCTACGCCGACCCGAGCCACCCCTACACGGTCGGGCTGCTGAAGAGCATCCCGCGCGTCGACGACGAGGTCGAGCGCCTCTACTCGATCCCCGGCCGCCCGCCCGACCTCGCGGTGAGCCGCCGCGGCTGCCCGTTCGCGCCGCGCTGCAGCTTCGCCAAGGACGTCTGTCGCGACGAGCTGCCGGCCCTCCAGGTGGTGTCGCCGACGCATCGCTCGCGCTGCCACTTCGTGGCCGAGGTCCGCGCGCAGGGGGTGCGGCCATGACCGCCACGACGCCCGAGCCGACGCCCGGCTCGAAGACCATCAAGCTCGAGCCGCTCATCGCGTTGCGCCAGCTGAAGGTGCACTTCCCGGTGCACGTCGGGCGCATCTTCCAGCGGCGCACGGGCACGGTGCGCGCCGTCGACGGCATCGACCTCGAGATCTTCCCGGGCGAGACGCTGGGTCTCGTCGGCGAGTCGGGCTGCGGCAAGTCGACCACCGGCCGCGCCATCCTCCAGCTCTACCCGCCGGGCATCGCCGAGATCACCGGCGAGGTCGTCTATCGCGGCAAGGACCTCGTGCGGCTGGGCGCGACGGCGTCGGGCCAGCGTGCGCTCAGGCCGTTGCGGCGCGACCTGCAGATCATCTTCCAGGACCCGTACGCGTCGCTGAACCCGCGCATGACGGTCGGCCAGATCCTGGCCGAGCCGCTGAAGATCCACGGCCTCGCCGCCGGCGCCAGCCCGGGCCAGAGCGAGCGCCAGGTGGTGGAGGCGCTGCTCGAGACGGTCGGCCTCTCGCCGTCCATGGCCAGCCGCTACCCGCACGAGTTCTCGGGCGGCCAGCGCCAGCGCATCGGCGTGGCGCGCGCGCTGGCGCTGCGGCCGAAGTTCATCGTCTGCGACGAGCCCATCTCGGCGCTCGACGTGTCCATCCAGGCGCAGATCATGAACCTGATGGACGAGCTGCAGGCGCGGCTCGCCCTGACCTACCTCTTCATCGCCCACGATCTGGCGGCCGTCAGGCACATCTCCGACCGCATCGCCGTCATGTACCTCGGGCAGATCGTCGAGATCGCGCCGGCCAAGGACGTCTACGATCGGCCGCTCCACCCCTACACCCAGGCGCTCATCAGCGCCGTGCCGGTGCCCGACCCGAGCCAGCGCGGACGCCAGAGGATCCGCCTCGAGGGCGAGATCCCGAACCCGCTCTCGCCGCCGTCGGGCTGCCGCTTCCACAACCGCTGCCGCTACGTCGAGGCCGACTGCCGGACGATGGAGCCGCAGCTCGTGCGCGTCGAGTCGGGCCACCAGGTCGCCTGCCACGTCGTGGCGCGCGGCGAGCGCTTCCCGGTGCGCGTGGTCGAGCCGCCGCGCCCGCCCGCGCCGCCGACCTGAGCCTCAGGGTTCCGGCCGCTCGCCGCGGCCGCTGAAGAGGCCCTTCAGGCGCGCCATGAGCGGCCTCGGCGGATCGAGCGCGCGGTCGATCATGGCCTTCACGCCGTCGGCCGGCTTCACGCCGATCATCTGCCCGATCACCTCGGCGCCCGGCCGGTCGCGATGCGGCCGCAGCACCAGCACGGTCGGCAGCGAGCGCACGCCGAAGGCCTGCGCCAGCTCGCGGTTCTGGTCGGCGTTCACCTTCAGGAAGTCGACGCGGCCGGCGTAGTCCTTCTCGACCGCCGCCAGGATGGGGCCGAGCGTGCGGCACGGCCCGCACCACTCGGCCCAGAAGTCGACGAGCACGAGGCCGGGAGCGCGGGCGATGCGGCGATCGAAGGCGGCCTGGGAGATCGGTTCCATGTTTCACCTCGCGTGGCTCACGAGCACGATTCATGCCGTTTCGCGCGTTTCACGGGCGCTTCGCGCTGAAACACCGGCGCGCGGCGCGCCCGAGGCGCCGGCCGGCCCCGCGATGAGCGGCGTGCGCGCGCGCGGGTCATGCTACCATGCTGGCCGTCTTGTCCCTCGGAGCCCGCATGCGCTCGTTCCCGCGCCGTCGTCTCGACACCCCCCTCGGCCTCGTCACGGCCTGCCTCTTCAGCCTCGTCGGCGCGTGCTCCGACGGCGGCGGCGGCATCAAGCAGGGGGCGTCGCCGACCCTCGAGGCCTTCGTCGGCAGCCGCGCCCTCGACGAGGGCGAGCTCGTCGAGCTCTCGGCGGCGGGCCTGCCGGCGGGCGACGAGGCGGTGGCCGCGTCGCTGCGCTTCATCAACTCGGGCGACGCCGACCTCCACATCAGCTCGCTCACCGTCGACTCGACGCCGGCCGGCGCCTTCCGGCTGGCGGCCGACCCGACCACGCTCGCCGCGCTCGGCGCCGGGCCGTTCACCATCGCGCCGGTCGGCGCCGCGGGCGGTGCGACCGAGCTCAGCGTGCACCTGGTCGCCTCGCACGCCGCCATCACCGCCGCGGCGGCCGCGCCGACGGCCATCGTGACCATCCACTCCGACCACGTCGGCAAGGGCGGCGTCACGCCGGTCGTGCGCTACTACTTCGTGGTCGAGCCCGACCAGCCGCGCCTCGCGGTGGTGCCCGCGGTCGTCGACTTCGGCACGGTGCCCGAGGGCGAGACGCGCCAGAAGTCGGTGAACCTCCTGAACCAGGGCACGGCGCCGGTGCTGGTGAGCGGCGCGGCGCTGACCGGCGACGCCAGCTTCGCGTTGGTCGTCGGCTCGACCACCTATCCGGCGGGCGCGGCGCAGTCGGCGCACATCGTCATCGACCCGCCGCTCTCCATCGCGCCCGGCACCAGCGCGCCGCTGAGCGCGCTCTTCACCGCCGACGGCAGCTCGGCCGCGCGCGCCACGCTGACGCTGACGACCAACGATCCGCTGAGCCCGGGCGGCACCGTCGTGCCCTTGCAGGGCAACGTGCGCGGGGCCTGCGTGGCGCTGTCGCCGCCGAGCATCGACTTCGGCGGCAAGCTCGTCGGCCAGCTGGCGACCATCGCGGTCGAGGTCCGCTCGTGCGGCGACGAGGCGCTGACCATCAGCGAGCTCGGCCTGACCGAGGACAGCTCGACCGAGCTGACGCTGCATCCGCCGACGCTGCCGCTGACCATCGCGCCGGGCGACAAGGCCACCGTCAGCATCGACTACCTGCCCGAGGACGTGACGCCGCGCCTCGCCGACGGCGGGCTGCTGGTCGATCGCGGCACCCTCCGCATCGTCTCGAACGCCTTCCAGCCCGAGGTCCGCGCCGACGTCACCGGCTTCGGCGTGGACACCGAGTGCCCGACGGCGATGATCGCCGTGACCGAGGGCCGCGAGGTGATCCCGCAGACCGTCCTCCACCTCGTCGGCTCGGGCAGCTTCGTCGCCAACGGGCACATCAGCGAGTACGCCTGGACGGCGTCGCAGCCGGCCGGCGCCCAGTCGCTGTTCCTGCCGAGCCCGAGCGTGGCCGACCCGACCTTCGAGGTCGATGTCAGCGGCACCTACCGCTTCACGCTCACGGTGAAGGACGACCTCGGCCGCAGCTCGTGCGCCCCGGCGTCGGTCGAGGTGTACGTGAACCCGGCCGCGGCGCTGCACGTCGAGCTCCTCTGGGACACGCCGCTCGACCCCGATCAGAGCGACGAGGGCCTCGGCCGCGGCGCCGACCTCGACCTCCACTTCCTGCACCCGTTCGCCACCGGCGGCTTCGACGGCGACCACGACGGCCAGCCCGACGGCTACTTCGACACGAGCTACGACTGCTTCTGGGACGACGCCATGCCGGCCTGGGGCGAGCCCACCGCCGACGACAACCCGACCCTCGACCGCGACGACACGAACGGCGCCGGGCCCGAGAACATCAACGTGGTCGCGCCCCAGGACGGCGTCTGCTACCGCGTCGGCGTCCACTACTGGGACGACCACGACTTCGGCCAGAGCACCGCCACGCTGCGCGTCTACGCCTACGCGCAGAAGGTGCTCGAGGTCGTGTCGACGCCGCTCGCCAACTCCGACATGTGGTCGGTCGGCGAGATCTGCTGGCCGCTGGCGGGCGCGATCCCGACCGTCGCCAAGGTCTGCGCCAACACGACGACCGCGTGCACGAGCTCGGCCGACTGCGGCGGCGCGGCCTGCGGGCTGCGCATCGCGCACGGCTACCGGCACCCGGCCTACCCCTGACGCGACGTCGACCGATGCCGCGCGCGCGTCGCGGCTACTGCGACATCACGTAGCTGTTGCCGGTCGACATCTCGTACTTCAGGAGCCCCCACTTGATGACCATGTAGACGTGGTCGTTGTCGTCGGGGTCGAGCGCGACCGCGCCGTAGCCCATGTAGTTGCCGTTGTCGATGGCGCCATGGGCGCCGGTCTCCCATGGCGGCGCGCTCGGGATCATCGCGTCCGGCGCCGTCAGGAACAGCGCCTGCCGCTCGCCGGAGGTCACGTCGACGGCCACCGCGAGGTAGGGCTGGACGCTGCCCGCGGTGATGAGGAGATCGCGCGTCGCGTCCCAGAACATGGTGCTCTGGCCCGGCGTCGAGTCGACGGAGCCGGCCGGGTTGGCGATGAGCGCGCGGCTGCCGTTGGCGAGGTCGATGGCCAGGAGCCGCTTGCCGATCTGCAGCGTCGCGTAGAGCTTGCCGGCGTGGACGACGAAGCCCTCGAGGTTGCTGTACTGCGGTGACGCGCCGCCGCCGACCTCGCCCATGCTGCCGTTCCAGCGCGACACCACCGTGCAGGTCGAGCCGTTGGCCGCGATGCGCGCGATGCCGTTGCCCTCGGACCCCTCGTTCCTGAAGCCGAGGTAGAAGCTGCCGTCGGGGCCGAGCGCGAAGGCGTGGGACTCGAGCTCCACCGGGATGAAGCCGCCGTAATAGGTGGTCTTCGCGCGCGTGCTGTAGCACTGGCCGTGGGCCGGCGCGGCGAGGTCGCCCTCGAGGGCCTGGCGCCACACCAGCGTGCGCAGGCCGGTGTCGGGGTGGACGCGGGTGATCTCCTGGTTGCCGCCCCGGCTACCCCACACGTAGAGGTTGCCGTCGCCGCCGAGCTCGAGGTCCCAGGCGCCGGGGAAGGTCGTCGCCTCGAAGCGCTGCTCGCCGACGGCGCGCTGCGACTCGAAGCCGCTGCCGTACATCTCGTAGCCGCCGTCGACCTTCGGGTAGCGGCCGCTCACGATGCGGCGCGCGCCGGTCCGGATGTCGTAGCCGACCACCATGCCCGCGCCCTGGTAGGTGGGGTCGGTGAAGTGCTTGGTGGCGAACAGCTCGTGGTGGCTCGGCGAGTAGGCGCCGCCGCCGTTGAAGCTGTGCAGCATGTGACGGAAGTGCGGCCCGCTGCCCGCGGTCCAGCCGCGCGCCCACGAGTCGGCCTGCGAAGCGCAGGCCATGTTGCCGCCATCGTTGTAGACGTGGATGTCGTCGGGGGTCGGGTCGTGGCGGCGGCAGCGGCACTCGACCTCGAGGTCGGTCTTGTAGGTCACGTAGTCGATGAAGCTGCAGCCGCGGTGGATCATGGGCGACGCGGTGTCGCTGAGCGAGGTCGTGCACACCGGCTCGCCGACCGCGTCGTAGCAGATCTCGCCGTTCTTGCAGGTCGTGACGACGGGGCCGCTCGGGTTGCCGCACGAGTCGACCTTGCGGATGCCGCTCGGCTCGTAGAGGAAGTGGCGCCCGAAGCAGGTCACGTCGTCGGTCGGCACGCAGGCGCAGCTGGCCTCGCCGGGGGTGGCCTCGTCGCAGCGCTTGCCGTTCTGGCAGGTCGAGAACACGCCGAGGTCGTCGCCGCAGGCGTTGGTCAGCATGACGACCGTCGCGTCGTCGGGGTCGCACACGCGCAGCTTGGTGTCGGCGCAGGTGCCGATGACGCTGCACTTCGCGTCGCCGCCGCGGTCGTCGCAGGTGGCGACGCCGCACGGGTAGGTGCTGCCGGTCAGCGCGCCGCAGGCGTCGACCCAGTAGACGTGCCCGGGATCGTCGGCCACGCACACGGTGCGCGTGTTGCCGCCGCAGACGTCGGTCGACACGCAGCTCGCCTCGCCGCTGTCGTCCTGGCACTCGTGGCCGGCGCCGCAGGGGATGGTGCTCGCTTTCACGCGGCCGCAGCCGTCGAGCCACTTGATGGCCGAGCGATCGGCCGGGTCGCAGAACTTCTGGGCCGGGCCGCTGCACGGCTCGGGGTCGACGCAGGTGGCCTCGCCGTCCACCTCGTCGCAGACGAAGCCCGCGCCGCAGGGCACGGTCGCGCCGGTCTTCTCGCCGCACCCGTCGAGCCAGTAGAGGTTGGCCGGGTCGGCGTCGTCGCAGGCGAGCGTGGTGTTGCCGCCGCAGCCGACGTCGACGGTGCAGGTCGGGTCGAGGCCGGAGTCGTCGCAGCTCGACGTCGCGCCGCAGGCGATGGTGTTGCCGTTCGGCTGGCCGCAGCGATCGAGCCAGCGGATCTTCGTCGCGTCGCTCGGATCGCACTCGCGCGTGGCGTTGCCGGCGCAGCTCGGGGCGAGGCTGCAGGTGGCGCCGCCGGCGCCCTCCTTGCAGAGCGACGTGGCGCCGCAGCGCGCCGCGACGCGGGTCGGGATGCCGCAGCGGTCCTCGAAGTAGGTCGCGTGCGGGTCGTCCGCGACGCACACGGTGCCGGCGTCGCCGGCGCACGGGTCGGGCAGCGGCGTGCACTTCACGTAGGGCCCGCTGTCGTCGCACACGGCGCCGTCGGCGCAGGGCGTGGTCGTCGACGCGGGCTGGTCGCAGCGGTCGAGCCAGCTGATGGCGTTCGGCTCGGCCGCGTCGCAGCGCTTGGTCTTCAGGCCGTCGCACGAGCCGTTGGTCACGGCGATGGCGACGCGCAGCGGCTGGCGGTCGGCGCCAAGCAGGGGAGGGTCGGCCTCGGTCAGCGCGCCCAGCGGCGCGACGTCGGCGTGGAGCACGACCCAGAGCGTCTCGTGCGGCAGGACGAAGCGCGTCAGATCGACGCCGAGCGCGACCTTCGGGCTCGTGAGGATCGGCGCCTGGCCGAGCAGCGCGCCCGGCGCGCCGGCGTCGTCCTCGTAGACGGCGACCCAGGCCGGCAGCTCGTCGACCGCGATCTCGTCGACCTTGATCTTGTAGCCGAACGACGTGAGCGTCTGGTCGCCGACGACGAGCGTGTTGGCGGGCGGCAGCGTGACCGCAAAGCTCGCGACGACCGGGTCGCCGGCCAGGTTCCGGATGGGCGTGGCCAGGTCGGGCGCGTTGCCGTCGGCCGCGTAGAGCGCGCCCGTCAGCGGCACCGCGGTCCACGAGCGCGGCAGCTCGAGCGAGACCGGATAGTCGCGCGGGCCCTTGTCCCAGATGCGCTCGCTTCCGATGACGGCGCCGCTGCCGTCGCGGATGACGACGTAGGCCGGGACCGTCGCGATGGACGCCGTGACCGTGAGCTTCGGCGGCTTCACGGTGATCGTCTGGTCGGCGATGACGAGCGCGTTGGGCTCGTCGGGCGCGGCCGTCACCGGCAGCATGCCGACGATCGGCGTGCCCGCGGCGTTGGCCATCACCGGGTCGTCGCCGTCCACGCGCACGTCGGTCGCCGTGAAGCGGCCGTCGGCCGGCGCATCGACGTGCAGCGACACGCGCACGGCGGCCCCGGCCTCCGACGACGCCGGCGGCGCCAGCGGCACGACCAGGTCGGCGTGCTCGCCGGCCGTCAGGAACACGCTGCCCGCCAGCGTCGAGGCGTCGCCGACGACGTGCCACACGGCGAGCCAGCCATCGGCTCCGACCGCGGCCCGCCGCACGCGCAGCTCGCTCGCGCCGGCCGCTGGCCCGGCGTCGACCACCAACGCGCCGACCGGGGCCGGGTCGTCCTCGGGCGCCGGCCCGCAGGCTCCGAGCCCATACGACAACGCCATCGCCCACAGCGCACAGGAGGTCTTCGACATGGCTCGACGGTGGCAGCAGCCGCCCTCGGCGGTACAGCGGAATCCACGGCGTGTTAGGTCGGCGAAAGGGTGCCGTGCTAGCCTCCCACGCCTGTCTCCGCCCCCTCCCGATGCCGCGTCCGACTCCGTCTCCGAGCTCCCGGTGAGCACCTCGGCGCCGCTCTCGCCGTCGCCTTCGGCCACGGATCCCGGCACGCCGCACCCGTTCGCGACGCCCGAGCCCCAGCGCTACCGCAGCGGCATGCTCGTCGGCCGCGGCGGCATGGGCCGCGTCACGGCCGTCTTCGACGATCGCCTCCAGCGCGAGGTCGCGCGGAAGGACGTGCCGCCCGGCCACCCCGACGCCCTCGCCCTCGAGCGCCGCCTGGCGCGCGAGGCCTGGATCACCGCGCGCCTCGACCACCCCGGCATCGTCGCCGTGCACGACGCCGGCACCGACGCCGCCGGCCGGCCCTACTTCACCATGCGCCTCATCCGCGGGCGCTCGCTGGGCGCCGCGCTCGCGGCCGGCGACCTCGACACGGCCACGCTGCTGCGCCACTTCCTGGCGGTGTGCCAGGCCGTGGCCCACGCCCACGCGCGCGGCGTCATCCATCGCGATCTGAAGCCCGACAACATCATGCTCGGCGCCTTCGGCGAGACCCAGGTGGTCGACTGGGGCGTCGCGCGCGCGCTCGACGACGGGCCCGCCGCCGCCGGGCCCGTCGCCCACGCGTCCGACGACGTGCGGGCCGACGACGCGCAGACGCTGGCCGGCGCGCGCGTCGGCACGCCCGCCTGGATGAGCCCGGAGCAGGCGCGCGGCGAGGTCGTCGCCGCCAGCGCCGACGTCTTCAGCCTCGGCCTCGTGCTGCGGGCCATCCTCGCGGCCGCCGGCCCGAAGGACGCGGTCGCGCCCGAGGCCGCCGCCATCCTCGCGCGCGCGCTGGCGCCGGACCCGGCCGAGCGCTACCCCGACGCCGGCGCGCTGGCCGCCGATCTCGCCGCCTGGCTCGACGGCCGTCGCGTGAGCGCCTTCGCCTACTCGCCGCTCGACCTCGCGCGCCGCTTCTATCGCGCCTTCCGCGCGCCGCTGCTCATCGCCGCCGGCGCCATCGCGACCATCGCGGTGGTGGTCGTCGTGTCGTTCTCGCAGGCCGCGCGCGAGCGCGATCGCGCGCAGGACGCCGAGGCCGACCTGCTCGAGCAGCGCGCCATCGAGGCGGTCCAGCACGGCGCCCGCGCCGAGGCCGAGATCCTCGCGGTCCACACCCTCGCGCTGCGCGCCTCGCCGACCGCGCGCGGCGTCCTCGCCCGCTTCGCCGCGCGCGCGCCGCCGCGCCTCGTGGCCGTCGCGCCGCGCCCGGCCTGCACCTCGGCGCGCATCGATCCACGCGGCCTGGCGCTCGCCTGCCTCGAGCCCGGCGCGCTCTCGCTCTGGGAGCTGGCGCCGCTGTCGCTGCGCTGGCGCCTCGGCCGCGCCTTCGATGCCGTCGCCTGGCTGACCCCCGACGCGCTCGTCGCGAGCGCCGACGGCGCCGACCCGCGCAGCCTCATCGACGCCGCGACGTCGGCCGCGACGCCGGCCTTCGACGAGCGCTTCGTCGTGGCGCGCGTCCGCGCCTCGCTGACGACCGCGCTGGCCGACACCGCCGACGCCCTCTTCGCCTGGTCGCCCGGCGACGCCCGCGCGCGCGTCCTGCCCGGCGCACCGCGCCGCGCGCCCTGGGCCATCGCCGCCGACGGTCGCGCCGCGCTGACCTACGACGAGGGCACCCGTCGCGCGAGCTTCATCGACCTCGCCAGCGGCGCCCACGTGGCCCTGGCGCGCGTCGACTTCGACGCCGACGGCCCCATGAGCGCGGCCCTCGACGCCAGCGCCGAGCGCGCCGCCTTCGGCACCGCGAGCGGCGCGCTGCGGGTCGTGGCCGTCGCCGACCAGGCCGCGCTCTGGTCCGACCACGTCACCACCCGCGCGCTCACCGACGTCTGCTTCTCGCCCGACGGCCGCTGGCTCGCGAGCCGCGACGAGCGCGGCCTGGTCGCGCTGCACGACGCCGCGAGCGGCCAGCGCCTGGCCTTGCCGCACCTGCCGATCGACGAGCTCGCCTGGCAGTCCTCGAGCGCCGGCCCGACGCTCGTAGACGCTCGGCGCCGATCTCCGCACGTGGTCCGTCCCCGCGGCCCCCGAGGCCGACAGCTACCGCGCCAGCGCAGGCATCTCGGCCCTGGCGCTGAGCCGCGACGGCCGCCACCTGGCGCTGGCCGACGGGCGCGGCGCGGTCACCGTCTTCGACGTGACGACCGGCGCGCGCGAGGCCTTCTTGGACGGCGACGAGCGCGCCGTCGCCAAGGACCTCGCCTTCACGCGCGGCGACCAGGCGCTGGCCATCATCTGGCCGGGCCACTTCCGCGCCGCCTCGTGGGCCTTCGCCGACCCGGCCGCCGCGCCGATCGACCTGCCCACCACCACCAACTTCAGCCGCGTCGTCGCACGCGCCGACGGCACGCTCATCGCCGCCGGCTATGGCGCGATCATGACCCACATCGCGCCCGACGGCGCGCTCGCGGCGTCGCAGATCGCCGACGGCGGCACGCTGCTCGATCTCGCCGCCTCCGACGACGGCCGCAGCATCGCCCACCTGTCGTCGCGCGGGTCGGTCGCGGTCCGCGCCGCCGACGGCCCCGAGCGCATCATCGCCGCCGACCGGGCCATCGCCATCGCCCTCGACGCGACCGGCGCGACGCTCGCGATCGCCTCGCCCGGGTCGGTCGCGCGCTTCGACGCGCGGCGCGGCGACGCCCTCGGCGCGCCGATCGCCGCCCCGTCGGTCGGCCTCGTCGCGCTGGCGCTCTCGCCCGACGGGAGCCGCGTCGCCGCCGGCACGCTCGAGGGTCGGGTGCTGGTCTGGGACGCGGCGGGCGCGCTGCTCATGGACGGCCGCGCCCACACCCAGCGCGTCTCCGCGCTCGCCTTCACCGCGTCGGGCCGGCACCTCATCAGCGCGAGCTGGGACGGCACGGCCATCCGCTGGGACCTCGGCGTCCTCGACGTGCCGGTCGCGAGGCTGGTCGAGCGCATCGAGGGCGCCCACGGCCTCGACCTCGCCCACGCCATGCGCGCCGACCTGCGCTGACGCGATGGTGTATAACGATGGCCATGGATGCGGCCGTCGTCTTCCAGCTCCCGGATGGGTCGAGCGCCACGCTGACGCACGGCGATCTGGTCGGCCGCCTCGAGACCGCCGCGCTGCACCTCGGCGACCCGCGCATCTCCGAGGCCCACGCCATGGTGAGCCTGCGCGGCGGCACGCTGAAGCTCGTGGCGCTGCGCGGACGCATCGCCGTCGACGGCTTCGCGCTGCGCGACGTCGAGCTGGTGCCGGGCCTGGTCATCCACCTCGCCCCCGACTTCGCGCTCGCGGTCGAGGCGCGTCGTCCTGCCCGACCATGTCCTCGGGCTCGAGGTCGGCGCGAGCGGGGTGCGCATGGTGACCGGCGTGTGCTCGCTCGTCGGCACGGCCGAGCCCGCGCTGCGGAGCGGCTACCTGCCCGAGGCGCGCGCCTGGTTCTGGCCCGAGGGCGCCGAGCTGGTCGTGCGCCGCCCCGGCCGGCCCGACGACGTGCTGGTGCCCGGCGTCGCCCTCGACCTCGACGGCACGCGCGTCGAGGCGCGTCGGCTCGAGGTCGAGCGCGGCCGCGACTTCGAGACGACCGACCACGGCCTGGCGCACGCGGCTCAGCCGATCGAGATCGTCGGCAAGCTGACGAGCGTGCACATCAGCCGGCCGGGGTCGCGCACGCTCGTCATCGCCGGCCTCGCGGCGCGCATCATGAGCGACCTCGTCGCGGCCGGCGTGCCCATGCCGTGGGCCGCGCTGGCGCGCGAGATCTGGCCCCACGAGGCGAGCGAGCCGGAGCTCCGCGCCAAGTGGGACGTCGCGCTCAACCGCCTGCGGAAGAAGCTCATCGCGGCCGGGCTCCGCGCCGACCTGGTGCGCTCGGACGGCCACGGCAACGTCGAGCTGTGCCTCGCGCACGGCGACACCATGCGCGACGAGAGCTGAGGCCGCGCGCGGCTCAGGAGTGGTTGGCCTTCCACTTGTCGTACTGGCCGAGCAGCCAGTCGGCCATGAGGTCGCCCAGGTGGTCGTGGCCCTTGGGCGTGAGGTGGGCGTAGTCGCCGGAGATCCACTTCTTGGCGAGCCAGGTCTTGGGCGCCTTGGCGCCGCCCATCACCGCCATGGTGTCGAAGAAGGCGCAGCCCTGGGCCTCGGCGACCTTCTTCTGGGCCGCGTAGATGGTGTCGAGGTTCTCGTCGATGGCGCCCGAGCCGTCGGTCGCGCCGTGGGCCAGCGGGCCGACCACCAGGCAGGCGGCGCGCGGCGCGCCGGCGCGCAGCGCGGTCAGCGCCTTGGTCATGTCGTCGGTGTGGGCCTTCACCGACAGGTTCTCGTCGACGCGCTCGTTGCCGCCGAAGTTGACGACCACGAGGTCGGGGGCGCGGGCGGCGATCTGCGCCTTCAGGTGGGCCTGATCGGCGTTCAGCCAGCGGCGCGCGCGCATGCCGAGGATGCCCAGCGCGTCGAGCTCGACGCCGGCCGTGCCGCGCTCGAGCACCACGCCGTAGACCTTCACGACGCCCTCGCCACCGGCCCGGACCTTGATGGACTTGGCCGGCTTGTCGAGCACCTGGCGCCACACCTGATCGCTGGCCGAGGCGGCCTCGGTGTCCTTGGTGAAGGTCGACTTCTTGGCGCCATCGACGAAGATCTGGATGACGCCGCCCTTCGGCACCGCCTGGTAGTAGATCTCGACCGCGGTCACCGGCGTCCCGGTCTTGTAGCTGCTGGTCGCGCCGCCGTACGACGTGGCGATGACGCCGCCGTAGCCGTAGTTGCCGGCCTTCACGTCGCCGCCGATCACGGCGAAGGCGTCCCAGCCCGACTGGCTCATGTTCACGCCGTGCCGCAGGTAGCCGTCGAAGGTCGGCGACGCCAGGACGAAGCCCGGGCCGGCGTCGCCGAAGCGGGCCTGGAGCTTCTCGCGCAGCCGCCCCGTGTAGCCGTCGCCGACGACGGCCGAGTCGCCCCACCAGGCGACGCGGGTGATCTTGCCGGCGCTCCCGTTCTCGAGGCCTTGCAGCGTGGCGAACCAGGCGCCGAGCGCGCGCGACACCGTCGGATCGGCGTCGGGGGCGGCGGCCTGGGCTGGGACTGAGGGCGCCAGGCCGGCGGCCAGGGCGAGGACGGTGAGGGCGGAGGCGAGCGGCTTCTTCATACGGGAGCTCCTCGAACCTGGCGGCGGACCAGCGGTCGTGAACGGTCGGCGACCGGGGTGTACAGCCGACCCCGGTCGGCAGCCAGAAACGCACGCGCTCGACCGCGCCATCCGCGGAGTTGAGAGGATTTTCGCCGTCAAATCCCTGACGCCCGGAGGCGAAGGTGCACGGTGGTTGCAGAGGCGGGATGACTCGGCTATGCTCGCAACTCGATCGGGGTTGTGGGGTCCTCCCGGTGGTCCTTTTGGGGAGCACGGTATGGGTTATGAGTTTGGGCTGAGCCGGCGGATCTACGGCGTCGTCATGGGCGTCGTCACGAAGAACGATCACCCGGAAGGCTTCTATCGCGTCCAGGTGAAGTTCCCGTGGATCCAGTCGACGGACGATCCCGCCAAGGACAAGGCCGACTACGTCAGCTCGTGGGCGCGCGTGGCGAGCCCGATGGCCGGCAAGGGCCGCGGCTTCTACAACCTGCCCGAGGTCGGTGACGAGGTCGTCGTCTCCTTCATCCACGGCGACATCCGCTTCCCGATCGTGCTGGGCTCGACGTGGAACGAGAAGGACAAGATGCCGGTCGGCGACAACGCCCCCAAGGCGTCGACCGATCCTCTCGGCAACGACCTCGGCATCGACAAGACCTGCAAGGACAACAAGGCGCTCAGCGGGAAGAACACGTCCCGCTTCTGGAACGCCCGCAACGGGTCGACGCTCCTCTTCGACGACACCGACGGCAAGGAGAAGATCGCCGTCTTCACGAAGAAGGGCAGCATGCTCGCGATCAACGACGAGAAGGACGTCATCGCGATCTACGACGCCGACAAGAAGGTCTACATGACCCTCGACGGCAAGAACAAGAAGGTCACCATCTTCTCGAAGGGCGACATCCACGTCCTCTGCAAGGATGGCGAGTTCCACCTCGAGGCCAAGACCATCAACACCAAGGCCAGCCAGACGCAGGAGCACAAGTCGGGCACCGCGTGGAAGCAGGAGTCCGGCTCCACGATGGACATGAAGGCCGGTGGCGACATGACCCTCAAGGGCGGTCCGAACATCAACCTCAACTGACGCGAGCCGCTGCGCGTCTGCACGAGGGCCGCCGCTCCCGCGGCCCGCGCGCTCCGAGTCGTGCCCCGTCCGCTCCGCCGCGGACGGGGCCGCTCCGTCAGATTGCCCGCGAGATTGTCTCGGTCGACCGCCTCGACCCACCCGACGCCGGATGATCCCTCATCCGGCGTTCGCGTTTCAGGGCACCGGGGGTGCGGTCGGCTCGCCCTCGGACGCGGTCGGCTCGCCCTCGGACGCCGTCGGCTCGCCCTCGGACGCCGTCGGCTCGCCCTCGGACGCCGTCGGCTCGCCCTCCGACGGAGAAGGCGGCCCTCACTTGATCAAACCGCGCCCGGCGGGCGACTCACCTCCTGCATGGGTGGAAGGCGTTCGAGGGGAGGGGCCCGTAAGGCCGTCGAAGCGCGGGAAAGTTTCCCCGCCCGGGCGAGCTGTGGCATGGTCCCGCCGATCTGCTCGGGCCTGGGCGGCCTGGCTGCGCCAAGCCACCTGGCGAGCCTCCGGATAGGGCGGTCATGACGAGCCTCGTCGTCGCGTTTTTCGTGAGCCTCCTGGTCGCGCTGGTCGCGACCCCGGTGGTCTTGCGGGTGGCGCTGAAGCGCGGGCTCTACGACCTGCCGAACGAGCGCAAGGTGCACGCGCGGCCCATCCCGCGGCTGGGCGGCGTGGCCATCGTCATCGCCTTCTTCGCGCCGGTGACGGGCATCCTGCTGGTCGGCGCGGGCGCCGGCGAGGCGCTGACCCACACGACGACCCACGTGGTCGGGCTCTACGTCGGCGGCATCCTCATGGCCGGGCTCGGGCTCTACGACGACCTGCGCGGGGCCAACGCCATCCAGAAGCTCATCGTGCAGCTGGGCGTGGCCGGGCTCATGTACGCCCTCGACTACCGCATCGAGGCCATCTCGAACCCCTTCGGCGGCACCCTCGAGCTCGGCCTCCTGTCGCTGCCGGTGACGCTCTTCTGGTTCGTCGGCGTCATGAACGCGGTCAACCTCATCGACGGCCTCGACGGCCTGGCGAGCGGCATCGGGCTCATCTCGGTGACGACGCTCTTCGCGCTGTCGATGATGGACGACAACGTCCTGGGCTCGCTCCTCTGCATCTGCCTCGCCGGCTCGCTGGTGGGCTTCCTGTTCTTCAACTTCAACCCGGCCCGCATCTTCATGGGCGACACCGGGTCCCTGTTCCTCGGCTTCGTGCTGGCCGCGTTCTCGATCTCGACCTCGTCGAAGGGCTCGACGGCGGTGGCGCTGACGGTGCCCATCCTGGCGCTGGGGCTGCCCATCGTCGACACGCTCATGGCCATCGGTCGCCGCGTGCGCGCCAATCGCCCGATCTTCTCGGCCGACCAGGAGCACATCCACCATCGCCTGCTGCGCGCCGGCTTCAGCCATCGCGGCGCGGTGCTGGCGCTCTATGGCGTGGCCGCGGCGCTGGCCGGCGCGGCGCTCCTCGTGAAGGCCGCGGCCCAGCCCATCGCCGGCCTCATCGTGCTGGCGACGGCGCTCGTCCTGTTCGTGCTGCTGCGCATCCTGGCGGTTCGCCGCACCGGGCTCCGCGGCCTGGTCGATCCCTTCGGCCAGCACGGGCTCATCGCCCGCGCCGCCGTCGATCAGGTGGCCGGGCGCATGCGCGGCGCCGCCGACGGCGAGGCGCTGGGCGGCGTCGTGACCGAGCTCGCCGAGACCACGCGCACGCTGTGCGTCATCGTGCTCGACGGCGCGCGCCCGCTCTACGTGTGGCAGCGCGAGCCCACGCCGCACGAGGCGCTGCGCACGCTGGCCAGCTATCGCATCCCGCTGGCGGCGCGCGGCGACGGCGAGGCCGCGGTCGAGATCCGCTTCGCCCGCGGCGACGACGAGTCGCTCGACCTGGCCGTGGCGCTGCCGTGGGAGCGCGTCGCGCCGGCGCTCGGCACGGCGCTCGAGCGCCTCGAGTTTGCCGTCCTGCAGAGCCCGGAGCCGGTGCGCCCGGCCGAGGAGCGGCCGATCCTCATGCTTCCGGCGCTGGCGCGCGAGCTGAAGCAGATGGCCACGGCGCCGCTCACGAGCCGCGCGTCGCGCCCGCACGGCAACACCACCTGATCCCCTCCATGCACATCGTCGCCATCAACCAGGTCTATCGCCCGAGCGAGCTCGCGACCGCGCAGCTCCTCACCGAGCTGTGCGAAGGCCTGGCTGCGCGCGGGCACCGGGTGACGGTGGTGACGGCGAAGATCCGGCCGGGCGATCCGGCCGACGCCATGGAGCACGGCGTGCGCGTCGTGCGCGTCGGCTCGACCCGCTTCGGCAAGAGCTCGCTCGTCCGGCGCGGCGTCGACTACGCCTCCTTCTACCTCGCCGCCGGGCGCGCGCTGGCCGGCCTCGCGGCGCGCGGCGACGTGGACGTCTACCTGCCGCTCACGACGCCGCCGCTCATCGCCGGCTGGGCCCAGCTCTTCGCCGCCGCGCGCCGGACGCCGGTGGTGTCGGTGGTGCAGGACCTCTACCCCGACGTGGCGGTGAGCCTCGGCGCCGTGGCCGACGGCGGCGCGATCCACCGCGCGTGGGCGCTGGCCACGCGGCTCAGCCTCGGCCGCACGACGCGCGTGGTCGCGCTGTCGCAGGCCATGGCCGAGCGCATCATCCAAGGCTATGGCGTGCCCGCCGAGAACGTCGACGTCATAGCCAACTGGGCGCTGGGCGAGCTCGAGTCCGACGCCGCCGGCCCGGCCCCGAGCGGGCGCGAGGCACGCTTCGAGTACGGCCTCGGCGAGCGCTTCGTGGTCATGTACTCGGGCAACATGGGCGCCGGCCACAGCTTCGAGACGCTCATCGGAGCCGCTCAGCGCCTGCGCGATCGGGCCGACATCGCGTTCGCCTTCGTGGGCGACGGCGTGCGGCGCGGCGAGATCGAGCGGCTCACGGCCGGCCTCCCCAACGTGCGCATGATGCCGCTGGCGCCGCGCGCCAAGCTGGCCGACAGCCTCGCCGCCGGCGACCTCCACGCCGTGACCATGCGCGACGGCATGGACGGCCTCATCGTCCCGAGCAAGCTCTACGGCATCCTGGCCGCGGCCCGGCCGGTGCTGTCGGTGGGCCAGCTCCACTCGGACATCGCCGCGGTCGTGCGCCGGGCCGGCGCCGGCCACGTCGTCGCCAACGGCGACATCGACGGCGCCGTCCAGGCCATCCTCGCCGTCCGCGACGCGCCCGATCGCGGCCGCGCCCTGGGCCTCGCCGGCCGCGCCCACCTGCTGGCCGAGCTCGGCCGCGAGGCGGCCATCGAGCGCTATCTCCAGACCCTCGCGCACGCGACCCGACCCGAGCGCGCGCGCCCGGCCGGCCGTCCCCGCGGCGCAGCCCTCGCCAAGGGAGCCTGACCCCGTGACTCCACCGAAAGACAAGCGGGAGATCGTTCCCCACGAAGGCCGTCCTCGTACGACGTACGAAAACGCGCCCGCGCCCGAGTCGTCGAGCATCGACCACCTGCCCGGCGGCTTCGTCGCGCGCCGCACGCTCGACGACGATCCCGAGAAGCACTCGCTGCTCGGCATCCTCGGCGGCTACTGGCAGATCCTCATGCGCCGGAAGCTGGTGGTGGCGCTGGTGCTCGCGCTGTCGGTGGGCGCCGGCTACCTGTGGCTGCAGCAGCAGGTGCCGGTCTATCGGGCCAGCGCCAAGATCATCATCAACTACGATCCGCCCAAGGTGCTCCAGAACGTCCGCGACGTCATCGAGCTCGGCTCGCCCAAGGAGTACCGCGGCCAGCTCGCCTACTTCGAGACGCAGTACAAGATCATCAAGAGCTTCGAGGTCGCGGAGATGGTGCTGAACCGCGAGAACCTCTGGAACGATCCCCACCTGCTCGGCTTCGACCAGCGCAAGGACATGACCGAGGCCGAGAAGCAGGAGGCGCTCAAGCACATCCATCAGCCGACGGTCCTGTCCGACCACATCACGGTGCGGCCGATCCCCAACTCGATGATGGTGCAGATCGACGTCGACGACACCGACCCGGCCTTCGCGCAGCGGCTCGTGAACGCGGTGGCGAGCGCGTACAAGGACCAGAACGTCAACTACAAGCAGAAGATCGTGGCCGAGGCGACCAAGGACCTCGAGAAGAGCGCGACCGAGCGCAAGGCCGCCGTCGACGCGGCCACCAACGGCCTCATCGCGTTCGAGACCGAGCACAACGCGGGCTCGATCGAGGCGTCGAAGGACGCCATCGACACGCGCATGAAGAAGCTGAACGCCGACCTCACCGACGCCGTCACCGAGCGCATCCACCTCGAGGCCATGTGGACCAACCTGGCGCCCTACGCCAAGAGCGGCGGCGACCCGTTCCGCGTGCAGTCGGCGGCCATCCAGGACAACGAGGTCGTGCGCGTGCTGAAGCAGCAGATCGTGACGGTGCAGGCGGAGCTCGCCGGGCTGCGCGCGCGCTACCTCGAGAAGCACCCCGACGTGCTGGCCAAGGAGCAGCAGCTGGCGGCGCTGCAGTCGATCGCGCGCAAGGAAGTGCAGGCCACGGCGGCGTCGACCGGCAAGAAGCTCGAGGAGACGCGCGCGGTCGAGGAGAAGATCGCGACCGAGCTCGAGGCGGTCCGGAAGGAGCAGCAGTCGATCGCCATCCTGTCGCTCGAGTACGGGCGCAAGGTCGACGACAAGAACGCGCTCAAGGAGACCGAGAGCCTCATCTCGAAGCGGCTGGCCGAGATGAAGGAGTCGTCGAAGTTCGAGGCCAACAACGTGCGCGTGCTCGACGAGGCCATCCAGCCGGCGGCGCCCATCTCGCCGCGGCGCGGCATCGTGCTGGCCGGGAGCTTCCTGCTCGGGCTGCTCTTGGCCTTCGGCGTGGCGCTGCTCATCGACTACGCCGACGCCACCGTGAAGGACTGGAAGGACCTCGAGGATCGCCTGGGCCACAAGGTGCTGGGCGTGGTGCCCATCGTCGGCGGCAAGACCGGGCGCCAGATGACGCCCGAGGAGCGGCGCGAGCGCGACCTCTTCATCCACCAGAACCCGAGCTCGACCGTGGCCGAGGCCAGCCGGTCCCTGCGCACCAACCTGCTGTTCATGTCGACGACGCGGAAGCTCGAGTCGCTGCTCATCACCTCGGCGTCGCCGTCGGAGGGCAAGAGCATGATGGCCGCCCACGTCGCGACCTCGGTCGCCGCGTCGGGGAGCCGCGTCCTGCTGGTCGAGGCCGACATGCGCCGGCCGCGGCTGGCCGGGTCCTTCAAGGTGCGCGGCGACGTCGGGCTGTCGAGCGCGCTGGTCGGGCTCGAGTCGGTCGACAAGTACGTGCAGAAGACGGAGATCCCGAACCTCGACGTCATGACCTGCGGGCCGGTGCCGCCGAACCCGGCCGAGCTCCTGCACACGCCGCGCTTCAGCGAGATCCTGGCCGATATGAAGCGCCGCTACGACACCATCATCTTCGACTCGCCGCCCATCCTGCCGGTGGCCGACGCGCTGGTGCTGGCGCAGCAGGTGGACGGCGTGCTGGTGGTGGTGCGCGCCGGGCAGACCAGCCGGCACGCGCTGCGCCAGGCGCTCCGGAACCTGCAGACGGTCGAGAGCCCGGTGCTCGGCGCTGTCCTGAACTACCAGACCCACAAGAAGGGCGGCGGCTACGGCTACGGTTACGGCTACGGCTACGGCTATCAGTCGAAGTCCACCGAAGCCGAAGTCACGTAGTAGTCTCGCCGGATGGGAAGTGAGCCCCCCGAAGTCGCGAGGACTCCGCCGCGGCCCAGCTCGACGAGCCCGCGCGTGACGCAGCAGCGGCTGCGCGTGGCGACGTTCGAGCCGGCCTTCCACGCGCACTGGGAGCGGGCCACCGTGGCCGAGTGGCTGCTCGTGCTGGCGGTGGTGGCGACGCCGCTGGCCATCGGCGGCGTGCACCTCGCGACGCGCATCGCGCTGGTCGGCGTGGTGCTGGTGGCGTTCGTGTGGGCGGCCCAGCGGCTGGCCAAGGACAAGCGGCGCATCCGCGTCGGGCTCATCGGCGTCGGCTTCGGGCTGGCGCTGGTCATCACCTTCCTCCAGTTCCTGCCGCTGCCGGCCGGCCTGGTCGAGACGCTGAGCCCGCAGTCGTACGCGGCGCGCGTCGAGGTCGCGAGCGCGCTCGGCGCGCCCATCCCCGAGTGGATGCCGCTCTCCTTCGACCAGGGGCGGACCGCGGCCGCCTTCGTGACGCTCATGGCCGTGACGCTGGCGTACCTCACCGCCACCAGCCTGCGCTCGGACTCGAGCGCCGCGGCGCGCGCCATCATCGCGGTCGAGGTCGCGGCGCTGGCGGTGCTGGCGGTCGGCGCGCTGCACGAGCTGCTCGGGCTGCACGCCATCTACGGGACCTACGAGGCCTCGGTCGACCTCGGCGGCGTGCCGTTCCTGACGAGCTTCGTCAACCCGAACCACGCGGCGGCGCTGTTCCTCCTGGGGTCGATGGTGGCGCTCGGGGCCTCGCTCTCGCCCGAGCGCGCGCAGCGCTGGCACCTGCCGGTGGGCGTGGTGCTGGCGGTCGGCGTGCTCGTGACCATGTCGCGCGCCAACGCGCTCCTGCTCTTCGCGGGGCTCCTGGTGCTGACGGTGCCGCCGCTCTTCCTGCGTCGCTACCGCGAGGTCCGGCCGCGCCTGTGGCGGCTCCTCATCGGCTCGGTGTGCTGCCTCTTCGTGGCGCTGGTGCTGATCGGGCCGGAGCGCTGGATGGCCGAGCTGGCCTCGCTGCCGAGCACCGACTTCGCCGAGCAGGGGCTCGTGCGCGAGTGCTGGCGCGTCGGCTGGGCGCTGCCATCGGCGGCTCCCATCTTCGGCGTCGGCAACGGCGCCTTCGGCATCGCTGCCACCGCGCTCACCTACGACTGGAACGTCGGGCTCATCGCCTACGCCCACCAGGGCGTGCTGCAGACGCTGGCCGACCTCGGCCTGCCGGGCGGCATCCTCGTGCTCTTGGCGACCGGCGTCGGCTTCGTCGTGACCGCCGTGCGCGGCCGCCGCGACCTGGCGGTGTGGGGCGGCGTGGTCGGCCTCGGCGCGGTCGTCGTGCAGAACGGCGTCGACTTCTCGCTGTGGATCCCCGGCGTCGGCATCCCCGCCGCGGTGGTCCTGGGCGTGGTGGTGCAGGCCACCTGGCCCGAAGGCGCGCGGCGCTCGACCCAGCTCGCCCACCCGGGCTGGCGCTGGCCGCTGGCCGCCAGCGCGGTGCTGGTCGGGCTCCTGGTGGTGACGCTGCCGGTGGCCTGGCGCGCGCGGCCCGAGGCCTGGCAGGGCGAGGCGCAGGAGGCGCTGGCCGCGTACGCGCCGCAGCGCATCGATCTGCCGGCCATGGTGCTGCAGCATCCGCACGACTTCCTGGCCATGGATCTGGCCGCGGCGCTGGCCGAGCAGAGCGGCAAGCACGCCGAGGCCGCCACCTGGGCCGAGCGCGCGCTGCGGCTGGCGCCGTTCGAGCCGATGACGCTGGCCGCGACCATGCGCAGCCGGCTCCTGCGCGGCGACGTGCCGGGCGCGCTCGAGCTGGTCGAGCGGCTCGACGGCCAGGGCAGCATGGGCCGCGCCAAGGTGATCCCGCTGGTGCTCGAGACCAAGGCCGTGCCCGGCGGCAAGGCGCTCATGGAGGGCTACTTCGCCGGCGACGTGCAGCGCTCGGTCGAGGCGGCGAACCTCCTCGCCCAGCGCGGCGACGGCGACGCGGCCGAGAAGCTCGTCGCCTGGACGCAGGCCCACCACCCCGACGAGCCGCTCGCCTACGAGGCCTACGGCGCCCGCCTGGGAGGCGACTATGCGCGGCTCGCCAAGCTCTCGAGCGAGTGCCTGTCGAAGGCCGGCCTGGCCAGCGCGCGGCCGGAGGACCAAGCGCTGGCGCGGCGCTGGCTGAGCCTCGGCTACTTCTTCCAGGGGCGCGTCGAGGCCGTCGCCAAGCGCGATCTGCAGGCGTGGAACCTCTTCAACGCCGCGGCCGAGCAGAGCGACGACGTCATCGGCATCCTCGGCAACAACCGCGTCGCGGCCCTCATCGAGGCCGGCAAGGCCGCCCAGCGCCTGGGGCGCAGCGACTGGCTCGGCGAGACGCTGGGCAAGCTCGCCGGCCTCCGCGTCGAGGGCGCCTGGCCGAGCGGCGAGCTGCACGTGCTGGCCAGCCAGAAGGCCGAGCTCGACGGCGACCTGCCCAAGGCCATCCGCGAGATGCAGGAGGCGCTGCGCTTCCTCGGCCACGTCCCGGACCTCCATCATCGGCTGGCCGACCTCTTCTACCGCGCCGACGACAGCACCTCGGGCGACCGTGCCACTGAGCGCGCCAAGGCGCTCGAGGCGGCGGCGCACCCATGATGCGGCTCGCCATGGGCACCGCGTCCTTCGGCGGACGCGTCGCGTCGCGGGTCGCGCTGACGGCCCTCGCGACCGCATGGGATGCGGGCGTGCGCTGGTTCGACACGGCCCGCTCGTACGGCTACGGCGACGCCGAGCGCATCCTCGGCGGCTTCTGCGCGGGCGCCGCGCCGAGGCCGTCATCGTCTCGAAGTGCGGCATCAGCGCGGCGCGGCCGACGCCGGCGCGTCGCCTCGCCAAGGCCGTCGCGCGCCGCGTCTTCGATCTGGCGCCGGCGCTCCGCACCGGGCTCCGCGGCGTGCTCGGGGCCCAGCACCAGGGCGGCCACTTCGCCCCCGCCGACATCGTCGCCAGCGCCGAGGCGAGCCTGCGCGAGCTCGGCGTCGAGCGCCTCGACTGGCTCATGCTGCACGACGCGCCGCTCGAGGTGGCGCGCGATCCGCGCGTGCACGACGCGCTGGCCGGGCTGGTCGAGCGCGGCCTGGTCGGCGGCTACGGCCTGTCGTCGTCGGTCGCGGTGGTGGCCGGTGCGCTGACGCTGGCGCCGCGCCCGTTCGCGGCGGTGCAGCTCTCGGACAACCTGTGGGACGGCGGCCAGGAGGAGGTCGCGGCGGCGCTCGCCGCGCGCTCGGGCGGCGACGGCGCGCGGCCGCTGGTGCTGGCCAACCAGCCCTTTGGCGGCGGCGCCGGCGCGGGAGGCGGGCTCGGCGAGCTCGGTCGCCGCATCGCGCGCACCGTGCCCGGGCTCGAGCTCGGGCCGGCGGCGCGCGAGATCCTCTTGCGGCCGAGCCTGAGCGCGGTGGCCGAGGTGGCGCTCGGCGCGGTGGTGCACGGGCCGCTCGCGCCGGTCGTGGTGTGCACCATGACCGACCCGCAGCACATCCGCGCCAACGTCCGCGCCGTCACGGCCGGCCGCTTCAGCGTCGACGAGCTGGTGCAGCTCCGGCGCGGCCTGCTCGCCGCCCGACTCAGCTGATCGCCGCGCCGGAGGCGGCGCGGAGGCGGCTCAGCGGGTGGCGAGGAGGTGCGAGCGATCGAGCCAGCGGCGCTTGCCGAGGCCGGCCGCGCCGAGGCGCCGCTCGACCTCGAGCGCGCCGTACGGGTGGCCGCGCGCCTCGAGCAGCGCGAAGTGGACCTCGACCAGGACCGCCTTCACGCGCGGGTCGGCCAGCGTGTGCTCGAGGCCGGAGAGCACCGCCAGCTCGGCGCCCTCGACGTCGATCTTCACCGCGGTCGGGACCGGCAGGCCCTCGGCCACGAGGTCGTCGCCCATGCGCACCGGTACCTCGATGGTCTTGCCGTCGAGGCTCGGGCCGCTGACGCCGACCAGGCGATGCACGCCCGCGCTGGCTCGCGACGCGGTCTCGAGCGCCAGCGTCGCGGTGCGGTCGCCGAGCGCCAGCGCCTGGATGGCGACGTTGGTCATGCCGTTCCGGGCCAGGTTCTCCTGCATGCGCGCGCGCGAGGCGGGCTCGGGCTCGAAGCTCACGACGCGGCCCTTGGCGCCCACGACGGCCGCGCCGAGCAGCGAGTAGAAGCCGATGTTGGCGCCGATGTCCCAGAAGACGTCGCCCGGCGCGAGGCTCTTCGCCAGGGCGCCCATCAGGCGGTAGTCCTCGCGCTTACTGACGATGATGGCGTACTCGGCCTCGTCGGCGATGAGCATGGTGGCGCGGTGCGGGCCGAAGCCGATGGCCACCTCGCCCGGGCGCTCGAGCCGGTAGCGCTGCCGATCGATCCACGTGCGGATGCCGTGCGGGGCGCGCAGGAGGCGGGTCACACCCAGCTCGCGCAGACGGGAGCGTAGCCAGATCTCGGAGCGTCGCATGCGGGCCTCTAGCGGGCGGGGGTGGACGAGGTCGGGGTGGAGGCGGCCGCGGGCGCGGCGGGCGGGGACGCCACGGCGGGGGCGGCGAGGCGCGCGCGCAGGCGGTCGGCCAGGCGCAGGCCGAGCGCCACCGCCAGGAAGGTCGAGTTGGCCTGGCCCGAGGTCGGGAAGATCGAGCTGCCGGCCACGTGCAGGTCGGCGAAGCCGTGGACGGCCGCGTGCGCGTCGACGACGCCGTCCTCGGGGCGCGCCGACATGCGCGTGGTGCCGCACTGGTGGAAGCCGTCGCCGGCCTGTTCCCAGGCGGCCGCGCGCCGATCGGGCACGACCGTTTCGAGGTGGCCGACCCGATGGCGGCGGAGCCAGGCGTCCCACAGATCGTGGGCGCGCAGCACGGTGTCGACGTCCTGCTCGGCGTAGCGCAGGCGCAGCTCGACCCGGCGCAGGCCGAGCGCGTCGACCGCGTCGGCGAGCACGATGCGGCTCTCGCGCTGGGGCACCTGCTCGCCGTGGTAGTGGAGGTCGTAGACGTTGTCGGCGCTGTACTGGAAGAAGCCCGGCACGCGGCGCTCGGCCAGGAAGCGGCGCCAGCCGAAGCTCGGGATGAAGGCCAGCGTGCGCGGCAGGTCGCGCGCGATGTTGGCGAGGTGGGCGCGCCAGGCGCCGGGCGGGGCGCCCTCGAGGGCCGCGGCGCGGATGGCGGCCGGGGCGAAGCGGGCGCCGAGGACGGGCGCGGCCAGCGCCAGGAAGGCGAACGACAGCACGCCGTTCTGGTGGGCCGGGTCGCCGATGGTCGGGTTGACGAGCCAGCTCACGATGTTGAGGAGGCCGTCTCGGAGCTGGGTCTCGCGCGCGATGGAGAAGCGGCGGCGGAGGTAGACGCCGGCCACGTCGCGGTCGAAGCCGTAGGCGGTCGCGCGCGGCGGCGTCGTGAAGCGCACGCGCGCGATGCGGCCCGAGATGTGGCCCATGTACCAGCGCCCGAGGTGGTCGGCGTGGTTGCCGACGCCGCCGGCGAAGACGTCGTCCGAGGCCAGCAGGAGGCGTGTCGTCTCGACGCCGCCCAGCGCCAGGACGACGTGCTCGCCGCGCAGCGTGACGGTCTTCCCGTCGAGCGTCTTCCCGACCAGGTGATCGACGCGCGGGCGCGCGCGGTCGGCGGCGCAGGCGATGTGCACGATGGTCAGGCCGTGGACCACGCGCAGGCGCGGCGAGCGCGCGAGCTCCTCGCGATAGACCTTGCCGAAGTCGGTGGGCAGCGACCAGCGCTCGAGCGAGGTCGAGAGGACGTCGCCGTCGGGCAGGCCGGGGACGATCGACTTCGTGGCGATCTCGGGCACGGCGTGCGCGTCGAAGACCGCCTCGCCGATGCGGCAGGCCGCGGCCGCGCGCGCGTGGTAGGCGGCCGCGCTGGCATAGTCGAGGGGCCAGCGGCCGTCGGGCACGAACGGGCGCGGGTCGAAGTCGACCGGGTCGTAGGGCACGCAGCGGCCGCCCCAGATGGACGAGGTGCCGCCGATCTGCCGCCGCACCGCCACCGCCATCGGCGCGTGCGTCGGCGTCCGCGCGGCGTCGTCGGAGAGGCGCTGCGCGGCCGCGTCGGGGCAGGTCCGCCGCTCTCGACCAGCAGCACGTCGACGCCGGAGCGGCCGAGGTCGAGGGCCAGCGCGATGCCGACCGGGCCGGCGCCGACGACCACGACGCGGGCATCGAGGCGGTGCTCGGGCGGGAGCGTTCGGGCGGCGACCAGCATCGGCCGCGACCATAGCGAGCGTCGCCCCGCCCGTCACCTGCGATCACCGCGCTCGGCCCTTCCGGGTCAGCGCAGCGCGAGCGTCTCGCGGTAGAGCGCCTCCAGGCGCGCGGCCAGCGGCGGCCAGTCGAAGCGCGCGGCGAAGCGGCGCGCGCCGAGCTCGAAGGCCGGGCGGCCGCGCCGCAGCACGTCGACCAGCGCCTCGCGCAGCGCCGGGACCTCCTGCGCCACGACGCGCCCGGCGCCGTCGGCCAGCACCTCGGGCGCGAGCCCGACCTGGTCCGACACCACCAGCGGCGCGCCGCGCTGGGCCGCCTCGACCACGGCGATGCCGAAGTTCTCGTCCGACGAGGGCAGCGCGAACGCCGCCGCGTGCGCGAACCAGGCGGCCTTCCGGGCCAGGTCGCGCTCGGCGCCGAGGCGGTGCATGCGCGCGTGCCCGAGCGCGTCGAGCTCGGCGCCGTGGCCGAGCTCGTCGGGCCCGACGATGACCAGATCGATGTCGAGCGGCCGCATGGCCTCGACCAGCAGCGTCAGCCCCTTCTTGCGCGCCACGCGCCCGAGGAACAGCACGTAGGGCCGCGGCCAGGGCGACGGGCCGGGCGTCACCGCGTCCTTGCCGACGCCCTGCGGCAGGCGCGCCACGCGCACGCCGAGCTCGAGGCGGCGCACGGCGTCCTCCTCGTGGGCGGTCGAGACCTGGATGGCGCCGGCGCGGCGCAGGTTGGCGCGCTCGACGCCGCGATAGTAAAGCGCCTTGACGGTGCGGCGCTCGCCCAGCGACCACGGGTCGAGCATGCCGCAGGGCCGGACCACGTACGGCACGCCGCGCGCGCGCAGCGCCCACATGGCGCTCGTCACCGCCACGCTGAAGAGGCCGTGCACGTGGGCCACGTCGAAGCGCTGGGCGCCGCCGAGCAGGCTCGCGAAGAGCGCCAGCGAAGGGTAGGGGGCGCCGGCACGTCGGCGCGGTGGAGCTCGATGCGCACGCCCGGCCCGGCGTCGGGCTGCCCCGGCGCGCCGAGGCGCACGCGCGTCCCGGCCGGGCCGACGTCGGTCGAGGCGATGGTCACGTCGTGGCCGCGCGCGGCGAGGTGCGCCGCCATCTCGCGGACCACCCGCGAGGGGCCGCCCCAGTCGGTGGCGAGGCCGCCAATCACGTGGAGTATTCTCATCGGGACGCATCCTGGCTCGACAGATCGGGGACCAGTTGCCGTGGCGCGTGGCACTCGCCGGCGCCCAAGCCCGACGGCGCGCGAGGCCGGCCCCGGCGCTCGGGCCTGCGACCGGGACGCGACCATAGCGAGCGCAGCCGGGCGCGTCACCTGCGTTCGCCGACCCGCGAGCGGGCGCCCGCGGCTCGTGGGTGGACGGCGGTGGCGGCGCTTCGCTATCGTTGCTCCATGGTGGCCCAACCGCATGACGTCGGCCTCAGCTACGCGCAGTACCTCGCGCTCGAGGGCGAGACCCACGAGCGCTTTCAATTCCTGGATGGCGAGGTCTTCGCCATGGCGGGCGGCACGCTGCGCCACGCGAAGCTCATCGCCAACCTGACGGCGGCGCTCGGCGGCGCGCTCGGCGACGGCCCGTGCCAAGCCTACAGCTCCGACGCCAAGCTCCGCGTCGCGGCGACCGGGCTCGCGACCTACCCGGACCTGTCGGTGATCTGCGGCGCGCCGGAGACGCATCCGGAGGATCCCAACGCCGCCACGAACCCGGCACTCGTCGCCGAAGTGCTCTCGCCGTCCACCGAGGCCTGGGACCGCGGCGGCAAGTTCCATCATCTGAAGCAGGTGCAGTCGCTTCGCCACTACCTGCTCGTGAGCGTCGACGCGGTGCGCGTCGAGCGTTTCGAGCGCGCCGATCACGGCACGTGGACCTACCGCGAGCACGGCGCAGGAGAGACGGTCGAGCTGGCCGACCTGGGCGTGACCTTCACGGTCGACGCGCTCTACCGGAACCTCCCCGAGTGAGCGCTCGAGACGCCTTTCTCGGCGGCGTGCAGGATCTTCATGCCCGCCGTGGTATAACCGGCGCCACCGATGAACCGACCTCTTCCCTTCCTTGAAACCGCCTGCGCGGCGCTCGTCGTCGCGTCCTGCGGCCGCTCCGAGTCCAACCAGTGCGTCACCCCCGACGCGACCGCCGACACCGTCGTCGCCACCGCGACCGATACCAGCGCCGACAGCGCGAGCGACGGCGCCGACGACAGCAGCGCCGGCGACACCTCGCACAGCGACGCCAAGAGCGACGTCGCCGACAGCGAGACGAGCCTCGACACGAGCCTGCCCCAGTGCCCGTGGTCGCCCTGGGACGAGGGCCTCTTCGGCGGCCGCGTCGACTTCGTGGGCTTCGACCCGCGCGTGCCGGGCGTGGTGTGGGCCACGGCCGGGCCGGCGCTCCTGCGCTCGGACGACGGCGGCGCCAGCTGGGAGCAGGCGAGCGACGACGTCGGCCCGCGCGCCGTCGTGTTCCCGCCCAACGACGGCAAGGCGCTGCTTGCCGGCACCACGTCGGGCATCTGGGTGTCGCACGACATCGGCGCATCGTTCGAGCCCGACGCGCTGGCCGGCCTCGGCATCGAGTCGCTGTTCGTCCACCCGGCGAGCCCGCTCCGCGTCTACGTCGGCACCGCCGGCGCCGGCATCCTGCGCTCGGACGACGGCGGCGCGGGCTTCGCGGCGCGGAACGTCGGCGTGCCGCGCATGCTGGTCGAGGCCTTCGCGGCGCCGGCCGACGACCTCGACGTGGTGCTCGCCACCGGCGTCCTCGAGAACGACACCTACGGCGTCGGCACGAGCGGCGTCATCCTGCGCTCGGGCGACGGCGGCCGCTCGTGGGCCACGGTGTCGACCGACGTCGTGTGGGGCTACGACATCAGCGTGTGCCCCGAGGACCCGCGGCACGTGCTGGCCGCGGTGCGTAAGGGCGTGCTCGAGTCGAAGGACGGCGGCCTCACCTGGTCGCGGCTGCCCATCCTCGGGACCAAGGACGTGCTCACCGTCGCCTGGCAGGCCGGCACCTGCGACACGTTCTGGGCCTCGGTCTACCAGAGCGGCGTCTTCCGCGTGGAGGACGGCGGGCTCACGCTGTTCGGGCCGCTCGTCGACGGCTTCGACTTCGAGGTCTCGCGCTTCGCCGGCCGGCTCGCCGCCCATCCGAGCGAACCCGAGGTGCTGCTGGTGTCGACGCACGCCGGCCTCTATCGCAGCGTCGACGGCGGCTTCCACTGGGATGCGGTGTCGGCCGGAAAGGGCCTCTTGTTCGCGGACATGGACGCGACGCCCGGGCCCGGCTCGCACGTCTGGATGAGCACCTGGGGCAACGGCCTGTGGACGCGCGCGCCCGGCTCGACCTGGAAGAAGGTCGGGGCCCTGCCGCGCGACTTCGTCGCCACCGTCGCGCCCATCAGCGTCGACGACGTGGTGGTCGGCTCCAACAGCGACGGCTTCGTGACCCGCGTCGGCGGCGCCGCCTTCGACCTCATGAACGGCCCGAAGAACGTGCAGGACGCGGTCGCGCTCGACAGCGGCGAGCTGCTCGCGGCCTCGCAGGTGAGCGGCGTCTGGCGCAGCGTCCAGCCGGCCGTGGCGTGGACCGAATCGAACCAGGGGCTCACCCCCTTCGAGACACCCAACGGCACCTTCATCGACGCGCGCGACCTCCGCGTCGACCCGAACGTGGTGGGCCGCGTCTACGTGGCCCTGCGCGGCGCCGGCGTGGCCGTGAGCGACGACCTCGGCCACAGCTGGATGCACCCGGCCAACGACCTCCAGAGCGACGCGGTCATCCACCTGGCGCTCGACGGCCGCAACGGCACGACGCGCATCTACGCGCAGGTCGACGGCAAGGGCGTCTTCGTGTCGACCGACGGCGCGCAGACCTGGACCTCGAAGAACGGTGGCCTCGACAGCCTGGGCGGCGGCGATCTGGCCATCGACCCGGTGAGCGGCAAGCTGTTCCTGTCGGGCGACTCGATCTACGCGAGCGACGACGGCCTCGACTGGCGCGCGTTCGATCGCTACTGCCTGCCGGTCGAGGGCTGGGGCCCGCTCGCGGTCATGGAGGACGGCGACGGCCGCTGGCTCGTCGCGGCCGCGGCCGGCAATCGCGTGGTGCGCCACAAGCTGTGAGGGCGCTCGCGCGACCGACCGCCGACCCCGCGGCGCTGGCGCTGCGCGCGCTCCTGGCGTCGGGGCGGGCGGTGCCCGAGCCGCTGCGCGAGGCGGTGGCGGCGCGCGCGCGCGAGGGCGAGGTGGTGCTGCTGGCGCTGGCCGCCGATCCCACGCTCGCGCCGTGGCTGACCCAGCCGGCGCGGCGCCAGGAGCTGATCGACGCCACCCTCGAGCAGGCGCTGGGGCTCGCGGCCGAGGCGTTCACGCGCACGCCGCCCGGGCCGGTGGCGCTGCTCAAGGGCTCGGCCACGGCGCGTACGCTCTACGCGCGCACGGCCCTGCGCTTCCGCCGCGACGTCGACCTGCTCGCGGCCGACGTGCCGGCCGCGCGCGCGGCGCTCCTCGGCGGGCCGTTCGCCGACCACGTCGATGCCAACCGCGCGGCGGCCGGGCCGAGCCGCGTGCGCAGCTGGCCGATGGCCATGCCGACGCCGTTCGGCCAGGTCGAGGTCGATCTGCATGCGGCGCTCATCGAGACCGGCTGGTGCCGCCCCGACCCGGCGGCCATCCTGGCCGAGGCCGTGGCGATGGCGCCGCTGCCGGTGACGAGCCCGCGCGACACCGTCGTCCACACCGCCATCCACCTGGCCGAGAACGGCTTCCGCCAGCCGCTCAAGGCCTGGCTCGACCTGCACCTGCTGGCGCCGACGGTCGACCCGCGGGCGCTCGCCGAGCGGGCCCGGGTCTTCGGCGCGCGTGGCGCCGTCTTCGCCGCGCTGCACGTCACCGCCCGCTGGTTCGGCACGCCGCTCGACGCCCACCTCGAGGCGCTCGGCGTCGGCCGCGCGCAGCGGGCAGCCATCGCCTGGGCGCTGTCCGGCGACGGCGCCCACCCGCACCGTCGGCTCGTCGAGCGCGGCCGCGCCCGCCACCTGGCGCGCCTCCTCGTCGCCGACAGCCTGGCCGCGCGCGCGGCCTACCTGCGCACGCGCCTCGGGTTGCGGTCGGCTGAGGCGCCCCCTTAGACTCGGCGCACCCCCGCTCGGAGGTCCGATGGACCTGCTCCCGCCCGCCCTGACCCTCGCCCTCCTCGCTACGGCCTGCGGCGGCTACGACGCCACGACCCCGACCTCCGACGTCGTCGCCGACGGCGCGGACGCGGTCGACGCGGTCGATGCGGTCCACGCGGTCGACGCGGTCGATGCGGTCGACGCGCTCGACACCTCGGGGCCCGCGCGCATCGTGCTCGCGCCCGGCGCGCTCGACCCCGACTACGGCGACGCCGGCGTCGTGCGCGTGCCCACGGCCTGGAGCCCGCTCGGCATCCTGGCGCTCCCCGACGGCGGCGTGCTGATCTACGGCTTCCCGCCGCCGACCGTCTCCGGCGATCTCTTCCACGGCACGGCCCTGCGGCTGACCGTCCACGGCGACATCGACACGTCGTTCGGCGTCGACGGCGCGGCGAGCCTGCCCTCCGGCGCGACGCCCTTGGTCGCGCTGCGCCTGCCCGACGGCTCGATCACGCTCGGCGGCTACTATTTCGAGCTGAGCGTGCGCCCCGGCATCTGGCGGCTGCGATCGGACGGGTCCTTCGACCCCGACTTCGGCGCGGCGGGCGTCGTGCGCCCATCGGTCGGCACCGCCGTGTGCGCGCTCGCGGTGGCCGAGGGCGGCGCGCTGCGCGCGTTCGGCTACAACGGCTACGCGCCCGAGACGGTGGTGCTCCACCTGCGCGCCGACGGCACGCCCGACCCCGCCTTCGGTCAGGCCGGCGCCGTCAAGGCCGACCTCGGGCTCTCCGTCGACTACACCAACACCTGCGCCCCCGGCGACGACGGCGGCTTCGTCCTGTTGCTCATCCGCGCCGGCAAGGCGACCCTCGTGCACGTGCGCGCCGACGGCACGCAGGACCCCTCCTTCGGCCACCTCGGCTTCCTCGAGCTGGAGTCCGGCGAGACCGTCCGCGACGCCGCCGGCCGCTTCATCGTCGCCGCGCGCAACGCGGCCGCCCGCGCTCCCCGCGAGCTCGCGTTCACCGCGCTGGCGGGCACGGCCGGCGGGCCGCTGCCGCAGCGGTCGGGCGGCGGCGCGATCTTCGCCTGGGGCTCGCGGGCGGACGGCCAGAGCGGCATCGTCGCCGCCGCCATCCGCGCCGACGGCTCGAACGACGTCGACTACGGGACCGACGGGACCTTCGATCTCTGGCGCGACCTCCACCTCGAGGCCAGCCAGGGCGTCGGCGTGGCGACGCTCGACGCGACCGGCAACGTGACGTTCGCCGCGCACTCGGACAGCGGCGACCTCATCGTCGTGCGCCTGGGTCCCTGACGCGGCCCTGCGCCTCGCCTCGCGCCGCCCCGAAAAGGCGAAGGGGCGGTCGTGCCGCGCACGCCGCCCCTCGCCCGCGAAGACCCGCGAGCCCGCCTGTCATGCGCCTCAGAGCGGCAGGCACACCTGCGGCATCGCTCCCGTCACGTCGAGGATCGCGCCACCGGGGATGGCGTCCTGCGGGATGTTGATGCAGACCTGGGGGCGACCCGACTGCCCGATGCCGACCACCGTGCCCGACGCGCTCCAGGTCGAGTAGCCGAGGTAGGTGTCGTAGTAGGTGCCGCTGACCGAGGCGCTGATGGTCGTGCCGAACGTCAGGCTCATCGAGCCGCTGAAGTACCCGACCTGGGTCTCCGAGACCTGCGACTCCTCGGGGTAGCACTCCTGCGCCGGGACGTTGGTGCAGGCGGTCGGGACGGTGACCGAGTGCCAGCACGACGCGATCTCCTGGCCGATGTCGGTGCAGGTGCCCGGGACCGTCACCTGGCGCACGCGCTCGCACGAGGCGGGCTGGCACGCGCCGAAGTCGACGTAGCACATCTTGGGCGTGGCGAACTCGAGGCAGCTCTGCGGCGGGTTCCGCTCACACGCCTGCTGGCCGTACGCGCCGATGCACTGGAACCAGTCGTTGACGCACTGGCCCATGAGGCCGAGCTTGTCCCAGGCGATGTCGAAGCCGCACTTGGCGCCGTCGGCCACCTTCTGGACGCCGCAGCCGACCGTCTCGAAGCCGCAGAGGAAGGCGTCCTGCACGGTCTCCTTGATGGTCTGCACCATGTCCTCGGTGCACTGCCGGATGGGCTGCATGCCGCAGCTCAGGTCCTGGCCGAACTCCGACATGGTCTGATTGACAAATCCGTCGACACAGCCGGCCGCGTTCGACATGGTGCCGGCGACGCAGTAGCCGGCGCGGATGATCGAGCGCACCGGCAGGCGGATGGGGAGGCTCAGGTTGGTGCTGGCGGTGAACGTCGTGGCCCCGGCCGGGCTGATGGCGACCTGCGCCCACAGCGTCAGGACGCCGAGGTTGAGCCAGCCGGCCCCGACCAGGCCACGCTCCCGCGACAGGCCGAAGGAGGCCGAGGTGACGGTGTAGCCGTTCACGATGAAGTCGCTGGCGCCGGTCATGACGAACTGGGAGACGCCGTACTGGTAGTTGCCGCTGAGCGCCACGTGCACGATCTGCGCGTCGAAGTCGCCCTTCAGGCCGAAGCCGAATTGGCCGTCGATATTCGAGAGTGACACTTTCAGGGCGCCGAGCTTGTAGCCCATGACGTCGAGCGCGCCCTCGCCGTCGAGCACGAACTTGCCGTCGGTGGCGACCTCGCCGTGGAGCTTCAGCGTCGAGGCGCTGAAGATGGGGTCGTACTTCGAGGGGACGAAGTTGGCGTCGACCATGAGGTGGGTCGTGCCGGTCGCGTTCGAGAGCGTCGCGGTGTAGTCGACCCCGGGGAAGAGGGCGATCTTGGTCTTGCCGCTGGCGCTGAGCGTGAACTGGAGCCGGTCCTTCACGCGGCGGAAGGTGCCCTTGAAGCGCTGGTCGCGGAAGATCTGGTCGAGGCCGGCCTCGATGGCGACGGCGTTCGGCGTGAGCGTGAGCTTGGCGTCGCTCAGGCCGAAGCCGAACAGGCCCGGGATGTTGTTCATGTGCGCCGTGAAGGAGGTCGTGCCGTCCGGGTTCTGGATGTAGTCGAAGCCGGCGCCGCTGAGGCCGAAGATGTCGACGTTCACGCGCAGGGTGACCTTGCCGTCGGTGGTGCCGGCCTCGACCGACGCGATGGGGAAGCCGCCGGCCGAGCAGGTCGTCCGGTTCGGCAGGAGGTCGCAGTGGAAGATGCTCTTCAGCTGCGCGACGAACGCGGCGACGTCGATGTCGACCTGGCCCCGCTCCATGCTCACGCCGTCCTGGCTGTCGATGACGAGCTTGGCGTTGTTCATCGCGACCGGGCCGACCTGGAAGCTGCCGGTGAGCTCGAAGTGGTAGGCGTTCTTGTCGACGTAGCCGCTGGCGCCGAGCTGCGACTTCACGACCACGCTGGCCAGCGCCATGTCGAGGAGCGGCAGGCCCGAGTGGCCGTCCATGCCGGTGCCCGGGGTCCAGGCCTTGGCGGCGAAGCGGAGCTGGCCGTGGTCCATGACGATCGAGGCCTTGGCGAAGTCGATGCTCAGGAACTCGGTCGAGAGCGAGAGCGAGTTGGCGTTGGCGCCGAAGGCGAGCTCGCGGCGGATGCCGTTCGGGCCGGCGTTGGTGTGCTCGGCGATGATGCCGGCGAGGTCGGCGGTGTCACCCGAGGCGAGCGCGCCGAGGGCGTGCTCCGCGACGGCGGGCCACGGGCCGAGGTCGACGACGATGTCGCCGTCGAGCATGACCTGCACCGGCGAGCTCGGGATGGGCAGGAGGCCGTACTTGCCGGTCCACCACACGTGGCCGTCGAGCTCGGCCGGAGCCTTGGTCGCGAACTGCGCGCCCGGGCCGAGCGGCAGGTCGAGGATGCTCTCCCAGTGGAGGTCGCCGTGGCGGCTCATGCCGAAGCCGACGCGCTGGACGAAGCCGCCGGTGGCGCCGCCGAGCGAGCGGCCGCCGAGCTCGACGAGCAGCGACGGGTCCCACGGGTTCAAGAGGAACTTCACGTCGTCGCCCTCGATGACGCCCATCTCGAGGTCGCCGAAGCTCGCCGAGATGCTCGATTCGACGGCGAAGTAGATGTAGGGGTTGCAGGGCTCGACCGGCACGTCGAGGTCGGCGATCTGCTCGCCCAGCGCCATGCCGATCGAGATGGTCGGGTCGCTGGCGGCGATGCTGCTGTCCGGCCACACCGAGGTGAGACCCGGCAGCGCGTCGACCGTGCCGGTGATGGCGAGGTACGGGCTGCAGGTGACGGTCACGTCCTCGACGCCCGGCACCGGGAAGTCGATGCCGCCCGGGGTGGCGATGTGGAAGGGGCTGCCGGTGTGAAAGGTGCCGTCGGCCTGCTTCTTCCAGTCTCCTTTCAGGACGAGCCGACCGGCGCTGGACTCGACGACGAGGCGGTCCGCGTAGCGGGTGCAGGTGACGGCGGCTTGGGCGGGGCACTCGGCGGCGGCGTCGCCCCCGATGGAGGCGACGGTGGCGACGGCACCGACGAGCGCGAGGCCGCGGAGGGTGCGAAGGGAGAGCGGGTTCAACGGCTTCAACGGGGGGCTCCTTGCGATGCCTCGCGACGTGCGAGGTGCAGGCGGCCTGAGCAATTCTCCGGCCAGGCCGCGGAGCCACGTTTCATGCGGTCGAGCGCCGGTGCCGCCCGACCTCGGCCCGCCCGCCTAGGTAGGCGAGGAGCCGCCTACGTAGGCCAGCTACGTAGTCGTCCGCGACGGCCGGTTCACTCCCAGCAGTACCAGCCGTGGGTCTTCTCGGCCGAGTTGAGGCACACGCACAGCATGCCCTGGTTCGAGCCGTTGACGCCGCCGGCGATGGCGCCGGTCGGGCAGTTGGTGTCGGCGTAGAAGGTCTTGTCGGCGGAGTCGCTCTCGAGCGTCTTGGTCGAGGTGAAGTCGTCGCCCGGGTCGAGCACGAGCTTGCTCATCGTGAAAGTACCTTTCAGGTACGTGTGCGAGTCGTCGGCGTCGACGGTGAAGAGGTCGGTGCTGTTGGAGAGCGCGGTGCCCGACTCGACCTCGAAGGCGTTGCCGCCAGCGTTGTAGCGGAGCTCCATGCCCTCGCCCGAGGTCGACTCCTTGAAGGCCACGTACTTGTCGCCGCTCGCGTTCTTGCCGAGGAGGAGGTCGCCGCCGACCAGATCGAGGCCGGCCGACGCGGTCGCGGGCGGGCTCACCGTGAGGTCGTCGCCGACCGCGACGGTGCTCGGGAAGGTGGCGGCGCCGGCGGTGTCGAGGTCGCCCGAGCCGAGCGTCGAGGCCCACAGGTTGGTGCCGTCGCTGAAGTCGTTGGTGGCCTCGACGATGAGCGAGTTCGGGCTCGTGCGGTAGACGAGCTGCGCGCCGGTGCCCGACGTGTCGCCGAAGGCGAAGCCGTGCGGGCCGTTGGCCGCCGTGCCCAGGTCGACCCGCGCCTGGCCCGCGCCGACGTCGAAGGAGTTGCCCGAGTAGGTGACCGAGCCGCCGAAGCTCATCGTGCCGGTGACGGTCGCGCTCTTCGACACCGACATGGCCGCGGCCGCCTGGAGCCACTGCGCGCGCGGCAGCGTGCCGAGCGCCTGGCGCCCGCCGAGCTCGGTCCAGCTGCCGAACTTCTGGCGCACCTCGATGCCGAGCTCGACCGCGCCGCTCGTGAGCGCGGCGTCGGTGAGCGGCGTCACCGCGCCGAGCAGCAGCGAGAAGTGGCCGTCGCTCGCGACCTCGACGCCGGTGTCGGTCTCGGTCCACAGCGCGAAGCCCGAGCTGTCCCAGAGCGTGAAGCGCAGATCGAGCGTGCCGCCGTCGTAGGCCTTCCCGGCCAGCGTCACCGTGCCCGAGTAGGCGATGATCGCCGGCAGGTCGTCGGTGGCGGTGTCCTTGTCGGCGCCGGCCCGCGACGGATGGCTCGCGCCGAGGCCGCCGAAGCCGAAGAGCGCCAGCGCCAGGGCCGCGCCCGCGCTCACTCCGATCAGCACATCGTGTCGTCCGTGGGTCATCGTCATGGTCTGGCCCTCAGCCGCGCGACCGCGCGGACAGCTCAGTCGAAGCAGTAGTAGCCCTGGCCGTTGTCGACGCTCGAGCCGAGGCACACGCACAGCGACACGAACTTGCCGCCGTTCTTGGCCACGCGGAGGTGGCCGACGTTGCAGCTCGAGTCGCTCTGGAAGACCTTGTCGAGCGCGTTGTTCTCGAGCGTCGTCGGGTTCGACCAGGTGCCCGGCGTCGGCGCCGGATAGCCGCCCGTCACCATGTCGCCCTTGATGCCGACGACGAGCCCGTTGCGGTCGACCACGAAGAGGTCGCTGCCGTCGCTCAGCGTGCCGGGCGAGGCGGTCGTGCCCTTCTCGATGACGAAGTCGTCGTTGTTCGGATCGTAGACCGCCTGGACGCCGCCGTCGTTGTCGCCGAAGGCGATGCCGTTGTTGCTCGTCGAGGCCGTGAAGGTCACGTTGGGCAGCGTGTCGACGACCAGGTCGGCGCTCGACCCGAGCGTCACGTTGCCGGCCACCGTGCTCGTGTCCTGCGAGGTCTGGGCCACGTGCAGCTGGCCCAGCACCGTGAAGGTGCCGTCGTCGAGGTCGAGCGAGAAGACCGCCACCGAGTCGGAGGTGCGCTCGAAGTCGAGCACGTTGGTGGTCGTGTCGTAGCGCAGCTGGCCGCCGTCGGCGCCCGGATCGCCGAAGACCAGGAGGTGCGGCCCCGCCTTGCCGGTCTGGTTGATGCCGATGCCGAAGCGGCCGAAGGTCTTGCTGAAGTAGATGGAGCCGGCCACGTCGGCCTCGGCCGTGCTCTGGAGGCCCGAGCCCGAGCTGCCCGACACGGCCAGCGAGGCGAAGGTCGGCGACGCGGCCTGGCCGCTGCTGAGCGCGTAGGGCGAGGCGACGAGGCGCTGGCGACCGCTCAGCTTGGTGTAGCTGTTGGCGCCGGCCGTGCGCACCTCGACCTCGACCCAGAGCGGCGTCGCGTCGGCGATGACGTCCTTCAGGTCGTCGTTGCCGAGGCCGTCGTCGTAGGCGCCGAGCGGGGCCACCAGCTCGCCGGCGTAGACGCTGATGCGCTTCCGCCCGCTGCCGACCGACGGCGAGTGCTCCTCGCTCCAGAGGCGCGTGCCGCCGCTCTCGGCGTCCCACACGCCGAAGCGCATGTCGACCTCGCCCGAGAACGCCGTGCCGCTCTTCTTCAGCGTGGCGCGGAACGGGATGGTGCCCTGCGCGATGTTGCTCGAGCTGGCGCCGGCGGCGTCGATGGCCTGAGTCGCGAGCAGCGCCGCGAAGGCGCCCGCGGTCGCGCCCAGGAAGACTCGGAGGGGAGTGTTCATCGGTGTCCTTCGCTCGACGCTAGTCGATGCAGTACCAGCCGTGACCCTGGTTGTCGCCGCCGCTCGGGGTCGAGCTGAAGCAGGCGCAGAGCGCCGCCGTGCCGTCGATGGTGCCGCCCTTCAGGGCGCCCTCGCTGCAGCTCGAGTCGCCGACGTAGAGCTTGTCGGCCGCGTCCACCTCGAGGTCGACCTGGCCCGACTTCGAGAGCGTGCCGGCGATCCAGGCCTTGCCGTTGGTCTGCACCGTGGTCGTGAGGTCGGTCGAGGCGTCGCCGTCGCTCTGGATGGTGAGCAGGTTGGTCGCGCCGTTGGCCAGCTTGAGCTCGTTGTTGGCGGCCGAGTAGGTCCAGGTGAGCTTGGTGCCGGAGCTCGTCTTCCACGTGAACGTGTCGTCGCCGGTCGTGCCCGACAAGAGCACGCGCGAGCCCGACGACAGCACCATGTCGGCGCCGCTCTTCAGCTGCAGCGGCCCCTCGCTCGTGAGCTTGCCGGTCACCGTGGCCGGCCCGGCCAGCGTCATGGCGCCGGCCGTGGCGGAGGCGGTGCTGATGGTCAGGAGATCGGCGGTGTCGTTGTTCTGGAAGTTCTTCTCGAAGGACAGCGCGTCGGCGGTCGAGCGGTAGTCGAGCTGCGCGCCGTCGGCGCTGTTGTCGTCGCCGAAGCAGACGGCCCAGTCGCCGTTCTTCTCGTTGCCGCTCGAGTCGATGCCCATGTAGACCTTGGCCACGTCGTGGGCCATCTCGAGCGAGCCCACGTGGGTGTCGCCGCTCAGCGTGGTCGCGCCGGTGACGGTCAGGTCGCCGTGCACCACCAGGCTCCCCGAGGCCGCGGTCCAGAGCGCGTAGGCCGTGGCCCGGAAGGGCTTCGAGCCCTCGAGCGTGACCCAGCTGTCGGCGGCCGACCTCCGCACCGACACCGTCAGGTAGAGCGCGTCGCCCGCCGCCAGCGTGCTGGCCAGCGACGTCTGGTAGCTGCCGAGCAGCGCCTCGAAGCGGCCGTCGTGGACGCTCACGGCGTGGCCGTCGGCGGCGAGCCAGTCCTCGGTCCACACGAGGTTGGCCGAGGCGTCGTAGAGCTGGAAGCGCAGGTCGACGTCGCCGCTCCAGGCGGTGCCGTCGCGCTCGATGCGCCCGCTGTAGGGGACGACCGTCGGCAGCGCCGCGGCGCCGGCCGACCCGCGCACCTCGGTCCACACGGCGAAGGCGGCGCCGATGCCCACGAGCGATCCCAGCAGCGCGGAAAGCATGCGTCTCATGACCGAACCCTCCCTGGTGGCGTCCTCGTCGCGAGCGCCCTCATCGCAGCATCCAGCCGCTGTTGCAGTCGCTCGCGTCCTCGCACAGCGGCGTGCGCTCGCGCGGCGCGAGCTCGATCTGGCCGTCGATCACCCACAGCCCCGAGCCGTCCTCGTCCTCGCCCGAGAAGACCGGGCCGAGCTCCTCGTCGACGCTGGTCATCGACGTCGTGGCGACCTCGCCGCACATCCACCAGCCGCTCCGCGGCGACAGCGAGTAGGCCGGATCGATGAGCACCTCGGGGCAGCCGACGTCGCAGCTCTGGCCGCCGTAGTTCTCGCCGCAGCCGCAGGCGAGCTCGCCGAACTTCGACGCCTGGCCATCGCCGATGGTGGTCTGCACCTGGTCGTCGCCGAGGTCGGTGATCCAGCCCGGGCAGAGCTGCGGCCAGGTGTTCCACTCGTCGATGCAGCCCTCGACGTAGCTGTCGCTGGTGGTGCCGTCGTCGTAGCGCCGCGCCGCGAAGCCGACCGAGCCGGCCGCCGCCATGCCCGGCGCGCAGCGGAGGACCGGGCTCCACGGGTTGGCCGCGGCCTTCACGGCGTCGCTGGAGGCGTCGCACTGATCGCCGCTGCAGTCGGTGGCGCAGCTGTCGTCGCCGCTCGGGCAGGCCACGCCGCAGTCGTTGAAGGTCCAGCTGCCCGACGGCGCGCTGGTCTTGTCATAGAGCTCGGACACGGGCAGCTCGTAGGCCTGGTCGGCGTCGGCGGCGCTCGCCACCACCTCGACGCAGCGGAACTGGCTGCTGGCGGTCATGCCGCGCCACACGCCGTCGGCCGGCGGCAGGAGCACGTTGCACAGGCCGTGGTCGGGGGCGCTGGTGCCGACCGTGGCGGTCGTCGGGGGATCGGGCATCGGGCACACGCCGCTCGTGGCGCTGCACATCCAGCGCGCGAAGTCGTAGCCCGGCTGCGGGTCGGCGCGGTCGAAGGAGGCCCGGCGGTTGCGGCTGCAGTCCTGCCAGTAGTCGCTGGCGTTGGCCTCGTCGTAGCCGAGGAAGAAGCCCGTGCCCTGGGTCGCCGCGGCCGACGTCGCGTCGCAGCGCGAGCGCTCGGCGACGACGAGAGTGCCATATTCCTCGCCGGGGCGGTCCTCGTACCAGCTCGTGTGCAATTCGATGAAATAGCCGAAGTGGAGCAGGATGGCCTGCGTGTCGCTCAGCGTCACGCCGTCGGGCACGGTCATCTCGGCGCTCTCGGAGAGGTCCTCGATGGCGTTGCCGTTGAGGTCGGCGGACGCGCTGACGCAGGCCTTGGTGAGCGGGTTCAGCTCCTCGGCGCGCAGCTGGCGGCCGCTGCTGCCGACCGAGTAGGTCGGGTACTTCACGAGGTCGGTGAGCGAGGTGTTGTCGTCGAGCTCGGTCTTCTCGTAGAGCTTCACGGCCAGCGGCGCGTCACAGCTCTCGCCCTCGGCGACCGGCTTGGCGCCGGTGGCGCACAGGCGGACGACGTAGCGCTGGCCCCACTCGTTCTGGAGCGTCACGCGGTCGACGGTGCGCACGTTGCAGCGCGCGTTGGCCTGGATGGCCGGGTCGAGCGTGCCGCTCGGGTCGACGAAGGGCTCGGCCGAGGTGCGCACCCAGCCGTCGCCGTCGGCGTCGCACGGCTTCGGCGTCGCGCCCAGCGTCGTGTCGATGTACCAGTCGTCGATGGTCTCGCACACGCAGGTGCCGTTGGTCTTCGTGTAGAGCCAGAAGCGTCCGGTCTGGCCGGACTTGGTGCAGCTGCCGCTGCAGGTGACGCAGGCGTTGGTCGACTGGTCGAGCGCCTGGCCCGAGCCGCAGCTCGACGTCGCGCAGGTGGCGTCGACGCCGGTCTCGTTCGACTCGATGCAGTAGCCGTCGCCGCAGTCGAGGTTCCTGCAGGTCAGCGACTCGACGCAGGCCGACATCGGGTCGGCCGGGTCGATGGCGCCGAGCCCCTCCTTGCAGTCCTCGCAAGCGGCGAAGCCGTCGTCGACGCAGCCGCGGCCGAGCGCCTCGCAGCCGAGGTCGGCGCAGGTGGCCGGGAGGTCGCAGAGGCCGGTGGCCGGGTTCTCGAAGTAGGGTGCGGCGCAGTCGCCGCAGTGCGGCGCCTCGGGCGGGTCGGCGTCGGGCTTCACGCACTCGCGGTGCAGCGGCTCGCAGATGCCGGCGATGCTCAGGTCGCCGTCGGCCGAGCAGTCGGCGCTGGCGGCGAAGACGCAGGTGCCGCCGCCACCGTCACCGGCGGGGTCCTCGTCGTACGGCAGCACGCAGGCGCCGCAGGTGGCGTCGGCCGCCGGCGACGAGGTCGACGCGATGCACAACCGATGTTGTGCATCGCAGGTGGCGCCGAGCGCGCTGCAGGTCACCGGCGCCCGGCAGGCGTTGGTGTCGGGGTCCTCGAGGAAGCCGGCGAGGCAGTCGCCGCACTGCGCCGGGGTGAGGCCGCTGCCCGGCACGCAGGCCTTGTGGGCCAGCTCGCAGTCGTCGCCGATGGCATCCGGATCGCTGGTGGACGTGCCGCAGTGCGCGGCCGGGTTGGCGTCGCAGGCCGACGTCCCGGCGTTCCAGGTGAAGCCGGCGTCGCAGGCCGCGAGGCAGCCGGCATCGACGCCCGCGGCGCCGGCGTCGCACAGCTGGTGCGTCGCGCACGCGATGTCGGCGCAGGCGAGCTCGGCGCGGCAGGTCAGCACCACGGGGTCGCCGAGGTCGGAGTCGGCGCACACGAGGTCGTTCGAGCAGCCGTCGGCCAGCGTGCAGCCGCAGCCGACGGCGTCGGCGTCGCAGGCGTGACAGGTGTGATCGTCGTGGCAGGCGAGGCCGGCGTCGCAGACGTCGCCGTCGCGGCACGGACAGGCTTCGGCGCCGTCGACGCAGCTGGTCGGCGTGCACGTGCCGCTGGTGCAGGCGAGGCCGTCGTCGCAGCGCTCGCCGGTGTCGCAGGCGCAGCCGCTGGTGCCGGCGGCGCAGGTGTCGGGCTGGCACAGCTCGCCCGTGCAGGTGTCGCCGGTGGTGTCGCCGGCCGCGCTGTCGGCGCTGTCGCCCGGGCTCGTGGTGGTGTCGCCGCCGCAGGCGCCGACGGTCGCCGCGGCGCTGCACGCGACGATGCGTGCGAGGAGACGGGCGAGGGAGACGCGTGACATGAGACCTCCGCGGTCACTTGACGTCGAGGGAGACCTTGCCGCACTGGATCGTGTAGATGGCCTTGCCACTACTGATGTTGCCGACGAAGCGCCCGCCGTAGATGAAGGCGTTGTTGGGGCAGGTGTAGGTGGCGCTGCCGCCGCCGAGATCACCCAGCACCTGGTAATTGGTGGCGCCCTGGCCGCGCATGGTGGCCGTGAGCCCCTTCACGTCGCCGACGCCGAGCGAGACGGGGCTGTCGATGACCGTCGTGGTGAAGGCCTTGTTGGGGTTGACGGTGACGATGTTGCCGCTGCGCGCGATCGCGGTGCGGGAGGTGGTGCCGTCGCTGAGCTCGAGGGCCATACCGGCGATGTCGAGCGTTCCGCCGGTGGTCACGCCCTTCAGCGACAGGCGGTTCAGCGACAGCGGTCCGCCGGCCGAGTCGAGGTCGTTGCCATCGACGGTCAGCGTCGCGCCGTCGCCGTCGGCCACCACCAGCGCGCCGTCGGTGCCGGCGCCGTCCACCGTCCTGGTCGAGGCGATGGCCGCGCGCGTGTGGATGGTGGCGTTGCTGAAGGCCTTGGCGACGAGGCTCGCCGGCGCGGCGACGAAGCGGCGGCGCCCGGGGAACGCGACCTCGGTGACGCCGTCGGCCTCGAGCTTCGACACCGCGAGGTAGAGGTCGTCGGCGCCCTCGATCATGTCGCGCAGCGCGCTGCCGCTGGTGTCGCTGGTGGCGCCGAGCAGCAGCGCGAAGCGGCCGTCGACGACGTGCGCCGTCTGCGTCTCGCTCCAGCCGGCGCTGCCGGTGGCGAGGCCGTCGTAGAGGCGGAACACCAGCTGGACGTCGCCGGTGTAGGGCGTGCCGCCCTGCATGAGCGTGCCGGCATACGGCACGCGATCGGGGATGAGGTCGGTCTTCAGATCGGCGCGCGCGACCAGCGCGGAGACGCCGAGCGAGGCCAGGGCCAGCGCGCCCGAGAGGCCGACGAGGAGCGCCGGGAGGCGCAGCGCAGAGAGGAGCTTTCGCATGGGGGTCTCCTCACTTCACCGACAGGGTGTAGGGGCAGCAGCGCATGAACTGGAGGCCCTTGCCGCCGTTGTTGAGGCCACCCCAGATCCCGCCGACGATGGCCATCCTGTCGGGGCAGTACTGCGTCAGCGTGCCGGACGTGAGACCGAGGTCGTAGGTCACGCACGAGCCGCTCGAGTTGTCGGAGGTGCAGGTGGCGTCGAGGCCGGTCACGTCGGCGTCGAACCAGACGTTGGCGTCGAAGGTCGTCGAGTTGCCGAGGGCGCCGCCCGGGTTGATGGTCAGGACGTTGCCGGCGGTCGTGTACTGCAGCGCCGTGCCGCCGTCGCCTTGGGTGCTGGAGGCGAAGCCGACCTTGCCCCGCGCGATGAGGCGGCCGCCAGTGTGGACCGCCTTCTTGGAGGCGCGGTTCAAGGCCAGCGTGTCGTTGCTGTCGAGGTCGTCGCCGTCGACGAGCAGGCGCTTCGAGTCGCTGTCGCGCAGGACGAACGTGCCGTCGCCGGACGCGCTGACCACGTCCTCGGCCTCGACCACCAGCTGCCCGCCGAGCTGCGCGTCGACGCCGCCGCCTGCCAGCATGGCGTAGGGCGCTGGCGTGAAGGCCTTCCTGCCGACCATGCTCACGTCACCCGAGGTCGTGTGCAGCACCACGTCGAGCTCCAGGGCGTCGGCGTTCCGCATGGTCGTGGCCAGCGCAGCGGCGCTGGTGGCGCTGGTGTCGCCGAGCAGCACCGCGAAGCGGCCGGCCACGACCGACACGGTGCGGCGCTCCGACCACTCGAGGGTCGCGCCGTCCCACACCCGGAAGGTCACGTCGACGTCCTCGTCGACCAGCGCCCCGTCGCGCTCGAGGCGGCCCTGGTACGGCACCAGCGTCGGCACGCCGTCGCTCTCGATGCTGCCGTCGGCCGAGGCCATGAAGGTCATGAGCAGGACGGCGGTCGTCACCGAGCCGCCGAGCCAACCGAGCACCACATTGGACCTGCGACTCATCACTGCACCGTCACCTTCGGAGCGCAGCAGCGCATCACCTGGATCGCCTTGGCGTTGTTGCCGACGATGCCCTGGAACTTGCCGCCGACCCACACGCGTCCGCCGCCGCAGAAGTAGTAGAGGAGGTCGCTGCCGTCGTTGGCCTGGAGGTCGTAGTCGGTGCAGTCGCCGGTGCCGCCGTCGTTGTCCTGCGTGAAGGTCGTCTGGAGACCGGTCACGTCGCCGTTCACCGTCACCGGGTTCTGGAACTCGGTGCGCTCGACGGTGCCGAGGTCGGGGCCGGGTAGCGCGTCGAAGTGCAGGCTGTCGCCGCTATCGTGGACCAGCGTGTCCTTGCTGCTCGAGAAGCTGATGGTGTCGCCGCCGACGGTGACGTCGCCGCCGACGAACACCGCCTTGGTGTTCTCCTTGTCGAGCCACAGCTCGTTCTGGCTGTCGATGTCGTTGCCGTCGAGCGTCAGGCGGTCGCCGTTGGAGTCGGTGATGGTGAGCGGCCCGCTGGCGCCGTCGCTGGCCATGGCGACGGTCGACTCCAGCACCAGCTGCCCGCCGGCGCTGACGCCGGTGGCCGCCGTCGTGAGCATGGCGTAGGGCACCGGCACGATGCGCTTCCGGCCGTTCAGCACCACCGTGCCGCTCGAGGTCGTGAGCGAGGCGCCGACCCACAGCGACGCCGCCGACTCGACCGCCGCCGAGAGCGCCGCCGTGCCGGCCTTCGATCCGAGCAGCACGCTGAAGGCGCCGCGGTAGACCGTGACCGTCTGCGTCTCGCTCCAGAGCGGCGTCGTGCCGGTGGCCGAGTCGTAGACGACGAACGTCATGTCGACCTGCCCCGAGTAGCCGACGCCGCCCTTCTCCAGCGTGCCGGCGAACGGCATGAGGCGCGGCAGGTCGTCGGTCGACGGGTTGCCGTCGGCCGCGGCGCGGAACGACACGAGCGCCGCGGCGGTCACCAGCGACCCGCCGAGCCAGGCCAGAACGAAAGCACCTTTACCACTCATCGGAGGCTCCAGCCGGAGGTCGGATCGCTGGGGACGGCGTCGCCGCAGCAGCGCGGCACGGCGGCGCCGTCGGCGGCCGTGCACTGGTCGGGGTAGGTGGCGGCGTACTGCGTGCCGCCGGCCGCGGTCATGAAGCCGCCGGCGCAGGCGGTCGACGACCAGGCGCGCCCGTTGTCGTAGCCGCAGCCGGTCGAGCGCGGCTCGTCGGCGTGCAGCTCGGCCAGCGTGCACAGGCGCAGGCCGAGCGCCGTGCAGGCGGCCGCGGCGCCGGCCTGGGTGAGGCTGCCGGGGCAGGTCGACGGCGTCGTGCCGCACACGTCGCCGCCGCCGCGCGCGCTCGGCTCGGCGCCCACCGCCGAGCACGGCGTGGCGGCCGAGTAGAGGGCGTTGCCCTCGAGGCCGAAGCGGCCGACGTCGCCCTCGAGCGTCCACACCGTGCCGGCCTGGTCGCTGGCCACCTGCTCGGGGCTCTCGCACGAGGCGCCGCAGGCGAAGGCGAAGGCGCTGACGTCGTGCGACTCGGCGAAGCCGCCGGTGCGCGCGGTGAAGCCGATGTAGGCCCGACCCGACGCGCTGGCCGCGCCGACCGCCACGAGGTCGACGGCGTAGCTCAGCGACGCCAGGCCATCGACGCTGGCCTTCACCGTGCCCGCCTCGTAGGTGAGGTGGGCCGTGTGCGGGCCGCTGTTGCTCCAGTCGCCGGCGAGGTCGGCGTGGGCCACGCTGCTGCCGTTCACCAGCAGCGCCACGCGCCGGTTGGTCTCGGTGGCGTCGTTGGCGAAGCTGTCGAAGCTCAGCGCCAGGCCGCTGCCGGTGCCGAGCTCGCCGCCCGCGGCGTAGCCCTGGTTCTGCACCGCGAAGGCCATGCCGTCGGCGCCGGCGTTGTCGCTGGCCGTGAGCTGGAAGGTGAAGTCGACGGCGAAGCCGCCGCCGACGTAGACGGGCGCGTCGCGCCAGGCGTAGCCGCTCACGCCCTGGGTGTCGCTCGTCACGCGCAGGACGCTGCCGACGATGTGCGCGTCGCCGCCCAGCGTCCAGCCGCCGGTCTGGCTCGCGAAGTCGGTGACCGCCAGCGCGTCGGCGCAGGTCTCGCTGCAGCCGCTGCCGGCGAGGTCGCCGCACAGCCACCAGCCCGAGCGCGGCGAGACGCCGTAGCCCGGCGACAGCATGAGGTCGGCCGCGGCGCAGCCCTGCTGGCAGCTGAGGCCGCCGTAGTTCTCGCCGCAGCCGCACACGATATTGCCAAAATCGAGCGACTGGCCGTCGCCCACCGCCGACTGGTCGTCGGACGCCAGCGTGGTGTCCCAGCCCGGGCACAGCTCGGGCCAGCTCCGCCACTCGTCGATGCAGCCCTCGCTGTAGTCGGCCTGGCCCACGTCGTCCACGTAGCGCGCGGCGATGAAGCCCACCGCGCCGGCCTCGGGGACCTCCGGCGTGCAGCTGAGATCGACCGCCGCCGGGTTGGCGCTGCCGTGCGGGCGCGCGCTGCCGCTGACGTCGCAGGCGTCGAACTGGTATCTGCCAGCGGTGGCCGTGGATTTGTCATACAGGCTGGCGCGGGCCACCTCGTAGCTCTTGGTCGCCGCGCCGCTCGTCACCTGGGCGCAGCGGAACTGGCTGTGGTGGGTCATGCCGCGCCACACGCCGTCGGCGGGCGGCAGCACCACGTCGCACAGGCCGTGGTCGGGCACCGTCGTGCCGGTGGTGGTGGCGGGCGCCGAGGGCACGTCGCAGGTGCCGCTGGTGGCGTCGCACTGCCAGCGCGCGAAGTCGAAGCCGGGCTGGATGTCGCTGCGATCGAAGGCGGCGCGGCGGTTGCGCGTGCACTCCTTCCAGTAGCTGCTGCCGCTGGCCTCGTCGTAGCCGAGCACGAAGCGCGCGTCGCCGCTCGCGGCGCAGCGGCTCCGCTCGGCGATGACGATGGTGCCGGCCTCGCTCTGCGCGCGCGGCTCGTACCAGCTCGTGTGCAGCTCGACGAAGTAGCCGAAGTCGAGGAGCAGCGATTGCAGCCCGGTCAGCGTGACGCCGGCCGGGATGTCCATCTCGGCCGCCTCCTGCAGGTCGTCGATGCCGTTGCCGTCGAGGTCGCCGCCGGCGCTGACGCAGGCCTTGCTGAGCGGGTTCACCTCCTCGGCGTGCAGCTGGCGGCCGGCGCCGTCGTGGCCGTAGACCGGGTACTTCACGAGGTCGGTGAGCGAGGCCTCGTCGTCGAGCTCGGTCTTCTCGTAGAGGCTCGAGGTGATGGGCTGGGCGCAGGTCTTGCCCTCGCCGACCGGGCCGCCCGTGCACAGGCGGACCTCGTAGCGCTGGCCCCACTCGTTCTGGAGCGTGATGCGGTCGATCTTGTGCAGCGCGCAGCGCGCGTTGGCCGCGATGGCCGGGTCGAGGCTGCCGGTCGGCTCCATGAACGGCTGCGCCGCGGTGCGGACCCAGCCGTCGCCGTCGGCGTCGCAGGGCTTGGGCGTCGCGCCCAGCGTGGTGTCGAGGTACCAGTCGGGGATGGTCTCGCACACGCACGAGCCGTTGCTGCGCGTGTCGAGCCAGAAGCGCCCGGTCTCGCCGGCCTTGTTGCAGCTGCCGGCGCAGGTGACGCACAGGCCGGTGGTGGGGTTCTTGGCCTGGCCGGCGCCGCAGCTCGACGGCTGGCAGGTGGCGTCGATGCCGGGCGTGTCCGACGCCATGCAGTAGTCGTCGCCGCAGTCGAGGTCGCGGCAGGTGAGCTCGGAGGCGCAGGCCGACATCGGGTCGCTGGGCTTCACCGGGTCGAGCCCGTCGAGGCAGCCCTCGCAGGCCGCGAAGCCGTCGTCGGTGCAGGCGCGGCCGAGCGCGGCGCAGCCGAGATCGGCGCAGGTCGACGGGATGGCGCAGGCGCCGGTGGCCGGGTTCTCGGCGTAGGCGCCGGCGCAGTCGCCGCAGCTCGGGGCCAGGTCGTCGGCGGTCTTCAGGCACTCGCGGTGCAGCGCGTCGCACACCGCGAAGTAGCTGTCGGCGCCGTCGGGCGTGCAGTCGGCCAGCGGGTCGACGGCGCAGGTGCCGCCCGGATCGAGGTCGTCGTCGACCCAGGGCAGGACGCACTCGCCGCAGCTGGCGTCGGCCGCCGGCGAGGTGGTCGCCGCGATGCACAACCGATGTTGTGCATCGCACTCCGCGCCGACGGTGGCGCAGCCGAGCGGCGCGCGGCAGGCGTTCGTGCCGGCGTCGGGCACGTTGCCGGCCAGGCAGTCGCCGCAGTGGGCCGCGACGAGGCCGCTGGTCGGGACGCACTCCTTCTTGGCCAGGCGGCAGTCGTCGCCGATGGCGTTGGGGTCGCTCGGGCTGTCGGCGCACGTCGCCAGCGGGTTCGCGTCGCAGGTGAGCGTCCCGCCGTTCCAGCTGAAGCCGCTGTCGCAGGCCGGCAGGCAGGCCGCGTCGAGGCCGGGGGCCTGGGCGCAGAGCTGGTGGTCGGCGCAGACGACGGCCGCGCAGGCGACGGCCGCGCGGCAGGTGCCGCCGTCGCACACGAGCTCGTCGGCGCCGCAGGCCTGGTCAGCGTCGCAGGCGCAGCCGAGCTCGCCCGGGGTGCAGGCGTCGGCGTCGTCGTCGGAGGCGTCGCCCGTCGCGTCGATCGGCGCGTCGGCGTCCGACACGTCGCCCGTGGCGTCGTCGGGTTGGCCGGTGTCGGGGACGACGTCGGCCGCGTCCGAGTCGGACGCCCTTTGGGCGTCGCCGCCGCACGCCGCGAGCGCGGCCGTGACGACAGCCGCCCAGGAGAGTTGAGCACGCATCGCTGACTTCCTCAGAAGGTCGTGAAGTCCGTGTAATACAGGTAGATCTTGATGTCGTTGACGGTCGTGAGATCGAGATCGCGGTTGACCGGCTCGTCGCGCTGGTTGAGCACGAGCTCCCAGCCGGTATTGGCATATGGCCGGTCGCGGAAACGATACGACTTCAGGATGGCGGGATCCAGCAGGTCGCGGTTGCCGTTCATCATGACGTCGACCACGGCCGTGCGCTCGGGGAAGCGGTAGTACTGGGTCGAGCCGTCGATGGCGTGGACCACCGAGGTGCCCTTCTGCCGGAGGTACACGCGCGCCACGTCGTCATCGCCGTACGAGTTGAGGTTCAGGTCGACGACCAGGTAGTCGATCTTGTGGTCGCGCGTGAGCGGCGAGAGGTCGTCGATGCTGGTCGTGAAGGGGATCGAGATGTAGCCGTTCTCGTCGAGCAGGCTCGTGTCGGCGAGGCGCTGGCGCAGCATGGTGATGCGGTCGCCCTGCGAGTAGTCGGCGCCGCTCGGGTCGGTCTTCGGGATCTTGAAGATGTCGTTCATGAGCGAGATGACCTGCACGCGCAGGTCGGCCTCGCCGTACTCCTCCTCGAACTCGATGAAGCTGTTCTCCAGCGACACGAGGTAGTTCTCGAGGTTGTAGTCGCCCGACGACACCATGCGGATGAGGTAGAGCTGGTCCCTCGCGGCGTAGCTCTGCGAGGTGTAGTACTCGTAGACGCGGGTCGCCTTGTAGGCCTGCTGGAGCGCGTCGTCGAAGGCGATGTCGGCGTTGATGACGGCGTCGTTCTTGTAGATGCGGACGTTGGGGTCGTCCTTGGCGGCCTGCACGTTGATGGCCATCTGCTCCGATTCCTCCTGCTCGAGCTGGAGGCGCGTGGCCACGTTGTGCAGGCGCTCGATCTCCGAGAGTGCCAATTGCAGTTGATATTCGGTGCGCAGCGTCTCGAGGTCGATCTCCAGCGTCTCGAGGTAGAGGTCCTTCACGCGCGCCGCCGAGTCGATCGACAGCGCGTCGCACTGGCGCTCGGTCTGCCACGCGGCGATCTTGCTGCGGCGCTTGTCGATGTCGCCCTCGAGCACGGCGATGGCGGTGGCGGTGCCGATCTGCAGGCCCTCGTTCACGGTGGCGGCGACGGTGTAGACGGTGCTGGCCGCGATGGCCGTGGCGCACTCGCCGTCGAGCGCGCTGCACTTGGCGAACTCGGCCAGGCTGCGCACCTGGTCGAGCGTGCGCTGCGCCTCCTGCGAGGTGGTGCGCATGGCGCGGATGCGGTTCTCGATGGTGAGCACGTCGTCGCCCAGGTCGGGCGCGTCGTCGGGGACGTTGCTGCAGTCCTTGCCGATCTCCGTGCACAGGAGGAAGGCGGCGTTGCCCTTGATGAGCGTGCACTGCGCGTCGACGCGGTCCTTCTCGTTCTGGATCTGCTGGATGGTGTTGGCGTAGCGCGTGAGGTTCAGCTGGAGGTCGGTCGACGCCACGTCGATCTGCACCATGGCCTGATAGAGCTGACCGTTGCCGACCATGCCGCACGGGTCGCCGAGGACTGCCAACTTGGGATCGAGATCGGCATATTTGCGCGTCGCCGGATAGACGCGCGTCTGGTTGCCGACGTCGACCGAGAAGGTGCCGCACACGTCGCCGAGCTGCGACTCGTAGGTGGTGCGGATCTGCGTGAGCTCGCTCTGGAAGAGGGCCGCGTCGGTGTCGAAGCTGCGGTTGCTCTCGAGCGCCACGTCTTCTCTCGCCTTGGCGATCTGCTCGCGCTGCCAGGCGCGGGCGAGCAATTTCTGGAAGGCGTTCTCGTCGTTGATGGTGTCGTTCAGCGTCGGGAACGGGATGTAGTCGGGGTCGATGCCGAAGATGGTCGTGTCGTCGGTGATCGAGTTGTAGACCGTGCGCATGTCGAGCATGGCCATGCGATAGCGGCGCTGGCCGTCTTCGAGGACGGTCTCGATCTGCGGACGCTGGGACGCCGAGAACGAGTCGCGGATCTTGGTCATCACCTGCGAGAGCGCCACCGACTCGAGGTAGGTCGCAGTGTAGGCGCGCTCGATGACGCTGCGCGCCAGGTCCGAGCGGTTGAAGCTCTGGTACTTCTTGGCGATCTCCGAGAAGGCCCGGGCCTTCTGGGTCGACGCGCGCAAGAGCCGCTCCATGTAGGTCGTGACCATGGCCGGCGTCACGAACGACGCGCGGTGATCATCGGCCGGCTTCACCTGCTCGGCGTGGTCCTCCTCGAGGGCGAGCCACACCATCGGCGACAGCGAGTAGAAGCGGTCGAGCGCCTCCGAGTAGTACTGCGTCGCCTGGTAGAGGTTGTACATCTCGAAGCCGGCGACGCCTGACAGGTTGATGCCGCCGTCCTCGAAGAGCGAGCCCTCGAACGACTTGGTGTTGGTGGCGGCGAGATCGAAGCGCGACGAGAAGGCCTTGGTGTAGCTCTCGTCGCCCATCATTATAAGGAGCTCGGCGTAGAGGCGCTCGAAGCCGTCGTAGGTGGTGCAGCGGTTCGGGTCGCCGTTCTGGCAGCCCTCCTCCTGCGAGAAGTCGAAGCTCAGGAACTCGTCGAGCGTGTCGAGCGTCGTCGTCTGCCCGGCGTCGACCAGGTCGAGGTAGTAGTCATCCCAGATTGACAAAAGGCAGTCGGAGCGCTCGCGCAATTGCTCGATGGTGGGCGGGTCGTAGCAGTAGGGCACCTGGTCCGAGCTCGCCTCGCACAGGTCGGGCGCGAAGCCGACCTGGGCGCCGGTGCGGCTGCGGAAGCGCACACGGTAGCGGAACGCCTGCTCGAGGCCGGCGCGGAAGCTCGGCATCACCGACTCGGTGTCGGCCACGGCGTAGAACGTCTTGCCGTCGCGCAGATCCTGGCGGTTGAGATCGCAGTAGGCGCCGCCCGTGGCACACTCGTAGTGCGGCTCCTGGTTCACCACGATGCCGGACGCGATCCAGTCCTGCAGCGTGCCGAAGCAGGTGCCGTCGTCCTGGCAGCTCTCGTTGGCGATGTCGGCCTGGCTCTTGGTCGACTCGTTGACGGTGAAGAAGATGACGCGGCTCCCGGCCGGGCAGGCCACGCGCACGTCCTTGTCGGCGGTGTAGCGCGTGCCGCAGTCGGCCGCGTCGGTGCCGAGCGCGCAGCGCGACGCCGTGCCGTCCTCGACCGCGACCGAGTTCGGGCCGCCGTCCTCGCAGGCGCCGTTGTTGTTGAAGTAGGTGGTGTTGCCGCTCTTGCCGCAGGTGCCGCCGGTCGTCAGCACGATGCCGTGCTTGGTGGTGTTCTTCGGGCCGCCGTCGAAGAGGCCGGTGTCCTCGCAATAGTAGTGGACCTGCTCGCTCGACGCGGTCGTCAGCGCCGTCGGCGTCGACGTCGAGGCCACGCCGGTCACGAGCGCCGACACGACGCGCGGCGCCGTCCCTGCGCTGAGCACCTCGCCCGGCGCGAGGATGCCGGTGTCGTAGAGGATCTCGTCGCTGCACTGCACCTGGAGGAGGTCCTGGCGCTCGCTGCGCGTGTCGGTCACCGACTGACCCTCGAAGCTGTTGTAGATGCCGTCGTGGTCGTCGTCGTCGGTGCCGAGGTCGGCCGCCTGCTTGGTCAGCACGATGTAGCCGTAGGCATCGAGGCCGTCGGTGTCGCTCGGGTCGAGGAAGCTCGCCATGTGCTCCTTGAAGAGGATGACCATGGTCGTCTGGTTCACCAGCGCGCCGTCGAGCAGCTGCAGCGAGCGCTTGCGCGCGCGGCCGTCGGGGATGGGGTTCGACTGGGCGAGTGACAAATTCGAGGTGATATTGGCAGTCCCGGCCGCGCCGGCCGCCGTCGAGTCGAAGGGCAGGCGCGAGTCGCGGCACTCGTAGCGGTAGAGGAGGCTCGACTCGGCGTCGGTGTAGGTGGCGCGCGCGAAGCCCGGCAGGAGCCAGGGCGTGCGGAAGGGCTGGAAGCCCTGGCCGGCGCGCGACGCGCACGAGGTGTCGCTGTCGCTGGTGATGTAGCGGCCGCCGACCGGGATGCTGGCGCTGAAGTCGCTGACGCGCAGGACGCACACGCCGTGGTCGTCGCTGAACGAGCAGGCGTCGTGGTCGTCGCCGAGCTGGAGCGTGACCGCCGGGTTGCCGGCGTAGTGCAGCGTGCTGGCCGACTCGATGCGGCCGACCAGCTTGGTCGGGTCGGCGGCGCTCTGCATGAGGTTCATGGCGAAGGGCAGCTCGGTGACGCCGGTCGGCACGGGGTCCCGGTTGGCGTCGGACGAGTAGCCGCCGAGGCCGCTGGCCTCGCCGTCATAGAGGTAGCAGACGTCGAAGCTGCACTCGGGATCCTCGGACGCCGACTTCCACGAGCCGCTCTGGGTCGACGTCATGACCGCCTGCATCTCGTCCCACGAGACGCCGCGATCGCCGCTCCGGAAGGCGACCCAGCGCTCGACGAAGGCGTTCCGCAGGAGCTCCTGCTTGGTCTCCGAGGAGCGGTTGGTCTCGTTCTTCGACCAGTCGGCGAGGCCCTCGTCGTTCCACGAGGTGTAGTAGAAGGCGGTGCCCTTCCACTGGCCGTCGAGGCGCTCGGCGTAGGTGAGGTTGACCTCGGCCTTGCCGAGCGGCGAGACGATCTGGAGCGACCCGGTCCAGCTGGTGGCCTCGACGCCGGCCGCGTTCTGGAGCCGCACGTCGGCCGACGACATCGGGTCGACGGTGACCGAGAGCTCGGTGACCTTGGCCGGGTCGACGCCCACCGCGCCCATCTCCAGCCAGTAGAGCGGGCAGGTGGAGAGCGGGTCGCAGTCGTCGTCGTCGTCGAAGTCGAAGAGCGACTCCGAGGTGCCGTCGGCCTTGTTGAGGTGGTGCTCGAGCTTCCGCACGCGGAACGTGACCAGCGCCTGGGTGTTGTTGGTCAGCGTCAGGCGCACGGCGGTCTCGATGTTCGACAGGTCGAAGGACTGCGGCGAGACGGTGAAGCCGCCGCCGACGGTGGCGAGCGGCGAGGTGGTGCCGCCGTCGGCCGCCTTGGTGGGCATGCAGTAGCCCGACGTCGTGCCCGACACGACCAGGTCGCAGGCGGTGCCGTCGGCGCAGTCGCCAGCCTGGCCGTCGCACGGCGTGCGGCACACGTGGAGGTAGCACACGGTGCCGGCGCCGCAGTCGCGGTTGGCGTCGCAGTTCGAGTAGCAGTGGCCCTGCATGCAGGCCTGGTGATCGGGGCAGTCGATGTCGCCCGCGCAGGTGGGCACCGCCTCGCCGGCCTCGAGGCAGGAGCCGTCGGTGCAGCTGCGGTCGCCGACGCAGCCGTCCATCAGGCCGTCGCCGCCGCAGGCGCGCCAGGTCGAGCCGTCGAGGTAGCCCGCGCTGCAGTGGGTGTAGCACTTGGGCGTCGTCGGGATGTGCGCCACGATGGTCGACGGGTCGGCGCAGCGCGAGTTGGAGGGGTCGCACTCGTAGCCGCCGCTGCAGGTGTTGCCGGCGCCGCAGTCGCAGCCGGGCGTGCCGGCGAGGCACGGCGAGCACAGGCCGTCGTCGCAGACGTTGCCCGAGTCGCAGGTGCCGTCGAGGTTGCACGGGCCGCCGGAGTAGCCGGTGGGCGCGGCGCAGAGCTTGTCGCCGGCGCGGCACACGAGCGAGCCGTTGCAGCTGTCGTCGGCCTTGCAGGCGCAGCCGAGCGAGCCCGGCGTACAGCCGCTGGTGTCGGCCGGCGGAGTCGTCGTGGGGCTGCCGGTGTCGCCGTCGGCGTCGGGCGCGACGGCCGTGTCCTCGGTCGTCGTCACGGCGGTGTCGGGCGAGGGGCTCGAGTCACCGCCGCAGGCGGCGAGCGCGCCGGCGATGGAGACGAGCGCGAACGGGAGGGCGGTACGCATGAGGGACCTCATCGGCGGCTCTTGAAGAGGTTCTTGACGGCGGCCTTGAAGCGCTGGGTGCGCGTCGGCTTCGGCTTGGCCAGGCGGACGATGTGATGGACCGAGGTGATCTCGTCCGAGCCGGTGTCCTCGGACGCGCTGATCTGCACGGCCTTGCCGTACTTCGAGGGCAGGCGCGGCTGGAGCGCGTCGCCGCCCCGGTCCTTGGCCATGGCCATCGCGGTCGAGTCGAGGTTCAGCTGGTTGGCGTTGGCCATCTTCTCGAGCGCCTTGGCGAAGGTGTCGCTGCGCTCGCGCGGCAGGTCGGGCAGGTCGTCGAGCGACAGCTCGGCCACGCTCTCGGTGCGGTCGGGGACGACGTAGGACGGGCCCTCCGGCTTGACGTAGCGCTTGAGCGCGCGCTTGAAGTCGGAGAAGTCCTTGACGGCCTCGTCGAACGCCTCGGGGTCGGAGTGCGGGCTCGAGCCGATCTCGCTGATGCGCTTGTCGAGGATCTTGAAGATGGCGTCCTTGTGCTCGTACACGAAGCGGTAGATGCCCGCGTCGGTGCGGATGGTCGGGTCGCCCGTCGCCTGCTGCACGCTCTGGTTGGCCTCGTAGTTCTCGCCCAGCGCCGGGATGATGCCGAGGCCGTAGTGGTTCGAGAAGGCGCGCGCCGGCATGTTCACCGTCTTCCAGGTGAGCGTCACGTCGTTGCCGTTGGCGCCGGTCGGGTCGCGCACGCCGATGGGGCTGTTGAAGGCGTAGATGTAGTTCCCGAGCGCCTCCCACGGGGCGTCGAGCTGGTCGGCGTCCAGCGTCCGGAACATCTCGTCGGGCCGCAGGAAGCGACCGAGGCGCGGGTCGTAGTCGCGGGCCAGGAAGTGGACGAGGCCGGTCGCCTCGTCGGTCCACTGGTCGGCGAAGGCGCGGCGCTCGGGGTCGTTGGTGCTCGACCAGCGAAGGGCGCCGAAGGGGTAGCGCAGCGTGCGCTCGACGGGCGCGCCCGACGCGTCGGTCGCCAGCGCGAGGTCGCTCGTGTGGTCGCGGTGGAGCCAGGTGGTGGCCTGGCCGAAGTCGATGAGGCCCTGGCGCGCCGAGGCGTTGAGCATGGCGTCGACCTCGGCCGAGACCGCGGCGGTCGACGAGCGCGAGGCGAGCCACGCGTCGGCGGCGTCGAGCGCGCCGTCGGCGTTCTGGTCGGGCAGCACCAGCGTGCCGGCCGCGACCTCGCGGCGGGCGATGCTCTCCTCGCCGAGCTTCACGTGCACGACGGCCACGCCGTCCTCGACCGCGAAGTCGCCGAAGCTCCAGGTGCGCTCGTCGCCCGAGCGCGACCACACGCGGTCGCTGCCGGCGGCGAAGACGTCCTCGGCGATGGTCGCGCCGCCTTCCTTCACGGCCACGAGGCGACCCTGGCCGTCCCAGTCGAAGCCGGTCGCGCCGCGGCTCGTGACCTTGCCGGCCGCGTCGTAGCCGATGGCCAGGTCGCCGACCTGGGTCACGCGGTGGGCGCCGGCGATGGTGCGGTCGCCGTCGTGCTCGGGGCTCTCGGCGCCGAGCGTCGACTCGCGCGACACCAGGTTGTCGGCCGCGTCGTAGCCGAAGGTGACGATCTCCTCGTCGGCCTGGCCGACGTCCATGGCCGCCTCGATGAGGCGGTCGTAGGCGTCGTAGGTGTAGGTCGCGGCGCCCGACGGTGAGCCGGCCGACGCCGTGCGATCGGTGACGTCGACGATGTGGCCGTCGACGTCGCGGCCGTAGCTGTAGCCGAGCAGCGCCGTGCCGCTCGGGCCCTTCACGTCGATCGACGCCAGCGCGCGGCGCGGGTCGAAGGTCTGGGCGAGCTTCACGCCGTTGCCGAAGGCGACCTGGCTGACGTCGCCGCGGTCGTGGACCGCGACGCTGTCGACGTAGCCGGGGATGGCCGAGACGCGGCCCGACGCATCCAGCGTGTAGTCGATGGTGATGCCGCCCGGGTAGGTCTCGGAGGTCACGCGCCCGGCGTTGTCGTAGGTCGTGGCGACGTCGAAGCGGATCGGTCCAGTGGCGAGATCGACCTGGCGGATGGCGCGCACCGGCTGGAGGCGCGCGTCGAAGGCGAACCAGTCGGTGCCGGCGCCGAACGGCGTCGGGTACTTCACGGCCGTCTGCAGGTTGGCGGTCGCGACGCAGTGGTCGTCGGGGCAGCCGTGGGCCGTGTCGTAGAGATACTCAACCTTGGTTGTGGACTCGGCGCCGTCGACCCACTCCGCCACGAGCCGCCCGAGCCCGTCGTAGCGCTTCTGCTGCGTGCCGGCGGGGTCGGTGGTGGCGGTGACGTCGCCGACGGCGTCGTAGGTGAAGGTCGAGGTGCCGCGGTCGGGGTCGACCACGCGCGTCACGCGCCCCTGGCGATCGTAGTCCTGCACGCGCGCGTTCCCGAGCGGGTCGGTGATGCGCCGCAGGCCGCCGAGCTCGGCGTAGGTGAAGCGGTAGGTCTCGGGCGCCGCACCCGGGCTCGGCGTGCGGCCGATGGCGACCATGCGGCCGAGGCCGTCGAAGGTGCGGATGGTCGGGGTGTCGTGGGCCGGGTCGCTCGGGTCGTCGTCGCTCGGGTCGTACTCGTAGGAGGACGTCGGCGTGTAGGTGATCCGCGAGGTGACGGTGCCCGAGTCCGACGGCGTCGTGTGGGCGATGGGCCGGCCGACCGCGTCGAGCTCGGCGTCGAAAGCCAGGGTCCCGGCCGGCGGGTCGTCATCGCAGACACCCGACGCGGTCACGAACGGCTGGAAACGCTGGCGTTCATCGCCTGCCGGCGAGAAACGCTCATAGCGCGGGACCCGATAAGAGCCGGCCGAGGTCTTGACTTTCTCCTCGTAGATCCGGCCCTTGCCGTCGTAACAGGATACCTTCTCGAGGTCTTGGGCGCCGCCCCTCTGGCTGCGGTGCTTCGACACCACGCGCGTCGGGGCGCCCACCTCGTAGGTGAGCTCGGTGGTGGGCTTGCCCGCGTCGTCGCCCGGCTGGGTGATCGACACGAGCCGCCCGAAGGCGTCGTAGCCGTACGTCGTCGCGAACGTGTCGGTCGCGGTGCTTCCGCTCCGGACCACCTGCCAGTGGGTGGCCAGGCTGGGGCGGTCGAAGAGCGCGTCGTAGCGGTACTCGCGGTGCAGCGTGTAGGCGCCGTCCGCGTCGCTCAGGTGGTGGTCGACGGCCGCGACGCGCAGGCCGTCGTCGCTCATGGTGGTGGTCGTGCGGTGGCCGTCGCCGCCCGGCGTGCCGAGCGCGTCGAGCTGCTCGATGGCGTTGCCGTCGGCGTCGTGGGCGGCGCGCGAGGCGTCGACCTCGGCGCCGGCGTCGTCCTTGGTCGTGACGCGCGACACGAAGCCGCGCTCGACCTGGCCCAGCGCGAGGCCGGTGAAGTCGTCGCCGTCGTAGTAGGTGCGCGTCTCGTCGGCCAGGCCGGCGTCGCCGCTGTAGCTCCGCTGGGCTGACACCTTGCCGAGGATCCACTTGCCGCCGGTGGCGGCGCCGGGCGCGATGTAGTCGCGCTCGACGACCTTCTCGTCGCCGGTGCAGGTGGCGCCACACGGCGCGCCGTACTCGCCGTCGGCGCGCGCGCACGGGCCGCAGGCGCCGTCGCCGACGGTCTTGCCGATGGCCACGACGCCGTCCTGCGTCTCGCGCGTGACGTCGCCGTAGCCGTCGTAGGTCATGGTCGTGCGCGTCGTGACCCAGGCGGCCGGGTCGGCGCCCTCGCGCAGCTCGACCTCGGTCGCGGCCAGGCACGAGTAGCAGACGTCGACGCCGGCGGCGTCGACCGGGTCGGCCTCGGCGACGGCGCAGGCCTGATAGGTGTCGGTCGTCTTCTGCAGCGAGCGCCCGTCGGAGAGGTTCTCGCGCGACAGCAGGCGCCCGGCCATGCACGGGTCGGTGGTGCCGACGTCGTAGACCAGGCGCGCCTCGCCGGCCTCCTGGTGGCCGGGGTCGGCGTCGAGGCCCTGCTCGACGCGGGCGTAGCCGCGGAACTGCTTCTCCTTCGTGTCGAAGAAGCCGTCGTGATAGGCGAAGCGCTCGACCTTGTGGGTGTCGTCGATGGTGTCGTGGGTGTCGACGGCGTCGACCACGATGTTGGGGAACGGCACCTTGTGCGCCCACGCGGACGGCCCGCCGTCCTTCGCCATGTGCTCGACGCTCGTGCCGTAGGTGATGGTCGTCACCAGGCCGAGGCCGTTGTCGATGGTGGCCATGAGGTTCGGCTTCACCGGGAAGAGATCGAGGTAGGTGACCTCGCCGCCGCTGGTGATCCACACCACATCCGAGCTGCCGTTGCCGTTCATGTCGGCGAACAGCACGGTGTCGTTCACGCCCTTGGCCGGCAGCGACCCCGACGCCAGGTCGGCCGACGTGATCGTCCGCGGGTCACCCAGGGACGTGCCGCTCTCGTTCAGCCACAGCTTCACGGCGCTGGCGGTGACCAGCACCATGTCGGCCATGCCGTCGCCGTTCATGTCCTCGAGCTCGGCGTCGACCGCCTCGGTGTCGCTGAAGCTCACGTTGGCGGCGGTCTGCCAGCCGGCCCAGTGGCCCCAGCCGAGGTTCAGGTCGTAGCGGACGTTGCTGTTGGAGACGACCATGGCGTCGAGGAGGCCGTCGCCGTTCATGTCGTTGAGCTCGAGGCGCCCGTCCTCGAAGCCCACCTCGAGCGAGTCGACGCCGGTGTCCTCGACGAAGCCGGTGGCGGTGTCGCGGAAGACGGTGGTCACGTTGCCGGCGCCGACGCCGCTCGAGCGGATGAGGTCGATCTTGTGGTCGTTGTCGTAGTCGAGGAAGCGCAGCGTCTTCAGCGCGCCGGTCGACGCGTCGAGCTCGTTCGTGAGGTCGGGGAGACCCGAGCCGGCCGCGAAGACGGTGGCCTTCCGGGCCCAGTCGCCGCCGCCCTCGTTGAAGAGGATGGAGCCGTTGGAGGCGTTCAGCAGGTCGGCGAAGCCGTCGCCGTTGGCGTCGAGCACCTGCACGTAGGCGCTCGACAGGTCGAAGCTGTTCTGGTCGCCGACCGTGCTCTCGAAGGGCGCCGCGAACGCGTGCGAGCCATCCGCCTGGAGCGTGTTGATGAAGATGCGGTGCTTGCCGCCCGAGACCGAGCTGTCGACGAGGTCGGGCAGCGCGTCGCCGTTCATGTCGATGAGCTGGGTGTCGTGGTTCTTGAAGCTGATGCCGAGCGCGTTCCCGGCGGCGCTCGAGTTCATCACCTTGACGATGGGCTGGTCGCAGTCGGTGGTGCACACGTCGCCCAGCGTCTTCGAGTAGCCGAACGTCGTCGCCACCGGCCAGGCCACGCCGCCGACGCCCGAGAGCTGCACGCTGGCGAGGCGCGACAGCCCGCCCGACGCCACGTCACTGCCGTAGTGGAGCGCGTAGCTGCGGATGACTGTGCCGTGGGCCTTCACGTCGACGCGGCTCAGGCGCTGGTCGAGCGTCTCGGCGAAGCCGCCGTTGCACACCGTGCTCTGGTCGTCGCGGCTCTCGTAGGCGAAGGCGACGGCGTACTCGGCCGTGCCGCCGTCGTCGAAGACCCAGCGGATGCCGTCGAGCAAGGACGTCGTGCCCGACGTGCGCCAGTCGTACTTCATGACGTGGCCCCACACGTCGACGACCTCGACCAGGTCCCAGCGGAAGACGTGCTCGGCGGCGTCCTCGACGAAGCCCACGCGCGCCGCGGCGATCGGCGCGCCGGTGTGGTCGGCGCCGAAGTAGCCGACGCGCCCGTCGGGGTACTCGGCCACGACGTAGCCAGCCTTGCCGTCGGCCGCGCCCTTCCAGGTGTAGCGCACGAAGCCGCCCTCGAAGCGCGCGCGGTAGCTGCGCTCGGCGCCGTTCACGCCCACCAGCACGAGCTGGCCGCCGTCGGCCGCGAGCTCGTCGTCGGCGTCGTACTTCGGCACGCCGTGCAAGGTCAGGCGCTCGATGGCCGGCATGGCGATCGACCAGCCCAGGCCGACCACGCCGTTGCCGCTGGCGCTCGAGTACTCGAGCGCGAGCTGCGGCGTCATGCCGGTGAAGCCCGACGGCGTCTCGATGGCCACGGCGTAGCCCATCTGCCCCATGTTGCTGTTCACGGCCGTGTCGTCGCCGACGCCGGACAGCGAGCCCGGGCCTTCCGGCAGGCTCACGCGGTCGTCGGACGCGCCGGTCTGCGCGCGCGCCACCGGCGTGGCGCAGGCCAGGGCGAGGGCGGCGCAGGCTCCGATACGAAAGCGACTTGTCATGCGCGGGGGCTCCTGAGCGGTGGCCTTCGGACGGTGGCCGCCGCTCGCTTTGCACGAGACGGGCCGGCCCCGCGACCGGGCGCGGGGCCTTTCAGAATGAGGACTTGGGCGACATCGATCGGGACACGGCCGGCGCTGTCGGGCCCGCCAGCCGGACACCCGGACGGCTCGGGTGTCCGGCCTCGCGACGCGGGGCTACTGCTTGACGGTGGCGTTCTGGCGCTGGCGCCCGTTCTTCGGCGGCGGCTTGGGCTTGCCGTTGCGCGGCGTCTTCGAGCGGCCCGGCGGGGCCTTGGGCTTGCTCTGCTTCTGGGCCATCTTCTGCTGCGGCGCGTCGTCGCCGTTGGCGTCGCTGGCGAAGTCGTCGTCGCCGCTCGGGGTGTTGAGGCCGCCGATCTGCTCGATGACGTTGTCCAGGTCCATCTCGTTGCCGAGCGCCAGGCTCTTCAGGTTGTCGCTGAAGTTGCCGTTGATGGAGACCTGGAACTTCTGGATGGGCTTGGCCTTGGCCAGCGGCACGTAGGGGGCGTCGTCCTCGTCGTCGGCGTCGGCCGCGTCGTAGGCCGAGTTGGCGCTGATGAATTCGTCGAGGAGCTGCATCGAGTCGGTGTACTCGTCGGCGGTGAAGGCCTCGTTGGCCATGTCGGTGATCTGCTCGGCGATGGCCTGGCGGTGCACCTGCATGAACTCGATGCCGTCCGACATGAACTGGCGCTCGCTCGAGCCCTTGATGTCGCCGATGACGCCCAGCGCCCAGGCCTGGTTGGTCAGCGTCTGCGGGTTCCCCGACGCGCCGCCCGTGTACATGTGGATGTACTGCTGCATGATGACCGACACCGCGCCCCACTGGTGGTCGGTGAAGGTGATGGCGCCGGTCTCGTCCTGCGCGTTGACGGGGTTGTCGCGGATGTAGGCGTAGGCGCCCATGGCCTCCCACGGCTGCGCCAGCGAGCGGTTGTCGAGCTTCTCGAACATGACGTCGGGCGAGTTCCAGCGGCCGAGCCACGCGTCGTACTGGCGCATGCCGATGTGCACGAGGCCCGACGCCTTGTCCTCGAGCTTGTCGGTGAAGCCCGACTTCTCGCCGGCGTTGGTCGACGACCAGCGCTCCTCGCCGTAGGGGTAGCGGTTGGTGCGCTCGACCACCTGGCCGCTCTCGTCGGTGGCGGCCACAAGGCTGTCGACGTGGTCGCGGTGGAGGAAGGTCTTGCGCTCGGCGCCGCCCACCAGGCCCTGCGCCGCCGACGAGGCCAGGAGCTCGTCGACATCCGAGTGAGTGGTGCCCGACGCGGCCTGGCTGGCGAGCCACGCGTCGGCCGCGTTGATCTGGTCGTCGGCGTTCATGTCGCTGAGCACCAGCGTGGCGGTCGCGACGTACTCGTCGTGGGCCACGGTCTGGTCGCCGAGCGTCAGGTAGAACTGGCCGACGCCGTCCTCGATGAAGAAGTCGTCGCTCAGGTACCAGGTCGTGGCCCCGCCCGAGCGCGACCACACGCGGTTCTCGTCGCGGCCGTAGACGTGCTCGCTCACGCTCTTGCCGCCGACCTGCGCGTCGACGAGGCGGCCGAAGCCGTCGAAGTCGAAGCTCGTGTCGCCGCGCTGGATCATCTTGCCGGTGTCGTCGTAGCCCATGGCCACGTCGCCGATCTGCCCGACGGCGTGCGCGTGGTCGGGGTCGAGCGTGCGCGTGCCGTCGTGCTCGGGGCTCTGGTCGCCGAGCGACGAGGTGCGCTCGAGGATGTTGTCGGCCGCGTCGTAGACGTAGTCGAGCGTCTCCTCCATGCCGCGCCCGGGGTCGAGCTGGGCCGACTTCAGGCGGTCGAAGGCGTCGTACTCGAACTTGGCCGAGCCCGACGGGTCGGCGTCCGCCGTGACGCGGTCGACGATCGACGCGATGAGGCCGGCCGAGTCGTAGGTGTAGGTGTAGCCGGCCAGCAGGTTCCCGCCCGCGCTCTTCACGTCGAAGCTCGTCGGCCGGCCCTGCGCGTCGCTGTCCTGGAAGAGGGTCACGCCGTTGGCGAAGGCGACCTCGGTCACCTCGCCGCGGCTGCCCTTGGTGATGCTGGTCACGAAGCCGGGCACGGCCTTGGCCCCGCCGCGCCCGTCGAGGGTGTAGGCGATGGTCTTCCCGCCCGGGTAGGTCGTGGCGATGATGCGGTCGGCGTCGTCGTAGGCGGTGTCGATCTGCAGGCTGTGGCCCGCGACCTGGCGCACCAGGTGGGCCAGGCGGCCGCGCGCGTCGTAGCCCTGCCAGTCGGTGGCGGTGCCCCACGGCGTCGGGTAGCGGACGCCGACGACCATGTTGGCGGTGCGCTCGCAGACGCCCTCCGGGCACTCGCCGGGGAGGTCCCAGAGGTACTCGATCTTCGTCGTCTCCTCGGCGCCGTCGACCCACTTGGCGGTGAGGCGGCCGGCCACGTCGTAGGCGTTCTTGGTGGTGCCGCCGGCGTCGGTCTTGGCGATCTCGTGGCCGGCGTCGTCGTAGGTCATGGTGATGGTGCCGCGGTCGGGGTCGACGATCTTGGTCACGCGGCCCATGCGATCCCAGGTCTGGATCTTGGCGTGGCCCATCGGGTCGGTGACGCGCGCGATGTTGCCGAGCGCGTCGTAGGTCACGGTGAACCACTCCGGCGTCTGGCCCGCGGCAGGCGTGCGGCCGACCGCGACGAGGCGGCCGAGGCCGTCGAGCTTCCTGATGACCGGCGCGTCGTGGTGCGGCGAGGCGGCGTCGTCCCAGCCGAGCCCGTAGGCCTCGGTGGACAGCGGGAAGTAGACGAGCTTCGAGGTCGGGTCGCCGCTCGTGGCCGGCACGTGCGTGACGGTCGGGCGCCCGATGGCGTCGACCTCGGAGCGCATGCGCAGCGCACCCTCGGGCGGCGCGTCGTCGCAGGCGTCCGACGTCGACACGTAGGGCTGGTAGCGGTCGCGCACCACGTTCTGCGCCGTCACGGTCTCGAAGCCGGTGACCTCGAAGTGGCCGGGCGCGGTCTGGTCGCGCTGCTGGTAGGTGCGGCCGCGGCCGTCGCTGCACTTGATGCTGGCGAGGTCGGTCGGCTGGCCGGCGGTGGTCCGCGTCTTCACCCAGGTGCGCGACGGCGTGCCCGGCTCGTAGGCGTACTCGATGGTCGGCATGGCCACGCTGTCGCCGGCCTTCACGATGGCCTTCACGCGGCCGAAGACGTCATAGGCGTAGCTCGCGCTGGTGGCGGTCGTGAGCAGCGTCTCGCCGTCGAGCACCTGCCAGTCGGTCGACACCGAGACCTTGTCCCAGATGCCGTCGTAGCGGACCTGGCGGCGCAGCGTGTGGTTGCCGTTGGCCGCGCCGAGCGGGACGTCGATGGTCGCGACGCGCAGGCCGTCGTCGCTGTAGCCGTAGCGGGTGCGGTGGTCGGCGGCGGCGCCGGTGGCCGACGCGTCGGCCATCGGGTCGAGGTCGACCACCACGTTGCCGTCGTCGTCGTGCTGGAAGCGCGAGGTGGCGACCACGGCGCCGCCGGCGTCGCGCAAGGTGGTGACGCGGGTCACGAAGCCCTGGTCGAGCTGCCCCTGCGGCAGGCCCACGAAGGCGTCGCCATCATAGTAAGTGTCGGTCTCGGAGAAGGTGCCGGTGCCGCTGACGACGCCCTCGTCGGCGCCGCGGCGCTCGCGCCACACCTTGTTCCGCATCCAGCGGCCGTGCATGTCGGCCGGCGCCACGTAGTCCTTGTGCACCCAGCGCTCGTCGCCCAGGCACTGGGCGCCGCACGGCGCGCCGTACTCGCCGTCGGCGCGCGCGCAGGCCTCGCAGGCGCCGGTGCCGTCGGGGCCGGTGCCGACGACGCCGTGGTCGATGTTGGTCACGACCTGGCCGAGGTCGTCGTAGCGCTTCTCGGTCTCGACGCGGACGTAGTCGCTGGCGGCGCCGCCCTCGCGCAGCTCGACCGTGGTCGTGGTCGGGCACACGAAGCGGACCGGGAACGGCGTGAGCCCGTCGGGCACGTCGGAGAGGTCGCACTCGGCGTACGCGTGCTGCTGCCACTGCAGCGACTCGCCGGCGGCGACCGCCTCGGTCTCCATGAGCAGGCCGGCGTGGTAGCTGTCGCTGGCGCCGATGTCGTAGCGGTAGCGGGCCTCGCCGTCCTGCTGCGACTCGTCGCCCTGCCAGCTCTCCTCGACCGACTCGAAGCCGCGGAACATCTTCTCGGTGCCGTCGAAGTAGCCGTCGTGATAGGCGTATTGGCGCTTCGAGTGGACGCCGGTGGTGCGGTCCCAGGTGTCGATCGAGTCGACCACGAGGCTGCCGAACGGGACCTTGTACTTCCACGCCGAGGTGCCGCCGTCGACGGCCATGGCGTGCGCCGCGGTGGTGTAGGTGACGTCGGTCACGAGGCCCAAGCCGTTGTCGATCTGGGCGAGCAGGTTCGGCTTCACCGGGAAGAGCTCGACGAACGAGACCTCGCCGCCCGAGGTGACCCACACCACGTCGGAGCTGCCGTTGCCGTTCATGTCGGCGAAGAGCACCACGTCGTTCGCGCCCTTCGACGGCAGCGCGCCGTCGACGTCGGCGTCGGTGAGGTCGACCTCGCTGTCGAAGCTCGCGCCGTTGCGGTTGGTCCAGATGCGGATGGCCGACGGCGTCACCAGCACGAGGTCGGCCAGGCCGTCGCCGTTCATGTCCTCGAGCTCGGCCTGCTCGGCCTCGGCCTGCGTGAACGACACGCTGGTCAGGTCGCGCCAGTCGGCCCAGTGGCCCCAGCCGTGGTTCAGGCGGTAGCGCACCGAACTGGTGGTGACGAGCACGGCGTCGAGCAGGCCGTCGCCGTTGATGTCGTTCAGCTCGAGGCCGTCGTTCTCGAAGCCGACGCCCAGCGAGTCGACGTTCTCGTCGACCGAGAAGCCGCTGCCGGTGTTGCGGTAGACGGCGGTGACGTTGTTGTCGCCGAGGCCGCTCGAGCGGATGAGGTCGATCTTCTTGTCGTTGTTGTAGTCGATGAAGCGCATGGTGCGCAGCTCGTTGTCGCCCGAGTCGAAGTCCGACGAGAGGTTCGGGAGCCCGCTCGAGTCGGTGGCCCACACCGACTTCTTCTCGGCCCAGTCGCCGCCGCCCTTGTTGTAGAGGACGAGGCCCGAGCTGGCGTTCATGATGTCGACGAAGCCGTCGCCGTCGGCGTCGAGGACCTGCACGAACGGGTTCGAGAGCTGGTGCTCGTTCTCGAGGCCGACGGCGCTGTCCTTGGCGGCCGCGAAGTGCTGCTCGCCGTCGGCGGCCAGCACGTTGGCGAAGATGCGGTGCTTGCCGCCGGTGACCGAGGTGTCGACGAGGTCGGGCAGGCCGTCGCCGTTCATGTCGATGAGGGTGGCGTGGCGATCCTTCAGGCTCACGCCGAGCGCGTTGCCGGCCGCGTTCGAGTTCATCACCACCGCGAACGGCTTCTGGCAGTCGAGGCCGGTGCACACGGCGCCGAGGCTCCGCGAGTAGGTGAAGGTCTGGATGCCCGGGTAGGTCGAGCCGTCCTGGCCCTTCAGCGTCACCTTGGCGAGGCGGGTCATGCCGTCGGCGGTGAGGTCGCTGTCGTAGTCGAGGACGTAGCTGCGGATGACCTGATCGTGGGCGTGGACGGCGATGCCGGTGAGGCGGTGCTCGAGCGACTCCTCGAAGCCGCCGTTGGCGGTGAGGATGGTGTCGGGGCGCGAGCCGTAGCTGAGCGTCACCTCGTACTGGGGCTTGCCCTCGTCGTCGAAGACCCAGCCGATGTCGGTGAGCAGCGACGTCCCGCCGCGGCTCTCGTAGCCGTACTTCACGGCGTGGCCCCACGGGTCGACGGTGGCCACGAGCAGCCAGCGGAACGTGCCCGACGCGCTGCCGAGGCGCGCGGCGTCGAGGCCGGTGGTCGCGCCGGTGGCGTCGGCGCCGTAGTAGTTGACGCGGCCGTCGGCGAGCTCGGCGGTCCAGTAGCCGCCCTGCCCGGCGGAGGCGCCGCTGCCGGGCGCGTGCCACTGGTAGCGCGTGAACTGGCCTTCCTGGCGGGCGCGGTAGGTGCGCGTCGCGTTCGTGCCGCTGCCGGCGTCGACCAGCACGAGCTGCGCGCCGTCGGCGATGAACTCGTCGTCGACGACGTACTTCGGCACGCCGCGCACGGTGAGGCGCTCGATCGACTGCACCGGGAAGGTCCAGCCGAGGCCGAGGACGCCGTTGCCGGCGCCCGACGAGTAGCCGAGCGTCAAGGACGGGCTCACGCCGGGGAAGCCGGCCGGCACGTCGATGGGGATGGCGTAGCTCATCTGCCCCATGTTGGGGTTGATGATGGCGTCGTCGCCGAGGCCCTCGAGCGAGCCGGGCCCGTCGGGCAGCGAGATGCGATCGTCGGACACGCCGGTCTGGGCGTGGGCCGGGGCCGTGGCGGCCAGGGTCGCGAACGCGACAAAGGGAACGAGGGCCGCGCGGGACGCGGCTCGGAGGGTGCGCATGGCGAGTCTCCCGGGCGTGCGTCAGTGGAGGGTGGCGGTGATGCCGGTGAGCGGGGCGCCGGTCTTGTCGTAGCAGGTCGTCTTGGCGACGCTGGCCTCGCCGCCGGCGACCGCGGCGTCGCCCTCGAACATGACCTTGGCGACGACGCCGGTGAGCGCGCTGTCGTCGGTCTTGATGACGGCGATGGCCGTCTTCAGATCGCGCGTCCGCATGGCGCCCTTCATGCCCGTCGGGTAGACGACCTCGGCCACCTTGCGGCCGGTCGTCTGGACGACCAGATCGCAGGCGCGCGCGTCGCCGCTCGGCACGGTGACGGCCATGCAGTTCACGGCCGTGCCGCAGTCGGGGGTCACGACCTCGTCGGGCACGCACACGTTGGCTTCGCAGGTGAGGCCGGTGCCGCAGGTGTTGCCCGTGGCGCAGGCGCAGTCCTCGGTGCCGGCGGTGCAGGTCGGCTTGGTGCCGTTGCCGTCGCCGCCGCAGGCGCTGATCGCCGCGAACGCCGCGAGCGAGGCGGGCGCGCCGAGCGCCGTCAGGACGAAGTAGAGAGCGCGCGTACGCAGACGCGCCGAGGCGAGGAGGTTCGTCATGGTGGTTTATCTCCGAGGGGTCGAGCGACGGGCGCAGCGGCTGCTGACGTGTTGCCCGACATGCGCTCAGCAAGGCGCATGCCGCTCGCGCCGGCTCATACGACGACCTCGCGGACGACGCCAGAGGCTCGCGATGGACTGATTTGGCCATTCGTTGGCAGGGACCCGGACACCTCGCTGTCCGGGACGGCGTGCCGCGGCGTCCGCCCGATCCGCTGGGTCGGGAGGGGGGGATCCGACGCGTTGACAGCGCACGGCCGCCTTTCCTATGGTGCCGCTCGACGCGGGGAGAGGCGGCGGCCGGGTCGGGCGCGACGCTTGCACAGGGAACCCGGCAAGGTGGCGCACGTGCGTTTGGGTATCCACTTCGCGATCGTCGCAGCCGGCGTGGCCGGCTGGGTGGCTCTGGGGGCCGGGCTCGAGGCCTACGCCGCGCTCTACCTGGCGTGTCTGGCCATCGCCATGACCTCCGTGGCGGTGCCGGCGAAGAGCCTCGGCAAGGTCGGTCCGACCTTTCTATGGGCCTTCACCGCCGCCGCGGTGGTGCCGGTCGGAGCGCTCGCCGCGCGCGTCATCGGCGGGCTGCCGGTGCAGCGCGAGACGGTGCTGGCCGCGACGGTGGCGGCCATCGTGGCCGCGCTGGCGGCGGTCGTGCCGGTCGTCTTCGGCAGCGTGAAGGCGGCGGCGCGCGGCGCGACAGCCGCGCCGTCGCCCGTCCCGGACGCGGCGGCGCCGTCCGTCCTGCCGGCGCGCACCATCCCGCCCGGCACGGTGGTGGCCGGCGCCTCGACCGATGGCCATCCGCGGGTCGATCGCTACAAGCTCATCCAGCGCATCGGCATCGGCGGCATGGGCGAGGTGTGGCGCGCCGAGCACGAGACGCTGGCGCGGCCGGCGGCGCTGAAGCTCATCCGCCGCCACAAGAACGCCGACCCGGCGCTCGAGAAGGAGCTCATCGCGCGCTTCGAGCGCGAGGCCCAGGCCACCGCGCGCCTGACCTCGCCGCACACCATCTCGCTCTACGACTTCGGCGTCATCGAGGACGGCACGGCCTACTACGCCATGGAGCTCCTCGAGGGCATGAACATGCGCGCCATGGTCGAGACCTTCGGGCCGCTGGCCGAGGCGCGCATCGCCTTCCTGCTCCGCCAGGCCTGCCACTCGCTCATCGAAGCCCACGACGCCGGCCTCGTCCACCGCGACATCAAGCCCGACAACATCTTCGTGGCGCGCGCCGGCCGCGACCACGACTTCGTCAAGGTGCTTGACTTCGGCCTGGTGAAGGAGCTCGACGACAAGCCGCAGCGCCCGAAGACGCGCGACCCGCGCGCCTACATGACGGCGGCCGGCGCGCGCCCGGGCACGCCCGGCTTCATGGCGCCCGAGCAGATCGCCGGCAACGCCACGATCGATCATCGCATCGACATCTACGCGCTCGGCTGCGTGGCCTACTGGGCGCTCACCGGCAAGCCGGTCTTCGAGGGCTACGACGAGGCCCAGGTGCTCTTCGCCCACGTCGAGGAGGACCCGGTGCGCCCGTCGGAGCGGCTCGGGCGGCCGGTGCACGCCGAGCTCGAGGCGCTGGTCATGCGCTGCCTCGCCAAGGATCGCTCGGCCCGCTACGACAGCGCCGAGGCGCTCGACGAGGCCATCGGGCGCCTCACCTTCGAGACGCCCTGGTCGCAGCCGCAGGCGCGCGCCTGGTGGAACCGCGATCGGGCGACCAAGCGCACGCAGGCCATGACGCTCGGCCTGCCGGCCATCCGCCTCGAGCGGATCGAGCCGACCAAGCCCCCGCCGCCGCGCCCCACCTGACCCCGCCGTGAACCGAACGCTCCGGCTTTTGCGTTCACGCGCGAGCCTCTTTATCCTGCCCGACGTCCCGACGACCTCTCGACGACCGTCCCTTCGAACACCTCAGGCGACAACGCGATGACGGACCGCATCTGCGAACGGTGCCACAAGATCCTCCAGATCGAGGCCGACGTGTGCCCGGAGGACGGCGGCCGGCTCTTGAGCGTCGGCAGCCCCGAGTCGCTCATCGGCCGCGAGCTCGACAAGAAGCTCACGCTGACCGGCGTGCTCGGCCAGGGCGGCATGGGCGTCGTCTACCGCGCGCGCCAGCACTCGATGGACCGCGAGGTGGCGGTGAAGGTGCTGCACCCCGGCTTCGCCAACGACGCCGAGGCGGTGCGCCGCTTCCTGCACGAGGCGCGCGCCGCGACGCGCCTCGACCACCCGAACGTCATCACCGTCTTCGACTTCGGGCGCAGCGAGGACGGCCTCCTCTACATCGTCATGGAGATGCTGGTCGGCCACAACCTCGGCGCCGAGGTCGACAACGCGCGCATCGCCCCGACGCGCGCCGTCCACATCCTGACCCAGGTCTCCGACGCGCTGCACCACGCCCACGAGCGCGGCCTCATCCACCGCGACATGAAGCCCGAGAACGTGTTCCTCGTGCACGGCTCGGCGCTGCGCGGCGACTTCGTCAAGGTGCTTGACTTCGGCATCGCCATGATGCGCGCCCAGGAGGGCCTCGACCGCATCACGCGCACCGGCTCGGTGTGCGGCACGCCGGCCTACATGTCGCCCGAGCAGGTGATGGGCGATCAGATCGACGCGCGCAGCGACGTCTACTCGCTGGGCGTGGTGGCGTTCGAGATGCTGACCGGCGTGCACCCGATGAAGGGCGACACGCCCATGCGCCAGATGCTGGCCCACCTGGAGCAGCCGGTGCCGAGCTTCGCCGCGGTCGGGGCCGGCAGCGTGCCGCCCGCGCTGGAGGCGGCCGTGCGCCGCGCCATGGAGAAGAAGCGCGAGCTGCGCACGCCGACGGCCCTGGCCTTCGCCAACGAGCTGGTGGCGGCGCTCGGCAGCGGCGCCGCGCCCGACGGCGCCACCACGAGCCAGGGCGTACAGCCGCCGACCTCGTCGGAGCGGAACGCGCTGGCCGACACCGGCATCGCCGCGGCGCCGCCGCTCGAGCGCAAGCCGAAGCAGTGGCGCGCGGCGCTGCCGTATGTCGCCATCAGCGCGGTCATTGCCATCGCGCTCATCTTCCTCCTCGGCCGCGAATCGGAGTCGGGGCCGCGCGAGGCGCAGGCCGCGCCCGATCCGGTGGCCATCACGCGCCCGCCGCAGGCCGAGCCCGCGACCGGGCCCACGGTCGCGGTCGCGCCCAAGGTCGAGGCCAAGGCCGAGCCGGTCCAGCCGAAGCCCGAGCCGAAGCCGGAGCCGGCCCAGCCGAAGCCGGAGCCGGCCGTCGCGCCCCCCGTCGCCAACCCGACGCCCGCCAACCCGACGCCACCGGAGGTGAGCCCGACGCCGGCGCCGGTCGACACGCCCGCGCCCGCGCCGGTCGTGGTCAAGGTGATGCTCGAGACGACGCCGAGCGGGGCCAAGGTCTACCGCGGCACCGACCTCGTCGGCACGACGCCGCTCGAGGTGGCGCGGCCGACCGGCGACGCGCACGACGCGCTGGTGGTGAAGCTGGCCGGGCACCTGCCGGCCAAGGTCGACCTCAGCGCGGCCAGCGACACCAAGCTGGCGCTGCGGCTCAAGCCGGCGCCGGCCAGCACCGGCGGCCACAAGCCGGGCGACGGCACCATCGAGTAGGCGCCCGCGCTCCGCGATCGGCTCAGGCGCGCGCGCGCAGCTCGTCGTACGGGCTCCCCTGGACGAGCAGGCCCTGCTCCTTGAGCTCGATGCGCGCGGCGATGTGCAGCAGCTCCTGGTCGATGCGGCAGCCGCGGTTGGCGGCGATGAAGGCCGCGCGCAGGACGGCGTTCTTGATGTGGCCGCCGGCCAGGTCGAACTCGCGGGCGAGCGCCCGGGTGTCGAGGTTCGGCGCGAGGATGGCCGGGTTGGTGAGCATCGACTCCCACAGGCGCTGGCGCTCGGCCACCTGCGGCTTGGGGAAGGTCACGCGCATGGCGATGCGGCGCCGGAACGCCTCGTCGAGCGCGTTCGGGAAGTTGGTCGTGAGGATGGCGATGCCGGTGTAGTGATCGACGCGCTGCAGCAGGTAATTCACCTCGAGATTGGCATATCGGTCATTCGACGATTTCACTTCGGTGCGCGACGAGAAGAGCGCGTCGGCCTCGTCGAAGAGCAGCATGACGCGCGAGCGCTCGGCCTCGTCGAAGATCTGCGCCAGGTTCTTCTCGGTCTCGCCGACGTAGCGGTTCACGACGCGCGAGAGGTCGATCTGGTAGAGGTCGAGATCGAGCTCGCGGGCCAGGATCGAGGCCGCCATCGTCTTGCCCGTGCCGGGCGGGCCCTCGAAGAGGACCGAGATGCCCTGCCCGGTGGCGAAGCGCTTGCCGAGCCCCCAGGTCTCGAACACCAGCGACTTGCTCTGCCAGCGACCGACGAGCTCGCGCAGCTGCAGCGCGACGTCCGCCGTGACGACGAGATCGCTCCAGTCATGGTCGGCGAGGATGATTTTGGCATTCTCGCCGAGGCGGTGGCGCACCTGCTGCTTCACCGCGCGCGCCAGCGTCTCGTAGCGCAGCGGCTCGCCCGGCGCCTGCTCGGCGACGGCCTCGGCGACGGCCTGCTGCACGTGCCCGGGGGTGAGGCGGAAGGTCTGCGCCAGGCGCTTGTAGGTGAGGCCCGGCGCCTTCGGGCGATCGCGCGGCAGGTAGCGCTTCCAGAGCGCCATCGACGCCTCGACGTCGGGCAGCGCGACATCGAGCGTCTTCACCGGGCGCGCGAGCGACGGCGGCGGGGCGTGCGTCGCCTGGCTGGTGAGGACGAACGGCGTGTCGGCCAGCACGCGCACGAGCGCGCGCGAGGCGGCGAGGCGCGGCTCGTCGCCGTGGCGGATGGGCGCGTCGTCGTGGCGCGGCGGCTCGATGATGCGCGCCCATTCGTCGAGACAGAGCAGCGCGCCCTGGAGGCGGGCCTCGCGCAGCGCGACGCGCAGGCCGGTCTCGAGCGAGCCGTGCTCGGTCGCGAGCGCGACCAGGTCGACGCGCAGGTGCGCGAGGCCGAGCGCGTGCGCGATGGCGCGGCTCCAGGCGTGCTTGCCGACCCCGGCCGCGCCACGGAGATAGAGGATCGGCAGCGCGGCCGGCTGCTCGCGCTGCGCCGCGACCTGCTGGAGGAGGTGGCGCAGGGTCTGGTCGTCGTCGCTCGTCAGGACCAGCGGCTGGGCCGCGACGTCGAGGCCGGGCTCGAGGCGGGCCAGCGCGCCGAGCTTGCCGTCGAGCCCGGTGAAGCCCTGGACGTAGCGGAGGACGCGCGGCTCGGCGACGAGCGGGCGGTGCGCCATCGAGCGGTGGTCGTGGTGGGACTCGACGCGGATGAGGGCGTTCGCCAGGAGGCGCGACTCGGCGTCGAGGAGCCAGCGCAGCCCGGTCGCCTCGGCCGGCGTGCACAGGATGTCGACGAGGATCTGGAAAGTGGCAAATTGCCGCTCGAAGTGGTCGTGGAGCAGACCGAAGAGGCGCGGCATGGTCGGCTCGAACTCGGCCGCGAGCGACAGGACGAGCAGCGTCATCTCCGGATCGGTGAGCTCGAAGGCGCTTCGCAGGCGGTTCAGCGGCAGCGCGGCGTCGGCGCGGAGCTCGGCGCAGACACGCTCGCAGCGCTCGATTTCGGCGGCCGCGGCGTCCTGCAATTCGCCGAGGAATTCGTCGGGTGATTCGGCCTCGACCAGGCGCGCTTCGATCTCGGACGGCGCGATGGCCATGCCCGGGAAGCGCGCCGTGGGCGGCGGCAGGCGACCCGCCGCCTGGAGCCGGCGCAGGTGCGCGCTGAGCCGCGCGCGCAGGAGGTCGAGCTCGGCGCGCAGGTGTTGGATGGCTCGGCTGGCGGGGTCGAGGTCGCTCACCGCGCGAGCGTCGCACCGGCGCCGTCGCGTCGTCACTGCGTTTCGCGGGAGGTTGAACAAATGACTATGGCTCGATCGGCGCGCCGCGAAATACAACCGGCGGGTCCGCAAGCTGAGAGGATCGCATGGGCCACGAACGGAGCGCGAGCCGTGCCAAGGGCGCGAAGTCCGGTCACGGGGAGCGCCGCTCTCAGTCGCCGCAGACCAAGGAGCAGGGCGGCGAGCGCGGCGGCCAGAAGCAGCGCGAGACGTCGTCCGAGGCCATGGCCGACCCGGCCGGCGCGGCGCGCGAGGCCCAGGGCGGCGGCGCCGGCGCGCTCACCGGCAAGATGCAGCAGTCGGGCGGCAACGCCGCGACGCACGACGCGCTGAACGCCGCGCCGACGCCGACCGTCGCGAAGCCGAAGGCCGACGGCATGGAGGCCACGCTCGCGCGCTACGCGGACGAGATCGTGGCCATGCTCATGGACGGTGCGTTGAGCCCGGCCCAGCAGTGGCGGGTCGTCGCCATCGTCGAGAGCGTGCTGAGCGCGCAGCGCGCCGGCGAGGCCGACCTGGCGGGGCAGGGCATGGACGGCGCGCAGGCGAGCCCGCTCCTCGACACCCTGCTCGCGAAGCTCGAGCGCCGGCACTTCGTGCGCAAGGAGATGGGCTCGGAGATCCACGGCCTCGTGCTCGACGAGCTCCACCACCGCCTGCAGGGGGGCGCGCTCGATCGGCTGCGCGCCGCCATGGCGGAGAGCCGGCGCTACGCCGCCTGGAACCCGACCGACGAGGGTGCCGCGGGCGGCCGCGAGAGCGCCTTCCAGGCGGTGGTGACGCCGGTCCTGTGGAAGGCGTCCCAGCTCGGCACGCTCGGCATCGTGGACCAGGACATCGTGGCCAAGCTCGACGCGGCCTCGAAGCGGGGGCACGCGCAAGGCGGCAGCGTCTTCCAGGAGACGATGGACGTGCTGGTGCCGGACATCGGCATGAAGGTGTTCAACATCCTGACGCTCGGCATGGGCCCGGCGGCCTATGACGCGGGTGCGGCGTACGCCAAGGCGCACCCCGGCTGCGCCTGGCGCGACGTGATGTACGCCGGCGAGGTCGCGGCGCTGAAGGCCGTCCTCCCCATCGAGGAGGTGAAGACCGTCGCCAAGGCGCTGAAAATGATCCCGCCCGACGCCCACGAGGTCCCGCCGGACTTCGCGACCGGGTTGCAGGCCGCGTCCGAGGGGCTGCTCAAGCTGGCGCTCGTCTTCGGCGCCGTCTCGGCGGGCGCCAAGGCCATGCGGAGCGAGCCCGTGAAGGGGGCGTCCGGCGAGGCCGGCAAGGGCGACGCCGGCCGGGGCGGGACCGCGTCGCGGCAGCCGGCGCCCGGCGACGCGCGCGTCACGGAGACGACGCCCAAGCCCGCCGACGGCACGCCGGCTCCGGCCGAGACCACGCCGGTCAAGCCCGGCGAGGCGACGCCGGCGAGCCAGCGGCTGCAGGAGATCCGCGCCCTGCCGCGCGCCGAGATCCTCGAGCGCGTACGGCGAGCCACGGGCATGGGCAAGGAGCTCGCGTTCTGGGAGGGCGTCGGGCCGAACGAGATCGTCGAGGGGGTCCGGGCGGGCCCGCTGGCGGCCGAGCGCCTCGGGGTCCCCGAGGGCACCATCATCGGCTACAAGGTCACCGTGAAGGGGCCGACCGGCGGCGCGATCGCAGACGCCGCCAACGTCGAGACGCGCGTCGCGCCCTATCGCGATCCGTTCGCGCCGAGCGCGGAGGCGGCCTCAGCGCCGAGCTCGGTGGTCTCCATCAAGAAGCTGCCGACGGGCGCCAAGTAAGCGGCCCCCAAGCCGACCAAGGGCGCCGCCGCGAGCGCCGAGACCCCCGCCGAAACGCCGCCGAGCGGCGGCGGCTCGTCGAACGGGGTCGAGCCCACCGTCCGGCAGGTGATCATCAAGGGCAACAACGCCTGGGTCCAGGTAGCCGCACCGCCGCGGCGAGCGGGCGCGGGCTAGAAGCCGAAGCCGATGCTCATGCCGCCGGGCGCACCCGGGGGGCCGAGGCCGACGTGCACGCTGCCCTCGGTGGTGGGCGGGCCCGAGTGGCCGGTGAGCACCAGCACGACGCCGGTCACGATGGCCGCGCCGCCGAGGCCGATGCCGATCCAGCCGCCGACCTCGGCCAGCTCCTTGTCCGACTTCAGGTCGTTGTACTCGGCGACGTAGTCGCTGTAGCCGTTGGGCAGCGAGCGCAGGTGGTCGAGGTCGGCGTTGAGGTCGTCGATCTGACCCGCCTTGCCGTTGGCCGAGGCGAGCAGCACGCCGCCGACGACGCCGGCCGCGACGCCGACGCCGGCCACCACGAGGCCGATGGTCTGCTTCGGGTCGAGGCCGCCCGACACCTTGACCTGCTTCCGCAGGATGACCTTGAGCTCGAAGGTCGCGCCGTCGACGATCTCCACCGTGGCCACGCGCGGCACGTAGTCGGGGTCCTCGACCGAGACCTCGTAGCGGCCCGGCGAGAGCACGACCGACACGCGCGGCAGGCTGCCGACCGTCACCGGCACGTCGCTCGCGCCGCCGGCGGCGGGGTCGCTGGGCGCGGCCGGAGGCGCGCCGGGGGCGGGCGCGGCGTCGCCCAGGCGGCGCACCGAGACGGTCGCGCCGGCCGGCTCGCCGGTCACCACCAGCTCGCCCTTCTTGAGCGGCACCAGCACGTAGGTCTCGACCACGCGCGCGCCGGCGGCCAGGTCGAGCTCCTTCGTGAGCGGCTCGTAGCCCGCCGCCGAGATGGCCAGCGTGGCGTGCGCGTCGGTGGTCCAGAGCGCGCGCGGCGCGAGCCACGCCTCGTTGTTCTTCAGCACCACCGCCTCGGCCGGCAGCACCGAGATCTCGAGCCACGCGTGGGTCTTGGCGAGCTCGACGCTCAGGTTGGCCTCGAGCGTGCCGAGCATCTCGAGGTGCTCCTTCATGGTCTGCTTGGCCTCGCTGAGGTAGCGCCAGCCGGTGATGTAGTCGCGGTCCTGGTAGTAGGCATTCGCGAGGTTGTACGCGTACTTCCAGAACGGGTGGAAGGTGTTGGCGCGCAGCCACAGGCTGATGGCGGTAGCGCGGTCGCCCTTCTTGAAGGCATCGAGCGCCTGCTTGTGCAGGTTCTCGGCGGCGACCTCGGGGTCGTCGGGCGCGGCGGCCAGGGCGGTCGGCGCGAACGTCGGCGCGAAGGACGCGAGGCAGCCCATGAGCAGCAGGGCGCGGACGACTCGGCGGGACCAGCTCATTCGATGACTCCTGTCGAGCCCCCGCCCGAGGACGGCGGGGGCGACGCGAGGCGGTGCAGGTTCAGTACGACATCGTGGCCGCCGGCGTCGAGCGTGCGCCGCTCGGTCGCGAAGCCCGCGCGCTGGATGACCACCGTGACGCGCGCGCTGCCGGCCGGCCGCGGCAGGTCGAGCGGCGTCGTGCCGATGGCCACGCCGCCGACCTTCACGGTGGCGCCGCTCGGGTGGGTGGTGATGTTGATGGAGGTCGAGCTCGGGCTCGGGCTCGGGGTCGTGCTCGGGCTCGGGCTCGGGCCGAGGGGCGTCGCGACGAGCGCGGCCGCGGCCGGCGCGGGCGTCGGGGTCGGCTCGGGGGCGGCGGCGCGCAGGTCCTTGGCGAGGCGGTCGACCTCGACCGGCAGAGCGCCGCCGGCCTCGGGCGCGCTCGGCACGCCCATGAGCGCCGCGGTGATGAGGGCGCCCAGCGTGAGCGCCGCGGCCACGCCCAGCACGCGCCTCCGGCGCCGCTGGTTGACGCGCGCCTCGACCAGGAACGAGCCGTCGGGCACCAGCGCGAGCTGCGTCGCGGCGTCGCGCGAGCCGCTCGACTCGAGCTTGCGCGCCAGCGGCACGCGCTCGACGTGGGCCGCCACGCCGGCCGTCGGCAGCGCCTGGGCCAGGGCGTCGGCGAAGGCCCGCGCCGACGCCGTGCGCTGCGCCGGGTCCTTGGCCAGCGCCTGGCGCACGACCGCCTCGATGGCGGGCGGGACGCCGTGCATGGGCGGCACCGGCTCGCGCACGTGCGCGCGCATGAGCGCCGCGAAGCCGCGATCCATGAACGGCCGCTCGCCGTTCAGGAGCTCGTAGGCGATGACGCCCAGCGCGTAGACGTCGCTCCTCGCGTCGAGCTGGCCGCCGAGCGCCTGCTCCGGGCTCATGTAGGCCGGCGTGCCGCACACCTGGCCGGTCTCGGTGATGCGCCCGTCGGAGCCGCCGTCGAGCGTGCGCGCGATGCCGAAGTCAAGGACCTTGACGAAGTCGCCGCGCAGGCTGCCCGACTCGAGGATGAAGATGTTCTCCGGCTTCAGGTCGCGGTGGATGAGGCCGTGGTCGTGGGCGTGCTGGGTCGCGTCGCAGACCTGGGCCAGGATGCGGACCACGCGCTCGGGCGTGAGGCGCTTGCCCGGCGCCAGCTCCTCGGCCAGCGGGTGGCCGTCGAGCAGCTCCATCATCAGGTAGAGCTGGCCGTCGTCGCTCTGGCCGAAGTCGAAGACCGTCACCACGTGCGGGTGCGCCAGGCGGCTGGCGATGCGCGCCTCCTGCAGGAAGCGCCGCACCGAGGCGGCGTCGCGCGCGGCCGAGGCCGACAGCACCTTCACCGCCACCTCGCGGTCCATCGACTGCTGGTGGGCGCGATAGACGACGCCCATGGCGCCGCGCCCGAGCACCGCGCGCAGCGTCAGGTTGCCGCCGATGGTGGTCCCGAGCCGCACGTCAGGCGGGTCGGACGCATGCATCTCGGGGGTCGGGCCAGGCTTGGACATCACCGCCAGCGCGTCGGGGGCACATGGATGAACGGGGTGCCCGGGTCGCGTGATGGTATGCGACGTGCACACGGAGTGCCACATGCCTTGCCACACGTCGGCAGAACTCCCGCGCACTTGCCACGAGCTCGACGAGCATGCGACGTCAGGGGGCGTGACCCGCTCCGCCGCACGCTCCCTGGCCCTCGGCCGCCTCGCCCTCGCCGCCCTCGGCGCGACGGCCGCGGCCTGCACCGACACGCCCGCGCGCTACACCGAGGCCCAGTTCCTCGATCTGATCGCGCTGCCGGACAGCGACACGTCGGACACTGTCCCGCCGCTCGAGTGTCCGGCGTCCGATCCGGACTGCGAGTGCATCGTCCCCGAGCACTGCCCGGCCGTCGCCTGCACGACCGTCACCGCCTGCACCGATCGCCGCTGCGTGCGCGAGGCCAAGGCCGACTGCACCACCTGCGAGGCGGCCCGCGACTGCACCGACGACGGCGACAAGTGCACCGTCGAGCAGTGCTCGCCGGCCGGCGAGTGCGAGACCAAGCCGCTCGCCTGCAGCGACGACCGCGGCTGCACCATCAACGCCTGCGATCCGCAGAGCGGCTGCACCGTCGAGGACACCTGCCCGAGCCCGACCATCGAGCTGCCCGACAGCGCCACCATCGACGAGGGCCCGTGGTCGCAGGCCGGCACCTTCACCGGCTCGACGCTCGACGGCGAGACCTTCACCGGCACCGTCGACTGGGGCGACGGCGGCGCGCCGCAGTCGCTGGCGCTGGCCAACGGCAAGTTCACGCTCAACCACACCTACGCCGAGCCGGGCAGCTTCGACGTGGCGGTGAGCATCAACGACAACTTCGATCGCAAGACCACCGTGCACGTGGCGCTGACGGTCGAGGACCTGGCCCCGGTCGTCACCATCGGCGACGACGTGGTCGAGGTCATCAACGAGGGCTCGACCTTCGACCTCCACGGCACCGTCGTCGATCCGGGCGGCAACGACGGCCTCACCGGCAGCATCGACTTCGGCGACGGCTCCGACCCCGAGACGCTGACCATCAACGGCTCGGGCTCGTTCATCGCGCCGCGCCACCGCTTCGGCGAGGACAGCGACGACGGCACCTTCGACATCGTCGTCAGCGTCAGCGACAAGCAGTCGGCCGTCGGCAGCGTCGACTACCACCTCACCGTGCGCAACGTGGCGCCCATCGTGTCGAAGCCGCTCTCGCCGCCGCCCTGCTTCGAGGGCACCGAGTGCCGCCTCGAGCTGGCGCTCATCGAGCCGGGCGACGACACCATCACCGGCACCGTCAACGTCGGCACCTCGACCGCGCCGTTCTCGGTCGAGCAGGCCGAGGACGGCTCGAAGACGCTGGTCTTGACGCTGCTCTACCCGAACGACGGCCAGCAGAGCGTGACCTACAACCTGCGCGACGACGACGCGCCGGCGCTGGTCGACTCGTTCGTGGTCGACGTGCGCAACGTGGCCCCGGCCATCGTCCCGCACGACCCGGTCACGGGCAGGGAGGGCAAGGTCGTCACCACCACCGTGACGTTCACCGACCCGGGCGCCGACCAGCTCGAGTGGGCCGCCACCGTCGACTACGGCGACGGCACCCCGGTCGTCCCGGCCGCGGTCAACAAGCTCGCGCGCACGGTCGCGCTGAGCCACACCTACGCCGACGACGGCGACTACACGGCCAGCGTCACCGTGTCCGACGCCGACGCCAACGACAAGGCCGACGTCGCCTTCGACATCGGCAACAGCGATCCGGTGCCGCACCTCGGGCCCGACCAGACCATCGCCGAGGGCGCGATCTGGCTCCGCGCGCGCGTGGCCACCGACGACGGCGCCGACAGCTTCACCGGCCACGTGAGCTACGGCGGCGGCGCGCCCGAGGACGTCGCCTTCGACGCGAGCGGCGCCTACGTCCTGAGCCACCTCTTCCCGCAGGACGGGAGCTTCGAGGTGGCGCTCACGGTCGACGACGAAGACGGCGGCTCGGCCACCGAGTCAGCCACCGTCACCGTGACCAACGTCGCGCCGACGCTCGCCTGCGGGCCGGCCGTCGACGTGGTGCTCGAGGGCAAGCCCTTCGCGCGCGGCTGCACCGTCTCCGACCCGGGCGCCGATGCGCTGACGGCGACCGTCAGCTTCGGCGAGGACGGCGTCGGCGCGGTGCCGGTGCCCATCGTCAACGGCGCCATCGCGCTGGCGCACACCTTCACCGACAAGGGCAGCTACTCGGTCGTCGTCACCGTGAGCGACGACGACACCTCGGTGCAGAAGACCATCGTGGTCGGCGTCGGCAACGTGCTGCCGCTGGTCGACGCCGGCGAGCCGGCCACCATCGACGAGGGCTCGCTCTTCGAGAGCGCCGGCGTGGTGGCCTCGGCGGTGGTCGGCGACACGCTGACCGCCACCGTCGACTGGGGCGACGGCGGCGCCGTCGAGGCGCTGGCGCTCGACGCCGACGGCCACTTCGCGCTGTCGCACCGCTACCGCCAGGACGGCGCCTTCACCGTGACCGTCGAGGCCACCGACGGCGACGGCGACCAGGGTCAGGGCACGGTGCTGGTCACCGTCGACGACGTGGTGCCGACCGTCGACGCCGGGGCCGACGTCGCCATCGACGAGGGCGGCACCGTCGCGCGCAGCGTCACGGTGAGCGACCCCGGGCTCGACGACGTGCTGGTGGCGACCATCGACGCCGGCAAGGGCGGGCCGAGCACGCAGGTGCCGGTGGCGGCCGACGGCACCGTGCCGCTGTCGCTCGTCTACCCGCAGGACGGCAGCTACACCGTCACCGTCTCGGTGAGCGACGGCGGCCCGACGCCGGGCGTCGCGAGCTTCGTCGTGACGGTGCGGAACGTGGCGCCGATCCTGGGCGCGCTGGCCGACGGCAGCGCCGACGAGGGCGCGCTGGTGAGCCGCACGGTGGTCATCACCGACCCCGGCGCCGACAGCTTCCTCGCCACCATCGACTGGGGCGACGGCACCGTCCTCGGGCCCTCGGCGGTCTCGACCTCGAGCTTCCCGGTGAGCCACCGCTACGCCGACAACGGCAGCTTCCACGTGGTCGTCACGCTCAGCGACGGCGGCGCCACGCCGGGCACCACCGGCTTCACCGAGACCGTGGCCAACGTCGCGCCGACGCTCACCCCGGGCACGCTCGTGGCCATCGACGAGGGCAGCACCTGGAGCTACGTCGGCACCGTCGCCGACGCCGGCACGGCCGACACCTTCAGCGGCGAGGTGCGCTGGATCACCGGGCTCCCCTTCGTCCCGTTCAGCCCGGTGCGCGGCCTCAACACGGTGACCCACCTGTTCCCGCAGGACGGCAACTTCGCCGTCACCGTGCACGTCACCGACGACGACGGCGCCACCGTCACGAGCGACGTCACCGCCGTCGTGCGCAACGTGGCCCCGGCCTTCGAGCTCGGCGCCGACGCCAGCGTCGACGAGGGCGCGACCTTCACGCGCTCGGTGACCTTCACCGATCCGGGCGCGGACGCCTGGACGGCCGACGTGAGCTGGGACGACGGCACCGTGCAGACCGACCTGCCCGTCACGCAGGCGACGCCGTTCGACATCTCGCACGCCTGGAGGAACCAGGGCAGCTACGTGGTGCGCCTCGACATCTACGACGGCCAGACCGCCCCCGGCGACGACTTCACCGTCACCGTCAAGAACGTCGCCCCGAGCGTGAGCGTCGGCGGCCCGACCACCGTGGCCGAGGGCGGCACGCTCATCCGCAACGGCACGGTCAGCGACCGGGGCGCCGACGACGTGATCAGCGCCACCGTCGACTACGGCCAGGGCGCGGGCCCGCTGCCGCTGACGCTCACCAACCGGGGCTTCGCGCTGAGCCACGTCTACCCGAGCCCGGGCACCTTCACCGTCACCGTCGTCGCCACCGACGACTCGGGCGCGCATGGCCAGGCGTCGTTCGTCGTCACCGTGAGCGACACGGCGCCAGTGGTCGACGCCGGCGACGACGCGAGCCTGGTCGAGGGCGACACGCTGGCGCGCGTCGTCACCTTCGCCGACGCCGGCTCGAACGACTGGACCGCCATGGTCGACTGGGGCGAGGGCGACGGGCCCGAGGCCGCGCCGGTCGACGACCTGCGGAAGGAGGTCACGCTGTCGCACCAGTACAAGGAGGACGGCGTCTACACCGTGCTCGTGTCGGTCTTCGACGGCGTCGAGACCGGGCAGGGGAGCTTCGCTGTCTCGGTCGACAACGCCGCGCCGGTGGTGTCGCTCGGCGCCGCGGCCAGCGCCAACGAGGGCGCGCTCTTCACGCGCGGCGGGACCTTCACGGACGTCGGCGTGCTCGACGTCCACAGCGCCACCGTGTCGTACGGCGACGGCGGCGCGGCCCAGCCGCTGACGCTCGGCGCCGGCACCTTCACGCTGTCGCACACCTGGGCCGACAACGGCATCTACGACGTCACGGTGGCGCTCGGCGACGGCGTCGACGTCACCACCCAGCACCTCCAGGTCACGGTGCAGAACGTGGCCCCGACCGTCACCGCCGGCACGCTGGTCGCGGTCGACGAGGGCGGCACCTGGACCTTCGTCGGCACCATCGCCGACCAGGGCAGCGCCGACACGCTGAGCGGGCTCGTGCGCTGGACGCGGCCGGCGCCTTCGAGCCGTTCACGGCCACGCGCGGCGCCATCAACCTGACCCACGCCTACGCCACGGACGGCAGCTTCGCCGTCACCGTGAAGGTCACCGACGACGACGGCGGCGTCGGCCAGGCCGACGTGTCGGCGGTCATCCGCAACGTGGCGCCGGCCTTCGAGCTCGGCGCGAACGCGAGCGTCGCCGAGGGCTCGACCTTCACGCGCGCGGTGAGCTTCACCGACCCGGGCGCCGACAGCTGGCACGCCGACATCGGCTACGGCGACGGCAACGCCTCGAACGGCGTCGTGGTCACGGCCGGCTCGCCCTTCAACGTCAGCCACGCCTGGCGGAACGAGGGCGTCTACACGCTCGACGTCGGCATCGGCGACGGCACCACCACCACCCACGACACGGCCCTCGTCACCGTGACCAACGTGGCGCCGACGGTCGCCGCCGGCGGCGCCGCGGCGCTCGCCGAGGGCGGCACGCTGACGCGCAGCGGGACCGGCAGCGTCGACTGGGGCGACGGCAGCGCGGTGCAGCCGCTGACCATCAGCGCGCGCACCTTCGACATCGTCCACACCTTCACCAAGAACGGCAGCTTCACCGTCACCGTGGCGGTGGCCGACGACGCCAGCGCGCCGGGCCAGGCCAGCTTCGGCGTGACGGTCTCGAACGTCGCGCCGGTGGTCGACGCCGGGGCCGACGCGAGCCAGGTCGAGGGCGCCACCTTCACGCGCACGGCCAGCTTCACCGACGCCGGCTCCGACACCTGGACCGCGACCGTCGACTGGGGCGACGGCAGCGCGGTCGAGCCGGCGACGGTCGACGGCCCGACCAAGCACGTCTCGCTGTCGCACCAGTTCCGCCAGGACGGCGTCTACAGCGTGAAGGTCAAGGTCCTTGACGGTGACGACTTCGGCCAGGACACGGTCGTGGTGACCGTCACCAACGCGCTGCCGACGGTCGGCCTCGGCAGCGGCGCCAGCTTCGCCGAGGGCTCGACCTTCACGCGCGGCGGGACCTTCAGCGACCCCGGCCTCGACGACACCTTCACCGGCACCGTCGACTGGGGTGACGGCAGCGGCACCCAGGCGCTGACGCTCGGCAGCGGCACCTTCACGCTGTCGCACGCCTGGGCCGACAACGGCAGCTACACCATCACCGTCAAGATCAGCGACGACGACGGCACCACCACCACGACCCTCTTCGTGGCCGTCACCAACGTGTCGCCGACGCTCACCGCCGCCGGCCCCTTCAACGTCAACGCCGGCTCGCTCTGGTCGACCAACGTCGCCTTCAGCGACCCGGGCACCGGCGACACCTGGACCGCCACCGTCGACTACAAGGACGGCGCCGGCGTCGTGTCGCTCGGCGCGGTGAGCGGCGGCACCATCGCGCTGGCCAAGACCTACGACGTCCCCGGCACCTACAACGTGGCGGTCACGGTCAGCGACGACGAGCTCGGCAGCGACACCAAGACCTACGTCGTCAACGTGGCCAACGTGGCGCCGACCGTCACCATCGTGGCGCCCGGCACGGCCGGGAACCCGCTCATCGTCAACGAGGGCTCGGTCGCGACCATCAACGCCACCTACACCGACCCCGGCACCAACACCGACGTGGCCACCATCCGCTGGACCGCGGCCGGCGCCTTCGAGGCGGCGACGATCGACACGGTGCTGCACACCGTGACGGCGACCCACACCTACGACGACAACGGCGCCTTCGCGCCGACCGTGCGCGTGACCGACCAGGGCTCGCTCGTCGGCAGCGCCAACGCCACCGTCACCGTCAACAACGTCGCGCCGGTGGTGAGCGCCGGCGCCAACGCCAAGGCCATCCCCGACCGCCACTTCACGCGCACGGTGACCTTCACCGATCCGGGCAACGACAGCTGGACGGCCACCGTCGACTGGGGCGACGGGGCCGGGCCGGTGACGGCGTCGGTGGTCGGCAAGACCGTGCCGCTCGACCACACCTTCACCGAGGACAAGGTCTTCACGGTGGTGGTGAAGGTGACCGACGACGACGGCGGCTTCAACAGCGGCAGCTTCACCGTCGACGCGCGCCTCTTCGACTGCACCGGCGTGTCGCTGCCGGCGGGCGTGGCGCTGTGGGTGGGCGGCGGCTCGCCGGCCACGGCCTGGACCACCCCGGCCAACTGGAAGGACGGCGCGGTGCCGACCGCGTCGCAGGCGGTGGCGGTGTGCAACAACATGACGAACACGCCGAGCGTGAACCAGTCGGCCTCGTGCGGCTCGGTGAGCCTCGGCGCCAGCGCCACCATCGCCGTCCAGAGCGGCAAGGAGCTCACCGTCGACGGCGACCTCACCGGCGGCGCGATCACCGGCCCGGGCAGCGTCAAGCTCGTGAACGCCGACGCCAAGCTCGCGACCTCGGTCGTGAACCTGACCGTGGCCGGCAACGTCACGCTCACCGACTTCGTCACCGCCAGCGGCAACGTCTCGCTCACGAGCGGCTTCCTGTCCCTCGAGGGCAAGACCCTCGACGTCGGCGGAGATCTCACCGTGGCGCAGTCGGCGTCGGCCGGCCTGCGCATGAAGACGGCCGGCTCCGAGGTGGACGTGGCCGGCACGCTGCTCCTCACCGGCACCGGCCAGGGCTCGAATCTCACGACGGGGGCCATCCACGCGCGCGGTGACTTCGTGCAGTCGGGCGTGGGCGCCTTCATGAGCAACGGCACGGCCGTGGTCTTCGACGGCAGCGTGGCGCAGACGGTCACGCTCGACGCGGCCACCGACAGCAACTTCGCGGCGGTCACCCTCGACAACACGGCCGGCCTCACGCTGAACGACTCCATCGCCATCTCGGGCCAGCTCACGCTGACGCACGGTACGCTGGCCGGCGCCGATACCGACATCGCCGTCGACCTCACCGGCACCACCCTGCCGTCGGTCGCGGTGGCGGCTGTCTACGCCGTCGCCAAGACCGAGATCCGCGGGCTCATCAGCCTCACCGCCGACTACACCTTCGGCGTCACCAAGCACACGCTCGTCATCCGCGAGGACGGCGCGCTGACGATCGGCACGCGCACGCTGACGCTGGCCGGCGACCTCGTCCACTACACCGCGGGCACGGCCGCCACCGGCCTCATCATGAGCAGCTCGAGCGGCAACGTCATCGTCGCCGGCAACACCGTCTTCGACACCGCGGCCGGCGCCTCGACCACCAGCAACTCGGGCCTCACCGCCGGCACGCTGCACCTGAAGGGCAACCTCACGGCGCAGGACACGGCCGGCCGCTACGCCGGGGCCTCGCACGTGTCGCCGCTCGGCTCGGCCGGCACCATCTCGATCGAAGGCGCCACCGACCAGGTCCACACGCTGACCCTGCCCAGCAACAAGGGCATCACGCTGACCAACCTGACCGTCGTCGGCCAGCGCACCATCGACCTCGGCGACGCGCTGCTCGCGCTGCTCGGCACCTTCACCCACACCGGCTCGGCGCCGGCGACCATCGCGCACTGCGATCTGCACGCGCGCGACGCGCTCGTCACCTACGTGACCTTCGACGACTGCCGCCTGACGCTGGACGCGACGACGGCCACGACCGACCTCGACAACGTCACCTTCAAGAACCCGCTCACCGACCCGGGCGGACAGCTCAACATCTCGAACGCCAGCAACAGCGGCACGCGCACGCTGAACTTCTCGACGCTGACGTTCTCGAGCATCCAGGGGAACTACATCGAGGCGTTCCAGTCCGGGCTCGGCTCGCTGGTCATCAACGTCACCACCTCGTACCCGCTGTACGGCACGCCCAAGACCTCGAAGACCGGCAACGTCACCATCAACTGGGGCTCGACCAGCGACGACACCGACGGCGACGGCCTCACCGACAGCGACGAGTGGACGCGCGGCACGAGCCCCATCCTGACCGACAGCGACGGCGACGGCTGGGCCGACGGCTTCGAGGTCGAGCGCGGCAAGAACCCGCTGCTCGCCTCGTCGACGCCGCTCACGTTCGCGACCACCAAGACGCTGACGCTGCTCACCGGCAGTGGCGCCAACAAGCTCGCCCTCGCCAACCTGGTGACCGGCGACAGCAAGAAGGAGATCGCCATCGGCAACGCCACCACCTCGACCGCCATCGTGACCATCGTCGGCGCCGACGCCTCGGGCAACCTCACGAAGATCGCCGACGTGGCGCGGAACGCCAACCAGCCGAACGCCACCTCCATCGCGAGCATCTGCGTCGGCAACCTCGTCGGCAGCACCACCGGCACCATCCAGCCCGAGATCTTCCCGCTCGACCCGAACCCGGTGCACAGCCTCATCGACCTGCCGACGAGCACGTGGACCCACGAGGACGCGCCCAAGGACCCGCAGAGCAACGCACCCAACATGCCCGGCGGCACCGACTGCGACATCGGCGCCATCGACGCCGACCAGGAGATGGTGGCCATGGTGCGCGCCTTCTCGAGCACCGGCTCCTCGCTGACGCTCATGCGCTGGACCTCGGGCACGGCCTTCGTCGGCGGCTCCGCGGGCTCCTGGACCTACGCCGCCGGCTCGGCGCCGCCGCAGTGGCTGCGCGTGGGCGACATCGACGGCGGCGGGCGCAAGGACGTGGCCGTCGGCAGCGTGTACACCGGCAGCGCCTACGAGGTGTACCTCTACCGTTCCAACGGCGCGCAGCTGACCTTCAACCCGCTCGATGCCTACAAGACGCTCTCGTACAATGCCGAGGTGCGCGGGCTGGCCATCGGCAACATCGACGGCGACGGCAACAGCGGCGATATCGCGGTGGTGGTGAACGAGACGTCGGGCAACACGGACTCCGTCTACGTCGACTTCCGCGCCGACCCGGGCGGCACCTACACCCGCGTCGGGCCCATCGCCGTCTGCAACGGCGCGCGCTCGCTGTCGCTGGGCGACCTCGATCAGAACGGCAAGCTCGACATCGCGACGGCCTGCGAGACGACCAGCACCATCACCCTGGTCATGCAGAAGGCCGCGGGCCGCGCGTTCACGCGCTACGACTTCAAGGCCACCGGCATCGGCACGCCCGTCTTCGTGGCCACCGACGACGTCACCGGTGACGGCAAGGCCGACATCGTGGCGATCGACAAGGCCGCCAACACCGTCAACGTGACCACCGTGACGCCGTGAGGGCCCCCCGAGCGGAGCCGCGTCGCCCGTCGACCTCTGGACCTCAGCGCCGCGCCTCGCGGCGCGTAGGGAAGAGGTCGACCATGGGCGACGCGAGCGAAGCGAGGTCATCCTAGTGACCCCGGTCGCGGCGGACGATCCGCGCCTGTCGGTGCTGGCGCTCCTGCGTCGCCACGGCTGGAACACGACCTCCTTCCAGGTGCTCGAGCCCGGCTACCGCTACTGGTTCGGCGACGACGCCTGCGTCGCCTACGTCGAGACCGGCGGCGCCTGGGTCGCGGCCGGCGCGCCCGTCTGCGAGCGCTCACGCCTCGGCGCGGTGGCCGCCGAGTTCGTGGCCGCGGCGCGGGACGCCGGTCGGCGCGCCGTCTTCTTCGGCGTCGAGGCGCCCTTCGTCGAGGGCGGCGGCATGCCGGCCTTCAAGATCGGCGAGCAGCCGAGCTGGGACCCCGGCCGCTGGCAGGACGGCGTCGCGCGCTCGCGCTCGCTCCGCGAGCAGCTCCGGCGCGCGCGCGCCAAGGGCGTGGTGGTGCGGCGCGTGGACGCCGCCGAGCTCGCCGCGGGGAGCCCGCTGCGCGTCGCCGTCGACGACCTGGTGCGGCGCTGGCTCGCCAGCCGCGCCATGGCGCCGATGGGCTTCCTGGTCGACATCGAGCCGTACCGCTTCGCCGACGAGCGCCGCTACGTGGCCGCCGAGGTCGACGGCCGGCTGGTGGGCTTCCTCGCGGCGGTGCCGATCTACGGCCGCGCCGGCTGGCTGGTCGAGGATCTGCTGCGCGCGCCGCTCGCCCCCAACGGCACGACCGAGCTCTGCATCGACTTCGCCATGCGCGCCTTCGCCGCCGAGGGCGCCACCTTCGCGACGCTGGGCATGGTGCCGCTGGCCGGCGTGGATGGCTGGCTGCGCTGGATCCGCGAGCGCGCTCGTACACTGTACGACTTCGGCGGCCTCGACGCCTTCCGCCAGAAGCTCTTGCCGCACGCGCGCGATGCGATCTGGCTGGCGCACCCGCCCGAGGTCGGGCGCACCGCGGCGCTGCGCTACGTGCTGACCGCCTTCGCGCGCGGCAGCCTCTTGCGCTTCGGCGGCCAGACGCTCTTGCGCGGCGGGCCGCGCACGCTCGGCCTGCTCGCGGCGCTGCTCGTGCCGTGGACGGTGATGCTGGCGCTGGCGCCGGGCTGGTTCCCGTCGACCGCGGTGCACGTCGCGTGGGTCGCCTTCGACCTGGTGCTGGCGACGGGGCTGTTCGTCCTGGCCGGGCGCTACCGGCGCCGGCTCGGGCTGGCGGTGGCGGGCATGACCACGCTCGACGTCGTCCTGACGGCGCTCCAGGCCTTCGCCTGGAACGCGCCGCGCGTGAGCGGCGTCGGCGAGGCGCTGGTGCTCGGCATCGGGCTGCTCGCGCCGTGCGCGGGCGCGGCCATCGCCTGGGGCGCCGCGCTCCGGCATGCCCACCTGAGCCGCGACGGCTGAGGCGCCCGGAGGCGATCGGCACGCCCGCGAGACAGCGCCTGAGTTCTGGACTACATTTCGCGGGCGCCGTCGAGAGCGGGCCCGACCACCGCACAACCGCCGCGGCGGCTCGTGATAGGCCCCGCCGATCTGACCAGGAGCTGTCGATCACATCGCCATGTCGTCCTCTGCCTTGCGCTCGCCGCCGCGGCAAGAGCGCGCCCACCTTCTCCGGCGCCGTTCGCCGAGCCCACTCGACCGTCGCGGCGCCGCCGCTTCATCGCTGTTCATCGCCGCGGCCGACGCCCGCCGGCCGCCGACAGCGCGCCCGCGCCGGCCGCCGACAGCGCGCCCGCGCCCGACGCCACCCCCGCGGCCACCGAGCCTGACAGCGCCGCGCCCGGCCCCGACGTCGTCGAGGCCGCGGCCGACAGCGCGGCGCCCGCGCCTGCGCCCGACGTCGCCGCGCCGCCCGCGACGTCGCTCGGCGCGCCCGACGCCGGCAGCGTCGAGACGCCCGGCTCGGTGACCTCGGCGCGCGCGCCGGCCCCGACGAGCGGCTCGTGCCCGAGGTGGTGCAGCGCCTGTCCGAGGCCAAGGCGGGCTGCGTCGGCATGAGCACCGGCGGGCGCTACCTGCTCGAGTACGAGGGCAGCGGCACAGGGCTCCAGCTCCTCCTCTGGGAGAGCACGGCCTCGGGCTTCCAGGTCGTGAGCCAGGCGCCGATCGAGCTCCCCAACGTCCCGGCCGACGCGCTCGCCGACGAGTCCCTGCTGGCCGCCGCGCGCCGCCAGCGCTTCGAGGCCTGCACCGCCAGCAAGCCCGCGCCCGGCGGCGGCGGCAAGCTCGTGCTCGACCGGCCGTTCCCGGTCGCGATCGAGGTCGAGACGCTGCGCTCCATCCGCGCGCACATCGAAGGCAACGCGCCGGCGCGCTTCCGTCCGCCGTCGGATGCGGACGGCTTCGACTTCCAGCAGGTCTACTGGTCGAAGGCCTCGCCGCGCGTGTTCCTCGCGGGTCAGCTCGGCGAGATCCGGGCGAGCCAGGGCGATCGCACCGGCCTCATCGTGACCCTCGAAGGCGGCCGCGCGCTCATCGCGCTCCCGCCGGCCGCGCTCGGCGAGTCGGGCTGCACCCCGCGCGCGCTCGACGCGCCGGCGCTCGCCGCCGCCGAGCCGCCGCCCTTCACCGCGTCGCCCGGCCGCGTCGACTGCGTCGCCATGACCAAGGACGGCATGCAGGCCGCCTTCAAGGTCTACAAGACCGGCCCGCGCCCGCGCGACGTCCAGCCGTCGCACATCGCCTGGTACGCGGCCGACGGCGCGTCGCACCCCGACATCGACCTCGACTGCATGACGCACGGGAGCTGCACGAAGGACCAGCGGGCGGCGCTCGATGCGCGCGCGGCCGAGCTCGGCCTCGTCGGCTGCGCCAACGTCACCAACGCGCTCGCCGTCGACGGCCGCGCCGTCCCGCTCAAGCGCGGCAACGGCGCCGTGCGCGTGAAGTCGGGCAGCGGCTGGCGCGCCATCTACGAATACGACACGGCGCACGACTACAGCTGGGGCGAGGTCTACCCGGTCGAGTCGATCTGGAAGCTCGTCCAGCACCCCCACGGCGGCCCGCTGTTCGTCTACTCGGGCTTCGACAACCAGCGCGCCATGGGCGAGGAGTGGGCCGGCGTCACCGTCGTCGACGCCGCCCAGATGAACCTCTGCCCGGCCCCGCCCGACGACGCGCTGCCGCTGGCGTCGGCCGCCGCGAGCAGCTCCGAGGCCGCCGCCAGCGTCGGGCTCGGCACCGCGCAGGCCATCGACGGCGACCTCACCACCGCCTGGCAGGTCGACTCGAAGAAGAACGTGGGCGCCCCGTGGCTCAGCGTCTCGCTCGCCGAGGCGACCCCGATCGCCGCCGTCGAGATCGCCAACGGCTGGCAGCGGCGCGACGGCAACGGCGACTACTTCGAGCTCAACGCGCGCGTCCGGACCGGCACCCTCAGCTTCGACGACGGCACCAGCGAGCCCATCGCGCTGACGCCCGACGCGCGCGGCTTCAGCCACATCGCGCTGGCCCAGCCGCACACCACGAAGACCGTCAAGCTGACCATCGACGCGCGGATCGACGGCACGCGCTGGCCGGCCGACGTCTCCATCTCCGAGCTCCGGCTCATCGCGGCGCGGTGACCTCGCCGCTGGCGATGGTCGTGACGTTCAGCGCGCGCGCGACGCCGAGCTCGCCGGCGACCGCGTCGGGCATCAGCAGGTAGTCGAGCCGCCAGCGGATGGTGGCACCCGGCGCCGCCCTGAGCGCGACCTGGCGCACCTCGTCGCCCACGCCCACGCGCGCGTCGCCGGTCACGAACATGACCGCGCCGACGCCCGGCTCGGCGCGCTCGCCGTAGCTGCGCGCGAACACCAGGCTCGGCCGCAGCGGCGCCTCTCCGGTGGTCCAGGCGCGCAGCTCGAGGCGGCGGTTCAGGTCGCCGCTCGGGAAGGCGTGGCCGACGTCGCCGAGCGTCAGGCGCGCCACCACCGCCACCGCGTCCGCGCCGCGCTCGGCGCCGACCTCGACCCGCACCGCGCGCGCCAGCGCGGCCGGGTCGCGCGTGGCCGCGAAGCGGTGGCTGCGATGGCCGTCGACGAGCGGCATGTGGCACTCGCGGCAGCCGACGGCCGCGCCGCTCGCCTGCCACTCGCTGAACGTCGCCTGCTGGAGGTCGCGGCCCTCGCGCCGCGGGCCGCCCGCGACGCCGCGTCCGAGGAAGCCGAACTCGTGGCAGGGGGCGCAGTAGTCGGAGCGGCCGAGCTCGGGCGTCGCCCGCACGCCGTGCGGCGCCGGCAGGCCCGCGCCGCGCCCGAGGATGTCGCCGTCGCGCACGTGGCAGACGGCGCACGAGATGCCGTCGCGCTGCGCGACGAGGCTCGCCTCGGACGCGCCGTCGAGCGGCGCGTGGCAGTGGCGGCAGAACGGCAGCGGCTGGCGCGCGAAGGCGGCCTGGAAGATCGGGTCGGTCCACGCGCCGGCGTGCAGCGAGCCCTGCCACTCGGCGACGATGGCGGCGTGACACGGCGCGCAGTCGCTGGCCTCGGGCGCCGGGCCGACGAAGAGCGGGCCGCGCCCGCCCTCGAACCACGGCAGGTCGGGCTCGCCGCCGGCGGCGATGCCGGCCGCGATCGCGGCGGCCGTCGCGGCCAGGCTCAGCGTGCGCATCGCCGCCGATGATGCCGCCGCGCAGCGCCTCGTGCAACGCGCCGCGCGCCCGGGTGGGGCCGGCGCCATCGCGCGCGCTGCCGGTCCGGCCGGCACGGGTAACCTCGCCCGGACATGGCTACTGACAGCGCGCCGGGCCTGTGACAACGTCCGGCCAAGATGTGTGGGATTTACGGACATTGGGTCGCCCTCGCGCGCGGAGAGGCCCTGGCCGAGCAGCTGCCCAAGGCCCTCCGCGCGCTGGCCCACCGCGGCCCCGACGCCTCGGGCACGGCGCGGCTCAGCGACGCTCACGGCCGCTACGAGTGCGGCCTCGCCTTCACCCGCCTGGCCATCCAGGACCTGTCGCCGGCCGGCAACCAGCCCATGACGCGGCCGAGCCTCGACGGCGGTCGCCACGTCATCGTCTTCAACGGTGAGGTCCACAACTTCGACGAGCTGAGGCGCGAGCTCGAGGCGCTGGGCCACGACTTCGTGAGCGACGGCGACACCGAGGTCGTGCTGCACGCCCTCGTCCAGTGGGGCCCGGTCGCGCTCGAGCGCTTCATCGGCATGTGGGCGCTCGCCGTCTTCGACGTCGCCAGCGGCACGCTCTTCCTGGCCCGCGACCGCTTCGGCAAGAAGCCGCTCTACTACGTCCACGACGAGCGTGGCCTGGCCTTCGCCTCCGAGGTCCGCGCCCTCATCGCCACCGGCTGGGCCAGGCGCGAGCTCGACCCGCAGGCGCTCTCGGGCTACCTCCAGCGCGGCAGCGTGCGCGAGCCGAGCGGCCTCCTGACCGGCGTCCACGAGGTGCCGGCTGGCCACTGGCTGCGCGTCGGGCCGCACGGCACCGAGCTCCGCGAGTTCTGGCGCATCCCCGATCCGCTGCCCGGCCCGCCGCGCGACTGGGGCCGCACCCTGGTCGAGACGCTGCACGACGCGGTGCGGCTGCGCCTCGTCTCCGACGTGCCGCTCGGCGTGTTCCTGTCGGGCGGCGTCGACAGCGCCGCGGTGGTCGCGCTCGCCTCGCGGCATGTCGGCGAGAACCTCCAGACCTTCACGCTGACGCTCGACGAGGTGGCCTTCGACGAGAGCTCGCGCGCCGCCGCCACCGCGCGCCACTTCGGCGTGCGCCATCACGAGGCGCACCTCTCGGCGGCCGAGGCGCTGGCCGACATCGAGCACGCGCTGGCGGCGCAGGATCTGCCCTCGCACGACGGCGCCAACACCTGGTTCCTCACGCGCGCCGCGCGCCAGACCGGGCTCGTCGTGGCGCTGGCCGGCACCGGCGGCGACGAGCTCTTCGCCGGCTACCCGCACTTCCGCACCTTCGATCTGTGGATGCGCGCCGGCGAGGCCGGCCGCCTCCTGCCGACGTCCCTGCGGCGCCGCCTGGCCGACGGCGTCGACGCGCGCCTGCCGTCGCGGGCGCGCAAGGCGCTCGGCCTCCTCGCCACCGGCGGCGACGCGCGCGCCACCTACGCCCTCGTGCGCGAGGTGCTGTCGCCGCGTCAGATCGCCGCGCTGCTCCCCGGCGCGCCGCCGCCGCCCTTCGACGCGCGACCCATCCCCGAGGGCGCCGACCCGTCGCGCCTCCTGACGCGCCTCGAGCTCGAGGGCTACCTGCGCGACACGCAGCTCCGCGACGTCGACGCCATGAGCATGGCGCACGGCTTCGAGGTGCGCCTGCCGCTCCTCGACCAGCGCCTGGTGACGCTGCTCCAGCAGGTGCCGGGCTCCTTCAAGGCGCCCCACAACGGCATGAACAAGGCGCTCCTGGTCGAGGCCGCCGGCCTGCCCGAGCACCTCTTCAAGGCGCCCAAGCGCGGCTTCGTCCTACCCTGGGAGGTGTGGCTCACCGGCCCGCTGCGCGGCTTCGCGGCCGATCTCCTGGCCGACCCGCAGCCGCTGGCGCGCGAGCCGGTGCAGGCCTTGTGGCGGCGCTTCCTGGCGAACCCGCGCGCCGTCGGCTACAGCCGCATCCTCACGGTGCTGGCGCTGGTCGCGTGGTGTCGCCGCATCGGCGTCGGGGCGGCCGCATGAGCGCGCTCACCGTCGTCGACTGCACGTTGCGCGACGGTGGCTTCCACAACCGCTGGGACTTCGAGCCCGAGCTGGTGACGGCCTACCTGGCCGCCGTCGACGCGGCCGGCGTCGACTGGGCCGAGGTCGGCTATCGCTCGCTCGACGCCTCGGGCTTCGCCGGCGCGCTGCGCTACTGCGACGAGGACACGCTGGCGGCGCTGCCCGCGCTCGCCACCACACGCCTCGCGCTCATGCTGGACGCGCGCGAGCTGGTCGGCAAGGAGGCCGTGGTCGAGCGCCTCTTCGGCCCGGCCGCCGCGAGCCGCGTTGGCCTGGTGCGCGTCGCCACCGGCCCGGGCCACGTCGCGACCGCGCTCGACGCGCTCGCGCGCCTGCACGCCCTCGGCTACCGCACGAGCATCAACCTCATGGCCTGGCCGACGCTCGCGCCCGACACGCGCGCGGCCATCCTCGCTGAGGTCATGGGACACGCCGCCGTCGACGTCGTCTACCTGGCCGACTCCTACGGCTCGCTCTACCCCGACGAGGTCGCCGCGCTGGCGGCCCCGCTCGCGGCCGGCCCGAAGCCCTGGGGCATCCACCTCCACGACAACCTGACGCTGGCCTTCGCCAACGCGCTGGCCGCGCGCGCCGCCGGCGCCAGCTGGATCGACGGCTCCGTCCTCGGCATGGGCCGCGGCGCCGGCAACCTCGCGAGCGAGCTCTGGCTCCAGCACGTCGCCGCGCGCGAGGGCCTCGTCCGCTATCGCGCCGGCCCGCTCCACGAGCTCGTCGGCAAGGCCATGCAGCCGCTGCGCGCGCGCTACGGCTGGGGCTCGTCGCCGCCCTACGCGCTGTCGGCCCAGCTCGGCATGCACCCCATGTACGCCCAGGAGCTGCTCGAGTCGCAGCGCTACACGCCGTCCGAGGTGAGCGCCATCCTGCGCGCCGTCCACGCCGCCGGCGCCGCGCGCGCCTTCTCGCGCCCGGCCCTCGACGCCGCCATCTCGGCGCGCCCATCCCCGCCCGCCACGCGCTCCTCGGTCCGCCCGCTCACGGGCCCGACCACGGCCGCGCCCGCGCCGGCCGCCGCGCCGCGGCCGCTCGCCGCCTGGCGCGGCGGTGACTGGTCGGCGCGCGACGTCCTGATCGTCGGCCGCGGCCCGTCGAGCCGCGCCCACGCGGACGCCATCAACCGCTGGGTGCGCGCCGCCCGCCCCATCGTCATCGAGTGCAACCACCTCCCGTTCATCGCCGCCTCGGAGGACCACCTGTCGGCCTTCATCCTGGCCGCCAACGCGCTGGTGATGGACGAGCAGGCGCTCGCCGCCGGCAAGGCCGTCCTCGTCGGCCAGGCCGCGGGCGCCGCCTCCGGCGCCGCGCCCGACGGCGCCGTCTTCGTCGAGCCCTACCGCGTCGAGAGCGGCCGCCTCGATCCGGCCACCTCCACCCTGCCGGCCGACGTGGTGTCGATGTTCGCCATCGCGCAGGCGGTGCGCCTCGGCGCCACGCGCATCGCCGTGGTCGGCTTCGACGGCTACCTCGCGCCCGACCGCGCCGCGTCGGCGCGCGAGCGGCGCATGCAGGAGGAGCTGGTGGCGTTCTTCGAGCTCCTCGCCCGCGACCTGCCGATGGTCAAGGTGCTTTCGTTGACGCCCACGACCTTCCCCGTCCCGGTGCGCTCGATCTACGGCGAGCTGGCGCTGCGAGGCGTCGGGCCATGAGCTCGAGGACGGCCTCGCGCGCGCTCTTCCTGCCCTGCCGCCGCGGCAGCGAGCGCGTGCCCGACAAGAACACCCGCCCCTTCGCCGGCCACGACGGCGGGCTCCTCGGCCTGAAGCTCGACCAGCTCGAGGCCACCGCCGGCCTCGACGTGGTCATCGTCGACTCCAACGACCCGGTGGTGCTCGAGCGCGCCCGCGCGCGCCAGCGCTCCTGGTCGGGCACGGCCGCGCTCGAGGTCCGCGAGCGCCCCGACGCGCTCGGCCGCTCCGACACCACCCCCGACCAGCTCATCGCCCACGCGCTCGCCACCATCGACGCCGACGAGCTGGCCTGGACCCACGTCACGAGCCCGTTCGCCGGCGCCGCCACCTACGCCCGCGCCTTCGCCGCCTGGGACGCGCGCGCGCGCGACAGCGACCCGCCCGACGCGGTCGACTCGCTGGTCGCCACGCTGCCCATCCGCAGCTTCGTGTGGTCGCCGTCGGGCCCCGTCAACTACGCCCCGAGCCCCGCCCTGCGCTGGCCGCGCACGCAGGATCTGACGCCGCTCCACGACCTGTGCTCGGCGCTCTTCCTCGTGCCGATGGCCGTCGCGCGCGCGCGCGGCGACCGCCTCGGCGAGCGTCCGCTGCTCTTTCCGCTGTCGAAGATCGAGGCGCTCGACATCGACTGGGAGGACGATTTCCGGTTGGCCGAAGCCCTGTGGCCCCGTTCTGGTGCGCCGCGATGAAGGCGAGCCGACCGGGGGAGGCGCGTCGCCACGGTCTCGCCGCTCTCGGCGAGGTGGCGCGTCGCGTTGCGTCGTTGCGGCCCTCCGAGGCCCGCTTCGTGCTCGACGACGCGCTGCTCATGGCGTGGAACGTCTGGGCCCGCGCCCGCTTCGCCCGCGCCCCGGCCGCGCTGCGCGAGCTGCTCCACCAGAACCGCGCCATCCAGGGTCTCCACCGCGGCGAGCGCTGCTGGATCATCGGCAACGGCCCCTCGCTCCGCGACCAGGATCTCACGCGCCTCCGCGGCGAGCAGACCTTCGTCGTCAACCGCTTCATCCACCACCCCGACGCCGAGGCCATCGACCCCAAGTACTACGTCGTCGTCGACCCGAAGTTCGGCGCCGGCGCCTGGGGCACCGACTTCGTCCGCGAGCTCGAGCGGCGCCTGCCCGACGTCTCGGTCTTCACCAGCGCCGCCGGCCGCGCGCTGCTCGATGGCGAGGGCCTGCTCCAGCGCCATCGCCGCTTCGTGGTGCATCCGAACCAGTTTTTCGCCTTCGGCTACCCCTGGGACATCGACCTCACACGCGGTATCCCCGGCATGGACAACGTCACCAAGACGGCGTTGTCGATCGCCGTGTGGATGGGCTTCACGCGCGTGAACCTCATCGGCATCGACGGTAACGGTCTCCTCCTCGACAGTCAGAGTCACTTCTACGGCCACGAGCCGCGGCCGTCCGCGCAAGAGGACCTCGAGAAGGCCCTCGTCTCGAGCGCGCTGTCGCTTCGCGGCTGGCGCGCCGTCACCCATTACCTCGCCGCCCGCGGCGTCGAGCTCGTGTCGCAGAACCCCCGGAGCGTCCTCACCGCCATGCCCTACGAGCCCTTCAACCCATGACCGCCACCGCCTCGCGACCGCCCGCGCGCGCGCCGCGCATCGATGTGGTCGTGCCCGACCTCTTCGACATCGGCGGCGGCATCTCGCGCATCTCGCGCGCGCTGGTCATGGCGGTGTCGACCTGGGCCGCCCACCACGAGGGTGACGTGCGCGTGCACGCGCTGCGCGATCGCGGCGGTCGGCGCGACCCGCGCTACCTCCCGCCGCCGGCCGAGTACCGCGGCTACGCCGCCGATCGCCGCCGCCTGTCGATGGCCATCGTGGCGCGCGCCTGGCGCCGGCCGGGCCTCACCATCTTCGGCCACACCCACCTCGCGGCGCTGTCGGTCGGCATGCCGTCGTGGTCGAAGGTCGCGGTCGTGGCGCACGGCAAGGAGGTCTGGGACACGCTGCGGCTCGACCGTCGCCTGGGTCTACGCCGCGCCGACGAGGTGTGGCCGGTGAGCCGCATGACGGCCGAGAGCCTGGTGGCGGTGCACGGCGTCCGGCGCGAGCGCATCCACCTGATGCTGAACGCGCTCGATCCGTTCTGGCCGCTGCCCGAGCACCCGCAGCCCGGCATGAAGCACCTGCTCATGGTGGCGCGGCTCAACCCGGGCGATCGCTACAAGGGCATCGACCTCACGCTGCGCGCCCTGGCGCGCCTGCCGGCCGGGCGTCGGCCGCGGCTCGTCGTGGTCGGCGAGGGCGAGGACCGGCCGCGCCTCGAGATCATCGCGCGCGACCTGGCGCTCGACGTGGCCTTCGCCGGCGGCGTCGACGACGAGCAGCTGCAGCGCCTCTACGCCGACGCCCTGGGCTTCGTCCTGCCGTCGACCGGCGAGGGCTTCGGCCTGGTCTACCTCGAGGCCATGGCCAACGCGCTGCCGGTCATCGCCGCGCGCGCCGGCGGTGCGCCCGAGGTGGTCGAGCACGGCGTCACCGGCCTGCTCATCGCGCCCGGCGACGAGGTCGGCCTGGCCAAGGCCATCGACGCGCTCGACCCCGAGATGGGCCGCGTCGGCCGCGCGCGCCTCGAGCGCGAGTTCCTCTACCCGCGCTACGCCGCCGACGTCGCCCAGGCGCTCGACCGCCTGCTCGGCTGACGCAACCCGCCGGACGACGCCTCGGCCGCGCCGGTCGCCCGCCGCTCGACGCCGCGGGCCTTCGCACCCGGCGCGCGCGCCTCTCGCGTCGCGCGCCGCCCGAGGTGCGCTTGACCGCGGGCGCCGCATGCCGTTCGATGCCGGGGAGTCGCCGAGGAGAACCGCCGTGTCCGACCTCTACCCCGTCAAGCCCAACATCCGCGATCACGCCCACATCAAGTCGATGGAGGAGTACCGGCGCCTCTATCGCCTCTCGATGGACAACCCCGAGTGGTTCTGGGCCGAGCAGGCGCACGCGCTGACCTGGTTCCACCCGTGGACCAACGTGCTCGACGCCGACTACGACGAGGTCGACTTCGCCTGGTACTCGGGCGGCCGCTTGAACGCCTGCTACAACTGCGTCGACCGCCACCTGAACGACCGCGCCGACCAGACCGCCATCATCTGGGCCGCCGACGAGCCGGGCGTCTACCGCCACATCACCTACCGCGAGATGAAGCACCAGGTCTGTCGCATGGCCAACGTGCTGCTCGCCCACGGCGTCAAGAAGGGCGACCGCGTCTGCATCTACATGCCGATGATCCCCGACACCGCCTTCATGATGCTCGCCTGCGCGCGCATCGGCGCCGTGCACTCGGTGGTCTTCGGCGGCTTCTCGGCCGAGAGCCTGCGCGACCGCATCGTCGATGCGCGCTGCCGCGTCGTCGTCACCGCCAACGAGGGCGTGCGCGGCGGCCGCGCCATCCCGCTCAAGAAGACGGTCGACCGCGCCGTCGAGGGCATGAGCCAGATCGACGCCGTGCTGGTCGCGCGCCGCACCGAGACCGACGTGCCGATGCAGGTCGGCCGCGACTACTGGCTCGAGGAGGAGTGCCTGAAGCAGCGCTCGACCTGCACCGTCGAGTGGATGGGCTCGGAGGATCCGCTCTTCGTCCTCTACACCTCGGGCAGCACCGGCAAGCCGAAGGGCGTGCTCCACACGACCGGCGGCTACCTCGTCTACGCCGCTTACACCCACAAGATCGTCTTCGACTACCACCCTGGCGACATCTACTGCTGCGCCGCCGACGTCGGCTGGATCACCGGCCACACCTACATCGTCTACGGGCCGCTCGCGAACGGCGCGACCACCGTCATGTTCGAGTCGGTGCCGACCTACCCCGACCCGGGCCGCTACTGGCAGATGGTCGACGACCTCGGCATCAACATCTTCTACACCGCGCCGACCGCGCTCCGCGCCATCGCCCAGGCCGGCAACGACTTCGTCACGCGCTCCTCGCGCCAGAGCCTGCGCATCCTCGGCTCGGTGGGCGAGCCCATCAACCCGGAGATCTGGCGCTGGTACCACGACGTGGTCGGCGACTCGCGCTGCGCCGTGGTCGACACCTGGTGGCAGACCGAGACCGGCGGCATCCTCATGACGCCGCTGCCGGGCGTGACGCCGACCAAGCCCGGCTCGGCCACGCTGCCCTTCTTCGGCATCAAGCCGGTCATCGTCGAGCCCTCCGACGGGCGCGTGCTCGAAGGCGACAGCGTGTCGGGCGCGCTGTGCCTGACGACACCGTGGCCGGGCCAGGCGCGCACCGTCTACGGCGACCACAACCGCTTCAAGACGACCTACTTCGCGCAGTACCCGGGCAAGTACTTCACCGGCGACGGCTGCATCCGCGACGCCGACGGCTACTACTGGATCACCGGCCGCATCGACGACGTCATCAACGTGTCGGGCCACCGCCTCGGCACGGCCGAGGTCGAGAGCGCGCTGGTCGCCCACGAGGCGGTCGCCGAGGCGGCCGTGGTCGGCTACCCGCACGAGATCAAGGGCCAGGGCATCTACGCCTACGTGCTGCTCTCGGCCGGCGTCGACGCCAGCGACGAGGGCCTGGTCGGCGCGCTCAAGGAGCAGGTGCGGCGCGCCATCGGCGGCTTCGCCTCGCCCGACGTCATCCACCTCGCCTCGGGTCTCCCGAAGACCCGCAGCGGCAAGATCATGCGGCGCATCCTCCGGAAGATCGCCGCCTCCGAGTACGACGGCCTGGGCGACATCTCGACGCTCGCCGATCCCGACGTGGTCGAGCGGCTCGTCGCCGAGCACATGGCGCACCCGAAGTAGCCCGGCCGGTCGGCCCGCTCGACGCCGGCGTTGACCGACGCTCGAAGGCGCTGGCCAACGGCATTAGTCCAATGCTAACCTCTGGTTGGTCGGTACCATCTCGGTCGAGCCTCCGTCGCGGCTCTCGGGTGCCGCGATGGTTGCTGCCCGCTGCCCCGCCCGAGGAGCCCGCCGTGATCCACGTCAACAAGAGCATGCCGACGTCGTCGACGTCGAAGGCCTTGGACCTTCCGAAGAAGGACGCGAAGCAAGCCGTGAAGGGCTTGCCCTTCGATGCTCAGGACGAGGCGCTCAAGCCGCCGACGGACGCGGGCGCGAAGCCGCTGGCGCACAAGCCCGTCGCCAAGACGCCGGAGCCCGAGGCGACGAAGACGCCCTCGCCCGAGGCGACGAAGACGCCCGAGCCCGAGGCGAGCAAGATCCCCGAGGAGGACGGCAAGAAGACGACGCCCGAGGAGGACGGCGAGAAGACGACGCCCGAGGTCGACAGCAAGAAGTCGACGCCCGAGGACGACGACAAGAAGCCCAAGCTCTCGAAGCGCGAGCAGCGCGCCGAGGCGAACCGGAAGCGGCGCGAAGAGCAGGAGTCGCAGCGCGACACGGTCCGGAAGGAGCGCGACGACAAGCGCCTGAAGAACGCGCCGTCGCGCCGCGATCAGGAGATCAACGAGAAGGCGGCGAAGTACGAGAAGGGCGGCCGGCAGCGCGAGCAGCGGGCCTGGGAGAACAAGATCCGCAACGAGCCGAAGTACCCGGCCTGCGAGCTCGCGGCGCAGACCGTCATCACGCGCATCGAGCGCGTCGAGTCGGGGCTCAAGTCGAAGCTCAAGATCGATCACCTGGCGCCGCTCCGCGGCATGCTCAAGGCGGCCGTCGACAAGCGCGGCGATCCGGCCGGGCTGCTCGAGGCCATCAAGCGGCAGGAGCGGAGCTTCGAGGGCGACTTCGCCAAGGCCAACCAGTCACCGCGCGGCGTCGTGACGGTGGGCCTGCAGCGGATGGAGGCCGGTCCGCACAACCTCACCGAGGCGCTGCGCTACACCCGCAACACCGTCCTCGGCGAGGCGCACGCGGCGGTGCGCGAGTCGATGGCCGGCGAGCAGTGGCTTGAGGCCGAGAAGCGCATGCCCGCGCTGCAGAAGGCCTTCGAGACCATGAAGCCGTTCATGGCGTTCTTCGCCAAGTTCGGGCAGCGCGTCGCCTGGACCAACGACCGGGAGCTGAAGGACAAGAGCGGAGCCGGCGTGGGCTCGGCCGGCCGCATGAAGCTCCAGGCCATCGAGCGGGTCAACGCGCGCTACACCTGCAACCTGGACGAGCTCGACAAGCTCCAGAAGTGGGTCATCGCCAACTACGACGCCTTCGTGCAGACGCCGCTCGTGTCGTCCATGTGGGACGAGGTCAAGACCAGCAACAGCAGGTCCGAGGCGCTGCTGGAGCAGCTCTTTGACGCGGGCGTCCTGAACGTCGTCTTCGCCGAGAAGTACACGACCAAGTCGGACACCGGCGGCGGCTACTCGCTCGAGTACACCATCCCCGAGATCAAGGGCATCGTGCTCCACACGCACTGCGGGTCGGACGGCGTCCCCAAGAAGGACGACCCGTCGAGCAGCGCCGGCGCCTCTCACTGGAAGACGAAGACCAAGAAGAAGGAGAGCGGCGCGTCGCACAAGATCGAGCGCCGCATCATGATGAAGCTCATGGGGCTGTGAGCGCGGCCTCGCGCTGACGCGCCCACGCCGTGACGGCGGCCACCGCCTCGGGGCTCGGCGCCTCACCGCCGAGCGCCGCCTCGACCGGGCCGCGCACGGCGTCGCTCAGCGCGCCGGCGATGGCGGCGATCAGCGCCTCGGCGGCGGCGCTCACGACATCGTAGTCATCGGCGTCCGCGGGCGGCACGACCAGCGGCTCGAGCCCGCAGCGGAGACGCAGCAGGCGCTCCTGCAGCGCGGCGGTCGGCGCGTCGTCGGCGCGGCGCTCGAGGTCGAGGAGGTCGGGGACGCGCGCGCTGAGGTCGAGGCCGTCGTCGTGCGCTGAGCTCGGCGCGGGCGCGACGCGCACCACCAGGCTCGACGCGCCGGCCGCGTCGCCGACGGCGAGCTCGATGCGGTCCTCGCCGAGCCGCGCCAGGACGGCCGCGCGCGTGGCGTCGTCGACCCAGGCCGGCAGCAACGCGTCGGGCGAGCTCACGTAGAGCCGGGTCGGCGCCAGCGCCTCCGGGTCGAGCTTGCGGGCGGCCAGCGTGCGCCTGACGCCGTCGCGGTGGAGCGGCACCGGCCCGGTCTGCAGGCCGCGCGCCTCGAGGAAGGCCTCGCAGCGCAGGAAGGCCAACATGCGCGCGCAGTCGATGGCGGCCAGGCCGCGGCCGACGACCGCGGCGTCGTCGGGCACGTGCAGCGGCGGCCCGGGGTAGTCGTGGTCGCCGCGATGATTGAACCAGCGCGCCAGCGCCGCGCGATCGAGGACGCCGTCCTGCGCGCTGGCCGCCGGCCTGCCGCGCGCCGACAGCAGCGCCTGCACGCCGAGCTCGCGCAGCGCGTCGGGCGTGACGTCGCGGCCGAGCGCCGTCCGCCGCACCACCACGACGCCCGGCTCGGCCAGGTTGTCGTCGATGCGCTGCATCTCGGTCTCGCGCTCGTCGAAGTGCCAGCACGGGATGAGCTCGAGCGCGCCGTAGGGGCTCTCGCCCCGCTCGAGCACGAGCACGAGCGCGCCCTGGCGCGCCGCCATCGCCGCCGCCTCGGAGCCGGTGAACGCGCCACCGGCGATGGCGATGACCCGCCGCGCTACGCCTTCCTGGTTCGACATCGTGACCTCCCTCGGTGGACCCGCGAGGGCGAGGCCTACCACCAACCCGCGGCCTCGCGCCATGGGGCGCGCGACGGCCCGGACGCCCGCACGGCGCCTGGCCCGTCCGGAGTCGGACGCCGCCCGCGCGCGGGCGCGGCGATCTTGCGCCCAACTGACGCGACGCACTCCGGAGTTGTGGGCGCCTCGGGCCGGTCGCTACCGTCGCGACACGTCAACGCACCCCGTCACGAGGACACGATGCCGACTCCGCTCAACGTCCAGAAGCGCGCCGCCACCACCACCCCCGAGGTCACCCCGTCCGCGTCGCCCGAGCAGGGCACGAAGACCAAGCAGCTCGCCGGCGGAGGTGGCTACGACGAGCAGATGAAGCGCCTCGAGCCGGCCAAGGACGGCGGCCCGCCCGAGAAGACCCGGCCGAGCGACGCGTCGTCCGGGCTCCGCGCGCGCGCCGCGCGCATCACGGAGTCGGTGCGCGCCTTCCAGGCGACCCGCGACAAGAGCATGATCCCCGCGCTGCGGGCCGACCTCGACGCCTTCTTCGCGCTCTACGACGCGGCTCCCGAGGACGAGCGGCGGGCCCAGGAGACGATTGCCAGGACCTTGTCCAAGCTGCGCGACAACCTCCCCTCGCAGGAGACCTCCACCCGATCGGAGGCGAAGACCGCCAAGCCCGAGAAGGTGGCCGAGAGCTGCAAGGACGACGCCGCCAAGGGGCGCGAGCCCCAGGGCGGCGCGGTGGCCGGGCTGCGGCCGCTCGCGGACCGCATCGTCGCCGGCGTGAAGACCCCCGCCACGCGCGCCGACCCGAAGCAGAGGGCCGCGTTGCTCGCCGACATCGAGGCCTTCTCCGCCGCCGTCGACGCCATCGCGCCCGAGGCCTGGCCGTCCTTGGACGCGCAGATGCGCTACAGCCAGATGGCGGCCAAGTTCAACGGCATGAAGGCCATGCTGGGCGGCGACGAGCGCGACGACGAGGACAAGGAGCGCCTGGCGGAGTGAGCGCCGCGCCGTCCGCCCGCGGCGCGGCCGGTCTAGGCGCGGAGCTGCCGCAGCGTGCGCGCGTCGAGGCGGCTCCTGAGGACCAGGAACAGCTCGGCGGTGGCGATGGCGTCGAGCAGCGCGTCGTGCGCGGCGTAGTCGGGCAGGCCGAGCGCGGCGCGCGCGCGGCCGAGGTTCAAGGTCGGCGGCGCGGCGCCCTCGCCGTCGAGGAAGCGGCGCGCGTGCGCCAGGCGCTCGAGGAGGCGCACCGTGTCGACCAGCGGCGGCCGCGGCCAGGCGCGCCCGCTGGCGCGGAAGGCCTGGCGCAGGAAGGCCAGGTCGAGCGCCGCGAAGTGCACGAGCAGCGCGGCGCCGTCCAGCCGCTCGGCGATGGCGCCCACCACCGCGGCGAGCGGCGGCGCGTCGGCGAGCTCGCTCGGCACGAGCTGGTGGGCGCGCATCGATGCCGGCGTGACGGCGCCGTCGGGGCGCACCAGCGTGCGCCAGGCCTCGCCGAGGTGCACCGCGCCGCCGCGCACCGGCACCATGCCGACGGCGATGATGGCGTCCGTGGCCGGGTCGACGCCGCCCGTCTCGAGGTCGAGCGCCCAGTAGGTGACCGCGTCCCAGGCCGGCGAGCGGAACCACAGCGGGCTCACACGACGCTCGTCTGGAAGTGGTAGGCGGCCACGTCCTGCCACTCGCGGATGGCGCGCAGCGCGTCCTTCAGCGCGCGCCGCTCGGCGGGCGTGAGCTGGCCCAGCACGACCTCGTTCTCGAGCGCCTGGCCGGCGTGCATGCGCCGCAGCTGCTCGCGCAGGCGGAGGCGCGTGAGGAACGCGAACGACTCGGCCATCGAGGTGCTGGTGTCGCGATCGATCAGGCCGGCGCGCTCGGCCGCCGCCAGCCGCTCGAGCGTGCCGCGCGCCGCCGAGCCGACCTCGAGCGCGTGGCAGCGCGCCAGCATGACGATGGGCCCGAGGCCCTCGCGCTTGAGATCGACCCGCGCCGCGTCGCCGCGGAGCCGCAGCAGGAGACCCGTGCGCGGGCGGTGCTCGAGCGCCGCCTTGGCGAGGCAGCGCAGGAACAGCTCGTGGCGCGGCGCGTCCACGACGAGCGCCTCGAGCGGCGCCAGGTCGAGCGCGCCGTGCACCTGCCGGAAGTCGAAGAAGGTCGCCGCGGCCAGGAGCGCCTCGGGCGTCGGCTCCTGCAGCCAGCCCTTGAAGTGGCCGAGCCAGGTCGCGAGCGGCCCCTTCCAGCGCGTGGCCATGGTGTCGCCCGGGCAGCGCGGGAAGCCGGCCGCCTCGAGGTCGGCCACCACGCGCGCGGCCAGGCGCTCGAACCACGGCGCCGCGTCGGGGTGCCCGTCGGCCCACACCAGCGCGTGATCCTGATCGGTCTGCAGCGTCTGCTCGCGCCGCCCCTCCGAGCCGACCACGAGCCAGGCATAGGCGCACGGCGGCTGCCCGAGCTCGTCCTCGGCCCAGCGC
>JAXLYZ010000028.1:0-140327 GCA_046351155.1 Myxococcota bacterium
CGTCGTCGCGCTCGTGCGCGAGCGCCGCCCGGCAGGCCTCGTGGCGCTGGCCCTCGCGGCCGCCGGCTGGGCCGTGGCGCAGCAGCCCGAGCCGCTCGTCCCGGCCGCGGCGGGCGAGGGCCTGGTCGGCCTCGACTGGCTCATCGTCGACGGCCTGGTGGTGGTCTTCGTCATCCTGCCGCTCGAGCGCTTCCTGCCGCACCGCCCTGGCCCGCTGGCCCGCCCCGAGTGGCAGACCGACGCGCGCTACTTCGTCGTGAACCACCTCGCCGTCCACGCGCTCGGCCTCTTCGCCGCCGTCGTCGCCGCCTCGTCGCTCGGCTGGGCCCACGCGAGGACCGCCGCCAGCGGGCTCGCCGCCATGCCGGTCGTCCTCCAGGTGTTGCTGCTCCTCGTCGTCACCGACCTCGTGCAGTACTGGCTCCATCGCATGATGCACGAGGTGCCTTGGATGTGGCGCTTCCACGCCGTCCACCACTCGAGCAAGAACCTCGACGCGCTGGCCGGCTCGCGCATCCACCTGCTCGAGACGCTGGTCACGCGCAGCGCCATCTTCGCCGCCTTCCATGCGCTCGGGCTGCCCTTCGAGGCGTTCCTCGGCTACGCCGCCATCATCGCGCTGCAGGGCACCTTCATCCACGCCAACGTCCGCCTCCGCTACGGCTGGCTCGAGCACGTCATCGTGTCGCCGCGCTACCACCACTGGCACCACGCCTCGGACGCCGAGGCCATCGACACCAACTACGCCGGCACCTTCCCGTTCCTCGACCGCCTCTTCGGCACGCACCACCTGCCGTCCTCCGAGCGCGATCGTCCGGAGCGCTGGCCGCTGCGCTACGGCGTCGTGAAGGAGGCGGTGCCGACCACGCTCGTCGCGCAGCAGCGCTTCCCGTTCGCGCGCGCCGCCGAGCGCTGAAGCCCGCCGCCGCGACGGCCGAGGCCCGCCCGCGGTGCGGTCCGGCGGGCCGGTTTCAGTCGCGCGCGGGTGGCCCGAGGCATTCACCAGGCAGGGCTTCCCTTCCGCGGCGAGGCCCTTTACCGTATGCGCGTGGCCGTATCCCCAGCCTCTCAAAGGCAACTCGCCCGGTGGGTCGCGACGGCGACCTTCACCACGATCGCGACTCTCGCCGGCCCGCGCGCGCGGGCGGTGGACCCGCGCAACTTCGAGCCGGCGCCGTCGACCGGCGCCATCCTCGGCGTCGACACGAGCTGGGTGGCGCCGGCGCGCCGACCGTTCGGCGGCCTCGGGCTGAGCTTCGCCAACGACGAGCTGGTGGTCATCGGCGAGAGCTCGCGGCCGCTGCTCCACAAGCGCCTGGTCGCGACGCTGGTCTTGGGCATGACGCTGTTCGACCCGCTCGAGCTCGCCGTCACCGCGCCGCTGCACCTGGTCGACAGCGACGGCGAGAGCTCGACCGGCTTGGGCGACGTGCGCGCCTCGCTGAAGGCGCGCCTCTTCGGACCCGAGCGCGGCGTGGCCGGCTTCGGGCTGGCGCTGTCGGTGGCGGTCGGCTTCCCGACCGGCGGCGGCGCGCCGTTCTCGACCGACGACGGCATCGTCGTTGACCCGCGCCTCATCGTCGACTGGCGCAGCGCGGGCGGCGCGGTCGTGAGCCTCGAGGTCGGCTATCGCCGGCGCCCGCAGGGCGACATCAACGGCCTCGTCGTCGGCGACGAGCTGCGCTACGGCCTCGCCACCGAGCTGCCGCTCGACGCCCTCGGCGCGCGCGGCCTGCCGCTCTCGCTCATCGGCGAGGTCGAGGGCGCGACCGGCCTCGAGGACCCGGGTGAGGCGCTCCAGCGGCCCTTCGAGGCGCGCTTCGGCCTGCGCGTGCGCGGCAGCCACTGGGCCGCCACGCTGGCCAGCGGCACCGGCATCTCGACCGGCTACGGCGCGCCCGACTTCCGCGTGCTGGCCGGCTTCATGTGGGGCGACGGGCCGGTGCCCGAGCCGCGGCAGGACCCGCTGGCGGTCGCGCCGCCCGCGCCCGAGCCGCAGTTCACCGCGGCCGCGAGCGCGGTCGAGCTCGGCCAGGTCGCGGTCGAGGACCCCGACGCCGACGCCGACGGCGTGCCGCGCGCGCGCGACAAGTGCCCGGACGAGCCCGAGGACAAGGACCAGTTCCAGGACGACGACGGCTGCCCCGACCCCGACAACGACAGCGACGGCGTCCTCGACGCGGCCGACAAGTGCCCGACCGAGAAGGAGACCGTCAACGGCTACATGGACGACGACGGCTGCGCCGACGAGGTCCCGACCGACCCCCACGCGCCGACGGGTCCGACGGGGCCGACGGGACCCACCGGGCCGACGGGACCCACGGGTCCGACGGGTCCGACCGGGCCGACGCCCGCCGGTCCGGCCATCCTGCCCGACGGCCTCATCCAGATGCCGGGCAGCATCGTCATCAACCCCGGGAGCGACGTGCTCAAGCCCGCCGGCGAGGCGCTGCTGGCGCAGCTCGCGACCTTCCTCATCGCCCACCCCGAGGTGAAGCGCCTGCGCATCGAAGGCCACACCGACGACCGCGGCGACAAGGAGTTCAACGTCGACCTGTCCGAGCGCCGCGCGGCGCGCGTGCGCCAGGCGCTCATGAAGCGCGGCGTCGCCGGCGACCGCCTGCTGCCGAAGGGCTTCGGTCCCATGCACCCGCTGACGCCCAACACCAGCGAGAAGGCGCGCGCCGCCAACCGCCGCGTCGAGCTGCGCATCGTACCGGTCGACGCGCCCGTGGACGAACCGATCGCGCCGCCGACGCCGCTGACCCCGACGCCCGGAGCCGCGCCGAAGGGAGGCACGCCATGAGCGCGCTCGCCTCGCTGCTGGCCTCGCTCGTGGTCGCGGCCTCGCCCGACCCGTTCGCCGACCTGCCCCCCAATACGCCCGTCCGCACCTACGTCGTGCAGCCCGGCGACTCGGCGTGGTCCATCGCCGCCGAGTTCTACGGCAACGGCGACAAGTACCCGGTCATCTACAAGTTCAACGGCTACGTCGGCCTGCCGCCGTTCCTGCTCTCGCCCGGCCAGGTGCTGCGCCTGCCCGTCCTCGGGCGCGGCCCCGAGGCGCAGATCGAGTGGCTCCGCCGCGACGTGAAGGCCAAGCCGCCGCGCGCCCTCGACTGGCGCGACGCGCGCGAGAAGATGAACCTCTGGCGCCTCTACCGGGTCTCGACCGGCGAGGCCTCGGCCGCGCACATCGTCTTCGAGGACGCCTCCGACCTGCGCCTCCGCGAGCAGGCGCTGCTGGTCATCTACGGCGCCTCGGCCACCGCCGCCGCCACCCAGCGCAACGACAAGCACGAGGTCGTGCTCGAGCAGGGCACCATCCAGGGTGGCCTCGCCAAGCTCGACGCCGACGCCGCGCCGCTGGTCGTGAAGACGCCGTCGGGCCAGGTCGACATCACCGGCCGGCTCACCCAGATCCAGGCCGAGGCGCTGGCCTCGATGGTGTCGGCCTTCGAGGGCGGCGCGCGCGTCACCGCCAAGGGCGAGAGCGTCACCGTGGCCGAGGGCCAGGGAACCATCGTCGAGAAGGGGAAGAAGCCCGAGAAGCCGCGGCCGCTGCCGGCGGCGCCGGCCTGGGAGGACCCGAGCCCGGCGCTGGTCGTGGCGCTGCCGGGCGACGACGCGCCGGCCTGGGAGGCGCGCTGGCTGCCGGTCGACGGCGCCGCGACCTACCGCGTCGAGCTGGCCGTCAACGGCGACTTCAAGAACGTCGCCTACGACGCCGAGGTCGGCGCCGGCGTGAACCGGCTGCGCCTCGAGGCGCTCGGCTTCGGCCGCTGGTCGGTGCGCGTGTCGACGCGCGACAAGTCGAAGCTCGAGAGCAAGGCCGGCGTGCCGCGCGAGATCCTGGTGGTGCCCGCCACCGCGTCGCGGCGCGTGACGCCGAAGGGCGACGGCCACGTGGAGGCGGTCGGCATCCTCGAGCTGCGCCCGCCCGACGGCATCGCCGTCGCCGTCGACGGTGGCCCCGCGGCCGCTCCCGGCGCGGGTGTGCGGCTCTTGGCCGGGCAGCACCACCTCACCTGGACCGGCGGCCCGGGCGGCGCGGCCAAGGCCGAGAGCCAGGTCGACATCGTGGCCGTGAGCGGCGACATCAGCGTGTCGCCCGGCCTCCTGCCGCGCGGCGACGGCGAGCCGCTCAGGGTGCGCGTCGAGGTGAAGGACGAGCGCGGGCAGCCGGCGCTCGTGCCCGGGCTGATCATCGAGTCGACCGCGACCGGCGACCTGCCGACCTTCATGCAGGGCGCCAGCGGCAACGCCGACGTGCCGCCGGTCGCCGCCGACGGGCCGACGCGCGTGCGCGTCCGGGCGCGCTGGGCCGGCGGCGTGCTGGCCGAGAAGGAGCTCGACGTGACGCCGCCGCCGCCGCGCCGCGCCGCGTCCGCCTTCGTGTGGAGCGACAACGCCACGACGCCTATCGGCGCGTGCGCGGCCTGGCGCGGCGCCGACGCCGACCACGCCGACCACCGCGCTGACGCTCGAGTCGGACATGGCCGACCTCGATCAGACCGGGCTCGACCTCGAGCTCACGCTGCGCGGCGAGCTGGCCGCGCTGGGCGGCGACCTCGCCTTCGAGGCGGGCTTCGTCTTCCAGCAGATCCAGGTCGGCAGCGACGCCGACCCGCAGAGCGCGCCCGGCGACGTATGGCTCGGCGCGCGCTGGCGCGCCATCCGCACGCGCGGCTTCGAGCTCGCACCCTACCTGCGCGCGGCGCTGCCGCTCGGGCGCGGCGAGAGCGAGCGCGTCATCGCGCTCGAGCCCGGCCTCGCGGCGCGCGTCTACCTCGGGCGCACGGCCTTCCTCGATCTGCGCCCGGCCGCCGTGGTGCGCGTCGGCAGCGACGCCTACGACACCGTCGCCTTCGACGGCCTGGCCGCCTTCACCTGGGGCCCGATGTCGCTCTCGTACCGCGGCGTCCTCGACGGCGGCGACCTGTCGTCGCAGCTCGGCCTCGGCGCCGGCCTGCCGCTCGGGCGCGTGCGCCTCGGCCTGGCGCTGGGCTACGGCCTCGGCGCCGAGGCCCAGGACGTCCTCGGCGGCCTGTCGGCGCGCTTCGTGCTCGACGTGGGGCTCTAGCCCGTGCGGATTTGGCACAAGCTGGCGCTCGCCCTGGTCGTGGCCGCCGTCATCCCGCTCGGGCTCGCCGCCTGGTTCATCGTCGAAGGTGACTCCGAGCGCCTCGGCGAGAGCGCGCGCGCCTATCACCTGGCGTCGGCCGACGTCGTCCTCGGTGAGGTGCGCGGCCTCATCGCGCGCGCCCTGGCCGAGCTGCGCGCGCTGGGCCACACGCTCGGGCGCCTCGACGAGCCGCGCGATCGGCGCGAGGCGTCGGCGCGCGCCGCGCTCATCGGCGCCGAGCTCATCGATCGCGTCTCGGTCTACGACGTCGAGGGCAATCGCGAGATGGTCATGCGCGCCGACTCGGCCGACGCGCCCAGGTGGACGCCGCCCGACCACCTCGGTCCGAGCGAGCGGCCCGACCCCAAGGACGGCTACGCCGCCTGGTCGGTGGTCGAGCGCGCCGACCACTCGCTGGCGCTGCCGCTGGTGGTGCCGGCGCAGATGGCCGACGGCCGCGTCTACGCCTACCTCGTGGCCGACGTCGCGCTCGCGCCGCTGGACTCGTTCGTCAAGCAGCTTTCCGAACGCCACTACGGCAGCGACAGCCGCGTGCGCCTGGTCGACGACCGCCTGCGCGTGCTCGCCTCCAGCGACGGCGTCGCCGTCGGCGCCTCGCTGGTCGGCTATCCAGCGCTCGACGGCATCGAGTCGGGGAGCCCGGTCTTCCGCCACGACGTGGCCCACACCGTCGACTTCGTCGACAAGGACGGCGCCGAGCTGGTCGGCTCCATCGTGCCGCTGCCCGAGCTCGGCTGGGCGGCCATGGTCGAGCAGGATCGATCGGTCGCGTACGCGGCCATCGACATCACCTGGAAGACCGCCCTGTGGGTCGGCCTCGCCTTCGCGCTGCTGGCCATCGTCGTGGCGCTGCTGTCGGGCCGACGGCTGGCGCGCCCGGTCGAGTCCATCGCCGCCGCCACGCAGAAGATCGCCGCCGGCGACTTCAGCGTGCGCGTGCCCGACCATCGAAAGGACGAGATCGGGCAGACGGCCAAGGCGTTCAACTCCATGGCCACCGACCTCGTGAGCTACCGCGATCGCCTGGTCGAGGAGACGCGAGCGCGCGAGAATCTGTCGCGCTTCTTGAGCCCCGAGGTCGTCGAGCGCATCGTCATCGGACGCGAGGCGCTCAAGCTCGGTGGCGAGCGGCGCGAGATCACCGTCATGTTCGCGGACGTCGTCGCCTTCACCCAGCTCGCCGACGAGCGCGAGCCGGAATTGGCGGTGGCCATCCTCAACGAGCTCTTCACCATCGTGACCGAAATCGTCTTCCAGCACGGCGGCATCATCGACAAGTTCGTCGGCGACTGCGCCATGGCCATCTGGGGCGCGCCCGAGAGCCGCCCCGACGACGCGAGGAACGCGGTGCGCGCGGCCGACGCCATCCTGCGCTGGCTCGAGGTCGGCAACGCCAAGTGGCGCAAGCAGATCGGCCGCGACATCGAGCTGGCCATCGGCATCCACAGCGGCGCGGCCGTGGTCGGCAACATCGGCTCCGAGAAGCGCATGGAGTACACCGCCATCGGCGACGCCGTGAACGTGGCCGCGCGCCTCGAGCGCCTGGCGCGCCCGGGCCAGGTGCTCATGACGCGCGAGACCATGCAGCGCGTGGCCGACGAGTTCACCTCGCGCTCCATCGGGACCTTCGACGTGGTCGGCCGCGCGCGGCCGAGCGAGCTCTTCGTGCTGGCCGAGTCATGACCAACGAGCGCCTCATCCGCCCGACCGTGGTCGACGGCGCCGCCGGCGTCGCCGGCGAGGACGAGCTGCTCGGCGCGGTGGTGGCCGAGCGCTTCAAGATCGAGGCGCTGCTCGGCGAGGGCGGCATCGGCCGCGTCTACCTGGCGACCCAGCTGCTGCTCGACCGGAAGGCCGCGGTGAAGGTGCTCCACCCGCACCTCTCGACGCGCGGCGACGTCATGATGCGCTTCGAGCGCGAGGCGCGCGCGGCCAGTCGGCTGAACCACCCGGGCTCGGTGACGGTGTACGACTTCGGCCACTGGCAGGGCCAGCTCTACATCGCCATGGAGTACCTCGAGGGGCGGAGCCTGGCCGACGTCATCCGCCAGGAGTTCCCGCTCAACGCCGAGCGCGTCATCGACATCACCGCGCAGCTCTGCGACGTGCTCGAGGCCGCGCACCGCATGCACCTCCTGCATCGCGACCTGAAGCCCGAGAACATCCTGCTCGTGACGAGCCCGGTCGACGGGCGCGAGGCCGTCAAGGTGGTCGACTTCGGACTCGCCTTCGTGGTCGGCGAGCAGCGCGAGGCGCGCCTCACGCGCGACGACGCCGTCTCCGGCACGCCCTGCTTCATGTCGCCCGAGCAGGTCCTGAACCGCCCGCTGGATGCGCGCTCCGACATCTATGCGCTCGGCTGCGTCATGTACGAGATGCTCACCGGCGCGCCGCCCTTCGACGCCCCGACCTCGATGGAGGTCCTGACGATGCAGCTCTACGACGAGGCGCAGCTGCCGTCGCAGCGGGTGAAGCACGCCATCCCGCGCGAGCTCGAGCAGGTCGTCATGTGGACGCTGCAGAAGACGCCGTCGAACCGCCCGCAGCACTGCGGCGAGCTGCGCGCGGCGCTGTTCCGCGCCATGTCGCCGCGCTCGCGCCCGAACCAGCGGCCGGGCCTCGACACCAACGCGCTGCTCGATCGCGAGGCCCGCGCCACCGCCGCCGGCATCGCGCCGCGCACCGCCACGCCGGCCGACGACACCATCGTCGGCCACAGCGCGGTGCTGCTGGTCGAGCCCGAGGGCACCACCTTCACCGACTCGGTGGCCGCCGTCCTGCGCGCCCACGGCGCGCTGGTGAAGGTGAGCTCGGTGCTCGAGGGCACGGGCGACGTCGAGGCGGTGGTCATCGACGTGACCGCGTCGGGCACGGCCGGCGTGCTGGCGCTGAAGACCTGGCTCGCCGGCGCGACCGTGCCGGTGGTGGTGGTCGGTCCCGACGAGGACTTCGACGCCATGGCCAAGGCGCTCGAGCTGGGCGTGGCCGAGTACGTCCCGACCGGGCAGCGCGCCAGCCTGCCGCGCAAGGTCCGGCGCGCCATCGAGCGCGCGCGCCGCGGCAAGCGCTGACGTGATGGGCTGGCGCTGGGAGCTGCCTCGACCGCGCTTCGCCGACAGTGTGCTGGAGGAGCGCGCCAGCCTGCTCGGGCTGATCCTGACCATCACGGCCGTGCTGCTGTTCGTGACCTTCGGCATCGGCCTCGTCGTCGCGACCGACCGCATGGTCGCGCTGGCCATCTACGGTCCGATCACGCTCGTCCTGATGGTGTCGGTGGCGCTGTTCGTGCGCGGCCACATGGCGGCTTCGGCCGGCCTCCTGTGCGCCTTCCTCTCGCTCGTGGTCATGGTGGTGGTGCTGCTCACCGGCTCGCCGCTCCGCACCTACTCCGGCGGCTTCGTGCCGCTCATGTTGTTGGCGCGCGGGCTCCTCGGCCGGCGCGTCGCGCTGGTGGCGCTCTGCATCTACCTGGCGTTCCTCATCGGCGTGTCCGCGGCGTACCTGAGCGGCCACTACCCGCCGCAGCTCATCCCGGTCGAGCCGGTCGACGTGATGCTGGCGGGGATGATGTACCTCTTGTTCTCGGCCGCGTTCGCCTTCGCGCGCACGCGCACGCTGGAGGACGCGGTGACGCGCGCGCGCCAGGCCACCGAGACCGAGCGCCGCCTCGGCGCGCAGGCGCAGGCGCTGGCCACGCTCGGCTCGGACGCGCTGAAGAGCGCCAGCGATCGCGTGGTCGACGACGCGCTCGCGACCATCCTGACGCTGCCCGGGGTGAGCCGCGCGGCCGTGCTGACGCTCGACGGCAAGCGCTGGACCGTGACCACGCGCGGCGTCGACGAGGTGTGGGCGCGGCGCGTCGAGACGCACCCCGACGACGTCCTGGCCGGGCGCATGGGGCTCGGCGGCGAAGGGCTGGTCGAGTCGCGCAGCGAGCTCGGCCAGAAGGACGGCCGCGTCGGCGTGCTGCTGGTGGGCTTCGCCGATCAGGCCGCGGCGACCGCGGCGGCGAGCTTCGTCGACACGGTCGCGAGCCTGCTCTCCAGCGCCATCGACCGCGAGCGGCGCGAGAGCGATCTCCTGCGCAGCCAGAAGCGCGACGCCGCCGGACGCCTCGCGGCCAACGTGACCCACGACGTCAACAACCTCCTCGCCTCCATCGCCGCCGACGCCTGGACGCTCGGCCAGACCACCACCGGCCCGGCCAAGGAGATCGCCGAGCAGGTGCTGCAGGCGACGCGGCGCGGCGCGCTGCTCACCGGCCGCCTGCGCATGCTGTCGGGCAACACCTCGCCCAAGCCCGAGCGCCTGTCGATCGACCGCGCGCTGGCCGAGCTGGTGGAGGAGCTGCGCCGACGCCACGTGCCCGAGCTCGAGGTCGAGCTGGCCATCGGCCCCGGCCAGCACGTGGCCGAGCTCGATCGCGGCGACCTCGATCAAGATCCTCCAGGCGCTCACCAACGGCACGCTCCTGGCCATGCCACGGGGCGGTCGCCTGCGCTTCGAGCTGGCCAGCGAGCGCGACGCGGCCGAGATCCGCCTGACCGTGAAGGACGACGGCGTCGGCATGTCCGAGGCCACGCGCGAGCCTGTTCGAGCCGTTCTTCACGACGCGCGCCGACGCCACCGGCCTCGGTCTGGTGCTGACGCGCGAGATCCTCGACCGCCACGGCGGACGCATCGACATCAGCAGCGCGCCGGGCCAGGGCACGACCGCGGTCGTGCGCTTCCAGGCGGTCGAGCGCCAGTCGCTGCGGCGCGCGACGCCGACGGCGCCGGCGCTCAGCATCGCCGGGCTGGCCGCGACGCGCGAGATCCTGGTGGTCGACGACGACGCGCGCGTCCGGCGCAGCGTGGCGCGGCTCCTGGCGCGCGAGGGCTACGTCGTGCTCGAGGCCGAGGACGGGCTGGCGGCGCTGGCGCTGCTCGGGCAGCGCGACACCGTCGGCCTGGTCTTGAGCGACGTCGTCATGCCGCGCCTCGGTGGCGTCGAGCTGGCGCAGCGGGTGCAGGTCGAGCACGGCCTGCCGGTGCTGCTCATGAGCGGCTACTTCGACGCGCAGGGCGCCGACCCGGCGCTGCCCATCGTGGCCAAGCCGTTCGTGCCGGCCGAGCTGCTGGCCGCGGTGGCGCGCGTGCTGGGCCGTCCGGCGCCGGCGCCGAGCGAGGCCAGCGCGGCCGCCGAGGCGCGCGAGGCCGTGAGGACGGGCAGGCGGTGGTGGTGGCGGCCATGCTGCACGACATCGCCAACGCGCTGGCGGTGGTGGTGCCGGGCGCCGAGCTCTTGCGCGAGCTCGGCCCGCGCGACGACAAGCTCGGGCCACATCGCCGAGGACATCCACGAGGCGGCGCTGTCGTGCGTGGCCATGACGCGCCAGGCGCTGCGGCTCGCGAGCCCGCGCGCCCGGCGGAAAAGCCAGTGTCGCTCGTCGAGCTGGCGCAGGGCCTCGAGCGCCCGCTGAAGAGAGAGAGAGAGAGAGAGAGAGAGAGAGAGAGAGAGAGAGAGAGAGAGAGAGAGAGAGAGCTGGTCGGGCAGCGCGGGCGGCTGGCGCTCGAGCTGCCGCCGTCGGTGCGCTCGTTCGTCGGCGACCGCGGCACGCTCGAGCGCGCGCTGGTGAACCTGGTCGTCAACGCGCGCGACGCGCTGGCCGGCGGCGGCGTGGTCACCATCAGCGTGAAGGACGACGGCGGCCCGCCGTGTCGCTGGCGGTGAGCGACAACGGCCGCGGCATCGACCCGGACGTGCTGCCCCGCATCTTCGAGCCCTTCTTCTCGACCAAGGGCGAAGACGGCTACGGCCTCGGGCTGACGGTCGTGAAGGCCGCGGTCGAGGCGCTCGGCGGCCACATCGACGTGAGCTCGACGCCGGGGGTGATGACCACCTTCCGCCTCGATTTCCCCATCGCGGCCGCGGCCGCGTCCGCCTGACGAGGCGCCCATGTGCCTGGCGATCGTGCTCCACCGCGCGCACCCCGACTGGCCGCTGGTCGTGGCCGCCAACCGCGACGAGCTCCTGGCGCGCCCGAGCGTCACCATGACCGTGCTCCAGGAGGCGGGCCCGCGCATCCACGGCGGCAAGGACCTCCTGGCCGGCGGCACCTGGCTCGCCACGAACGAGCACGGCGTGGTGGCCGGCGCTGACCAACCGCCCGGCGCTCGCAGGCCCGGCGCAGGCCGGCGCCAAGCGCTCGCGCGGCGCGCTGCCGCTGGCGCTGGCGCAGCACGCCACCGCCGCGGAGGCGGTCCGGGCCTTCGTCGCCGAGCACCGCCCGCGCGACTACAACCCGGCCTGGCTCTTGTGCGGCGACCGCGACGCGCTCTTCTACCTCGACATGAGCGGCGACGGTGACGCGGCGCCGGTGACCGCGCTCGGGCCCGGCCTGCACGTGCTCGAACGCGCCCTACGGCGCGCCGTCGCCCAAGGTCGACCACGTCGCGGCCGCCATGGCGGGGGCCACAGGCCAGCGCGGCGAGGCGCTGGTGGCGTTCCTCGCGGCGTGCTCGGCGACCACCGCGTGCCCGACGCCGTGGCCGCGCTGCGCGCCGCCGTCGCCGCGACCGCCGCCGACCTGGGCCGCGTGCGTGCACGCCGGCAGCTACGGCACGCGCTCGTCGAGGATCGTGCTCGTGCCGCCGAGCGGCGCGCCGCGCCTGTGGTCGGCCGACGGCACGCCGTGCGTGACGCCGTTCAACCCAGCGTGAGGCCGAGGCCGCCGAGGACCGCCTCGAGCTCGGCCAGCGTGCGCGTCGAGGCGAGCGCGCCGTGGAGCGCGTCGGCGAGGTCCGCGGCGTAGGCGGTGACGAGGGCGTGGGGGTAGACGTCGGCGTCGGCCTCGGGCTGCCACTCGAGGCTCGCGAACTGGCCGGCCTGCGCCCACAGCGCGCCGACCACGCGGCCGCCGTCGGCGCGGATGCGGCGCACCGGAGGCAGGTCCCAGGTGTCGTTGGAGGCGCTCATGAGGTCGCAGCCGGCGGCGACGAGGCGCGCCATGAAGTCGGCGAACGAGGCGCTGGCGTCGAGGATGTCACGCAGCTCCGACTCGCTGACCGGATCCATCGACGCGGCGTCGACGAAGGGATGCGTCGGCGGCACCCAGCCCTCGGGCGGAGCCGCCATCGAGCGCAGCTGGCCGGGCCGCGCCTCGACCCGCAGGAGCGGGTTCCGGTCGCGCACGACGAGGTAGGCGCGCGGCTCGCGGCCGCGGTCGGCGGCGCTCATTTCTGGCCGATGAGGCCGACCGAGTCACCGACCTTGGTGCCGCCCTCGGGGGTGGTCGCTTCCTTCTTCGGCGCGGTCGTGGTCGAGCCACCGACGACCGAGGTCGTGCCGCCCTTGGGCTTCTCGTCTTCCTTCGGCTTCACGTCCTCGACCTTGGGCGCGTCGTCGACCTTCTTCTTGGCGTCGCGCGGGTTGACGTTCTTGAGCTCGCTGTCGGAGCAGACCTTGCTCAGGATCTTGGCCAGCTCGGGCTCGTTCTTGTCGACCCACGAGCGGCCGTTGTTGCGGTCGCGCGAGGTGTACGGGTCGGTGCCGACGTTGGTGCCCTGGAAGGCGCAGCCGGTCTGGGCGAAGTACTCGAAGACCGTCGACGACGCGTAGTTCACCGAGAAGGTGTCGGCGTCCTTCGGCATCTGCGGGCCGTCGGCCCACTCGGTCTCCTTCGGCTTCTTCTTCTTGTCGTCGTACTCGGACTGGATCTTGGCGTGGTCGGTCTTGTTGAGGCCGAGCGAGTGGATGGTGTGGAAGAACTCGTGGTTGGTGGTCGAGTAGCCGCTGCAGTAGACGCCGGCGTTGAAGACCTTGGTGCCGGTGTCGCCGGTCTTCGGGCCGACCTTGCCGTTCTCGTTGGTCTCGGTGGTGCCGTTCGACTTCGAGTGCTCCATCCACTCCTTCGAGTGCCAGCCCTTCCGCGCCACCGAGTCGTCGACCTCGTCGCCGGTGAGGTTCTCCTCGGCGATGGCGGTGTTCCTCGAGGTCTTGATGCCGCCCATGCCGCGGGTGATGTCCCAGGGGCGGCCGTCGAAGGTGTAGGTGCCGGCCCACTGGCTGAACTCGGCGAAGTCCGTCATCAGCTTGTTCTTCGGGATGATGACGACGAAGGCCTCGTTGGACAGCAGGTTCTTGCAGACCTCGGCGTTCCGGAGCTGGCTCGACAGGATGCGGATGGCCTCGGTGCGCGAGCCGCCCTTGTTCACGACCGAGTCGGGCGTGCGGAGCAGGATGCGGCAGACGACCTGCGCCAGCTGCTCGGCGCCCAGGCTCTCGACGTGGCTGATGAACTTGTCGGCGGTGCGCAGCTTCTCGACGACCGTCTTTTCGCGCGTGTCGAGGTAGCTGAGGATCTGGTTGTAGTCGAGGGTGACGAGCTCCTCGACGGTGAGCTCCACCTTGGCGTCGGGGAGCTTCGCGACGACCGGGTTCTCCTTGACCTCTTCCTTCTTCGGCGGCTCGTCGCCCTTCTCGGGCGGCTTGTCCTCCGAGGTGATGGGCGGCGGCAGGTCCTTCGGCGGCGGCGGCACGTCATGCGGCGGCGGCACGTCCTTCGGCGGCTGCACGTCGGGAGTCATCTCCTCGGGCGGCACGAGGTCGACCTTGGGCGAGTCGACGACCTTGGGCGTCTCGTCGACCTTCGGGGTCTCGACCTTCGGGGTCTCGACCTTCGGCGTCTCGACCTTGGGCTCTTCGACCTTGGGCGACTCGACCTTGGGCGACTCGACCTTGGTGGTCTCGGGCTCGCTGGTCTTGCCGCCGCTCAGCGCGACGCGCACCTGGTCGGCCAGGAGCTTCACGCCGGGTAGCCGCGACTTGTCGTGCTTCTTCGAGCCGTCGTGCACGGTGAGCCAGCTCTGGATGGCCTGGTCGAGCTCGGCCAGGAGCCCTGACTGCTTCGACGGCCCGGCCTTCAGGTACTTGCCGTAGAGGTCGTAGAGCTTGGCGTAGTTGGCGTTGGTCAGGCGCGCGCCGGTGCCCGGCTTCTTCAGCTCGGCGTCGACCGGGGCGAGCTGCTTCTCGCCGTCCTCGAAGGAGAGGCCGCGCAGCTTCGACTTCGATGAGCTCGACTCGACCGTGCTGCTGGTCGTGCCGCCCGAGCCCTTCGGGAGCGTGTTGTTCTTTGCCTTGCTGACCATGCGCGCGTCTCCGTAATGCATCGAGCGCGCGATCCCGGCCTCGCCGTCGCGCGCTCATGCTCGTTCGACCCACCCGCATCTCGCGGCGTAACAGCCCGGACTGACTGAGTCAAGCGCGCGGTTGAAGGCGCACCGGACGGGTCGCGCCCGGCGCGTGACCGTCGGAGGCCGCCCGGCAGCCGCCGCGCGCGCAAAAAGACTAGACCGTCGTCGCAAGCGCGAGCACCTTGCCTGCGCCCTACAGTGGAGGCCCGCATGTTCCGCCTCGTCCTCATCGCCCTCGGCTCCGCCCTCCTGGCCAGCGGGTGCGCATCGTCGTCCGAGATCCGCTGCAAGCCGTCCGACAACAGCATCGCGCTGTGCCAGATGGGCTCGCACGAGGAGTGCGAGGACCTCGACAACGGCTGCGAGCGCTGCACCTGCGTGCCCGACCGGCCCACCGATCTGGAGCACGGACCGGTCGCGCCCGAGTGATGCGCAAGCTGCTCCTCGTCCTCGCGGCCGCCGCCGTGGCGATCGCCATCTGGTTCCTGAGCCGCCCCGCGGACGCGCCCCAGATCACCACGCCCGCGACGCCCGCCACGGCCACGGCCTCCTTGCGCGACGCGAGCGCCGTCGCGGAGCCGAGCGACGCGAGCGCGCTCGCCGTCGCCGACGCGCCGGTCGCCGAGGGGCCGGTGGCGCGCCGCGGCGGCCGCATCGAGGGCCGCGTGCTGGACGCGACGGGCGCGGCCCGCGGCGGTGTCGCGCTGACGCTCGTCGACGCCAAGGGCCAGCGCCTGGCCGCGGTGACGAGCGACGCCAAGGGTGGCTACGCGCTCGTCGACGAGTCGCTGACGGCGGGCTCGGTGACGGTGGGCGACGTCTCGCAGGTGCTCGAGCCGGCGCTCGCGGCCGGCGAGGTGCGGCACCTGGATCTGATCGTCGGGGCCACGCGCGAGGTGGTGGGCTTCGTCCTCGACCTCAACGGCGACCCGCTCGGCGGCGTGCCGGTGACGCTGCGGTCGATGGCCTTCGAGGGCCGCCAGGCCGGGCTGTCGCGGAAGAACGGCACGGTGGTCTTCGCGCGCGCGCCGACCAGCGAGCTGCGCGTCGAGGCCGGCGCGGACGGCCTCGGCTTCGACGCGGGCTGGGTGGCGGCCGGGCCGGGGCGGGCCACGGTCGACCTCGTGCTCGAGCCGACGGCCGATCTGACGGTGTTCGCGAGCCCGCAGGACGCGGTGGTGCTGGTGCGGAACTCGAGCCCGCAGGCCTTCGGTCCCGACCGCACCTGGCTGCGCTCGCTGGCGCGCGAGCAGCGCGAGCAGCGGGCGCGCATGCTGGCGGCCATCGACACGCTCTACCCCGAGCTGCGCCCGGCCGACGCCGACGGCCTGTCGCTCGACCAGCTCTCGGCGGCGCTGGATGCGGCCTTCGCGGCGCTGCCGCCGGATCAGCTGGCGGCGCTCCAGGCGCGGCGGACGCCCGAGCGGCTGGCGGCGCTGGCCGAGGCCGAGGCGCGCGCGGTGGCGGCGCTGCCGGCCGAGCCACCGGGCGAGAGCGAGGTCGAGCGCCACAGCGTCGTCGCGCGCGGAGCGCCCGGCACGACCTTCGCGCTGCCGGCCGGCTATCGCTACGAGCTGGCGGTGCAGGCGCCGGGCGCCGTCGAGACGTGGTGCGGGCCCGTCCTGCTCATGGCCGGCGATCAGCGCACCGTGCGCTGCGGCCAGGGCGGCACGGCGCGCCTCAGCGGCCGCGTCGTCGACGTCAGCGGCAAGGCGCTCACCGGCCTGCAGATGGAGCTGCAGGTCGATCGCGGCGGGCGCCCCCAGCGCATGGTCGCCGATGCGGCCGGGCGCTTCGAGGTACGCGTGCCGCTCGAGGGGACGAACCTCGCGACGCTGGCCGCGGCGCTCGGCGACGAGGTGGCGTTCGTGCGCCGGAACGTGGTCCTGGCCCCCGGGCTCGACCGCGATCTGGGGACGCTCGTCGTGCGCCGCGACGCCGACGCGCGCCCGCCGACGACGCCGTACGCCGGCACCGGAGGGCTCGTCGCGGCGGCCGACAACGGCGTGTCGGTGGCGAAGGTCGAGCGCGACAGCCCGCTCGAGCTGGCCGGCATCGAGCCGGGCGACACGCTGGTCGCGGCCGACGGCGAGCCGCTGGCCGAGCTGTCGCTGCCCGAGGTGATGGATCGCCTGCGCGGCGCCGAGGGGTCGCTGGTCGACCTGCGCGTGCGCAACGAGGACGGCGAGCTCTACGACGTCACGGTCGAGCGCGGGGTGGTGGTGCCGCTGACGGACGCCATGCGCGGGCCCGAGTAGAGCGACGCATGCGACTCTTCGACTTCCTGCCGTCGGGCAACGGCTACAAGGTGCGCCTGACGCTCTGCTGGCTCGGGCTGCCGTTCGAGTATCGCGAGGTCGACCTCATCCATGGCGAGACGCGGACCGCCGACTTCCTGGCCAAGAACCCGTTCGGCCAGATTCCGGTGCTCGAGCTCGATGACGGCACCTGCCTCCGCGAGAGCACGGCCATCATGATGTACCTCGCCGAGGGCAGCGCGCTGCTGCCGGCCGACAAGCTCGGGCGGACGCGCGTCCTCGAGTGGCTCGGCTTCGAGCAGACGCACATCGACGGCGTCATCTCGCGAGCGCGCTTCCGCCGGCTGTATCCCGACGTCATCCCGACGCGGCCGGAGGAGTTCGTGGCCTGGCACGCGCAGGGCGCGGCCGCGCTGGCGACGCTCGACCGCCATCTCGCGACGCGCCCCTTCCTGGTCGATGACGCCTTCAGCATCGCCGACATCGGACTCTACGCCTACACCCACTGCGCTGGGGAAGGTGGCTTCGACCTCGCCCCGCATGCGGCGTTGGCGGCCTGGTTCGAGCGCGTGCGCGCGCAGCCAGGGCACCTCCCGATCGACGTCGTGCCCGGCGCGCCCGCGGTCTAGCGATCAGCCGGTGTTCTGCATGCCGCGCGCGATGCCGATGACGCTCGCGACGAGCGCCTGCTCGAGGGCCGGGTCGGAGCGGTCGGTGGCGCGCCAGCGGGCGAGCAGGTCGACCTGGAGGACGCTCATCGGATCGACGTAGGGGTCGCGGAGGCGGATGGCGCGGCCGAGGTCGGGGTCGTGGGCGAGGAGCTCGGAGGTGCCGCGCAGGCGGTGGATCCAGCCGAGCGTCTTGGCGTGCTCGTCGGCGATGACGCGCATGAAGTCCTGGCCGAGGTCGCCGGCGAGCGCGCCGTAGCGGGCGCCGACGGCGAGGTCGACCTTGGCCAGCACCATCTCGACGTCGGAGAGGAGCGCCGTGAAGAAGGGCCACTCGTCGGCCATGGCGCGGAGGAGCGCCTCGCCGTGGCGGGCGGCGGCGGCCTCGAGGCCGGAGCCGACGCCGAACCAGCCGGGCACGATCTGGCGCGCCTGGGTCCAGGCGAAGACCCAGGGGATGGCGCGCAGGTCGGAGAGGCCGGGCTCGCCGGTGCGGCGGCGCGACGGGCGCGAGCCGAGCGTCATGCGCTCGATGACGTCGATGGGCGTGGCGGTGCGGAAGTAGGACATGAAGCCGGGGCGATCGACGAGGCCGCGGTAGGCCGTGCGGCTGGCCTCGGCGACGGTGTCCATGGCCGCCTCCCAGGCGGGGTCGGGCAGGTTCGGAGCGGCCTCGGCGCCGGTGGCCTCGAGCACGGCGGCGACCATCGACTCGAGGGTCCAGGCGGCGAGCTCGGGGATGCCGTACTTGGCGTGCACGATCTCGCCCTGCTCGGTGACGCGCAGGCGACCGCGCACCGAGCCGCTGGGAGCGGCCAGCACGCCGGCCCGCGGCGAGCCGCCGCCGCGCGACACGGTGCCGCCGCGACCGTGGAACAGCGTGAGGCGCACGCCGGCCTTGTCGGCGGCGGCGACCAGCGCGGCCTGGGCATGTTGCAGGGCCCAGCGCGAGGAGGCGATGCCGGCGTCCTTGTTGGAGTCGGAGTAGCCGAGCATGACCACCTGTTCGTCGCCGCGCGAGCGCACGTGGGCGCGGTAGGTCGGGTCGGCGAGCATGGCGGCGAGCGTGGCGGCGGCGCGATCGAGGTCGTCGACGGTCTCGAAGAGCGGAGCCACGTCGAGCGGGATGGTGGGGCCGGGCGCACCGAGGCCGGCGGCGCGCGCCAACGCCAGTACGGTGAGGGCGTCCTCGGGCTCGCGCGCCATGCTGATGATGTAGAGGCCGACCGAGCGCGGGCCGTGGGCGCGGCGCGCCTCGTCGATGGCGCGGAAGACGTCGAGCGTCTTGTCGACCTCGGGGTCGAGGGTGGGCGGCGAGGTCGGCGCGGAGCTGGCGGCGGCGGCGCCATCGGCGTCGAGCTTGCTGCGCGCGCCGCGCAGGACGAGCGAGTCCTGGCGCACGTCGAGGGTGGCGACGTGGAAGCCGAGGGTCTCGACCAGGCCGATGAGGCGCTCGACGAGGTGGAGGCCGGCGTGCTCGCCGCGGTTCAGGCGCAGGCTGTCGGCCATGACGCGGAGGTCGGCGAGGAAGGGCTCGGGGCCCGGGTACATGCCCTCGGGCGAGGCGCCCTGGCCGCCGAGGCGCGCCCACACGAGCCACAGGAAGACGCGGTAGGGCATCTGGGCGTAGCGGCGCGGGATGGTGGCGGCGGCGTCGGGGAGGAGCGCCGAGTAGCGCGCGATGGTCTCGTGGATGGCGGGCTCGACGGCGACGCGCGACAGCGACTGGCTGAGCTGTCCGAAGAGCGAGCGTACCTCGTCGCGCCAGAGGCCGAGCGCGAGGTCCTTGTGGCGGGTCACGGTCTCGCGGATGGTGCGCGCGCCGACGTTGGGGTTCCCGTCCATGTCGCCGCCGACCCACGAGGCGAAGCGGACGATGGGCGCGCGCAGGGTGATGGCGCGGTAGCCGTGGACGCGCGCGACGGCGTCGTCGAAGGAGCGGACCAGCTCGGGCAGGGCGGGCACGATGCCGGTGGCGAGGTAGAAGAGGGCGTGCTCGACCTCGTCGGCGACGGTGGGTCGCTCGGCCAGGTGCTCGTCGGTCTGCCAGTTGATGGCGATCTCGCGGCGCATGGTCTCGAGCAGGGTGTGCTCTTCGCGGCGCGTGAGGCGTCCGGCGCGCACGCGCGCCAGCAGGGCCTCGGCCACGCGCAGCTCCTTCGAGAGGACGGTGCGGCGCGTCGACTCGGTGGGGTGGGCGGTGAGGACGGGGACGATCTGCAGGCGGTCGACGATGCGCTGCACCTGGTCGATCGGCAGGCGCGCGGCGAGGGTGCGCAGCGCGCTCTCGAAGCTGCCCGGCGCGGGCGCGGCCTCGGCGAAGGCGAGCTCGCGGCGCTGGCGCAGCCGGTGGACGCGCTCGGCCAGGTTGACGAGGCCGCACAGGGTCGAGAAGGCGCGGATGACGAGCGTGGCCTCGCGCGGCGAGAGGTCGACCAGCAGCGCATCCAGGTCGGCGGCGCTGGCCTCGCCCTTCCGGTGGCGGCGAGCGGTGGTGCGCACGGTCTCGACGCGCTCGTACAGCGTGCGACCGCCCTGCACGGCGAGGACCTCGCCGAGCAGGCTCCCCAGCGCGCGCACGTCATTCCTCAGGGCCAGGTCGGTCGGGGCGGAGCGGTCGGTCGCCGTCATGGCCTCTTCATAGCACCATTCACGTCCGCCCGGCGCCGCCCTTCCGCCCCGCCGACACGCCGCTGAAACCTCTCCCGATCGCCCACCGGAGGTCCCACCGTCGGTCTCCCCACCCGGGGTCAGGACTACTTCTTTTCTCATTTTCCCGGTCTCCCCACCCGGGGTCAGGACTACTTCTTTTCTCATTTTCGCCGCCGGCCCGACGGCCCGGGACCGACCCCTCGGCCCCTCGGCCGAGGGGCCGGCGCCTCAGCGCTCGGCCGCCCAGTCGACGCTCGGGCAAGACGCGCCGAACGCCGCCTTGGCCGCCGCGCGCGCCGCCGTGCAGGCCTGCGTCAGGCGCTCGGCGCGGGCGCCACCGCCGTTATCGGCGGCCCAGGTCGCGATGGCGCGGTCCAAGTCGTCGAGCATCGCCTGCTGCGCGTGCGCGTCGACGCTCTCGCCGCAGGCGCGCACGTGCGCGATGTAGGCGTCGCAGACGGGCACGCCGAACGGCTTCTCCTTGCCGTCGGGGCGCTCGGCGGCGCCGGCGGTGATCTGCAGCGCGGCCATGATCTCGTACGAGTTGCCGTAGCTGGTCACGCCGGTGAAGCGGCCCGTGGCCGGATCGAGCTCGACGATGTCGAGCGTGTGCGTCGTCACCTCCTGGTCGGCCGGCGCCACCGCGAGGAAGCCGCCGCGATACACGAGCTCGTTGGTGGCGAAGGCCACGAAGGTCCCGCCCGCGCCGAGCGCGATGCTGACGTCGGTCGACTTGCGCTGGAAGTCCGCGGACTGGCCGGCGCGCCCGAGCTCGGTCCGCACCGGCTGCGGCTCGGGCCGTGCCAGCTGCTCGAGATAGCGCGCGCGCAGGTCGGGAGCCTCGGGCCCGGTCACGACCTCGACCTTGTCGGGCATGGCCGCCGGGTGGAAGCCCTCGGGCAGGCCGGGCGCGAGGCCGAGCTGCTGGAGCGCGTTCGGCCAGTCCTGGAACACCCACACGCGGTCGACCAGGCCGTCGCGCTGGTAGTGGAGCAGCATGGCCGCGGGCAGCGTCACGGTCTTGTCGGTGGCGGGCGTGCCGTCGGCGAAGGCGCCCGTGTGGCGCGCGGACCAGACCAGCTCGACGACCTGGTAGTCGGCCGACTCGATGATGCGCTTCGGCTTCAGGTGGAAGTCGGAGAGGCCGGTGCGCGAGCTGCGCTGGTAGTCGATGACGGCGCCCAACGAGTCGAGCTCGCCCTTGGGCAGGCCGACCTCGGTCCACGTCACCGGGTCGGCGAGCAGCGTGAACGCCTTCCCGAAGTCGCCCGCCTCCATGAGCGCGAGGGTGCCCTCGATGCCGGCCGTGCGATCGGCCGGGCCGCGCCGCTCGGCCGCGGGCGCCTTGCGCTCGGGCTCGGGCGCCGCCGGCGTCGCGGGGTCGACCGGCGGGACCGGGTCGCGCTGGCTCACCTGAGCGGTGGCCGGCTCGGGCGGAGCCGGGTTCTTGCTGCAGGCGCCGAGCGCCAGCCCTCCATAGATCGACGCGATGACGAGCGGCGTGCGTGCGCGCATGGGGTTCCTCCGTCGTGGTGACCCCGAAGGGTCGCGTGGCGGGGGCCTCGCGGTGCAATGCCGGGGCCACGCCCGCGATCCGCGGCGCTCGTCCGCGCGCGCCGCGCACCCGCCATCGCGGTCGGGCGCCCCGAAGCGCCCCAGTCGCGGCAGAATGCCCCGCCGCGCCGGCGCGGCCGCGCTCAGGCGATGCGGCCGTCGACGAGCTCGATGGTGCGATCGCAGCGCGACGCGAGCTCGCGGTCGTGGGTGACCATCAGGAAGGCGATGCCCTTGTCCTGGTTGGCCCGGCGCATGAGTGCGAAGACGTCGTCGGCGGTCGTCGAGTCGAGGTTGCCGGTGGGCTCGTCGGCCAGGATGAGGGGCGGGCTCCCGACGAGCGCACGCGCGATGGCGACGCGCTGCTGTTGGCCGCCGGAGAGGCGCCGCGGGCTCTCGTCGGCGCGGTCAGCCAGGCCGACGTCGGCCAGTGCGGCCAGCGCGTCCTTGCGCATGGCGGCGCGCATGGAGCCGCTGCGCGCGACGAGCGGCATCATCACGTTCTCGATGGCGCTGAGCGCCATGATGAGGTGGTGGAACTGGAAGATGAAGCCGAGCGTGCGACCGCGGAGGCCGGTGAGCTCGCGCTCGCCGAGGTCGGCGATGAGCTGACCTTGGATCCAGAGGCGGCCGGCGGTCGGGCGATCGAGCAGCCCGAGGATGTTGAGGAGAGTGCTCTTGCCCGAGCCCGAGCGGCCGACCAGCGCCACGAACTCGCCCGGCTCGAGCGCGAGGTCGACGCCGTGGAGCACGCGCGTCACGACGTCGTGCCCGTAGTCCTTGACGACCCCCTCCAGGCGGAGGAGCGGGACGGCATCACTCATTGCGGATGGCCACGGCCGGGTCGAGGCGGGCCGCGCGCCGCGCCGGCAGCGCCGCGGCGAGGAGGCCGGTGAGCACCGCGAGCAGCGCCGCCCCAACGAAGAGCGTCAGATCGATCTGCACCGGGAAGGACGGCGTGCCGTCGGCCTTCACCGCGAGGCGCTCGAAGAAGAGCGCGAGCCCGCCGCCCATGGCCGAGCCCACCGCGGCGCCGAGCGCACCGACGATGGCCCCCTGGATGAGGAAGATGCGCAGGATGCGGGCGCGCGGCGTGCCCATGGCGCGCAGGATTCCGATCTCCTTACTGCGCTGGATGACGGAGACCACCAGCACGCTGGCGATGCCCATCGCCACCGCCAGCACGACGAAGATCTGGATCATCAGGCTCGAGCTCGACTGCGAGCGGAGGCCGGTGAGGAGCGCCGCGTTCTGCGCCATCCAGCTCTCGGCGACGAGGCCGGTGTCGCGCTGGATCTGCAGGGCGACGTCCTCGGCGGTGAAGACCGAGGCGACGGTGAGATCGATCTCGCTGACGCCGCCGCTCAGCCCGAGCAGCGACTGCGCCGCGCGCAGCGGCACCAAGGCCCAGCGCGCGTTCACGTCCTTGTTGCCGAGGTCGAAGATGCCGCGCACGGTGCGGATGTCGGCCTGGCCTTCGGCGGTCGTGAGGCGCAGCTTGTCGCCGACGCCGAGGCCGAGGTCGGACGCGAGCGTCGCGCCGATGAGCACGTCGCCGGCGTCGAGGCGCGCCACGCCGGCCACCAGCTTCCGGTCGACCGGCACGATGCTCAGGAAGGGCGCGAGCTCGGTGCCGCGCACGAGCACCCGCGGCCGCGCCGCCGCGCTCCGGCGAAGGGCGCCGCCGGCGGCGATCGGGGCCACGGCCACCACGCCGGGGGTGCGCTGGATGGCGGCGAGCTGCTGCAGCCAGCCGTCGATCGAGCGCACGCGCTGCGGCGGGTCGTCGACGCGCGCGAGGACGGTGACGCCGAGCGTCGCGTCGTCCTTCCACTGGCGGCGCGCGACGTCGTCGGGGGCGCGCACGACGATGTGCGCCTGCGAGCCGAGCGTCTGGGCGATGAGGTTCTGCTGGAGCCCGTTGATGAGCGCCGACAGGAAGACGGTCACCGCCACGCCGACCGCGACGCCGGCGATGATGAGCCACGACTGGGTCCGCCCGTCGCGCAGGAAGCGCACGGCCATGAACCACTCCATCGGCATGCCCATGTCAGTCGCCTCCGGCCACGGCGGGCGCGGCGTCGGGCACGCGCACCTTGGCGCCGACCGAGGGCAGGCCGGGCGACGGGCGGATGACGACGGCGCTCGCGTCGAGGCCGCTGACGATCTCGACGGCGTCGTCGCCGCGCAGGCCGAGCGCGATCGGGCGGCGCGCGGCGTGCCCGCCGTCGACGACCATGACCCAGGGCGCGTCGCTGGCGAGGTCGCGGACGAGCGCGCGCGGCAGCGTGAGGGCGTCGCCCTTCCGCGCGACCTCGACCTCGACGGACACCGTCATGTCGGACTTCAGGAACGGCTGCGGCGCGTCGAGCGCGAGGTGCACCTCGATGGTGCCGCGCTGCGGGTCGATGGTCGCGGCGATCCACGAGACCTTGCAGCCGAAGCGGCGATCGGGGAACGCGTCGGCCGAGGCCACGGCCGGCTGCCCGAGCGCGAGGGCGCCGAGGTTCTTCTCGTCGGGCTCGATGACGAGGCGGTCCTGGCCCGACTCCGCCAGGACCAGCAGCGGCACGCCGGGCTGGACGACATCGCCCGCCTCGACCGTGCGCGAGAGCACGACGCCGTCGACCGGCGCGGTCAGCACCAGCGTCGCGAGGTGGGCCTCGGCCTGGTCGACGGCCGCCTGCGCGTCGGCCAGGGCGGCGGCGATGGACGCCGCTTGCGCCCCTTCCGGCAGCGCCGCGCGCGCCTCGATGGCCGCGCCGCGGGCCTTGCTCCGCGCCAGCGCCAGCGCCGTCTCGGAGGCGTGGAGGTCGCTCTCGGAGAGCGCGCCGGCCTTGGCCAGCCCGGCGTCGCGGGCGTGGTCGGCCTCGGCGCGGGCGAGGCTGGTCGCGGCCTGGCGCGCCAGCTCGCGGGCGCCGGGCGCCAGCCGCGTCTCGAGGTCGGCGCGTCGGGCGGTGGCCGCCGCGAGGGCGGCGCGGGCGCGCGCGAGGGACGCCTGCGCCTCGTCGTCGTCGAGCGCGATGAGGAGCTCGCCCCTCTTGACGGTGGCGCCGGCGCTGACGCGCACCTCGCGCACGGTGCCGACGAGCGGGCTCGCGACCTTGGCGAGCGAAGGGGCGAGCACGCGGCCCGCGGAGACGACGGTCGCCACGATGACGCCTCGGGTCGGCCGCTCGACCTCGACCGCGACCCCGTACCACAGCGGTCGCGCGAACCACACGCCGAGCCCGAGGACGACGACGAGGACGATGATCCGGCGCAGCCAATGGCGGCGAGGCTTCTCGCTCGCGGTCTCTTGCTTCGCAGCCATGTTCCTCCGTGCGCCCGCGACCTGGGCAACGGGTAGTCACGAAGCATGCGGGGTGCCATGAATGCGCGAGACGGCCCGGCCTTCGCCGTCGAGGGCCGCGCGAAGCCGCACGCCCTCACGCGCGAGCGGGGTCACCGCCGTCGGCGGCGGCGGTGTACGGCTGCCGTCCGCGAGGGTGTCCCGAGGTGGGGTCAGACTCTTCTTCTCATTTTCGGCGCGCCGAAAATGAGAAAGAAGCAGTCCTGACCCCACCTGTCCGGCACCGCCGGCGTGGCCCTGCACACCGCCTAGTGACGCGCCCAGCAGACCGAAGTGGCCGGCCCCCCAGCGGCGTGCGCCCGCCCCCGAGTGCGAGTGCTCGCGAGCCCGGTCGCACGGCGGTCGCGTGGTGGCACGCGGCGCGCATGCCGCACGACCGGCACGGAGGCGGGCATGGACGAGAGAGTGGTGATCGAGGGCGAGCTCTCCGAGCTCGCGACCATGGGCAGCGCCAACGTCGCCATCGGGCTGCGCGCGGACCTCACCATCGCCTTCACCAACGCGGCCTGGGACGCGTTCGCTGACGCCAACGACGGCGACCCCGCGGTCGTCACGCCGGCGAGCGGCAACATCCTCGACGCCATGACGCCGGGCGTGCGGCGCTTCTATCGCGAGCTGTTCACGCGCGTGCTCCGCACCGGCCGCCCCGAGACCCACCTCTACAAGTGCCCGAGCCCGACGCACTCACGCGAGTTCGCGCTGCGCGTCACCCCGCACGGCAGCGGGCTCCTCCTGACGCATCACCTGCTCGTCGAGGAGGTCGCCCAGGAGACGCCGCGCGCGCCGGACGGCACGCGCTACCGCCGCCACGACGGCACCATCGTGCAGTGCTGGAACTGCCGCATGACCCGCCGCGGCGCCGACGAGGCGAGCTGGGACTGGGTGCCGGCCTGGGTGGCGCACGCACCCGACGGCCTGGTCTCGGAGCTGTGCCCGACCTGCTACCTCCTCGACTTCGAGACCATGCTGAACGGCCGCAGCTCGAGCTGAGCCGCCCGCGCGACCGAGCCCGGCGCCCCGCGCACGCCGCGGCCTCGGCGGGCCGGTCGCGATGTCACTCGTCGCGCGCACGTGCGACGCGACGAGCATCCCCGAGGTCTTGGCGCCGGCACCGGGTTCGCCGCGCGAGCGACTAGTTCTGGTCCTTGACCTTGTTCGTCTGGCTCTTGCCGAGATCGTCGTTCTCCTCGATCTCGATCTCGTCGCCGTCCACTTCCTCGACCTTCGGGCCGTAGTTCGCGAAGGCGCGCTGCAAGACGCTGCTCTTCTCGACCATGACCTTCTCGAGCTCGTTGTACTTCTGCTGGTCCTCTTCGGACCAGCTCGGCGCCTTGCCGCCCGGGAGCCCGAGCTTCAGGAGGATGGCGGCCGTGACGTCCATGTAGCCGAGGCCACCCTCGGCGCACACCTTGAACATCGTGTCGCCGCCCATCAGCTGCGTGATGTTGTCGGCGAGCTTCCGCCGCGGATCCTCCACGCCTCCGCCGTTCTTCTTCTTCGCCTTCTCGAGCTTCTTCAGCTTCTTGTTCTTCCGGTAGCTGCGGATGGCGCCCGCCAGGAAGAAGCCGCCCGCCATCGCGAGCGGCGCGAAGACCTGGCCGATGGCCGAGCCGGCGCGCATCGCCCACACCCGGACCTTCTCCTTCGTCGACTTGTCGTTGCGCTGGGTGGTGTCGCTGGTCAGCGTCTTGTCCCAGATCGCGCCGCCGGGCAGCGCGTTGCTCACCGCGTTGGCGCCGCTCTTGAGGTGTTTGCCGAGGCCGCCCTTCATCTGCACCGCGTGCTGCTGCACCGCCTGCTGCTGCACCGCCGCGCCGCCCGCTCCGCCGCCGTGGCGATCGAGCAGGGCCTCGGCCGACTTGCCCTGAACGACCGCATCCGCGACCTCGTCAGCGTGCTTCTCATAGGCGTCGCCGCTCTTGCCGACGCCCTCGGGCAGGCTCACGCCGCCGCGCTGCTGCACGATGTGCGCGGCCTCGTGCGCCGCCGTGTGCACGTCGGGCTGGCCCTTGAAGGCGACGGCGTTGCCGCTCGCGTACGCGCTGGCGCCCATGTCCTCGCACGCGGCCGCGGCCGCGCCGCCGGCCTGCGCCTTGATGCCCGAGACATCGTGCTTGCCGAAGCTCGCCTGGATCGCCTGCGCGTGGGGTAGCTTGCCGCCGGCACCGACGATGCCGGTCTGCGCTGCGCGCTGCACGAGCGCCGGATCGACCCCGGCCTTGCCGCCGTCGAGCTGCACCGGCGCGAGCGCTTGCGACGCCGCATCGAAGCCGCCTGCGGCCAGGGCGCGCATGTCGCGCGAGGTCGCCTTGTCGGCGTCGGCGGAGGCGAGTTTGAGGGAACGTGGGTCCTGCTTGCGTTGGAGCTCGAACGGCATGGGGGTGCGCTGCCTCGCTGGTGAGGGATGACGGAGTGGTCCCGACCCGTCCTGGACGTACCCCATCCGATGGTTAACTGCAATGATATCATGCGTTGACGTCCGTCAGCGCCACGCCCGCGGAGGGCCGCCGCGTCGGTGCTGCGCGGTTTCCCCGGGGTCGGGCGGCGCCGTTCCGTCGGGTCGCCCGGCGGGGTTCGCGTCGGGTTCGCGCCGCAGGGAAAAATGAGAAAAGAAGTAGTCCTGACCCCAGGGGGCGAGACTGGGAAAATGAGAAAAGAAGTAGTCCTGACCCCACGGGGGGAGACTCCGGGGTTGGGGCCTGGCCGCGGCGCGGAGTCGCCAGGCCGGCGCGTTCGTGCTAGGCCGCCGTCATGTCGACCTCCCTCCGCTTCAAGCCCGTCGACCGCGACGCCGTCACCCGCCACGCCGTCGAGCGCCGCGGCTTCGTGAACGTTCCGCTGGACTACGCCTCGACCGGCCAGCCCGACACCATCGACATCTTCTACCGCGTCCTGCCGGCCCACGACTCCACGGCCCACGACGCTACGAAGCCCTTCATCGTCGTCATCAACGGCGGCCCGGGCATCTCGTCGAGCTTCTACCGCCCGCTCGACTTCGACTACTCGCCCGGCGCCCCGCCGCCGCCCGGGCTCGATCGCTTCAAGTACCTCCTCCACACCCACCGCGTCGTGCTCGTCGACCAGCGCGGCACCGACGGCCAGTCGGCGCCGCTGGACATGGACGACCCGGCCCTCGACCCCGCCCTCGTCGGACGACTGTTCTCGTCCGACAGCGTGGCGCGCGACGTCGGCGCCGTCATCGACCACCTCATCCCGCCGGGCGACCGCTTCTTCATCATCGCCCAGAGCTACGGCGGCCTGCCGGGCATGCAGTACCTGGCGCGCCCCGAGCTGCGACAGCCGCACGGCATCGTCTTCTCGAGCTCTGCGCTGCCGTTCGAAGACCCGTTCGTCAACATGCGCCACCGCCGCCGCGAACAGCTGCGCCTGAACCTCGAGCTGCGCCAGGTGGTGCCCGACATCGCCACCCGCCTCGACAAGGTGCGCGCCCACTGCGCCGCCGTCGGCGTCGACCCGGGCATCGTGCACGGCCTCTACACGCTGCTCGGCAAGGGCGTCCCCGGCGTCTGGGAGCCCGGCCTCGTCACGCGCCTCGACACCATCCTCGGCCAGTCGAAAGAGCAGATCCTGGCCGACGTCGAGGCCGGCCTCGAGAACCCGAGCCTCCTCAACTACATCCTCTCGAGCGTCAACTTCACGCCCGGCCAGACCGACCGCACGCTGGCCGCGCAGGGCTCGCGCGAGATCCCCTTCGAGCCGTGGATGATCGACGAGCACGAGATGCTCATGAGCACCGGCCAGGACGGCACCTGGCGCCAGGCGCTGGTCGAGGCCATCGATCGGGCTCCGCCTCCGCCCACGCCGTTCCCGAGCCTCGAGGTGCTGCGCCGCGGCATCGCCAACACCCAGGCCCTCTTCACCCCCGCCGAGAACGACGCCTTCGTGCCCGGCGACGCCTACCGCGAGGTCGTCGCCGGCTTCGAGGTCCCCGGCCACACCCAGGTCCGACTGCTCCCCGGCGGCCACAACGCGATCTTCCTCGAGAAGGGCTGCGAAGCCTTCCTCGAGTGGTCGCGCTCCATCTGACGCGCCGCTCGGCGCGCGACGACCGCGCCGTACGTTGCGCCTCCGACGCGGTCAGGCCAGCGCGAGGAGTATGTTCTTCAGGCCCGCGCCGGCCGTCTCCTCGAGATCCTTCCCGCCCGATTTCCCTTGCGACGGCGCGACATCGAGGATGAACGGCTTCCCGGTCGCTTCGTCGACCGCGATGGTGAGCTCGCCCACGATGCTGGCGATCTCACCGAGCTTCTCCTGGATGAGCGCCAGCCCCTCCGAGAGCGTCTTGCGCTTCTCCGGGTCGAGCTGGTCGAGCGACCGCTTCGTTTTCGATGGGATGCCGAAGCGCGCCGACATCTTCGGCTTGAACGCGAAGTGCGGGATGTGCTGGATCCAGTAGCCCGACACCGGCGTCTCCGTGGTCCCCTTCTTCGTGCGCAGCCGCTTCGGCGCCTCGCGCCCTCCATCCACCTTGGGGATGTTGGTGATGCCGGCCTTGGCCAGCGCCTCGTAAGCGCCGAGCTCGGCGTTGCGCACCGACGACGAGCACTCGAGCCAGCCGAGCTCGCTCGAGCCGTCGTAGAAGTAGTGCTTGTCCATGCCGCTGCCGCGCTCGATCAGCTCGGCGTCGGGCGAGCTCGAGCCCTTCGGCTCGGGCGTCACCTCGCTCTTCTCCGGCTTCACCTCGCGCGACTCGGAGACGCCCTCCCCCTTCGTCGGCGTCTCGGGGCTCGTCTCCGACTCACGCGGCGACTCCGTCTTCGTCCCGAGGCCCTCCTGGTAGAAGGCCAAGGCCTTGCGCGCCCCCTTGGTCTTGCCGTCGGACACCACCACGTCGATGCCGCTCAGATCCACCCCGGCCTGCGCCATGATGTGGATCATCTGCCACGTCTCCTTGGCCGTCGGGCGGTAGTGGCCGCTGTGGTTGTTGACCTCGCGGATCTTCCCGCCCGAGGACAGCATCGAGCCGGCGCTCTTGCACGGGGCGCCCGCCAAGAATGACGAATGGTGGAATTTGTCAATCTCCTTGCGCCACACATAGACCTTCGACGCCCCGTCGACGACGAAGATGAGCTCGCCCGAGTAGCTCTTGATGGCCATGTTGACGCCGCGGTCCGCCATCGTGAGCGCGCCATCGCCGCCGAAGGACGCCACGCAGTAGCGGGCGCGCTGCTTCTCGTCGAGGTACTCGACCTTCTTGGTGCTGCGCTCCTTGACGGCGGGCTCGTCCTTCTTGGCCTCGAGCCACTCGTAGAAGTCGCGATGCCCATCCGGGTCCTTGCGCCAGAGGACCTCGAGCGCCTTCAGGTCGACCTTCGAGCGATGCTGCGGGTCGAGCTTCTCGGGCCACACCGTCTCGTCGAGCATCTTGCTGCCCTCGAACGAGCCCTGGGTGAGGACCTTCATCTTCTGCCCCACGCGCTTCCACGTCCGGCGCGCCACCTCCGACCTCTCGCCCTGGCTCGACCCCTCCTTCTTCGGCTCGCTCTCGCTCGTGCTCGAGCCGACATCACCCTTCTGCGACTCGACGACCGGCGTCGGCTCCTCGCGCTCGGGCACCGTCTTCACCGTCTCCGGCTTCGTCGGCGGGCGCTCGCGGACGAGCGGCTTCGGCGTCGGGGTCGGCGACTTCGGCCCCTCCTCGCGCACGCTCATGCGCGGCACCGACGAGGGACGGCGCACCCCTCGCTCGAGGTCCTTCAGCCCGAAGGTGAGGTCGCGCACCCAGCGATCGACCCACTCGCGGTGCTTGGTCATGTAGTTGCCGCTGGTCTCGGAGTCGCCCGGATCGATGACCACCAGGCGCTTCGCGTGCTCGTCGAAGATCACCTGGAAGTCGGGGATGTCCTTCTGGTGGGTGTCGAAGTGGTCGCGGATGCGCTTGGCGTCGTCGATGAGCTGCTGCATCTGCTCGACCGTCGCGCCGCCCTTCTTCATCGACTGCGCGACGTCACCCCCGAAGTCGCGCCCCGAGTGCTTGTCCATCTCGGGGCCGGAGACGAAGCGCTCGATGAAGGCCTTGCACGCCTTGCCATCCATCGTGACGTCGAAGATGTGATCGCTCGCGCCCTCGTCGTCCTTGGTCGGCGTCGGCAGCGGCGACGGCACCCCCTCCGAGCGCAGCTCGAGCAGCTGCTCGATCTCCTCGACCAGCGCGCGCAGCTTGCGGTCGTCCTCGCCACCGGTGACCGTCGTCGCCAGCACCACCCACGGCTCGCCCGACACGCGGAAGGCGGTCTTGTTCATGTTGTTGCCCGAGCCGAGCCGCTCGAGCGAGCCGCCGAGCGACATGAGGTCCTTGCCCTCGACCAGCGTGCGCACATCCCCCGACGACAGCCGGCCCTCGGGCTTCGGCGTCTCCTTCGGCGTCTCCTCCTTCGATGTCTCCTTGGGCGCCTCGCGCTTCTTCGGCTCGACCTTCGGCGCCTCGACCTTCGGCGTCTCGACCTTGGGCGTCTCGACCTTGGGCGTCTCGACCTTGGGCGTCTCGACCTCGGGCGTCTCGACCTTCGGCGTCTCGACCTTGGGCGTCTCGACCTCGGGCGTCTCGACCTTCGGCGTCTCGACCTTGGGCGTCTCGACCTCGGGCGTCTTGGGCCCGGTCTTCGAGCGCGGTGGCCGCCGCGGGAAGACGCGGCCCTCGTGGCGCGTGCGCACGAAGTACGGCGTCTCCGCCTCGTCGTAGCCGACCTCGGTCGGCGACTGGTCCTGATCCTTCTGATCGTGCCCGCCGGTCTTCGCCGCGCCGCCGGGCTTGAAGTCCTGCCACGTCACGTCGCTCCAGCTCGCGCTGCCCTTGTTGCCGCGCATCGGCTTGCGCACGAGCTTCACCGGCACGCCGGCCATCAGCGACGCGACGAAGGTGTGGTGCCCGTCGCCCAGCAGGCGCTCCTCGCCCGTGACCGGGTCGACCCACGTCGGCACGTTGAAGCGCGCTCCCGACTCGCACTTCTCCTTGTAGCGCAGGAGGATCTCGTAGCAGACCGACCCCTGGCACGGCAGCACGCGGGTGTAGCCGGTGCCGACGATCTCCATCGGGCCGTCGGGGACGAGCCAGGTCGGCGGCAGATCCGGCGGCTTCAAGGCCATGCTCGACCCCGTCTCGAGGAGCCGCGGATCGGGCTTGAAGTCCTTCTCCGCCGGCGACACGTTCGACTCCACCTCGCGCGTGTCGCCGTGCTCCTTCGAGCGGTCCGACTTCGTCGTCGGCTCGCTCGACTCGCCGCCCGACTTCTTCTGCCCGAGGCGCTTCAGCCACGACGGCTTCTCGCCCGACTCGACCTTCTCGCCGCTCGACGGCTTCGGCCGGCCGACCGTGCCGACCCGCTTCGGCCGCTCCGTCTCGGGCTTCGTCGGCACCGGCGTCTCGAGCGCCTCGAGCTTCTTCGGCTCGAGCTTCTTCGGCTCGGGCTTCTTCGGCGCGACCGTCTTCGGCTCGACCTTCGTCGGCTCCTTCGGGGTCGGCTCGTCCTCCTTCACCGGCTCGCTCTTCTTGCCGTTGACGAAGATCTCCTTGAACAGCGTCTCCAGCTTCTGCTTGTCCTCGCCGAGCTCCTTCTCGTCCTTCAGCGCCGTCCGCAGCGCCGAGATCATGCGCGTGTGCGCCTTCGAGAACACCTGGAAGCTCGGCGTGTTGAACTTCGGGTTGGAGGTGTCGTCGCGCATGTAGAGGCGACCCGGATGCGACTTCGGCGCCCGCTTCACGGGCTTCGGCGGCGTCTCCTCCGACTTCGGCTTCTCCTCCGACTTCGGCGTCTCCTCCGACTTCGAGCCGCCCTCCGACTTCGAGCCGCCCTCCGAGCCTTCCTTGCTCGGCCCGCCCTCGTCCTTCATCGCCGACTTGTCGCTCGGTCCGCCGGCGCCGAGGTGCTCGAGCTCCATCTCGACGTTGAAGGCCTGCTTGTACTTGCCGCTCATGTCGGTGAAGAGGTCCTCGGGCTGCTTCGCCTTCTCGTAGTCCTGGAAGGTCCGGCCGACCGTGTGGTCGCACGAGATCTCGATGTTGATGGCGCCGCCGCTGCGCTTGTTGACGGCCTTGAGGTTGAACTTCTTGCGGTCGCCCTGCAGGACCATCTGGCCCTGCAGCTTGCTGAAGTCGAGCGACTCGCCCTCGGGCAGGGCGCGGTTCACCTGCTCGCCGCCGCGGTTCCACGGATCGTAGGTCTTCACGCCCTCGCCGAGGAACCTGCCGATGTCCTCGATCTCGGCGTCGGGCGCGAGGTCGTAGCCGATCTCGTGGCGCCGGTAGATGTCGGACTTGGTCGGCGTCTCCTGGCCGCGCTCGTCCAGCTCGCCGACCTGGTAGCCCTCGCCGGTCTTCACGTTGAGCTTGGTCGCCGTGTCGCTCGAGCGCTTGCGGATGCCGACGCCGGACTTCAGCGCGGTGAAGGCCGGGTCGTCGAGGTAGACGTCGGTGAAGACCATCGAGTTGTCCTCGACCGACGTCACCGACCAGTCGAACTGATCGAGCACCTCGTCGCCGGCCATGATGGTCGCGACCTCTTCGGGCTTCTTGGCCAGCGCGCCCAGGTAGCGGACGATGTCCTGCAGCTTGGCCAGCGACGACACCGCCAGCGTCGCCTCGTTCTCGACCCGCGTGGCGATCTTCATGCCGCCCTTCGGCGCGAGCGGCGCGATGAGCTCCTTGTTCGGGTACTCCTCGGGGATCGGCAGGCGGATGTTCGGGCTCGGGTTGTCGGGGATGTCCTGCTTCCAGATCTCCTCTTCGCTGAGCCACTCGCCCTTCTTCAGGCCGATGCCGGTGAGGTCGACGTAGCCGTAGGCCTCGGGGCTGCTGGTGGCGCCGAGGCCATACTGGTGGGCGGTCGCGACGTTGGCCGTGTAGGCCGACTGGAACTCCTTCCGGGTGGCGGTCGTCGGACCGCCGCCGCCGTAGAAGACCTCCATGCCGAAGCAGATGATGCTGGCCTCGTCGAAGCTCGCGAGGTCCTCGCCGTACACCCGCTTGATGGCCGCCCCCGGCACGGGCGCGCGGATGACGCGCTTCACGCCGCCCTCGGCCCGACCGTCGGCCGCGAGCCCGCCGAAGCCCTCCTTGAAGGCGTAGCTCTTCATCTCGGAGGGCTTCCAGCTGGGGTTGCTCCACCAGCTCTTGTCCTCGGTGACGAGGGCCGCGCCCTTCGGCCCGACGCGGCACTTCCACGCCACGCGGTCCCAGGCGTTGAGCGTGTGCAGCTCCATCTCGACCGTGAGCGTGCCGTCGTCGGCGCGGTCGACGACCTTCGGCCGCGCGAAGTAGGAGTTGCCGGTGCCGCCCTTGGTGTCCGGGTTCTCGTCGTCCTTCGAGGAGGACTTCTCGCGGGCGCGGATCTGCATCTCCTCGCCCGTGCGGCTCGGCGTCTTCGGGCCCTCGACCGGCGCGAGCCCGTCGGCGTCCTCGAGCACCTTGAGCAGGCTCAGCGCGACGCCGGACTCGAGCACGACCGGCGTGCCGAGCGGCTTGCCGTTGTGGTGGCTGATGGTGACCTTGGTCTTGAAGCTGCTGCCGCTGGTCTCGTACTCGATGGTCTCGCCGCGGCGGAGTTTGAAGCCGTTCGAGTAGGCGCCGGTGGCGCGACCGCCCTTCAGCTGCACCGGCGGCCCGGCCTCGAGCTGGGTCGCCTGGGCCTGCACCGCGCCGCCGCCGCCGCCGGGCGCCATGCCGTCGAGCAGGGCCTCGGCGCTGCGCCCCGCCACCACCGCGTCGGCCACCCGATCGGCGTGCTGCTCGTAGCGATCGCCGGCCTGTCCGACGCCGCCCGAGAGCGAGACGCCGCCGCGCTGCTGGACGACGTGGGCCGCCTCGTGGGCGGCGGTGTGGAGGTCGGGCGCGCGCCCGAAGGCGACCTTCGAGCCGGTGGCGTAGGCGTTGGCGCCCATCGCCGCCGACGCGCTGCGCGCCGCGCCGTCGCTGTGGGCCTGCACCGCGCCGATGTCGTGGTGACCGAAGGCGGCCTGGATCTTCTCGCCGAAGGGCAGCGCATGTCCGGAGCCCTGCGTGCCGGCCTCGGCCGCCGCTCGGATGCCGCGCTCGCCGCCCGCCCCGCCCGCGCTCAGCTGGATGTCCTGCGCCGCGCGCCCGGACGCCGCGGCCAGGGACGGAGCGGCCCGGCGCTGCACCGGCGAGGCCGCGAACGGCGCGCCCGGGGGCCCATCGAGGGGCGCTCCGCGGGCAGCGTCCGCACTCGAGCCGCTCGCCTCTTCCGGCCGTCGCGATGCGGTCTGCCCGGCGTGTGAACGAGCATTGACCGGAGTGACGGACCGATCGGCTGGTGCATGGTCGCGCACGATCGGTGACCTATCGAGGCGTCGTCCAAATGTCCAGCCGACCGCCCCCGAGTCGCAGCGCGTCAAAACGCAAAGGTCCTTTACGGCTCGGAGGCCGGGCACGGGGTGACCGATCCGTTTCTGGAATCGCCTGCATGCGTCGTGTAGTTGGGGCGCCATGCGAAAGACGCTCGTGCTCCTCGCCGTCGGCATGACCCTCGCCGCGTGTCGCGACCCGGAACCGCACCCGCACCTGGTGAAGGCCGAGGGCGTGCAAGTGCAGATCGAGGATCCGCCCATCTACTCGCGCAGCGGATCGCTCGCGCGCATCCGCATGCCGATGGCCAACGATCCCGCCTACGCCGAGGCCAGCCAGGCGCTGATGGACATCGTCGCCGGTCGCGAGGTCGCAGTCGACGAGTCGAGCGCCGGGCTGCGCGTGTCGGTGGGCGGCGAGGACCTCGCGCGCGCCGTCGTCGCCGCCGGCTGGGCGCGCCCGCTGGACGCGAGCGCCGAGCCCGAGCTGGCGCGCGCCGAGGCCGAGGCGCGGCAGGCGCGACGCGGCGGCTGGAGCCCGGCCTATCGTGAGCTGGCGCACCGCTGGCTGCGCGCGCGCGCGCTCGACGTCAGCATGTCCGACGCCCACCTGACGGACGCGGCCGCGCGCATGCAGCTGCGCTGGTACGCGGCCAAGGGCTTCGCCAAGGACCAGCTCGCCCTGTTCGAGGTCGACTTCGACGACCGCGACGCGGCCGGCACCCGCCCGTCGTGCGCCCACCAGGTCAGCGCGCACGCGGCGGCGACGCTCACCGCCGGCCCCGCCAGCGCGAGGTCGGCCTTCGCCGAGGGCGCCGAGCTCGCGCGCGTCGTCGAGAGCGGCACGGCCGCCTGCGAGGCCTGGCGCGTCGCCGGCAACGCGCTCGTGCGCGGCGACGAGCGGCGACCTTCGCGCTCCTCGACGACGGCCGCACCGTCGAGTGGCAGGGCTACATCAAGGAGAGCTCGGGCGGCGGTATGCACTCGAGCTCGGGCAGCGTCATGAAGGACCCGCTGCCGGTGAACGCCAGCGGCGCCGACGGCCTGCTCATCGGCATCACGGTCTGGTTCACGAGCCAGGCCGCGTGCGAGCGCGCGCTGAGCGCGACCTTCCCGACCGGCTGCAGCGAGCCGCGCTGAGGCGCGTCAGCGCGAGTAGGGCACGAGCGCCACGCCGTCGCTCGCGCACTCGACGTCGAGGCGCACGAACTGCGCGCGGCACACCGGGCACCAGCCGAGCGCGTCCGGGCTCTCGCGCTCGGGCGGCGCCGCCAGGAGCTCGGCGTCGAGGCCGCTCTCGGCGGCGAGCGCGCCGAGCGCCGCCGCGTCGCCGTCGCCGAGGTAGCGCGCGCGCGCCAGCGCCGGGCGCATGACCTCGAAGAGCGCGGCCTCGGGCAGGAGCGCCGCGGCCAGCGCCAGCCCATCGAGGTCGGCGCACAGGCGCTTGCCGATGACGTCGTGGAGGCGCATGGCGGCGATGGGCGAGGTCATGGCCACGATGACGTCGCGCCACGCGGCCTTCTGCGCCGCCGGCTGCGCGCGCTGGACGGCGATGGCCTCGATGACGACGCACAGCCAGAGGCCGCCCATCAGGACGAAGACGCGCTCGAGCGGCGCGCGCTCCCACCACACGAGCAGCGCGCCGCCGCCGAAGACGGCCACGAAGAGCGCCGTCTCGAGCGCGCGCAGGAGGCGCGTGGCGCGCACGAAGTCGGCCACGCGCGCCGCGGCCAGCGCGCGGTCGAGGCGGCCCTGGCCGCGCGCGCCGAAGGCGGTGAGGCTGCCCGGCCACCAGGGCGGCGTCAGCGCGAAGGCCGGCCCGGCGCCGCTGCGCAGCACGAAGGGCGGCCGCCAGCGCCAGCGCCTGAAGCTGCGCGCGACCGCCTGGGTGGCGACCGGCACGTGGATCAGGCACTCGAAGAGGTAGAAGGCCAGGGCCAGCGCGAAGAGCGTCTCGGACTCGCGCACGCGTCAGCCGCCGTCGACGGTCCGGTCGCCGGACGCGGTGGCGTCGGCCGGCTTCTTGCGGCGGAACAGCTTGGCGATGCCACCCGCCACGGCGGCGCCGCCGGCCGCGAGGATCTTCCAGAACTTCTTGAAGAAGCCGACCTTCACCGCGAGCGCCGCGCCGCCGCCCACGACCAGCGCGCCGAGGCCGATCTCGGCCACGTGGTCGCCCTGCTGGAACGACGCGTAGTCCTTGCCGGCCACGAAAGCGAAGGCGCCGAGGTTGGCGTTCATGGCCGCGAGCTCCTGCTGCATGGCGTCGGGGTTCGACACCAGGATGACGCTCATGACGCCGCCCCGGCCGAGGCGGCGCGTGTTGTAGTTCACCGAGCCGTTCTCCTGCGAGCCCTTCACGCGCAGGATGGTGGCCCACTCGAGGCTCTTGGTGGTCTGGTTGTAGAACGGCTCCTTGGCCCAGCCGACCACCTCGAGCTCGTCGAAGCCGTGCTGCTTCCGCTGGATGTTGTCCTGCAGCTGCCCCTCCTGCATCGACTTCAGGAGCTCGGCGGCGTCGAGGTCGGAGTCCTCGTCCTTCACGTAGCCGATGGGGTCGAAGGTGAAGTAGACGACCGAGTCGAGCTCGCCCTTGATGAGCGCGCCGGCCTCGCCCGGCTCGGACAGGTTCTCGGTGAGCTCGGCCAGGCGCGCCATCTTGGAGGCGGGCACGAACCAGTAGCCGGCCGGCACGTCGATGGTCGCCTGGTCGCCGACCGCCACGCCCTGCTTCGGGCCGTCGATGGCGTCGAGCTCCTTCTTCACCGCCGCGAACATCGCCTTCCGCTCCTCGGGCGTCGGCGGCCGATCGGGCTCGGGCGGCGGGGTCGGCGGCGGGCGCGGCGCGTCGGGCGGCGGGCGCGGCAGCGTCAGGCGCGGGCGTGGGCGCGGCGCCGGCCGGCGCCGGTGTCGGGGTGGGCGCCGGCTGGGCCGAGGCCGAGCCGACGGACGCGAACAAGAGGCAAGCGGTGAGGGTCGCTGCGCGCAGGGACATGGGGGCCTCCGGGTGACGAGACGCCCCAACCTACGCCGGGGCCGGCATCCCGAAAAGACCTGCCGCCGCCGCCGCGTAAACCGCGCGCGCGGGCCTAGGGCGCAACCTCGGCGTCGGGCGCGACCGCGTAGCTGCCGAGCCCGAGCGACGCGCAGCCGCAGACCGCCGAGACCTCGGTCCAGGTCTGGTACTTGCCGACGCGCAGCTCGATGCCCTCGAACGAGAGCTCGCCCTCGGACCCGCGGCTCGGGAACTCGAAGCGCGTGAGGCCGGGACCGACCGTCTTGGTGAGCGAGCGCAGCGGCTGGCGATGGTGGTCGAGCAGCGTGACCGTGACCTTGCCGAGCGCGTCCTTGGCCTCGATGCGGATGACGTCGCGGTGGGCCGGCGCGGTCTGGCCATCGGGCGACCAGCCGGTGTCGAAGCTCAGCGACAAGGAGGGCTCGGGCACGAGCGGCGTGGTGTAGCTCGCGGCCCACGGGTCCTGGCGCGCGGCCTCGGGCAGCGCCTTGGCGGCGTCGTCGTCGAGGCGGCGCTCGAGCGGGCCGAGGTGCTCGTAGGCGCGCGCCACCGGGCCGACCATGAGGCGCGGCTCGCCGCCGCGGTCGACGACGAAGATGCCGAAGCGCGCGGCGCCGACGCCGAGGTAGGAGATGCCGGCGTTGGTCGAGGTGTAGACGTCGGCCACCAGATCGGCCTCCTTGAGGCCGTCCTCCTGGCGGCGCTGGAAGAGGTCGAAGTACCAGCCGGTGTAGGTCGGCGGGCCGCCGCTCGAGCCGGGCGCCATCTCGACCACCTGCGCCAGGAAGCGCCTGGCCGCGTCGGGCAGCGGCTGGCCGGCGAGCTCGTAGGCGCCGATGGCCCGGAGCGTGCGCAGCACCTCGGCGAGGCGCGTGAAGTACGCCTTGGCGTGGCCGACGTCGCCCGGGTCGATGGTCGGGATGACGGCCGCGCCGCGCTCGGCGTAGTGGATGAGCGCGTCGAAGACGGCGGGCGCGGGCTCGACCCAGCCGTCGGGGATCTGGCAGCCGCCCTCGTCGTAGCTCTGCGCCGCGACCAGCACGTGGTTGTGGCGCAGCTGGGCAAAGGCCGCGATGGCGGTGTTCATGCGCTGGTCGGCGTAGGCCGGCGTGGCCATGAAGGACGGCACCGTGGCGGGGTCGGGCAGCGGCGCCAGGCCACGGATGGCGTCGAGCCAGGCGGTGTAGAGGTCGTCGGTGCGGGGCGCTGCGGCCAGCGCCTGGCGGGCCTTGTCGAGGCCGGCGGCGAGGCCGGGGAACTGCGCGAGGTCGGCCTGGAGGTAGGTCTTGGCGCGGTCCTGCCCGACGATCCAGGCGAAGTCGGCGCCGCCCAGGTGGTAGCGCTCGGGGATCTCGCCGTGCACGAGCGGGCGCGTGGCGGCGGTGTCGGGCACGATGCGCGGGCCGAGCAGGGTGGCGATGGCCGGCAGGACGGCCGAGCCCTGCGGCATGTAGTGCACGCGCGCCGTGCGCTGGAAGCGGTCGCCGATGGCCTGGCGCAGCTTCTCGGCCGCGTCGGGGGCGTCGATGCGGATGCCCTTGCCGAGCTCGGCCAGCTGCCGCACCGACACGTCCTCGCGTCGACCGGCGAGCAGCTCCCAGGCGCGGTCGAGCGCGTCGATGCCCTCCATGGCGCCCGAGCGCTGGGCGAGATCGGCCAGCGCCAGCGCCAATACGTCCTCGCGCGGCGTCTCACGCGGGTCGGGCACCTCGCCCGGCGCCGAGCTGCGCGACGAGCGCGAGACGAGGTTGAGCTCGGTGCGCGCGAGCCACATGGCGGCGCGGAAGTAGGACTCGAGCTCGGCGTCGCCGGCGTAGTGGCCGCGCGGCTGGAGCTGGGTGAAGTCGATCATGCGCTCGCGCCCGAAGAGCTCGACGGCGTCCATGCCGGCGGCCTCGAGGCCGCGCGCGACGAGGTCGGCGACGGTGGCCTCGGCCTGCGCGTCGCCGCGCGCGGTGGGCACGGCGCCGCCGGCCCGGAGGCGGCGGGCGACGGGGAGGTAGAGGTCGAGGTCCTTGGCGGTGTCGGCCGGGTAGTCGGCCGCGGCGGCGGCGAGGCCGCACTGCATGCGCGCCAGCACGTCGGCCAGCAACGGCTTCAGGCGCCGCCGCTCGAGGTCGGAGAGGAGCTGGTCGTGGGCGGCGTAGACGGCGTGGAAGATCGAGTCGAGCGACACGTAGACCGGCAGCTCGGACTGGAAGATCTCGTGGTAGGCCCAGGCGTAGCCGCTGGACGTGAGGCGCGCCGGCACGACGAAGCCGTTCTGGCGGAGGAGCGCCAGGTCCTCGGGCGTCAGCGCGAAGCGGCGCGCGATGCGGGCCAAGCCCTTCGGATCGGACTTCCCGTCCCAGCGCTTCGGCTCCTTCGCCGGCGCCGGCAGCGTGCTCGGCGCGGGCAGCGCCAGCACGTCGGCGCCCGAGCGCGCGATGGTCGAGTCGGCCACGGCGCAGAGGTCGGCCGCGTTCTCGGGCTCGGTCACGCGCGCCGGACCCCACTGGTCCTCCTCGCTCGGCGCGACCTCGGCCGGCGCGTCGCAGAGGAGCGCCTCGCGCGGGGTCGGGTGGGTCGCGACGGGCGTCGGCGTGGGCGTGGGGGCGAGGTGCGGCTCGGCGCCGCCGCACGCGGCGAGGGCGCTCGGCGCGAGGGCGAGCGCGAGGACGATGGATGAGCGGAGCGACATGGGGGCCTCCGGCCGCGAGGATACAAGACCCGGCGCGAGCCGTCCCCCAACGCCTCGGCGGTCGATCGTCATCCGCGCGCGAGCCGCGGTCGAGCCGCGACCGCCCTGCCCGCCCCTGCCCGTCCCTGCCCGATCGTCCGGGTGGGGATTGCCAACGCCCACCGCGCGCGCTACCCGGAGCGGCATGATCGACGCCATCCCAGCCGGGCTCTACCGCACCACCACCCCGCTCCCCGGCCTCGAGGACGACATCCCGGCCGGCGTGCTGGTGTACGTGGGCGAGCGCCCCGACCGCACGCGCTTCGTCGTCCGCCCCGGCTCGAACCGCCGCAACCGCTGGTTCTGGGGCGAGCCGGTCCGCACGCTGCCGGCGTCCGGCTGGATGTGGACGCTCAAGCGCCTGCCGTCGGAGGGCTTCTACACGCTGCCCGAGACCATCGAGCTCGGCCAGGGCGGCCGCTGGCTGAAGAACGCCATCGTGCAGCTCGGCTACAACGAGGCCGGCCGCGGCCTCATCTTCATCGCCGAGGAGCGCGACGGCGAGACGCGCAACGTGCTCGAGTTCTCGAGCTACGGCCGCGCCATCGACGACGCGCTGCTCGAGCGCCTGGTGTGGGCGCCAATCCTGCCGGTGCCGGCCGCGCCGGTCGCCGACGCCAACTGACGCCGACGACGGCGCGGCCGCCTTCGGGCGCTGAGCCGCCCCCGCCGCGGCGCCGGGTCGATTCACGTTCTCGTGACACGCGCCTGACACGCCGTGCACGGGTCCGCGCCCGGCGATTGCGTGGAGCTGTTCGAGGCCGCCGCGATGCTCGCGACGATGGCCTCGCAGGAGCCACGTCATGAAGTCCATCACCGCATTCGTCGTTCGTTCCATCGTCGGCCTCGTCGGCACCATCGGCATCGTCGGCACCATCGGCCTCGGCGCCTCGGCCTCGGCCAAGCCACTCGACGCCGTCGGCGTGAGCGCGCCGGCCACGCCGGTCACCCCCGCGAGCGGCCCGGCCAGAGACCTCGTCATCACCGCCCCCACCGCGCCGATGGCCGCGCCGCGCCTCGTCGAGCGCCTGCCGACGCGGCGGCCGCTGCCGCGCCCCGGCGACCCCATCGCCGTCTTCTCCGGCAGCCGCTGAGCCCCGTTGCCACGGCCGCCGCTGAGCCCGTCACGCTCGCGGCCGCGCCGTGCTCGAGGAGGTCGCCCCCGCGCCGTCACGCCGGGGCGACCTCCTCGCCGTCTTCGAGGCGGCCCGCGCGGCCGCCGCCGCGGTCAGCTGACCTTCAGGCCGAACTTGGCGATCTTCCGATAGAGGAGGCCGCGCGAGACGCCGAGGGCGCGCGCCGTCGCCTGGATGTTGCCGCCGTGCTGGCGCAGCGCGTTCTCGATGAAGGTGCGCTCGGCGCCGTCGAGCGTCGCCGCCAGCTCGCCCGAGGGCTGCCCCATGAGCGGCGGCAGGTGCTCGCCGGTCACGACCCCGCCGGCCGGCGCCAGGATGGCGGCGCGCTCCATGACGTTGCCGAGCTCGCGCACGTTGCCGGGCCAGTCGTAGCTCTCGAGCAGCTCGAGGGCCTCCTCGGACAGCGTGTGGCCGCGGCGCCGCTCGTCGAGGAAGCGTCGCGCGAGCGCGGCGATCTCGTCCCGGCGCTCGGACAGCGGTGGCAGCCGGATGGCGAAGACGTTCATGCGATAGAAGAGGTCGGCCCGGAAGCGCCCCTCGGCGACGTGGCGCTCGAGGTCCTGATGGGTGGCCGCGACCACGCGCACGTCGACGGCGATCTCGGCCAGCCCGCCGACGCGCCGGAAGCGCCCCTGCTCGAGCACCTTCAGGAGCTTGGCCTGCACCGCGAGCTCCATCTCGCCGATCTCGTCGAGGAAGAGCGTGCCGCCGTCGGCCGCCTCGAGCAGCCCGAGCTTGCGCTGCGTCGCGCCGGTGAAGGCGCCGCGCTCGTGCCCGAAGAGCTCGCTCTCGGTGAGGTCCTTCGACAGGCCGGCGCAGTTGAGCTCGACGAACGGCGCGGCCGCGCGCGGCGACGCGTCGTGGAGGTAGCGCGCCAGCATGCCCTTGCCGGTGCCGGTCTCGCCGAGCAGGAGGACCGTCGTCGCGTGCGGCGCCACCGCGTCGGCCAGCGCCTGCACCTGCTTCATCGGCGGCGACAGGAAGAGCGTGCGCTTGCCCGGCCGCGCGGCGAGCCGCCCGAGGCGCGCGCTCGCCTGCCGCAGCGCCTGCGCCTCGACCCCCTTCTTGACGATGGCGAGGAGGCGCGGCGGATCGATGGGCTTGGTGACGAAGTTGTCCGCGCCGCGCCGCATGGCCTCGACGGCCGTGTCGATGGTCGCGTGCGCGGTCACGACGATGACCGCCACGTCGGGCTGCTCGGCCTTCACGAGCGGCAGGAGCTCGAGCCCCGACTCGCTGCCGAGGCGCAGATCGAGCAGCACCACGTCGAACGGCTGCGCGCGCAGGATGGCCAGCGCCGGGGCCGACGCGTCGGCCGTCTCGACCGCGAAGCCGGCGTGGGTGAAGAGCCCGGCCAAGGCCTGGCGGATGTTCGCCTCGTCGTCGACGACGAGCACGTGGGGTCGCGGAGCGTCAGGGGGCATGCGCGGGTCCGTCCAGGGGGAGCTCGATGCGGAAGGTGGTGCCGGCCGCGCTCGAGCGCACGGTCATGTCGCCGCCGTGCTCGACCACGATGCGGCGCGCGATGGCGAGGCCGAGGCCGGTGCCGCCGGTCGTGAAGAACGGCTCGAAGACGCGCTCGAGGTCGCCCGGCGCGATGCCGCGGCCGTCGTCGCCGACCTCGATGGCCACGCGGCCGGGGCCGGCGGCGAGCGTCGCGACCGTCACGCGCGTGAGGCCGGCGGCGTGCTTCTGGGCGTTGTGGAGCAGGTTGACGAGCACCTGCTGCAGGCGCCCGGCGTCGAGGCGCACCTCGCCCAGCGCCTCGTCGAGCGCCAGCGTCACCGGCACGCGCGCCTCGGGGTCGTGCTCGGCGCGGAAGGTGTCGACCGCCTCGCGCACGAGGCCCGCCAGGTCGGTCGGCCCGAGCAGGAGCTCGCGCGGCTTGGCGAAGTCGAGGAGCTCCTCCATGACGCGGTTCATGCGCCGCGTCTCGCGATCGAGGAGCTGCAGCTCGCCGGCCAGCTCGGGCCGATCGCGCAGCTTGTCGCCCAGCACGAAGGCGGTCGTGCCGAGCGCGAAGAGCGGCTGGCGCACCTCGTGCGCGACACCGGCCACGGTGTGCCCGTAGGCCGCCATGCGCTCCGCCGCGCGCAAGGACGTGACGGCGCGGTCGACGCGCTGCTCGAGGTCGGCGTTCAGCGCCACGAGCTCCGACTGCGCGTGCGCCAGCTCGCGCGTGCGCTCGTCGACCAGGTGCCCGAGCAGGCGCTGGCGCGCCACGAGCTGGCGCGTGCGCCAGCGATGGACGAGGGCCACCAGCGCCAGCGCCAGCGCGGCCAGCAGCGCCTTGAAGACGGCCGTCTCGACGAAGGCCGGCCGCAGCTCGAGCGCGATGCTGGCCTCGGGTCCGTAGTCGGCGGCGCCGTCGGCCAGCGCCGCGACGCGGAAGGTGCGGACCCCGGGGTCGAGGCCGGTGTACATGGCGACGCGGCGCGAGCCGGCGTCGACCCAGTCGGCGTCGACGCCGTCCAGGCGATAGCGGAAGCGCAGCGCGTCCGGGCGATCGAACGTCGGCGCGGTGTAGCGGATGAGCAGCGTGCGCTCGTCGGGCGCGACCTCGCCGCCGTTGCGCGCCAGGCGACGCGCGCCGGCGCGCACCTCCTCGAGCACGCTCGCGGGCGAGCGCGGCGGCTCGGCGACGGCCGCGGGATCGATGAAGACCGTGCCGCGCGGCGTCGCGAACCACAGGCGCCCGTCGGGCCCGCGCGCGGCGACATTGCCACCGCCGTTGGTCTCGTCGACCGGCAGGCCGTCGCCGCGGCCGAAGACGCGCGGCTCGAGGCGCGGCGCGCGCCCGTCGGCGACGGCGTCGAGCGCCCCGCCGTCGACGCGCGCGAGCCCGGTCAGGCCCGACATCCACAGGCGACCGCCGCTGTCGGGCAAGAGCGCGTAGACCGTCGCCCACGGCAACCCCTGGCGCACGCCGACGCTCTTCACCTCGGCGCCGCGCACGCGCAGGCCCGCGCTCGAGCGGCGCCACCCAGACGGCGCCGTCGGGCGCGGCGTAGAGCGTGATGACGAGCACGCGGCCGAGCCCGGTCGCGTCGTCGGGGCAGACGGGGCGGGCGCCGGGGCCGACGAGGTCGAGGTGGCACAGGCCGGCGGCGGTGCCGATCCACAGGCGACGCCCGTCCTGCGCCAGCGCGAGCGCCGACACCTCGAGGTGCTCGCCGCCCGGGACCAGGGCCGCAGACGCGGCTTCGCCAGCCGCGCCGCCGACGCGCCACAAGCCGCCCTCGCCGCCCGCGTACAGCTCGCGGCCGGGGCCGACCGCGAGCGCCAGCACCGGGCTCGGGGTGGCGCCGAGCGGGACGGGTTCGGGCTGATCGTGGGTCACGTGCACGAGGCCGCGAACGGTGCCGAGCCAGAGGCCGCCGGCCGCGTCGTCGACGCTGGCGACGACCGGCGACGGCAGCGCCACGTCGCGGCGCGCGCCGCCGGCGAAGATGTGGAGCGTCGGGTCGTTGTCGCCCGACACCCACACCGCGCCGTCGCGACCGACGCCGACGTCGGCCGTGTTCACCGAGGCGCCGCGGCGTGCGTCGAGCACGCGGAAGGGTCGCTCGGCGACCCGCACCAGGCCCTGCGACTGGGTGCCGGCGAGGATCTCCTCGCCGCTGACCACGATGGACTCGGGACCGTCGATGGCCCGCCCGTCGGGCAGCAGCACGGCCTCGGGACGGCCGCCCGGGACGAGGCGCTGCAGTCCGTCGGCGGTGCCGATCCAGGCGGCGCCGTGCCCGTCGACGGCCAGCGTGTAGACCTCGGTGGCGAGCACCAGCGCGAGCTCGGCGCGCCCCGCGACGACGCGATAGAGGCCGTGGTCGGTGCCCACCCACAGCACCCCGTCGGGGCCGACCGCGAGCGTCGATGCCGAGGACGGCAGCTCGGGCCCGAGCTGGATGTGGCCGTCGCGGGCGAAGCAGAGGTCGCTGCACGCCAGCGCCATCGAGCCGTCGGGCAGCTCGGCCAGGCCCGGGCACGGCCGCCGATCGATGGGGCAGGCCGGGTCCGAGGTCGGGCGCTCGAGGCGCTCGCCGCTCGCGCGCACGACGACGCCTTCGGTGGTCGCGACCCACAGGCGGCCGGCGCGGTCGACGGCCACGTCGATGACGCGCGCCGCGGGCACGCCGAGCTCGGGGCCATAGGCGCGGATGACCCCGTCCTCCATGCGGGCGAGGCCGAGCGGCGTGCCCATCCAGACGCCGCGCCCGTCAGCCGTGAGCTTGCTGACGTGGTCCGAGGGCAGCTCGGGGTGGGTGGCCACCGAGTAGCGCGTGAACGTCTGGCCGTCGAAGGTGAAGAGGCCGGCGTCGGTCCCGAGGTAGACGAGGCCGTCGGCGTCGCGCGCCACGGCGCGCACGGCGTCGGTGGGCAGCCCGACCGAGCGGTCCCAGTGCTCGACCACCAGCTCGTCGAGGCGCGTCGACGGGCTCACCGCGCGCGCCGAACGCGAGGCGATGGCGAAGACCGCCAAGCCCGCGAAGACCGCGAGGACAGCGAGCCGGCCGCCCCTCATGGCGTCAGTGCCTCCGCTCGTCCAGCTGCTCGCCCACGGCTCCCCCCGGTCGCGTTCGAGGCCCGAAGATGACGCGAACCGGGGGCGTTCGTCGAGCCCGGCGCCACGGCCGCGCTCACCGCGGGCGCTCGGCCGCCGGATCAGGCGTCGTGCCGGTCTGCGCCGTGTCGACCGTCCGTTGCCTCTCCATGGATTCGCGCTCCGCGTCGGCCCCGGCCGTCGCGATGTCGAAGACGCCCTGCACGCGCTTGGCGCCGGCCATGGCCGTGTCGTGGTCCTGGCCCGACGCGTTGTAGACGCCGTAGGCGCCCGCGCCGATCGGGTTCTTGCAGGCCCAGTCGAGGTCGTCGAGGAAGCGCCGGCCCGCGCCCTCACGGGCCTTGGCGCGCTCGATGTCGCCCGGCTGTCCCTGCTCGACCGTCGGCGGCGCCGGCTGGTCGAGGCCGTACTCGTGGCGCACATCGGCAAGGATCTTGTCGTTCGCGGCCGGATCCTTCTGGCACTGCCAGCCGCGCTTGACCGCCTTCAGGTAGGCCTCGCGCGCGAAGCGCGGCGGCAGCGACGGGAAGAGCTTCAGGCCCTCGATGGTCTCTCGCAGCACCTGCACGCCGCGGGCGGAGTTCTGGCGATAGCGCTCGTAGTCCGCCTGCGTCGGCGCGCCCGGCTCGGGCGCGGGACCGGCCGGCTTCTTGGCCTCGGGGGCCGCCTCGGGCGCGGGCGGCCCATATGTCGTCGCGGCGCCGCCCGCGTCCGTCTTCGCCGCGGGCGCGGCCGGGGCGGGCGCGCTCTTGCTCTCGCGCTGCGGCGGCGGCCGGTAGCCTTCGGGCAGGACACGCGGCTGGATCTGGGCCTTCACCTTGTCGAGGGCCCAGGTCCACTTCGCCTCTTCGGAGGGGGCCGGCGGGCGCTTGCCGGCGGCGACCAGCCGGTCGTGCTCGGCGAGCCAGGCGTTGAAGTCGCGGTCGGCGGTGGCCTCGTCGATGGCCTTGGCACCACCCGCGGCGCCGGCGTCCTTGGCGGCCGCGGCCTCCTTGCGTTGGATGGCCGCGCCCGCCGCGCCGCTCGGCGCGTAGCTCGAGAGCAAGGCCTCCGCCGAGCGGCCGGCTACGACCTCGCGCGCCACCGCGTCGGCGTGCTGCTCGTAGCGATCGCCGGCTGCGCCCACGCCGCCACGGAGCTGCACGCCGGCGCGCTGCTGGACGACGTGGGCCGCCTCGTGCGCGGCGGTGAAGAGGTCGGGCGCGCCGCGGAAGGCGACGTCGCGCCCGGTCGCGTAGGCCTGGGCGCCCAGCGCCGCGCTGGCGCGCGACGCGGCGCTGCCGCTGTGGGCGCGGATGCCGCCGACGTCGTGGCGGCCGAAGGAGAACTGGATGCGGTCGGCGAACGGCAGGGCGTGACCGCCGTCGGCGACGCCGCTGCGGGCGACCTGGTGCACGGGCTCGGGTTCGGGGCGACGCTCTCGTTCTGGCGACATGAGACCTCCGGGGTGCGGGTGACTCCAGACGCCTGTTCAGGACGCGTGCCACGGCTCGCGCCAGCCATCCATGCGGGTCCGAGACCGCCCGCTGTGTGATTGCGGAACACTCGCTGTCGCGTGCCGATCACTCCCGCGCGGCGCCGAGCACCCGCGGCGACCGCGTCGATGTAAGGCGCTGTAAGGCGCGTCGGCGGCCGGGTCGCGTCGATGATGCATGCACATGGCTCACCGTCGTCGCCCCCGTTCCATCGTCTCGGCCGCGCTCGCCGCGTCCGCCCTCACCACCTGCGGCGCGGGCCTCGCGCTCGCCCTCGCGCTCGCCGGCAGCGGCTGCGAGCCCGCGCCCGAGGACGCCACCGTCACGCCGTCGGCGCCGGTGCTGTCGACCTTCACGGTCGCGCCCGACCAGCTGACCGTCGGCGTCGCCGTGCAGCTCCAGGGGTCGGTCGACGTGGTCGACGCCGACGGCGATCTGACCGAGCTCGTCTTCCGCATGATCCCGCCGAGCGGCACGCCGTCGGCCGACCTGCCCATGCCGGTCGCCGCCGCCGGCCAGACCTCGGGCCACGTGCCGTTCGCGCTCGACTTCACCGCCGACGCGGTCGGCCCCCACACCCTCGAGCTGCGCGCCAAGGACGCCGCCGGCCACGTCTCCGACGCCGTCAGCGCCAGCCTCACCGTCAGCGCCGTGGTGGCCCCGACGCCGCACGCGCCCGAGCTGTCGAGCGTCTCGTTCCAGCCGCACGACGCGACCGTCGGCTCGCCCGTGACCCTCGCCGGCACCGTCCACGTCAGCGACGCCGACGGCGACGCCACCAAGGTCCACCTGCGCGTGCGCGCGCCGGGCGGCGTGCTGTCGCCCGAGACCGTCGTCGACGCGACCTTCGACGGCCAGGCCGGCGACGTCGCCTTCAGCCTCGCGTACCGCCGACCGTCGACGGCAACCACTCGCTGGAAGCCTGGGCCGAGGACGCCACGGGCCTCCTGTCATCGGTCGGGAACGGCTTCTTCGACGCGTCGACGCCGCTGCCCGACGCGCCCACGGTGGCCGACCTCGCGCTCGAGACGAGCGTCATCACGCCGGGCGTCGCGGCCGAGATCCACGGCAGCGTCAGCGTCAGCGACCCCAACGCCGACGCGGCGACGCTGGTCGTGAACCTCGACCCGCCGCTCGGCACCTCGCCGCCCGACCTCGAGCTGCCGATCGATCTGGGCGCCGCCGTCACCTCGGGCTCGGTGCCCTTCACCGTCACGGTGCCGAGCCCGGTGGCCGGCACCTACACCGTCAAGGTGTGGGCCCTCGACGCCGGCCAGCGCCGCTCGAACAGCGTCTCGGCCACGGTGCTGTCGTCGCCGGTCGTGCCCGCCGTGAGCGCGCTGTCGTTCCAGCCGCACGTCGCGCTCACGACCGTCGCCGTCACCATCACCGGCAGCGTGAAGGTGGTCGATCCCGACGGCGACCTGGCCTCGATCTCCCTCCGCCTGCGCTCGCCGAGCGGCGTCCTCGGCGCGCCGCTCACGCTCGACCCGGACGTCGTCACGCCGACCGCCGACGCCTATCCGTTCAGCATCCCGTTCACCGCGGACGCCGTCGGCACCTGGACGCTCGAGGCCACCGCCAGCGACGACGCCGGCCACACCGCGCCGGCCGCGACCGGCATCATCGACGTCGGCGACGTCCACGAGGTCCAGGACGCCTGCGCTGCCACCGGCAAGGACTGCACCGGCCAGGGCTTCTGCTACAGCGTGACCGACAGCACCTGCGACTACCTCGCGGCGCGGAGCCTCGATCTCGCGGCCTGCGACGAGGTGGGCTCCACCGGGTCGGTCGCCGCCTGCGTGTCGAGCATCAGCGACCTCGCCAGCCCGTGGGCCCAGAGCGACTCCAACTGCGACTTCGTGCAGTACTGGTCGAACCCGACCGACCTGCCCATCGACTGCCGCTGCCCCGACTCCGACTTCGAGGACCGCTGCCAGCGCCCGTACAACCTCGACGCCGCGGTGAGCTTCGAGGACGGCCCGCGCGTCCGCGACCTGGCCGGCGAGGTCCACCTCCACAACGGCCCGGTGGTCGGCCGCGAGTGGTTCGTGCCGGCCGGCTGGTCGACCTTCAACCACGACCACCAGACGCTCATCTTCGCCTTCGACCTCGACAGCGGCGACCGCCGCCGCGTGTCGGGCGCCTACGAGGACGCGCGCGACGGCTACACCGAGCTCGGCGCCGGACCGGCCTTCGTCAACGTGCTCGACATGCAGCTCGGCCAGGACGGGAAGCTCTACGCCATGGGCGGCACCAGCGACATCGCCGCGCCCAAGGTGTGGCGCGTCGATCCGGCGAGCGGCGACCGCACGCTGCTCTTCGACGAAGAGACGCAGGCGGTCGAGAAGCTCTGCCCCAACGGCTCGACGCTGCCCGGTCGCAAGGTCGTGCAGATGGTGCCCGAGGGCTGGACCATGGACGCCGCCGGCAACCACTACTTCGCCATCATCGGCGCGCCGGGTCCCTCGATCGTCAAGCTGCCTGACGACTTCTCCTCATGCACCTACCTGACGCGCGTCACCACCGCCACGCTCACGACGCTGACCGACAACGTCGGCGCCGGCTACGACGCGGTGCAGTTCGACTTCCGCGCGCTCAGCATCCACGGCGACAAGCTCTACGCCGTCTCGGACACGAAGCTCATCGAGGTCGAGCTCGCCACCGGCCGCCGTCGCCTCATGTCGAACGCCAAGGAGGTGGGCGGCCTCGGCGCCGGGCCCATCAACGCCGAGGGCCTCGGCCACCGCTGGTCGCGCTGGGACGAGCAGCACCAGGTGCTGTGGACGGTCGGGCTCGAGGGCGGCTCGCAGGCGGTCGTGGTCGATCTCGCCAGCGGCGACCGCACCACCTGGCCGTGCTGGCACCCGACCATGGGCCTCCAGGCCGCCTGCGACAACGTCGGCATGGCGCTCGTGCCGGGCCCGCTCAACCTCGGCGGCTTCGCCATCGACCCGCTGCCGCCGCACGACCTCTTCTTCGCGCACGACCTGTTCTCGATCGTCCGCTACGAGACGAAGACCGGCAACGCCTACATCTTCTCGCTGTGAGCGGCCGCTCCCAGCACGCGAACCGACGTGCCCGGCTTCAGGCGGTAGCCCTCGTCGGCGCGCTCGACCACGTGGCGCAGGCCGAGCTGGCGCAGCCGGTTCATCGACACGTAGACGCGGTTCAGGCCCGCCTCGTAGATGGGCCGCTCGCCGGGCCAGCCGGCCTCGAGCAGCTCGGCGGTCGTGAGCGGCTCGGCGCTGGCGGTGTGGCGCTCGACCAGCGCCAGCAGGAGCCGCCGCAGCGCGCGGCCGACCTTCTGCTCGCCCTCGGCGGTGACGACGAGCGAGCCGTCGGGCGCCATGGTGAGCGCCGGCGGCTCGGCGCTCGCGGGCTCGGTGACCGCGCCGGCGGCTTCGGCGGCGGCGACGTCGTCGTCGCGCATGAGCTCGGCCACGAAGCGCGCGAAGCCGTCCTTGTCGAGCACGACGCCGGCCAGCTCGCGGATGCGCTCGGCCACGCGCACGGCCTCGGCCACCGACGGGCGGAAGGGCGGCAGCTCGGCCACGATGTTCTTCTCGACCCAGCGCACGTGCTGCAGCAGCTCGGCATCGGACGGCTGCGACTGGCCGCGCAGGAGGCGCCCGATGGCGGTCGCCGACACGTCGACGTAGCTCAGCAGCGAGCGCCCGAACTGGAGCAGCGCCACGTAGTCGCCCGACGGCGAGGCGGCCCCGCCGGTGAGCATCTCGGGCGCCTGGAAGAAGGCCCAGCTGCCATCGATGGCGCCGTCGTCCTTCTCCAGCGGCAGGTTCCGGCCGAAGCCGATGAGCCACCAGCGACCGCTGCGATCGAAGAGCACGTTGCCGTGGCCGATGCGCCCCATGCAGATGGGCTGACCGGTGGCGGCGTGGGCCAGCGCGTGCCCGGCCTCGAGCGCGCCGCGCAGGCTGGCCAGGAAGGCGTCGGCCGCGCCGTAGGCGACCTTCCGGCCCGACTCGGCGATGCTGCGGATGAGCTCGATGCCGTCGAAGGTGGCGGCGCAGCCGAGCTCGAGGACGGGCGTGCCGTCGACGACGTCGCGCGCCGTGACCGGCGGGATGAGCGGGTGGTCGAGCCAGGCGTGCACGCGCTCGACCTCGGCGAAGGCCTCGGCCACGCGCGCCGGAGCGCCTGAGGGGCCGGGCAGCACCAGCACGCAGCGCTCGCCGTCGCTCACGCGCCGCGCCGAGATGAGCTGAAAGGCCCCGCGCGAGCGGATCGGCAGCGGCTCGGTCCAGCGGCGGAGCAATGACGGCTTGGGTAGCATCTGCCTCGGCGGTACCACATGCGGCGGCCACGGCCAAGCCGCGTGGGGCGCGACAGGCGCTTCAATCGCAGTGGCAGGCGCGATCGCACTCGTAGCCGTAGCCGCGCGCGTCGAGGTCAGCGCGATAGCGCCCAGCGCCGGTGAGCTCGACGGCGCGCTCGGCGTCGCCCGGGCACGGTCGGGGCGTCAAGCGCCGGACCTCGTCCCTGTCGAGCGCTACGTGGACCATGCCGCGCGCGCGCACGGTGCGCGCGTAGCGGCCGAGCGCGTCGGTGAGCGCGGTCTTGTCGGCGACGCGCACGCGCACGCCCGCGCGCCGGATGCCGTCGATGCGCGCCACACCGACGAGCGTCGCGCGCTCGGGCGCGAGCCCGCCCTCGGCCGCCGCGTCGGCGGCGAAGCCCACGACGCCGTGCGGGCCGCGCGCGACGAGGTGGGTGCCGTCCGGGCCGGCCGCGGCGCGCCAGTTGCGGCGCTCCGACGGCCACGGCTCGCGGCAGCGCGGCAGGCCCCAGCTCCAGAGGTCGGCGCCGTTCGCGAGGTCGAGCGCGCGCACCCCCACGCCGGCGCCGCAGCCGAAGAGCGCGCCGCCGACGGCCTCGAGGTCGCCGAGCGCGCCCTTGGCCTTCCACATCGGCGTGCCGCGGACCGGGTCGAGCGCCTCGACGCCAGCGCCGAAGCTGGCGCGCATGAACAAGGTCGGCGAGGCCGCGCTGACGCCCGAGTAGCGCGGCGGCGGCGTCGGGTCGCGCAGGAGCTCGCGGCCGTCGGCCGCGTCGAGGACCACCAGCGTGCGCGAGGCCCGGACGACGCGCGCGCCGACGACGCGCGCCTCCCAGTACGAGAAGGGGTCGTCGGGCCAGGCCGCGCGCCAGAGCTCGCGCCCGTCGGCGGCGTCGAGCAGGCGCAGCGTCGCGTCGAGGCCGAGCGCGGCCACGCGCCCGCCGCCCGCGACGAGGGGCGCGTCCACCGCCGGGCGCGCCGCGTCCCGCCAGCGCACGCGGCCATCGGCGAGGTCGAGCGCGACGATGCCCTTTGTCGGATGGGCGACGATGATGACCCCGGCGACCGCGCGGTCGAGGGGCCGAGGCCGTAGCCGACCTCGATGGGCGCGCGCCACAGCTCGCGGCCGTCGCCGGCGTCGACGGCGCGACCGTGTCGACGCCGCGCCACACGAGGACGCGGCCCGGCGCCACCAGGCGCGGGCGGAGGTCGTAGTAGGGGCGCCCGTCGAAGCCGCCGAGCCAGCCGCGGAAGCGCGCGCGCTCGGCGCCGGTCGCGGCGTCGAGGCTGACCAGCACGTCGCCGTCGCTCGCCTGCCGGTCGAGGAGCGCCAGCGACGCGTCGACGTCGGCGACGCCCCACGGCAGCGCGTCGGGCGCGTCGTCGAGCACCCAGGCCGGAGCCAGGCGCGCGACGTCGTCGGCGCGCGCGCGGGCGCCGGCCTGGGCGACGACGAGAGCGACGACGAGAGCCAGGCCAGCGGTCGAGACGATAGCGGTGGCGCGCTTCACGCGCCGGCAACGGGCGGCGCCGCGCGCGTCATCCCTCGTGCTTGCGCGCGGGCCTACGCCGCGCGACAAACGCGCATGGCCACCCACACCCGCGGAGCGCTCGTCGCCCTCTCCATCGCCGTCGGAGCCGTCGGCATGCTCGCCGCCTGCGGCGGCTCGGAGCGCGGCGCGGCCTCGGCCGAGGAGCTCACGCGCCGCCTCGAGGCGGCCCTGAAGGACGGCGACGGCGTCGCGTTCGAGCGGCTGCTGCTGCGCTCCGAGGCGGTCGGCGCCGCCTGTCCGACCGTCAAGGACCTTTCGCGTCTCGACGCGGCCGCCGAGCAGGGCCGCGCCACCTTCGCCGCGTGCCAGGCCCTGCCCTGGCGCGAGGCCAAGCTCGGCGCCGAGGCGCCGAAGGTCGACGAGCCGGTCGCCGAGTGCCCGCGCGGGCTCGCCACCGGCCGCTTCGAGCATCACTACGCGAGCGGTGCGCACGCGCTGTGGGTGTCGTTCACGCCGGTGCGCGTCGGCGATCGCTTCTACATCGGCGACCGCTTCGACTGCATGGACGACAGCGGCGGCTGACGCCGCGGCGCGGCGCGGCCGTCGAGGCCAGCCCGAGCCGTCTCAGCGCGCCGGGGCGCGATGTGCCATCGCGAGCCCGATCATGCGCTCGACGTTCGTCGCCGGCTCGACCCACTCGCGGTAGTAGGCCGCGGCGGCCTCGCCCAGCGCGCGAGCGCGCGGCGCATCATCGAGCAGCTCGCGGCAGCGCGCGACGCACGCTTCCGCGTCATCGAACACGAGCGCGTGGCGGCCGTCCTCGAGCGGCGCGGGCAAGGTCGTCGGCAGCCGCTGCATGACGATGGCGCGGCCGGCGGCGAGGTACTCGGCGAGCTTGCGCGCGGCCGACCCGACCAGCCCCGCGCTGTAGACCACGACGCGCGCGCGGCGCACGAGCTCGCGATAGCGCCCGGGGTCGGTGGGCAGCGTCGTCAGGACGTCGGGGAAGTGGCGGCGCGCGAAGGCGTCGGGCACCAGGCCGCCGACGAAGCGGCTGCCGAGCGCCGCGCGCAGGCGGCGGATGAGGTCGGCGCGCTGCGCGTTGACGAGGCTCTTACTGGCCAGGAACTCGGGCGGGTCGGCCGGGTAGGCCGGGAAGGCGCGCGTCTGGAAGAGGACGAGCGGCTCGGTGTCGGCGGGCGGCGGCGCGACGTGCTCGTCGACGAAGGGCAGCGTCCGGTACTCGATGACGCGCTGCACGAAGTCCTGGTTGATGGGCGACAGCACGCGGCGACGCAGGCTGCCCGAGCCGAGCCAGTCGGCGTTCCGCAGGGCGTGGGCGGCCATGCCGGCGAAGAACATATATAGATGATGCTCGTGGCGGCTCCTGGCGTTCAGGAAGAGCCCCATCGGCATCACCTTGTGGCGCTGCTCGGGCGGCACGACGCGCTCCACGCAGGCCGGCTCGAAGCTGCGCTTGAAGATGACGTCGGCCGTCTGCCAGTGGACGGGCAGGATGCTGTCGGGGCTGTCCTTCGTGTCGAACAGGACCACCGCGGAGCGGCCGCTCATACGGTCGCGGACGTCGCAGCGCGCGGTGAGCTGGCCGCGCTGGTGGAGCCTCGCGTCGAGGCGGACGCGCGTCGCGACGACGCCCCGATGCTCGAGGTCGAAGAGCCCGGCCAGGACGTACGAGAAGTTGCGCAGGTGCTCGGGCGTGTGGATGGTGACGTCGAAGCGCGGCATCGCCTCTCTCGTGTGGCATGGCCGGCGCGCCTGGTCTACACGGAGCGCGATGCGGATCCTCGACATCATCCTCGGCGTCGTGCTGCTGGTCGCGGCGGTCGTGGGCGCCGTCGTGCACCTGCGCATCAAGCGCCGCCTGGCCGCGGCCGAGGCGGCCGAGGACGACGGCGACGACGACGACGCGGCGCCGGTGACGCCGGCGGCGCTGGCCGAGGTCGGCTTCGCCGAGCCCATCGAGGACGGCGCGCGCGGCAGCTTCGGCGGCGTCACCATCGAGGCGGTGACCTGGAGCGGCAAGGGCGGCGACGGCTTCACGCTGAGCGTGGAGCTGCCCGACGACGCGCGCCGCTTCGCGGTCAGCGCCACGGCGCAGGGGCTCGAGCGCTCGAAGAAGTCGCTGGTGCTCGGCCTGCCCGGCCCCGACGCGCGCCTCGACGTGCGCGGCGACGAGGCCGACGCGCGCGCGCTCTTCGGCGCGACCGACGCGCGCGCGCTGATCGACGCCATCGCGCTCCACGGCTGGGTGCTGTCCCGCGGCGAGCTGTCGCGGGTGGTGACCGCGGCCGACGTGCTCGAGCCGGTGGTCCAGTCCGGCGCGGCCGCGGGGCGCGTCCTCCTGGCCGTGGCCGCGGGCTACGCGCCGCGATCCGGCACGGACGTTGACGACGTCGGCCGCATTGGCTAGAGCGGCCGCCCGGAGGCAACGATGCGCGCGCTGGTCTTCATCTCGGGTCTCATCCTGATCACCTCGGCGGCCTGTGCGGACGGCGGCGACGACGCCGGCCTCGCCACCGTCGACGCCAGCCTGGCCGACGGATCGCCCCAGGCGGTCGGCCTGCTCGGCTTCCTGAACGACGTGAAGACCACCGTCGCCGTGCTCGATCTCGACGTCGGCCTCGACGTGCGCGCCGCCCAGGCGCTCGTCGCGCACCGCGACGGCAAGGACGGCAAGAACGGCACCAAGGACGACGACCGCTTCGACACGGTGGCCGAGGTCGACGCCGTGAGCTGGGTCGGCACCAGCGCCTTCGACAAGCTGCTTTCGTATTGCGCCGGCCACGGCTGGCTGCCCCAGGGCAACGACGTCCTCGGCAGCTACGACAGCGTGAGCTTCACCGTCGAGCAGGCGACGGCCACGCTGGCGCTGGCCAACACCGCGACGCAGACGCACCTCGACAAGGACCTCGGCATGAACAGCCGCGCGGTCACGAGCATCATCGCGGCGCGCCCCATCGCCAGCGTGCTGGCGCTCTCGCAGCTCCCCAACGTCGGCACCACCGCGCTGCGCATCCTGCTCCAGGCCGCCACCGCGCCGGTCGTGCCGCAGCGCCCGGCCGGCGTCGACGTCGCGGCCCACCTCGGCGTCGCCTCGGCCGGCCTCGAGCACACCAGCGAGTCGGACTACCCGTTCGTGGTCGTGCGCATCCCCGGCGCCGGCGGCGCGCCGATCACGGCGGCCAACGTGAAGACGCTCATCGCCGGCGTCTACGTGAACCGCCCCGACGAGGAGCCGCTGGCGACGCGCACGGTCGAGGTCGGCACGCTGCAGTCGTTCTTCGATCGCTACACCATCCCGCAGGACTGGTGGGAGGACTTCCAGACCCAGCAGGCACCGGCCTGGACCGCGCTCGAGGGCGTGTTCCAGAAGGAGCTCATCGAGGTGAAGGTGTTCCGCCTCGGCAGGAAGGTCGGCAACTACCTCGAGGGCGCCATCGACGTGTACATCATCGGCCGCACCATCGACGGCGAGCTGGTCGGCCTGAGCACCATCAGCATCGAGACCTGAGCCTGTAACGGTCGGCTCCCGCGCGCCGTACAACGTCCGCACACGAGCAAGGGGCGCACCATGGCGAAGGCAGTCTGGCGGAACGCGGTCATCGCCGAGAGCGATGCGTTCGAGGTCGTCGAGGGCAACGTCTACTTCCCGCTGGCGGCGGTGAAGGCCGAGCACCTGGCGCCGAGCGACAGCCACACGACGTGCGCGTGGAAGGGGGTCGCCAGCTACTACGACGTGGTGGTGGGCGACGAGCGGAACCGCGACGCGGCCTGGTACTACCCGACGCCGTCGGCGGCCGCGGCGCAGATCAAGGACCACGTGGCCTTCTGGCGCGGCGTGGTGGTGACGCGATGAGCCGCTTCGACGCGGTGGTGCTCGGCGCCGGCAACGCCGGGCTGGCGGCGGCGCAGGTCCTGCGCGAGGCCGGCCGGAGCGTGGCCGTGGTCGAGCGGCGCGACGTCGGCGGCACCTGTCCCCTGCGCGGCTGCGTGCCGAAGAAGGTGCTCGTGGCGGCCGCCGAGGCGCTCGACGTCATGCGGCGCGCGCCGGCCATGGGCCTCGAGGTCGGGTCGGTGACGCCGCAGTGGTGGGCGGTGATCGACCGCCAGCGCGCCATCCTGGCCGGGACCTCCGAAGCGCTGGAGGCCGACCTCGCCCGGCGCGGCATCGAGCTCGTGCGCGGCGACGGCCGCTTCGTGGCGCCCGACGCCATCGCGGTCGGCGAGCGCAGGCTGGACGCCGACGCCTTCGTGGTCGCCACCGGCTCGACGCCGCGGCCGCTGACCATGCCCGGCGCCGAGCACGTGACGCTCAGCGACGAGCTGCTCGAGCTGCGCGAGCCGCCGCGCTCGCTGGCGTTCGTCGGCGCCGGCGTCATCGCCTTCGAGCTCGGCCACGTCTTCGCCCGCCTCGGCACGCGCGTGACCTTGCTCGAGGTCGCGCAGCGGCCGCTCGGGCCATTCGACAAGGACGCGGTCGAGCGGCTCGTGGCGGCCACGCGCGCGCTCGGCATCGAGGTCCAGCTGGGCGTCGAGCTCAGCGCGGTGGAGCCTTCGGCGGGCGGCCTGACGGTCCGCTATCGCGTGGGCGGCGAGGATCGCGCGCTGGAGGTCGAGCGCGTCGGCCATGGCGCGGGTCGCATCGCAGACCTGGCGCGGCTCGATCTCGCGGCGGCCGACGTGCGCGTCGAGCGCGGCGGCATCGCGCTCGGGGCGCCCTATCGCAGCGCGTCGAACGCGCGCGTGTTCGTGGCCGGCGACGCGCTCGTCACGACGCCGCAGCTCTCGCCGCTGGCGACCCACGAGGGTCGCGTCGTGGGTCGCGCGGTGCTGGGCGAGGACGTGACCATCGACTACGCGAGCGTGCCGAGCGCGGTCTTCAGCGTGCCGACGCTGGCCACGGTGGGGCTCACCGAGGAGCGCGCGCGCGCGGCTCACGGCGAGGTCGTCGTGAAGACCAACGACATGCGCGGCTGGCGCTCGGGGCGGAGCAACGGCGAAGAGCACGCCTGGGCCAAGGTCATCCTGGTCGGCGACCGGCTCGTCGGGGCGCACCTCCTCGGCCACGGCGCCGGCGAGACCATCCACCTGTTCGCGCTGGCCATGCGCCACGGCCTGCCGGCGGCGGCGCTGCGCGACCTGGTCTACGCCTATCCGACCTTCAGCTCGGACGTGCGCTACCTCGTCTGAGCCCGCGCTGGGCCGGACGCCGGCGCGCCGCGCGTCAGCCGAGGAAGAGGCGGTAGGCCGGGTTCTGGGTCTCGTCGACGAAGGGGTAGCCGAGGTCGGCGAGGGCGTCGTGCCAGGCGTCGCGCTCGGCGGTGGGCACCTGGATGCCGACCAGCACGCGGCCGTAGGCGGCGCCGTGGTTCCGGTAGTGGAACATGGAGATGTTCCAGCCGGCCGAGCCGGGGCGCGGCGTCGACAGGTGGGTCAGGAACTTCATGAGCGCGCCCGGGCGCTCGGGGAACTCGAAGCGGTAGACGAGCTCGTCGATGACCTGCGGGGCGTGGCCGCCGACCATGTGGCGCACGTGCAGCTTGGCCATCTCGTCGTCGGTGAGGTCGAGCACCGGGTAGCCGAGACGTGAAAGGTCATTGACGATCGCCTTGCGCTCGGCGGCGCCCTGGCGCAGCTCGACGCCGACGTAGACGTGGGCCTCGCGCGGGTCGGCGAAGCGGTAGTTGAACTCGGTGACGAAGCGCTGGCCGATGGCCTCGCAGAAGGCCTTGAAGGCGCCGGGGCGCTCGGGGATGGTGACGGCGAGGATGGCCTCGCGCTCCTCGCCGATCTCGGCGCGCTCGGAGATGTGGCGCAGGCGATCGAAGTTGACGTTGGCGCCGCTGTCGATGGCGACGAGCGTCTTGTCGCGCGCGCCGGTGAGCTCGACCCACTTCTTCAGGCCGGCCATGGCCAGCGCGCCGGCGGGCTCGGCGATGGAGCGGGTGTCGTCGAAGATGTCCTTGATGGCGGCGCAGATCTGGTCGGTCGTCACGGTGACGACGCGGTCGACGATCTGGCGCGCGAGGCGGAAGGGGTGGTCGCCGATGCGCGCGACGGCGACGCCGTCGACGAAGAGGCCGACGGTCGGCAGCGTGACGGGCGCGTCGGCGGCGAGCGCGGCGGCGAGGCAGGCGGCGTCCTCGGGCTCGACGGCGATGACCTGGATCTCGGGGCGCACGTACTTGAGGTAGGCGCCGATGCCGGCCACCAGGCCGCCGCCGCCGACGGGCACGAACACGGCGTCGATGGGTCCGCGCAGCTGGCGCAGGAGCTCCATGCCGATGGTGCCCTGGCCGGCGATGACGTCGAGGTCGTCGTAGGGGTGCACGAAGACGAGGCCGCGCGCGTCGCCGAGGCCGACGGCGTGGGAGCGGGCCTGGTCGAAGCTGTCGCCGACGAGCACGACCTCGGCGCCCAGCGCGCGCACGGCGTCGACCTTGATGGACGGCGTGGTGGTGGGCATGACGATGGTCGCGCGCGCGCCGAGGCGGTTGGCGGCGAGCGCCACGCCCTGAGCGTGGTTGCCGGCCGAGGCGGCGATGACGCCGCGGTCGAGCTCGGCCTGGGTGAGCTGGGCGAGCTTGTTGTAGGCGCCGCGCAGCTTGAACGAGAACACCGGCTGGAGGTCCTCGCGCTTGATGTGCACGCGGTTCTCGAGGCGGCGCGAGAGGCGCGGAGCGGGGTCGGTCGGGGTTTCCAGCGCCACGTCGTAGACGCGGGCGGCGAGGATGCGGCGGATGATGTCCTGCAAGCGGGCGACCTCCGGCCCCATGATAGCGGCCGCCTGACGCGCCGCGTCAAGGACGGTGGCGCGAGCGCGCGATCGGAGGGCTGCGCTCCGGGGGCCGGTGGCTCAGTAGAAGCCGTCGCGGCGCGCGTAGCGCTCGGCGCGCTGGCGATCGTAGTCGTCGGCGTCGAAGCCGGGCTCGCACACCGAGGCGAAGATCTGGCCGTTGGAGGGCAGCGCGTCGCGGTCGATGTGGTGCTCGGGGTTCCAGAGGTCGGAGCGCAGGAGGGCCTTCGAGCACTGGGTGTAGGCCTCGTCGACGTCGACGAGGATGCCGAGGCGCGGGGGCTTGCCCTCGACGCTGGAGTCGGCGAGGAGCGCCGGGTCGGTGGTGAGGGTGGCGCGGCCGTTGACGCGGAACGAGTCGGTGACGCCGGGGACGAGGAAGAGCAGCCCGACGTGCGGGTTCGCGAGGATGTTGCGCAGCGAGTCGGCGAGGCGGTTGCCGGGCCGGTCGGGCACGAGCAGCGTCCGGTCGTCGAGGATGCGCACGAAGCCGCGCGGGTCGCCGCGCGGGCTGACGTCGCAGCGGCCGTCGGCATCCGAGGTGGCGAGGCACATGAACGGCGAGCGCTCGATGAACTGGCGCGTGAGCGCGTTCAGGCGCGGCACGACCTTGGCCTGCACCAGCGCGGTCGGCGCGCCGAGCAGCGCGCGCAGGTCGTCCTCGTGGTCGATGGTCAGCGTGGTCAGTCGATGGCCCATGGCCCGCTTCCTTACCACGAAGCGTCACGCCCTCGGTCTCCCCACCTGGGGTCAGGACTACTTCTTTTCTCATTTTCCGCGGCCGCGAAAATGAGAAAAGAAGTAGTCCTGACCCCAGGTGTCGACCCCAGGTGTCGGCACCCGAAAACGGCTGAGCCGTCGCGCGAAAGACCTCGGTCTCGCACTGTCCGCGTCATCGCGTATGCTGGGCCGCCCCCTCCGAGGTCCCCATGCCCGACCCCTCCCCGCTCGTCGCCCCACCCCCGCGCCCGGACCGCGCCGTCGGCCGCGGCGTCGTCGTGCTCCTGCTCGGCCTCGGCTTCTACGTGCTCGCGCTGGCCAGCGTCGCCGCCTGCATCGGCATCGTCGTCGGCCTGGCCATGTCGCCGCAGATTCCGGTGAAGCTCATGCTGCTCGCCGCCTTCGCCGCGCTGGCCATCGTCTGGGGCCTGCTGCCGCGCTGGCGCCCCTTCGTCGCCCCCGGCCCGCGCCTCCGCCGCGAGGCCGAGCCGCGCTTCTTCGACTGGCTCGATCGCATCGCGCAGACGGCGCGCCAGGCCCCGCCGCGCGAGGTCTACCTGGTGCCCCAGGTGAACGCCTTCGTGACCGAGCGCCGCGGCTTCCTCGGCCTCGGCCGCACGCGCATCATGGGCGTCGGCCTGCCGCTCCTCCAGTCGCTCAGCGAGGCCGAGCTCGGCGCGGTCATCGGCCACGAGCTCGGCCACTTCGCCGGCGGCGACGTCGCCCTCGGCACCTGGGTCTTCCGCATCCGGAACGCCATCCTGCGCGTCATCCAGAGCATGCGCAGCTCCATCATCGTGGCGCCCTTCGTCGGCTACGCGAAGTTCTTCTTCCGCGTCTCGAGCGGCATCTCGCGCGAGCAGGAGCTCGCCGCCGACGCCGTCTCGGCCCGCGTCGCCGGCTCGCGCGCGGCCGTCTCCGCCCTCGGCGACGGCATCCGCCGCGCCACCGTCCACGGTCACTACCTGGCCGGCGAGGTCCTGCCGATGGCGCGCGCCGGCTTCGCCGCGCCGGTCGTCGCCGGCTGGCAGCAGTTCACCGCCAGCCCGCTCGCCGCCGAGGTCCGCGCCGAGCTGCAGGCGTCGCCCGAGGAGCCGCCCGGCGAGTACGACACCCACCCGCCCACCTCCGAGCGCATCGCCGCCCTGCTCGCCCACCCGCACCCCGGCGCCCTCGACCTCGGCGACGCTCCGGCCGTCGCGCTCTTCGACGACTTCGAGGCCTGCGCCCGCGCCGTCTTCGAGCACCTCACCGAGAAGAAGCTCGCCCCGCTCCGCTGGGAGGAGGTCCCCGAGAAGGTGCTGCTCCCGAGCTACCGCGCCTTCGCCCGCGAGCGCCGCCGCGCCTTCGACGGCCGCGCGCTCGGCGACCTCGTCGACCAGCACGCCGGCATCGCCGCCGCGCTCCGCGCCGCCACCCCCGGCATCTCCGACGACGACGTCCGCCGCGCCACCGCCATCGTGATCATGGTCGCCCTCGTCGACGCCGGCTGGTCGCTCGACACCGCCCCCGGCCTGCCCGTCATCGCGCGCCTCGGCGAGCGCAGCATCGACCAGCGCCCGCTGGCCAGCCTCCTCGCCACGCGGTCCGGCCCCGAGTGGCGCCGCCACTGCGCCGACCTCGGCATCGACGCCGTGACCATCCGGCTCGCCGCGCCGTGACCGCGCCACCCCCGCGACCCGGGCCGCCCGCGAGCACGACCACGGCCATCGTGGTCGGCGGCCTGGTCGCCGCGCTCGGCGCGCTCTTCGGCGTCGTCCCAGTCATCGGAGGGTTCATCATGCTGGGCGGCGGCGTCGGCTTCGCGTTCGCCCTGGGCGGCGTGCGTCGCCGGCGGGCCTATCGCCGCGCGGTCGCCCTCGAAGCCAACCCGCGCGCCACGCGCAGCGTGCTCCGCGGCGCCGCGACGGGGACCTCGTGGCGCCGTCGGCACCCGTGGGCCTTCGTCGGCCTCGCGGTCGTCGGCGCCGGCATCGGCTTCGTCGGCTTTCGCCTCATGCGCGGCCTCAGCTGGTGTGGCAACGCCGCCCAGCAGGACCTCCTCCCTCTGGTCCTCTTCGACGCCCTCGCCGTCGCCGGTCTCGGCGGCGCCTTCTCGCTCATCGGCCGCGGCCTGCGCGCGCTCCGGCTGTCGACACCGCGCGCCGCTGCCGACGCCGAGCCGATCGACGCCGAGACCACCCTCGATCTGCTCGCCACCTCGCCCGACGTCGAGGTGCGCGCCGCCGCCGTCCGTCACCTGGCCGCGCTCGAGCACGTCTGGTCGCTGCCGCAGCTGCGCTCGGTCGCGAGCCAGGACCCCGACGCGACCGTCCGCGCGCTCGCCGCCGCGGCCGTCGTGCGCATCCGCAGCAGCATGCCACTGCCCGCTCCCGGCTCGCTGAGCCTGCCCGATCCGATGGGCGGCGAGCTCGCGCTCGCGCCGACTACAGAACCTTGATCAGCGCGTAGGCCACCGCGCCGAGCGCGATGGGGAACGTCGCCAGCGCGAAGCCCTTGCCGCCCACCGGCAGGATCGCCAGGTCGTCGCCGACGCGCGTACCGCTCCGGCACTCGGTGAGCCCGCGCAGCGCCAGGAACACCACCGACGGCCCGAGGATGCAGCAGATGGCGAGCCCCAGGCCCGGGTCGGTCGCCACCACCGGCCACAGCGCGACCGCCGTCGCGAAGCCGGCGATGCCGTTGCCGGTCACCTGCGCGCGCTGCGACGCCGCCACCGCCAGGACGCCGCTCTCGTCGGCCTCGACGTCCTTGCCCTGGTGCAGCGACTCGAGCGGCACCTTGTGCGTGAAGTACCAGCCGAGCGCGAACAGCAGCGCCGCCACCGCCAGCCCGCCGATGATGACGATCTCGAACAGCTCGCTCTCGCTGACGTCGGCCGTAAGCGCCTGGGCCTTGCCCGCCAGCCACTCGCCGTTCGACGTCGACAGGAACCACACGCCCATCACCAGGCCGGCCGCCGACGGCGGCGCCAGCTTGCTCATGCTCGACAGGCCGACCGGCGACAGGAAGAGCTCGGCCACCGTCGAGAAGAAGTAGAAGCCGACGAGGAACCACGGGCTCACGCCGCTGCCGCCCGCGGCCGGCAGCATCACCACGTAGCCCAGCGCCATGAACACGAGCGCCACCGCGAACTTGCGGATGTCGTTGAAGCGCAGCTTCTTCTGGATGACCCAGGTGAAGCCCCACGCGAAGAGCGGCGACAGCAGCATGATGAAGACCGAGTTCACCGACTGGAACCACTCGGCCGGGAAGGCGCGCCCGAACGCCACCGTCTCGGTGCGCTTGTCGGCGAAGTCGTTCATGACTCCGGCCGCCTGCTCGAACAGCGCGAAGAAGGCGATGCAGCCGAGCGCCAGCGCGATCATGGCGAGGATGCCCTTCCGCTCCTTGTCGCTCGTCGCGCGCACGTACAGCACGACGAACGTCGACACGAACACCGTCAGCAGCACGACGCCGAAGATGTTCGAGATGCGCTCCTCGTTCAGCGCGTAGCCCAGCGTGTCGACCAGCCAGAGGCCGAGCGGCAGCGCCAGGATGGCGCCGATGATGGCCGCGAGGATCTTGAGGTTCTGCGCCCGCTCGGCCGACGTGCCGTAGCTCGGCGGCTCGCCGATGCCGTCGAGGTTGGCGCGCCCGAACCAGTACTGCGTGAGGCCGATGGCCATGCCGACCGCGGCCGCGCCGAAGGCCACGTGCCACGAGTAGTGCGGCGAGATGCCGAGGTCGGCCAAGAACGCCTTGAAGCCGTCGTTGTGGGCGAGCCAGCCGCAGATGATGGGCGAGGCGAAGGCGCCGATGTTGATGCCCATGTAGAAGATGGCGAAGCCGCCGTCCCTGCGCGCGTCGCCCTTGGCGTAGAGCTGCCCGACCATCGAGCTCACGTTGGGCTTCAGGAAGCCGGTGCCGATGACCAGGCAGCCGAGGCCGGCGTAGAACGAGCCGAGCGCCGGGATGGCGAGCAGGATGTGGCCCAGCATGATGATGAGCCCGCCGATCATGACGGCGCGCTTCTGGCCGAGGAACTTGTCGGCGACCCAGCCGCCGGGCAGCGACATCATGTAGACGGCCGAGGTGTAGAGCGCCAGCACCGACCCGCGCTGCGCCTCGTCGTAGCCGAGCCCGCCCTCGCCGATGGCGAGCCCCATGAAGGGCGCGAAGATGGCGCGCATGCCGTAGAAGCTGAAGCGCTCCCACATCTCGGTGAAGAACAGGGTCGAGAGCCCGCGCGGGTGACCGACCGGGGGAGCGTCTTTGGAAGCGACGGAGCCTGCCATCCGCGGACCGTACACAAGCGCCCCCGCGCTGCATAGCGGGTGCAGCCCGCCGTCCGTTGTGGGAGGGTCCGGCCATGAAGCTGACCGACCTGCTCGGGCGCTCCCGGACCATGTGGGTGCGCCGCCGCGGCCCGAACGGCGCGCTGCTCGTGACCGATCCCGCGGCGCCGGCCGACGCCGCGACCATCCTCTTGCCGAACCGCGACGTGCCGCCCGACGCCGACTCGGGCACGGCGCTCAAGGTCTTCATCTACCAGGACTCGGAGGATCGCCCGACCGCCACCGTGCACGCGCCGCGCCTCACGCTCGGCCAGGTGACCTTCCTCGAGTGCACCGACCTCACCTCGTTCGGCGCCTTCTTCGACTGGGGCCTCTCCAAGGATCTGCTGGTCTCGAAGTGGGAGCAGACGCGCGAGGTGCAGGTCGGCGACCGCCACCCGATCGGCCTCGTGCTCGACGACACCGGGCGTCTGGCCGGCACCATGCGCGTCGCCGAGATGCTCGAGGGCCGCCCGCGCCGCGCGCTCGGCGAGTGGGTGGACGGCGAGGCCTGGCGGAACGAGCCCGGCCTCGGCCTGTTCGTCATCTTCGATCGCCAATACGTCGGCCTCGTGCCCGCCAGTGAGCCGCACGCGCTGGCCCGCGGCGAGGCCGCCCGCTTCCGCATCTGCGCCATCCACCCCGACGGCAAGGTCGAGCTGTCGCTGCGCGCCGTCGCCCACGAGCAGCTGGCCGACGACGGCGCCGTCATCGTCGCCGCGCTGGCCGTGCCGAACCCGCCGAAGCTCGGCGACCACTCGCACCCCGACGAGATCCGCGACCGCCTCGGCCTCAGCAAGAAGGCCTTCAAGCGCGCCGTCGGCCGCCTCCTGAAGGAGGGCCGCGTGCGCCTCGACGCGGCCGGCGTCGTCACGCTGGTGACGCCGCCCAGGCCGCCGCGCTGAGGCGCGCGACAGCCCGCCCGGCGCGCTTGCGCGGCCCCGGGCCTCGGGCTATCGATCGGTCATGGACGACGCCATCCTCAAGAACCTCGGACCCTTGGCCCCGCTCGCCGGCAGCTGGGAGGGCGACAAGGGCCAAGACCTCGCGCCCTCGGCCAGCCGCGGCCTCGCGGAGAGCCTCTACCGCGAGCGCATCACCTTCACGCCCTTCGGCCCGGTCGACAACCACGAGCAGAGCCTGTGGGGTCTCCGCACCTCGACCGTCGCCTGGCGCATCGGCTCGCCCGACTCCTTCCACGAGGAGACCGGCTACTTCATGTGGGACGCCGCCGCGCGCCAGGCCTTCCGCTGCTTCATGGTGCCGCGCGGCATCACCGTCATCGCCGGCGGCGCGGTCGAGCCCGACGCCCGCACCATCGCGCTCACGGCCGAGCTCGGCTCGCCGACCTTCGGCATCTGCTCGGCGCCGTTCCTCGATCGCGAGTTCCGGACCGAGCGCTACACGCTGACCATCACCGTCCACGACGACGGCAGCTTCAGCTACGAGGGCTACACCTTCATGCGCATGCCCGGCCGCGCCGAGCTCTTCGACCACCTCGACCGCAACCGCCTCACGCGCGTCGACTGACGCCGATCGCACAACCGAGGTTGTGCAATCAGCCGGGGCGCGGCCGCTTGGGCGCGCCCATGCGCAGGAAGCCGTCGCGGATGAGGGCCGGCTTGCGCGCATCGAACAGCGCCAGACCGGCGCCGCTCCGCAGGCCGAGATCGCGCGCGTACACGACCACCAGCAGGCCGCGCTCGGGGTACCAGCGGATGTGGCTGCGCGGCTCGTTCACGCTGCCGCGCAGCGGCCAGCGCGCGTGCGTCCGGCCGTCGCGCCGCAGCTCGAGGTCGGTGCGCGACGGCGTGTCGCTCAGGTGCCACACGACGAGCCCGTCCGGCGGCAGCGGCTTCGGCACCTCGGTGTCGGTGCTGCGGCCGCTGCGCTCGCCGATGACCAGCTCGCCCTCGCCGACGCCGCGCTTGCCGCGCTCGAGCGCCAGCGCGGTGCCGAGCGCGCTCGAGGCGTGCTCGAGCGAGCGCTTGACGAACGGGCTCGCCAGCTCGAGGTCCTCGCCGCGCTGCTTCTCGGCCGAGTAGAGCTGGAGCGTGTCGAGGTCGAGGAGCAGGTGGTGGTGGACGCTGAAGCTGTCCGAGTCGTCGGGCATGTAGGTCTTGTGCCCGAAGATGTGGAGGTAGCGCCCGCCCGCGTCGGGCACGACCCGCGCCGCGTAGTCGAGCGCCGCGCGCCGCGTGAACGCGCGCAGGGCCAGCACGAGCACGCCGGTCAGGACCAGCGGCAGCGCGATGCTCAAGACCAGGTCCATCGGCTCAGGCGTACTGGATGCGGACGGTCTCGATGATGCTCGCCAGCGCGGCCTTCACGACCTCGGTGTCGGGGTCGCGCACCATGATGTAGCCGTCGCCTTCGTAGCTGTCCGAGCGCGCCTCGCCGCGGCTCGGCAGGCGCGCCTTGACGACCAGGTGGCCGATCTTCTCCTGCGCCTTGTCGACGCCGTGGACGGCGGTGACGCGGCCGCGGCCGATGCCGCGCAGGAAGGCGGTGCCGACGGCGTACTTCCGCTCCCACGGTCCGTCGAAGGCCTCGTCGACCACGGCGCGCGCCCAAACGCCATACATGTCGATGTCGTGGGCGAAGCTGTTGGCCATGACGATCTGGGCGCCGGGCGGGCGCGCGGCGATCTCGCCGATGGCGAGCGAGCCGTCGTCCCTCCGGAACCACTCCATGTGGGTCATGCCGGTCTCGAGGCCGAGCGCCTTGACGGTGCGGATGCCGAGCTCGCGCGCGTCGTCCCACTCGGGCCCGGTGACCTCGTGCGGCAAGAGCACGCACCACTGGATCCACGGCGTCTCGACCACCTCGAGCGGCGTCGGGTAGTAGCGCGTGAACGAGGTGAAGCGCACCTCGCCGCCGATGGTGATGGTCTCGAAGCTGAACTCGCGCCCGCGCAGGAACTCCTCGGCCAGCACCGGGTTCTCGGGGCTCGCCTGCACCGCGCCGAGCGCCGAGCGCAGCTCGTCGGCCGAGCCGATGCGCCAGGTGGCCTTGCAGCCCATGCCGGCCAGCGGCTTCAGCACGATGGGCAGGCCGACCTCGGCCACGAAGGCCTCGGCGTCGGCCGCCGACTTCACGAGGCGATGGCGCGCGCAGGGGAGCCCGTGCTTCCGGAGCTCGTCCTTCATGCGCGCCTTGTCGCGGAAGAGGTCGGCGGTCTCGGGCGACGGCCCGGGCACGCCGATGGCCTTCCGCACCTCGGCCAGCTGGACCTGCAGCGGCTCGAGGATGCCGATGACGCGGTGGACGCCGCCGTAGTGATCGCGGATGCGCGTGGCGGCGGCGATGAGCTCGCCCGTGTCGAGGCCGTCGCGCACGCGCAGCACCTCGGCGAAGAGCGCCGCGTCGTCGCCGCCGGGCGGCTCCTGGAAGATGCCGACGAGGCGCACGCCGTCGAGCTTGGCCGCGGCGCGGGCGAAGCGCATGGTGGTCTCGAGGGGGAAGGGAGCGACGAAGATGACGGTCCTCATGCGACGTTCATAGCACGAGGCCGGGCGCCTCGGCGACCGCTCAGGCGCCGTGTGCGCCGCCGGGCGCGTCGTCCGACAGCGCGAACGGCGGGTAGTCCGCGACGAGCGAGGCCTGGTAGCAGAGGAGCCTCGCGCTCCAGCGCTGGAGCCCCTCCAGGAAGGCGGGGGCGCGGCGGCCGACGCGCTCGCTGAAGAGCACCGTCAGCGCGGCCCACAGCCACACCAGCGCGCCGACGCAGCAAGCGAGCATCAACACGAACGCGCTCGGCAGCCCGGTGAAGACGCGGGCGATGGCCGCGCCGGGCGTCGGCGCGAAGCTCGCGTCGCGCTCGAGCTGGAGGCTCACCATCTCGCCCGGCCCGCGTCCGGGCAGGTGCTCGACGGTGAGCCCGGCCCAGGCGCTGACCGCGATGCACCAGTGGAGGACGCGCAGGACGCGCGGCCCGTCGTCGTCGCGGAAGCTGGCCGGGCCGACCGACGACAGGCGGCTCGCGGCGTACGCCGGCAGGCCGACGAAGGCGAACATGAAGGCGCCGCCGAAGGTCAGGCCGACCATCCCCAGCGCGATGGACGCCACGAAGCGGATGAGGAGCTGGAGGCGGGTGAAGCGCTCGGGCCGCACGACGAGGAAGCGGACGGGATACAGCGTGGTCATGCCGCCCGGGCGTGCATCGCCGATGCCACGCGCCAGGCCCCCGAGACCGGCGCCGGGCGCGGTCGGGCCGCGCGCGGTCGCCGCGCACCGTGCGGAGCGGACCGCCCCGGTGCGAGATCACCCCGCGACGAAGACGAGCGCGCGGCTCAGGTGTCGGCGGTGACGTCGTCCCAGGCCCGGTTCATGTAGCGGATGAGCCAGTTCAGCGCGCGATGGCGCTCCATGACGATGCCCTCGTCGACGGCCGCGTTCTCGTAGCCGTCGATGCGCAGCTCGATGGCCGCCCAGTGGAGCCGATAGTAGAGGTCGTTCGCGTCGAGGAGCTCGGCGACCGGGCGCAGGTGCGCGTCCTTGGCGAACGCGGCCGGGCCCTTCTCGCGAATCAGCGACATCTCGCGCGCCACGTCGGCGATCTTGTTCGGCGCGTTGAGCGCGGGGAGATAGCCGAGCGCCCACAGGAACACGTGGACGTGCTCGTAGCCCCAGGCGAAGTCGATGAGCGCCCGCGGCGTCCCGGCGCTCTTCAGGAACGCCACCTCCTTGGGTGACAGCGCGCCGGCGATGCCGAAGCGCGCGACCAGTGCGTCGGCGATCTTCGCGTCGTTGGTCTCGCCTCTCACCGCGCAGATGGCGGTCGCGAGGCAGCGCGCGGCGACCTCGTCGACGCTGCGCGGCGCGATGGCCGCGTCGTCCTCGACGACCGGGAGCGAGTCGAGCGTGGGGAGGCCCAGCGCGCGGACCTTGGCCGTGCTCCTGGCCTTGCGCGCGAGCTGCGCAGCGGTGGGGTTCGGGCTGTCGGCGTTGGTGCGCACGACGCCGTGCAGGCTCTCTTCCGGGACGGTGGGGTCCAGCCGCAGCGGTCCGACCAGCACCGTGCGATTGGCCAGGACGAGGCTGTCGAAGGTGAAGACGAAGCCGTCGAAGGCACCGATGACCGCGAAGATCAGCTCCCAGATGCCGGGGTTGTCGTCGAAGGTCACGTCGGTCACCATGCCGAGCACGCCGGTCGTCTTGCCGATGAGCTTCCGCGCGTCGGCGACGCGCCGCTCGTCGTCGCCGAGCGAGCCGACATAGCGGGAGAATCCCGCGAGATGTCGCTGCATGTCGGCCTCGGGCATGACGTAGAAGATGACCTTGTCGTGGTAGACCCGGATCTCGTACTGGGTGGCAATGCCGCCATTGATGGACGCGTCGCTCACGACATTGCGAAACCGCGATCCGAGGTCTGGGATCCCGGCTGGGAAATACAGTGTCGCGTTTGCAGGCATTCGTCTCTCCGGGACAGCGTGAGTGACGAATTGCGATATCTGGTGCGAAGCGCGTGGGCGATATTCGCTGCAAAATTCGAGGCGCAATATCCGTCCGCTCGACATTGGCACCACCGGCATCGAGCGTCAACCGCCCAGGGCGGCGGCGCGCGCGTTGCACGCGGGTCGGGCGCCGAGCAGGATTCGTGGCATGTGACCATGGCGACCGCGCGCCCCCCCTGCCGAGCGAGGCCGAGGCCTGGGTCGAGGCGCGCCTGGCTTGGCTGTGTCGGCGCTTCGGCGGCGACCTCTTCACCGATCGGCCGCTGGTCCTGCCGACGCCCGAGCTCTTCCCCGACCCGTCGACGGGTCGGACAGCGCCTTCGCGCTCATCCGCGACCTCATCGACCTCGCCGAGCTCGCCGAGCGGGGCGACCGCGGTGCGTGAGCGCGATGGCCGCGGGCGGCCGGGGTTGCCCTCGCGAGCGCGTCGGAGCCGTTGTACCATGGCGCCATGAAGGTCGTGTTCCTCGCACCGCACTACCCACCCGAGATGCAGCAATACACGCGCGGCCTGGCCGAGGTCGGCGCCACGGTCTACGGCGTCGGCGATCAGCCGGTGTCGGCGCTGCCGTCGTCTCTCAAGCAGCACCTCGGCGACTACCTGCAGGTGCCGCGCATGATGGACGAGGACGACATCATCCCGCGCGTGCACGCGTGGCTTCGCGGGCGCGAGGTCGATCGCGTGGCCAGCAACTGGGAGCCGCTCGTCATCTGTGCGGCGCGGCTGCGCGAGCGCTTCGGCGTGCCGGGCATGTCGGTCGACGCCGTGCGCGGCTTCCGCGACAAGCAGCTCATGAAGGATCGCGTGCGCGCGGCAGGCCTGCGCGTGCCGCGCTCGCAGCGCGTGCGCACGGCCTCCGAGGCGCGCGAGGCAGCCGGCATCATCGGCTACCCGATGATCCTGAAGCCCATCGCCGGGGCCGGCTCGGCCGACACCTACAAGGTCGACGACGCGGCGGCGCTCGAGAAGGTGCTGGCCGCCATGGGGCACGTCACCGAGGCCAGCGCCGAGGAGTACATCGACGGCGAGGAGTTCACCTACGACACCGTGTCGATCGGCGGCGTGCCCGCCTTCCAGAACGTGGCCCAGTACCTGCCGAAGCCGCTCGTGGCGCGCACCAACGAGTGGCTGAGCCCGGTCATCATCACCGCGCGCGACCTGACGCTGCCGAAGTACCAGCAGGGCCTCGAGCTCGGACGCAACGTGCTCGGAGCGCTCGGCATGGGCGACGGCTTCACCCACATGGAGTGGTTCCTGAAGCCCGACGGCGACGTCGTCTTCGGCGAGATCGGCTGCCGCCCGGGCGGCGCGCACCTCGTCGACCAGATGAACTACACCTGCGACATCGACCTCTTCCGCGAGTGGGCGCGCGCCGTGTGCTGGGGCCGCTTCGAGGCCTCGACGGTGCGCAAGTACAACGTCGCCATCGTCTTCAAGCGCGCCCAGGGCCACGGTCGCATCACGCGCATCGACGGGCTGGCCGAGTTCATGCGCGACCACGGCGAGCACGTGGTCGAGGACCGCCTGCTGCGCCCGGGCACGCACCGGCGCGACTGGAAGCAGACGCTGGTGTCGGACGGCTTCATCATCCTGCGCCACCCCGACTGGGAGCGCGCTCACGAGCTGGCGTTCATCGCCGCGACCGACATCACCATGTACGCGCAGTGACAGAATCCGCGCATTCAGAGTGACAAAATCGCGCGTCCGAATCGCAGCGATTCAGAGACCGTGCTCGCCGAGGAACGGCTTCAGCAGATCGAGCATGGCGCGGACGCGCGGTAGCTGCGAGAGCGCCGACGGCACGATGACGCGGATGGCGGTCTGGCCGCCGACCAGGTCGGGAAGCACGCGCACCAGCGTGCCGGGGGCGACGTGGGGATCGGGCAGCCCGCCCTCGGGGACGAGGGCGATGCCCTGGCCGGTGAGGGCGAACTGGCGGATGAGGTGGATGTGGCGCGTGACGACGACGGGGCTCGTCGGGAAGGTGCCGCCGCCGATCCGCGGCCACAGGCGGCCGCTGTCGGCAGGGCCTTCCCAGGCGAGGAGGTCGTGCTGCTCGAGGTCCTCGATGGTCTTCGGCGTGCCGCGGCGCGCGAGGTAGTCGGCGTGGGCGATGAGGCAGATCGGCACGCGCGTGAGCTCGCGCGAGACCCAGGGGCCGTCGGGGCTCTTGCTGCCGAAGTGGAAGGCCATGTCGATGTCGACGAGCAGCTCGGCGACCGGGTTGTCGCTGAAGCGCAGCTCGAAGGTGAGGCGCGGGTAGCGGCCGCGGATGAAGGTCCAGAGCGGCGTCAGGAAGTGCGGTGGCAGGCCGACCGGCAGCATCAGGCGCAGCGTGCCCGACGGCTCGTTGCCGACGGCGCGCACCGAGGCCACCAGCGCGCTCGCCTCCTGCACGATGAGGCGGCCGCGCGTGGCGAGCAGCGTGCCGGCGTCGGTGAGCGTGGCGCCGAGGCGCGAGCGATCGAGCAGGCGCACGCCGGCGCGCGCCTCGAGCTGATCGATGCGGCGGCGCAGGGTGGGCCGCGACATGTGCAGCGATTTCGCGGCGGTGAGCAGCGAACCGGTCTCGGCGACGGCGAGGAACGCGCGCAGCTCTTCGAGGTCCATCGGGAGCGACATACGGCCAATGCGCGGTTCGACGCAATGGCCGGCGGACGGGAGGCCGAGCGTCACCGCCTCATCCCCCGGGCGGCCAGGGCGGCTGGTCGCAGAGCTCGGGCATGGGCGGGGGCGGCAGCGGATAGGCGGCGGTGGCGGCGGCGGCGAACTGGCACTGCAGATCGTCGGCCTGGCAGCCGGCCTGGCTCACGCACTGGCCGTCGTCGAAGCGCTGGCACTGGCACTCGAGGTCGTCGGGGGCGCAGATCTCGACCAGCTCCATCATGCCCTCGTCCTCGTGGTTGAGCTTGTGGCAGTGCTCGACGAAGCGGCCGGTGAAGCCGCTGAAGCGCATCATGACGTCGCGCGGGCCGTCCTCGGCCTGGACCCACATGGTGTCGCGCCAATGTGCGAAATTCGGCTCTTTGTTGGAGTGGTTCGGGCACACCAGGAAGGGGTTGATGTGGATGTGGTAGGGGTGGCCGTCGAGCGCCACGATCTGCCACCGCTCCGAGCTGCCGACGACGGCGACGCGGTCGCTGCGGTAGTCGCGCGCGCGACGGGCCTCGAAGCTGCGGCAGTTGATGTTGGGGGACGGGCACTCGCAGACCGGGGCGTCGGCGGCCGCGGCGTGGGCGTGCGCGCCGTCGGGGGTGCACGAGCCGCCGTCGGACATGACGTCGGACGAGGGGGTCGCGACGGGCGGCATGAGCAGGCCGACGCGCTGGTGGATGGTGGTGACCGAGTCGCAGCTCACGGTCTGCTCGACGCCGTCGACGACGCCGGTCCACGAGGTGGGCATGGCCAGCGCGGTGACCTCGGCCTCGTCGGGCACGGTGGTGGTGGTGGGCGCGCCGGCGTCGGAGCGCACGTCGACGATGGCGATGACGCTGCCGGCGAGGTCGTGGACGCGGCGGCCGACGAGGCACAGCGTCTGCGGCTCGGAGGGCATGGCGACGAAGCTGTCGACGCGATAGCCGGGCGAGACCCAGACGGTGTCGTCCTTGTAGTAGTGGGGCATGGTCATGCCGTCGCGGGCGTACTGGGTGAGCTGGACGCGCTCAGTCTCGCTCCAGTCTCGGCAGTCCTTGTCGTTACCGACGTAGAGCTTGATGCCCATCTCGTCGGGGGTGCCGGCGTAGACCATGCGCCAGCGCTCGACCTGGCCGGGCGGGGTGACGATGCGCGGGTGGGTGCGGCCGTTGAGCTGGATCGGGTTGCCCTCGGTGACTGAAAGGAAGTTGTCGATGGACAGCGTGCTCTCGTCGCAGCTGGCGCCGGCAGGGAGGGGCTTCGTGTGCTCGTCGCTGAGCGGCAGCTCGGTGAGCACCATGACGCGCTCGCGCGCGGCGGCGACGGCGGGGAGGGCGTCGACCGGGCCCTCGACGATGATGGCGCCGGCGGCGCCGTTCAGGACCTGGACCGCGGTGGCGCCGTGGATGTGGGGGTGGTACCAGTCGGTGCCCTCGTGGTGGGTGCCGTCCTCGTCGAGGTCCCAGCGGTAGCGGGCCTGCTCGCCGGGGGCGACGCTGATGAGGACGTCGTCGCCGTGGTAGCGCTGGTCGGCGGCGCAGCCGTCGCCGGTGCAGGGGTCGGCGGCGTCGGCGCTGGCGGCGTTGGGCTGCACGTGGCCGCCGTGGAAGTGGAGGTTGGTGACGTTGAAGTCGTGGCAGGTCGGGTGCTCGTGGCCCTCCTGGCCCGAGACCTCGCGCCAGTCTTCGCCGGCGAGCTCGTTGTGGAGGTCGACGTGGACCTTGCGGGCGTCGGCGGCGGATGCGCGCGCGCGGATGCGCAGGGTCGGGCCGGGGACGACGCCGTTGTACGAGCGGAGGCAGTAGGTCTGGCCGTCGATGTCGACGGCGTGCGGGCCGAAGTGGAGCTGGTAGACGCCGTGCTCGTCGGGGGTGAGCTCGGGCGGGTCGGCGTAGTCGGGGCTGGGCGCGGAGGTGGTGTCGCTCGCGGCGTCGGCGGTGTCGCTCGCGGCGGTGGCGTCGCGGGCGTCGCCCGTGTCGGTGGAGTCCGCGTCGGAGGTGCAGGCGGCGAAGGCCAGGCACAGGGCGGCGAGCGCAAGGGCGAGGCGGGCCGGTGTCGGGTGGGCGACTGGGGTGCGCATGGTCGGCTCCGAGGCGGTTCGATCCGAGGGCGGTTCGGGGCGACGCTAGCATGGCCCCGGCGGCGCGCCGGTGGCGGACTTCGAGCAACGGGTGGTCGACTTCTGACCAACGCCGTCGCCATTCCCGCGGTCTCCCACCCTGGGGTCAGGACTACTTCTTTTCTCATTTTCCCCGGCGTCCCGCGGAGGGACTCGCGGCCGCGTCCCACCCGCGTCCCATGGGACGCGGCCTGCGCCGCACACGGGGACGCGCGCCGTCACTCTCGTGATTTCAGCCAGTTGCGGTTGGTCCGCGCCTTGCTCAACCAGGCTGCGCAACCACGGAGGACCGGCGATGATGAAGCTGATGAAGGCGATGGCAGTGGCGATGACGATGGTCGGGGCGAGCGGCGCGGCGCATGCGATCGACCTGCGCAACGAGGACGAGACCGAGCACGAGGTGGTCGTGACCTCGTCGTCGATGACCCGCGACGTCGCCATGCGCGGCCTGTCGCTCTCGCTCGTCGTGTGCGTCGGCGAGTGCTCGTTCGAGGTCCCGGGCGTCGGCCTCGTCCGCGCCCGCGGCAACGACGTCGTCACCATCCGCGGCGGCACCATCACGCGCACGCCGCCCGCCGCCGACACCGCCGCGCGCTGAGCGCCCTGCGCCGCCTACCTCGGGCGCAGCGCGATCGTCCCGATGATGGGCAGGCCGCCGCCGGCCGGCGTCGCGACCGGCGCGCCGTCGGCGCTGACGACGGCATCGGCCACCTTCGACCACGCGCCGTACGGCGCCCAGTCCTCGCCGACGTCGGCTCCGAGCAGCAGCACCTCGACCTCGCTGCCCGCCGCCCAACCCGCGCTGTTCGGCACCGACAGCGCCGCCGGCGGACACACCAGCGTCCCCGTCGGCCCCATGCCATAGATGATGCCGATGCCGCTCGTGCTCGCCACCAGCGCGCTCGACTGCGCCACCGGCAACGCGACCGCGCGCAGCGCCTGGTCCTCGGGCAAGGGGTACGACAGCGAGTCGACGATGACCTCGGCGTCGGCCGCGAGCTCGAGCGTCACCCCGCCCGACGCCGCGGTCCCGCCCGGCGCGAGCGTCGCCCCGGCGCTCGGCAGCCGCGCCGCGACCAGCGTGCCCACGTCGGCGCTGGCCGCCGTCAGCGGCCACAGCAGCTTCGGCACCGTGCGCCCGTCGCCCGCCGTGAAGGCCGGCCGCACGAGCGTCTTGTTCATCGCTATAGACGCATGCCCTCCGGCGTCGGTCACGCCCGTCAGGCACAGGTCGGTCCCGCAGACCGACACCGGCACCGCCGTGAGCGGCGCCCCATCGGGATCGACCAGCGTCGCCTGCACGGCGCCGATGGCCGCCGACACCGCGGGCGAGTCCGGGCGCGGTGCCTCGCACGAGCCGACGGCCACATCGCCCGACGTGTCGCCGACCGCGCTGTCCGCGACCGCGGCGTCCGCGACCGCGCTGTCCGCGACGGTGGTGTCCCCGACCGCGCTGTCGCCGCTTGTGTCGCCGGCCGACGCGTCATCGCCGCAGCCACCGGCGACCATGGCCAACGTCAGCGCCAGCCCAGCCACCCCAACGATCGTCCGCATCGCAGCCTCCGGCCGCAGCATAGGCCACTTCGCGCACGCCGGCACCCGGTGCGTCCGCCGCCGCCTCACGACCGCGACGCGGCCACGCAGGCCGGGCGCACGGGGCGGAAAATGAGAAAAGAAGTAGTCCTGACCCCCACCGGGGGCACCGGGAAAATGAGAAAAGAAGTAGTCCTGACCCCCATCGGGGAGACCTGGTGGGGTGCGCGCGGACCTTGCGGCGGGCGGTTGAACCGGGCTTAATCCCCGGCTCGACCGCGACCGTCGGGGTCGAGGAGGCGGGCATGCGAGCCTTTGCGGATAGTGGCGCGATCCCTCTGGCGCTCGCGGTGGCGCTCCTCGGAGCGCCCGGGCCGGCCTGCGGCGGCGACGACGACACGTCGCGCAGCGACCTCGCCGGAGCCGACAGCGGCGACTCCATCCAGTTCGGCGAGATCGCCGACAGCGCCGCGACCGACAGCGCCGCCCCCGACGCCCCGGACTCCGACGCCAGCTGCTCCGCCGACCCGGGCGGCTTCCGCTGCCCCTGCGAAGACAACGCCGAGTGCAACTCCGGCTTCTGCATCCCGGTCCGCGAGGGCGGCAAGGCCTGCACCCAGTACTGCACGACCTCCTGCCCCGACGGCTGGGACTGCAGCCTCATCCAGTTCCCGGGCTCCGACCCGACCTTCCTCTGCATCGAGGTCGGCCTCAACCTCTGCCGCCCCTGCACCAGCGACGCGCAGTGCCAGGCCGGCACCATCGGCGCCAACGGCGACCGCTGCATCACCCGCGGCGACGCCGCCGGCGCCTTCTGCGGCATCGCCTGCGCCGAGGACGACGACTGCCCCGGCGGCTACGAGTGCCGCGAGTCCATCGCCCTCGAAGGCCAGGCCTCCGTCCGCCAGTGCGTCCCCATCGCCGACCGCGAGTGCACCTGCTCGCAGCGCGCCATCGACGAGGGCGCCACCACCGCCTGCCACGACCACGCCTGCGCCGGCGTCCGCACCTGCGGCGACGACGGCCTCACCGCCTGCAACGCCCCGACCTGGGCCGCCGAGACCTGCAACGGCCGCGACGACGACTGCTCCGGCGCCACCGACGAGGGCTTCACCGACACCGACCACGACGCCCAGGCCGACTGCGTCGACCTCGACGACGACGACGACTCCGTCCCCGACACGACCGACGACTGCCCGCTCGTCCCCGACCCCGGCCAGGAGAACCACGACACCGACACCCTCGGCGACGCCTGCGACGACGACGACGACGACTCGATCGACGACCCCGACGACGACTGCCCCTCGTCCCCGACCCCGGCCGGGAGGACTCCGACGGCGACGGCGTCGGCGACGCCTGCGACCACGAGCCCCTCCCGCCGCCCACCCTCGGGGCCACCCTCCCCCGCCTCGCCACTCCCGCAGGACCCGACCCCGCTCGTGTCGGGCCACGCCGAGCGCAGCACGACCATCACCGTCTACGCCGACGAGCACTGCGAGGGCGACCCCATCGGCTCGGCCACCACCAACGCCGCCGGCACCTTCTCGGGCCCGGTCACCGTCCCCGAGAACCAGACCTCGACCCTCTACGGCACCGCCACCGACGGCGCCGGCAACGTCTCGCCCTGCTCCGACGCGCCGCTCGTCTACACCCACGACGCGCTCCCGCCCGCGACGCCCTTCCTCCTCATGACCGCCCCGACCTCGCCGTCGCGCACCACCACCACCCCGGCGTCTTCGGCACGATCCTCGTCGGCCTCCGGCATCGTCGTGCGCATCTACCGCGGGACCGCACGACGCGGGCCTGCCCGTCGCCACCACCGAGGCGCTCGGCCCCTCCGGCTCGGGCGGCGGCCCCGACGCCGGCACCTTCGAGACCCAGGTCCCCGCCCTGGCCAACGCCGCCACCTCCTTCGTCGCCGACGCCGTCGACCTGGCCGGCAACGTCTCGGGCTGCTCCAACGTCCTCGTCTACGTCCACGACGACATCGCGCCGCCCGTCCCCACCATCGCCGACTCGACCCCGCACTCGCCGTCGAACGCCAGCACCACCCCCGAGCTCGACGGCTACGCCGAGACCGACGCCACCGTCCGCGTCTACTCCGGCAGCGGCTGCTCCGGCCCCGCCCTCGCCACCGTGAGCGCCACCGGCGGCGCCTTCACCGCCGCCGTCCAGGCCCAGGCCGAGGCCACCACCACCTTCTTCGCGACCGCCACCGACCAGGCCGGCAACACCTCGGCCTGCTCGCCCGGCTTCGCCTACGTCCACAACACCCACGTGCCCGACCCGCCCGTCATCACCGACTCGGTGCCCGCCTCGCCGTCGCGCACCAGCACCACCCCGCAGCTCAGGCACGACCGGCGTCGGCGCCGGCGGCACCGTGCGCCTCTACGCCCAGCCCGACTGCGGCGGCGCCGTCGTCGCCTCGGCGTCCCCCGCCGGCAGCGCCTTCGCCGCCACCGTCGTCGCGCGCGCCAACGACACCACCGCCTTCAGCGCCGACGCGCGCGACGCCGCCGGCAACGTCTCGGCCTGCTCCGAGCCCTTCCTCTATACCCACGACGCCAGCGCCCCCGACGCGCCCGTCCTCACCGCCACCGATCCGACGTCGCCCTCGGCCACCGAGCTCGACCCGCTCGTCCTCGGCGCGAGCGAGGCCCATGCCCACGTCACCGTCTATGGCCGCTCCAACTGCCTCGGCCCGGTCCTCGCCGAGGTCGACGCCGACGGCGCCGGCGCCTTCTCGGCCCAGGTCACCGTCCTCGCCAACGCCGCCACCGATCTCTCCGCGACCGCCACCGACCTGGCCGGCAACACCTCCGCCTGCTCCGCCCCGCTGACCTACGTGCACGACGCCAAGGCGCCCGATCGGCCCGTCCTCACCGGCACCAACCCGACCTCGCCGTCCTCGACCATCACCCGCCCGACCGTCCTCGGCAGCGCCGAGGCCAGCTCCGACATCGCCCTCTACGCCAGCGACGACTGCAGCGGCCCGACCCTCGCGAGCGCCGCCGCCGACGCCTCCGGCCACTTCGCCATCCCGGCCCAGGCCGCCGAGAACGCCCGCACGACCTTCACCGCGACCGCCTCCGACAAGGCCGGGAACGCGTCCGCCTGCTCGGCGCCGCTCGGCTACACCCACGACAACGTCGGCCCGGCCACCCCGAGCATCGACACCTCGATGCCGCTCTCGCCGTCCTCGGTCAGCTTCGCCCCGGCCCTCATCGGCACCACCGACGCCAACACCACCGTCGAGCTCTTCGACGGCGCGGCCTGCTCCGGCGCGCCGCTCGCCAGCGCCGCCGCCGTCGGCACCGGCTTCGCCGTCACCGGCCAGCTCGCCCCCAACACCGCGCGCACCTTCTACGTGCACGCCATCGACGCCGCCGGCAACACCTCCGGCTGCTCCTCCGGCTTCAGCTACACCCACGACAACAAGGCCCCGCGGCCCGTCCTCACCGGCACCACGCCGACCTCGCCCAGCGCGCAGACCCGACCCCGTTCCTCGACAGCGGCACCGGCGAAGGCAGCGCGACCATCACCGTCTACACCGACCCCGACTGCCACGGCCCCGTCGCGGCGACCCTCGCCGACAACCCGGGCGCCTTCGCGATCAAGGTCAGCGTCCAGCCGAACCGCGCCACGACCTTCTTCGCCACCGCCACCGACAAGGCCGGCAACACCTCGACCTGCTCGAGCGGCAGGACCTTCGTCCACGACAGCGCCGCCCCGGCCGCGCCGTCCTCGTCGACTTCGCGCCCGCCTCGCCCTCCCGCACCACCGCGAGCCCCACCCTCCGCGGCACCGTCGAGGCCGGCGCCACCCTCACCGTCTACACCTCGACCGCCTGCTCCGGCCCCGCGCTCACCCACCTCGACCAGAGCCCGGCCTCCTTCGGCCTCGTCGTCGCGCTCGCCAGCAACGCCGCGACCCCGGTCAGCGCCACCGCCACCGACCTGGCCGGCAACACCTCGGGCTGCTCCAACGCGCTCACCTTCGTGCACGACGACCAGCGGCCCGCGCCCCCGGTCATCACCGGCTCGACGCCGACCTCGCCGAGCCACACCAGCACCAACCCCACCCTCTCCGGCTCGGCCGAGTCCGGCACCACCGTCCGCCTCTTCACGAGCCCCGACTGCGCGAGCGCCGTCGCCGGCACCGACCTGGCCGACCCGAGCGGCTTCGGGGCCGCGGTCCAGGCGGCCCCGAACGGCTCGCGCACGTTCTACGCCAACGCCACCGACGCGGCCGGCAACGCCTCCGACTGCTCGGCCGGCTTCACCTACATCCACGACGATCAGAAGCCCGCCGCCCCCACCTGGGTCGGCACCACCCCGCCGTCGCCGTCCCGCACCTCGACGTCGCCCACCCTGTCGGGCCACGCCGAGACCGACGCCCAGGTCGCCATCTACGCCGGCCCCGGCTGCACCGGCAGCGCCCTCGTCAGCGTCACCGCGGCCGCCAACGACTTCGGCGCCGCCGTCACGGCCGCCGCCAACCAGACCTCGAGGTACAGCGCCACCGCCACCGACAAGGCCGGCAACACCTCGGACTGCTCGCTGCCCATCGCCTACATCCACGACAGCACGCCGCCCGACGCGCCCGTCCTCACCGGCACCACGCCGCCCTCGCCGACCAACACCAACCTGAACCCGGTCGTGAACGGCAGCGCCGAAGCCGGCTCCACCGTCCGCCTCTACCTGAACGGCAGCTGCAGCGACCCGTCGGTCGGCGCACCCGCCACCGCCGCCGCCGACCAGAGCTTCGCCATCGCCGCGACCGTCACCGCCAACAGCTCGACGACCTTCTTCGCCAAGGCCATCGACGCGGCCGGCAACGCCTCGGCCTGCTCGAACGGCGTCACCTACGTGCACGACAACACCGGCAGCGGCACGCCCATCATCGTCCGCTCGATCCCCGCCTCGCCCAACAAGACCTCGACCACGCCCACCCTCGAGGGCACCGCCGAGGCCGGCTCGACCGTCCGCCTCTACAAGCTCCCCGACTGCAGCGGCGCCGTCGCCGGCAGCGGCCCCGCCACCGGCGGCAACTTCTCCATCGCCACCAGCGTGACCGCCAACACCACCACCACCTTCTTCGCCCAGGCCACCGACACCGCCCTCAACGTCTCGGCCTGCTCGGCCGGCTTCGCCTACACCCACGACGCCCAGAAGCCGGCCAAGCCGACGCTCACCGGCACCACCCCCGACTCGCCCGCCAAGAGCACGACCCCCACCGTGAACGGCAGCGCCGAGGCCGGCTCGACCGTCCGCCTCTACACCAACGCCGGCTGCACCACCGCCAACGGCGCGCCCGCGACCGCCGCCGCCGACCTGTCCTTCGGCATCTCGGCGTCGGTCGCCGCCACCGCCTCGACGACCTTCTACGCCACCGCCACCGACGCCGCGGGCAACGTCTCCGACTGCTCCGACCCGCTCGTCTACGTCTCCGACAACACCGCCCCGGCGGCCCCGACCTGGACCGGCACCACCCCCACCTCGCCGTCGTCGACCAGCACCACGCCCACCCTCGCCGGCAGCTCCGAGGCCTCGGCCACCGTCCGCATCTACGCCTCCACCAACTGCTCGGGCGCCGCCGTCGCCACGGTCGGACCGCTGGCCGCGGCGACCTTCACGCAGCAGGTCACGGCCGGCGCCAACACCACCACGAGCTGGACCGCGACCGCCACCGACGCGGCCGGGAACGTCTCGCCCTGCTCGGCCGCCATCGCCTTCACCCACGACGCGACCGCGCCGCCGACCCCGATCCTCACCGGCACGACGCCCACCTCGCCGTCGAAGACCAGCACCACCCCGAGCGTCAACGGCACCACCGCTGAGACCGGCGTCAGCATCGACCTGTTCGCCAACGGCACCTGCGCCGGCTCCGCGACGAAGACGCTCGCCAACGCCACCGCATCCTTCAGCATCGCCACCACGGTCACCGCCAACAGCGCCACCACCTTCAGCGCCAAGGCGCGCGACGCCGCCGGCAACGCCTCGGGCTGCTCCAACGCCATCAGCTACACCCACGACGCGACCGCGCCCGCCGCGCCCGCCATCACCTCGTCGAGCCCGACCTCGCCGTCGCGCACCTCGACCACGCCGACGCTCGGCGGCACGGCCGAGGCGCTCGCCACCGTCGACATCTTCACGACCTCGAACTGCACCGGCACCGTCGCCGGCACCGGCACCGCCACCGCCAGCGGCTTCAGCGGCATCGCCGTCAACGCCAACGCCAACGCCACGACCACCTTCTTCGCGCGCGCCACCGATCTCGCCGGCAACCCCTCGCCGTGCTCGGCCGGCTTCGACTACGTGCACGACAACCAGGGCCCCACGAAGCCCGTCCTCACCGGCACCAACCCGACCTCGCCCAGCAACTCGGGCGCCGAGCCGCAGGTCCTCGGCACCATCACCGAGGCCGGCCTCACCCTCCAGCTCTACAAGTCGACCGACTGCACCGGCGCCGTCGCCGCCACCAAGACCAACGCGCCGACGTCCTTCGCCATCACCGTCTCGGTCGGCTCGAACACGACCACGCCCTTCAGCGCCACCGCCACCGATCTGTCCGGCAACACCTCGGCCTGCTCCAACAGCATCAGCTACACCCACGACGACAAGACGCCGCTGAAGCCGGTCATCACCGGCACCAACCCGACCTCGCCGTCGAACGCCAGCACCACGCCGCAGGTGCTCGGCACCACCGCCGAGGCGGGCCTCACCGTGCGCCTCCACCTGGCCGCCTCGTGCCTCGACGCCGTCCTCGCCAGCGGCCCCTCGACCCCGTCGGGCGGCGCCGGCGCCTTCGCCATCTCCGCCCCGGCCACCGCCAACCAGACGACCGTCTTCTACGCCGACGCCACCGACGCCGCCGGCAACCTCTCGACCTGCTCGGCCGGCTTCGCCTACGTCCACGACAACACCGCGCCCGGCGTCCCGGTCCTCACCGCCTTCTCGCCGGCCTCGCCCTCGACGACGAACAGCGGCACCACCGTCACCGGCAGCGAGAGCGACCCGACCTCGAAGGTCTTCGTCTACCCGAGCGCCGACTGCAGCGGCGCCGCCGCCAACCCGTCGGGCACGACCGCCGTCGCCGGCACCTTCACCATCGCCTTCACCGCCGCGAGCCTCGGCTGCACCCCGGTCAGCGCCAAGGCCGTCGACGCCGCCGGCAACGCCAGCGCCTGCTCGGCGAGCCTCACCTTCGCCCACTACGGCTGCGGCCAGTGCGGCTGCCCGGCGTCGGACTGGCTGCGCGAGCTCGGCACCACCGCGGCCGACAGCGCGAGCGCCATCGCCATGGACTACAACTCGAACCTCTACGTGGTCGGCACCACCTACGGCGGCCTCCTCGGTCAGCTCCCGCTCGGCAGCGCCGACGGCGTGCTGGTGAAGCGCGCGTCGAACGGCAACCCCGTGTGGGCGCGCCAGCTCGGCACGGCCGCCTACGACAGCGCCACCGCCGTCACCGTCGATCCGCTCGGCAACGTCTACGTCGCCGGCTCGACCGAGGGCGACATCAACGGCTCGGGCTCGGCGCCGCCCGCCTGCGCCACCAACCTCGGAGCTGGTACCTGCGGAGACGCCTGGATCGCCAAATACGACGGTACCGGCTCGCGCCTCTGGGTGAACCGCTACAGCTCGGCGCGCCGCGAGTCGACCACCGAGCTCGAGTGGGACGCCAAGGGCACGCGCGTGCTCATGCTGGTGAGCTCGGCCAACGACGCCGGCTCGGGCGTGAGCCCGCAGCTCTTCGCCGTCGCCCCGGCGACCGGCACCATGACCCAGCTCTGGGCCTCCATCGACGACACCCAGAGCAAGGCGCCGAGCGGCCTGGCCGTCGACTCGAGCGGCAACGCCTACGTCCAGGGCCGCGCCCCGTCGCCCATCAGCGGCGCGCTCTCGACCACCGGCTCGGGCGGCAACGGCCTCGTCTACATCTACAAGCTCACCTCGACCGGCGGCTTCACCTGGCTCCAGCACTGGGGCAGCCCCGGCCTCGACGCCGGCACCGACCTCACCGTCGACGGCAGCGGCAACGTCTACGCCGCCGGCTTCCTGCAGGGCGCGCCCGACGGCACGGGAGCGGTCGGCGGCCCGTATCGCGGCGACAGCGGCGCCGTCCCCGCCGTCGGCGGCGACGCGGCCGTGGCCCGCTTCGACAGCACCGGCGCGCAGCAGTGGGCGCGCATCTACGGCACGCCGACCGACGACCTGGTCGCCAGCATCTGGCTCTACAACGCCAGGCTCTACCTGGCCGGCCAGACCAAGGGCGACCTCGGCGCCGGCACGGCCACCAGCCTGCGCGGCGGCGTCGACATCTTCGTCGCGACGCTGAACCTCGACGGCACGGCGCCGGCGTCGAACACGCGCCAGTACGGCTCGGCCGGCGACGACCTCATCGGCCGGAGCATCCTCGACAGCGGCACCTGGTACATCCCGGGCACGTCGTCGGCCGACTGGGTCGGCATGTCGAAGGACATGTGCAACTACCTCGGCCTGAACGACGTCTTCGTCGGCCGCTTCTGCAGCCCGTGACGGCAAGCGCGGGGACCCGCCAACCCGCTTCCCCGCCGCGGCCCGAGCAGGTATGGTCCGCGGCCGTGAACGGCCTCCTCCTCACCAACCTCGGCACGCCGGATGACCCCTCGACCGGGGCGGTGCGCCGCTACCTGCGCGAGTTCCTGTGGGACCGGCGCGTGCTCGACATCAACCCGGTCGGGCGCGCGCTGCTGCTCTACGGGGTCATCCTGCCGTTCCGCCCGAAGAAGAGCGCGCACGCCTACCAGAAGATCTGGACCCCGGCCGGCTCGCCGCTGCTCATCCACGGCAAGGCGCTGGCGACCGCGGTGCAGGCCGAGCTCGGGCCCACCTGGAGGGTCGAGCTGGCCATGCGCTACGGGCGTCCTTCGATCGACCAGGCCCTGGAGCGCATGTTCGCGCCCGACGCCCCGGCGCTCGAGCGCCTGGTGGTGCTGCCGCTCTATCCTCAGTACGCGTCGAGCTCGACCGGCTCCACGCTCGAGCGCGTCATCGAGCGCGTGAAGGCGCGCATCGTCGTCCCGCCGCTCGACCTGGTGCAGGACTTCTACCTCGACCGCGGCTTCATCGACGCGGCCGCCGCCGTGGCCCGCCCCGAGCTCGAGCGCTTCCGGCCCGACCACGTACTCATGTCGTTCCACGGCCTGCCCGAGCGCCAGGTGAAGGCCTGCGACCCGACCGGCCGGCACTGCCTGGCCAGCGCCACCTGCTGCGACGCCATCGTCGACGCCAACGCGCGCTGCTATCGCGCGCAGTCGTTCGCCACCGCGCGCGCGCTGGTGGCCGAGCTCGGCATCAAGGACTGGTCGATCGGCTTCCAGTCGCGGCTCGGCAAGATCCCCTGGATCCGCCCCTTCACCGACGAGGTCCTGGTCGACCTGGCCAGGCGCGGCGTCAAGCGCCTGGCGGTGATGGTGCCGTCGTTCACGGCCGACTGCCTCGTGACGCTCGAGGAGATCGGCAGCCGCGCGCGCGAGAGCTTCCGCGCCGCCGGCGGCGAGGACCTGACGGCCATCGCCTGCGTCAACGCCCACCCGCGCTGGGTCGAGGCGGTCGCGGCCCTCGCCCGCCGCCGCGCCGGCCAGGACGAGAATCCCTCGACCGCGCGTTCGCCAGCGCCATGACCCCCGCCCGCCCCATCCCGACCTCCGCCGGCCTGCTCGCCGCCGTCGCCGCGGTCGCGGTCTGCCTCTTCGGCCCCGCCGCCCGCGCCGACGACCCGCGCCTCGCCACCTGCGACGGCCGCGTCGACTGGCGCCCCGACCAGCCGCCCGACGGCACGCCGCCCGAGGCGCGCGAGCTCGCGACCTGGGTGGCGCAGTGGACGCCGGCCGAGCGCGACGAGGTGCTGCTCGGTGAGCGCGACATCGAGACGCTCAACGAGCGCAACACCGACACCGCCGGCGCCTGGCACGACCCGCTCGTGCCGCGCGCCGCGGCCCCGCAGGACGGCCCCGATCCGATCGACGGCGAGCTCAACGAGCGGCTCAACGAGATCGGCACGCGCCTCGCGTCCGGCGAGTACGTCGAGGACGTGCCGGGCGCCTTCCAGACGCTGCGCCAGGTGCTCGCGACCTCGACGCCGGTCGACCAGCTCCGCGCCGTCGCGGCCATCACCGACATCCGCTGCCTGCCGCTCACCAGCGGCTTCTTCCGCGGCCGCATCGATCACCTCTTCGACCGGAACCAGTGCAGCCGCCTCCACGTGGGCGAGCTGGTGCGCGTGCTCCGCAAGACCGCCGACGGCGACTGGGCCTACGTGCGCGCCGGCCACGGCGTCGGCTGGGTCGACCCGAGCGCGCTGTCGCCGGCCATGTCGCTCGACCAGGCCCGCGACCTCCGCGACAACCGCGCGCGCCTCACCGTCATCGACGACTGGATCCCGGCCTATCGCGCCGACGGCGACATCGTCTACCTGCGCTACGGCACCGGCTTCCCGGTCGTGGCCGAGACCGCGACGAGCTGGCAGATCCTGGCCCCGACGCGCACCGGATGGGACGACGCCTTCGTCGCCAAGAGCCCGGGCCTGCGCCTCGGCTTCATGCCGCTCACGCGCCTCGGCTTCTTCACGCTGCTGTTCTCGCGCATGGGCGACCCGTACGGCTGGGGCGGCACCGGCAGCGGCCGCGACTGCTCGGGCCTCTTGCTCGACACCATGGCCGCCTTCGACCTCCGCCTCGGCCGCAACTCGAGCGTTCAGGCGACGGCCGGCTGGACGCGCGTCGACATCAGCGGCCGCAGCGACGCCGACAAGCGCGCGGCCATCCGCGCCGCGGCCCGCCGGGGCATCGTGTTCCTGTACATGCCCGGCCACATCATGGTGTATCTCGGCGAGCTCGACGGCAAAGCCTACGCGCTCTCGGCCATCAGCGAGTACCTCATGCCCTGCCCGAACGGCGGCAAGCGCACGGTGCGCCTCGATCGCGTCGAGGTGACCGACCTCGAGCGCGGCCGCGGCACCGAGCGCACCTCCTTCATCGAGCGCATCGCCACCCTCTCCATCTTCGGACGCTGACGCGGTGTTCCTCCTCCTCCCGCTCTACCTCGGCCCGGCGCTGATGGTCGCGACCGAGCCGCCGCCGGCGCTGTCGGCGGCCGAGAACCTCGGCGACGTGGTCGAGTGCACCGACTCGATCGAGATCGCCATCTTCAACGCGCCGCGCCGCCCGCACGTGCGCGCGCCGATGAAGGTGCTGCTCGTGAGCGAGCGCGAGCTGCCCGGCGTGACCGTCGTGGTGCGCGCGCCGAAGGCGCCCAAGGGCAGCCCCGACGAGGTCGTCGCGGCCGAGCCGCACGGTGGTCCGCCCTGGGGTTGGATCGCCACCGTGCCCAAGCCGACCAAGGGCATCTGGCGCGTCGGCGCCATCGCCGGCGGCAAGGTCGTGGCGTGTCAGGAGGTCGAGGTCCGCAACGGCCCGAGCGGCATGGGCACGCTCGAGGTCGGCACCGACCCGTGGTGGGAGACGCGCATCAAGTGGGAGCGCGACACCGAGAACCTCTACTCGCTGTGGATCGAGCACCTCTTCGACGCGCCGGTCGACTCCGACATCACGTGGAACCCGCTGGCGGTGGTGCTGAAGGACCAGGAGCGAAACCTCCTTTACGATTATCTGGGCATGCAGGAGGACAAGGACGGCATGCGCGCCGACCCCGACTGCGCCGACTTCCCCTACACGCTGCGCGCCTACTTCGCCTGGAAGCTCGGCCTGCCGATGGGCTTCCGCCAGTGTCGGCGCGGCAACGCCGAGCGCGCGCCGTCGTGCGGCCAGGAGATCCTCACCAACGAGGAGCCGACCGAGGAGTCGAACCGGGTGCAGGCCTTCAAGGGCTTCATGCGGAAGCTCCAGGCGACGGTCCACTCGTCGAGCCTGCGCGGCGCGCCCAACGATCAGAAGTCCGACTTCTACCCGGTGAAGCTCGAGCGTCGGAGCCTGCGCCCGGGCACCATCTACGCCGACCCGTACGGCCACACCATGATGGTCGGGCGCTGGTATCCGCAGACCGCCGACACGGCCGGCGTGCTCATGGCCATCGACGCGCAGCCCGACGGCACCGTCGGCCGGCGCGTGTTCTGGCGCGGCAGCTTCATGTTCCCCGAGGACGGCACCGTCGCCGGCGCCGGCTGGAAGCGCTTTCGCCCGGTGCGGCGCACGGGCGGCCTGACCGAGCTCGACAACGACGCCATCAACCAGAGCATCGACTACGGCGACCAGTCGACCGAGCAGTGGAGCTGGGGCAAGGACGGCTTCTACGAGGCCATGGACGTGCTCATCAACCCGCGGCCGATGGCGCCCGAGAAGGCGCTGGACGCGACCATCGACGCGCTCGAGCAGCAGGTGCTCCGCCGCGTCGAGTCGATCGACGCCGTCGAGACCTGGCGGAAGACCAATCCGAAGAAGGTCATCCCCATGCCGGACGGCACCGACATCTTCCTCACCGCCGGCCCGTGGGAGGACTTCTCGACGCCGGCCCGCGACATGCGCATCCTCATCGCCATCGACACGGTGAAGGCCTTCCCGGCGCGCATCGCCAAGGTGCCCAAGCGCTTCGTGCTGGCCCCGGGCGAGGACATCCCGGCCTTGCAGAAGCGCATGCAGGCGCTCATCGACAGCGATCTGGCGAGCCGCAAGGTGACCTACCACCGCAGCGACGGCTCGCCCTGGACCATCACGCTGGCCGACATGGCCCAGCGCACCGCGGCCATCGAGGTCGCTTGGAATCCCAACGATTGTCCCGAGGCGCGCTGGGGTGCGCCCGAGGGCTCGGACGAGATGAAGACCTGCACGCAGCGCTCGCCGCCCGACCAGTTGCGCAAGTTGGAGGTCGCGCGCCAGTGGTTCCACGCGCGCGAGCGGCCAATCCAGGAATGACGCCGTCGTGCGGAGCACCCCCGGGCCCGCGAGCGCGGGAGCCGGGGGTCGGCCCGACCTCGCGCGGCCGACGGCTTCGCGCGAGCGAAGGCGGTGGCTCGCGTGAACGGAGGGCCGGGGGGTCCGGATGACCTGGCCGCATCTCTTCCAAGCGCTCTGTGTGGTGGTGCTCGCGGCCGCCTACGCGCTGCACCTGAGGCAGGTCGCTCCCGAGGAGCGGCGCGCGGCGCTCGTGGACATCGCGCTGGTGGCACTCGGGGCGTGGCTCGCGGAGGAGACCTCGATCGTGCGCTATCGGGTCTACGGCTACCCCGACTGGTGGTGGCTGAAGCTCGACGAGGTGCCGATCCTCATCGTGGCCATCTGGCCGATGGTGGTGCTCTCGGCGCGCGCCGTCGTGAGCGGCCTCTTCCCGGCGGCGGTCGGCGTCCGGCGCGCGCTGCTGGTCGGCCTGGTGGTGGCCGTCGACGCGTCGCTGGTCGAGGTGCTGGCGGTGCGCGCCGGCCTCTGGAGCTGGACCCTCGGCGGCTACCTCGGCGTGCCCATCATCGGCATCCTCGGCTGGTCCTTCTACGCCGCCGGCATGAGCTGGGCGCTCGACGCCAGCACCCGCTCGCGCCTCCCGCGCTGGGCGACGCCGCTGGTCGCGCTGGCCATCACGCACGCGCTGCTGGTCGCGGCGTGGTGGGCGCTCTTCAAGTGGGTGAGCGTGCCGCTGCCGCTGCTCAGCGTGTACCTCTTCGCGCTGGCCGCCTTCGCCGGCACGTTCGCGCTGCTGGCCCGCCCGACGCGCCGCATCGCGCTGGCGGTGGCGGTGCCGCGCGTGCTGGCCGCGTCGGTGTTCGTCTTGCTGCTGGTCGTGCGCACGGCCGAGTCGGGCGAGCTCGACAGCTTCCACTGGCTGCACCTCGCGGCCGTCGCGCTGCTCTACGTGACGGCGGTCCGCTGGCGCTGACGACAGCCGGCGGCGACTCGACTACAGCCGGCTGTAGATTCGGCTCATCTCGGCCAACGGCGCGGCTGCGGCCGCCCGTCACTCCGGCGTCGCGACCCGCTGGCAAGCGCCCTGCTGCGTCGCGAAGCCGGCGCCGTCGTCGTGGCCGCAGTTCTCGAAGAACGCCGGCTCGTCGATGGGCGTGTACTCGGGGCGCACGGTGCTGCCGTTGGCGTAGAAGACGGTCGCCGGCTGGCCGCCCACCGGGTTCTGGCCGCAGGTGAGGCCGGTGCCCGAGAGGTTCGGGTCGTTGAGGTTGATGTTGAACTCGACGTACGGATAGGTCGTGCCGCTGCGCGTCACGTTGCCGCCCTCGACGACCGGCAGCGCGCCGTCCGAGGCGGTGGCGATGGCGTGCAGCGTGCAAGCCTTGCCGGCCATGGCGGCCACATTGAAGCCGATGGCGACGTTCCAGTAGTCCTTCACGAAGTCGGCGCTCGGGAACTCCGAGCCCTGGTAGATGGCGTACTGGAAGACGATCGGCGCCGGGCACTCGGCCGACGGGGCGCAGGTGTCGGTGCTGCCGGAGTACGCCTGGTTGTTGTCGCGGCAGGTATCAAAGCAGAACTGGTTGCGGGCGAACCCGTCGGCGCAGTCGAACGGCACGCAGCGCGTCAGCGTGGTCCCGGCGCAGCTGCAGCCGACCTGGAAGCCGGGGGCGGTCGAGAGCGGCGGGTCGAACTGGTTGCCGGCCTCGAGTGGCGCGCCCTCGCGGTCGTTCAGCACCGCGGCCGGGAGGATCTCCGTGCTGCCCTGGCCGCAGTCGATCTCGATGTCCGACATGTAGAGGTGGGTGTCGCCCTCATCGAGGGCGGTGGCCGTACCGGCGGTGCAGGCGAAGGCGAGCACGCCGGTGTCGCGGCGCTGGCCGCTCGCGTCGAAGAGCAGCTTGATGGCGTCCTCGTTGCCGTCGTCGTCGGCGTCGGTCGGGTACTGGCAGTCGAACTTGGCCGAGCAGAAGATGTCCGAGAAGTTCACGGCCACGTCGAAGAAGCCCTGCTGCGCGCTGCGCATCACGGTCAGGTTGAACTCGACGAGCGTGTCGGCGTTCTCGGCGCAGGGCTTGGTGATGCGGCAGTAGTTCGGCGCGCGGCACGGGTCGAAGTAGTCGCGCGGGTGCGCCAGCGTGTCGGTCTTGGTCTCGTCCCACGGCGTCGCGCGGTCGTCGCTCTCGCCGTCGAGCTTGTCGGCGTCGGGCACGAGGATCGCCTGGATCTGCAGCTCGACCGTGTTGTCGTCGCCCGAGCCGGCGTCGCAGGTGCCAATGTAGGTGAGCGAGCCGGTGCCGTCGCCGTACTGGTCGGCGCAGAGGTAGTCCTCGTTCCACACCGTCGTCGACGCGTTGAAGGTCGAGCTCGAGTTGTAGACGGTGACGCGCACGCACATGTCGCTCACACCGGGGAGGTCGAGGGCGGCGACCTTGATGGCGAAGCCGGGGTCGCTCGGGCCGGTGTCGGCCTGGCCGCAGCCGAGGAAGGTCGTGCCGATCAGGCCGAGCCCGAAGCCGATGCTTCGCTTCATCATGAGGTGCTCCGAGTGACGGGAGTCGCGAGGGTCGAGGCGAGCTCGGGTCTCCGCAGGGACTCGAGGCGGACAGCTTCGCCCTCCGGGGGCGGGCGCGCAAGCCCGGGCCTCACGAATCGCGAGGATGGCGTCGCACTTGGCTCCGCGGGCCGTTTGCGAACGGCGTTCTGCGGCTGCGTGCGTGCCATGCGCTGCCGCCGAAGGGTCACCGTCCCGTCACATTGGCTCCGTCACCCCGACACCGACGCGGTCTAGGGTCGCGCCCGTTCGGACCCAAGGAGAACGGATCCATGAAGACCCTGAATGTACCGGCCCTCGTCGCGACCCTCCTCGTGAGCGCGCTCGCCGCAGCCGGCTGCGGCAAGAAGGAAGCGCCGCCGACCCCGGGCGCCAAGCCCAGCGAGCCCTCGAAGCCGGCCGAGCCCACCAAGGCCCCGACCCCGGCTGAGCCGACCAAGGCGCCCGAGCCGGCCGGACCGGTGACGCTCAACGCCAGCGGCTCCTCCTTCATGAAGGCCTACCAGGAGGTCGCCATCGAGGCCTTCAAGAAGGCGAGCCCGGACATCACCATCAACTACGCGGGCGGCGGCTCGGGCAAGGGTCGGCAGGATCTGGCCGACATGGTCACCGACTTCGCCGGCTCCGACTCGCCGTTCAAGGAGGCCGATCTGGCCAAGGCGAAGGGCGGCCCGGTGCTCTACTTCCCGCTGCTGCTCGGAGCCATCACCGTCAGCTACAACGTCGACGGCGTCGAGCAGCTGAAGCTCTCGGCCCCGACCATCGCCAAGATCTTCCAGCGCGAGATCCTGAAGTGGAACGACGCGGCCATCGCCGCCGAGAACCCGGGCGTGACGCTGCCCGACCTGGCCATCGTGGTGGCGCGTCGCGCGGACGGCTCGGGCACGACCGACAACTTCACCAAGTTCCTCGACGCCGCGGCCAAGGACATCTGGAAGCTGAAGAGCGGCTCGACCGTCGAGTGGCCCGCCGACACCCAGGCCGGCCAGGGCAACGGCGGCGTCGCGCAGATCGTGAAGTCGACGCCGGGTGCCATCGGCTACGTCGACCTCAGCGACGCCAAGGCCTCGGGCCTGAAGTACGCCGACGTGCAGAACGCGGCCGGCAAGTTCGTGACGCCGAGCGCGGCGTCGGCGTCGGCGGCCGGCGACGGCATCACCGTCAAGGACGACCTCACCTTCAGCGCCATCAACGCGGCGGGCGACGCGGCCTACCCCATCACCTGCCAGTCGTGGGTCATCGTCTACGCCAAGCAGGCGGACGCGGCCAAGCAGAAGGCGCTCTCGGCGTACCTGCGCTTCATCCTGACGGACGGCCAGAAGCTCTTGCCGGACATCGACTTCGCGCCGCTGCCGAAGGCGCTGCAGGACAAGGCCCTGGCCCAGCTCGACCACCTCGGGGTCTGACGTGCTGGCCCCGACCGCGCTCGGCAAGAGCCGTGGCCTCGGCGACACCACCTTCCGGTGGGCCGCCGTGGGCGCGGCCGGGCTCGTGCTCGTCATCCTCGCCATGATCGCGGTGACGATGACGCAGAAGGCGATGCCCACGCTCGGTCGCATGGGCGTCGACTTCTTCACCACCACGCGCTGGTCGGAGCCGTCGGACGCCTACGGCGCGCTGCCCTTCATCTGGGGCACGCTCTACACCGCGCTCATCGCGCTGGTGCTGGCGGTGCCGGTGAGCCTCGGCATGGCGCTCTTCATCACCCAGGTGGCGCCGCCCTGGTTGCGAAAGCCGCTTGTCTATCTCACCGACCTGCTGGCCGTCGTGCCGTCGGTGGTGTTCGGCCTGTGGGGCGTGCTGGTGCTGGCGCCGGCCCTCGGCATCGGCCGCTCGTTCCTGACCGCGGGCATGATCCTGGCGGTGATGATCACGCCCATCATCACCTCGCTGGCGCGCGAGGTGATGGACACGACGCCCGCCACCGAGAAGGAAGCGGCGCTGGCGCTCGGGGCGACGCGCTGGGAGATGATCCGCGCGGCGGTGCTGCCGCACAGCAAGGGCGGGCTGGTCGGAGGGGTGATGCTCGGGCTCGGGCGCGCGCTCGGCGAGACCATCGCCGCGGCGCTGGTCATCGGCTCGGCGCTCGGCCAGATCACGCCGAACCCGCTGGCGTCGGGCAACTCGATGCCGGCGGTCATCGCCAACGAGTGGGGCGAGGCGGGCGAGCTGCACAAGTCGGCGCTGGTGGCGCTGGCGGTGACGCTCTTCGTCATCACCGTCGCGGTCAACTGGGTGGCCGGGGTGATCGTGCAGCGCTCGATGAAGAAGCAGGGAGCCCTGGCATGAGCGCATCCCTCACCGCCCAGGATCTCGAGGCCAAGGTCAGCCTGCGCTCGGTGCGCGACGGCTTCATGACCGGCCTCATGGCGGGTGCGGTGGTGCTGGTGGCGCTGCCGCTCATCGCCGTCTTGTGGTCGGTCATCGGCAAGGGCTCGGGGGTCGCGTTCGCGAGCTTCCCCGACTTCTTCACCGAGGCCATCCCGGTCGTGTCGCGGAAGGCCGGCCCGGGCATGGGCCCGGCCATCGTCGGCACGCTGCTCGTGACGCTCGGGGCGACGCTCATCGCCGTGCCGCTGGGCGTGCTGGGGGCGGTCTACCTGCACGAGTACGGCGGCCAGCGCCGCTTCGCACGCATCGTCCGCTTCATGGTCGTGGTCATGACCGGGGTGCCGTCGATCGTGACCGGCCTCTTCATCTACCTCGTGTGGACCATGCACTTCGGCTACTCGGCGTTCGGCGGCTCGCTGGCGCTGGCGTGCCTGATGTTGCCGGTGGTGATCGCCTCGACCGAGCAGATGCTGCGGCTCGTGCCGAACCACCTGCGCGAGGCGGCCTTCGCGCTGGGCGCCTCGAAGAGCCGCGTCATCCTGACGGTGGCGCTGCCGGCGGCGCTGCCCGGCATCGTGTCAGGAGCGCTGCTGGCCGTCGCGCGCGCGGCGGGCGAGACGGCGCCGCTGCTCTTCGCGGTGGGCGCGGCCACCAGCCTGAACCTCGACTTCTTCGAGGGCGCCAACACGGCCCTGCCGGTGCAGATCTTCGGCAACGCCACCTCGTCCTTCGTGGCGGCTCAGGATCGCGCCTGGGGCGCGGCGCTGACGCTCATCATCCTGGCCTTCGCCGCGACCATCGTGGCGCGCCTCTTCACCTCCCGCATCGCGACGAGGCGCGCATGAGCGCGCCGCTCCCGCAGCATCGGAAAGGAGCTTTCATGTCGGCTCAACTGGCTCACATCCCCGAAGAGCATCATGGCGCCGGGAAGCCCATCCACCTGAAGCGGCCGGTCGACGGTGCGCCGCTGGCGGTGACGCCGGTGGTGTTCGAGCTCGACACGCTGGCGGTGTGGTACGGCCGCTTCCGCGCCGTGCGCGGCGTGTCGCTGGCCATCCACGAGAAGCAGATCACGGCCTTCATCGGGCCGTCGGGCTGCGGCAAGACCACGGTCCTGCGCTGCCTGAACCGCATGAACGACCTCGTCCCGAACGCGCGCGTGTCGGGCAAGGTCTTCTATCACGGCATCGATCTCTACGGTTCGCGCGTCTCGGCGACCGAGGTGCGGCGGCGCATCGGCATGGTCTTCCAGAAGCCGAACCCGTTCCCGAAGACCATCTACGACAACGTCGCGTTCGGCCCGCGCATCAACGGCATCCACGACAAGGCGCAGCTCGACGACATCGTGGAGCGCTCGCTCAGCGGCGCGGCGCTCTGGGACGAGGTGAAGGATCGCCTGAAGCAGTCGGCGCTCGGGCTCTCGGGCGGGCAGCAGCAGCGGCTGTGCATCGCGCGCACCATCGCGGTCGAGCCCGAGGTGGTGCTGATGGACGAGCCGTGCAGCGCGCTCGACCCCATCGCCACGGCGCGCATCGAGGAGCTCATGCGCGAGCTCAAGACGCGCTACACCATCGTCATCGTGACGCACAACATGCAGCAGGCCGCGCGCGTCAGCGATCGCACCGCCTTCTTCACGGCCGAGGCCGACCCGACCAGCGACCGTCGCTCGGGCATCCTGGTCGAGTGCGACACCACCGCCAAGGTCTTCGGCAACCCGGCCGACGACCGCACCGAGAGCTACATCACCGGTCGCTTCGGCTGAGCCCCGAGCGTCTCCGGACCCAGGGTCCGACCGTCTCCGGACCAGGGGTCAGGACTACTTCTTTTCTCATTTTACGGTCCGGCGAAAATGAGAAAAGAAGTAGTCCTGACCCCAGGGGGTGGGACCGGTAGGTATTGGCCCCGCGGCGTTTCATGGCGGGGCCATGGTCCCCCGATCGGGGGTCAGGACTACTTCTTTTCTCATTTTCCGCCCGCCTCGCGTCCGCCTCCGCGCGACGCGCCGAGACCTCCGCGCGACGCGCCGAGACGTCCGCGCGACGCGGGAAGACCTCCGCGCGACGCGGGTTCCATCGTGCTGACATCGTCGCGCCGGCTCGCCTTGGGGAAGGCACCGCCGAGCGCGACCCAAGGAGTCAGCACATGGGATCCTGGATGATGGCCTCCATCGTTCCCGGGGCCGCGGTCTTGGCGCTCGCGGCCCCCCTCGGCGCACCCGATGCGCGCGCGCAAGCGCCCGACCAGCACGTCCGCCACCGCGAGCCGCGCCTCGCCCGACCCGGCCCGGCCGACGCCCCCGACCTCGGCGCCTTCGATCGCGTGCCGGCCAAGGGCCACCTCGGCATCGCGCCGCTGGCGATCTCGCCGGCGCTGCGCCAGGCGCTCGGCGCGCCGTCCGACCGCGGCGTGCTGGTCGACGACGTCGTCGGCGACAGCCCGGCCGAGAAGGCCGGCCTCCGTCCGGGCGACGTCGTGACCATGGTCGACGGCAAGCCGGTGACGAGCCGCGAGGACATCCTCGATGCGCTGGCCGGCAAGAAGGCCGGCGACGTCGTCGAGGTTCGCACGCTGCGGAAGGAGCTCCCGTTCGTGCGCTGGGCCAAGCTCGAGCGCGACGTGCCCGTGGCCTCGGCCGACGACCTCGGCGGCTTCCCGGTCGGACGCAGCTTCCAGTTCGGACCCGACGACCTCGAGCAGTGGCAGCGCCGCATGCAGGATCAGCTCGACGCCATGCGCCGACACCTGCCCGGCGGCTCGCGCCCCGGCGCTCCGGGCAGCCCCGACCGCGACGACGACGACGTCATCGACCTGTGACGAAGGCCCGCAGGTGGGCGCGCGCACGTCCCCGACGTGCCACGAGGTCGGCACGAAAGCGTTGCTCCGACTTCGCGCGTTCGCCCCGCAGGCCTGCGAGCTTCCGCCGCGACCGAAGCCGGCTCCGACGCGAGCCGGCGGTCCACCAGGAGCTCGTCATGCTACGTCGTCCCCTGCTTCGTCGTCTGTCCACGTTCGCGTCCCTCGGCCTGACGCTCGGCGCCTTCGCCGCGTCCGCGCACGCCGCCGACCCGGAGCCGACCCCCGCGCCCGCGCCGACCCCCGCGCCCGCGCCGGCCCCCGCCCCGGCCGCCAAGGCACCCTGGACCGACGCGGTCCAGATCGGCGGCAAGGTCTACCTCGGCTGGAACATGAACCTCAGCGAGGGCGCCAAGAACGCCAACACCTTCGACCTCACCCGCGCCTACCTCTTCGCCAAGGTGAAGCTCGGCGACCACGTCCGCGGCCGCGTCACCCTCGACGCCCCGAACCGTGAGTTCACCGTCAAGGCCACCGACACGGCGACCACCGTCAGCAACAACGCCGGCCGCTTCGACGTCGTCCTGAAGCACGCCTACTTCGAGCTCTACGACGTCCTGACGCCGGGCCTGTCGTTCAAGCTCGGCATGCACGACCTGCCGTGGATCCCCTACGAGGAAGGCATCTACGGCTACCGCTTCATCGGCCCGCTCATGCTCGACCGCGAGGGCTACCTCTCGTCGACCGACCTCGGCCTCGGCATCACCTACGACCTGCCGGCCAAGTGGCTCACGCTCGCCGTCGCGCTCGTCAACGGCGAGACCTGGTCGAAGCCCGAGGTCTCGGCCCACAAGGACGTCCAGCTGCGCGCCACCGTCTCGCCCGTCCACGGCGACTCGGGTGCCCTGCGCGTGAGCGCCTTCGTGTCCTACGGCGAGTACGACTCGGGCGCCGACAGCGCGCGCTTCCGCTTCGTCGGCCAGCTCGCCTGGGAGTCGAAGTACCTCGTCGCGGCCGCGCTCTTCGCCATGGGCGCCGACCGCGCCAGCGCGCTGGCCAGCAAGCAGCCGAGCCTCGCCTCGGTCGGCGGCATCGCCAAGATGCAGGGCATCAGCGCCTACGCCTGGCTCGACACCGGCCTCTTCGACTTCGCCGAGGGCCTGCGCATCTTCGCGCGCCTCGACATGCTCGACCCCGACACCGACAGCGACAAGAACAGCCACACGCGCGAGACCTTCGGCCTCGGCTATCGCCTGAACAGCAACTTCCAGTTCCTGGTCGACATGGAGCTCACGCAGTACGACGCCAACGCCGCCGCCGGCAAGGACGAGACGCGCCTCTTCGTGAACACCGAGATGAGCTTCTGAGCCGCTGACGGTCGGCGCGCGACGCCGAAATCGGGCGCGGGCCCGGACGCGCGAGTGCGGGCTCGCACCTTCGGGCTCGCGCGTTCGGGCGCTCCTTAGTATGGAGGTGGCATGACCTTCGTCGCCTCCATCCCCGATGTCCTCGACGCCCTGGTCGTGCGCGGCGCCGACGCGCCCGCCGACGCCTCCGGCGCGCCGCCCGTCGACCTCCTCATCGAGGTCCCCCACGGCGCCACCGCGACCTCCGACTACACCTCGCTGGCGCGCCTCATGACGAGCCCGCTGCCCGACGGCCTGGTCGACTTCTTCCACGTCAACACCGACACCGGCGCGCCCGAGCTCGCGGAAGCCCTCGCCCGCCGCTTCGTGTCGGCCGAGCCGCGCCGCTCGGTGGGCATCATCCGCTGCCGCATCCCGCGCACCTTCATCGACTGCAACCGCGTGGTCGACGCCTCGGCCGAGGACTTCAAGGCCGGCGGCGTGGCGCCCGGCCTCATGCCCTGGGTCGTCAGCGCCGAGGACCAGGCGCTGCTCCGCGCCCGCTACGACGCCTACACCGCCGCCGTCCGCGCCGCCTCGGCCGCGCTCGCGCCCGACGGCGCCATGCTGCTCCTCCACACCTACGCGCCGCGCACGGTCGGGGTGCAGGTCGACTTCGACATCGTCAAGTCCCTTCACCATGCCTACGGACCCGAGGTGGTCGAGACCTGGCCGCTGCGCCCCGAGCTCGACGTCATCGCGCGCGGCCCCGACGGCCGCTCGCACGCGCCCGAGGCCATCGTCGACGCGCTGCGCGCCGAGTACGCCGCCATCGGCTACGCGCTCGGCGACAGCGCGACCTACCCGCTGCACCCGAGCACCATGGGCTGGGAGCACGTCATGGCCCACCCGGGTCGCGCCATCTGCATCGAGTGGCGGCGCGACCTCTTCGTCGAGCGCTTCGAGCCGTTCGTCGAGGCGCAGATCGATCCGGCCCACGTCGAGCGCCTGGCCGGTCCGCTCGTGCGCGCGCTGCGGCGCTGGTGGTCGCCCGCCTGAGCCCGCCGCCCGAGCCGTTCGCGCGCCTCAACGGCTCCGCAACACTCTCGCGCCATGGTGGTCCCGCGACCCACCACCCGCGAGAGGACCATGTACGCGCACAGCCAGGCCCAGGCGCCGAGCTCCGCCCAGGGCTCGAACAGCAACGACTCCTCCTCCCAGACTCCGCCGCGCTCGCCGTCGCGCGAGGCGCTCCACCGGGAGCTGCGCACGAGCGGCAGCTTCGAGCGCGGCGAGGCGCTGCTGGCGCCGACCGATGACGACCGCGGCCCGACCCGGCCCAAGCCGAAGCCGGCGCCCGAGCCGCCGCTCCAGGCCATCCCGCTGCCGGCGCCGGTGGCCTTCGACCTCGACGAGCTCGGGGCCTGGGCCGAGGCCAGCGGCTTCGAGCTCGACGTCGGCGCCCGCCGCGTGTGGAACCGGCACGCGCTGAACCCGCTCATGGAGATGGAGCCGGAGGACGACGACCAGCTCGCGATGATGGCCGAGACGGTCATCAAGCTCGACCACCTCGGGCCCGGCGGCGCCTCGATCATCACCACCTCGCTCAGCGCGTCGGCCTTCCGCGCGCTGGCCGCCACCATCCCGACGGCGTTCCCGGTCACGCGCACGCTGTTCCAGACCTTCGCCGGCCTGGCCAAGGCCCACGCGACGGAGCGCGCCGCCCAAGACGCCATGGCCGACGCGCGCATCGGCGAGCGCGACGGCATCATCGAGCGCGACGGCGCGGACGCCTTCGCAGCCAACCCGCTGACCACCTCGCCGGTCACGCCCGAGCAGCTCGCGACCGCGCTGCCGGTGCCCGAGGGCACCCACGGCGTCTTCCACCTCGGCTCGACCGAGAGCATCGACATCGGCTCGTACGGCTTCGTCACCTGCGTCGGCGTCGTGATCTTCGCGCGCCACCCGAACGGCACGCGCTCGGTCGGCATGGCGCACCTCAACAGCGACGCCGTCGAGCGGCAGCTCGCGAGCTTCGAGCGCTTCGTCGCCGAGACCTCGGGCGGCTCGCCCTACGACGTCTGGCTCGTCGGCGGCGGCAAGGGCGCGCGCGGCTCGGAGCGCCTCGCGCTGTCGCTGCTCCAGTTCTTCCGCGCGATCGGGAACGCGCGCTCGATCGCCACCTCGCTCTTCCAGGACGGCGGCCGTGAGCGCGACGAGGGCGAGCCGGTCAGCCACTCCTACGTCGTCCACGACGGGCCGGACGGCCGACGCCTGCACGAGACGCAGAGCAACGACGAGGACGAGCAGCTGCTCCAGCGCCATGAGCAGCTGCCCGAGGTCCACGACGTCTACCGCATCGGCGCCGAGCTCGGCGGCACGCTCGGCCTGTCGCTCACCCAGCTCATCGCCGTCTGCAGCGACGGTCGCCACCCCATGCTCGCACAGAACTCGAACTGAGCGGCCCCCCGCCCGTCGCGTCCGGCGCGGTTCGACGCGCGAGCCCTTCCGGCGGCGGCGGAGCGGCGCTATCGTCGGCCGCGCTTCGCGCTGCACGCACACATGGAGGAACCGATGTCGCACAAGTTCGTCTGGTACGAGCTCGCCACTGACCACCTCGACGCCGCCCCCGCGTTCTACGCCTCGGTCATCGGCTGGAGGACGCAGAAGTGGGACGAGCACTCCGAGTACAGCATGTGGGTCGCCCCGGCCGGCCCCATCGGCGGGCTCATGCGCCTGCCCGAGTCGGCCAAGGCCATGGGCGCGCCGCCGCACTGGCTGGCCTACGTCGAGGTGGCCGACGTCGACGCCGGCGCCGCCCGCGTCGCCCAGCTCGGCGGCAAGGTCTACGTGCCGCCGACCGATCTCGCCGGCAGCGGCGGTCGCTTCGCCGTCGTCGCCGACCCGAGCGGCGCCGTCTTCGGCATCCACAAGAGCGGCATGCCGGACGCCGGCCCGCGCCCCGAGGGCCTCGGCCAGTTCGTGTGGGCCGAGCTCGCCACCGGCGACCTCGACCAGGCGCTGGGCTTCTACGGCGAGCTCTTCGGCTGGGTGAAGGCCGGCGCCATCGACATGCCCGGCGGCGCGGTCTACCAGATGTTCGGCGAGCCGGGGCAGCCCGCGCTGGGCGGCATGATGCAGGCCCAGCCGGGCATGCCCGTGGCCTGGCTGCACTACGCCTCGGTGGCCGACATCGACGCCGCGCTGGCCGCCGCCACCGCCGGCGGCGGCAAGGTCCTCTACGGCCCGATGGCCATCCCCGGTGGCGGCCACGCCGGCCTCTGCCTCGACCCGTGGGGCGCCGCCTTCGGCCTCGTGTCGGGCCCGACCGCCTGAGCGATCGCGCCGCCCGTGCCCGCGCCCACCCCGCTCTGCGTCGCAGAACGGGCTTGTGGCGCGCGGGCGCTGTGGCAAGATGGGCCCGGTGAACGTCCTCATCGTCACGTCCGAGGCGGCGCCGTTTGCGAAGACCGGGGGCCTCGGCGACGTGCTCGGGGCGCTGCCAAAGCACCTGCGCGCGCTGGGCCACGACGTGCGCCTGTTCATGCCGCTCTACAGCGCCATCGACACCGCGAAGACGACCTTCGACGCGGCCGGCGACCCGTTCGACGTGCGCCTCGGCAGCCACCACTACACGGTGCGCATCGTCACCGCGCAGGCCCACCCGGGCACCTACTTCGTGCACTGCCCGGCGCTCTACTACCGGCACTCGCTCTACACCAACGACCACGACGAGCACCGTCGCTTCCTCTGCCTGTCGTGGGCCGCGCTCATGGGCGCGCAGCGTATGGGCTTCGCGCCCGACGTGCTGCACTGCAACGACTGGCAGACGGCGCTCCTGCCGCTGACGCTGAAGGTCGCCTTCGCCTGGGACAAGCTCTTCGCCAAGACGAAGACGCTGCTCAGCATCCACAACCTGAACTACCAGGGCAGCTTCTCGGCGGCGACGCTCGCCGACACCAACCTCGAGAGCTCGGCCCACCTGTTCCACCAGGACCAGCTCCGCCACCACGAGGGCGGGCGCATCAACTATCTCCTGCACGGCATCCTCTACGCCGGCGGCGTCAGCACGGTGAGCCCGACCTACGCCAAGGAGATCCAGACGCCCGAGCACGGCGCCCACCTCGACGGCTACCTGCGCGCCCGCTCGAGCACCGTGGTCGGCATCCTGAACGGCGTCGACTACGACGAGTGGTCGCCCGAGAAGGACCCGCACATCCCGCACCACTTCAGCGCCGCCGACCTCTCCGGCAAGGAGAAGTGCAAGGAGGCGCTGCTGACCGGGCTCGGCCTGCCCTACGTGCCGGGCGTGCCGGTGGTCGGCATCGTGTCGCGGCTCGTGCGCCAGAAGGGCTTCGACCTCCTGGCCGAGGTGCTGCCCGAGCTGCTCCGCCGCCACGGCTTCCAGCTGGTGGTGCTGGGCAGCGGCGAGCACCACATGCAGGAGATGTTCTCGCACTACCAGCACGCCTTCCCGCGCCAGGTGTGCTTCTACCGCGGCTTCTCGAACCCGCTGGCCCACCTCATCGAGGCCGGCTCCGACATGTTCCTCATGCCGTCGCGCTACGAGCCCTGCGGCCTGAACCAGATGTACAGCCTGCGCTACGGCACGCCGCCCATCGTGCATCGCACCGGCGGCCTGGCCGACACGGTCGAGCCGTGGCAGCCGGCCAGCGGCCAGGGCACGGGCTTCGTCTTCGAGCACCACACCGCCGTCGGCGTGCGCTGGGCGCTCGAGGCGGCGCTCGGGGCCTATCGCGACAAGACCGGCTGGGCGCGGCTCATCCAGAACGGCATGGCGCGGGACTTCTCTTGGGACAGACAGGCGCGGCTCTACGAGCTGGTCTACTCGCGCTTGGAGAATTGACATGCACGTCGTGCTCATCGAGCCCCGCTTCCCCGCCAACCAGAAGCAGTTCGTCAAGGGACTTGCCGAAATCGGCGCGCGCGTGACGGCCATCGGCGAGGGCTCGAAGGCCTCCCTCGACGACGACCTCAAGCGCTGGCTGACCCACTACGAAGAGGTCACCAACGTCACCGACGAGGCGCAGGTCATGCGCGCGGTGAAGTTCATCCAGGGCCACGCCCACATCGACCGGCTCGAGGCGACCATCGAGGCGCACATCATGCCGGTGGCGCGTGTGCGCGAGGCCGCCGGCATCCCCGGCACCAGCGTGAAGACCGCCTACCTGTGCCGCGACAAGCCGGCCATGAAGGAGGTCCTGCGCCAGGGCGGCGTGCCCTGCGCGCAGTCGACCGCGGCCGCCACGCCGGCCGAGGTGCGCGCCTTCATCGAGAAGGTCGGCTACCCCGTCATCATCAAGCCGCGCGACGGCGCCGGCGCGTCGGGCGCGGCGCGCGTCGACTCGGACGACCAGATCGACGCGGTGCTGGTGAACCTCGGCATGAACCGCGGCAAGTCGGTGGCGGTCGAGGAGTTCCTGGAGGGCCACGAGGGCTTCTACGACACGCTCACCCGCGGCGGGCGCGTGGTGCACGAGTTCGTCTCGCACTACTACCCGAACGTGCTCGAGGCCATGCGCACGCGCTGGATCTCGCCGCAGATCTGCGCCACCAACCGCGTCGACGCCGTCAGCGCCTACGACGAGCTGAAGGCCATGGGCCAGAAGGTCATCGACCTCCTCGGCATCGAGAGCTCGGCCACCCACATGGAGTGGTTCTATGGGCCGAAGGGCCTGAAGTTCTCCGAGATCGGCTGCCGCCCGCCCGGCGTCCGCGCCTGGGACCTCTACAACGTCGGCAACGACATGGACCTCTACCGCGAGTGGGCGCTGGCCGTGTGCGGCGCCCATCCGCAGCAGCGGCCGTCGCGCCGCTTCGCGACCGGCATGATCGCCTTGCGGCCCGACCGCGACGGGCGCATCGCCGGCTACGAGGGCGCCGACGTCATCGGCCGCCACTTCGGCCCCAACATCATCGACTACTACCTCCCGCCCGAAGGCATGCCGACCCAGGGCGTCGAGGCCGGCTTCATGGCCAACGCCTGGGTGCGCATGAAGCACGAGTCCTACGACGAGCTCCGGCGCATGCTCGACATCGTCGGGCAGACCGTGAAGGTGCGAGCGCGGTGAGCGTGGCGACGCGGCGACCATCATCCAAGCCCGGCGCGGCCCGGCCCCTGACGACCTCGCCGGCGACGGCCATCCTGCTCGGTCCGCAGGAGGTCGAGCCGAACGCGGCGCAGGCGCTCGGCGACCTCGGGCTCAGCGAGGCGACCGGCGCGGTGGCGCTCGTCACCGCCGGCTGGCAGGAGCGCGAGAGCGAGGACGAGGCGCTCATCAAGGCGCTGGGCATGCAGGCGGTGAACCTCGCGCTGCACGCGCGCTCGGAGACGCTCTTCGCCGAGGACGCCGAGCTCACCAAGGCCTACAAGGCGCGCCAGGAGCGGCTGCGCCACATGCAGTCGTTCTACCGCGTGCGCCTCGAGGCGGCCGACGACGCCGCCCACGCCATCGGCGTGCGGCACGTCGACCCCGAGCTCCTGGTCGAGGAGTGGAAGGTGTCGGTCGACGTCTTCCGCGGCCTCGACGCCGACCACCTCGAGCGCTGCCGGCGCGTGCACCACGCCTTCGAGGAGCAGTGGAAGCTCGCCGAGCGCCCGGCCGTGGCGCGCCACCGTGAGGAGCTCGCCGCGCTCATCGCGCCGACCTCGGCGCTGGTCATCGCCGGCGGCCACGTCGGCTCGCTCCTGAACCGCCTCCGCCTCTTCGACGTGGTGGCCATGGCGCAGTCGATGGGCAAGCCCATCGTCGCCTGGTCGGCCGGCGCCATGGTGCTCACCGACCGCATCGTCTGCTTCCACGACTACCCGCCCTACGGCAAGGACATCGCCCAGGTGCTCGACTTCGGCTTCGGCCTGGCGCCCGACCTGGTCGTGCTGCCCGACCCGCGCCGGCGCGTGCGCCTCGACGACCAGGCCGGCATCGGCCGCTTCGCCCAGCGCATGGCGCCGGCCGCGTGCCTGGCGCTCGACCACGGCGCCCACGTGGCCATCCACGCCGGGCGCGCCGTCATCGGCAAGGCGCTGAAGCTCACCGAGACGGGCCAGGTCGAGGCGCTGTGGAACCGCGCGACCGGCGCCGCCACGTCCCAGCGAGGGTCCGCGAGATGACCGTCGCCCACGGCTCGGGTCAGCGCGCGTTGCCGCCACGCGCGAACGATGACGCCCTCTACACGCCCGTCGGCGCGCTCGCCGACTCGGGGCCAGCGCGATGCGATCACGCCCACTCTCGAATCCCCGCATGCCAGCCATCCCGAGCCCGACGCCGCCTCCCAAGAGGCGCACGATGACGCCCAAGGCCATCCGCGCGCTGGCTCGCGGACCGCGCACGCGCGACGCCGTCGACGCCTTCATGAGGAGCCACTCGTTCCCCATCGTCGAGGGTCCGGCGGTGACCTTCGTGTGGCGCGGCGAGGCCGAGGCCGTGCACCTGAAGCACTGGGTCTTCGGCCTGCCGTCGTCGCAGTCCTTGAACCGCGTCGACGGCACCGACATCTGGCACCTGACGCTCGGCATCCCGCCGCAGTCGCGCGTCGAGTACAAGTTCGAGATCGTGCGCGGCGGGCGCGGCGAGTGGGTCGGCGACCCGCTGAACCCGAACCGCGCCCATGACCCGTTCGGCTCGAACTCGGTCGCCCACGGCGAGGGCTACGAGGTCCCCGACTGGGTGAAGCCCGACCCGTCGGCGCGCCAGGGCGTCATCGACGACCGCTTCAGCATCGACAGCGCCGTCTACGGCAAGCGCTTCTTCTCGGTGTACGTGCCGGCGCGCTTCCGCCGGAGCCGCCGCTATCCGCTGCTGGTCGTGCACGACGGCCACGACTATCTGCGCTACGCGTCGCTCGGCACGGCGCTCGACAACCTCATCTCGCGCCTCGAGATCCCCGACATCATCGTGGTGCTGACGAGCTCGCCCAATCGCCTGGTCGAGTACGCCAACGACGAGCGCCAGGCGCGCTTCCTCACCGACGAGCTCGTGCCGCACGTGGAGAAGCTCTTCCCGCTGCGCTCCGACCCGCAGAGCCGCTGCCTCATGGGCGCGTCCTTCGGCGGCGTGGCGGCGCTGTCGACGGCGTGGCGCCGGCCCGGCTTCTACGGGCGGCTCTTGCTGCAGTCGGGCTCCTTCGCCTTCACCGACATCGGCGAGGGCAACCGCCGCGGCCCGCTCTTCGACCCCATCGTCACCTTCATGAACCAGCTCCGCGCCGAGCCGACGGCCATGTCCGAGCGCGTCTTCGTGAGCTGCGGCATGTACGAGTCGCTGATTTATGAAAACCGGTCGCTGGTGCCGGTGCTGCAGTCGACCGGCATGGACATCCGCTACACCGAGGCAAGAGACGGACATAACTGGGAAAACTGGCGCGACCGCCTGCGCGAGGGGCTGTCGTGGCTCTTCCCGGGTCCGCTGCTCCTGGTGTATGAATGACGAGAGCGTAGCTGCGAAAGTCCGAGCGCAGCGGCCAGTGGAGTGACGCTCGCGCAGCGAGCGGCCGGTGCAATCGACTCTGCGAGGAAGGTAATGGCGAACGTCACGCGCAAGATCGGCCTGTCCCTGGGCGCCGACATCTGTTGGCCCATCTGCTACGAGCAGATCGTCAAGCAACTGAACCTTTCGATCCCGTGGCAGGGCGACGACGTCGGCATCGAGGTCGACCGCGTCACCATCGAGCCGTTCGACCTGCGCCAGCCGTGCAAGTACGACATGGTGCTCGACCGCCTGACGCACTGGTATCACACCAGCCGAGAGTGGATCAAAAAGGCCATCGTCATGGACGGCCTGTATGTGCTCAACAATCCGTGGGCGGTGCAGTCCATGGAGAAGCACACCACCTACGCCGCCATGATGCACCTCGGCATGCCCATCCCCGAGACCTGGATGGTGCCGCCGAAATCGTACGAGCCGACGGCCGACCTGCAGCCGACGCTCAAGGCCTACGCCAAGCTCTTCGACCTCGGCGGCATCGGCAAGAAGCTCGGCTACCCCATCTTCATGAAGCCCTACGACGGCGGCGGCTGGAAGGGCGTCTCGCGCATCGACGACGAGCAGAAGCTCAGGAAGGCCTACGAGGAGAGCGGCAAGCTCGTCATGCACCTCCAGAAGGCGGTGCACCCGTTCGACAACTTCGTCCGCTGCATCGGCCTCGGCGCGCAGACCTACCTCGTCAAGTACGACCCCAACGCGCCGCTCCACGACCGCTACATGATGGCCAAGGACTTCGTGTCCGACGAGGAGGGCCAGATCCTCCGCGACACCTGCCTCACCATCAACGCCTTCTTCGGCTGGGACTTCAACTCCTGCGAGTCGCTGCGCAAGGACGGCACCTGGTATCCCATCGATTTTGCCAATCCCTGCCCGGATTCGCAGGTCACCTCGCTGCACATGCACTTCCCGTGGCTGGTGAAGGCCAACATCCGCTGGTCGGTGTTCTGCGCCGTCACCAAGCGCAAGTTCCGGAAGAACCTCGACTGGGAGCCGTTCTACGAGGTCGCCGCGCAGCAGGACATGCCCTACCGCGAGAAGCTCGCGGCATATGCCAAAATCGCGCGCCAGCGCTTCGACAGCGAGCGCTTCGAGGAGTTCTGCCAGAAACACCTGCCCCACCTCGACGAGGTGACCTGGGAGTTCTTCGGCACGCCCACCGCCAAGAGCGCCGTGCGCTCGAAGGTGGCCGCGCTCTTCCCGATGCACGAGATCGACCAGTTCACCGAGCTCTTCTGGCAGCGCATCCAGGCCTGGCGGAAGGAGAACGAGCCGGGCCCCAAGGCGGCCGCCTGATGGGCGCCGCCGACGACAAGGTGGTGTCGCGCTGGCGCTCCGAGCGCCTCGGCGGCCGCGAGGTCACGACCGTCCGCTGGGGCACGGTCGGGCAGCCGGTGCTCATGTTCCCGACCGCCGGCGGCGACGCCGAGGAGATCGAGCGCTGGCAGATGATCGACGTGCTCAGGCCGCTCATCGACGCCCACCGCATCAAGGTCTACGCCTGCGACAGTGTGGCCGGCATGGCGCTCGTCAAGCAGGAGGGCAACGCCCGCCACCGCATGTGGCTGCAGAACCAGTTCCACCACTTCGTGCGCCACGAGGTGGTGCCGGCCATCCGCGCCGACTGCAAGAGCCCCGACCTCGAGATCTGGGCGGCCGGCTCGTCGTTCGGCGCCTTCCACGCGGCCGCCGTCATCTGCCGCTTCCCCGACGTCTTCTCGCGCGCCATCTGCATGAGCGGCACCTACGACCTGCGCCGCTTCTTCGGCGCGCGCGCCGACGAGTTCAACGACGACTTCTGGCGGAGCTCGCCGCTCTTCTTCGTGCCGACCCTGGCCGGCCGCCACCTCGACGTCCTGCGCACGCGCTTCCTCCTCATCCCGTCGGGCGAGGGTCGCGCCGAGGACATCGGCGAGTCGTGGGCGCTGGCCAAGGCGCTCGGGCGCATGGGCATCCCCAATCGCGTCGACAACTGGGGCCCGGAGTGGCCGCACGACTGGATCACCTGGCGCCGAATGTTGCCGCAATATCTCGACGAGTGGACGAAGTCGACCTAGACGATTTCGTCAGAACAGGAGCTGATTCATGGCGGAGACCACGCGCGCCCACAAGGAAGTCCTCGAGAAGGACGCGATCAAGCACCGTGAGTTCATGGTGGCGCTGCTCGACGACATGCGCGCGCTCGAGCGCATGCTGGCCGAGGGTCTGTTCGAGACCGGCAGCCGGCGCATCGGCGCCGAGCAGGAGATGTTCATCATCGACGAGAGCTGGGCGCCGGCCAACGGCGCGCTGGCCATCCTCGAGAAGCTGAACGACCCGCACTTCACGACCGAGCTCGGCGCCTTCCAGCTCGAGGCCAACTGCGACCCGCAGCTCTTCACCGGCGACGGCCTGGCGAAGATGCACGCCCAGCTCGACGAGCTCATGGACAAGGCGCGCCAGGCCGCGCTGAGCGTCGACATGAACGTCGTCCTGATGGGCATCCTGCCGACGCTCAGGAAGTCCGACCTCGGCCTCGACAGCATGGTGCCGTCGCCGCGCTACATGGCCTTGAACAAGGTCGTGACCGACCTCCGCGGGGGTAAGTTCGAGCTCTCCATCAAGGGCCTCGACGAGCTCATCATCGACCACGACTCGGTCATGCTCGAGGCGTGTAATTCGTCGTTCCAGACGCACCTGCAGGTGGCGCCCAACGAATTCGCGCGCATGTACAATATCGCGCAAGTGCTGGCCGGTCCGATCATGGCCATATCGGCAAATTCGCCGATCGTCTTCGGGCGGCGACTCTGGGCCGAGACGCGCATCGCGCTCTTCCGCCAGGCGGTCGACACGCGCAGCCACACCTCACATCTGCGCGAGACCGAGGCGCGCGTCAGCTTCGGCACGCGCTGGGTGAAGAGCTCGATCTCGGAGATCTATCGCGAGGACGTCGCGCGCTTCCGGGCGCTGGTCGGCACCGACCTCGACGAGGATCCGATGGCCATGCTCGACAGGGGCGAGATGCCCAAGCTGAAGGCGCTGCGCCTCCACAACGGCACCATCTACCGCTGGAACCGCGCCTGCTTCGGTCAGACCGACGGCAAGCCGCACCTGCGCATCGAGAACCGCGTCATGCCGTCGGGCCCGAGCACCATCGACGAGATGGCCAGCGCGGCGCTGTGGTTCGGCCTCATGGCCGAGTACGGCGCGCGCATGGAAGACGTCACGCGCCGCATCGACTTCGACCAGGCCGGCTCGAACTTCTACACCGCGGCGCGCGAGGGTCTCGGCGCGCACTTCCTGTGGCTCGACGGCGAGGAGATCTCGGCCCGGAACCTGCTCCTCGACAAGCTCTTGCCGGTGGCCGAGGCGGGCCTCCGACGCCAGGGCGTGAACGAGCCCGACATCAAGAAGTACCTCGGCGTCATCGACGCGCGCGCGCGCACCGGGCGGACCGGCGCGCGCTGGCAGTTCCTGTCGTGGAACTCCTTGCGTGACCGCGCCACGCCGGGCGAGCGCGCCAACGCGCTGGTGGCGGCGACGGTCAAGCGGCAGCTCACCGGGCGGCCGGTGTCGGAGTGGGAGCGCGCGCGCCTCGACGAGGCGACCGGGGCGCACCACAGCTACCAGCACGTCGAGCAGTTCATGCACACCGATCTCTTCACCATCGGGCCCGACGACCCGGTGGAGGTGGTGGTGCACCTCATGATCTGGGAGCGCATCCGCTACATCCCGGTCGAGGACAAGGACCATCGCCTGCTCGGCCTGGTCACCCATCGCGCCGTGCTGCGGCTCCTCGCCAGCGGCGGCTCGCCCAAGCACACCGCCGTCTCGACCATCATGCGCACCGAGCTCACCACGGTGACGCCCGACACGCCGACGCTCGAGGCCGTGCGCATGATGCGGCGCCTCAGCATCGGCAGCCTGCCGGTGGTCAACGATGGCCGCCTCATCGGCCTCGTCACCGAGGACGACTTCCTCGACGTCGCGGCCAAGCTGCTCGAGGAGCAGCTCGGCGATCACGAGGCCGCCGCCGAGTGATCGGTCGGTCGCGCCCGACGCGTCCCGGCCCCGAAATATGTCACATTCGCCCATCAGTCTGATGCCGTCATATTGACGATATTGCGACATGCGAATGATCGCATGCGGCGCGTGTGTCCAAATTCATTTCGAATCCGGTCGCGACCTTGCGACTGGAGTGATGGCCATTTGCGGCGCTCGTCTTGATATGTGCGGCGGCGAGCGTATCTGAGTGGCCTACGCCGAGTCCCGTCGGAGCCACCAGAGTCTCCTGCCGCGCGCGTGCGCCATCGCGCGTCACGCGAAGGCAGGTGAGCGGGATTGCGTAGTGACCGCCGGGCGCGCGGCGGCCGAGCCATCGAACCACACACCGCGAGCGGCACGCGCCGACCGTGCAGGAACTCCTATGACAACGCCGACCCCGACTGCCGCCAAGCCCACCACCCCCGTCGCGCCCAAGGTCGAGCAGAAGCCGACCGAGCCCGGCAACGCGGCCAAGCCCGCGCAGGCCCTGCCCGCCGGCGCGCAGGAGCCCGCGCACACCGACCCGGCGCACAAGCCCGAGCACAAGAAGCCCGAGCACAAGCCGGAGCACAAGAAGCCCGAGCACCAGCCCGACCACAGCGCCAAGCCGAACCTCATGGCGGTGCCGGTCGACGAGAAGGCCACCGGGCTCGCCGACAAGGACCAGGACGTCATCGCCACCACGCCCATGGACAAGAACACCATGAGCGACCAGCCGGGCGCGATGCGCGGCACCAAGAACTAACTAGGACCGTCGCCGAGCCGCCGCCCGTTCGTCGGGCGGCGGCGATGCGCGTGGAGACCTCGCATGACTCCCGAGACGCTGAAGACGCAGTGGCAGCTCCTGAAGGGCGAGCTCAAGACCCACTGGGGCAAGCTCACCGACGACGACCTGAAGGTCATCGACGGCAACATCGATCAGTTCGTGGCCAAGGTCCACGAGGTGTACGGCGAGGGCAAGGAAGCCGTGCGCGAGAAAGTCAAGGACCTTGTCGAAAAGCTGCAGAAGGCGCTGAGCAAGGACCACCCCAAGGACGGGCCCAAGGCCTGACCCCTCCGACGCGCCGCGACTCCCGCGGCGCGCGGACATCGAGACCATTCAAGGAACGACCATGAGCGCTGAAGCCATCCTCATCATCCTGCTCGTCGGCGCCATCGCCGGCTGGCTCGCGTCGGTCATCGTGACCAACTGGGGCTTCGGCCTCGTCATCAACATCATCATCGGCATCCTCGGCGGCCTGCTCGGCTCGTGGCTCTTCCCCAAGCTGGGGATCGTCATCGGCAGCGGCATCCTCGGGTCCATCCTGAACGCCACACTAGGGGCCATCATCATCCTGATCGTGGCGGTCGGCTTCCAGCGCGTCGGGTTCTTCCCGCGCCGCCGACTCTAGTCGGATGAGGTCGGGCGCCCTCGCGACCGAGGGCGCCGACCGTTCTCCATCGCCTTCGATCGAGCCGTTCGCTCGGCTCTGCCGGGACCCGCGAGGGTTCCGGCCTACGCACACCCAAGGACGCCCGTGAACACCACCGATCTCGCCACCACCGCTCCGCAGGCTCTCGCTCCTCGCCCGGCCGATCTCTCGGTCGTCATCACCTGCGGCGAGGCGCACGACGGACGCGTGCCGGTCACCGTGACCGTCACGCCGACCGAGGACTTCGACGCCACCGGCGGCGTCTTCGTCGACTTCCGCACCGGCACGCGCGCGAGCGCAGCGGTGGCGGTCGAGGCGACGGTCGAAACGGAGGCGCTGCCCGAAGTGAGCGACGCCCCCATCTCGCTGGCGCAGGGCGACGCGGCCATCGCGGCGCTGCTGGCGCGCGAGGAGGCGACGGCGGCGGGCGAGGCGGCGAAGCCGGGCGCGGCCCCGAAGGCCGAGCCGAAGGTGGTCCACCACAAGAACCCGATGCGCTCGCACCAGATCGCCCAGGGCCTGCTGCTGACGGTGGGTCAGTCGGAGAGCTTCCGCGCCGACGTCAGCCTGCCCGAGGTCGAGGCGTCCGGGCGCTGGTACGTGCGCGGTCGCTTCGCCACGAGCGACGGGCGCGACCTGAAGTCGGCCTGGCTGCCCTGCTGAGCGCCGCGCGCGGTCGGGCGCTCGGGCCCCGTTGACGGCGGGCGCGGCCGGGCGTTTAGTCCGCGCATGGACGCTGACACGACGACGAGACTGGTGACGGCGCTCTGGGACGACTCGATCGTGCCGGAGCTGACCGAGTACATCCGCATCCCCAACCAGAGCCCGGCCTACGATCCGGAGTGGCAGGCTCACGGCTTCATGGACCAGGCCGTGGAGCGCGCGCGGAAGTGGGTCGAGGCGCGCGGCCTCGCGGGCAGCAAGCTCGAGGTGCTGCGGCTGCCGGGGCGGACGCCGCTGCTCATGCTCGAGATCGACGGGCAGCGCCCGGGCACCGTGCTCATGTACGGCCACCTCGACAAGCAGCCGCCGTTCTCGGGCTGGCACGAGGGCCTCGGGCCGTGGACGCCGGTCTACCGCGACGGCAAGCTCTACGGGCGCGGCGGGGCCGACGACGGCTACGCCGTCTTCGCCAGCGTGGCGGCCGTCGAGGCGCTGCGCGCGCAGGGCGTGCCGCTGCCGCGCATCGTCGTGGCCATCGAGTGCAGCGAGGAGAGCGGGTCGCCCGACCTGCCGGCCTACGTCGACGCCTACGCCGATCGCATCGGCTCGCCCAACCTGGTCGTCTGCCTCGACAGCGGCGCCGGCGACTACGAGCGCCTGTGGGTGACGACGTCGCTGCGCGGGCTGGTGGCCGGCGACCTGCGCGTCGACGTCTTGAAGAGCGGCGTCCACTCGGGCGACGCCAGCGGCATCGTGCCGTCGAGCTTCCGCATCCTGCGCCAGCTGGTGAGCCGGCTCGAGGACCAGGTGACCGGCAAGGTGCTCTTGCCCGAGCTGCACGTCGAGGTGCCGGCCGAGCGCCTGGCGCAGGCGCGGCACGCGGCCCGGGTGCTGGGCGACACGGTGTGGACCAAGTTCGGGCTCATCGACGGCACGCGCCCGATGGGCGACGACGAGACCGAGCTCATCCTCAATCGCACCTGGCGCCCGACGCTGTCGGTGACCGGCGCGGCCGGGCTGCCGCCGCTGGCGCAGGCCGGCAGCGTGCTCAGGCCGTCGACGACGCTGCGGCTGTCGGTGCGCATCCCGCCGCACGTCGATCCGGAGCGCGCGACCGCGGCGCTGACGAAGCTCCTGACCGACGACCCGCCCTACGGCGCCAAGGTCACCTTCACGGCCGACGGCGGCGCCAGCGGCTGGGAGGCCCCGCCGACCGCGCCGTGGCTCGAGCAGGCCATGGCCGAGGCGTCGCAGACCTACTTCGGCAAGGCCTACGCGGCGCTCGGCGAGGGCGGCACCATCCCGTTCATGGGCATGCTGTCGGCCAAGTTCCCGGCGGCGCAGTTCATCGTGACCGGCGTGCTCGGGCCCGAGTCGAACGCGCACGGCCCGAACGAGTTCCTCCACGTGCCGTTCGCGCGGCGCCTCACCTGCTGCGTGGCGGACGTCATCGCGCGCATGCCGTGAGGCCGCTCACCAGGTGGTGTGGCTCGTCTCGGCGGCGCCGATGAGGCCGTCGACGACGAGCGTCGTGCCGTCGTCGAGGACGACGGTGCCGGACCAGGTGCCGTAGGGCTTGTCGAGCGTGGTGGTGTAGAAGCCGAGGTCGACGTCCGAGCTCTCGCGGTAGCCGTTGGGCGTGAGCGTCAGCGCGACGCGGCCGTCGGCCGAGGCGAAGCGCCAGGCGGCGGTGGCGGCGGCGCCGGCGGCGGGCGGGGTCCAGGCGACCGGCGGCAGCTTGTTCAGGACGCCGTCGACGACGACCGCGTCGGGGGTGCCGCCCGACTCGTCGCCGAAGACCGAGCCGAGGTTGAGGCCGACGCGGCGGCCGTCGACGACGCCGACGCCAACGGCCCAGGTCCAGTCGAGCGTGTGCGGCGAGACCGCGCGCACCCAGTCCATGACCGCGAACGAGGCGCCCGCGGGCAGATCGTAGCGGCGCTCGCCGAGCGTGATCGAGCCGGTCACCGGCATGGCCGGCACCTTGTTCTCGTAGAAGAAGGTGCCCGGATCGGCGAACGGCGTGACCAGCGCCATGCTCTCGTCGTGGGGCGGGATGGTGATGTCGAGCTGGCCCTCGATGCGGTCCACCGGCGCGTCGGGGGCGGCGTCGGCGGCAGGCGTGGCGTCGAGCGACAGGACGATGGAGCGCGCCGCCGGACCGGCGCCGTAGCTGATCGCGCCGGCCGGGCCGCTGACGGTGTAGTTGCCGCCGGGCGTCGGCAGGAGGTCGAGCAGCGTGCCGTCGTCGGGCAGGAGCAGCGACTGGCCGCGCGAGTCGCCGCGCGCGAAGTCGTGGATCGACACCGAGGCGATGACGAAGTGGCCGAGGTCGGCGAAGCGCACCTCGGCCAGCGTGACCATGACCGCGAAGCCGGGCGCGTGGATGGCGTAGAAGTCCCACTCGCGGATCTGGTCCTGGCGCGCGTCGGGGACGGCGGCGCGATCGAAGACGAAGAGCGGGTGGCGCGCCCAGCCGCGCGCGACGACCAGGCCCGACGCGTCGAGGATGGGCGTCGCGCGCGTGTGCTCGAGGCCGATGACCGGCGGCGCGTCGTGGCCGTCGTCGCCGCAGGCCGGGGCGACGGCGCCGCATGCGAACGCCAGAGCGAGGCCGAGCCGCGCGCTCATGGCGCGGACCCGGCGGCGCGGGCGCGGGCGGCCGCGAGGCGCGCCTTGGCCTCCATGCTCTGGAGCGACAGGCGCCGCGCCGGATAGTCGTCCCACACGCGGCCGTCGTCGCGGCAGTCGAAGGTGCGGCACGACGTCGGCCGGTCGTGCCAGATGCTGCAGCCGAGGCGCTCGCGATCGAAATAGACGCAGGTGCCGTCGCCGTCGACGAGCAGCCGGTACGGCGTCGTGAAGTCCCAGACGTAGCGGCCCGACGACGCCTCCTCGGGCGTCAGGAACACGTTGAACGACGAGCAGCACGCGGCGCCGCAGGTGGCGTGGTGCGAGGCGCAGTCGAGATCGGTCGGCTCGCGCGGGTCGAGCCCGGCCGGCGACAGCTTGGGTCCGAGCGACTGCTGCGCGCGCGCCACGGCCAGCGTGTGGTGCATCTGCGGGTAGAGCATGTCGAGCTCGGGCCCGGTGACGATGCCCTTGGCCATGAGGATCTGCAGCATGGCCTGCACGATCGCCGCCTGCTCGAGCTCGACCTGCTGCGTCCTCGCGAGGTCGGCGTGCACGCGGTTGAAGGCCGGGCGCAGCGCGTCGCGGAGGCCCTCGAAGTGGCTCTGCGGGTGATCGTTCTTCGGCGCGTGCGGCGGCTCGAGCGGGGCGTAGGTCGGCTTCGGCGGCGGGGTCGGTTCGGCCATGGCCGGATGTTCGCGGCGCCGCCGTCCGGCGTCAACGCGTTGCAGGAATGGCGACCGCGTGGTGATTGTCTCTCGGCTCGGGTCCCGAGCGATGGCCGTCGGAGGCCACAGCACCTGGAGGTCGTGATGGTTCGCCGCTTCGTCGTCATCGCCGCGCTCGCTTCGCTCCCGGCCTGTGGCTCGTCGCCGGCGCGCCCGACCGACGGCGGCGGCGACGGCGCGAGCGCGCGCGCCTGGGTCTCGGCGCTCTTCGTCGAGGGCGCCAGCGCGCGCTGGAAGGTGCACGAGGAGCGCCACGAGGTCACCCCGGCAGCGGCCGAGCGCGGCGGTCCGACCAGCGACGCCGACTGGAGCGTCACGCCGCGCGACGGCGAGATGAGCTGCAAGGTCAGCGCCGTGCACTCGGTCGGCGAGCTCGAGGTGAGCAAGGTCGAGTGCCAGGGCTTCGAGCCGAACGGGCTCCTCGCCCCGCCGAGCGGCGTGTGGGTCGCGGCGCCGGCCGGCGTCTACCACATCTATGGCGACCCCGATGACACCGATCTCCGCGCCATGATCGCCGCCGACGACGTGCCGCTCCTGCCCCAGCCGGTGGTCGCCGGCACGCGCCAGAACGACGACCACGAGGTGGTGATCGCCGCGCACGGTTACTCGCTGTGCGCCACCGACACGCTGCTCATGGGCGACGACGGCGGCACGAGCTCGTGCTTCCAGCGCGGCGCGTGGCCGACCACCTTCGAGTGGCGTGGGGCGGCGCCGCCTGGGCCTACTCGAGCGTGAAGCTCGACCGCCTGTGAAACGCGAGAGGCGCTGAAGAGGTCTCCCTCGTCAGCGCCTCGATGACACCCGGGGCCGGCGGACCGGTCTCGGGCGAGAGCTTCCCGGCGTGGCGGCGCTCGAGCCCGTCACCGAAGCGACGGGCCCGACCTGCCGTGCCGACTCAGTTCGCGAAGTCCGCACACACCGCGTACACCGCGAAGGCGGTCTCGACGCCGGCCGACTCGCGGAAGCTCACGGTCCAGCCCTCTCCCGCGAAGGTCGGCGCGCTCGCCAGGATGTTGAACTGGGTGCTGCCCCCGAAGTCGATCTCGTAGCCGCCGGCGATGGCGTGCTGACCCACCGGGCAGTAGGCCACCAGCTGCGAGACGCTGCTGGCGAGGGCGGTGCCGACGGTGTTGACGACGTGGTAGCCGGAGACGCCGGGGACACCCTGCGGACCCTGCGGACCCATCGGGCCGGTGGCGCCGTCGAGGCCGTCATTGCCGGCCGGACCCTGCGGACCCATCGGGCCCGCGGGGCCCTGCGGACCCATCGGACCGGTGGCGCCGTCGAGGCCGTCCTGGCCGGCCGGACCCTGCGGACCCATCGGGCCCTGCGGACCCATCGGGCCCTGCGCGCCGGCCGCGCCACGGCAGTCGTTGACGTCGCAGACGCCGTTCTCGTCGATGTCGTCGAGGTCGAGGTCGCAGGCGCCGTTCATCTCGACGTCCCAGCACTGGAGGCCGTCGATGCCGTCGATGCCGTCGATGCCGGCCGGGCCCTGCAGGCCCTGCGCACCGGCCGGACCCTGCGGGCCGACCAGGCCCTGCGGACCGGCGACACCCTGAGGACCGGCGTCGCCCTGCGGACCGGTCGCGCCGGCGGGGCCCTGCGGCCCGACGTCGCCCGCGTCACCCTTCGCGCCCTGCGGACCGGTGAGGCCGATGGGGCCCTGCGGACCGGTGGCACCCGGAGCTCCCTCGGCGCCGGGCGAGCCCGTCGCACCGGTGAGGCCGGTCAGGCCCTGCGGGCCCTGCGGACCCTGGGGGCCCTGCGGACCCTGGGGACCCTGCGGACCCTGCGGACCGGCCGGACCCTGCGCGCCCTCGGCGCCATCGGCACCGGGGTCGCCGGCCGGGCCCTGCTCGCCCGCATCACCCTTGGGACCCTGCGGACCGGCCGGGCCCTCCGGACCGGCGGGGCCGACGTCGCCCGGATCACCCTTGGCACCCGGCGCGCCCGGCGTACCGGGGAGGCCCTGCGGACCCTGGGGTCCGGTCTCGCCGGCCGGGCCGAGGTCGCCCTTGGGACCCTGCGGACCGACCGGGCCGATCTCGCCGGCCGGGCCCTGCAGGCCCTGCAGGCCCTGCAGACCCTGGAGGCCGATCTCGCCAGCCGGGCCCTGCGGACCGGCCGGGCCGACCTCGCCCTGCGGGCCGGCCGGACCGACGTCACCCTTGGGACCCTGCGGTCCGGCGGCGCCATCGGCGCCGGCGGGGCCAGCGTCACCCTGGGGGCCGGCCGGGCCGACATCGCCCTTGGCACCGGGGGCGCCATCGGCACCCTTCAGACCGGTGAGGCCACGCGGACCCTGCGGTCCGGTGTCACCCTTGAGACCCTGGATGCCGGCGGGGCCCATCGGGCCCATCGGGCCGGCTTCGCCCGGGAGGCCGGCGCAGTCGCGGGCATCGCAGATGCCGTCGCCGCTCGTGTCCTCGATGAGCTCGTCGCACGCGCCGTCGGCCACGAGGTCCCAGCAGCTGACGCCGTCGACGCCGTCGTGGCCGTCCTTGCCGTCGCGGCCGCTCTTGCCGTCGTGACCGGCGAGGCCGGCGGGACCGGCGGGACCCTGCGCGCCGCGCTCGCCGCGCGGACCCTGCGGACCCTCGGCGCCGATCGAGACGTCGATCTGCGTGCTCTCCTTGCCGACCGTGACCTGCACCCGATAGGTGCCGGGGTCGAAGCCTTCGGTGCTCACGACGATGGTCGTGGCGTTGGCGAAGTCGACGTGCACCGGCACGCCGAAGACGCGGACGATGGGCTTGGTGAGGTCGAAGCCGGTCCCGAAGATGACCATCTGCTCCGAGGCGTAGTCGGCTTGGGCGCCGGTGATGCTGAGCTGCGAGATCGGCTGCTTGATGACCGGGCTGCGCGCCCCAGCCGTGCCAGAAGCCATCGAGAGCATCGCCGCTACGAGGGGACCCATCATTCGCTTCTTCATCGTGTTCTCTCTCTATGGATGGCGCGGTGCGAACGCAGGACACACGCCTGCGCCGGGACGCCAGTTGAGTCACCGCAGCGGGCGGGGGGCCCGGGGGCGATGGCTGTGGTTGAAGGTGCCGCCAGTGACGTGAGGCGCCGGCCCGTGGGTCCCGGCGTATGCTCTTGGAGGCACAGTTGTTGTCGGTCCCTGGCGGAATAGTCTTAACGAAATATTGCGATCGCCTTCGCGAGGTTGCGACCGGTGCTCCTCCGGGGCGCGCTTCCGGGGCCCGCGGGCGGCGCTCGGCGGCGAGCTCGCGGCGGGCCCGGCACGACGATCGACAAGCATCTTGACGATGCAGGGGTCGCGCTCATGACCTCATGGAGGGGAGGTGTCGCGCCTCGCCCGATGGGAAGGAGATATTGCGGGCGCTCATGCGGAGCGTGTGTTAGGCCGCCGACGCTTATGCGTTTCTCAGACCTACAGTTGATCGAGCCCCTCCTCCGCGCCGTGACGGACGAGGGCTATTCCGAGCCGACGCCCATCCAGGCCCAGGCCATTCCCCACGTCCTCGCCGGCAAGGACCTCCTCGGGCTCGCGCAGACGGGCACCGGCAAGACCGCCGCGTTCGCCCTGCCCATCCTGCAGCGGCTCGCCGCGACCCCTCGCCCCAGTGGCCCGCGCCCTGTACGCGCGCTCATCATCACCCCCACCCGCGAGCTGGCGAGCCAGATCGGCGAGAGCTTCGAGACCTACGGTCGCCACCTCGACATGAAGGTCATCACCGTCTTCGGCGGTGTCGGCTCACGCCCTCAAGAGGATGCGCTGCGCCGCGGCGTCGACATCCTCATCGCCACGCCCGGCCGCCTCCTCGATCATATGCATCAGCGCGTCGCGCGCTTCGATCGCCTCGAGGTGTTCGTCCTCGACGAGGCCGATCGCATGCTCGACATGGGCTTCGCGCCCGACGTGCGGCGCATCATCGCGGCGCTGCCCAAGGTGCGGCAGAACCTCTTCTTCTCGGCCACCATGCCGACCGAGGCGCAGCGCCTGGCGCAGACCATCCTGCACGACCCGGCCAAGGTGTCGGTGCAGCCGCCGGCCACCACCGCCGAGAAGGTGGAGCAGGTCGTCTACCACGTCGACAAGGCCAAGAAGCTCGAGCTGCTGGTCGACCTGCTGGCCGACGCCGAGCTGTCGCGCGTGCTCGTCTTCGCGCGCACGAAGCGCGGCGCCGATCGCCTGGTCGTGCACCTGTCGCGCTACGGCACCAAGGCCGCCGTCATCCACGGCGACCGGTCGCAGGGCGCGCGCGAGCGGGCGCTGGCCGACTTCAAGGCCGGCAAGGCGCGCGTGCTGGTGGCGACCGACATCGCCGCGCGCGGCATCGACGTCGAGGACGTGACCCACGTCCTGAACTTCGATCTGCCGAACCTGCCCGAGAGCTACGTCCACCGCATCGGCCGCACCGCGCGCGCCGGCGCGACGGGCAAGGCCATCTCGTTCTGCACGAGCGACGAGCGCGAGTACCTGGCCGACATCGAGAAGACCATCCGCATGCGCATCCCGACCATGGGCCACGTGCCCCCGGCGGTGGCGGCGCAGGCCGAGGCCAAGGCCGCTCCGCAGGCGCGCCGCCCGGCGCCGCGCGCCTCGCACGGCGCGCCGAAGTCGGCGCAGCACGCGGCGCGGAAGCCCGCCGCCGCGGCGTCGGCCCAGCCGGCGCAGCACGCGCCGCGCGCCCCGGCGCGACCGGCGCAGCACGCGGCGCCCAAGGCCGCCGGCTCGACCGCCGCGAGCGGGACCATCCGCCGCCTGCCGGGCGAGACGCTCTCGGGCGACCGGAGCTGACTCAGTCCAGCGCTCGAGCGCGGCGGATGACATCGCCGAGCTCGAGGCGCAGGACGACGTCGAGACCCGACACCACCCGGCCGAGGCGCGTGTAGCGCCCGGCCAGGTGTGGCGCGGGCGCGAGCATGACGAAGAGCTGGCACGAGCCGGTGTCGGGGCCCGACTTGGCGAGGCCGACGGCGCCGACATCGAAGGGCGCCTCGGACACCTCGTCGCGCAGCTGGAAGCCCGCGTCGCCCCAACCGGTGCCGGTCGGGTCGCCGCCCTGCAGGACGAAGTTCGGCACCAGCCGATGGAAGGTGGTGCCGTCGTAGAAGCCGCGCTCGACCAGCGCGGTGATGGCCGCCGCGGTGGTCGGCGCCAGCGCGCCGTCGAGCGCGATGACGACCGTGCCCTCATCGGTCTCGAGCGCGATGCGCTGGGCGCGGTGCGCGCCGAGGTAGGGGCTCGGCGCGGGCAGGCGGCGATCGAGCGGCGGCGCGGCGCGCCCCTCGTGCTGGGCGATGGCGCGCGCGGCCTTGGCGCGCACGCTGGGCGCGGCGTCCTGCGCCAGCGGCGCCAGGAGCTCCCACGCTTCGAGCTCGGCCAGGCCATCGACGATGGTCTCGCGCACCTCGACGAACGACGGCTCGGGCGAGCGCGCGGCGACCGCCGCGAGGTCGGGGGCGAGCGCCTTCGACTTCCGCGCCACCGCCGCCTCGACCGCGGCGCCGCGCAGCGTCGGGTCGGCCGGCAGGGACGCGAGGAGCTCGCGCAGCCGCGCCTCGGCGTCGGGCGCCGTGACCTTGCCGAGCGCGTCGAGCGCGGCCAGACGCACGCGCAGATCGGCGTCGGCCCAGGCGCCCTCGAAGGCCGCGCGCCAGCCGTCGCCGGCCTGCGCGATGCCGGCCGTGGCGGCGGCGCGCACGCGCGCGTCGGCGTCCTTCAGCGCGGCGGCATCGAAGGCCTTGGCCGAGCGCTGCTCGACCGCCAGCGCGCGCACCCAGCCCGACGGCTCGTCGGCCGCGGCCTGGCCGGTCTTCATGGCGCGCGCGGCGCGCAGCGTCAGGTCGGGCTCGCGCGCGTCGGCGGCGGGCACGCGCGCCGCGTCGTGGAGCGCCAGCGTGGCCTCGATGCGCACGGCGCGCTCGCCGTCGCGCGCGAGCCGCGCCAGGAGCTCGACCGTCGCCGGCGCCTGCTCGGTCAGGCGCCCGAGCCCGCGCGTCGCGAACATGCCGGTGTCGCCCGGCTCGGCGGCGAGCGTCGCCAGCAGCGCCTCGGCGCGCGCGTCGACGCGGCGCGAGAAGGCCAGCGCGACGGCGCGACGGACGTCCTTGTCCGGGTCGGCGCCGAGCGCCACCAGCGCCGCGACCGACGCCTCGTCGGGCATGCGCTGGGCCAGCACGCCGAGCCAGAAGAGGCCCTCGGCGGCGGCGGCGCGCACGCGCGGGTCGGGGTCGGCCACGAGCGCGCGCGCTCCCGACTCGGCGCGCAGGCGGCCATAGGCCACGGCGACCGCGGCGCGCACGGCCGGGTCGGGATCGCGCTCGCGCGCGACCAGCGCCTCGATGAGCCCGACCGCCGAGGTCGGCTCGAAGCCGTCGACGACGCCGTACTCGCCGATCGCCCACGCCGCGAGCGCGCGCGTCCGCGGGTCGTCGAGCGCGGCGAGGACGGCCGGCACCAGCTCGGGCGAGGCCATGCGGCCGAGCGCGCGCACCGCGTCGGGCTCATGGACGGCGGCCATGAAGACGGCGAGGTCGGGGTCGCGCCGGTCCTCGGCCACGCGCCACGCGGCGGGTCCGGCGCTGGCGCAGCCGACGAGGGTGCTCGCGAGGACGACGACGAGGTGCGAGGGCATGCGCATGGGCCCGGACTCTCGAAGCGCGCGCCGCCGCTGTCAACCGCGCGCGGCGCGCCTCACGGCGCGGGAGGCGGCGCGTCGGGTCGAGGCGCGTCCTCGGACGGCGCGGCGGCGCGTCCGAAGAGCGCCAGACCCTGGCGCTTGGCCTCGCGCGCCTCGGCCATCATCGGCTCGACGATGATCGGGCCATCGGGGAACTGGCTGAAGGTGGCGATGCGCCAGCCTTGGGGCTCGTGCACGACGCACAGCAGCGCCTGCGAGGACCACTCGGCCTCGCCGTGCGAGGTCATGCAGACGACGTCGCGCGCATCGCCGGCCAGGCGGAAGGTGTGGAGCGAGCCGGACCGGACGTCCATGCCTTCGGTGGGGCAGGCGGAGAGCGCCACCTGGCCGATGAGCGCCAGCGCCTCGTCGAAGGCGGCCTTGCCGCTCACGCGCCGGGTGAGGTGGTAGGTCGGGAAGCTCTCCGACGGGCTCTCGGTCTCGAGGTACTCGACGAAGCCCTTCTGCGGATCGACCAGCGCGCCGATGCGGCCACGGTCCTCGCACATCTGGCGCGCGAAGGGCTGGGCCTCGTCGAAGCGCACCGTGCCCGCCAGCGCCGCCAAGCGCGGGTCGGCGGCGAGGCTCGCCAGATCCTCGTCGAAGCGCGTGCGCGCGACGAACGTGCGCGCCTGGGGCGTGCCGATGCGGACCAGATCCTCGATGAGCAGGACGGCGCGCTCGCGCAGGTCGGCCTGGCCCGTGCGCGCGAGCTCGCAGGCGAGGTTGTAGCGGGCGGGCGCGTAGCGCGGCGAGGCGGCGAGCGCGGCCTCGTAGTCGGCGCGCGCGCCGGCGGCGTCGCCCGCCTGGCGCTTGGCGTAGCCGCTGCGGTTCAAGGCTCGCGCCTGGACGACGTCGCCGACCGGGTAGCGCTCGCGCCGCTCGGCGTCGCTCAGCGGCGCCGGCGGAGCGTAGGCCGAGGCCGCGACGGGCGCGTTCGGTGCGACCGCGACCACCGGCGCGACCTCGGGGAGCGGCGCCGGCGGCGCGGGATCCCACGCGCCGGCCAGGTCGTCGAGCGGCCGCTCCGGGCCGACGCCGTCGGACGCTCGGTGGGCGGGCGTCGACGCGCAGGCCGGGGTGAGGAGGGCGACGGCAAGGACGGTGTGCAGGGTCGGTCGCATGTCGCGAGCCTAACGCGCGGGGGGCGACTTTCCCATCCGCGACGGCTCCGGCGACGGCGCCGTCTCGCGGTCCATCCCGGTGCCCGGGGGCGGCTTGCGCGGGCGCGCGACTTCGGCTTGGATCGCCGCATGAAGCGCCCGCTGAAGGATGAGTTCGGTCCGCCCAAGAGCCATGTCCTCTCGACCGGCCTCCGCTGCGAGAGCCCGTTCTGGGTCCCCGAGGCGGCCGGCGCCATGCTCTTCGGCACGCTCGATCTCGCGCGCTGCCGCGACCTCATGCAGGCCGCGCGCTACGAGCCGGTGGCCGCGACCAACGGCCGCGCGCTCGGCTGCCTGTGGCTCTCCGAGTTCGGCAGCTCGACCTGCGGCCCGTACCAGGAACTGACCGTCACCTTCCTCGTGCGCCTCCGCGGCGCGCCCGCCCCGGCCATCCCGTGGGTCAACCGCTGGACCCCGTTCGCGGCGCAGCAGCTGCCCGACGTCTTCGTCTGCGAGTACATCCTCGTCCTCAACAACCGCCACGCCATCGCCTACGGGCGCGAGCTCCACGGCTTCGACAAGCACCCGGGCGAGCTCGGCATCGCCGACCTCGGCGACCACGTGCGCTTCCGCGTGAGCGAGGACACCGTCCCGACCGTGAGCGGTCGCCTGCGCGTGCGCGCCGACCTGGCGACGCAGGCGCGCATGCTGGTCGAGGTCGGGCGCGCGCTCGGCGTGCGCAAGACCGGCCAGGCGCTGCGCGAGAAGCTCCACCCGCTGCGCGTGGTCACGCCGCCGACGCTCATGGAGCGGCGCAGCGACATCTTCTTCCGCGGGCGCCCGGTGCTGCAGCCGTGGGCGCGCGGCGACGAGCTCGAGGTCGGCCCGTCCCCGGTCGGGCGCCTCATCGGCGGCCTCGACTTCAAGCCGACCACCGTGCAGGTGCTGCGCGGCGGCGAAGGCGTCATGCCCTTCGATGTGCCGTGAGGTCCTCGCGCGCCTCGGCCCGCCCGGCCTGGTGCGAAAGGCACTTGACGATCGACGCAAGCGGGTGCGAGCGCCCTGGCGACCGATTCTGAGGGTTTTCTAATCGACCTCTCAGACGCGCCGATGCGCCACAAGCGCCTGTAATCGCGGCACTCTTTTGACCGTTACAAGGCCCCGGGCGCGGCGGCTCCGATGGTTCGGAGAATGCTGCGGACTCCGACCGAGAGGCGTGTCTAAGGAGCACGTGGCTGGCGCTCGAACAGCATCATCGCGCGCCTGTGCCACGGGGGAGGAGCCGATGTCCGGGCGTTATGTGGCAGCGATGATGGTGGCGCTCGCGGGTGGAGCGGCGTGCGACGAGGCCATTCCGTTTCCGTGGGAGGTTCGCGGCAGCCCGGACGCGTCGTCGACGACGACGACCGACGGCGACACGTCTACGCCCGTCGACGACATCCCGATCGTCACCGGCCCCTGCGCCATCGCCGACCAGGTCTTCACGCCGTACTGCGTCGAGTGCCACCAGGGCACGAAGCAGTACCCCGACCTGCGAGCCGGCGCGCTCGGCAGCCTGGCCAACGCCGGCGCCCTGGCCTACCCGGGGCAGGTCCTCGTCGTCCCGGGCAGCTCGGCCACGAGCCTGCTCTTCACCAAGCTCCACCCGTCGTCGGGCAAGGGCGCGCTCATGCCGCCCGACGGCCAGCTCGACGCGGCGCTGCTCGATCAAGTGGCGGCCTGGATCGACGACGGCGCACCGGCCTGCGACGGCGTCGTGGTCATCCCGCCGACCGACCCGCCCATCCCCGAGCCGGGCGGCACCATCACCTTCAGCGCTCCGCCGAGCGGCTTCCAGACGACGCACCCGAGCTGGGCCGAGCAGGGCACCTGCACCGCCGGCCAGTGGTGGAAGTACTCGGGCGACACCGAGTCCTCGAGCATGCACCCCGGCCGCGCCTGCATCGACTGCCACTCGCGCTCCGGCGAGGGCCCGAGCTACAGCTATGCCGGCACCGTCTACGCCGACGTCGCCGACACGGCCGACTGCCGCGGCGTGTCCGGCGTGACGGTCGAGATCCTCGACGACGGCGGCAACCGGCTGGGCTCGGCCGCGACCACCAACGCGGCGGGCAACTTCTACTGGGGCCGCACCTCCAACCCCTTCAAGGCCGGCTATCGCGCGCGCCTGAGCTACCAGGGCCGGACGCGCGAGATGACGCTGCCGGTCTCGACCAGCGGCGACTGCAACACGTGCCACGCGTCGACCGGGACCAACGGCGCCCCGGGCCGGATGGTGGCGCCATGAGGACGACGATGATGAGGACGGCGAAGCACTGGCGTCTCGCGTTCATCGGCCTGGGCTTGGCGGGCGCGGCGCTCGGCACCGGCTGCACCGAGCCGGGCGAGTCGGCGGTCGTGTGGCAGCCGTTCCAGCCGGGCGCGAGCTGCGACATCTCGAAGAAGGTCTTCGGCCCCTATTGCGTGTCGTGCCACGACGGCAACATCGAGCCGCTCGACCTGCGCGGCCCGGCCATCGGCGCCATCAAGGACTTCTCGAGCGAGTGGGGCCAGACCCTCATCGTGCCGGGCGATCCGGCGGCGAGCTTCCTCTACACGAAGTGCGTCGACCCGGGCGGCCTCGGCGACCCCATGCCGCAGACCGGCAGCATGCCGCAGGAGGCGCTCGACGCCCTGAGCCAGTGGATCACCGACGGCGCGCCGGCCTGCACCAGCATCGGCGCCGACATCGAGGTCGGCGGCCCGGTCGACTTCGGCGGCCCCCCGACCGGCTTCGCCCACGGGCACCCGAGCTGGGCCGCCGACGGCGCGTGCTCGTCGGATCAGTGGTGGCAGTACCAGGGCATGTTCGCCTCCGACCTCATGCACCCGGGCAACGACTGCATCTCGTGCCACGTGCAGGCGGGCGGCCCCGACTTCGCCTACGCCGGCACCGTCTACCCCGAGCTCATCGATCCCGACGACTGCCGCGGCGTGCCGGGCGTGAAGGTCGAGATCCTCGACGGCTCGGGGCAGACCGTCGGGCAGGCCACGACCAACGCGGCCGGCAGCTTCTACTTCCGCGGCGCCTACGTCGACGGCTACCGCGCGCGCCTCACCTATCAGGACCGCACGCGCGAGATGACGCTGCCCATCACCGGCAACGGCGCGTGCAACAGCTGCCACGGACCCCAGGGCGCCGAGGGCGCACCCGGCCGCATGGTCGCGCCCTGATCGCCTGACGGGCGCCGACGCGCACGAGCCCTCGCGCAGCCTCACCGGAGGCGGCGTCGAGGGCTTTTTCGCGCTCGGGGCTAGCCACGGCGCGCGTCTCGGCGCATTATCAGTCGTATGATAAAGAATGCCCGAAGCGGACTCACCCTGCTCGTCCTGATGGCCGCGGCCGCGTGCGACGCGGGCGCATCGACGGTGCCCTCGCCCTATCAGGGCGTGGTCGAGCTCGATCAGCGCACGCTCGCCTTCGAGGTCGGCGGTCGCGTGGTGGCCATGAACGTCGCGCGCGGCCAGGCCGTGAAGAAGGGCCAGGTCATCGCGACCCTCGACGACACGCTGGCGCTCTCGGCGCGGGCGGCACGCGCGGCCGAGCTCGACGCGGCCAAGGCGCAGCTGGCGCTGCTCGAGAGCGGCGCCCGGCCCGAGGATGTGAAGGCGCTCGAGGCGCAGGTGCGGGCGCTGACGGCCAGCGAGAAGACGGCCGCGACGCTGCTCGCGCGCCAGCGCGATCTGACCGCGCAGAAGGTGGCGCCCGAGGCCTCGCTCGACGAGCTCAGCGGCCGCGTGAAGGCGACGCGCGCGCAGCGCGAGGCGGCCGAGCACCAGCTGGCGTCCATGCGCTCGGGCGCGCGCACGCCCGAGCTCGACGCGGCGCGGGCGCGCGTGACGGCGGCGACGGTGGCGCTCGCGGCCGAGGACCAGAAGATCGAGAAGCTCACGCTGCGAGCGCCCATCGACGGCACCATCCTCGAGGCGCTCTCCGACCTCGGCGAGGTGGTCGGGCCGGGCACGCCGGTGGCGACGCTCGGCGACGTGAACCACCCCTACGTCGACGTCTTCGTGGCCACCAAGGACATCGCCCCGCTCGGCGTCGGGCAGGCCGGCCACATCCTCATCGACGGCGTCGAGACGCTGAAGGCGCGCGTCGAGCACATCGCCGACACCACCGAGTTCACGCCGCGCTACGTCTTCAGCGCGCGCGAGCGGCCGCACCTGGTCGTGCGCGTGCGGCTGCGCGTCGAGGACCCGGCCCACCACGTGCACGCGGGGCTGCCGGCGTTCGCGACCTTCGAGGGCATGCCGGTGGCGGTGCAGCCGTGAGCGAGGCGAGCGCGGCGAGCGCGGGCGACGGGCCCGGCGCGGGACAGCCGCTGGTCATCGAGACGCACGCGCTGGCGCGGCGCTTCGGGCACCTCATGGCGGTGCGCGACGTGAGCATCGCGGTGCGGAAGGGCGAGATCTTCGGCGTGCTCGGGCCCAACGGCGCGGGCAAGTCGACGACCATCCGCATGCTGTGCGGCATCCTCGATCCCACCGGCGGCGAGGGCAAGGTGGTCGGCTTCGACATCCGGAAGGACCCCGAGAAGATCAAGGAGCGCATCGGCTACATGACGCAGCGCTTCAGCCTCTACGAGGACCTGTCGGTGCAGGAGAACCTGTCGTTCTACGCCGGCATCTACGGCGTGCCGCGCAAGCTGCGCAAGCAGCGCATCGCCGAGGTGCTGGCGCGGACCGGCCTCGACGTGCGGCGGAAGCAGCTGGCCGGCACGCTGTCGGGCGGCTGGAAGCAGCGCGTGGCGCTGGCCTCGGCGACCATCCACGAGCCGCCGCTCTTGTTCCTCGACGAGCCGACGGCCGGCGTCGATCCGGTGTCGCGGCGCGAGTTCTGGGAGCAGATCCACGGCCTCGCCGCCGGCGGCACCACCATCCTCGTGACCACCCACTACATGGACGAGGCCGAGCGCTGCCATCGCCTGGCGTTCATCTTCCGCGGCACCTTGCTCGACGTCGGCACGCCCGAGGAGATCGTCGATCGCCGCCACCTGCGCGCCGCCGAGCTGTCGGTCGCGACCGCCGGCGAGGCCGTCGCCGCGGCGGCCAAGCTGCGCCTGCGGAGCGAGGTCGACGAGGTGGCGCACTACGGCCACCTCCTGCGCGTGGCCACGAAGGGCGGCGCCGACCCCGAGGCGCTGGCGCTGGCGGTGCTGGGCGAGGCCGGCATCGCCATCGCCAAGAGCCGGCCGGCGCGCGTGACGGTCGAGGACGCGTTCGTCAGCATGGTGCGCGACGACGCGCGGATGGCGGAGGCGGCGGCATGAACCTGTCGCGGCCGCTGGTCATCGCGCGGAAGGAGCTGCTGCAGCTGCGCCGCGATCGCCTGACGATGGGCATGATGATGATGCTGCCCATCGTGCAGCTCCTGCTCTTCGGCTACGCCATCAACAACGACGTCCGCCACATCCCGACCATCATCTACGATCAGGACCGGAGCGCCGCCTCGCGCGACCTGGCGCTCTCGATGCGCGCCACCGGCTTCTACGACCTCATCGGCGAGGCGCGGAGCTACGACGACGTCGACCGCGCGCTGCGCGGCTCGATCGCGCGCGTGGCGCTGATCGTCCCGGCCGACTACGAGCGCGACCTCCAGCGCAGCCGGCCGACCACGGTGCGGCTCGTGCTCGACGGCTCCGACCCGCAGACGGTGGCGTCGGCGACCAACACCGCGGCCTCGGTCGTGGCGGCGCGCTCGGGCCAGCTCATGGTGCAGAAGCTCGCGAAGAGCGGCGGCGCACCGTTCCAGCCCGACGAACCGATCAGGCTCGAGCCGTCGACCTGGTACAACCCCGACCTGCGCACGGCGGTCTACATCGTGCCCGGCCTGGTCGGCGTCATCCTCACCATGACGATGGTCATGCTGACCGCCATGGCCATCGCGCGCGAGCGCGAGCGCGGCACCCTCGAGCAGCTCATCGTGTCGCCGGTCCGGAGCGTCGAGCTGATGATCGGCAAGATCATCCCGTTCATCTTCATCGGCTACCTGCAGATGACGCTCATCTTCCTCTTGGGGCGCTTCGTCTTCGACGTGCCGATCGTCGGCTCGCTGGCGCTGCTCTACCTCCTGGCGCTGGTCTTCATCGCCGCCAACCTGGCCATCGGGCTCTTCTTCTCGACGCTGGCCAAGACGCAGCAGCAGGCCATGCAGATGTCCTTCTTCTTCCTGCTGCCGAACATCCTGCTCTCCGGCTTCATGTTCCCGTTCGAGGCCATGCCCGAGCCGGCGCAGTGGATCTCGACGGCGCTGCCGCTGACCCACTTCCTGCGCGTCGTGCGCGGCATCACGCTGCGCGGCGCGGGCTTCGACGACGTCGCGCCCGAGCTCGTGCAGATGTCGATCATCCTCGGCGTGCTCGTGCTCTTCGCCTCCCTCCGCTTCCGCAAAAAGCTCGGCTGATGGCCCGACCCAAGACCGACATCCAGCCTCGCATCCTGCACGCCGCGCGCGCGCGCTTCCTCGTGGACGGCGTCGACGGCGCCTCGCTGCGCGCCATCGCGCGCGACGCGGCGACGAGCATCGGCATGATCTACTACTACTACCCGAGCAAGGACGACCTGTTCTTCGGCGTGGTCGAGGAGGTCTACGCCGAGGTGATGGCCGACCTCGAGCAGGCGCTGGCGGTGGACGGCGGCTTCGAGGCGCGCATCCGCGCGCTGTATCACCGCATCGCGCACATGACCGCGGTCGAGGCCGAGGTCTTCCGGCTGGTGGTGCGCGAGGCGCTGGTCTCGTCGGAGCGCCTGGCGCGTCTGGTCGAGCGCTTCAAGCGCGGGCACCTCGGGCTGCTCGTGCGCGTGGTCATGGAGGGGCGCAAGGAGGGCGTCCTCGACCCCAGCGTGCCGCTGCCGCTGGCCGCCATCGCCACCGGCGTGCTCGGGGCGGCACCGCAGATCCTGCTGCGCGCGCTCGGCAAGGACGGTCCCTTCGGCGCGATGCTCGAGCCCGGCGACGGCCTGGTCGACGTGCTGTTGCGGGTGCTCATGGGCGGCATCGGTCGCTGACGGTCGTCACGCGGGCGACGGGCACGCGCGTTCCGGTGCCGGCTCGGTAGCCCTGGAGCTTGCCGTCGATGTTGATGTTCTCTTCCGCCGCGGGATCGATGAAGCGCTCGTAGATGGCCCGCTTGTCGCCGCCGGCGGCCACGGCGCGGTGGAACTCGACGGACTCGGGGTCTCGCCCCCCTGGGGTCGCCCCTCGGGTCAGGACTACTTTTCCTCATTTTCCGCCGGCCGGAAAATGAGAAAAGAAGTAGTCCTGACCCCCAGGGCGAGACCGTGGTCCCCAGGGGGGAGACAGTGGTTTCGTGGGGTTGGATGGGTTTGGCTTGTCAGGCGCGACGGCTCGGGGTGAAGTCCCGCCGATGAAGCCTGCCCGACCCGAGAGCGGCCGCGCCGACGTGCGCCGCGCGCGCCTCCTGGTGACCCGGCTCCTCGGGCTCGTCGCCGGCTTTCCCGAAGGCGAGGCTTGGGTCGAGCTGGTGCGCGGCGCGCCGCCCGTCATCTCGACGCTCGACCGCACGCGGCTCGCGCGCGCCACGCGCTGGCTGACGTCGCTGCGCGGCGAGTACCGCGCCGTGCTGCCCGAGGTGGTCGGCGACGCCGAGGCGTGGGTGCGCGTCGTGGCCGCGCGCCTCGACGCTCTGAAGCCGCTCGTCCACGACGAGGTGCGACCTTCGATCGACGCGACCGAGGCGCTACGCTGGGTGCTGGTGCTCGAGCCCGAGCGGCTCGCCCGCGCGCAGGCGTTCGCGCCATCGTTGCCGCCGCGACCGCTGGTCGAGCAGGTGCGCCTGGCGCTCATGGCCAGCGACGACCCCGAGGCGGCGCGGTGCTGGATCGCGGCGCTGGCCATCGCGCCGGTGCCGGTCGAGGTGGAGATCCGCCGCAGTCGACAGGCGCTCGCGACGGCGTGCGGCGCCGCGAAGCGACCGCAGCTGCCGACGCTGGCGCCGGCCGTCGCCGGGCTCGCGCCGCTCCTGGTGGAGCGATCGCTGCGCGAGCTCGCCGAGCTGGGGCCGCTGCTCGCGCCGCTCCTGCCGACCATGGCGCTGGCCGCCGACGCCTGGGCCGAGGTCGAGGCGCTGCACGCGGCGCTCAGCGCGCGCCTCGGGCTGGCCGAGCTGCCGACGGCGGCGCTGGCGGCGCGGGCCGATGCGCTGGCGGCGCGGCCGATCCCCGTCGATGGCGCGGAGCTGGCGCGCGCGCTGCGCCAGCTCGTCGGCACGCCGCTCGTGGCCACCATCGCCGAAGGGGTCGCCGCCCTCCCCGAGGTCGACCGCGGGCGCTTCGTCGAGCACTGGGCGCTGCTCGCGGAGAGGCGCGACGAGGCGTTCGTCGCCGCCGTCGTGCGCGGTCTCGGGCGCCACGTCGCCGCCGGCCGCTCGCTCGCACCATGGGCCAAGGCCGGGCGCTTCGGCCACACCTACAACACGCCCGAATCGGGGCTCCCCGACCGGCCGAGCGCGGCCTTCGTCGATGGCTACTACGAGCTGTGCGCGGCCCTTCACGACGAGGGGCTCGACGCCGACACGCTGGGCGCGCTGGTGCAGGTCGACGCGCCGCGCGCGCTGGCGCGGGCGCGGGCCCTGGCCGCCGTCGAAGGGCGCGCGTCCTACTACGGCGACGAGGCGGTGCAGCTCGCGCACGCGCTGGTGGCGGCGACGCCCGACGACGCCGCGCGCTTCGCGGCGGTGCTCGCGGCACAGCGCCTCGACATCGCCGAGCGGGTGCAGGTCGGCGCGCTCGCGCTGCTCGACCTCGGCGTGCCGCCGGCCGGCGTCGCCGCGCTGCTGGTCGAGGAGACCGGACGGCTCGAGGCGCTCGGCGCGACGCGCGCGATGGCGGCGCATGAAGGTCGCGCCGCCGGCGCTGCCAGCCCGACGATTGCTTGGGGATCCCATTGATCCGCACGCCGGCCTGGCCGCCGAGCTGGCCTGGCTGGTGGCGCACGACGGCCGCCTGAGCGCATCGCCAGCCTGCGCGCGCGCCTCGCGACGCTGGCCGAGCTGACCAGCGGCAGCGGCGCGCCACGAGCTGAAGCGTGCGGCTCCTGGCGCGGGCGGCGCCGAGGCGCCGCAGGCCGAGCTCGACGCGCGCATCGCGGTCGCCGCGCGCGCGCTGCTCGGGGTCGACGCGCCGTGGCTCGGCGCGCACACGAGCCTGGTGGCCGCCGCGGCCGGCCTGTCGGCGCCGTACCGCGAGCTGGCGTTCGAGCTCCTGCGGCGCCGCGCCGGGCCGCCGCCCTGGGATCCGCGCGACCACCCGAAGAACGTGGCCTTCCTCGAGCGCCTGGCGCCCTGCGTGCGCGACGTCGCGCCCTGGGTCGAGGGCCGCCGCTGGCCGCTCGCCGACGGCCGCGTCGCGGCGCTCTGCCCCGACCCGCTGGCGGTCCCGAGGATGGGCGAGCCCTTCGGCACCTGCCTCACGCCCGGCCACATCAACTTCTTCTCGGCCGTCGTGAACGGTCGACGTCAACAAGCGCGTGCTGTTCGTGCGCGACGCGCGCGGCGCCGTGGTGGCGCGCTGCCTGCTGGCGCTCACCGAGCACGGCGCGTTGGCGACCGACCGCATCTACTGCGCGGGCGGACGCGAGGCGCTGCGGGCCGAGGTCGAGGGCTGCATCCGCGCGCTGGCCGCCGAGGTCGGGCTGACGCCGCTCGCGCGCGCGTCCATCGCCGCGCTGCTGGCGCCGCGCTGGTACGACGACGGGCCGGTGGCGCTGGCCGACGCGTCGAGCGCGGCGCTCGACCAGGCGCTGCGCGCGCCCGAGGTCGACGCGGACGCCGTCGCGGCGCTCTTCGGGACGGTGCCCGAGGCGCTGTGGCTGGCGGTGGTCCTGCACCACGAGGCCGGGCTGCGACCCCAGCTCCTACGCGCGCTGCGGCCGCGCTTCCTCGGCGCCGACCTGAGCGACGACGATCGCCTGCTGGCGGCGCAGCGCTTCGACAGCATCGACGACGCCGAGGCGGTGACGCGCCTCCTGTCGCCGTGCGCGCTGCGGCTCGCGCAGCAGGCGCTCGAGGACGACTGCGGCATCGAGGCCATGGTCGGCGAGGTCGCGCTGCGCCTCGACCCGGCCGCGCTGCCGCGCCCTGCGCGCGCCCCGGCCGCTACACGCCGTGGCACTGGGTCGCCGGGTTGCTCGGCCGCGCTCGGCCGGCTGCGCCAGGCCGAGGCCGCGCGCCTCGACCCCGAGCGGAGCCCGGGACGAGACCGACGGAGGCGGCCGCCGTCAGTCCCTGGACGACCGTGCCCGCCCCGCCGCCGACCGCGCCGCCGCTGGCGCTGACCGGACCGGTGAAGGCGTCGGTCCCGAGGTCGAGCCGGACGTAGCCACCGCCGCCGCCGCCGCCTGTGCCGGCCGGCTGCGCCGTCGGCGCGCACGCTGCCTGTGCCCGAGAGCTGGCCGACCACGAGCCAGATGGCCGCCGGCGCCGCCGCCGCCGCCCGTCGCGGGGTCGACGCCGCTGGCGTCGATGCTGCCGAGGAGCGCCAGCGACGCGGCCGCGAGGTATTACCGCGCCCGCCGCCGCTGCCGCCTCGCTGCCGCCCGACCCGCAGCTGCCGCCGCCGCCGACCTCGAAGGGCGCGTTGGCGTCGCCGAAGGGAGCGCTTTCGGCGCGCCGGCGCCCTGCCCGCCGTGCGAGCCGCCCGAGCAGGCCCGACAGCGTGGCCGACGAGCCGCCGCAGCTCTCGCTGCCGGGGGCGCAGCCGCCGACGATGCCGCGCCCGATCAGATCGATGGCGCCGCTGGCGGCGATGGTCGCCGCGCCGCTGAGCGCGAGCCACAGCCCGGGAGGCTTGATGCCGCTGCGCGCCACGGCGTGCGTGAGCACCGCCCTGTCGCTCACGATGAGGTCGCGCGCCTCGACGCGATCGGCCAGCGCGCGCGCGCTGCCCCGAGCACGATGCTGCCGCCGACCGCGCGCCAGCTGCAGCTTGCCGCCCGCCGCCAGCACGGCCGTGACGTCGCCGTCGGCCGGGTCGAGCTCGAGCGTGCCGCCGCCGTTGCCGATGACGTGGAAGTGCAGCGCCGAGCCCGCGACCCCGAGCTCGGTGCCGATGAGCTGGTCGGCGAACCACGGCGTGCCGGCGACCGTGACCTCGTGCGCCGTCACCGTGACCGCCGCGCGCGCCATCCTCGGCCAGGGCGCGGCCTCGGCCAGCGCCGCGCGGCCGCCGTCGTCGAGGCGCAGCTCGCCCGGCGCTCCCGCCGGCAGCAGCCACACCGTGCCGGCGCCGTCGCGGCTCCTCCTTGCGGCCGCTCCGCCGAAGGCCGTCACGCCGTCGAGGTCGAACGGCGCCTGCGCATCAATCGCTTCGTACTCGATGACACGCGGCCGTTGCCGCCGCCCGCGGCCAGCGGGCTCGCGGTGTTGCTGCCGTTGCTGCCGCCGTCGGCGCCGATGCCGTCGCCGGCCAGCGACCCGAGCGTGAGCCACACCGAGCCGCCTGCGCCGCCCGAGCCGTTGTCCTGAGCCGACGTGGGCGGCACCCGCCCGTCGGCGCGGATGGCGCCGTCCAGCACCACGCCGATCCGCCACCAGGCGCACGCGCCCGCCGCCGTCGCCGCCCGGCCCGCTGCCGCCCGAGCCGTAGCCGCCGCCCTGGCCGGGCTCGACCGGGCCGAACGGGTCGTCGTAGACGAGCTGCGTGCCGAGGCCGCCGATGCCGCCGTGCGAGCCGCCGGCGTGCGCGGCCCCGCTCTGGACGTTGCCGAAGGTGTAGCCGCCCGAGCCGCACGCGCCGCCGTGGCAATCGCCGAGGAAGCCGCGCTGGCTGACGTCGATGGCCGCGTCGGGACCGATGGTCACGGTCGCCGCCGTGACGCTGACGTAGCCGACGTAGCTCGTGCTCGTCTTCACGTGGGTGAGGACGGCCGTGTCGGCGAGCGTGAGGTCGTGGACCACCAGCGGGCTCGTCAGGACGAGCCGCGTCGTGCCGCGCACGGTGAGGTCGGCGCCCGCGTCGAAGGCGGTCGCGCTCGGATCCCAGCCGAAGGGTCGATCGTCGGTGCCGGCGCTGACGCCGCCGTCGTCGATGACGTAGCTCGGGCGGCCGCCGCCCACCGCCAGGTAGACCGAGCCGGCGCCGCCGCTCTCGGTCACGCCGTGACCCGGCCAGGCCGTCACGCGCGCCGCGTCGAGCGTCAGCGCCTGGACGTCGAGCGCGATGCGCCCGCCGCCGCCGCCGTAGCCGCCGACGGAGGCCGAGCCGCCTCCGTTCACCGTCACGCGCCCCACCCCGCCGAGCGACGCGGCCTCGATCCAGACGGACCCGCCCGCGCCGCCGCTGCCGTTCCGTTGCGACGACTCGACCCCGGCCTCGCCCTGGGCGCGGATGCTGCCGTCGAGCGTGAGCGCGCCGCCCACCAGGAGGTGCACGCGACCGCCGCCGTCGCCGCCCGGCTCGCCGCCGCCCGAGCCGTAGCCGCCGCCCGCGCCGAGCGTGGTCGGCGCGGTCGGGTCGCCGTAGGTCTTGTTGGGCGTCGGACCGGCGCCGGTGCCGCCGTGCGAGCCGCCCGAGCGACGCGCGCCGTCGACCTGGGTGTTGCCGAGCCAGTAGCCGCCGCTGCCGCAGCCGCCGCCGTGGCAATCGCCGAGGTAGCCGCGCCCGTCGACGTCGATGGCCGCGCCGGCCGCGATGTCGATGCTGTCGGCCGCGACCTCGAGCTCGGCCTCGGCGCTCGTGCCCGTCTGGAGGTGCGAGAGGATGGCCGAGCCCTCGAGGCGCAGCGCCTTCACCAAGAGCGGCGAGGTCGCCACGAGGCGCGTCGTGCCGCGCAGCGTGAGGTCGCCGCCGACGTCGTAGGGCGTGGCGCTGGCGCTCCAGCCGAGCGCCGCGTCGTCGACGCCGGCCGAGCGACCGCCGTCGTCCATGACCAGGCGGCGCGTGCCCGAGGACGGGATCCACGCGACCGTGCCGGGGCCCGCCGGCGCGCCGGTGCCGTTGCCGGGGAGCGCGCTGACGTCGCCGTCGGCCAGGCCCTGGAGCGTCTGGTACTGCAGCGCGATGCGCCCGCCGCCGCCCGCCTGGCCGGCCGCGGACCCGCCATCGCCGCCGTCGGCGTGGACGCTGCCCGCGCCGGCGAGCGTCGGGGCCGTGAGCCAGATGGCGCCGCCGGCGCCGCCCGCGCCGTTCTTCTGGGACGCCTCGGAGCCCGGCGCGCCGTCGGCGCGGACGATGCCGTCGAGGGTGATGCCGGCGCTGGCGACGACGCGCACGCGCCCGCCGCCGTCACCGCCCGGCTCGCCGCCGCCCGATCCGTAGGCGCCACCGGCGCCGAGGTCGCTCGGGGCCCAGGCGTCGCCGTAGGTCGCGTTGGGCTCGTTGCCGCCGCCGACGCCGCCGTACGAGCCGCCCGAGCGCGCGCGCGAGCCGCCGATCACCGTGTTGCCGAGCCAGTTGGCGCCGTTGCCGCAGCTGTCGCCCGGCGAGCAGTCGCCGAGGTAGCCGCGCCCGCTGACGTCGATGGCCGCGGTGGCGTCGATGACGACGGCGCCGCCGATCTCGAGCCACAGGCCGCGCTCGACCGCGGTGCCCGGCGTCTGCGGGTGGGTGAGGACGGCGCCGCTCTCGAGCGTGAGCGCGTCGGCGACGAGCTCGTCGAAGAGCGCCACGCGCGCGGCGCCGGCCAGGACGAGCGCGCCCGGCAGCACGCGTCGACCCTGCACGGCGTCGCCGTCGACGAGCGCCAGCGCCGTCTCGAACGTGGTGGCGGCGTTGCCGTCGATGACGCCCGTCAGGCGATCGGCGGCGCGCACGACGCCGAGACCGGTGAGCTCGTCGGCGAGCCAGGTCGCCCCGCTGACGGTGGCGACGCCGGCCGCGACGGTCGCCACGCGCACGCGTCCGAGCTCGGGCCAGGGCGCGGCTTCGTTCAGGTGGCCGCGGCCGGCGTTGTCGATGCGCAGCACGCCGCGGTCGCCCTGGTGCAGCGTCCAGACGGTGCCGGGGCCGCCGTTGCGATCGGGCGTGAGGCCGAGGCCGCCGTAGGCGTCGACGCCGGCGAGGTCGAAGGGGCGCGCCCCGTCGAGCGCGCCGTAGACGACGGCGATGCGGCCGCCGCCGCCGCCCGACCCGCCCAGCGTGCCCGGGCTGCCGCCGAGCGCGCTCATGACGCCGTCGCCCGCCAGCTCGTCGACCACCACCCACAGCGAGCCACCGGCGCCGCCCGAGCCGCCCGCGTCGGGCGAGACGCCGCCGTCGGCGCGCAGCGCGCCGTCGAGCTCGAGGCGCGCCGCGGTGATGGCGACGCGTCCGCCCCCGGGTCCGCCCTCGACGGTGTTGCTGCTGCCCTGGCCGCCGCCGCCGCCCAGCGTCGTCGGCGCGAACGGGTCGCCGAAGGTGCGCGACACGCCGCCGCCGCCGGCGCCGCCGTGCGAGCCGCCGGCGTTGGTGGGCGCGCCGTTGTCGAGGTTGCCGATGGTGAGCGCGCCGACCCGGCAGCCGCCCGAGCGCGTCGAGCAGTCGCCGGCATAGCCCTGACCGCTGACGTCGATGGCGGCGTCGGGACCGACCACGATCTCGTCGGCGTCGATGCTGAGGCCGCCCTCGTAGGTGCTGGTGTTGTCGAAGCCCGACAGCACCGCCGCGCCCTCGAGGCGCAGGCTGGCGAGCGCGAGCGGGCCGCCGACCTCGACGTGGCTCGTGCCGCGCAGGACCAGGCGGGCCCCGGTCACGGCCGGGTCGCTCGACGGGTCGTAGGCGAAGGCGCGCGAGGCGACCGCGCCGCGCCCACCGTCGTCGATGACGAAGGTCGCGTCGCCGCCCGGGCCGTTCAGGAAGACCGTGCCGGGGCCGGCGGAGCGGCCGGGCTGGCCGCTCCCGGGCAGCGCCGTGACGCGCTCGCGCATGTCCACAACCATGGTTGTGTAGTCGATGGCGACGCGGCCGCCGCCGCCCGGGCTGTTGCCGGCGTTGTCGGCGGTGGCGTCGGCGCCGTCGGCCGCGATGCTGCCGCCGCCGCTGAGCGAGCCGGTGGTGATCCACACCGCGCCGCCCGCGCCGCCGCCCGAGTCCTTGGCCGGTCCGTCGTAGCCGCGCGCGCCGTTGGCGATGATGCGGCCGTCGAGCACGAGCGCGTCGGTGACCAGCCGCACGCGGCCGCCGCCGTCGCCGCCCTCGTTGGCGTTGCCGCCGTTGGTGCCGCCGCCGGCGCCGAGCGTCACCGGTCCGCGCGCGTCGCCGTACGTCGCGAGCGCGTTGGGGCCCGCGCCGCGGCCGC
>JAXLYZ010000029.1:0-139869 GCA_046351155.1 Myxococcota bacterium
GGTCGAACCTCAGCTTGGTCCACCCCGCCTCGCGGTCGATCAGGGAGCGCGAAGAACTCCGCTGGCGCCGACTCGAGGACCGCCTTCCGACGCTCGCGCGTGAGCTTGCGGAGGATCCCGTCGAGGGCCGCGAAGTGGAACTTGCGCTCGCCCGGCCCGAGCCCGCAGACCTCGCGCACGATGCCGTCGGCGACGGTCGCCAGCTCGCTCGGGTCGTAGAAATGAACCATGAACTCGACCAGCGCCTGCACCTGGTCGCGCGCGCCGGTACGCGAGCGCAGGAGGTGGTAGATGTTGTACATGCGCTCGGCCACTTGATAGAGGCGCACGCGCGCGCCCGGCTCGAGGTCGGTCACGAGCCCGCGATGGACGAGGCGCTTCAGGTTGGCGCTGACGAGGCTCACCTCCATGCGCGCGCGGGCGGCGATGTCGCGGGCGGTCGACGGCTTCCACAGGTCGGCCAGGTGGACGAAGACCTTGCGCTCCTGGATGGGCAGCTCCTCGACGTTGGCCTTGAAGTAGGTCGTGTGCTCGTCGACCAGCGACAGCAGGTCGGCCATGAGCTGGCGGAACGAGCGACCGGCCGCGAAGGCCGCCATGATGACGACCATGCGCGGGTTGCCGCCCGTCAGGATGCGGATGGGACGGATGCGCTCGCCGGCGAGCTCGTGGCCAGCGACGTTGGCCCACAGCGTGCGCGTCGCGTCGTCGTCGAGCGGCTGGAGGTCGATGACCTTGAAGAGGTCGTACATCGCCTGCTTGGTGTCGCTGAGCGCGTCGAGGCGCGACGTGGCGCTGGCCAACATCATGAGGCGGGGCTCGGTCTGGAGCGCGTGGCGCAGCGCCCAGGCCTCCTCGCGATCGATCTGCTGGTCGTCGAGCAGCATCTGCAGGTTCTCGACGATGAGCACGAGGCGCCGCCCCTGGTCGTCGGCGTAGTCCATGAGGCGCGCCAGCGCCAAGGTCTGGAGGCGCTTCTCGTCGCGCTCGGCCAAGAGCGCGGTGTGGGCGTCGCGCCAGCGCTTGTCGCCGGTGTCGTTGGCGAGGTGGAGCAGCGCCTCGAGCCACAGCTCGCCCACCGATGACACCGAGTAGGCCTCCTCGGCGAAGCGGATGGCGCGCCACGAGCGCTCCAGCGCCGGGTCGCGCTGGACGGCGATGGCCACGCGGTGGAGGAGCGTCGTCTTGCCCATGCCGCGCGGGCCGACCACCAGCACGTGCTGGTTCGAGGCCACGCCGACGTTCTCGCGCAGCGTCTCGAGCAGCGCCTCGAGCTCGGCCTCGCGCACGACGAAGCGAGCCACCAGAGCATCCGGCTCGAGGAAGGCCGGGTTGTGCTTGAAGGGCGCCGGGCTCATCGCGAGCCCCCGGCGACGGGCTGCCAGTTGAAGCCGAAGCGCGCGCGCCACCAGTCGCGGACGAGGTGCGAGACGTAGGCGTAGTCGCCGCTCGCGTCGCGCGCCAGGTAGCCGTCGTGCTCGAGCACGCCGAGGATCTCGTCGAGCGCCGCGCGCGGCTCCTTGACGTCGGCTCGGGCGAGCGCCATGGCCGCGGTCGGCGTGAGACGGCCGACCACCGCGGCCTCGGTCAGGAGGTCGGCGGCGAGGTCGCGGAGGCTCGGCGCCAGCACGCTGCGCAGACGCTCCTCGTAGTGGCTCAGGCTGGCGTGGCCCTTGTTGCCGAGCAGCCGGTCTCGGTACACGCGGCGCACGTCGTCGGGTCCGAGGGTCGCGTTGGCGCGGGCCTGCGCGTCGTCGCGGAGGTGTCCGAAGAACATCTGGACGTGATGCGGGATGCAGCAGCCGAGCTGGTCGGTGATGGCCTGCTCGGTGCCGGCGTCGAGGACGATCTCGTACTGCCGCGCCAGCGCGCGCACGCACGCGGCCGCGGTCTCGGGCGACCAGGGGTCGAGGTGGAACGGCGTGAAGGCGTTGAGGGTGGCGGACAGGCCGACGCGGCGCAGGATCGGCTCGAGCCCGATCGAGCCCGAGAGGACGATGCGCAGCGCGCCCTGATGACGCTGGGCCGCGGCGCGGAGCCACGACATGAAGGCGTCGGCGGCGGCGCGCCCGTCGGGCTGGAGATCGCCGGCGGCGTCGCACACGAGGCGGTTCACGAGGATCGGCACCTCGTCGAGGAAGAGCACGACCGGACGATCGAGCTTGGCGAGCAGCGCCAGGAGGCGGTCGCCCTTGGCGCGCCAGTCGGCGCCCTGCAGCTCGTTGCGCAGCTTGAGGGTGACCTCGTCGAGGCGCACCTCGGCCGGCACGACGCCCTTCAGGAACTCCCAGACGCGGTCGCGGAGGCGCGTGTGCTCGTGGGCCGCCTTGCCGATCTCGACGATGGCGTCCTCCGGCGAGCGGCTGGCCTCGAGGTCCACGAAGACGGTGGCCATCCGCTCGGAGAGCAGGCGCTCCGCCTCGCGCATGAGGCTGGTCTTGCCGGTCCGGCGCGGAGCGACGAGCTGGATGTGGGCGCCTTCGTCGAGCAGCTCGATGAAGCGCTGCAGCTCGGCCTCGCGGTCGAAGAATCGATCGCCGACGACCCAATTACCGATGGACTGACGCAGCTGGGGGTGGTTCACGACGCCCTCCGGTCTTGTGCCAACAAATCGGCTGGCAACAAAGATGTTGGGACACTAACGGCTTGGATTCAGAGAATCAACGGAGTGCCAACAAAAAAGTTGGCACCTGGCTTCGGGCCTGTGGGTCGCGCCGCGGAGCGGGCACCGGGCCCGCGGCCGGCCGCGCCGGCCCGGCTTGAAATGCGGCGGCGGAAGGGAGACAAGCGCGGCATGAGCTGGCTCGAGCGTCTGGCCGAAGAGCTCGTCCGCGAGCACGCGGCGGTGGCGGTCATCCTCTACGGGTCGCGCGCCCGCGGTGACGCGCGACCGGAGAGCGACATCGACCTCCTGATCCTGGTCGCCCACGAGCCCGCATCAGACGCGGCCGACGGCGCGAAGCCGGCGCGACGGACGCGCGATGCGCGCAGCGTCGCCGGACCGACCGGGCTCATGCTCGACCTCGATGGCTGGATCCAGCCGCTCGATGCCCGCGGTCGGGTCGACGTGGAGGCCGATCTCGGCCTGCTGAAGCTCCGCGGCGGCCGCGCGCTGTACGACCCGAGCGGCGTCGTCCCCGCCATCCTGGCCGACCTCGAGGCCGTCTACGCGGCCGGGCCGAAGCCGCTCGGCGACGACGAGCGACAGGCGCTCGTCGTGTGGGGCCAGCGCATGCTGCGCCGCATCGCGAACCGCGAGGGCCCGCGCGCGGTGGCCGCGGCGTGGCGCCGCGCCGAGCTCCTGACCCAGCTGCTCGAGGACGTCTACCTCTTCCGACGCTGGTGGTACCCCGGCCCCGAGCCCGCCCTGCGCGAGCTCGCCGAGCGCGCCCCCAACGTGTACGCCGCCTACGTCGCCGCGCTCGCGCCCGACGCCCCCGACGAGGCCTTCGCGACGCTCGTGCGCCTGGCGCTCGACCCCCTGGCAAGCTGAGGACCCATGCCCTTCTATCTCGGACACACCACCCCGACCGGGCAGCCCGGCTCGTCCTCCGCCGGCGCCGCGAGCGACAGCGCGCGCGTCGACTACCCGCCGAAGCACCTCACCACCCACGGCCTCATCTTCGGCATGACCGGCTCGGGCAAGACCGGCCTGGCGCTCGTCCTCCTCGAGGAGGCGCAGCGCGCCGGCATCCCCATCATCGCCATCGACCCCAAGGGCGACCTCGCCAACCTCGCGCTGGCGTGGCCCGAGCTCGGCGCCGGCCAGTTCGCGACCTGGCTCGACCCGGGCAAGCTCGACGGCGCGACCTCGCCGCTCGACCTCGGCCAGAAGGCCGCCGAGCAGTGGAAGAACGGCCTCGCCGCCGAGGGCCTCGGCGAGGGCGACATCCGCGCCATGCGCCAGAAGGCGGCGGTCGCGGTCTACACGCCGGGCTCCACCGCGGGCATCCCGGTGAGCCTGCTCTCCGAGCTGGCGCCGCCCGCCGACTGGGCCACGCTGGCCGAGGAGGACCGCTCCGAGCTGGTCGGCGGCCTGGTCGCCGCGCTGCTGGCGCTGGTCGACGTGCCGGCCGATCCGCTGCAGTCGAAGGAGGCCATCCTCGTCTCGACCATCGTCCTCGACGCCTGGGGGAGGGGCGAGACGCTCGACCTCGGCAAGCTCGTGAAGCGCGTCGAGACGCCGCCCATCGCCAAGCTCGGCGTCTACGACGTCGACGAGTTCATGCCGCCGAAGAAGCGCAAGGAGCTGGCGCTGCAGCTGAACGCGCTGGTCGCCGCGCCCGCCTTCCAGGCCTGGCGCCAGGGCGAGCCGCTGGACGTCGAGGCCATGCTGAAGCGCGACCCGCGAGGCTCGCGCACCTCCATCTTCTCGATCGCCCACCTCGACGACTCGCAGCGCCTGTCGTTCGTGGCGCTGCTCCTCGATCGCGTCATCGGCTGGATGCGCGCGCAGTCGGGCACCGGCGACCTGCGCGCCCTCCTCTATATGGACGAGGTCTTCGGCTACCTGCCGCCCCACCCGGCCAACCCGCCGTCGAAGCGGCCGCTCTTGACGCTCATGAAGCAGGCGCGCGCCTTCGGCCTCGGCGTCGTGCTGGCCACCCAGAACCCGGTCGACGTCGACTACAAGGCGCTCACCAACGCCGGCACCTGGCTCATCGGCAAGCTCCAGACCGACAACGACAAGGACCGCGTGCTCGACGGGCTCATGGCCGCGTCGACCGCGGGCGGCCCGAAGCTGTCGCGCGGCGAGATCTCCGACCGCGTGTCGGCGCTCGAGCCGCGCCAGTTCCTCATGCAGGACGCCGCCGCCGACGGCCCGGTCACCTTCAAGAGCCGCTTCGCCATGTCGTACCTGCGCGGGCCGATGACGCGCCAGGAGATTGCCAAATTGGTCGACGCCAATTTCTACAATCTCCCCGAGGTGGCCGGGCTGGTCCCGAAGAAGGCCGCGCCCGCGCCCGCGGCGCCGTCGGCCCCGCCGCGCGCGACGCCTGCCGCATCGGCCGCGCCGGCCGGCGCCGAGGTGGTGGGCGAGGTCGTCGAGATCGGCACGCCCATCTCGTCGGCGCCGCGCCCGATGCCGTGGCCCTCGACGCCCGAGGCGCCGCGCCCGGGCGCCTGGCCGATCGACGAGGCGACGCCGCGCGTGCCGGGCATCGACTCGCGCTACCTGCCGTCGAGCGCGCTGACGAAGCCCGACGCGCGCGCGCTGTTCCAGGTCGGCGCGCCGGTGCCCGACGCGGCCGGCACGCGCGTCATGTATCGACCGGCGCTCTACGCCGAGGCGCACGCGTCGTTCCGCGTGCCCGAGATCGCCGGCAGCGGCGGCGGCCAGCCGCTCGACGGCGGCGTGGTGCGGCGCGTGGTGTATCCGCTGCCGTCGGGCCCGGGCGGGGCCACGTGGCGCGCCGCCGAGGGCGCGCTCGACGGCGTGGCGTTCGGGCTCGACCCGGTGCCTGGGGCGGGCTTCGTGGCGGTGCCGGCCTGGCTCTGGTCGCCGGCCGATCGCGAGCGCGCCAAGGACCTCTTCGTGCGCGACCTGGTGCGGACGCAGCGCGTGCGCGTGCCGGTGTGCCTGCCGCTCGGCACCTGGGGCCAGCCCGGCGAGAGCCTCGAGGACTTCAAGGCGCGGCTCGCGCCGCGGCTCGGCGCGGCCACCGAGCGCGCCGTCGGCAAGCTCGGCGGCGAGGGCGAGCAGCTGCGCTCGAGCTTCCAGAAGAAGGTCGACGACATGAAGGAGCAGCTGGCGATGGACCAGCGCGAGCTCGCCATCTGGCGCGAGCGCGGCGACGCCGAGCAGCTGAAGAAGGCCGAGCTGCGCGTGCGCTCGCGCATCGAGCGCTACAAGGAGCTCGTCGCCACGCGCGACAAGTTCGTCGGCCTCGCCGCGCGCGAGGTGGCCGACGTGGAGTTCGCGGCGCTCGACAAGCTCGAGGCCTGCGAGTACCGCGACCTCGTGCTCGAGCCGCGCAGCGTGCAGCTCATCCAGACGACCATCCTCTGGATCCCGAGCGCCTGAGTCGATCGGATGGCCTCGCTCCGGCCGCCCTCATCCGGCTTCTTCCTTCGCCTCGCGCTTTTCGCGCGAGCCTCCGTCCCGAAGCCGGGGCGGCCTGCGCTCGAGGGCCGTGCATGGTTCGCTGCGCGCCATGCGGCGCTCCGCTCACCGAAGTGAGCCACATGCGGCTCCGACAACGCCTCTCAAGCGCCGGGCAGCATCGCGATGAACGTGAACTGCGCGGCGTAGTAGAGCGGCAGCCCGATCCGCCGCCAGGCGAGGCCGGCGTCGGTGAAGCGCACCAGCGCCACGGTCAGATCCGACAGCCAGAAGGCCAGCGCCCCGACCAGCGGCAGCGGGTTCCAGCTGAGCGCGACGGTGCCGATGGCGAAGGCGACCATAACCGTGATGACCGCGACGTAGGCCCCGACCGGCGTCAGCAAGGTCGGCGCCTTCTTGCGGATGGACGGCCGCAGCCGGATGAAGAAGGCCGCGCCGGCCGCGCCCGCGGCCACCCCACCGAGCACGACCCACAGCCAGTCGACGCCGCGCATGTCGAAGAAGAAGGCGTAGCCGAGGTGCGCCATGGCGAAGGCGGCCATGCCGAAGGCGAAGGCGGTGCGCGAGCGCGGGATGAGCAGGATGTCGCCCAGGAACGACCACACCAGCGCGATGAGCAGCGCCTGGCCGCCGCGGCTCTGCTGCGCTCCGGCCATGACCGCGGCGGCCACGAACGAGGCCGACGCGATGGGCTTGGCCACGGCGTTGACGCGCGTCGCGAACGGCGAACGTGCCTCCGACGGCATCGTCTTCCCGCGCGCTTCGGCGTAGAGAATGACCACCAGCGCCACGGCGCAGACGACGATCCAGATCAGCATCGAGGGGGCTTCTACCATGACCTTGCGCGCGCTCGAAACCCTCGCGGTCCACGCCGGTCGCATCCATCCGGCGCCGGCCGGCGCCATCGCGACGCCCATCTACCAAACGTCGACCTTCGGCCACTCGGGCGACGGCGACTACGACGGCGTGCGCTACTCGCGCCTCAGCAACGGCCCGAACCAGCTCGCCGTGGCGAGGAAGGTCGCGGCCCTCTGCGGCCAGGAGGCGGCCGTCATCACCGCCTCGGGCATGGCCGCCATCAGCACCGCCCTGCTCGCGTTCGTGAAGGCCGGCGAGCGCGTCTTGTTCCAGCGCGGCGTCTACGGCGGCACCCACATGCTCGCGACCGAGGACCTGCCGCGCCTCGGCATCGCCGCCGACTTCGCGCCCGACGACGACCCGGCCCACTGGCGCGACGCGGTCCGCCCCGAGACGCGCGTCATCTACGTCGAGGCCATCTCGAACCCGCTCGTCAAGATCATCGACCTGCCCGCGGTGGTCCGGCTGGCGCGCGAGACCGGCACCCTCGCCGTCATCGACGCCACCTTCGCGAGCCCGGTCAACCTGCGCCCGGTGGACCTCGGCTTCGACCTCGAGCTGCACTCGGCGACCAAGTACCTGAACGGCCACTCCGACCTCATCGCCGGCGCGGTGTGCGGCTCGGGCGAGCGCATCCGCGAGGTCGTCCACAAGCTGAACCACCTCGGCGGCTGCCTCGATCCGCACGCCTGCTTCCTGCTCGAGCGCGGCCTGAAGACGCTGCCCTTGCGCGTGCGCCAGCAGAACAAGAACGCGCTCGGCCTGGCGCGCTTCTTCGCCGCGCGCGGCGACGTCGCCGCCGTGCACTACCCCGGCCTCGACCCGTCGCGCCTCCCGGGCGGCCTCGCCGCGCACTTCACCGGCTTCGGCGGCGTGCTCGCGGTCGAGCTCGTGGGCGGCGCCGAGCGCGCCGATCGCGTGCTCGCCTCGCTCGCGCTCGCCACCCACGCGCCGTCGCTCGGCGGCCCCGAGACGCTCGTCACGCGCCCGGCCACGACGTCGCACGCCGGCCTCGTCCCGGCCGAGCGGCGCGCGCTCGGCATCGGCGACGGCCTCATCCGCATCGCCTGCGGCATCGAGGACACCGACGACCTGGCCGCCGACTTCGCCCAGGCGCTCGATGCCCAGCTGTGAAGACGGGACGCGCGCGACCGCCTCAGCGCGTGACGGCCGGCGGCGGCGTCGGCGCCGGCACGATGGTGCGACCGAAGGCCACCAGCTCGGCCAGCGTCTTGCCCGTGGCGAGGTTCGGGCGCGGCGTGAGCTGGGTCGCGTCGCCGTGGCGACCGCCGACCGCCAGCGCGATCTCGCGCGCGGCGAGGCGCTCGGACAGGTGACGCAGATCGTTCAGCAGCGCCGGCGGCGGCGGCACCGACACGCTCACCCACACGAGGCGCGCGCCGAGGCGCTGCGCGGCGTGCTCGAGCACGTGCGGCGGGCTCTCCGGGCCGAGGTTGGTGGCGTGGAAGCCGATCTCGCCGAGCGACACGCCGGCGAACATCGGCGCCAGCAGGTAGGGGTCGCCCGACAGCGCGCCGCCCACGGCGACGAGGCCGCGCGTGCGCGGGCGCTGCTCGCTGACCAGGCCCTCGAGATCCTTGGCCACGGCCAGCGCGATGTCGGTGGCGCGGTGCTCGACCACGATGCCCTCGTCGCCGCCCTCCCACAGCGTGCCGAGCCGGACCATGGCCGGCGAGACGAGCTCGTCGCCGATGGCCGCGACGCTGTGGCCGCCGAGGAAGAGGCGCAGCCCGAGCGAGCGCGCCTCCTGCGCGCGGCCTTGGAAGAGGTGGTTGTAGAAGGTCTCGACGTGCGCGCTGAGCCCGGTCGCGGCGTCGGTCGAGGGCTCGAGGCCGAGGCGCTCGGGCCGGACCGGCGTCACGCGGTGCTCGCGGATCCAGCGCTGCGCCTCGTCGGGCGCGATGCGCCGGTGGCCGCCGGCGGTGCGCACGGCGCGCAACAGACCTTGGTCGACCCAGCGCTTGATCGAGCTCTCGCTCACGCCGATCGCCGCGGCAAAGTCCTTGGGGGAGATGCCTTCACGTCGCTGTACCATGGGGCCCCTCGCGCGTGTCTGCGGCGGAACGGTGGTGGCCGTCATCCTGGACGAACTCGACCTCACTGTCACGCGCGCCCGTGCCGCACATGACATCGCAGACGGCCATACTCTACCAGGACGATGCGCTGGTCGTCGCGGCAAAGCCGTCGGGGCTCGCGGTCCATCGCGGCTGGGCAGCGCACGAGCCCACATACGCCGTCGACGTCGTGACGGCGCTGATCGGTCAGCGCGTGCACCCCGCCCACCGCCTCGACCGGGCCACCAGCGGTGTGTTGGTGTTCGCCCTCGACCCGGCCGCGGCCGCCGCGCTCGGCGCGCAGTTCGCGGCCCACAGCGTGGCCAAGGTGTACCTGGCGCTGGTGCGCGGGGTGCCGCCCGAGGCCGCCGTCATCGACCACCCCATCGCCAACGAGCCGGGCGAGCCGGGCAAGGACGCCGTCACGGCCATCCGCCGGCTGGCCACCATCGGGCGCTACAGCCTGGTCGAGGCGCGCCCGGCCAGCGGCCGCCGCCACCAGATCCGCCGCCATCTCAAGCACATCGCCTGCCCGCTCATCGGCGACGTCAACTACGGCAAGGGCGAGCACAACCGCCTGTGGCGCGCCGAGCACGGCCTGCATCGGCTGGCGCTGCACGCCATCCGCCTCGACCTCGACCACCCGCGGACGGGGGCGCGCATGACCTTCCGGGCGCCCGTGCCCGACGACCTGGCCGGGCCGCTCTTGCACGCTGGCTTCGCGCCCGAGCTGCTCGAGCCCGAGCGCTACTGAAGGACCGTCAACCCGAGCGCCACCGGCGGCGGGGCGGGCGGACATACCCGTTCCAGCGAGCCGCGCCCGGTGCCAGGATGTCCCCATGCTGACACCGCGCCAGTGGGCCCGGCTGGGCCTCTCGATCGTCCGTGGCATGCGCGACTCGACGCGCACCGACGAGCTCATCGTCGCCGAGGAGCTGGTGTGCCGGGGCCGCTTCGCCGAGCTCCGCCGCGAGCTCGAGGCGCGCATCGCGGCGAGCCCGGAAGCGCAGGCGCTCATGCGCCAGAAGCCGCGCCTCGCCACCGACGCGCTCGACTACGCGGCGCTGCGGCGGCTGCCGGTCGGCACCGTCGGGCGCGCCTACGTCGACTTCCTCGACCGCCACCGGCTCGACCCGAACGCGCTGGCCGAGCCGGCCGGCAAGGCGTCGGGCGCCGGCTACGCCGACCGCGACGCGGGCTATCTGCACGAGCGCTACCGCCAGTGCCACGACGTCTGGCACGCGCTCACCGGCCTCGGCATCGAGGGCTACGAGGAGGTCGTGCTGCACGCCTTCACCTGGGGGCAGCTGCGGCTCCCGTACTCGGCGCTCATCGTCGCCTTCGGCACGCTCAAGCACGTGCTGCTCGAGCGCCGCTGGGACGTCCTGCGCCACGGCCTCGCCGACGCGTGGCGCGCCGGGCTCGCCGCCCAGCCGCTGATCCTCGTGCACTGGGAGGAGCGCTGGGGCGAGCCGCTCGAGCGGGTGCGCGCCGAGCTCGGCATCCGCGTGCTCGGGCGCGACGACCAGGCCTCGGCGGCCGCCGCCTGATTTCCGGGGCAGCGCGCCGGCGGGATTGGCTATCGACCGCGGCCGCGCGCGACGCTACTAAGGGCCGATGGCCCTCCTCACCGATCTCGCCGACATCCGCCGCGTGCTCGAGAGCGCGCGCACCATCGCGATCCTCGGCGCCCACGACGACCTGACCAAGGCCGCCTGCTACGTGCCCGACTACCTCCTGAGGAAGGGCTACCGCGTGCTGCCGGTGAACCCGACGCGCATCGGCCACACCCTCTTCGGCGAGCCGGTGCGCGCCACGCTGGCCGAGCTCGCCGCCGCCCCGGCGAGCCGCCCGCGCCGATCGACATCGTCGACGTGTTCCGTCGACCGGTCGACCTGCCCGGGCACCTGGACGACCTCCTGGCCATGCGCCCGCTGCCGAAGGTGGTCTGGCTGCAGCTCGGCATCCGCCACGCCGAGGTCGCCGCGCGCCTCGTCGCGGCCGGCATCGACGTCGTCGAGGACCGCTGCACGCTGGCCGATCACCGCCTCTTCGGCCTGCCGGTGAAGAGCGCGTGAGCGCCTCGCTGCCGGCGACCACCTCCCTCGTGCGCGCGCTCGATCGCCGCCGCGAGGTCACCCTCACGAAGGACCTGCGCCGCGATCTGCGCCGCGGCCACCCCTGGGTCTTCGCCGACGCGGTGCGCCTGCCCGATGGCCTCGAGCCCGGCGAGATCGCCACGCTGGTCGGCAAGGACGGCCGCCCCATCGGCAAGGGCTACGTCGACCCCGAGGGCCCGCTGGCCTTCCGCGTCTGCACGCTCGACGCGCGCGTGCGGCCCGACGACGCCTGGGCCAAGGACCGCCTCGAGCGGGCGCTGGCGCTGCGCGCGCTCGTCTTCGGCGACGCCGACCCGGGGCGCGCGACCACCGGCTATCGCGTCGTGAACGGCGAGGGCGACGGCCTGCCCGGGCTGGTGGTCGATCGCTACGACGACGTCCTCGTCCTGAAGACCGACGGCCCGGTGGCCGCCGCCTTCTGGCACGACGAGGGCCTGGCGCGCTGGCTCGCCGCCCGCACCGGGGCCCGCGCCGTGTACGGCCGCGACCGCGCCCGAGGCGGGGCCGAGGGCCGTCCGCTGGTGGGCGAGGCGCCGAGCGGGCCGGTCGTCTTCGCCGAGCTCGGCATCCCCTTCGCGGCCGACGTGGTCCACGGCCAGAAGACCGGCTTCTTCTTCGACCAGCGCGAGAACCGCGCCAAGGTCGGCGCGCTGGCGCGCGGCCGCCGCGTCATGAACGCCTTCGGCTACACCGGCGGCTTCTCGGTGCACGCCGGCCGGGGCGGCGCGAGCCACGTCACCACCCTCGACCTGGCCAAGCCGGCCGTCGCCGCAGCCCACGACAACTGGCTCCGCGCCGGCCTCGACCCGGCGCGCCACGCGGGCGTCGCGGCCGACGCCTTCGAGCTGCTCGAGGCCAGCGACGAGCGCTGGGATCTGGTGGTGCTCGATCCGCCGGCCTTCGCGCCGTCGAAGAAGGCCCTGCCGCAGGCGCTCGCGGCCTACCGCCGCCTGGTGCAGGCGGGCGCGCGCGTGGCCGCGCCGCGCGCCATCGTGGTGGTCGCGAGCTGCTCGGCGCACGTGCGTGCGGCCGACCTCCAGTCCGCCATCGAGGAGGGGATCGGCGAGGCGCGCCGGCGCGCGACGGTCATCGGCGTGGCCGGTCAGCCGCCCGATCACCCCTACCCGCTGGCCTGCCCCGAGCTCGCCTACCTGAAGGCGTTCTACCTCGTATTGGACTGACCGCTGCGGAGGCAGGCGAGCCACTGCTCGAGCGGCACGACCGCGCCCGAGGCGTTCCGGTGGCCGCCGCCGCCGATGCTCTCGGCGAGGCGCGCGACGTCGGGCAGGTCGGCGCGCGAGCGGAAGCTCAGCTGCGCGAGCAGCCCGCCGCGCCCGGGCCCGCTGTCGATCGAGACGTACCAGATGGCGGCGAGCGCGCCGCGCGTGGTGAGGCCGTGGCCGATCTCGGACGCGTAGCTCGACGACGCGACGGCCAGCCCGCGATGCCCGTGGAGCTCGAAGGGGATGGCCTGGTCGACGGCCACGCGCACGGCGTCGGCGATGCCGACCAGGATGCCGCGGCCGAGCTCCTTGTGGCGCGCGACGGTCGCGGCGCGGTCGGCCTCGGCCAGCGTGGCCTGCCACAGCGCCTCGATCGAGGCCGGCGTGCGATCGGCCGCCGAGATGGCGGCGTTCACCGCCTGCGAGTCGGGCAGCGCGTGGCGCCACAGATCGCGGTCCTCGACGTAGTCGATGAACCACGGGCGCGGCGGCAGGTCGCGCCGCAGCCCGAGGTCGCGCAGGATGCGCGCGCCCTCGTCCCAGGCGAGCCCGGCGCCGGAGCGGGCCAGGTCGAAGACGCCGCGCGGGTGCTCGCAGACGATGGCGCGGTTGGTCTGATGATGATCGAGCACCCACACGCCGAGGCGCGTGCGCGCGTCGAGGCGCGCGAGGTCGTCCTTCGGCAGGCACGTGTCGGCGACGAACACGAGGTCGTGCTGACCGACGTGCGCCGGCATGCGCGCGGGCGGCGCCGGGTAGCCGACGACGTCGTGAGCGGCTGCGAGATGGCCGAGCTCCCAGGCGGCGCAGGCGCCGTCGGTGCAGTTCTCGTGGTAGATGACGCCGATGCTCGAGCGCTCCATGCGCGGCATCCTGCCACACGGATCGACTCGCGGACATCGCTTCGAGCGCTCATCGATCGGTCCAGACATTCGAACCCGAGGGCGCGCATCGGGCGTTCATTCACGCCGGGCGATCCGCTATGGTCGCGCCCGTCATGCCCTGCGCCCCCCAGCCTCGATCGACGCCCCGGACGGCCACCCGCGCGCTCACGGCGCTCTTCGTCGCCTTGGCGGCGTGCGGCGGTGACAGCGCCTCACGCGACGCCTCGGACGCGACCGGCGCCGACGGGCGCGATGCCGTCGACACGCCCGACACGCTCGCGCCGGGCTGCATCCCCATCACCCCGAGCGACCTCGAGGCGCTGGTCTTCGACGGCCAGGACGACGTCAGCACCAGCTACAGCCTGCGCCTCGCCAAGGCCTTCGGCGCGGCGGCGGCGCCGACTTCCTGGTCATGCAGTTCATCAACTACAACGAGCGCATCGGGCCGCTGGCCATCGGCACCTTCGCGCTCGACGCCGCCCCCGACGACAACTTCGGCACCTGCGCCGAGTGCATCGCGCTGTGGGTCGACCAGCCCGACATCACGCGTCAGCCGAGCAAGTTCGTGTTCCAGAAGGCGGGCTCGATCCGCCTCGACCTCGACCCGCGCACGCGCCGCCTGAAGGCCCACATCGAGGGCCTCCAGCTGCAGGAGATCACCCTCGATCCCCAGACGCTGTCCTCGACCTTCGTGCCCGGCGGCACCTGCGCCTTCCTCACCGCGCCGCTCGATTTCGACTTCCGCTGGGTGCCGCCCGAGTGGACCTGCGCCGAGTCCGCCTACAACTCGGGCGACGGCTGCGACTGCGGCTGCGGCGCGGCCACCGACCCCGACTGCTACGACGCCGACTACCAGCAGGTGCCCGAGTGGCGCGGCTGCGCCGAGGGCGAGGTGTGCCAGGACGGCGCCTGCCGCGTGCCCTGCAGCGCGTTCGCGCCGACCGAGGCCTGCGCCGTCGGCACCTGCGTCATCCAGATGCCGCGCGACCTGTGCTCGAGCAACACCTCGACCGACCCAGCCCACCTGGGCGAGCCCTGCACCCGCTCGGGCGCGCTGGCGTGCGCCGTCGAGGCGGGCATCATGCGCGGCGTGTGCAGCGGCAACGACGACACCAGCATCTGCCGGCCGATATGCCAGAGTCGTTTCGACTGCGCTGCCGACGAATACTGCTACACCATCTACGGCGGGACCAAGCTCGGCGAGGGCAAGGGCTACTGCGTCGGCGGCCTGCCGCCGGGCTGGCTCTGCGACCCGAGCTGGCGCCGCGACGGCGCGACCTGCGACTGCGGCTGCGGCGACATCGACCCCGACTGCGACGTCCCCGGCCGCCCGCTGCGCGGCTGCGATGCCGGCCAGGTGTGCGACGATCAGGCGACCTGCGTGGCGCCGCCGTGACGCGGCGCGCCCGCCCATGAAGGTCTGGCAGGTCGTCGCGCGCGCCGAGACGCCGGAGGGGCTGCCGCTGGTGTTGAGCCGGAGCGGCGACGACTTCCTCATCCGCGTGAACGGGCGCGGCCTGATGGCCAGCGATCAGCACGGCTCGGAGGAGGCGCTGGCGGCGCGCGGCTGCGAGCGGGCGCGCGCGCTGGCCGCGCCGACCGTGCTGGTGGGCGGGCTCGGCATGGGCTTCACGCTGCGCGCGGCGCTCGACGCGCTGCCGCCGGGCGCGCGCGTGGTGGTGGCCGAGCTCCTGCCGGCGGTCGTCGCGTGGAACCGCGGACCTCTCGCCGAGCTCGCCGGTCGCCCGCTCGACGACGTGCGCGTCGAGGTCGTGGAGGGCGACGTGGCGGCGCTGCTGGAGGCGCGCGCGGGCGCCTTCGACGCCATCCTCATGGACGTCGACAACGGCCCGGTGGCGATGGTCGAGGAGACCAACGCCGGCCTCTACGATGCCCGCGGCCTGGCCCGAGCCCGGCGCGCGCTGAGGCCGGGCGGCAGGCTGGTGGTCTGGTCGGCGGGGCCCGACGCGCGCTTCGTCGCGCGCCTGCGCGCGGCCGGCTTCGAGGCCGCGGCCGAGGTCGTCAAGGCCACGCCCGGCAGGGGCGCGCGCGACCACACGCTGTTCGTCGCCCTGCGGCCCGACGACGCTCAGCGCGCCTGAGCGCGCGCGCGACGGGTCGCGCGAGCCAGCGCGAGCAAGGCCAGCGAGAGTGACAAAATCGCCGAATCGCCGGTCGCCGATATGCCACATCCGGAGTCGGCGGCGCGCGCGGTGGGGATGTCGAAGGTCTTCGAGACGGCCGCGCGACAGGCGCCGAGGCTAGCGCCGACGAGGAGCGGCGCGACCTCGTCGATGGCCAGATGATGATGGCAGACGGCGCCGAGCCGCGCGCCGTCGACGACCGTGTCGGGCGAGCCGATGAGGCTCACCGTGCCGTCGTCGTCGACGGGGTAGAAGGCCATCTGCGCCGGGTCGGCCGGTGCGAAGAGCGCCAGCACGTCGGCTCCGGAGGCGGTGACGGCGGCGCTCGGCGGGACGGCGACGACGGTGCCGGGCGGGTGCACGGGCGGCGTCGAGAACGACTCGACGACCTCGAAGGTGAGGCCGGTCGCGCCGTCGCCGGACAGGGTGCCGAGGGCGACGTCGGCGATGCCGGCGCCGATGAGCGGGCAGAAGCACCGGGTCTCGTCGAAGAACGGCGCCGGATCGGTGGCGCGCGCGGCGCCGGGCGCCGCGAGGCAGACGAGCAGCGACGCCGACGCGAAGGCCGCGATACGGACAATACAATCGATGGGCATGCACGGACTCTAGCCCACGGCGGCCCTCGGCGGAACGGCCGGGCCGCGGAGCCGGCTGTGCCCCGCGGAGCCGGCTGTGCCAGCCGTGCCAGGTTGTGCCAGCGCGCGGCGGCCTGGCGAGCGGGCGTGCGACAACCTGTGCCAGCCGTCGCCGCCCTGGCACGACGTGACGTCGCTCGCGACCGCTCCGCAAGCGGGTGCGCGCTCGGCACGCCGGCTGCTCTCGAGCCACGCCAGGAGGAGCCAGGCATGGGTGCATGGTGTTGGGCGGCCTTGGCCGCAGGCGTGATGATGGCGTGCGCGACGCCGACGCCGGCCGCGCGGGAGGCCGATGCGACGCCCGCAGGCTGGGACGACGCGCGCTGGTGCGCGCGCACGGCGACGTGGGTCGATCATATAGAGGGGGACTGGGCGGTCCTGGTCGAGGGCGACGCGCGCGAGCGGGAGGTGGCGGTCCGCGATCTGCCGGCCGGGGTGCGCGAGGGGCAGGCGATCGTCGCCGGCCGGGTCGCGCCCTGGTGCGAGCAGCGGGTGCGGGCCTGGGTCGGCTCGCTGCGACGCGCCGCTGCGAAGTCGCAGGACACGGACGGGGTGGTTCGACTAGAGTAGCGGCAGTTCGGCGGCGACCGGGGTTGCTCCTCGGGCCCGCCACCGCCTCCCTCGGAGATCGCCATGGCTCGACGTCACACCTTCCTCGGCGCCCTCGCCGCGCTGTTCGTCCTCGGCACCCCGTTCCTCGCTGGCAGCGCCTCGGCGGCCAACCCGAAGCCCCCGGCGACGGCGCCCGCGCCGGCGGCGGTGAAGGACGTGAACACGGCGACCGCGGCCGACTTCGAGACGGTGAAGGGCATCGGCGAGAAGACCGCGGCCAAGATCATCGCCGAGCGCACGGCCAAGGGTCCCTTCAAGTCGCTCGAGGACCTGGCCGACCGCGTGAAGGGTGTCGGGGAGAAGACGGTCGAGCACTTCAAGCAGGCCGGCTGGGTCGCTGGCGGCGTCGCGCCCGCCCCCGCTCCTCACTGACTGAAAGGCAGCCCGAACCGATGATCGCCCACACGTGGTGGGGCGTCGCGGTCGCGCTGTGCCTGGCGGCCTGCGGCACGACGCCCGCGACCGTCGAGCACCACGAGACCCACGAGCCCGAGAACGAGCCGCTGGCCGGGCCCGCGCTCACCGTCCGCATGATCGATGTCGGTCAGGGCGACGGCATCCTCATCCTGTCGCCCAACGGGAAGTCGATCCTCATCGACGCCGGCGACCGCGGGAAGGACGCCGCCGTGCTGGCCCAGCTCGCGGCCGACAAGGTCGAGAGCCTCGATCTCGTCATCATGAGCCACCCGCATGCCGACCACATCGGCGGCATGCAGAAGGTGCTCGAGCGGGTGCCGGCGAAGATCTTCCTCGACCCGGGCTTCGACTACTCGTCGGGCATCTACACCGATCTCCTGGCCCACCTCGAGCAGGCCAAGACCCAGGTCATCATCGCGCGCGCCGGGCGCAAGATCGACATCGGCGGCGACGCCTACCTCCTCGTGCTGGCGCCCAAGGAGCCGCTGCTCGGCGGCACGCGCTCGGACGCCAACGCCAACTCGATCGTCGTGAAGCTGGTCTATGGCCAGACGAGCATGCTCTTCACCGGCGACTCCGAGGCGCCCACCGAGAGCCGGCTCCTCGACGACCCTGCCGAGCTCCACGCCGACATCCTCAAGGTCGCCCACCACGGCAGCGAGTACTCGACCACCGAGAGCTTCCTCGCCGCCGTGCACCCCTCGATCGCCGTCATCTCCTGCGGCGTCGACAACAAGTTCCACCACCCCGGACCGACCACGCTGGCGCGCATCGAGGCGGCCGGCATCCAGGTCATCCGCACCGACCTGAACGGCACCATCACGCTCGTCACCGACGGCACGCGCTGGCGCACCGCCGTGGCCAAGGGCGAGATCGGGCTGCCGCCGCCGGTCGCGGCGCACACGCCGACGACGCCGACGACCCCGCCCACGACGACGCCGGTCGTCGCGCAGGAGCCCGAGGACCCGATGGACACGGTCGCCCCGCCGACGTCGACCCCGCCGACCCCGCCGACCACGGTCCCGATGACCGCGCCGGGCGAGCTCCCGGGCGGCAAGCTCGACCTCAACCAGGCCACGCTCGAGCAGCTCATGACCGTCGAGGGCATCGGCAAGGGCAAGGCCCAGGCCATCCTCGACTATCGCGCGGAGCACGGCCCGTTCAAGCACCTGGACGAGGTCAACAACGTGAAGGGCATCGGCCACAAGCTGCGCGAGCTCATCGCCCAGAAGTTCACCATCGTGCGCTCGGGCGAAGGCCCGACCGAAGACGCGCATGACCTCGAAGGCCCTCGGAGCACCCCATGAGCAAGCTCGTGTTCATCGACCGCGTCGAAGGCGATCGCGCCGTCATGCTCAGCGACGACGGCCAGGGCTTCGAGCTGCCGGTGTCGCTCCTGCCGACCGGCGCGAGCGAGGGCCACTGGTTCAGCCTGAGCCTCGTCCCGACCCGGCGCGCGACGCGGCCCAGCGCGACAAGGCGCGCTCCATCCGCGACCGCCTCGCCAAGGGCGACGGCGGCGGCGACATCAAGCTGTGACCTCGGCCGCTCGTCCAGGCGGCCGCATTGCACCTATTTGTCACTCTCCACGGGCCTGACGCCGCGTCGCGCGCGCCGCCGGTTCGCCGCGCGACGAGCCCGCGACCGTTGTGCGCGCCGACGCCGACGAACGTGTGCGCCCGCGGTGCGGCGCGGCCGCACGCAGTTTGTGCGCGCACAGATCGGGCGCTGCGATTGACCGTCGCGGCGGGCTGGGGCTGATGCTGGTCGCGGCGCTGGTGCGCGACCGTGGGGTCGCGTCGCAGCGCCATGGCCACTATTTTGTCACATACCGTCGATCGGTCACTCTCCGAGGTCTCCATGAGAATGCCTTCCGCTATGCGCCTCCACGAATTCCGTCGGGCAGCCTCTCCGCTGGCCTGCGAGCGCGCTGCGCGCGCAGTGGCAGGTCCACTCCGAGGCCTTCTGACGGAATTCCGAGCCGAGCCGGGTCGCCCGTCGGACTCAGGACAGAGCCCGCCGCGGGCGGGCGGAGGAGGAGGCCGACGCCGCGGCGACCCGCGCGCAGCGAGGCCACAGGAGTGCCGCGCGCGTAGCGGGCGGTCGAAGCGATTCCTCCGTGGCGAGGTCTGGCTCGCCACCGTCCTCGCGCTCGCGTCCGTCGCCGGCTGCGGCGACGACGGCGGCGCCGCCGCCGCGAAGAGCCCCATCCCGTCCACCCATCCGGCGCTCGACGGCGCGCGCGCGCATCGTCTTCGGCGACCGCACGTTCTCCGGCAGCGAGGGGTTCTTCCCTCAACCTGTCCGGCTCGCAGACGCTCAGCGCCCGAGACGGCAGCACCTCGTTCTCCATCGCCGGCGTGCCGACGGTCGCGGTCGGCCGCTACGAGTCGCGCCTCGAGCCGCTCGTCGACGTGTCGCTCTTCGGCGGCGGCGTCGACCTGTCGTCGGGCTACTGCCTCCTCGACGACGACATCTACCCCGGCCTGACCGCGACCATCGTCATCGAGGGCGTGCAGGACGACTACGCCTGGGGCTCGCTCGAGGGCGTCGTCTGCTCCGACTCCGAGACCCACAGCGAGAGCGTCGCCGGCGTGAAGTTCTCGGCGCGTATCGAGCCGCCGCCCGAGCCCGACCCCGACACCGGCAACGGCAGCTGCGCCGGCGCCGCGCCTGCGTGTGCCACGCACACCTTCGACGTCGACTGCCGCCTGGCGGACGGCTGCACCTGGCAGCCGGGCTCGTGCCACGGCGCGCCGCCGGCGTGCTCGACGCAGAGCAACGGCAACTGCTGGCGCATCCCCGGCTGCGTCTCGAGCACCAACGGCGATGACTGCACCGGCACGCCGACACCGTGCGCCGGCCTGTCCAACGACTTCGACTGCGGCGTGGCGCAGGGCTGCGATTGGACCGCCGCGGTCTGCGGCGGCGCGCCGGCGCCGTGCGCGAGCCACACCAGCGACTACGCCTGCACGAGCGACGGCTGCGTCTGGACGCCGTGAGGCATGGCGGGCACCGGAGGCGCTCGAAGTGATGGCCCGCAGCCATCACTTCCGAGCGCTCCAGGACACGCTCGGTGCCCGCGACGCCGGGCCGCCCGCTGGCTTCTGCCGAGGGGTCGGCCCGCGCGTCGCGCGGCCTCCTCAATAGAAACTGACGCCGACCGTGAGGGCGAGGCTGTGGATGCGATTGTCGCCGTCCGAGTAGAAGCCCGTGCCGTAGCGGAGCGCGATGTCGAGTGCGAAGGTATCCGACGCGATGGGCTCGACACCGAGGGCGACGGTGAAGGCCGGCACCCACTCGCTGTGGTCCTCGATCGACAGCGCCGTCCCGTCATAGGTGTAGCCGGCCTGCGCGATGCCGAGGCCGCCCTGCAGCCAGAGCTGCGACACCGGCCAGAAGCGGAGCGCACCGGTGATGAGCCCCTGGTCCACCGTCAGGTGGTTCGCGGTGTGGTACATCCACCAGACCTCGCCGATGAAGGCGACGTTCGGCCCGAGCATGCCACCGAGGTGGATGTCGAAGCTGCCGGCGCCGTTCAGATCCTCGCAGCCGTTGGAGCAGCTGAGCGTGCCGCCGCCGAGCCCGAGGCCGAAGGTGGCACCGACGCGGCCGGTGTGGTCGTAGCCATCCTGGGCGTTGGCCGCCGTCGTGATGAGGATGGGGAGAGTTGCCGCGAGCGCCGCGAGTGAACGCGTGAAGTGGGTCATATTGCCTCGACATTCGGGCCCGAATTGGGCCGTCGCAGCTTCGTGTGCGATATCCGTGCCACGATTGAAGCGATTCGAGGGCCGATCGCACGCGGCGATCGCGGCCGCTCCGGCCCGACCCGACAATATGACAAATTCGCGTCCGCGCGCAGCGATCGATATCGCGTCAGAGCGTCGTGCTGCGCTTGCCGATGACGCGCAGCAGTCCGCGTATCGCCAGGTGGACGAGGATCCACACGACCAGCGCCGCGAGGTACGAGAACATGAAGCGGTATTGGCCGATGGCCGGGTCGGCGAAGAGCCCGCGGAAGGGCGCGAGGAACGGCAGCGTCAGCGTGTCCATGACACCCTTGAAGCCGTTGGAGTCGCGCGCGCCGGCGGCCTCGAGCGCGATCTCCACGGCGATGAGCGCGTAGATCACGTAGAAGATGTAGTCGACGATCTGCGCGCCGCGCGCCGACTTGCGACCGCGCGCGATCTCGTGCTCGGTCTCGGCCACCTCGCGCACGGCGCGGTGCTCGAGCTCGCGCCCGACCGACGCGATCTCGGCGCGATCGGAGCCGACCGCGGGTTGCGTCGTGGCGACGATGGCGCGGTCGACCTCGGCGGCGAGCTCGGACTTCACGTCTGCATGCTGCTCGCGTCGGCGCGCGTCGTCGCGTGCGAGCTTCGGGTCCTCGGCCATGAGCGTCTCCCTGACGGGGGCTCCGCAGGCCCTTCATACATGGCACTGTCCTACGGACGGCCACGCCGTGGGGCAAGGCGCCCACGGAAATCAGCGGCGAATGTCGACCGACGGGGGCGGCGACGCGGCGTCGGAACCTTCGGCCGGGATGGTGTCGCTCCGTCGCCGGAGGCAGCATGCTGGTAGTGTCCGCAGTGTTGGCGCTCACCGTCGCCGGAGCGCCGTCCTTCACCTGGGTCGAGCGCACGACCGACGCCGACGGCGTGCGCCTCTTCGCGTGCCCCGAGGCGAACGCCACGGCCTCGTTCACACCGGCGCGCGCGAGCGCCATGCGCGCAGCGCGACGGCCGCGTCGAGTCGGTGGTCTACCGCTTCGGCGGCCGCGGCGTCCTGAAGGTGCGGCGCGTCCGCGCCCCCTCGACGCGGCCGGGCGGCTGGCGCTCGCGACCGTCGCCGGCTCGCTCGCGGCCGCGTTGCTCGCGCCGGGCACGGCCTCGGGCGGCGCAGCGCTGCGCGGCGGGCGCGAGGTGGAGGCGATGGATCCGCGAGCCGGCGCGCCTCACGTGCGCGGCGACTGCGGCGCGCGCCTCGAGCGCCACGCCGCGCTCTGCCCGAGCGCGCACGGCGCGCTGCGCATCCTTCGAGCCGCGGCGCCATCGTGGTCCGCGACTGCGCCCGAGCTCGGCCTCGCACGTCAGGTCGCCGGCAGCGCGGCCACGCTCGACATCGACCTCCGCGCCGCCGGGCTCAGGCAGGAGCTGGCCCAGTGCGGCGCCACGGTGGTCATGGCGCCGCGCGCGTGCGCGCTCGGCCCCGAGGACGAGCCGGCCGTGCGCGAGCTCATGAACGCCTTCATCGGCGGCGGCTTCGACATGCTCAGCCGCGTCGTCGCGCGCGCGACGACCGACGCGCCGTCACCGTTCCGCTCCGAGGCCTTCTGACGGAATTTGTCATTATCGCCGGAGCTGGCGACGCCGCGCGCTCAGGCCTCGGCGAGCGCCTGGCCGAGCGCCTTCAGGAAGACGCGGTAGGCATCCAGCGGGTAGTCGCCCATGTGGAAGATGCGGAAGTAGCGATCCGACAGCTTCCCCTGCGCCGAGTAGATCTCGAACGTCGTGTCCTCGATGACGTGGCTCGCGAGCCAGTCGGCGAGCCGCTGGTAGGTCGTGTGCGCCGGCGTCGCCAGCATGGTGCCGATCGACTGCAGCGGCTGCCCCTCCCAGCGCGCGATGCTCAGGCCGAGCGCCTCGTAGCCCGGGCGCAGCACCGCGCAGCGCGCCTGGTAGGTGGCGTGGCGGCCGGCCGCGCCGCCCTCGTCGGCCAGCGCCGACAGCGCCGCGTCGACCTGGAGCACGCTCATGGGGTCGATCGTATAGGGGTGCGCGCCGCCGACCTGGGCCTTCCACGTCTTGTAGAGCTCGAGGTTCGGCGCGCGCGCCGGGATCTTCTCCATGGCCGCCATGAGGTCCTTCCGGACGATGGCGCAGGTCATGTTGGGGTGGCTGTGCAGGCCCTTGTTGCACGAGCCCATCACCGCCGCGACGCCCCAGCCGGCGAGGTCGACCGGCTCGACGTAGAGGCTCGAGATGCCGTCCATCAGCAGCTTCTTGCCGTGCTTCTTGGCCAGCGCGCCGACCTCGGCCATGGGGTTCAGCGTGCACGTCGAGGTGCCGCCGTGCACCATCGCCACCGCGTCGACCTGGGTCATGAGCTCCTCGACGCGGCCCATGTCGGGGCGCTCGCCGTAGGGCAGGTTCAGGTCGACGACCGGCTGGCCGAGGGTGTTGGCGAACTCGAGGATGCGGTCGCCGTAGGCGCCGTTCCGGATGACGAGCAGGCGCTCGTCCTTGCGCAGGCACGAGCCGAGGACGGCGGCCATGGCGGTCGAGCCCGAGCCGGTGAGCAGCACCGACTCGTAGTCGTCGGCGGCGCCGAGGGCGGCGACCAGGCCGTGGCGCACGCGGTCGAGGACCGGGCGGAAGCGCGGGCCGCGCGGCACGATCGGGTTCTCGCCGTACGTGCGCGAGACGGCGTTGACCTTCTCGGGGAGGTGGAAGACGGCCGGGGTCAGCGAGACGACGCGTGTCATGAGGCGAGGTCGTACGCGATCCTGGGGGAAAGGTCATCACTTCACGACGCGCGCCCGCGCCGTGCGTCCGGGACGCGCGCCCGGCGGCGCTTGACGCTGGCGCCGCGAGTGCCTATCCAGGGGCCCCGCGCGGGCAGTACCTGGCGCGGGAACAACCTGTTCGCCTGGGCGGCGCTGACCTGCCCGGCGGATGCATCGAACGACGGAGACCGACCATGAGCCTCATCGGGAAGCAAGCGCCGGAGTGGACGACCAAGGCCTACGTGAACGGCGAAGAGAAGACCGTGTCGAGCAAGGACTTCGCCGGCAAGTGGCACGTCCTCTACTGGTACCCGCTCGACTTCACGTTCATCTGCCCGACCGAGATCAAGGGCTTCCAGGAGCTCTCGAGCGAGTTCGCCGAGGACGGCATCGCGGTCATCGGCGCGTCGACCGACTCGTTCCACAGCCACAAGGCGTGGTTCGCCGACAAGAACACCTTCCCCCAGGCCATCACCCACCCGGTGATCGCCGACACCAACCACGCCGTGTCGAAGGCCTTCGACGTCCTGAAGGACGAAGAGGGCATCGCCTATCGCGCGACGGTGGTCGTCGACGACAAGGGCAAGGTCCGCTCGGTGTCGGTGAACGACACCAGCGCCGGCCGCAGCCCGCGCGAGACGCTGCGCACGGTGCAGGCGCTCATGTCGGGCGGCCTGTGCGGCGCCGACTGGCACAAGGGCGAGAAGTTCGTGAAGTGAGATGCGAGGTGCGCCGGCGCCGGGGCCAGCGGTGGCCCCGAGCGCGGCCCTTCGAATGACCGGAGGCGAGCGGGCTCGGCGATGCGCCGGGCCCGGCGCCGACGGTGCGATTCCACAGAGCGAGGTGAGTCATGGGCACAGAGCTGGAAATGGTCGATGGCCAGACCTGGCGGGACTTCGTGAAGTCGGACGTGGCCGTGCTCATGCTGGGGAAATCGGACTGCGAGGCGTGCGCCCGCTGGACCGAGGAGCTCACCACCTGGCTCGCGGGCGAGACCGGCGTGAGCGGCGTCCGCTTCGGCAAGATGCTCCTCGATCAGAAGGGGCTCACCGACTTCAAGCGCGAGAACGGCGCGTGGCTGAAGGACGTCGACGTCCTGCCGTTCAACCTGATCTATCGCGCCGGCACGCTCGAGGAAGAGCTTCGCCGGCAGCGGCTCGAGCGCCTCACGAACCGCCTCAAGCCGCTCGTCGCCGGACCCGCCTGACCGGATCGGAGGAAGCCGGTCCCTTCGGGGTCGAGCGCCCCGCAGATCGCGCGAAACCTCGGCTTCGAAGCCCGGCGCGATGGGTAAGAAATGGACGCGTCGGAGCCTCGATGCTGTAACAGCCGGGATGCGCCTCCGCCCGCTCCATACGCTGATCGTGTCGCTCTCGCTCTCGCCCGCCTGCGGTGGGTCGGGCCCGGTCGACGAGTCCGAGGCTCCGAGCACCACGGTCGACGAGCGGAGCGCGCTCGATCTGTCGGTGGCCGAGCCGCCGCCGGCCGCGAGCGGCGGAGCCGCGCCCGACGCGCGGCGCCCGCCGAGGATGATCCGACCGCGACGCTCGGCTGGCCGCTCGGCGCCTGGCGCATCGAGATCGACGCCGACCGCGTCGACGCCGTCGCGCGCGACGGCGACGCGCTGGCGTTCGCCGGGCGGAGCGGCAACAACGTGCGCCTCGGGCGCTTCACGCTCGACCCGAAGCAGCCCGGCACGACCACGCTGGCCGCCTCGATCGACGCAGGCCCGATCGGCCCCGACCCGGTGGCGCTCGCGCCGGCCGGGCGCGGGCTGAGCGCGCTGGCGGTGTGGCACGACCCCGACGGCGCGGTGTGGGCCGTGCCCGTCGACGAGCACCTGGCCGAGGCCAAGCCGCAGAAGATCCTCGACCCGGCCGACGGCAAGGCGGTCGGACCGACGGCGCTGGCGCCCGCCGACGCCGGCACGCTGGCCTGCATCGGGCTCGTCGGCGAGCCGCTCCACTGCGCCATGCTGGATGCCCGCGGCGCCACCGACGGCTGGTCGGCCATCGGCAAGACGGCCGATCTGCTGCCCGAGGCGCTGGTGCCGGGGCCGCACGGCTGGCTCCTCCTGGCCGGCACGTGCCGGCCGAAGACGGCCGACACCTGCAAGCGCAAGGACCTCATCGTGGTGCGCCTGGGCGAGGACGGCATGCCGCCGAAGAAGCGCCCGACGCTGCAGCTGCCCGAGGTCGAGGCGCGCCGCGCCGGCCTCGTGGTGGTGCCGACCGACAGCGGCTTCGTGCTGGTGGCGCGCCGGATCGGCGCCGGCGAGAGCAGCGCCTGGCGCGTCACCGACGAGGCCGTGAAGGAGCTCGACGGCAAGTTCACGCGCACCGTCGGCGGCCTCGCCGCGCCCGACGGCGGCGACGACGGCATGGTCTTCATCGAGCAGGGCCCGCTCATCATGCGCCAGGGCCACCCGGTCGCGCGCTACCGCGTGCGCCCGCTCGGCGACGACGGCAAGCGCAAGGACGCGCTGGCGTGGCCGTCGGCCATCGACCCGCTCATGCCGCTGACGGTCGACCAGCAGGTGCTGTCGAGCGACGGCCTGGCGACCTTCGTCGAGCCCATCCGCAAGCGCCACGTGCGCGCCACCGTGGTGCGCCTCGGCCGCGCCGCGGGCGGCTGAGCCATGTACGTCGACGTCCACGCCCACCTCGTGCACGCGTCCTTCGTGGGCGACGAGGACGCCGCCGCCGAGCGCGCCGCCGCCGCCGGCGTCGAGCGCGTCATCGTCAACGGCCTCGAGCCCATCTCGAACCGCAAGGTGCTCGAGCTGTGCGCGCGCCACCCGAACCTGCTCCCGGCGTGCGGCATCTACCCGGTCGACGCCATCGCGCGCGTCATCGATCGCGCGACGTGGACCCACAGCTGGGAGCCGCCGGCGCCGTTCGACACCGACGCCGAGGTCGACTGGATCGCCTCGGTCGCCGACCGCCTCGCGGCCATCGGCGAGTGCGGCCTCGACCTCCACTGGGACACGACCCACCTGGCCGAGCAGGAGCGCGTCCTGCGGCGCCTCGTCGAGGTCGCGCTGGCGGCCGACAAGCCGCTCATCCTCCACACGCGGAAGGCCGAGGAGCGGACGCTGGCCATCCTGGTCGAGATGGGCGTCAAGCGCGCCGACTTCCACTGCTTTGGCGGCAAGCTCAAGCTGGCGCAGAAGGTGGCCGAGGCCGGCTACCACCTGTCGATCCCGCCCGTGGTCGTGCGCGCCGAGGCGTTCCAGCGCATGGTCGAGAAGCTGCCGCTCGAGTCGCTGCTCACCGAGACCGACTGCCCCTACATGGGTCCGGTGCCGAACGAGCGCAACGAGCCGGCCAACGTGCCGATCGGCGTGGCCACCATGGCGCGCCTCCGCAGGCTCAGCGTCGAGGCCATGGCGGCCGCGCTGCGCGCCAACTTCACGACGCTCTTCCGCAGCTGAGTCGTCGTAGGGCGTCGCCCCGCGGGCTCACTGAACGGGTTCCGAGCGTAGGCCGCCCCGGCTTCTGGACGCAGGCTCGCGCGAATCAGCCAGAAGGCCTGGCGAAGCCAGGCTGCCCTGGCTGATGCAAGAGCGCGAGCCGCTGGAAGAAGCCGCACGAGGGCGGCCGGAGCGAGGCCATCCGATCGACTCAGTGCCCGACGATGGCGTGGCGCACCTCGCGCAGCAGCTGCCCGGCGTTGAACGGCTTCGGGATGAAGCGGCGCGACTGGTCCTGCACGAACTCGGTGTCCTGAATCGACATGGTGTAGCCGCTCATGAAGAGGCACGGCACGTTCGGCTCGAGCTGGCGCACGCGCTCGCTGGCGACGCGGCCGCCCATCACCGGCATGACGATGTCGAAGATGCAGAGGCGCACCTGGTGGCGATAGCGCTCGAAGAGGGCCACGCCCTGGTCGCCGTCGCCGGCCGTCAGGACCTTGTAGCCGGCGGTGCGCAGGAGCTTCTCGATCATGCGCAGCACCAGCTCGTCGTCGTCGCACACGAGCACCAGCTCGCCGCCGCCGACCGGCGTGGTGATGCCGCTCTCGGGTCGGCGCAGCCGCGCCGGCGGGCGCGCCACGGACGGCAGGAAGACGTCGATGGCGGCGCCGCCCTCGGGCGGGTTCAGGCCGCGGATGAAGCCCTCGTGCTGCACCACGATGGCGCGCGCCGTGGCCAGCGCGATGGCCATGCGCAGGTCGTCGTCGACGCGCGAGGCCAGCGGATCGAAGTGGCCGTCGATCATCCCGCCCGGCAGCGGCGGCCCGTCGTCGGCCACGCGCAGCCGCGCCCAGCGCCCCTCGACGGCGCGCACGGGCAGGACGCCGGCCTCCTCGCGCAGGTTCGAGGGCGCGAGGCTGATGACCACGCGGCCGCCGTGCGGCAGCGCGCGCGCCGCGCGGTCGCACAGGATGGTCAAGACCATTTCCAATTGCAGCGGGTCGGCCAGCACCACGCCGGCCGACTCGCGCGACTCGACGATGAGCTGGATGTTGCTGCCGAGCGCGCGCGCCATGCGGTCGACCAGGTCCTGCACCACGTCCTGCAGCGCCACGTACTCGGGCTGCGGCGGCTGGCGCCGGCCGAGCGCCAGGAGACGCCGCGTCCACTCGAAGGCGCCCTGCAGCGACAGCCGCGCCTGGTCGAGGTCGCTCCGGACGCGGCCGGGCGGCGAGGCGTCGATGACGGCGTCGAGGTTCGTGAAGGCGCCGAGCAGGCTGGCGTTGAGCTCCTCGGCCAGCGAGCCGGCCACGTCGGCGATGATGCTGCGGCGCTGCTCGACGCGCCGCTCGGCCTCGGCCTTCACGTCGGCCTCGATGTCGGTGAGCAGCCCCACGAGCTGCCCCGTCTTGCGATCGCCGATGCGCACGGCGCGCTCGAGCATGGTGCGCCAGACGTCGCCGAAGCGCATGCGCACGGCCACCGCCACCGGCGCGTCGGCGATGAGCTCGCGCTCCAGCGCCAGCTCGCGCGCGCGCGAGTCGTCGCCGTGGATGCGCGCGTCCCAGGCGGCGCGGGTCGTCGGCAGGTCGGCCGCCACCGCGGCGCTCGCCAGCGGCCACTCGACGTCGCCGCTGGCCAGGTCCCACACGAAGAGGTGGTCGGGCCCGGCGCTCACCACGCGGCGCGCGATGGCGTCGATGGGGTCGCTCGAGCCGGCGCGCGCGGCGCTCGGCTCGGCGGCGCGCGTGACCGCGCTCAGGAAGGCCGAGGTCGGGCGCGGCGCGGCGCGGCGCACGATCACCTCGAGGCGCGCGCGCAGGAAGGCGGCGCCGTGGCCCCAGGCGATGAAGTCGTCGGCGTCGCCGTCGATGACCAGCTGGGCCATGCCGCTGTCGGCCTGGCTGGCGATCACCACCGCCGTGACGCGGTCGCCGAAGCGATCGCGCAGCCGCGCGATCTCGGTCGCCGCCAGCGCCGAGGTGCGGTAGGCGGCCAGCGCCACCACCGGCTCGGGCCCGGCCACGGCGGGCACCTGCTCGGCGCGCGGCACGGCGCAGACCACGTCGAATTGACCAGCGCCCACGGCTCGTGCGAGTTGCACGCGCAGGGGCTGGTCGTCTCCGACGATGATGACTTGCACCTCGCCACCCTACCTCGCAGCCGCCCTCGGGCAAAGGGGGGCGCCGTCCTTCGGCAAGATGGTTGCATTTCCATCCGGCAGCCTTCGCCGAAGGGCGTCGAGCGGGCCCCCTGCCCGCTCGCCGTTATCGGCAGGCTCCGGTGGAACCTGCGCGACTGCGTCTGGAGGTCTCGTGCTTCGCTCTGCTCTCATCCTCTCGATCATGGCCTGTGGCGCGGCCGGCGCGGCCTGCGGCGACGACGCCGCCGGCGGCACGTCCGACTCGACCGCCGACGCCACCTCGGACAGCGGGACGGACGTCGCGCCGGACAGTGGCCCGGACAGCACCGTCCTGGACTCCTCGGTCAACACGGACGCGACGGTGGCCACCGACGCCACCGCGCCCGACACGTCGGTCGAGGACACGACCGTCGCCGACACGTCCGTCGCCGACACGGCCGTCGACGACACGTCCGTCGACGACACGACCGTCGCCGACACGACCGTCGAGGACACGACCGTCGCCGACACGACCGTCGAGGACACGACCGTCGCCGACACGACCGTCGAGGACACCGGCACCGTCGAGGACACCAGCGTCGACCCGTGCGTCGGCCACGAGTGCGGCGACCACGGCGCGTGCATGCCGGTCGGCGCGACGCCGCTCTGCGTCTGCTTCCCCGGCTACAGCGGCGGGGCGTGCGAAAGCTGCGACACGGACTACGTCGACGTCCACGGCGACGGCGTCTGCACCAAGAGCATCTGCGGTGACGGCTACGTCGACGCGGCCAAGGAGGAGGACTGCGATCCGGGCGGGGCCGGCACCGGCCTCTTCTGCCTCGCGTGCAAGCTCGACTGCGCCGCGCCGAGCGCCGACTCCAACGCCACGCTCATGAGCACCGGCTGCTACATCACCTTCCAGAACAACGAGACCTGGGCCGGCGCGCAGGCCGGCTGCGACGACCTCGGGCTCCACCTCTGGTCGGTCGGCACCGCGCGCGAGGGCGAGGCCGTGCGGTCGGCCATCCGCTACGACTCGTGGCTCGGCCTGAGCGGCACGCAGGCCGACGGCATCGACGGCTTCTGGGAGGGCGGCGAGCCGGTCGACTACACGCAGTCCTTCGCCGCCACGACGGCCGATCCGTACTGCCTCTACAGCGCCTACGCCAACTGGTCCGCGCTCGACTGCGACACCGCCGCGCGCCCCTACATCTGCGAGCTCACCACCTGCGGCGACCACCGCATCGAGTCGAACGAGCAGTGCGACGACGGCAACTACGTCAACGGTGACGGCTGCGACGAGGACTGCACCAAGACCGGCTGCGGCAACGGCATCATCAGCCAGGGCGAGGACTGCGACGACGGCAACACCGACGGCAGCGACGACTGCCCGGCCGACTGCCGCTTCCCGTGCGCCCACGGCAGCAGCGCCGACAAGGTGGTGCAGACCAGCGCCGGCTGCTACGCGCTGCACCGCACCGGCACCGCCTTCGCCGACGCCGAGGCCATCTGCGAGGCCGACGGGCAGCAGCTGACCAAGGTCATCTCGCGCGGCGAGGACGACGTCATCGCCGACCTCATCGGCACCGACCTCGCCTGGATCGGGCTCAGCGACGCCGACACCGAGGGCAGCTTCCTGTGGCGCGACGGCAGCGCGCCGAGCTACACGCGCTGGGCCGGCATCGAGCCCAACAACGGCGGCAGCCCGGGCTCGAACGAGGACTGCACCCAGCTCTACGCCGACAACGGCCACTGGAACGACGCCGGCTGCGACGGGCGCTACGCCTTCGTGTGCGGCACCATCACCTGCGGCAACGGCGTGCTCGACGGCGGCGAGGAGTGCGACCCGAGCGTCGGGCCCACCCCGGGCTGCGCCGCCAACTGCAGCTTCGTCGGCTGCGGCAACCGCGTCGTCGAAGCCGGCGAGACCTGCGACGACGGCAACGACGTGGGCGGCGACGGCTGCGAGCCGGACTGCCACCTGCCCTGCGACGACACCTCGGGCGCCGATCGCGCCTGGCTCGCCGCCAGCGGTGCCTGCTACTCGCTCTACGAGAGCGACCTCGACTGGGCCGACAGCGAGGCGCGCTGCGCCGCCGCGGGCGGTCACCTCGCCAGCATCGGCGACGCCGCCGAGGCCGCGGTCATCGCCGGCTTGGGCTTGAGCGAGGTCTTCATCGGCCTCAGCGACGCGGCCGTCGAGGGCACCTGGACCTGGTCGAGCGGCGAGGCCTACAGCTACACCCACTGGGCCGGCGGCGAGCCGAACGACGCCGGCGGCAACGAGGACTGCGGCGCGCTGCGCAAGGACGGCCTGTGGAACGACGTCAACTGCGCCGGCCTCGCCCCGGCCTTGTGCGAGAGCCCCAACTGAGGATCGCGGCGCGCTGCGCCTGCCGCGACGAGGCTCACGCGGCCGCGCCGGCGCCCCCGGCCGCGGCGCGCGCCTCGGCGGCGTAGGCCTGGACGCTCCGGCGGATGCCCTCGTCGTAGGGCGTCTTCACGAGGCCGGGGAGCAGCGCGCGCAGCTTGGTGTCGTCGAGCAGGATGGGCTTCGCCTGGAGGTACATCATCTCGCGCAGCTCGCGCATGAGCGACGAGAACGGTGACGCCAGGGCCAGCATGGTCGGGCCGGCGACGCGCATCCTGGCCTTGGGCTGCCCGGCGGCGGCGTAGATGCGCTCGGCGAATTCCTTCATCGTGAGGTGGCCCGGGCCGGCGAAGTTCCAGGCCTGGCCGAAGGCCTCCGGGCGCGCCAGCAGCGCGGCCACGACCGGCCCCACGTCGGGCGTGAAGACGAGCTCCTGCGGGGTCGTGATGGGCCCGAGCAGGTTGGCCGTCTTGCCGCGCACGGCCGCGGCGAAGATGCCGTCGGCGATGGAGAGCCTGGCGTCCGGCCCGTAGAAGTTCGGCAGCCGCAGGGACAGCGTGCGCAGCCCTCCGGTCCCATCGGCCGCGAGCAGGAGGTCCTCCTGCTGCTTGCGGTACTCGCCCTTCACCGACACCGGTTCGCGCGGGTGCGTCTCGGCCACGAGCGGCGCCTGGGGGAGGCCGTACGGATAGACGTTGGTGATGAGCACGAGCTCTTTCAGGCCCGCCTTCCGCGCGGCCTCGAGGCACGTCGTCATCATCGCCGGGTAGCGCGCGAAGTCGGCCTTGGTGTAGGGCAGGCCGAGGGTGTAGACGGCCGCGTCCATGCCTGCCAGCGCGCGCGCGCAGCCGTCGGCCGTGGCCACGTCGGCCGCCACGCGCTCGGCGGCGCCGAAGCCGTCGAGCTTGGCGGCGCTGCGCCCGACCACGCGCACCGCGTCGCCGCGCGCCGCCAGCGCCGCCGCCGTGGACTTGCCGATGGCCCCTGCCGCCCCGAGGATCGCTACCTTCATATGGACCTCCCGTCGTGCCTGCGACGGCGCCGAGCGCCGTGCGCGAGCCAATGTGGGGGTTGCGGATTCGCAACGCAACATGCAAATATGCGCCGTATGGATGCAAATCTGCAACGCACGCGCGCGCCCGTCCCGACGCCGGTCGTGGCCGAGGCGCTGGTGTGGGACGACGTGAAGGTGTTCCTCGCGCTGTGGCGCGAGCGCTCCTACAAGGCGGCCGGCGCGCGCCTCGGCGTGGTGGGCTCGACGGTCGGGCGGCGCCTCGACGCGCTCGAGGCGGCGCTCGGCGCGCGCCTCTTCGACCGCACGCCCGACGGCGTCCTGCCGACGGCCGCGGCCGAGTCGCTGGTGCCGCACGCCGAGCGCTTCGAGCAGGCGGCGCTCGGGCTCGGCAGCGCGGTGGCCGGGCTCGAGACGGCGGTCGAGGGCGTGGTGCGGCTGACCGCGCCGCCCGGCATCATGGACGTCTTCGTGGTGCCGCGCATGCCGACCTTGCTGGCCCGCCACCCGGGGCTGCGCCTCGAGCTCGACGGCTCGGTGGGCTACGCCGACCTCACGCGGCGCGAGGCCGACCTGGCGCTGCGCGCGACGCGGCCGAGCAGCGGCGACCTCGTGGCGGTGAAGATCGCCAGCGAGCCGGACACGCTCTTCGCCGCGCCCGAGCTGGCGCGAAAGGCGCGGCGCTGGAAGACGCTGGCCGGCGCGCCGGTCATCGCCTGGGGCCAGGACCTCGCCCACATCCCGTCGGCGCGCTGGCTCGCCGCCGCCGCGCCCGAGGCCACGGTGGTGCTGCGCACGAGCCAGATCGGCGCGCAGATCGCCGCCGCCAAGGCCGGGCTCGGGCTGGTCGTCCTGCCGCACGCCTACGGCGCCGAGACCGGCCTCGCGGCGGTGCGGCTCGCACCGGCGCTCCTCGGCGCGCTGCCCGAGGCGCCGCTCCAGCACCTGTGGCTCGTGGGCCATCGCGCGCTGCGCGAGGTGCCGCGCGTGGCGGCGGTGTGGAGCTTCCTCCAGGAGGCGTTCGGCGCCTGAGATCGGCGCCCTTGCGCGCGGCGCCCCGCGGCGTAAGGTGGCGCCCATGAGGCGTGCCAAGATCGTCTGTACCCTCGGACCCGCGACCATGGACCAAGCCGCCATCGACGCCCTCGTGGCGGCCGGCATGGACTGCGCGCGGCTCAACTTCTCGCACGGCAGCCACGAGTCGCACGCCGCCAGCGCGGCGCTGGTGCGCGCCGCGGCCAGCGCGCCGGCCGTCCGCTGGCGCTGCTCGCCGACCTGTCGGGCCCGAAGATCCGCATCGGCCGGTTCAAGGACGGCCCCCCACGCTCGTCCCCGGCGCGAAGTTCATGCTCACCGTGAACGACCGCCCGGGCGACATCGACGGCATCGGCGTCACCTACCCCGACCTCGCGCAGGACGTGCACCCGGGCGACATCCTGCTGCTCGACGACGGCCTCCTGCGCCTGCGCGTCGACCACGTGAGCGGCCCCGACATCCACACCATCGTCGAGATCGGCGGACCGCTGTCCGACAAGAAGGGCATCAACGTGCCCGGCCGGCGCCTGTCGACGCCGGCGCTCACGGCCAAGGACCGCCTCGACCTGGCCTTCGCCGTCGACGTCATCGGCGTCGAGTACGTCGCGCTGTCGTTCGTGCGCACGGCCGAGGACGTGCTCGAGACGCAGCGCCTGGCCAAGGGCACGCCGGTCATCGCCAAGATCGAGAAGCCCGACGCCATCACCAACCTCGAGGCCATCCTCGACGCCGCCGACGGGGCCATGGTGGCGCGCGGCGATCTGGGCGTCGAGGTCGGCGCCGAGAAGGTGCCGCTCCTCCAGAAGCGCATCATCAACGAGGTGAACAAGCGCCGAAAGCTGGTCATCACCGCGACGCAGATGCTCGACTCGATGATCCGGAACCCGTCGCCGACGCGCGCCGAGGCGGCCGACGTGGCCAACGCCGTCATCGACGGCACCGACGCGCTCATGCTCTCGGGCGAGACCGCCAGCGGCGCCTACCCGGTGCTGGCGGTGCAGATGATGGACAAGATCATCCGCGAGGTGGAGACCGACTGGCTCACGCGCGACCAGGCCAAGCGCGACGTCAGCAAGGCCTTCGAGAACGAGTGGGCCTTCTCCGACGCCGCCGCCAGCGCGGCCGCGCTGCTCAGCTACGCGCTGCCGCTCGAGGCGCTGGTGGTGTTCACGCGCGACGGGCGCACCGCTTGGCTCTTGAGCGAGTATCGCCCGCGCGCGCCCATCGTGGCGCTGACCTCGAACCGCGGCGTGGCCAACATGCTGGCGCTGCACTGGGGCGTCATGCCGCGCGTCGAGGTGCCGCCGGAGAATTTGCAGGAGACCCTGCGCGTCGCGACCGGCCTGCTCCTGCGCGAGGGCATGTGCAAGGTCGGTGATGCCTTCGCGCTGGTGCTCGGCTGGCCGGTCTCGTCCGGCACCAACACCGTGAAGCTCCACCGCATCTGAGCGGGCCGGGGCGCGCTACCGACCGAACGGAGGCTGTCATGCATCATGTGAAAGTTGCTTGTCTTCTCGCCGCGCTGTCGCTCGGCGCGCTCGGCGGCTCGGCACAGGCCGCGCGCCGCGGGCCCTGGTTCGCGCACGACCCCGGCTTCTTCATGCGCCTGTCGGGCGGCATCGGCTACGGCTCGGCCTCGCTCCAGCAGGACAGCGACACCGGCTTCCGCGGCGTGGCCGGCCAGGGCTCGTTCGCCTTCGGCGGCACCGTCACGCGCAACCTCGCCGTGCACGCCGACCTCTTCGGCCTGAACATGTTCGAGCCGACGGTCGAGGTCGACGGCGTCGATCAGGGCAACGCCCAGAACACCACCACCAGCCTCGGCGCGATCGGCATCGGCGTGACCGGCTACGTCATGCCGGCCAACCTCTACTTCTCGGGCTCGATCGGCGCCGGCGTCGGCACGGTGAAGACGCGCGCCCAGTTCCTGGGCGGCGTCATCACCTTGAAGGAGGACACCGACCCCGGCCTGGCCGTGAACCTGATGGTCGGCAAGGAGTGGTTCGTGTCGCCGCGCTGGGGCCTCGGCGTCGCGCTGCAGGCCATGTTCGCCAGCCTCTCGACCAAGGACAACGGCGACGACCTGCTCGGTCTTCGGCATCGGCGTCCTCTTCTCCGCGACGCTGAACTGAGGTGGGGACCCGCGCCACCATCGTCACCTGTCTCGCCCTGCTGGCCGCCTGCGGCGACGAGACCGTGCAGGGCTCGGACGCGGGCACCGACGCGACCGCGCCCGCCGACGCGACCGTCGCCGCCGACACCAGCGACGCGACCGCGAGCGTCGACGACGCGACCGCGAACACCGACAGCGCCGACGCGACCGCGAGCGCCGACGCGAGCGACGCCGCCGGCGAGGTCGACGACTCGCCGCTCGGCGGCGAGCGCCCGGCGCGCGTGGTGATGCCGCCCGACTACGACCCGGCCCGCGCCTGGCCGCTGGTGCTGCTGCTCCACGGCTACAGCGCCAGCGGCGCCATCCAGGACCTCTACCTCGGCTTCTCCGACACCGCCAAGGCGGCGGGCTTCATCACCGTCATCCCCGACGGCCTGAAGAACGCGCTCGGGAACCAGTACTGGAACGCGTCGCCCGGCTGGTGCTGCGACTTCGAGCACAGCGGCGTCGACGACGACGGCTATCTGGTAGGCCTCGTCGCCGAGGCCAAGGCGCGCTGGCACGTCGACCCGACCAGGGTCTTCGCCTTCGGCCACTCCAACGGCGGCTTCATGGCCCACGAGCTGGCCTGCCACCACGCCGACCTGTTCGCCGCCATCGCGTCGCTGGCCGGCTCGCTGCCCATCGCCGTCAACGACTGCAACCCGTCGCAGCCGGTCTCGGTGCTGCAGATCCACGGCACGCTCGACGCCGTCATCGTCTATCCCGGCAACGCCGACTACCCGGGCGCCGAGGCCGTGGTCGATCGCTGGGCGTCGTACGACGAGTGCAGCGGCCAGCGCGTCGCGGGCGACCCGCGCGACTACGACTCGGCCGTGGCCGGGCTCGAGGCGACGCCGTGGGCGTGGGCCAGCTGCGCGTCCGACACCGAGGTCGCGCTGTGGTCGCTGGCCGGCTCGGGCCACATCCCGGTGGTCCTCGGCGGCCCGATGATCGGCGACGCGCTCGGCTGGTTCCTGACCCACCCGAAGACCGCCCCGCCGGCGAGGTAAAGCACCTTGACGAACGCACGGCCCCTCGAGCTCGCCTCCAACGGCATGCGCTTCCCGGCCCTCGAGGCCGGACCGGCCGACGGCCCGGTCGTCTTGTGCCTCCACGGCTTCCCCGACACCTGGCACGGCTGGTTCGAGGGCGGCGACGCGTCGTTCGGCGCGCGCCTCGCGGCGGCGGGCTTCCGCGTGGTGGCACCGGCCATGCGCGGCGTGACGCCCCTGACGCTGCCGACCGACGGCGATTACTCCCCCTTCGCGCTGGCCAAGGACGCCATCGGCCACGCCGAGGCGCTGGGCGGTCGCGTGCACGTGGTGGGCCACGACTGGGGCGCGCTGACCGCCTACATGGCGGCGGCGCAGGCGCCCGAGCGCTTCGCGCGCATGGTGACGCTGGGCATCCCCCACCCGCTGGCGCTGAAGCCGACGCCGGCGTTACTGTGGCACGCCCGGCATTTTGTCACATTCCAGTTCGCGGCGCGCGCGGCGCGCTGGCTCCGGAAGGACGACTTCAGCGGCGTGGCCAAGCTGTATCGGCGCTGGTCGCCGACCTGGCGCTTCCCGGCCTCGGCGCTCGACGACGTCAAGGCGGCCTACGCCGTGCCCGGCATCGTCGAGGGCGCCATCGCGCCGTACAAGGCCATGGCGCGCCACCGCAAGGCGGCGCTCGAGGTGCTGCGCGCGACGAAGATCGCCGTGCCGACGCTGGCGCTCGGCGGCGCCGGCGATCCGGGCGTGCCGACGGCGGCGTACGCGCGCTCGGCGCGCGGCTTCGGCGCCGAGTACCGCTGGGACATGCTCCCGGTGGTCGGACACTTCGTCCAGCGCGAGGACCCGGCCGGCTCGGCCGAGCGCGTCCTCGCCTTCTTCCGATCCTGAAGGCGCGAGCCCTCCGAAGGAGCCGTATGCGATCCCTCCCGCTGCTCGCCGCCTGCCTCGTCAGCGCGTGCTGCTCGACGTCGGCGCCGCCCGCCCCCCAGCCCGAGGCCGAGCCCCACGCGCTGGTGGCGCCGCCGCATCGCGACGGCGGCATCAGCGCCGAGCAGGCCTTTCCGCCCGAGGTCATGGCGCTCGGCCACGGCTACTCGATCGTGGTCCTGACGGTGGTCGCCACCGACGCGCGCGGCACCGCGACCAACGACGCGCCGCCGCACATCGTGGTGCGCATCGACGAGGTGCTGGCCGGCGAGGCCGCGCCGGGCGAGCGCCCGGGCCAGTGGTCGCCGCCGCCGTCGGGCGTCGACTGGTCCGGCCCGAGCGCGCAGGCGGCCAAGGCCGAGTGGGCGCGGCGCCCGCTCGAGGCACCGCCGGTCGGGCTGCGCATCCTGGCGCTGGGCCGCGACGTCGACGGCACCTTCCGCGTCAGCGCGCGCCTCCGCGACGCCTACAGCGACGCCGGCCGCGCCGAGCTCGTCGAGCGCATCGCGCGCGAGCGGGCGCGCCGCCAGGCCCCGTAGCGACGCCGACCGTCAGTGCGTGCACTTGCTCGACGAGCAGTGGCCGCCGGGGCACTCCGAGTCGAAGTTGCAGCTGCCGTCGGGCGCGTTCGAGCACTTGCTGCTGTTGCACTTGGCGCCGTTGCCGCCGCAGTCGGAGTCGAAGCTGCACGAGCTGCCCGACGAGGTGGCGCAGCGGCTGTGGTTGCACTTCACCGTGCCGCCGCAGTCGGAGTCGAACGAGCAGTCGCCGTCGCTGGCCGAGACGTCACAGGCCGAGGTCGAGTCGACCGAGGGAGCCTGCGCGGGCGCGGCGGCGGGGGTCGGGGCGAAGAGCAGGAAGAGCGTGGCGATGAGCGACATGAGGACCTCCGAGACACGGGTTGCGGACCGAAGACCGGCTCGGGCGCGCCGGTAAACCCGCGTCGATCGGGCGATCAAACTTCTTTGGGGTCGGAGTCGGGTCGGGAAGGGCGGCGTCGAACGTCGTGGGTGGGACACCCCTCCTCGACCGTGTGAGACCCGATGACCACCTCCGCGTCCGTGCCCAAGTCCGCCCCGTCGTCCACCCCCACGCCGGTCCCCCAGACCCCGGCGACCGCCGCCGGGCAGCCCAGCGGCGAGCACCGACCCGCGCTGCGCGCGATGTCGTTCGCCGAGGGCGAGGCCGCGCTGGCGCCGCCGCCGACCACGCCGCCCGCGGCCAGCACGGCGGCCGTCCCGCCGCGCGTCGACGCGTCGACCACCAAGCCGGAGACCGCGACCACGGCCGCGACGCCACCCGTCGGGTCGGCCGCGCCGGCGCAGCCGCCCGGAACCCGGCGAGCGCGCCGAGCGCGCCGAAGCCCGACACCAAGCGACCCGACCCGGCGGACGCGCCGGCGCGGCCGGGCACGGATATTAAGGTGGGCGACACGCGTGGCCCGCGGGCACGCCAGGAGGAGCTCGATCGCAACGTGGCGCTGGCGCTCGATCGCGAGGAGCAGGCCGGCGAAGACGACGAGCGCGACAGGAAGTCCGGCGGCTCGGGCGGCTCGGGCAGCGGCGGCTCGGGCTCCGGCTCGGGCGGCGGGCTCATGGGACGCTTGGGCGGGGCCAGCGCGGCCCACAACCCCAAGCCGGCGACCACCGCGGCGAGGTACGACGAGGAGGAAGGCCAGATCGAGGCCGATCGCGCGCTGGCCATCGCGTTGACGGGGGAGGACGAGCTCGCGGCGGATGGAGGCGCGGGTCGCATGGGCGACGCCAAGCACGACGGCGACCGCAAGGCGCCGGCGACCGCCGCAGGCAGCGCGACGACCGCGGCCGGCACCGCCACCGCGTCCACTGCGACGACCGCGGCGGACGGTGGGACCGCGGCTGCCGGGAGCACGCCCTCGGACGAGGAGACCCGGGCGGCGCGCGAGGCCGAGGCCAAGGCCAAGCGCGAGGCCGAGGACCAGGCCAAGCGCGACGAGCGCGCGAAGCGGCCGAAGCCGACCGCCGCCGCCGTCGGGAGCGTGTCGCGCGAGGTGTCGCTCGCCACGCGCGAGATCGAGCTCGTCGAGCAGAAGCTGGCGACGGCGCACGCGCTGGTGCGGGCCGAGCCCGGGCACAAGCAGGCCACCGCCGCCTGCACCGCGGCGCGCGCGGCGCTCGCCAAGAACGACTCCGCCGCGGTCGCGACGGCGCTCGGCGCGGCGAGCAAGGCGTTGGCGACGGCCGAAGCCGAGGCGCGACGCAAGGCCGACAAGGCGGTCGACGCGACGCACCTGCGGGTGGCCCCGGACGTCAGGCGCTTCGCGGCCTACGCCAACGCGGCGCTCCTCCGCGACTGGCCCGCCTTCGACGCCGCGCGCAAGGACCGGACGAGCTTCGCGGCGGCCGATCAGCGCGCACGCATCGAGGAAGGCTGGGCGCGGTTCGCGCCGCTCGCCGCGACGCTCGAAGACATGCACCGAAGGCTCGTCTGGATCGGTACCCAGGACGCCAACTACAAGGCGCAGGAGCGCGCGCGCCTGGCCCAGCGCACGACCCTCGACGACGCCGGGCTCGCGCGCCTGGTGGCCGACATCGGCGACATCGTCCCGCGCGAGAAGCTCGCCGCCGAGGCGGCGCTCGAAGCCGCGCGCAGCGTCGGCGGCCGCGACTCCGAAGCGTCCGACGCGGCCGTCATGGCCAAGCTCGACGAGATGATGAACGCCAACGTCATCCGTCGCGGCCAGCTGAATCGCGCCTACCTGGCGGGCGACGATGAGCTGCCCGAGTTCTCCGTCGAGTGGACCATCGGAGGCCTGAGCTCCATCGTCATCCACGCGCACTGCAAGAAGGACGGCGAGGCCAAGCCCGACTTCGCGACCCACTGGAAGCCGAAGGGGGTCAAGCGCATCGGCGGTCGGAGCCATCCGGTGTCGCCCGAGCTCAGGCAGGCGATGCTCGACACGAAGTCCAACAAGAGCGCCGCGGAGCGTGACATCCCGCAGCTCAAGCCAGCGGCCAAGAAGTGAGCGCGCCGGCCCGAGCGGCGACGCTCAGGGGCTCGGGCGCGGCAGGACCGGCACCGCCTCGACCACCACCTGGGTCTTCGTGACGATCGGCGCGTTGGCGCGATCGGTGAGCGACACCACGACGTCCCAGGTGCCCGGCGCGACGCCGACCGAGGTCGACACCGTCGACTGGCACTGGCAGCGGCACGGGTCGCCGGAGAGCACCTCGTCGATGTGCACGACGTGGGTCGCGCCGTCCTCGATCGACACGCGCGTCGCGGCCTCGAGGCAGCACGCGTGCGGGATGGTGTGGCTCGCGACGAAGCCGTGGGGCACGGCGTGGGCGGTGAGCGCGGGCGCGGCCGGGCCGTCGCGCGTCACGGCCGGCACCGGGAAGGTGTCGCCGTCGTAGTCGTTCTTCCCGCCCTGCTCGAGGCAGCCCACCGTCGCCCAGCGGAACGTCCCGAGCGCCGGCGCGATGGGGCCGAGCATGCCGCCCGGACCGACGCGCCCGCCCTCCAGCGGACGTGGCGCGACCGGCGTCGGCTCGGGTCGCTTCTCGCTCGACGACGAGCCGCACGCCGCGAGCCCGGCCAGCCCCACGAGCCCGAGGGCCCAGCGCGCCGCCCCGAACGATGGGCCGCGGGCGCTCACTGCGCGGGCCCCAGCGTGGCGGTGGCGTAGTCGTAGTCGGACTCGCCGGCGAAGTCGGTGATGCTCAGCTGCATGTAGATCTCCTGGCCGTCGGCCAGCGGGTCGGCGCGGAAGTCGACAGCGGCGGTCGGGTCGAACGCCACCTCGTCGGTGACCTCCCAGGTGGTCTCGCCGCTCGACGCGTCGATGACCGCGACGATGGGGCGGAGCTCGGAGCCCGCCACCGGGTAGAGCTCGGCCGCGGTGTCGTTCGAGAAGTCGTAGTAGGTCTCGCTCTCGAGCTCGCCCGTGTTGGCGTCTATGGTGCGCGACAGCGACACGTAGCGGTCCTCGCCGCCCGACTCCTCGCGGTAGTAGAAGGGGATGCTGAGCGTCACGTAGCCGCCCTCGGCGGGGGCCAGCGACACGTAGGCGTAGCTCTCGTGCTCGCCCTGCACGACGGTGAGGAGCGTCGCGTCCCAGGCGGTCGAGACGTCGCTCGCCGCCACGTCGGCCGGCTGGTCCTGGAGGCCGATGATGGTGCCGTCCTCGAGCACCACGCCGAAGAACGACGACGCGTCGACGATGGCATCGGCGTCGCCGCTGGCGAGCGGCGCGCGCAGGACGAAGTTGCTGCCCTCGACGGTGAGATCGACGACGGTGTTCGAGCCCTCGAACGTCGGGTGGTCGGTCACGGCCTGGCCCGCGCCGTAGTAGGCGGTGAGGAAGTCGCGCCAGGTGTCGATGCCGGCCACCTGGTCGTAGCCGGCGGCGTTGTAGAGGTCCTGCTTGGGCGGGAAGTAGATCGAGATGCCGTTCGAGCCGTCGCGCGCGGCGCCGGCGATGTGCTTCTTCACGACCTGGTGGACGGCCGTCGTGAGCGTGGTGACGGCGGCCTGCACGCCGGGCGCGTCGCTGGCCAGGTGGGTGGCGAAGTCGAGCAGGTCGATGTGCCAGAAATCCTGGTCGGGCTCGCTCGAGCGGCCGTAGTGCATGGCGGCCTCGCGCTCGCGCCCGACGTCGGGCGCGATGGCGGCGAGGTCGGCCTTCATGGCGTCGACGAGGCCGGCCAGCGCCTGGTCGACGACCGGCAGCGCGTAGAGATCGAGCACGCCGAGCGTCACCTCGACGACGGTGTCCTCCTGGGTGGCCTGGGCCTTGAAGCCGTCGACGAGGCGCGTGCCGAGCGCCAGCGGGCCCTGCGTCGGGTCGTCCTTCACCAGCGACAGGTCGTGGTAGTCCCAGCCGTGGCCGGGCTCGATCTCCTCCGACACGAGCAGGTACTCGCCGAAGGGCTGCATGGTGCGCGCGTTCTCCCAGCTCGCCATGAGGCAGGCGTCGAAGCCGATGAGGGCGAACTGGCTGATCTTGTCGCTGCCCGCCTGCTGCATGCCCGAGCGCAGGCCCTGCGCCAGCTCGGGCAGGTTCAGCCCGGCGCTGTCGGGCGCGCTGTCGTCGAAGCCGAAGCCGGTCCACGCGCCGCCGTGGTCCCAGAAGACGATGGCGTAGCGGTCGGCCGGATACGTCGTGACGCCCCACTTGATGAAGTCGGCGAGCACGGCCGGGTCGCTGGAGTCGGTCTCGCCGAGGTCGTCGACCTCCTGGAGCGAGCCCTGCTTCACCAGCACGCGCTTGGTCGTCGTGAAGTCGGCGAGCCCGCCCACCGGGCCGTCGGCCTCGCCCTCGGCGCGGTCGACCTGCACCACGATGTGGAGCGTGTCGTCCGAGCCGATGTCCATCATCTCGCCGAGGTCGGTGAGGCCGGCGCCCTCGAGGTTGTTGTCGGCGACCATGTAGACGAGCACGGTCCAGCTGGCGCCGGTCGTCGGGTGGGTCGGGACGTCGACCGTGTCGGTGTCGTCGACGGTGTCGACGCTCGTGTCGCTGTCGTCGACGGTGTCGGTGTCGTCGATGGTGTCGGTGTCTTCGTCGCTGCCGTCACCACCGCAGGCGACGAGCGCCGCGACGTAGATGGATGCGACCACGGCCAGCTGGAGATGACGTCGGAATGACAAGGTGCTTTTCCTCGGAGGGGACGGATCCGCTTGCGGACGGCCGACCATCCACCTCGGCGCGGTCGCGGTCAAGCCGAGCCGACGTCCTCGGGCTCTCGCAAGGGTCAACGTCCACTCCACCACGTCCAGACGAAGCCAGCCGCGAGCACGATCTCGACGATGGCCGGGACGATGATGCGGGAGCCGACTCGTCCGGCGCGGCGCTCGAAGAGCCCGAGACCTGCGAGCAGCGCGCTCGCTCCTCCCACGCCGAGACACACCGCCGAGCGGAGGTCGGACGGTGCGGCGCCGCGCCCGAGGAAGAACATGAGGGCGAGGCCGAGGTAGACCGCGCCGAGTCGGCGACAGATGACGAGGGCCCCATCGGTGACCTCGAGGCCCCACTCCTTCAACACGGAGGCGCCAGCGAAGATGAAGCGGAGGCCGAGAACGCAGCCGGCCACGGACATCACGTACGCCATCATCTCGAAGGTCATGTCGGTCTCCACGAAACGGTCGCACATCGTCGATGACTGGACGCTACGTGCCCGCATCTGCACGCGCCATCATGGTTCAGCCGCAATACTTGATGTATCGTCCCGCCGATGACCTCGGAGGTTCGCGATCCGCTCGACGATGTGCTCGCCCTCTTGCGGCCCGAGGCGGCGGTCGCCGCGGAGCTGCGCGCCCACGGTCGCTGGAGCCTCGCGTTCGACGCCTATCCAGGCGTGAAGTTCGGAGTCGTCATCGAGGGAGAGTGCCGGATTGCCATACGCGGTCGCGCGGCGAAGCCTCTCAGCGCGGGCGACGTCTTCCTGCTCTCCGGCGCGCCGCCCTACGTGATCGCCAGCGACATGGAGACCCCGAGCCGAAACGCGGACGACTTCCTTCGCCCCACGGCGAAGCGCGTGGCCCGACTCGGCCGCGCGCGAGAGACGCCCGTGGCGCACATCGTGGGTGGGCGCTTCGCCTTGGATGCGGCGCACGCCCACCTGCTCCTCGAGGCGCTGCCGGCGCTCGTACGCATCCCGGCGGACGAGGCGCGCTCCCTGCGCGACGTGGCCCGGCTGCTCGTCGACGAGGTGCGCGCCGCGCAGAATGGTCGTCTGCGCGTGCTCGACCAGCTCGCGCAACTGGTGCTGACCTACGCGCTGCGCTGGCTCGATGCCGAGGGCAAGAGCCCCGCTCGCACGGGTTGGCTGCGTGCCCTCGCCGATGCGCGCATCGGTGCCGCGCTCCGCCACATTCACGGCAGCGTGAAGACGGGGACGTCGGTGGCCGATCTCGCGCGCGTGGCGGGCATGTCGCGCACCGCCTTCGCCGCGCGCTTCAGAGCGCTCGTCGGGCAGCCACCGCTCGCCTACGCCATCCAGTGGAGGATGTCGCTCGCGAAGGACGCGCTGAGGACGACCGATCGCGCGATCGGAGCGCTCGCGTTCGAGCTCGGGTACGAGTCCGAGAGCGCGTTCAGCATGGCGTTCCGGCGCGAGGTCGGCCGATCGCCACGCGCCTATCGCCGCGAATCGCGCAGCCGCCCCTAAGGCAGCTGCAGGTTGTCCTTGCAGGCCTTCCGCTGGTCCTGGTTGACGCACATCAGCAGCGACGCCAGGTGCGCGCACTCGTCGGCGCTCGTGTCGGGGCCGGGCGGCGTCAGCGCGTAGTGGCCGGCCTTGACGACGGTGTTGCCCTCGACCGGCCACGACAGCAGCGTCATGCGCCCGAGCTTCACGCAGCAGTCGGCGTCGCACAGGCCCGTGAAGAGCAGGTGGCCCGGGTCCTCGGACACGACGATGGCCGAGTCCCAGCCCTGGGCCTGCATGATGAGCGTCGAGTAGTAGAGGTTCTCGTCGGTGTGCTGGGCCAGCGGCTCCTTGATGATGGCGTCGGCCGGGATGCCGCGCCCGACCAGCAGCGCGAAGAGCGCGTCGGCCTCGACGTACTCGTTGTGCACCGCGGCGCCGGTCACGATGAAGCGCTCGGCCCAGTGCGACTCGTAGAGGAGGTCGGCCATCTCGGCGCGCTTCGACTGGCAGGTGGACGGCGAGCCGTCGCCGTTCGAGGGACAGCCGAGCACGATGACCACGTCGTGCGGCTGCGCCAGGCAGCCTTCGGCCGGCGGCCAGTCGCCGTACGGGAACGGCGGGAACGGCGGCGGATACTGATCGACCAGGCTCGGGACCGGGCAGGTCGCGACGCTCGGCAGCGCGTCGGCGTCGGGCGCCGCGCTGTCGACGGGCGCGATGGCGTCGTCGGAGGTGTCGGGCGCCGCGCTGTCGTCGCTGGCGTCGTCGGCATCGTCGGCATCGGGCGCGGTCGTCGCGTCGGGCGCGGTCGCGTCGGCTGTGGTCGTCGCGTCGGGCGCCGTCGTCGCGTCGGGCGCCGCCGTCGTATCGGTCGCGGCGACATCGCTCGCGACCGCGTCGGAGGCCGCGTCGAGCGGATCGGTGTCGCCGGCGCGGCCATCGACGGCGTCACCCCCGCACGCGGCCAGCGCCGCGCACACGACCGCGATCCGGATCGGGCTCACTGCGGCGGAACCTTCTTCCAGTCCTCCAGGAACTTCTGGAGGCCGACATCGGTGAGCGGGTGATTGAAGAGCAGCTGCATGACGCCGATCGGCATGGTGCCGACGTGCGCGCCGGCCAGCGCCGCTTGCACCACGTGCTGCGGGTGGCGCAGCGACGCGGCCAGCACCTGCGTCTCGAACTCGTAGTTCTCGTAGATGGTGAGGATGTCGTTGACGAGGTGCATGCCGTCGGTCGACACGTCGTCGAGGCGGCCCACGAACGGCGAGATGTAGGTCGCGCCGGCCTTGGCCGCGAGCAGCGCCTGCGAGGCGCTGAAGCACAAGGTCAGGTTGGTGGCGATGCCGGCCTCGAAGCAGGCCTTGCACGCCTTCAGGCCGTCCTTGGTCAGCGGCAGCTTCACGACGACCTGGTCGCCGAGCTTCGAGAGCTTCTTCGCCTCGCGCATCATGCCGTCGAAGTCGAGGGCGGTGACCTCGAGCGACACCGGCCCCTCGACCACATCGAGGATCTCCTTCACGACGGCGTCGAAGGGGCGGCCCGTCTTGGCGATGAGCGACGGGTTCGTGGTCACGCCGTCGCACAGGCCGAGCGCCAGGGCTTCCTTGATCTCGGCGATGGATGCGCTGTCGATGAAGAACTTCATCAGCCGCTCATAGCGCCGCCGGCCGACCGTGTCGACAGCCGGCGCGGGATCGGGTTCCATCGCCAGGCAGCGCGCGACGCGCCGCGCGGAGGTCGAATATGCGTGCGTCTCTCATCGGTGCGACTCTCGTCGGTGCCCTGGCCCTGAACGTCGCGCTGCCGGCCGCACCGGCGCAGGCCAAGAACATGGACGGCCGCTTCGGGCTCGGCCTCGAGCAGTCGCTGGGCGGCGTCACCGGCCTGGCCGTGCGCTACTTCCTGACCGAAGCGCTCTGCCTCCAGGGCACGCTCGGCGTCGACATCACCGTCATCGACAACAACGGCAAGACCGACGTCGAGGCCGGCGCGCTCGGCTCGGCCGGCATCGCCTTCCACTTCGCGCGCGGCCTGCACGCGCACTTCTCGGCCGGTCTGCGCGCGACGCTGGCCTATCGATCGTTGGACGCCTTCCAGGCGATCGTCGATCCGACCGCCACCGCCAGCGACCTCCAGGTGGCCATCGAGCTGCCGCTGGCCATGGAGGTGTGGCTGGCCGACAACCTCAGCTTCGGCGCCTCCACCGGCATCCTCGTGAACTTCGTGCCGTCGTCGGGCGCCCAGCTGCACGCCGCCGGCGCCGGCGGCACGGCCCCTCCCGGCGGCATCGGGATCGGCATCGGCGCGGGCGCCGTGACGGCCACGCTGGCGCTTATCTACTACTTCTGACACCGCCGCCTCCACGCTCCGGTTCCCCGAACGATCGCATGCTGCTACGGTGCGCGCCGTGAGTCGCAAGGGTGTGATCATCGCAATCGGTTTGGTCGGCGTCACCGCGGGTGTGGCGCTGGCTTGGCGGCCCTGGGAAGGCGCCGGCTCGGACGAGCCGCTGCGCTTCGAGACGGTCACGGTCGACAAGGGCCGCATCGCGGCCAAGGTCACCGCCACGGGCACGCTGTCGCCGCGCAACACGGTGCAGGTCGGCGCGCAGGTGTCGGGCCGCATCGCCGAGATCGACGCCGACTTCAACTCGCGCGTGACCAAGGGCCAGGTCATCGCCCGCCTCGACACGAGCGTGCTCGAGGCCCAGAAGGCGCAGGCCAAGGCGAGCCTCGCGGTGGCCGAGGCCAACCGCATGCAGGCGAGCTCGGATCTGCGCCAGGCCGAGATCACCTACCGGCGCCAGAAGCAGATGCGCGCCGAGAACCTCAACTCGCAGGCCGATCTCGACCTGGCGCTGGCGTCGCTCACCTCGGCGCGCGCCGCCGTCGCGGCCCGGCGCGCCCAGGTCGAGCAGGCGCAGGCCAGCATCCAGCAGACCGAGCTCAACATCGGCTACGCCACCATCGTGTCGCCGGTCGACGGCGTCGTGCTGTCGCGCGCGGTCGACGTCGGCCAGACCGTGGCCGCCTCGCTGCAGGCCCCGACGCTGTTCACCATCGCCGAGGATCTGGCGCGCATGCAGATCGACACGAGCGTCGCCGAGAGCGACGTCGGCAAGGTCACGGCCGATCTGAAAGCCACTTTCGCAGTCGACGCGTTCCCCGGCCGCACCTTCGAGGGCAAGGTGCGCCAGGTCCGGAACGCGGCCACGACCGTCTCCGGCGTGGTCACCTACAACGCCGTCATCGACGTCGACAACCCCGACCTGGCGCTGCGCCCGGGCATGACCGCCAACGTCACGCTGGTGGTCGCGGAGATGACCGACGCCGTGCGCATCCCCAACGCCGCGCTGCGCTTCCGGCCGGCGCCCGAGGTGCGCCAGGCGATGATCAGGCAGGCCTTCGGCGGCACCGGCAAGGGCGGCGGCACCGGCCCGGGCGGCAACGGCACCGGCATGCGCGGCGGCGGCACCGGCCCGGGCGGCGGCGGCGGCGGCACCTGGAGCGGCGGCCCGGGCGGCGGCCGCGAGGGCGGCGGCAGCGGCGAGCCGGTCGACCCCAACGCGCGCACCGTGTGGAAGGTCGTCGACGGCAAGGCCAAGCCGGTGCACATCGTGGTCGGCCTCACCGACGGCACCACCACCGCGCTGACCTCGGGCGAGCTCGCCGCCGGCGACGTGCTGGTCACCGACGTCCTGAATCCGCCCAAGGCGGACAAGCCGGCGAGGCTCTTCTGATGCGAGCCGGCGTGCCCCGAGCGAGCGGCCGCGCGGCCGCGGAGCGGTGAGCGTGGCCAACGGGGAAGCTCCGGTCATCGAGCTCGAGAAGATCGTCCGAACCTACGACATCGGCGGCGAGGTCGCGGTGCGCGCGCTGCGCAGCGTGTCGCTGACCATTGCCAAGGGCGAGTCGGTGGCCATCATGGGCCCGTCGGGATCGGGCAAGTCATCCTTGATGAACATCATCGGGTGCCTCGACCGGCCGACCTCGGGGCGCTACCTCCTGCTCGGGCAGGACGTAGCCAAGCTGTCCCGCACCGAGCTCGCGGTCGTCCGCGGGCGCACCCTCGGCTTCGTCTTCCAGAGCTTCAACCTGCTGTCGCGCACGACCGCCGTCGAGAACGTCGAGCTGCCGCTCATCTACGCCGGCGTGCATGCCCGCGAGCGGCGCAAGCGCGCCATCGAGGCGCTCGAGAAGGTGGGCCTCGGCAAGCGCCTCGACCATCGCCCGAACCAGCTCTCGGGCGGCCAGCAGCAGCGCGTGGCCATCGCGCGCGCGCTGGTCGGGCACCCGCCCATCATCCTGGCCGACGAGCCGACCGGCAACCTCGACTCGCAGACCTCGCGCGAGGTGATGGCCATCCTCCAGTCGCTCATCTCGCAGGGCATCACGCTGATGCTCGTCACCCACGAGCCCGACATCGCGCAGTACGCCCAGCGCGTCATCACGCTGCGCGACGGCGTCATCTCGGAGGACATCCGCCACGAGCCGCTGGACGCCGCGGCCGAGGTCCTCGCCCACGCCCACGAGGAGCACTGATGAGCGTCTGGGCGATCTTCAAGGTGGCGGTGAGGGCGCTCGGCCGGAACCTCATGCGCTCGATCCTGACGGCGCTCGGCATCGTCATCGGCGTGACCGCCGTCATCGCCATGGTCGCCGTCGGCGCCGGCGCGCAGACGAAGCTCAACGCCATCTTCGACGCCATGGGCACCAACATGCTCATCATCCAGTCGGGCTCGGCGCGCTCGGCCGGCGTGGCCGGCGGCAGCGGCAGCGCCCAGACGCTCACCTGGGCCGACCTCGAGGCCATCCGCAACAACGCCACGGCCGCCAAGTACCTGGCTCCGGTGCTCACCACGCGCGGCGTCGTGGCCTCCGACATCGCCAACTGGTCGACGTCGATCACCGGCTCGACGCGCGAGTTCTTCGGCATCCGCAACTGGTCCATCACGCGCGGCGACACCTTCACCGACGAGATGGAGCAGGGCGGCCAGAAGGTGCTCATCATCGGCGCCACGGTGGCCACCCAGCTCTTCGGCGCCGACGACCCGGTGGGCCAGGTCGTGCGCGTGAAGAACGTGCCGTTCCAAGTGGTGGGCATGCTGGCGCCGAAGGGCCAGGCCCCCAACGGCGCCGACCTCGACGACGTCGTGTTCATGCCGGCCAAGGCCTTCCAGCAGAAGATCCAGGGCGGCCTCGGCGCCATCCTGAACGGCGCCATCTACCTCGGCACCGACGACGCCGAGTCGACCTCGCGCGCCCAGACCCAGGTCGAGGCGGTGCTGCGCGATCGGCATCGCGTGGCCGACGGCGAGGAGGAGGACTTCCGCATCCGCAACATGGCGGAGCAGGCCGACTCGCGCCAGCAGGCCATGACGCTCATCACCACCCTGCTCGCCGCCATCGCCGGCGTGTCGCTGGTCGTGGGCGGCATCGGCGTCATGAACATCATGCTGGTGTCGGTGGTGGAGCGGACGCGCGAGATCGGCATCCGCATGGCCGTCGGCGCGCGCCCGCTCGACATCATGGTGCAGTTCCTCGCCGAGTCGCTCGTCCTGTCGGGCATCGGCGGGGCGCTCGGCCTCGGCATCGGCGCGGCGGTCGCGAAGATCCTGGCGTCGAGCATGCAGTGGGAGTTCCTGTTCCCGGCCGAGACGGCGCTCGTCGCCATCGCGGTGTCGGGCGGTGTGGGCGTGGTCTTCGGTCTGTACCCGGCCGTGAAGGCCTCGGGCCTGGATCCGATCGTCGCGTTGAGGGTGGAGACATGATCCCGATTTTCCTGCTCGGCGCCGCCATCGCGGCGGCCGATCCGATTCCTGGTCCGACCCCTGCCCCGACGCCGGTGCCGACGGCGCCCGCGCCGACGGCGCCCGCGCCGACGACTGGCGGTCTGCTGACGCTCGATCAGGCAGTGCGGATGGCGCTGGCCAACCACCCCGACGCGGCCGCGGCCGCGGCGCGCGTGACGGCGGCCGAGACGCGCGTCGAGCAGACCTACGCGCCGACGCGGCCGCAGCTCGACGGCACCGCCACGGCGGGCGTGAGCGGCACCGAGCCGCCCGACTTCCTCGGGCCCAACCCGACGGCGCAGGTGAAGCTGACGCTCGGCTTCCTCATCACCGACTTCGGCCAGAGCCACGCGCGCACGCGCTCGGCGCAGCTCGGCGTCGAGTCGGCGAAGACCGGCATCGTGGCGACCGAGTTCGCGCTGGTGGCCGACGTCGAGAACGCCTACTTCGAGGTCGTGGCGCGCGACGCGCTGGTCGAGGTGGTGGACGCGGCGGTCGCGGCCGAAGAGCGCCACCTCGGCGAGGCGCAGCGCCTGGTGAAGGTGGGCGTGGCGCCGTCCTTCGACGAGGCGCAGGCCAAGACGCGGCTGGCGGTGGCGAAGTCGCAGCTGGCGCGCGCCAAGGGTGACGCGCGGCTGGCGCGGGCCAAGCTGGCGCAGGCCATAGGCGGCGGCGACACCATGGCCACGACGGTGACGGCGGCGTGGCCCGGGCCCGAGTCGGGCGAGGACGGGCAGCTGGACGCGCTGGTGGCCGAGGCGATCGATCGCCGCCCCGACGCGCTCGCCGCGGACCTCGCGCTGCGCTCGGCCGACGCGGCCATCGACAGCGCCCAGCAGGGGCTGAACCCGACGCTGTCGGTCGGCGCCCAGCTCGGCGCGCCGGCCGAGGAGTCGGGGGTCGGCGCCGGCTGGGGCGCGACGGTGACGCTCAAGTGGCCCTTCCTCGACGGCGGTCTCACCGACGCCCAGGTCGAGGAGGCGCGCGCCGAGCGCTCCGTCTCCGAGGCCGAGAAGGCGAGCCTGCGGCTGCGCATCCACACCGAGGTCGAGACGGCCCAGGTCGCCATCCAGAGCGCCAAGGCGCAGCTCGAGGCGTCGGCCGCGTCGCGCGACATCGCGAAAGAGTCTTTACGATTGGCCGAAGCCCGCTACGCCCAGGGGCTCTCGAGCGGCATCGAGCTGGCCGACGCGCAAGCCAGCGTGGTGGCCACCGGCGCCGACACCGTCAGCGCCGAGTGGACGCTGGCCGCGGCGCGCGCGTCCTTGCGGGCGGCGCTCGGGCGCGGCCCGCGCTGAGCCCGGAGCCGCGCGCTCGGCGTCCGCAGCAACGGATCGGCGTCCGCTACGGCAGATCGTCCGCGCGCCCGCGCTGGCGGTGAAACGGCGGTCGGGGCGACAGCACTAGGTCGGCATCCCAACCGAGCGCAGCGACCTCCCTCTTGCGGGGGGATCGCATGCGCTCGCCTTCGCGCCCTGGAGCCAGGGCGCCAGGAGCCGCCATGCCCCGCATCGTTGCGCCACGCGCGCACCGTTCGACGCTCGTCTGCGCCTCGCTCGCGCTGAGTCTCGCCTGCTGCTCCGACGATCATACGACGAAGCCCGCCACGCCCCAGCTCGTCGCCACTGATCGGCAGCTGACGCTGGGCGAGCCCGACGTCAACGGGTCGTTCATGCTGGCCATCGACACGTTGCCGAGCGGGCCGATCGAGCTGAGCCTGACGAGCGATCACCCCGACCTGGTCGCGCTCGTGCCGGCCAAGGTCACCATCGACGCGAACACGTGGCAGACGCCGACGCGCATCGATCTGATCGTGAGCGACGACGCCATCGCCGACGGGCCACGCGCGGTCGCCGTCACGGTCACGGTGAGCGCCGGCGACGAGCGCTTCCTGGCCGCCGCGCCGCTGGTGATCGGCGCCAGCGTGGCCGACGACGACGTCGCGGCCCTGGTCGTCGGACAGGCCAGCGGCACCACCACCGAGCGCCGCGGGCAGGCCACGTTCGAGGTGCGCCTGGCCTCCGAACCGCGCGCCACGGTGACCATCCCGGTGGCCTCCAGCGACCCGACCGAGGGCGTCGCCGGCAGCGACTCGCTGTCCTTCGACGCCAGCGACTGGCAGACGCCGAAGGTCGTGGTGGTGACCGGCCAGGACGACGACGTGGCCGACGGCGCGGTGGCCTACCACGTCGTGCTGGGTCCGACGACGAGCGCCGACCCGCACTACCAGGGGCTCGAGCCGGCGCCGGTGGCGCTCAGCAACAGCGACGACGAGACCGCGGGCATCCTCGTGAGCAAGCCCTCCGGCTCGGCCGGCGAGGACGGCGGGCGCGCCTCGCTGACGGTGTCGCTGACGGCGCAGCCGCGCGACGACGTGTGGCTCGCGCTGGCATCGACCGACGAGGGCGAGGGCACCGTCGAGTTCGACCGACTGCGCTTCACGCCGGTCGACTGGGCGACGGAGAAGGCCATCTATGTCAACGGCGTCGACGACCGCGTCGACGACGGCGACCAGACCTTCGAGGTCACCTTCGCGGTCAGCGACACGACCGATCCCGACTACGCGCTGGTGCCGCCGGTGCGCGTCGCGCTCACCAACAAGGACGACGACAGCGCCGCCATCCTCGCCACCGCGCCGAGCGGCGCCACCAGCGAGGCCGGCGCAACGGCCAGCTTCGACATCGTGCTCGGCAGCGAGCCCACCTCCGACGTCACCCTCGACCTGGTCAGCACCGACCCCGGCGAGGGCCGGCCGCTGCTGGACCGCGTGCACTTCACGCGCGAGGACTGGGACGTGCCGCAGACGATCGCCGTCGCGGGTCAGGACGACAGCCTGGCCGACGGCGTGCAGGCCTATCGCATCGAGGCCTCGGCGGTGAGCGCCGACCCGCTGTATGCCGTGACGGTCATGACGCCCGTCGAGCTCGAGAACGGCGACGACGAGCACATCGGCGTGACCGTCGGCCCGCTCGTCGGCACGCCGACCGAGGGCGGCGGCCAGGCGACGTTCACGCTGGTGCTCGAGTCGCAGCCGAGCGGGGCCGTGACCATCCCCATCGCCGCCGAGCTGCCCGACGAGGTCTTCGTCTCGGCCATCAACGTGACCTTCAACGAGCTCGACTGGAACGCGCCCAAGCAGGTCCTCCTCACCGGCAAGGACGACAGCGCGGCCGACGGGCCGACCGCCGTGGCGATCCACCTCGGCCCGGCGACGTCGCCCAGCGACACCACCGGCTACGCCGGCCTGGCCATCCCCGACGTCGTCGTCCACAACCTCGACGACGACTCGGCCGGCGTGCGCGTCGGCGCGGTGTCGGGCTCCACCAGCGAGGCCGGGGCCACCGCCACCTTCACGGTGGTGCTGGCGTCGCGCCCGTCGGGCGACGTCACCGTGCCCATCGCCTCGGCCGATCCCGACGAGGCCAGCGCCGTTCCGAACGCCATCGTCTTCACGCGCGACAACTGGAGCGCCCCGCGCACGGTCACCTTGCGCGGCGTCGATGACGAGCTGGCCGACGGCCCCCAGCCCGTGCGCATCGACATCGGCCCACTCGCGGCGCCCGGTGAGACCACCGGCTACGACGGCATGGTGGTCGCTCCGGCCGCCACCAACAACCTCGACGACGACACCGCCGGCGTGATCGTGTCGGCGCCGAGCGGGACGACCACCGAGGTCGGCGGCAGCGCCACCTTCACGGTCGCGCTCGCGTCGCGTCCGCTCGAGACGGTGACGCTGCCCATCGCCAGCAGTCGCGAGTCGGAGGCCGTGGCGCAGCCGGCGACGCTCAGCTTCACGCCCGACGACTGGGCCGCGCCGAAGACGGTGACCGTCACCGGCCAGGACGACGACGTGGCCGACGGCAACCAGCCCTTCCTGGTGCACATCGGGCCGGCCAGCGGCTCGGCCGCGACCGGCTACGACGGGCTCGTCGTGCCGCCGGTGAGCATGGCCAACCTCGACGACGACTCGGCCGGCATCAGCGTGTCGAACCTCGGCGGCAAGGCCACCGAGGCGGGCGGCGAGGCCAAGTTCACCATCGTCCTCCTGGGGCAGCCGCAGGCCGACGTCACCATCGCGCTGACCTCGAGCGATCCCGGCGAGGCGCTGGTGGCGCCGTCGCAGCTCGTCTTCGGCGCCGACGACTGGAACGCGCCGAAGACGGTGCGCGTGGTCGGCCAGGACGACCCGCTGGCCGACGGATCGCAACCGGTGCGCGTCGCCATGCGCGTCACCTCGGCCGACCCTGGCTACGCCGGCTTCACGCTGGCCGACGTGGTGGTGCCGGTGCTCGATGACGACTCGGCCGGCGTCATCGTCGGCGCGGTGGTCGGCAGCCCCAGCGAGTCCGGCGACCGCGCGACCTTCACCGTCGTCCTGGCGTCGCGCCCGACCGCCAACGTGGTGGTGCCGGTGCTGTCGTCACGCCCGCTCGAGGGCGCGGCGCGGCCGGCTCAGCTGGTCTTCACCAGCGACGACTGGAGCGCGCCGCAGACGGTGACGGTGACCGGGCAGGACGACGCGGTGGCCGACGGCGACCAGCCGCTGCTGGTCGACCTCGGGCCGGCGCAGTCGAGCGACGAGACCGGCTACGCCGGCATGGCCATCGAGTCGGTGGCGTTGGTGAACCTCGACGACGACGCGGCCGGCATCAGCGTCGGCGCGCTGGTCGGCTCGGCCAGCGAGGACGGCGACGCCGCCAGCTTCACGCTGCGGCTGCGCACGCGCCCGACCGCGCCCGTGACCATCCCGCTGCGCGTCACCGCCAACGGCGACGAGATCCGACTGTCGCCGCCCGGCGAGGTGGTGTTCGGGCCCGACAACTGGGCCTCGCCCCAGGCCGTGACGGCGACCGGCAAGGACGACCTGCTGGCCGACGGCGATCAGGTCGCCACCGTGGCGCTCGGGCCGGCCGAGTCCGACGACCCGGCCTTCGACGGCATGGTCATCACGCCCGCCAGCATCGACATCGTCAACCGCGATGACGACTCGCCCGGCGTCACCATCGCCGACTTCCAGGGCACTCCGAGCGAGGCCGGTGGTCAAGCCACTTTCACGATCGCGCTACGCTCGCGGCCCGCCGCCGAGGTGCGCATCGAGCTGAGCTCGTCGCTGCCGGGCGAGGCCGTGGTCCAGCCCGCGAGCATCGCCTTCACCGCCGCCAACTGGGCGAGCCCGCAGCTCGTCATCACCACCGGCCAGGACGACGCCGTGGCCGACGGCAACCAGCCGTTCACGGTGCGCCTGGCGCTGAGCAGCGCCGATCCGCTCTACGCCGCGGTGAGCGTCGCCCCGCTGCCGATGGTCAACCTGGATGACGACAGCGCCGGCGTCGTGGTCGGCCCGGTCCAGGGGACGGCCAGCGAGTCGGGCGACCAGGCCGTGTTCAGCCTGGCGCTGCGCTCGCAGCCGACCGCCAGCGTGACGCTCACGCCCAGCACCAACCGACCCGACGAGGTGCTCGTGCCGGCGCCGCTGACCTTCACGACGGCCAACTGGAGCGCGCCGCAGCTGGTGGTGGTGCGCGGCGTCGACGACGCGACCGCCGACGGCAACCAGATCGCGCGCATCGACCTCGCCGTCAGCTCGGCCGATCTCCGCTACGCCGCCGTCAGCGTGTCGAGCAGCTTCGTCGTCGACGTCGACGACGACTCGGCCGGGCTGGTCGTGGGCGACGTCGACGGCCAGCCGAGCGAGCGCGGTGACGCGGCGACGTTCGCACTGCGGCTGGCCTCGCGCCCGACCGCGCCGGTGACGGTGCCGCTCTCGGTCAGCCTGCCGGCCGAGGCCGCGCTGCAGCCGGGCGCGCTGACCTTCCAGCCCGACGAGTGGAGCTCGCCCAAGCTGGTGACCGTGACCGGCGTCGACGACGACCTGGCCGACGGCAACCGCAACCTGCGCGTGCATATCGGGCCGTCCAGCTCGGACGACGCGCGCTACCAGGGCCTGACCGCGCCGAGCGTGCCGCTCGTGAACCGCGACGACGACAGCCCGAGCGTGCTGGTGGGCGCGGTCTCGGGCCAGACCTTCGAAGGCGACGTCGACCAGCACGCCAGCTTCGCGCTGCGGCTCGGCTCGAGGCCGACGGCCGAGGTCCGCATCGCCGTGACCTCGCTGGCGCCGGGCGAGGGCACGGCGCAGCCCGCGCTGCTCACCTTCGCGCCCGACGACTGGGACGCCGAGCAGCTGGTCGTGGTCAGCGGCAGGGACGACGCCGTGGCCGACGGCGATCAGCGCTTCGCGGTCGCGCTCGGGCCGGCCGCCTCGAGCGACCTCGGCTACGACGGGCTGGCCATCCCCACGGTGCAGATCGTCAACCGCGATGACGATTCGGCGGGCCTCGCCGTCTCCGCCCCGAGCGGCCAGGCCAGCGAGGCCGGCGGCGAGGCGAGCGTGAGCGTGCGCCTCACCTCGCGACCGACCGGCAACGTGGTCGTGCCGGTGAGCGTGTCCGACGCCAGCGAGGCGGTCGCGACCAAGGCCTTCCTGACCTTCGGGCCGAGCAACTGGGACGGCCTCCAGAGCGTGTCCGCGCGCGGCGTCGACGACGACATCGCCGACGGCAACCAGCCGTTCCAGCTGGTGCTCGGCCCGGTCGCTTCGGCCGACGCGGCCTACGCCGGGATCGTCGCGCCGCCCGTCGCGCTGCCCAACCTCGACGACGACAGCGCCGCCGTGCTCGCCTCGCTGCCGAGCCGCGACGTGAACGAGGGCGGCGGCCAGGCCAGCTTCACCATCGTGCTCACGTCGCAGCCGATCGCGCCGGTCGCGGTGCCGGTGGCGACGACCGTCAACGCCGACGAGGTCCTGGTCGCGCCGACGCTGCTGGTCTTCACGCCCGCCAACTGGAACGCGCCGCAGACGGTGCTCGTGACCGGCGTCGACGACGCCGTGAAGGACGGCGACCAGAGCGTGACGCTGGCGCTCGGGCCGGCCACCTCGAGCGACGCGCGCTACGCCGGCGCCAGCGTGACGCCGCCGCTCGTGACGCTCAAGAACCGTGACAACGACAGCGCCGGCGTACTGGTGAGCGACTTCCAGGGCGCCCCGAACGAGCGCGGCGGCCAGGCCACCTTCGCGCTCGCGCTGCGCTCGCAGCCGGTCGGCGCGGTCAACATCGGCCTGCGCACGAGCGACGCCGGCGAGGGCGCGGTTTCGCCGGCGCTGGTGAGCTTCGATGCCGGCGACTGGTCGGTGCCGCGCCTCGTCACCGTCACCGGGGTCGACGATGCCGAGGTCGACGGCAATCGCCCGTTCAGCGTGCTGTTCGATCTGACGACCTCGCCCGACGTCGCCTACGCCGCGGTGAGCGTGCCGCCGCTCGCGCTCGTGAACGGCGACGACGACAGCGCCGCCGTGCTGGTGTCGGGCGCCGGCGGCCAGGCCACCGAGGCCGGCGGCGAGGCCGTCTTCAGCGTGTCGATCACCACCACGCCCATCGGCACGGTGACCATCCCGCTGCTGGTCGACGACGCCAGCGAGGCGAGCCTGGTCGGTCCGAGCGCGCTCGTCTTCAGCGCGACCGATCACGCGCCGCGCGAGGTGCGCGTGCGCGGCGTCGACGACGGCCTGGTCGATGGCGATCAGCCGTTCGCGGTGCGCCTCGGACCGGTGGCGGCGCCCGACGACCCGGCCTACGCCGCGCTGAGCATCGCGCCGGTGTGGCTCACCAACCGCGACGACGACGCCGCCGCGGTGATCGTCAGCCCGTCCGTCGGCCAGCCGAGCGAGGCCGGCGGCTCGGCAACGTTCACCGTCGTCCTGTCGGCCCAGCCGGGCGGCGCCGTCACCGTGCCGACCAGCTCGAGCGACGTCAGCGAGGGCGTCGTGTCGACGCCCTCCTTGAGCTTCACCGCCGCCGACTGGTCGACGCCGCAGACCGTCACCGTCACCGGCGTGCCCGACGCCATCGCCGACGGCGACGTGGCCTTCGTGGTGCGCCTGGGCCCGACCGCGTCGAGCGACCTCCGCTACCACGGGCTGCAGCCGCCCGACGTGCGTCTCGTGAACCGCGACGACGGCGACGCCGTCGGCATCGTGGCGGTCCTGCCGCCGACCGGCCTCGCGGTCGCCGAGAGCGGCACCAGCGCCAGCTTCACGCTGCGGCTCGCCTCGCAGCCGGTGGCCAACGTGGTGCTGCCGCTGGCGAGCTCGGACGTGAGCGAGATCGTCGTCCAGCCGACGACGCTGGTGTTCACCGCGAGCAACTGGCAGACGCCGCAGGTGGTGACGGTGCGCGGCGTCGACGACCGCCTCGTCGACGGGCCCGCGACCGCGACCATCGGCGTCGGACCTGCGCTCTCGGCCGATGCGGGCTACGCCGGCCTGACCCCGGGCGCGAGCATCGTCGCGACCAACGCCGACGACGACAGCGGCAGCGTGACGACCACCGTCATCGGCCAGGCCTCGGAGGCCGGCAGCGCCGCCTACCTGACGGTCGCGCTCACGGCCGCGCCGCGCGACGTGGTGGTCCTCGCCATCGCCAGCGGCGACGCGGGCGAGATCGCCGTCTCCCCGCCCGTCGTCAGCTTCGGGGCCAACAACTGGGACGTGGCGCAGACGGTCGAGCTGCGCGGCGTCGACGATGCGCTGGCCGACGGGCCGCAGGCGACGACCATCACCGTGAGCGCCAGCTCGAGCGACCCGGCCTTCGCCGGCAAGTCCGCGACGGCCATCGTGACGACGCTCGACGACGACAGCGCGGCGGTGATCGTATCCGACGTGTCGGGCGAGCCGAGCGAGGCCGGCGCCAGCGCCACCTTCAGCGTACGCCTGGCGACGCAGCCGAGCGCGCCGGTGGTGGTCGAGCTGGCCACCGCCAGCGACGAAGTCGCCATCGACGGCCAGCCCTCGCGCGCGCTCACGCTCACGCCGAGCGACTGGGCCGTGCCGCACCTGGTGCGCGTGCTCGGCCTCGACGATGCCGAGGACGACGGCGATCAGGAAGCCGTCGTCGACCTGGCCGTGAGCTCGAACGACCCGGCCTACGCGAATTTGTCACTCTCGCCGATCGTCGTGACCAACCGCGACGACGACACGCGCGGCGTGATCGTCGGCCCGCCGCAAGGCCAGCCGACCGAGTTCGGCGGCAGCGCCAGCTTCACAGTGCGCCTCGCCACGCGGCCGACGGCGCCCGTCAGCATCACGCCTAACAGCACACGCCCGGCCGAGGCCGCCGTCTCGGGCCCGCTCACCTTCACCGCCGCGAGCTGGCAGACGCCGCAGACCGTCACCGTCACCGGCCAGGACGACGGCGACCAGGACGGCGACCAGGCGCTGGCGGTGCGGCTGGTCGCGGCTGGCGGCGACTATGCCGATATCGCCATCGCCGACGTGCCATTTGTCAATCGCGACAACGACTCGGGTGCGGGCATCTCGGTGCGCGTCGTGTCGGGTGCGCCCGACGAGCGCGGCGGCCAGGCGCTGGTCGGCGTGCGCCTCAACAGCCAGCCGGCCTCGGCCGTGACGCTGGCCATCGCCTCGTCGGACACGGGCGAGGGCAGCGTGTCGCTCGCCGCGCTCGCCTTCGACGCCCAGAGCTGGAGCCACGAGAAGACGTTCGTCGTGACCGGCGTCGACGACGCCTTCGCCGATGGCGACCGCAGCTTCGTCGTGACGCTCGATCCGGCGAGCTCGACCGACCCGGCCTACCGCGGCCTGGCCGCCGTGTCGCTGCCGCTCGCCAACCGCGACGACGACGTGGCCGGCGTCAGCGTCTCGACCCCGGTGGGCCAGCCGAGCGAGGCCGGCGCCAGCGCGAGCTTCACGGTCGCCCCCACCTCGCGCCCGCGCGTCGGCCAGGACCTCACCGTCGCCGTCGCCTCGAGCGCCCCGTCCGAGGCCACCGTGACGCCGAGCACGCTGGTGTTCACCGCCAGCGACTGGGCCGCCCGGACCGTGACCGTGACCGGCAGGGACGACGACCTCGACGACGGCGACCAGCCGCTGGCGGTGACGCTCGGCCCGGTCGCGTCCGCCGACGCGGCCTACGCCGGCCGCGAGATCGCGCCGCTGCAATTTGTCAATCTCGACGACGACAGCGCCGGCCTCGAGGTCGCCGTGGTCGGCAGCGCCACCGGCGAGGCCGCCGGTGCCGGCGTGGTCACCATCACCGTGCGCCTCGACGCCGCGCCGCGCCAGAACGTGAGCGTGCCGCTGCGCGTCAGCGACCCGAGCGAGGCCAGCCTCGACAAGGCCGTGCTGGTGCTCGACGCCGTCAACTGGCGGAGCGGCGCCACCGCGACCGTCACCGGCCAGGACGACGCCGTCGCCGACGGCGACGTGGCCTACCAGATCGACCTCGGCCCGGTGGCCTCGAACGACGCCCTCTACGCCGGCCGCACACTGCTCCCGGTCCGCCTCGTCAACCGCGACGACGGCGATCGCGTGGGCGTCAGCGTCAGCAGGACCACGGTCACGACCAGCGAGGATCGGGCCGCCGCGCCGGACTCCTTCACCGTCGTGCTCGACTCGGCGCCGACCGCCAACGTCGTCCTGCCGCTGGCCTCCAGCGACCCGAGCGAGGCCGCCGTCAGCCCGAGCGCGCTCGAGTTCACGCCGCTCGACTGGAGCGTGCCGCGCACCGTGACCGTCACCGGCCAGGACGACGCCATCCAGGACGGCGCCGTCGACTACCGCATCGCGCTCGGACCGCTGAGCTCGGCCGATCCGGCCTACGGCGGACGCACGCTGGCTGACGTCACCGGCACCAACCTCGACCACGGCGACGTCCGCGGCGTGATGCTCGGCGCCCTGGTGGGCCAGGCCACCGAGGCCGGCGGCAGCGCCACCTTCACGGTCGCGCTCGGCTCCGAGCCGACGGCGCCGGTCAGCATCGCGGCCACCATCACCACCGGCGCCAGTGAGGCGTTCGTGGCCCCGGCCGCGCTCGTCTTCACGGCCGCCAGCTGGAGCACGCCGCAGGAGGTGCGCATCACCGGCAGGGACGACGCCACACAGGACGGCGACGCGGCGGTCGTCGTCCGCTTGACGCCGAGCTCGACCGGCGATTACGCCGGCCTGGCGCCGCTGACGCTGGCCACCACCAACCGCGACGACGATGCCGCCAGCGTGGCCATCGGCGCGCTGCAGGGCGCGCCGAGCGAGTCCGGCGGCGCGGCCAGCTTCACCGTCCGCCTCGGCTCCCAGCCGAGCGGCGACGTCAGCATCGCCTTCGGCGACAGCGACCTCGACGACAGCGAGGTGACGATCGCGCCGCCGGCGCTGGTCTTCACGGCGGTCGACTGGGCGAGCCCCCGCACCGTCACCGTCACCGGTCGCGACGACGACACCGTCGACGGCGATCAGGCCGTCACCATCGCGCCGGTCGCCTCGGGCGGCGGCTACGACGGCACCGTCATCGCGCCGATCGTCGTCACGAACCGCGACGACGACCAGGCCGGCGTGTCGGTGCGGCTCGTGGCCGGCCCGACCACCGAGGCCGGCGGCGCGGCCACCATCATGTTGCGCCTCAACGCGGCGCCGACCGGCTCGGTCATCGTCGACGTCGCCAGCAGCGACCCCTCCGAGGGCAGCGTGGCGACCGCCGCGCTCACCTTCTCGGCCGCCGACTGGAGCAGCGAGAAGGCGCTCGACGTGCGCGGCGTCGACGACGCCGTCGCCGACGGCGACCAGGCGTACCTGGTGACGCTCGCCGTCGACCCGGCCTCGACCGACGCCCGCTATCGCGCCGTCGGCATCCCCAGCATCCCGCTCGTCAACAGCGACGACGACGCCGTCGGCGTCACCGTCCTCGGCCTCGACCTCCGGACGAGCGAGACCGACGGCAGCGACGCGGGCCTCATCAGCGTGGCGCTGCGCTCGCAGCCGACGGCGCCGGTCACCGTGCGCTTCCGCGTGTCCGACCCGAGCGAAGCCAGCGCGCGCGGCCCCAGCGACCCCGATCGCCTGACCTTCACCGAGGCCAACTGGATGCTGCCCCAGCTCATCACCGTGACCGGCGTCGACGACGCCATGGTCGACGGCGACGTCGGCTACGCGCTCGTCTTCCAGTCGCTGACCTCGGCCGACGCCGCCTACGCCGCGCTGGCGCCGGCCGCCGTCGAGCTCGTCAACGTCGATGGCGGCGACGCCAGCGGCCTGGCGATCGTCGGGAGCGACCTCGAGACCGGCGAGTCGGGCGGCGACGCGGCCGCGTTCTCGATCGCGCTGACATCGCAGCCGAGCGCGCCGGTGACTCTGCCCGTCGCCTCGAGCGACCTGCGCGAGGGCGTCGCCAGCCCGGCCACGCTGGTGTTCACGCCGTCGTCCTGGTCGACCCCCCAGCTCGTGACGGTGGCCGGCCAGAACGACGCCATCGACGACGGCGACGTCGGCTACGCGCTGCGCATCGGGCCCTCGACCTCGGCCGACCCGGCTTACGCCGGCCTCCACGCCGAGCGCGCCCTCGTGAACCACGACGACGACACGCGCGGGCTGTCGCTCGGCGCGACCCTCGGCGCGCCCGACGAGACCGGCGCGCGCGCCAGCCTCACGGTCGCGCTGGCCACGCAGCCGACCGACACCGTCACCGTGCGCGCCAGCGTCGCCCCCGCCGACGAGGCCGACGTCGCGCCGGCGGTGCTGACCTTCACCAGCAGCGACTGGAACCAGCCGCGCACGCTCACCGTCACCGGCAAGGACGACGCCGAGGCCGATGGCGCGGTGCCGCTCACCGTCCGCCTCGCCGCCGACGACAGCGGCGGCTACGGCGGTGTCGTGGCCACGCGCGATGGCCTGACCAACGCCGACGACGACACGGCCGGCTTCCGCCTGACGCCGGTCGTCGGCCAGCTCGACGAGCGCGGCGGCCTGGCGAGCTTCACGCTGGCCCTGCGCTCGCAGCCGACCGGCGACGTCCAGGTCGACCTCGCGCTCACCGACGCCGGCGGCGCGCCCAGCGGCGAGGCCGCCTTCCGCCCGGCCGGCGGCGCCGACGCGAGCCTGCTGTTCCGCGCCGACGCCTCCTGGTCGGTGCCCCAGACGGTGGTCCTGGCCGGGCTCGACGACGCCCGCGACGACGGCGATCAGCCGGTGCGCATCCGCTTCGGCGTGAGCTCGAGCGACGCCGTCTACGCCGCCCGCAGCATCGCGAGCCTGACGCTGTCGAACCTCGACGACGACGCGCGCGGCGTCCTGGTGGGCGCCGCGCAGGGCACGCCGAGCGAGCTCGGCGGCAGCGCCACCATCGCGCTGCGCCTCACCAGCGAGCCGAGCGCCGGTGACGCTGTCCTTCGCCAGCAGCGACCCGGGCGAGGGCGCGGTCGGCGCGCCGCTCGTCTTCACCCCCGGCAACTGGGACCGACCGCAGACCGTCACCGTGACCGGCGTCGACGACGGCCTCCAGGACGGCGACCAGGCCTTCGCGCTGCGCATCATCGCCAGCGGCGGCGACTACGACGCGGTCGCCGTGCCCGACGTGCTGCTCGAACCGCGACAACGACTCGGGCGCCGGCCTCGCGCTGCGCCTCTGAGCGGCGCGGCGAGCGAGCGCGGCGGCCAGGCCGTGCTGGGCGTGCGCCTCGACAGCCAGCCGGCCTCGGCCGTGTCCATCGCGGTCGCCTCGAGCGACGCGAGCGAGGGCACCGTCGCCACGACCACGCTGAGCTTCGGCCCGGGCGACTGGAGCACGGAGCAGCGCGTCACCGTGACCGGGCAGGACGACTCCGTCGACGACGGCGACGTCGCGTTCCAGGTCCGCTTCGATCCGGGCGCGTCGATCGATCCGGCCTACCGCGCGCTGCCGGTGGCGTCGATGCAGCTGGCCACGCTCGACGACGACGCGGCCGGCGTGAGCGTCGGCGCGGTCAGCGGCAGCGTCGCGGAGGGCGGCTGCGCCGGTCCGTGCCGGGCCACCTTCAGCCTGGCGCTGACCTCCGAGCCGACGGCCGCGGTGACGATCGCCGTGCGCTCGAGCGACGAGGCGGAGGGCCAGGTGGGCGCGGCGGCGCTACCGCTGGTATTCACGCCGGACGACTGGCGCACGCCGCGCCTCGTGACGGTGACCGGCGTCGACGACGCGGTCGATGACGGCGACCACGTGTTCGTAGTCGACGCCGGTCCCGCCCTCTCGGCCGATGCCAGCTACGACGGTCGCGCGATTCCGAGCCTGCCGTTCGTGAACCGCGACGACGACGACGCCGGCGTGGTGGTCACGCTGAGCGGCGCGACGACCGCCGAGACCGGCACGACCCAGACCGTGACCCTGCGCCTGACCTCGCGCCCGACCGCCCCGGTCACCATCCCGCTGGCCGTCAGCGACGCCAGCGAGGCGAGCCTCGACCTGGCCGCCGCGGTGTTCCCGAGCAGCGGCTCGACCTGGCGCGACGGCATCAGCGCGACCGTCACCGGGCGCGACGACGCCATCGCCGACGGGACGCAGCCGTATCAGCTGACGCTCGGGCCGGTGGCGTCGCCCGACCCGCTCTACGCCGGGCGCACGCTCGCGCCGCTGGACATGACGAACGCGGACGCCGGCGACGCGGTCGGGGTGGTGGTGTCGCTGCCGGCCACGCCGATCGTGCTCAGCGAGAGCGCCGGCGCGGCTCACGCCGCGCGCTTCACGCTGGCGCTGACGTCGCAGCCGCTGGCCAACGTCACGCTGCCGATCGTCGGCAGCGACGCCAGCGAGGCCGTGGCCGCGCCCGGCGTGCTGGTCTTCACGGCGGCCAACTACGCCGTGCCGCAAGAGGTCACCGTGACCGCGGTCGACGACGCGGTCGACGACGGCGACGTGGCCAGCAGCCTGGCGCTCGGCCCCACCACGTCGGCCGACCCCGGCTACCAGGGTCTGGCCGTCCCCGCCGTGGCGCTGACGACCAGCGACGACGACGCGCGCGGCCTCGTGCTCTCGGGCGTGAGCGACGGCCGCATCGCCGCCGTCGCCGAGGAGGGCACGAGCTCGTCCTTCGGCGTCGCGCTCGCCAGCGAGCCGAGCGCGGCGGTGTCGGTGGCCATCGCCGCCGCTCCGGCCAGCGAGGTCGGCCTGGCGCCGACCGTGCTGGCGTTCACGCCGGCCAACTGGAGCGCGCCGCAGATCGTGCAGGTCACCGGGCGCGACGACGCGCTCGACGACGGGGACCAGGACGTGGCGCTGACGCTGGTCGCGTCGGGCGGCGACTACGGCCCGGTGCCGGCGTCGGTGATCCACCTCGAGAACCGCGACGACGACGAGCGCGGCCTGAGCCTCGGCGCGGTGCAGGGCCAGCTCAGCGAGGCCGGCGGCGTAGCCACCTTCACCGTGGCGCTCGCGTCGCGGCCGACCGCTCCGGTCACCATCAGCGCCAGCTCGAGCGACGACGCCGAGGGCCGCGTGGTGACCTCGCTGCCGCTGGTCATCGCGCCCGCCAGCTGGAGCACGCCGCGCACCATCACCGTGCTCGGCCAGGACGACGCCGTCGCCGACGGGCCGAAGCCCGTGGCCGTCACGGTGGTCGCCAGCGGCGGCGACTACAGCGGCCTCGCGCCCGAGATGGTGGCGCTGACCAACCTCGACGACGACGTGCGCGGCCTCGTGCTCGCCGACCTGCAGGGGCAGCCGACCGAGACCGGCGGACGCGCCAGCTTCACGCTGCGCCTCGCCAGCCGACCGGCGCTGCCGCCGGGCGGCACGGTGACGGTGACCATCGCGACCTCGGATGCCAGCGAGGCCAGCGTGGCGCCTGCGGCGCTGAGCTTCGACGCCAGCGACTGGAGCGCGCCGCGCAGCGTGACGGTGAGCGGCGTCGACGACGACGCCGTCGACGGCAATGTGCCATTCCAAGTGACATTCTCGATCGGCGGCGCGGATTCGGCATATTCGGCGCTGACGCCGTCGCCGCTGACCCTGGTGAACGTCGACGACGACGCCGCCGGCGCGACGGTGGTGCTGGTCTCGGGCACGCCGACCGAGGAAGCCGGCCACGCCCTCTTCCGCGTGACGCTCAACACGCCGCCCGGCGCGCCGGTGACGCTGCCCATCCGCGTGAGCGACGCCAGCGAGGGCTGCCTGCTCCTGGACGGCCTGGCGAGCTGCCCGACGACGGTGGTGACCGAGGGTGCGCTGACGTTCGCGCCGACCGCCTGGGACCAGGCGCAGACGTTCGAGATCGAGGGCGTAGACGATGCGCTGGCGGACGGCGACGTGCCGTTCGACGTGGTGCTCGGGCCGGCGCAGTCGAGCGACCTCGCCTACGGCGGGCTCGTCATCGCGCCGCTGCGCCTCGTGAACCGCGAGGACGGCGACCGCAGCGGCATCGTCGTGACGCCGTCCGCGTTGCCGCTGGTGAGCGACGAGGCGACGGGCCTGGCGCAGACCTTCAGCGTGGTGCTGACCTCCGAGCCGTCGAGCGACGTGTTCATCGACGTCAACGCGACCGACTGGAGCGAGGCGTCGGTGACGGTCCCGGGCCCGACGCCGGCCGGCACGACCTGCATGCGCAGCGGCCCGGACGCGCCGCACAGCGGCCTCGACCCGGCCGGCGACGCGTGCCGGCTGCGCTTCGGCCCGACCACCTGGAGCGCGCCGCAGGTCGTCACGGTGAAGGGCCGCGACGACGACTACGACGACGACGATCAGAGCTTCGCCGTGGTGCTCGGCAACGCGGCCAGCCATCGCCCGACCACGGCCGACACGACCGGCTATCGCTTCATCGCCGTCGACCCGGTGGCGGTGAAGGTACTCGACGACGACACGGCGTCCATCGCGCTGACCGTCCCGGACGGCCTCGCCGAGGAGGGCGGCGCCGCCAGCGTGTCGATCGCGTTCGGGACGCGGCCGACCAGCGACGTGACACTGCCGCTGCTGCTGACCCCGGCGGCGGCGCGCAGCCTCGGCACGCCGGTGCTATCGCTCGATCAGGCCGCCGTCACCGTCGGCGACCAGCCCGACTGGCGCGACGCGCGCACCGTCCAGGTGCGGGCCGCCGACGACTGCTTCGACGATCTGTTGGACGGCGCCGACAACGACGCGCTGGTGAGCTTCACGACGCTGCAGCCGGGCGGCCGGCACGAGCTCGCCGGGCGCTCCGACAGCGCCACGGTCCGGGCCATCGACGACGACACGGCGGCCGTCACCGTGGCCTGCCCCGACGGCCTGTGCGGCTACACCTCCGAGGTCGGCGGCCAGCTCGCGGTCGACGTGACGCTGGCGACGACGCCGGTCGCGGCCGTCGCCTTCGCGGCCGACACCAGCGCCACCGGCGGCCAGATCAGCGGCCCGGCGATCGGGTTCGCGTCGGCCTTCCACGCGGTCGGGACGTGTGGCCAGCAGGCGACGCTGGTGCTCACCGGCCACGACGACGGCGACGGCCAGCCGGGCGACGACGGCTTCGCGCTGCCGTTCGCCGGCGCCGGCGTCGACACGCGCTACGCCAAGCCGTGGCGATCGCTGGCGGTGACCAACCTCGACGGCGACGCCGTCGGCCTCGTCCTCACGCGCTCCACCGGCACCGTCGTCGAGGGCGGCGCGTGCGCGACGCTGACGGTCGACACGGCCACGCGCCCGTTCGACACGCGCACGCAGTCGCCGGGTCTGGTCGAGGTGCTCCTCGCGCTGCCGTCGGCCGAGCCGGCCTATGGCGGCGGCTTCCTGGTGGGCGGGGCGCTCGTCGACGCCACGACGGTCGTCGTCGACGGCGCGAGCTGGCCAGGCCACGGCGCGACGGTGACGCTGTGCGCCAGGGACGACGAGCGCGCCGAGCCGGACATGACCCTCGCCGTCCACGCCGCGGTGGTCGCGACGAGCGACACCACCGGCTACGTCGACCGCGCCGCCGACACGACCTTCACGGCGCAGAGCGACGACGTCGTCGGCATCCTCGTCGACGGCCTGCGCAGCCCCACGCTCGGGGACGTCGTCGAGGGCGGCCTGGGGGCGACGCACGACGTGACGCTCGCGTCCGAGCCGACCGGCGCGGTCAGCGTGCGCGTCACGGCCGCCAACGCGGCCCGCGGCATCCAGGTCGCGCGCGCCGGCGCCTCGCCGACGTGGTCGGGCGCGCTGACGCTGACGTTCGATCGCGCGAGCTGGAGGGACCCGCAGGCGATCGTCGTGCGCGCCATCGACGATGACATCCACGAGCCGGCGGGCTTCCTGTCGTTCGACCTCGATTTCAGCATCGGCGCGCCGACCGACGACGACACCGGCTTCGCCGCGCTCGCGCCGCTCTCGCTCGACCAGACCGCCGGCGACGACGACGCCGCGGGCATCGTCGCGCTCAGCGGCGCGCAAGCGCCGGCCGAGGGCGCGTGCGTCGACCTCGACGTCACCGCCTCGAAGCGGCCCTGGAAGCTCGACGTCGACCCGGCGCAAGACGGCCCGGCGCCGCTCGTCGTCGACCTGGGCGTGCCGGCCGTCGACCTCGCCTACGGCGGCGGCTTCGGCACGGCCGGCGCGCCGAGCGCGACCGACCGCGTCACCATCGGCGCCGCGCCGGCGGGCCCGCTGACGCAATCGGTGAGGGTGTGCGCCCGCGACGACGCGCGCGACGACGACGGCGCCGCGTTCACCGTGACCGCCGCGATCGGCAGCCAACCCGCGCTGAACGGCTTCACACCGCCGAGCCAGACGCGGACCTACACGCCGTTCGATGACGACGTGGCCGGCCTGGTCATCGCGGGAGCGTTCCCCGATGCGCCGTCGCTGCCGGCGCTCTTCGAGCACGACGGCCCCGGCGAGCCGCGCTCGAGGACCATCGCGCTGCAGCTCAACTCCGAGCCGAGCGCGCCGGTGACGGTGTCCATCGCGGCGCTCGATGCCAAGCGCGGCGTCGACGTCGACCGGACGCTCCTGACCTTCGACGGCGCCAACTGGTCGACGCCGCAGAGCGTCGCGGTGAGCGCCATCGACGACGCCATCTACGAGCCGGACGGCTTCAACGCCTTCGCGCTCACCTTCGCGGCCTCGGGCGCTGGCACCTCCGGCTACGACGCGCTCGCGGCGCGGACGGTCCAGCAGGCGGCGCTGTCGGACGAGCTCGCGCCGGTGATCGTCGCGACGGCGGCCTCGTCGACGCCGGCCGAGGGCGCGTGCACCGCGCTCACGCTGCGCTCGTCGACCGAGCCGTGGCGCGTGCGCAACGACGCGGACGACGGCGCCGACGCGGTGACCGTCGACCTGGCCACGACCGACCTCGAGTACGGCGGTGGCTTCATGGCTGCCGGGGATCAGATCGTCGCGACCGAGGTCGTGACGCTCGATGCGACGACCTGGTCGAGCGGCGCGGTCGTACAGGTGTGCGCGACCGACGACGCCCGCGACGACGACGGCGCGACCTTCGAGGTGATGGGCGCCGCGCGTCCGACGACGGCCACCGGCTTCGAGCCGATCGCCGTGCCGGCGACGACCTTCACGCCCGCGGACGACGACGCGGCCGAGGTACGCATGAGCGGGCCGGCATCGATCGCCGAGGGAGCGACCGCGTCCTACCGGGTGACGCTCGCCAGCGAGCCGCGCGGCGACGTGGCGGTCGCGCTGGCGCTGGGCGGTGCCCACCCCGAGCAGCTCGAGCCGGTGGCGCCGCTGGTCGCGCAGCTGACGCGCGCCAACTGGCAGAGCGGCGTGACGCTCGAGCTCCGCGCGCGGCAGGACGATTGGAAAGACGGCGACCTCGCCGCGACCGTCGCTGCCAGCGCGAGCTGCGCGAGCGGCGGCGGCTGCGGCTACGCCGGTCTCGCCTCGTCGGCGCTGACGGTGACGAACGTCGACGACGAGGGCGCGGCGACGCTGACGCTGCAGGTCGTCGGCAGCCCGACCCGACCCACCGAGGCCGCCGGTGCGGACCACTGCGTGACGGTGAGCGTCAGCGCGAGCAGCAGGCCCTTCGACGGCCTGGCCGGCGACGGCACGATCGTCGTCGACCTCGCGGCGGCGCCGACCGGCGCGACGGCGGTGGTCACCCTCGACGGCGCCCACTGGAGCGGCGCGGGCCCGGGCGGCAGCGCGACCTTCTGCGCCGCCGACGACGACATCGACAACGACAGCGGCGGCCAGCCGCAGGACGGGCTCGTGACCATCGTCTCGGCGACCAGCTCGCGCGGTACCGACCCGGCCTACGGCGGCATCGCGGCGACGCCGCTCGCGCTGACGGCCATCGACGACGACGTGCGCGGCATCGTCATCACGGGTCCGACGTCGCTCTACGAAGGCGCCTCGGCAGAGGTCGTGGTGCGGCTCGCCAGCCAGCCCACCGGCCCCGTGAACGTCACGGTCGCGGGCGGCTCGGGCGACCCCACCGTGCTTGCCTTCACGCCGTCGACCTGGCGCACGCCGCAGCCGGCCACCATCGCCGCCCCCGACGAGGACGACGACGAGCACCCCGAGGGCGCGTTCGCCACCACGGTCGCGACCGCCACCGCGAGCGGCGGGGACTACACCGGCACGCAGGCGCAGCACGCGCTCGACATCCTCGAGGCCGGCGTCTGCGGAACGGGGGTCCAGATCGGCCTCGAGGAGTGCGACGGCCCCGACGCCGGAGCGCTGGCCTCGTACGCCTGCTCCGAGCTCGACGCCGGCAACGGCACGATCGCCTGCGCCGCCTGCCGCTGGGACACGACGCCGTGCTGGCGCGCGCGCGACCTGGCGGTGGGCGCCCGCCACGCCTGCACGCTCGACACGACGGGCCAGCTCCGTTGCTCGGTGGACGCGCCCGACGTGTCCGGGCTCGGCGCGCTGATCGGCACCTACGCCACGCTGTCGAGCCGCGCCTATGGCCTCACGCTCGACCGGACCGGCTTCGACGCCGACAGCCCGCTGGCGTCGGGCGCGTACTTCACCTGCGGCTTCACGAGCGGTGCGCCGACGTGCATCGGCGCGCTCGATCGCGACTCCGACGGCGTGGCCGAGCTGGCTCCCGGCGGCATCGCCTGGAGCGCGACCGAGCTCATCGGCGCCGGCCCGCGCCACGCGTGCGCCCTGGTCGCGGACGGCAGCGTCAGCTGCTGGGGCGATGCCAAGGGCTTCGCGCCGGCGGACTGGCCGACGTGGACGCCGAGCGGCGTGAACGTCACGGCGCTGGCCGCAGGTCTCGAGCGCAGCTGCGCCTGCGTCGACGGCTCGGTCGAGTGCTGGGGCGACCTCGATTACGATCGCGACGGCCACCAGGACGCGACGCCAGCCACCTCGTGCACAGCGCTGGCCGCGGGCGACGACTTCGCGTGCGCTCTCCGGGCCGACGCGACCATCACCTGCTGGGGCGCCTACCCGACGCCGATCCCGTCCGGCGCCTACGCGCGCATCGCCGCCTTCGGCGGGCACGTCTGCGCCGCGCAGGCGAGCGCCAACGCCAACCCGGGCCAGGTCGACTGCTGGGGCAGCGTGGCCTCGGCCTATCCGGCGTCGACCGAGGGTCTGGTCGAGCGCTTGGGCTTCGACGATCACGCCGGCGCGACGGCCGAGACCTACTACGCCAGCGGCACCTGCGACGCCTCGCTCCACGACCAGGCGCGCTTCGACGACGTCACCGCGACGAGCGGCTCCGGCTCGCTCGAGCTCGATGGCGCCGGCGACTACGCCGACTTCGCGTCGTGCTCGGATCTCATCGCCGGCTGGCACGAGGCCACCGTCGAGCTCTGGTTCCGGGCCGACAGCCTCCCGTCGGTGGTCGGCACGCGCATGGCGCTGGTCTCGCTCACCGACAGCAACCTCCTCATCAACGACGTCTTCGCCCTCGACCTCGTGCGCTTCCCGGACGGCGTACACCTCCACGGCCTGGCCCGGAACGGCGGCTCGGTCGCCGAGCCCACGAGCCCGGTCGGGCTCGTCGCGGCCGGCACCTGGTACCACCTGGCGCTGGTCGTCTCGGACAGCGGCGACAGCGCCAGCCTCTACCTCGACGGCAACCTGGTCGCGACCGGCGCCTGGCTCCCGACGACCATCGGCCAGACCACGCGCCACGTCCGCATCGGCACGGCCGGCGAGCCCGCCGCCAACTGGTTCGACGGCCACATCGACGAGCTCCGCATCCACCAGCGCGCGCTGTCGCCGACGGAGATCGGCCAGGGCCGCGCGCTCCAGCGCTAGCTTGGATGAAGGCGGCGGCAAGAGAGCGCGGGGCGCATGACGCCCCGCGCTCGGCCCTCGTCAGCTGGGCGCGCCGGCGTGCTTGCGCAGCAGATCGAAGTCGTAGGACTTGCCGTCGAAATCGATATCGAGATCGATCTCATCGATGCCATCGATCTGCACCGAGCCGGTGAACGGTGTCGAGCTGATCGAGCGGCGGCGCTTCTCGTCGTTCGACTTGATGATGGCGTCGGGGTCCACGTCGATGGGCTTGCCGTCCATGCTCACGCTGACGCGATTGCCTCGCCCCTCTTTGACGTATTCGATCGTCAGTGTCGCGTGCAGCGCTGGCGCCGGGCCCCAGCGGTCGAGATCGAGGCGCACGACGAGCGTGTTCGGCAGGTTCTCGATGACCTTGCCGGTCCCGTCATAGCCGATGGGACCGTCGACATCGAACGCCTGCCCGGTGGGGAAGTGGAAGTAGTGACTCCAGTCAGCCATGGATGCTCCTTTTCATGGTGGCCACGCATCGAGGTGCGAGCCGCGACCGACCATCGGCCGTGCGCGCACTCCACCGTGGTGTCGTCGGAGAGCACGGCTCGATCGCACGCGTGTGCGGGTCGGGCCGTTCGGGTTCTGCAGGGCTCCGCCAAGCTACTTCAGGGGCGCCGCTCCGGCGACGCGCGGCGGGCCGAGGCGGGCGCGGGCGCGAGGCCGGCGCCGACCTGCGCCGCGGGCGCCGGCGCTCTCGCGACGCCCGCGACGAGGCGGCCGCGGGCCCGAAAGAAGGCGCTGCGAAGGCCTTCGACGGTCGAGACCTGGTTCGGGAAGCGGCGCTGGAACTCGGGCAGGATCTGATCGTAGGGGAGGTCCTCGACCAGGCGCTGCTCGACGAGCCAGCGCTCGCGCCCGTCGAGGACGGACAGCGCCTGGTAGAGGCGCGCGCGCGCCCGCTCGCGGTCGAGCGCCTGCTCGTGCTCGGGTCGCTCGTGGTCGGCGAGGACGTGGCCGTTGGCGTGCATCAGGCGCTGGCGACGCACCGCCCGACCCCAGAGCTCGCGCTGCACGTTGGCGGCGATGCCGAACGCGAAGGTGCTGAGCGAGCTCCGACCCTCGAACTCGTCGAGGCGCTCGAGGAAGCGGATCCACGCCGTCTGCACGACGTCCTCGGGGGCGACGGCGGCGTCGGGGTGGGCGCGGCGGGCGAAGCTCCGGATGAGCTGCGCGTGGATCGAGGCGAGCTCGTCCCGCGACGGGCGCGGGACGGCGAGACGGGGAGATGGGCCTGACGGCTGGCTCATGATCGGCTCCGAGCGAGGTCGATGCGACGGTGGCATCGGCCTCTGGAGCAAGATCGAGACCTGGCTCGGAGCTAGTCGTGGTGCGGGTCCGAGGCACTTCGGCAGTCCAGTCGACCGGACCGCCGCGCGCGCGGTCCGCCGCGGCGGACTCCGCCTGCGCTCGCGCTCGCGCGGGAGAGCCCGACGCGGCCTATCCCGGCTCGCGCAGCCCGAGCTCCTTCACCAGCTCGAAGGCGTGCGAGCGCGCGATGCCGAGCCGCTGCGCCGCGGCCGTGACGTTGCCCTGGCAGGCGGCCAGCGCGTCGCGCAGCACCTGCTTCTGGTAGCCGCGCATGGCCAGCTGCCACGGCACCAGCTCGCGGTCGCCCGCGCTCTTCGCCTCGGCCGGGAAGCAGTGATAGGCCTCGATGTGCTGCGTGCCCTCGGCGTGCGCGCGCACCGCCGCGCCGAGCACGGTGTTGGCGAGCTGGCGCACGTTGCCCGGCCACTCCGCCAGCGCCAGCGCCTGCGACGCCACGTGCGACAGCGTCATGGGTCCGAGCCCGTGCCGATCGCGCTGCGCGCCGAGCAGCGCCTCGGCCAGCAGCGGGATGTCGGCGCGTCGCTCGCTGAGCGGCGGCATGGCGATGGCGACGACGTCCAGACGATAGAAGAGGTCCTCGCGGAAGGTGCGGTTGGCGACGCGCTCGCCGAGGTTGGCGTTGGTCGCCGCGATGACGCGCACGTCGGCCTGCATCGCCTTCTGCCCGCCGAGCGGCCAGTACGTCCCGTCCTGCAGGAGCTGCAGCATCTTGGCCTGCGCCGCCAGCGACAGCTCGCCCACCTCGTCGAGGAAGAGCGTGCCGCCCGCGGCCACCTCGACCTTGCCGGCCACGCGCTTGGTGGCCGTCGAGTGCGCCCCCGGCAGCGCCCCGAAGAGCTCGCTCTCGATGAGCTCGTCGGGGATGGCCGCGCAGTTCAGCGCCACGAACGGACCCGACGCGCGCCGGCTCGAGCGCGCGATGATGCGCGCCAGCTCGGACTTGCCCGTGCCCGAGGGTCCGGTCAGGAGGACCGGCATCTCCATGCCCGCGACCGTGGCCGCCAGCCGCAGCACCTCCGCCAGCGCCGTGCCGCGGCCGAGCAGCGCCTCCGAGCCGTTGAGCCGCGCGCGAAACGGCGCCGTCGCGTCCGGCCCGTCGCGCAGCGACGACGCGACCAGGCGCCGCGCCACCGGCGCCAGGTGGCGCGCGAACTTCTCGGTCCAGGCCTTGGCCGCGGCCGGGAACGGCCCGCCGGCGCCGTGCCCCTGTAGGTACACGACGCCCACCGGCGGCTGCCCGACCGGCACGCACAGCACCGCCTCGATGCGGTTGCGACGGATCGACGCCGCCTCGCGGAAGCGCGCGTCCTCCGCCGCCGACGCCGTCTCGACCGAGCGCCCCGACTCGAGCGCCTCGCGCATGATGGTGCTCGACAGGAGCCGCTTCACCTCCTCGACGCGCTCCGGCTCGAGCCCGGCCACCGCGCGCCAGACCGCCGCCGGAGCCACGCGCGAGCCGATCTCGAGGTAGGCCTTGGCCGCCCCCGAGCGCTCGGCCACGAGCGCCAGCGCCTCCTCGACCAGCGCCGCCGGCGACTCGTGCTCGGAGAGATCGAGCAGCCGCGCCAGGAAGTCGCGCTCGATGCGCACATCGTCGAACAGCGCCTCGTTGGACATGGCGCCGATGGTAGGCCACTCGCCGGGCAGTGTCAGCTCCAGCGCCGGACGCGCCGCAGACCGTCCCGGACCGGACTGCGCGGCCGGCGGACGACGGCGATCAGCGGACAAAGCGCGGCTCCCGGAGGGATCGAGTCGCTGCTGGGTGAGTCCGCGGCCGCCGGCGTTTCAGCCGCACCGGCGCGCTTGACACTCGCCCCCGCGCTCCGCGAGTGTCGGCCGTCTCGCGTGCTGGAGGTCCCCGTGATCGGTCGTACTCGCTTCGTCGTCGTGCTCATGGCGTGCTTCGCGGCGCTCGGCGCCACCCATCCCGGACCGGCGCGCGCCACCGAGCCGACGCCCAAGGAATCCCTCATGAGCAAGCCCACCGTGACCATCCCGACCACCCCCGCCCCGACCACGCTCGTGACCGAGGACCTCGCCGTCGGCACCGGCGCCGAGGCCGTCGCCGGCAAGACCGTCAGCGTGCAGTACGTCGGCGTCAGCTGGTCGACCGGCAAGCAGTTCGACGCCTCGTGGGACCGCGGCCAGCCGTTCTCGTTCCCGCTCGGCAAGGGCCAGGTCATCAAGGGCTGGGACCAGGGCGTCGCCGGCATGAAGGTCGGCGGCCGCCGGAAGCTCGTCATCCCGCCGGACCTCGGCTACGGCGCGCACGGCGCCGGCGGCGTCATCAAGCCCAACGAGACGCTCGTCTTCGTGGTGGACCTGCTCGGGGTGAAGTGAGGCTGCGGCGGTCGCGCGACCGTCGGACCTAGCCGCGCGGCAGCGAGCGGATGAAGTCCTCGGCCAGCAGCAGATCCGAGGACGCCGTCGAGGCGACCGCGGCCGTCACCATCGGCCGCGTCTTCACCACGCTGCGCGGCACCCCGCCGCGCGGGCGCGGGCGGCCGAGCGAGGCCAGCACCGCCGCCGCCATGTCGCCCGGCGTGGCGTAGGTCGGTCCGCCCAGGCCGACGGCGCGGCGCAGCACGCGCTCGAGCTCGGGCGACACCGCGTCCGAGGGGATGACCAGGCTGGCGCGCTCGACGTGGCCGCCGACGATCGACAGCACGCGCAGCGCGATCTCGCGGAGCTCCTCGAACATCTCGATGTCGTTGTCGACGTGGAGACCGTAGGTCGAGATGGTGCAGCGCGGACGCCCGTCGTCGTGGGTGAGCAGCGCCGAGCGGAGGCGCATGCCGGACGACGACAGCCCGAGCTCCTGCAGCGCCGCGCACACGTCGAGCGCCGCCAGCAGGAGCGCGATGACCTCGTCGGACATGAGCGGCCCGCGCTGGAGGCGCGCGATGATCGGCGTGCCCTGAGCCCACTCGGTGGTGACGACGAAGAAGCGGTCGTCGACGATCCGCGCGTCGAGCACCGGCGCCGCGGCGGTGCTCTTCAGGTAGGCCAGCTTGGCGATCTCGTCGTCCCAGAAGCTGGCGCTGACGTCGGCGCCGAGGTCGCGCATCGAGACGATGATGCCCGTTCCGTCGGCGCCGATGCCGGCCTGGACGATCTCGTCGTCATCCGAGATCCACGTCTCGCCCGCGTGCAGACCCACGCTGGGCCACACCGTCGGCGACGCGGTCTCGTCGCGCGTCAGGCCATTGAGATTCATGCCCCCTCGAGCTCGGAACGATGTCGGACGCCGCGCACGCGACGTCCCCCGACCGCATCGGAGGCACGCAGGGCGAACGGCTGACTCAACCGGGAGTCAGCATGGCGACATCGATCGCCGGCGACAAGCTCGCGGTTCGTGTCGCAGGGCGAAGATGTGACCGGACCGCGGCGCGGCGGCCCGCGAAGCGCTTCAGCGCGCTCCGTGCGGCGCGTCGACGTCGACGGCGTCGACCTTCCAGATGCGCTTGGCGTAGTCGGCGATGGCGCGGTCGGACGAGAACCCGCCCATGCGCGCGACGTTGAGGATCGACGAGCGCGTCCAGCCGTCGACGTCGGCCCAGCGCTGCGCCACCTCGTCGTGGGCCGCGGCGTAGGCGCGGAAGTCGGCCAGCACGAAGAACGGGTCGCGGCCGGCGAGGCTCGCCACCAGCGGCTCGAAGAGGTCGGGCTCGCGCGGAGCGAAGTGGCCGCTCCGGATGAGCGTCAGCGCGCGCGTGAGCTCGGCGTCCGAGGCCAGCACCTCGCGCGGCATGTAGCCGCCCGCCTTGCGCTGGGCGATCTCCTCGGCGGTGAGGCCGAACAGGATGAAGTGCTCGGCGCCGACGGCCTCGCGGATCTCCACGTTGGCGCCGTCGAGCGTGCCGATGGTGAGCGCGCCGTTGAGCGACAGCTTCATGTTGCCGGTGCCCGAGGCCTCCATGCCGGCGGTCGAGATCTGCTCGGAGAGGTCGGCCGCCGGGTACACGAGCTCGCCCTGCTTCACGTTGAAGTTCGGGACGAACACCACGCGCAGCCAGCGCCGCACCGCCGGGTCGGCCTCGAGCGTCGTCGAGATGGCGTGGGCCAGGCGGATGACGAGCTTGGCCATGGCGTAGCCGGGCGCCGCCTTGCCGCCGAGCAGGATGGTGCGCGGCATGGCCGGCGGCTGGCCGTCGAGGATGCGCGCGTACTGCGCCACCACGTGGAGCAGGTTCAGGTGCTGGCGCTTGTACTCGTGGATGCGCTTCACCTGCACGTCGAGGAGGCGCGCCGGGTCGAGGTCGAGCCCCTTGTCGAAGAGCACCTGCGCCAGGCGATCCTTGTTGGCGCGCTTGGCCGCGCGCCAGCGCTCGCGGAAGCTGGCGTCGTCGGCGAAGCGCTCGAGCCCCTGCAGGAGGTCGAGGTGCTTCACCCACTCGGGCCCCACCGCCTCGTCGAGGAGCGCCGACAGCTTCGGGTTGGCGAGGCGCACGAAGCGCCGCGGCGTGACGCCGTTGGTGACGTTGGTCAGCTTCTCCGGCCACAGCTCGGCGAAGTCGCGCAGCACCGACTCGCCGAGCAGCCGCGAGTGCAGCGCGGCGACGCCGTTGACGGTGTGGCTGCCGACGGTCGCGAGGTGGGCCATGCGCACGCGCTTACCGTCGCGCTCGTCGATGAGCGACATCCTCGCGAGCCGCGCCTCGTCGCCCGGGAACTTGCGCGCCACCTCGTCGAGGAAGCGGCGGTTGATCTCGTAGATGATCTCGAGGTGGCGCGGCAGCGTGCGCGCGAAGAGCTCGAGCGGCCAGGTCTCGAGCGCCTCGGGCATGAGCGTGTGGTTGGTGTAGGCGCAGGTCTTGGTGGTGATCGACCAGGCCTGGTCCCAGTCCATGTGGTGCATGTCGATGAGCAGGCGCATGAGCTCGGCCACCGCGATGGCCGGGTGCGTGTCGTTCATCTGCACCGCGAACTTCTCGTGGAAGTTGTCCATCGACGGCATGCGCTGGCGATAGAGGCGGATCATGTCCTGCAGCGAGCACGACACGAAGAAGAACTGCTGCTCGAGGCGGAGCTGCTTGCCCTGCGGCGACTCGTCGTTCGGATAGAGCACCTTGGTGATGTTCTCCGAGACGATCTTGGCGTGCACCGAGCTCAGGTAGTCGCCGACGTTGAAGGCCTGGAAGTCGAACGACTCGGGCGCCACCGCCTGCCAGAAGCGGAAGAAGTTGGTGGTCGAGGTGCGATAGCCCGGCGCCGGCACGTCGTGCGGCGTGCCGAGCACGATGCGCGCCGGCACCCAGCGCACGCGGTAGCGCCCGTTGCGATCGACCTCGTGCAGCGTCTGCCCGCCGAAGCCGACGGTGAAGTTGATCTCGGGCCGCGCCACCGCCCACGGCCAGCCGAGGCGCAGCCACTTGTCGGTGCGCTCGCGCTGGCCGCCGTGCTCGATGGCCTGCTCGAAGATGCCGAACTCGTAGCGGATGCCGTAGCCGATGGCGGGGATGTCGAGCGTCGCCAGCGAGTCCATGTAGCAGGCCGCGAGGCGCCCGAGGCCGCCGTTGCCGAGCGCCGGCTCGCCCTCGTACTCGAGCAGCGGCTCGAGCTCGAGCCCCACCTGCGACAGCGCCTTCCGCACCGCCTCCTCGCAGCCGAGCGCCAGGATGGCCTGGCCGAGCTGCGGCCCGAGGAGGTACTCGGCCGACATGTACGCGACGGTGCGGCTGCGCTTCTCGAGGTAGGTGCTGGCCGACAGCACCCAGCGCATCATGAGCCGATCGCGGATCACGTAGGCCAGCGCCTGATAGTGGTCGTGCATCGTGCTCACGCCCGGGAACTTGGCCTGCATGCAGTAGAGCTTCTCGACCAGCTCGCGACGCATGACGTCGGGGTCGAGGCTGGCCGCGAGGTCGGCGGGGCCGAGATCGGACAGGTTCGGGACGGGCGTCACGGTGTGGGACATGGCGCGATCCATCGACCCGCGATGGCCACCGTGTCAAGCCGACGACCGCTCCGGGCGCGCGGGCGGAGGCGCGCGGCGACGCCCTCTACTTGCCGAGCGCCAGCACCAGCGCCACGCCGCCGCCGATGGCGCCGAGGGCGAGCAGCGCCCAGACGAGGCCCTTCGACGAGGACTTGGTGGCGGGCACGCCGGGGATGGTCGGCGGCGCACCCGGCGCGCTCGAGCCCGGCCAGTCCAGCGCGCCCGTCGACGAGCCCTCGAGCATGCGCACGAGGCCGGAGACATCGTTGACGCCCTCCATGGCGCGCAGCGTCGGCGCGCGCTCCTTGGCGTCGCTGACGATCGAGCGCGGCCCGCCCTGCCCCGACCACACCGGGCCGAGGTCGAAGCGCGGACGGTTCAGCGTGACGAGCGGCATCTGCGTCGGGTCGATGGGCTGCGAGCCCTGGATGCCGCGCACCTGCGGGCTGTAGCCCAGCATCGACAGGTTGGCGATCTCCTCGTCGATCATGGCCGCGATGCGCGTCTGGCGCTGGCTCGCGACCTCTTCGTTCACGCCCGCGGCCGCGCCGCCGGGCACGCCGAAGAGGCGCTCGATCATGTGGACGAGGTCGTAGCTCGTCGCCTTGAGCCCGTTCTTGGCGAGGTAGGCCGAGAGCGACTCGCCCATCTCGCGCGCCGACGTGAAGCGCTTCTTCGGGTCCTTGGCCAGCGCCTTCTCGAGCAGCTGCTCGAACTCGGGCGTGACCTCGGGGTTGAGCTTCGAGAGCGCCGGGACCTCGGCCTTCCGGACCATGTCGACGGTCTCGACGTCGGTCTTGCCGAAGAAGAGGCGCCGGTTCGAGAGCAGCTCCCACAGCACGATGCCGGCCGCGAAGATGTCGGCGCGGTGGTCGGCGGCCTTGCCCTCGGTGACCTCGGGCGAGAGGTAGGAGTACTTGCCCTTCACCACGCCGGGGTCGGTCTTGGTGAGCTGCGACGTCGCCTTGGCCAGGCCGAAGTCGGTGATCTTCACCTCGCCGGCGCGCGACACGAGGATGTTCGGCGGCGACAGATCGCGGTGCACGATGCGCAGGTGCTTGCCCTCGCTGTCGCGCTTGGTGTGCGCGGCCTCGAGCCCCTTGCACACCTCGATCAGGATGTAGCAGGCGACGTGCAGCGGGATGCGGTAGCCGATCTCGCTCGCGCGCTGGAACAGGTGGCGCACGTTGAAGCCGTCGACGTACTCCATGACGATGAAGTAGGTGCCGGCCGACTGGCTGACGTCGAAGACCTGGACGATGTTGCCGTGGGTGAGGCCCAGCGAGAGCCGCGCCTCGTCCAAGAACATCTCGATGAACTTGGCGTTCTTGGTGAGCGACGGCAGCACGCGCTTGATGGCGACGAACTTCTCCATCCCCTGGATGGAGAGCGACTTCGCAAGGAAGATCTCGGCCATGCCGCCGGCATCGATCTTCTTGAGGACCTGATAGCGCTGGCCGGGATCGCCTGGCGCTCGTTCATTCGTCGCCGTCACGGGCTCCCCTGTGGGTCATGGCCATTCGTCGAGCTCGGTCGGGAGCCCCGGTCGAAGGCGCGGCGGCAATGTAGCATGCGCGGACATCCTGGCAAGCGCGGCTCGGGCGTCATGGCGCGCGACCGCCGACCGGCTCGCGCAGACGCCAGCCCGCAGGGGTGCGCTCGAGCTCGACCACGCCCTTGTCGGTCTGGACCTGGGCGCGCTCGATCGGGCGCTCCTTCCTGGCCGCGGCGAGGACCTGCTCGGCCTGCGCGACCAGCGCGTCCTTGTGGCGCTCGTAGAGGACCTCGAAGCCGCGGGCGTCGAGACCCTCGCGCGCGTCGGGGTGCACGAGCTCGAAGGCGTCGCGCGGGCGGCCGGCGACGAGCGCGTCGCGATAGAGCTCGAGCGTCTTCACGGCGTCGGGCTCGAGCGACGGCTCGGGCGCGAGCGCGGCGCCCGGGCAGGCCGCGAGGAGCGGCGCCGAGGCGAGGGTCAGCGCGAAGCAGAGGCCGTGGCGTCCCATCGACACGAGACGTTGCTACCACGGCGAGGACGTCCGGGCGATAGCTCAGGGCGACGGCGGCAGCGGCGTCACGACGATCTGGAGGTAGTCGGCGCGGTCGACCTCGAGGGCGGCCTCCTTCCAGGCCGGGTAGCCCTCGGGCGCGACCACCGTCGGCGCCAGCGCGAACGTCTTCTGGATGGTGAGCCGCGCCGGCGTCGCGGCGCGCTGGACGTCCTGCTCGACGCGCGCCGTGCGCACGAGGTGGACGCTCGGGTGAGTGACCTTGGCCTCGGCGGTGGGCGTGCGCAGGAAGAGCCAGCCCGGCGGCAGCTCGAGCGTCACGCTGAGGTCGAGCGTCGAGGCGCGATTGACGAGCAGCGGCGCGCTGCGCTCGGGCACGAGCACGGTGCCGCGGCCGAGGCCCTCGGGCAGGAGCCCGAGCTTCAGCGCGCGCGCCTTGCCGCCGGCCGGCTCGGTCGTCACGTGCGCCGACCACGACCAGGTGAGCGGCACGTCGCGCGCGCCGAGGCCATCGATGGTGAGGTCGTCGACGTGCGCGTCGGGGAAGGCCTGCAGCACGATGGCCGAGAGCAGGCGCCGCTGCGCCTCGGGCGTCAGCTGGGCCAGCGCGCCGCGCCAGGTGGCGGCGTAGACGCCGTCCACGCGCTCCTTGCCGGTCACGGCGAAGGTGCCGTCGGGCGCGAGTGTCGCGGCGATGACGACGGTGCGCCGGCCGTTGTCGAGGGCCGGCGGGCGCGGCGTCTCGTCGAGGCCGGTGGGCGTCGCGGGCAGCGGCCCCGACAGCGCCAGCGCGGGCACGCCCTGCAGCAGCGGCGGCAGGAGGCCGGCCGGCATGAAGGCGTTGCTCGGGTCGAGCCACAGCGTCTCGTGCGGGAGCCGCGCGCGCACGAGCGGGTACGCGAAGGCCTCGGGGTCGGGCACGCCCGGCTCGCCGACCTCGGAGAGCGGCCGCGCCAGCATCAGGTCGCACTCGAGCCCGACCGCCTGGCAGGCGGCCGCCAGCACCACCGCGCGCTCGCCGCGCGCGCGCGCCACGGCCCACGACGCGCGCGCCGCGCTCACGTTCTCCGAGCTCTGCTCGACGCCGTCGACCACCGCGTGGAGCAGCGCCATCAGCCGATCGCGCGGCGCCTCGGCGGCCGCGGCCGAGGCCGCCAGCCGCGCCAGGCGCGGGCTCGCGACCAGGCCCGGCGCCACCTCGTCGCGCAGCCGCTCGAGCCAGCGCGGGAGCTCGAAGCCGCCCCAGGCCGACACGTGGGCCAGCCGCAGCTCGGGCCGCGGGTCGAGCGGCTCGGCCACGCGCGGCGCCAGGTCGCGCGCCTCGAAGACCCAGGTGCGCGGGTCGGGTCGGGCCGCCGTGAGCAGCGGCCCGATCGAGAAGGACGGCGGGAAGGACGACGTCACGCCCGGGCCCATGCGCAGCGTGAAGCGCGCGTGGACGACGCGCGCGTCGGCGCGCTGGAGCGCGAACGGCGCCAGCACGAAGCCGCCCGGCGGCAGACGCGGATCGGCCGGCACCTCGCGGTACCAGGCCCACTCGGCGCAGTCGCCGGGGAGCAGCGCCGGCAGGCTGATGGTCGCCTTCTCGGCGATGTCCTCCGGCTCGAGCGCGCGCGGCGGGGTGCCGTCGGGCTCGCGCCGCCACGTGCGCGCGAGGATGACCTCGGCGTCGTCGGGCACCTCGAGCTCGCCCAGCGCCTCGGTCGCGGCCTCGTCGCCGGCGCAGGCGACGACGTGGCTCCGCACCGTCTGGCCGTCGACGCGCACCTCGACGAAGCGGTCGTCCCACAGCACGGTCTGCCCCGGCCCGAGCTCGGCGCGAGCCACCAGCGGCGCGGCGTCGACCAGCGGCAGCCCGAGCTCGAGCGCGCGCGGCGCCGGCGTCGCGGCGCGACCGCGCGCGCGCTCGATGCGCTCGAGGAGGGCGCGAGCGCGCTCGGTCTCGGGGCCGGGATCGAGCGCCTCGGCGAGGCGGCGCGCGAGCCGCTCGGCGGCGTCGAGCTGGAACGTGTCGACCAGCATGTCGCCCGCCTGCAGCGCGGCCGTGGCGCATGGCCCGAGCAAGGCCGGAAGCTGCAGCGCGGCGGCCGCGATCTCGCCCGGGCGATAGCGCAGCGCCTCGCCGTCGTCGCCGAGCCAGCGCGCGCGCGCCGCGCACGAGGTGGTGACCTCGAGGCCCGGCGCGGCCCGCTCGGGCACGTCGAGCGACTCGGGCGGGTGGGTCGGATCGGCCGCGGCGAAGCGCTCGTCGGCGTCGCTGGCGAGCGCCGCCCAGGCGCCCCGGCGCTCGAGCGCGCGCGACAGCCGGTCGGCGAGGGCGACGTCGCCGTCGGCGATGGCCAGGTCGAGCGCGTCGAGCGGCGAGACCGGCGCGGGCGCGTCGGCGTCGGCCGCGGACGGCGCCGGCTGCGGCCGCACCAGCACGCGCAGGCGCACGCCGCCCACGGGCAGCTCGAGCACCAGCGGCGCGGCGTCGGTGAGCGTCGCCGACAGCCGGACGACGGTCGGCTGCAGCGCGCGACGCGGGTCGCGCTCGACGAGCGGGCGCCCGCCGACGCGCACGGCGAACGCCGCGTCGCCGCGGATCTCGATGGCGGCCGGCCCGACCAACGCCGGCGCGATGACGACGGTGTGCGGACCGGGGCCGTCGGGGACGGCGATCCAGCCGGCGCGGATGGGGACGTCGCCGCCGCGATCGACGCGCGCCGTGTAGACCGCGCCGAGGCGGGCGCGCGCGTCGTCGAGCGCGGCCTGATCGCCGAGGCGCGCCGCGACCAGCTCGGCCAGCTCGGGAAGGGCCCGCGCCGCCTCGAGGTCGGCCGGGCCGAGCGCCACCCGATCGACCAGCCCCAGGAGATGCACGAGCGCGACCTCGCGCGCGCGCCGAGCCTCGGCGAGCCAGCCCTGCCAGGCCGCCGCGTCGCGCCCGGCCAGCTCGTCGACGCGCGCCGCGGGCGGCGGCGCGAGCGGCGCCGAGCCGCAGCCCACGCCGAGCGTGACGACCAGCGCGATGGCGATCCACGCGACCTTCATGGCGGCGGCTCCAGCACCAGCGTGGGCCCGACGGCGGCGTCGAAGGCGCGCACGAAGGCGCGCAGCTCGGGGTAGTCGGCCGCCGCCACCTGGTCGACGGTCCAGGTCAGGACGGTCCGCACGCTGACCACGCCGGCCAGCTCCGACCACTGCACCGACCAGCGCCCGAAGCGGCTCTCGGCCGCGCCGCCCGCGGGCAGGACGCTCGGCTTCCAGCCGATGGGCGGCATGTAGCGGAAGGTCAGATCGAAGGTCATGGGCGGCCCGAGCACGACCGGCTGCGCGCGCGTCGGCGTCGGCGCCACGCGGTCGGCCTGACCGTCGATGCCGGCCGGGCGCGACACCTGGAGCGTCGCCCCGACCGCGGCCGCGAGCCGCGGCACCAGGGCCTGGAACACGAGCTCGACCGGCTCCTCGAGGCGCTCCGGATCGGACAGCCGCGCCGACTCGAGCGCGAGTCCCGGGTAGCGCCGGTTCAAGAGCGCCTGCAGCTGCTCGTGCTGCGTCGCCGGGTCGGCCAGGAGCTCGCGGTAGTACGGCGCCTGCGCGCCGTGGAACGCCACCGTCCCCTGGATGCCGCCCTTGCCGCTCGGCTCGAGCGCCACGGCATAGGCGCCGACGATCTGGTTCCGCGTCGGCGGATCGATGGGCGTCAGCACCAGCCCGGCGGCGCCCGCCGACGGCGCGGCGCTCGGCGCCGGGCGCGTCGGATCGACGAGCAGCACCTGCGCCCCCTGGTCCGGGCCCGGCAGGTCGTTCATGCCCTGCCGCACGACGGTCGAGTCGACGTACTGGTCCTTGGCGCGCAGCCGCACGATGGCGTGATCGAACAGCGCCAGCGACGGCAGCGGGTCGGCCACGCGGCCCTGCTGGCGGGTCCGCACCAGCACCACGTCGGCGGCGATGCCGGCCTCCTCGAGCAGCGTGTGGAGCAGCAGCGCCTGGTCCTTGCAGTCGCCGAAGCGCCGCGTCCACACCTGATCGGTGCGATAGGGCTTGTAGCCGTGGATGCCGAACTCGAGCCCGACGTAGCGGATGTCGTGCTGCACGAGCGCCACCAGCGCGCGCGCGACGCGCCCGGGGTCACCCTTCTCGGCCGCCTGGATGGCGGCCACGCGCGCCTTCATGTCGGCGGTGACGACGACCTGCGAGGCGAGCGCCTTGGCGTAGAACGACACCACGTCGGACCAGCTCGCGAAGGTCGTGACCTGCCACACCGGCGACACCTCGGCCGCGCCCGGCGCCATCGCCTCGAGCGGCAGCGCGGGCACGTCGCGCGCCTCGAGCACCAGGCGCTCGCGGCCGTCGCCGAGCGCCGTGCGCGTCTCGCCGATGGCGCCCGCGCCGCCGGGATCGAACAGCCTCGTCCTCAGTCCGAGCGCCACCGGCGCCTCGATGCTCAGGCGGTGGAGGTGCTTCGGCACGCGGTCCTGCAGGACCTCGAGCTGCTCGTAGATGCCAGGGAAGAGCTGCCCCACCGAGTCGATGCGCAGCGTCACCTCGACCAGGCTGCCCGCGACCAGGCCGTCGAACGGGATGGTGAGGACGCGCACGTCGAAGTAGAGGCCGTACCAGTCCTCGGCCGCCGTCTTGATCTCGCGCGTGCGCACCGCGCTCACCTGCCCGTCGGGCGCCAAGACGCGCGCGCCCAGCACGCGCACGCTCTCCTGGCTCGGGTCGAAGCGCCAGCGGAAGGTGCGGTCGTCGCGATCGCTCGGCGGGTGCTGCGCGCGCAGGACGCGCCGCAGCCAGCGCGTGGCGCTGCCGTCGGCGGCGACCTTCACCACCAGCTCCTCGGCCATCACCTCCCAGGGCGCGTCGCCGTCGAGCGGTGGGATGGCGGCCATCTCCGGGCTCGCGGCCAGCGTCAGCGGCACCGGCTCGGCGCCGCGCAGCGCCTCGAGATGAGCGCGCGCGTCCTCGTCGGCCGGGCGCAGGACGAGCGCGCGCGTGTCGAGCTCGATGGCGCGCTCGGGCTCGCCCAGCGCGGCCCAGAGCCGCGCCGCCGCCACCAGCTGCTCGGGCCGCCAGCGGAGCCGCGGCCCGAGCGCCAGGAGGCGCGCCTTCTCGGCGGCCGGCTCGGCGCGCGCCGCCACCGCCTTGTCGATGGCGTCCAAGGCCAGCGTGGCGCGGTCCGGCCGCAGCTCGGCCGTGGCCCGCGCCAGCGCCACCGCGTCGCCCGGACGCCCGGCCGCGAGCAGCGCGCCCCAGCGAGGCGCGCAGGTCGAGCCGATCGGCCGCCGGGATGGCGGCCACCAGGCCGGCGAAGACGTCGGCGGCGACGTCGGCGCGACCGTCGGCGAGCGCGGCGCGCGCGAGCTCGACCCGATCGCGCTCGGCCGGACCCGGCTCGGCGCTCGCGGGCGGCGCGGCGACGCGCGGCTCGAGGCGCGCGATGCGGCGCGCGAGCCAGGCGCGGGCGTCGCTGTCGGGGAGGTCGCGCGCCAGCTCGGCGGCGCGCACGAGCTGCCCGCGCTCGACCGCGAGCGCCGCCAGCGCGAGGCGCGCGCGCGTCGTCGGGCCGCGCCGCCAGCGCGGTCATGCGCTGCTCGAGGCGCGGCAGCGCCATGGCCGCCAGCACCGCGCCGACCGGGTCGAGCCCGGCCGCGGCCGCCTCGAGCGCGTCGTCGAGGCCGCCCACCGGCCAGCCGAGGAGGCGCCGAGCGACGTCGCCCCCCGGCGCCCACGCCTTGGCCAGCAGCGCCGGCGCGGCGAGCTCGTCGCTCCGGTCGGGGCGCTCGGCGCTGCGAGTCCAGGTGATCGGGCCCGCCGGGCAGGCCGCGCCGACCGGATGCCCGGCGGCGTCGGTCAGGCGCAGCCGCAGCCCGGCCGCGTCGCCGCTCGGGCGCAGCGTCACGAGCAGCGCGTGCGGACCGGGCGAGAGCGCGAGCGGCAGCTCGATCTGATCGGGCACGGCGCCGGCGAGCCCGCTGGCGCTCCCGACCAGCGCGCCGTCGACCGCCACGGCCACGTCGCCGCTCGCGCCGAGGCGCAGGACCGCCGCGTTCCCGGCCGCGCCCGCGAGGCAGATCGCGCCGACGGCGTGCACCACCTGATCGCGATCGGGCGCGACCCAGGCATCGAGCGCCACGAGGCCCCGCGGCCCGAGGACGGCCGGCTCCCAGACGCGCTCGCGGTCGTCGGCATCGGGCGCCTCGCCCAGCGCCGCGCGCCCCGCGTCGAGGACGGTGCGCGCCCGCGCGGCCGGATCGGCGTCGGCGTCGACGTCGGCCACGACGAGCCAGCCGTCGCCGAGGAAGCCGAGCGCGCGCGCGTCAGGCGCGACCTCGAAGGCCAGGTGCTCGAAGCGCGCGCGGGCGGCGAGGAGCGGCGCGTCGAGCCCGCCCAACCGGGCCAGCGCGTCGGCCTGCTCACTCGGCGCGAGGGCGTCCATCGCCGGCAGGAGCGCCAGGAAGCGCGCGACGCTGTCGGGCCGACGCGGCGCCGAGGCGATCCCCGCCAGCGCCGCGCGCACGTCGGCGGCCGGCAGCGGGATCGTCGCGTGCGCCGGTGAGGGCAGCGTCGCGCCGACCAGCGCGGCCATCGCGAGCGTCTTCATCGACCGTTCCAGGAGCAGGGGGGCGCGCGCCACGCGCATGGTCTACACCGAATGCCGGGGTTCGGTCAGGCGGCCCGCGCCGCCGGATGCGGGCCGATTCCGTCCGCCGGGGTCGTCTGCCTCGGCCGGCCCTCCGACCGAATGTACATGCGGCTTTGAGGGTTGCCTTGCCGATCCGGGGGCTCCCGGGTAGAATTCGCATCGGCTTTTCTCGGACCTTTGCGACCTGAGTCGCACCCTCGGTCTCGCGATCGCGAACCAGGGATATGAAACCCGGCTTGGTTGCCTGCCCCGGGGATGGAAGGAAATGGCTGAATCCAGCGGTGAGCTCCTCGGCGGACGTTTTCGCCTCCTCGGCGAACGCGCTGCCTTTCCGTTCGGTACGTGGTGGGAAGCCGAGGACGAGCAAGGCGCTCGGACCATCGTCTTGCGCATGTCGGCCGAAGTCGCCGAGCCCGCGGCGAAAGCCACGCAGGCCATGGCGCAGTCCGCCTCGATCGACTCGCCCCATGTCGTGCCGTGGGCCGACGGCGGCGTCGACTCCAAGGGCCAGGGCTGGCTCGCGGCGCCGATGTTCGGGCCGTGGTCGCTGCACGAGCACGTGACGCGCGGCGAGGGCATCCCGCCCAGCGAGGCGGCTCCGATCATGGAGCAGCTCGCGCGCGGCATGGCCGCCGCCGACGCCGTCGGCGTGCACCACCACTGCATCGCCAGCGAGCTCGTGCGCCTCGTGCCGCTGCCCGAGGGCGGGCACGGCGTGAAGATCTACGGGTACGGGCTCTCCGAGCTCCTGCCGTCGTACAAGCCGCTGCGCAAGCAGGACGCCTTCCTGGGCGTGCCGGACTACATGTCGCCCGAGCTCTGCAACGGCAAGGCGGCCGAGGGCGCCTCGGCCGACATCTATGCGGCCGGCGTGCTCATGTACGAGACGGTGCGCGGGCGGCCGCCGTTCGCGCCGACCTTCGCCTCGGCCAGCGCGTCGACCACGCTCAAGCGGCACATCTTCGAGAAGCCGCTGCCGCTGTCGGTGCGCTACGCCAACGCGCCCTACATCAAGTCGTACGAGGCCATCTGCTTCAAGGCGCTGCAGAAGGCCGCCAACCGGCGGCAGCTGTCGCTGGCCGAGCTCGACAAGGAGCTCGAGCAGCTGGTGGTCGAGGAGATGCGCGGCCAGGTCGTGAACCTCGGCGCGCTCGGCGGTCGCGGACCGACCACGGCGCGGCGCCTGCGCACGCAGGTCCTGCCGCAGGTGCCGCTCGACGAGCCGACCGTGACGGTGGCCCCGACGGCCGCGCCGGTGCAGGCGGCAGCGCCCGAGCCCGAGCCCGCGCCGGTGCAGGCGGCGCCCGAGCCCGAGCCGACGCCCGAGCCGGCCAAGGCGACGCTGGCGGCGGCGCCCGCGCCCGGACCGATCGAGAGCATGGCCGGCATGCCGCGCCGCTCGGAGTCGACGCTGGTCTTCGCCGGCCTGGGCCCGGCGGTGCGCGAGCTCGCCGAGGCGGCGCGCAAGGACAACGAGGACGAGGACGAGGACGGCAGCGAGGAGGTCGAGGCCGAGAGCGCCACGACCGGCAGCGCGCCGCGGCCGCAGTCCCAGGCCAACGAGGGCGGCAAGCGCGGCAAGAAGAACAAGAAGAAGAAGTCGCACGGCGGCATGGCGGCGGCGTCGAACACCGGCGCCCAGGCCTTCGCGCGCGCCGAGACCGGCGCCGCGAGCCGTCCGAGCGACGCCAAGTCGGAGTCGGGCACCGACGAGCTGGCGGCGCAGGCGGCGACGGCGGCCAACGCGGCCAACGACGCGGCGCGCGTGCGGCGGCGCGACGACAAGACGGTGCAGAACCCGAACACGGCGGCCACGGTCACCATCGGCGCCGTGTCGGCGCAGGCGGCGGCCGACTCGCTGGCGGCGGCCAAGGAGAAGGCGGCGCCGGCGGCCAAGCCCAAGGGCGACGAGTCGGAGGACTGGTTCGCCAGCACCGGCGTCGGCGACGCGCCGAAGAAGAAGAACAAGGCGTGGATCTTCATCCTGTCGCGGCGGCGATCGTGCTGGTCGTGGTCATCCTGCTGGTGACCGCCGGCAAGAAGAACCCGACGACCGGCGAGGCGCCGCCGTCGAACGAGCCGACGCGCTACGCGCTGCCGCAGCAGGTGCCGACCGAGACCGTGGCCGCGGCGCCGACCGCGGCTCCGGCGCCGACGCCCGCGCCCGCGCCGGCTCCGGCTCCGGCCCCCGCGCCGGTCGAGGCGGTCGCGGCCGCTCCCGACGCGGCCGTGGCGCCGACGCCCGCGCCGCCCGAGACCGCGCCGACGATGGTCGCCACGGTCACGCCGCCTGCGGCTCCGGCCGAGGTCAAGCCGGCCGAGGTGAAGCCCGCCGAGGTCAAGCCCGCCGAGGTCAAGCCGGCCGAGGTGAAGCCGGCCGAGGTCAAGCCCGCCGAGGTCAAGCCCGCCGAGGTGAAGCCCGCGGCCGTGAAGCCGGCCGAGGTCAAGCCCGCCGAGGTCAAGCCCGCCGAGGTCAAGCCCGCGGCCGTGAAGCCGGCCGAGGTGAAGCCGGCCGAGGTGAAGCCCGCCGAGGTGAAGCCCGCGGAGGTCAAGCCGGCCGAGGCGACGCCGCCCGCGGGCTCGCCTGAGGAGAGCTTCCGCGAGCAGGCGAAGCACTACCTGCAGCTCGGGCTGAAGGCCTACAAGGCCGAGAACTACAAGCTCGCGGCGGGCTACTTCCAGAAGGCGCAGGAGGCCGACAGCAGCAACGCGCTGGCCGGCAAGTACCTGCAGATGGCGCGCGAGAAGATCACGCCCTGACCTCGGTCCGCGCGATCACACCCAGACGCCCTCGCCAACGCGAGGGCGTCTTCGTTTGCGGTGGCCTCGCGCGGGGCCGCCAACGCGCTGCGTCATGCCGCTGGTCACGTCGTCTCCACAGGTTTTCCACAGGCTCGACGCGCGCCGGGAAAAAGCCGTAACAGGCTGGAACCCGGAGTCTTTCGCGATATCGGTCAAGCGTCTTTCACACCGGGTCAAAGTCCGCTGTGGACAACTCAGCGTGGCCTCGCGGCCTAGACCGCGTCCGCTTCTTCGTGATCCGGCCGCGATGCGGCGTCGCTCGCTCGTTCGCTCCTGCGGCGTACCTGAGTACGCCTCGTCGCTCACTTCACTCGCTCCTTGCCTGGCGGCCGGCTCACTTCGAATCGGACGCGGTCTACGTCGAGGCTGGCGCCAGCGCCCGCCGGCTGGCCGCGTCCTGGAGGGCGAAGAGCTCGCGGATGCCCTGGTCGGCGAGCGCCAGCAGCGTGTCGAGCTCGGCCCGCGTCATGGCGCGGCGCTCGCCGGTGCCCTGCACCTCGATGAAGCGGCCCTCGGCGTCCATCACCACGTTCATGTCGACGTCGGCCTTCGAGTCGAGCGGATAGTCGAGGTCGAGGAACGGCGAGCCGCCGACGATGCCGACGCTGACGGCGGCCACCGGCGTGAGCAGCGCGCGGCGCTCGACCAGGCCGCGCGCGATGAGGCGCTCGACGGCGATGCGCGCGGCCACGTAGCCGCCGGTGATCGACGCCGTGCGGGTGCCGCCGTCGGCCTCGAGGACGTCGCAGTCGATGGCCAGCGTGCGCGGGCCGAGCGCGTCGATGTCGAAGCCGGCGCGCAGCGCGCGGCCGATGAGGCGCTGGATCTCGGTGGCGCGGCCGTCGACCTTGCCGGCCGAGGAGGCGCGGCGCACGCGACGCGGCGTCGAGCCGGGCAGCATGGCGTACTCGGCGGTGAGCCAGCCGCCCTTGTCGACGCGGTGCGGCGGCACCTCGTTCTCGAGCGACACGGTGCAGAGCACGCGCGTCTTGCCGGCCTCGAAGAGCACGGACGACAGCGGAGCCGAGGTCCAGTCGGTGGTGATGGTCACGGGGCGGAGGGCGTCGGGGGCGCGGGCCATGGCAATCCTCGAGGTCGGGACGGAGGCTCACAGCCCGAGCACCACGCGGGCCCAGAGCTGATCGTCGGCGTCATAGAGCGCGCCGCGACCGGCGTCCATCGGATCGCCACCGAAGAGGGTCAGCCCGAGCGCGACCTCGGCGCTGCGGCCGAGCCGCACCGCCAGCGCCAGCCACACGTCGCCGTCGTCGCGCAGCAGCGCGCGCCGCGCCTCGAGGTCGAGGCGCAGCACGCCGTCGAAGGCCATGAGGAGGCCGATGCGCAGGCCGACGTCGAGGTCGTCGGGACCCTGGCCGAGGCGGCGCTCGGAGCCCGCGCCGAAGAGGTGCACGGCGCGCAGCGTGAGCTCGCCGTCGAGGAAGATGGCCGGCGCGGCGGCGACGCCGAGCAGCGCCTCGAAGGCCGGTCGGCGCGTCGCCGCGAGCGCCGGCGACCAGGCCGTGTGGGCGTCCTGGCAGGCCGCCTCGAGGCGCCAGTGCAGGGGCCCGGTGACGGTCGCGAGGTCGACACCGACCACGTGCTGGCGCTCGAAGCCGTTCGCCCGAGGGATGGGATCCCAGCGCCAGAGCCAGCTGAGGCCCGCCTCCCAGGCGTCTTTGCGCCATGTGGCGCGGGCGCCGACGACCGAGCCGGCGAGGCCGCGCGCGTGCGGCAGATCGGCCAGCGCGTCGACGCCGGCCGGCGCGTCGATCGCCGGCAGCGGCGCCCAGTCGCTGCCGCGGAGCGGCACGCGCGGGGCCACGAAGAGCGGCTGCCACAGCGCCTCGAAGCGCCAGCCGCCGAGGCGCAGGGCGGCGCGCAGCGCGGGGATGGGCCGGCGCCGGTCGCCCGGCTCGCCGCTCGCCGGCCAGGGTCCGAGCTGGAGATCGGGCGGCTGCGGATCGACCAGCGTCGACCAGCGCAGGTCGGCGAGGAGACCGGCCTCGACGTCGAGCTCGGCGCTCACACGCGCCAGCAGGCGCGCCTCGCGCAGCTCGGGCTCGAGGCCGCCGCGCGCGCGGTGCGGCGTCAGCCCGAGGTGGTGGCGCACGCGGCCGGTGAGGTGCAGCTCGACCAGCGAGCTCGGCTCCCAGGTCGCGGCGAGCTCGAGCCCGAGCACGGTCTCGAGCGCGTCCTCGTCGGGCTCGCGGCTCACGTCGGCGGCGCCGAGCAGCAGCGCGCGGCCGCCGAGCGAGAGCGTCTTCGCGCGCGCCGGCGGCGTCGCGTCGATGAGCGGGGCGTCCGGATCCTGGCTGGCGCCGAGGGCCAGCGCGGCCGCGCACGCCCAGGCGATCATTGCCCGAGCGCCTCGGGGAGGAACATGCTGTCGGGGAAGCGCTCGTCGCGGAAGCCGGAGAGGTCGAGCGTCGTGCGCGTGCCGGCGAGCTCGTCGGACATGACCATGCGCGTCGGCGTGAGCTGGCCGCCGATCTGCTGGAGCCGCTTCACCTCGAAGCGCCGGGCCAGCGCGGCGTCGCCGCCGGCCGCGCCCTGCAGGAAGTCGATGCGCACCGGGATCTCCTGGTCGCGAGCGACCCAGAAGACGACCTTGGCCCAGCGACCGGGCAGCCCCGTCGCGGCCAGCCGCTCGCACACGACGCCGCCCAGCGTCTCCTCGCCGTCGCGCGTGATGGTGGCGCGCGCGAGGTCCTTCGACTCGAAGTCCTCGAAGGTGAAGTCCGAGCCCTGCAGCCGCGCGCCGCGATCGCTCGAGCCGATCTTCCGGAGCTCGCGCGCGCGCGGCAGCCACAGCGTCTGCTCGGCGCCGGCGCCCTTCTTCTCGACCACCAGCAGCTCGACGCCCTTCTGATCGATGGGCTCGAGGAAGGTGAGGCGCGTCTTCCTCCAGCCGCTGCCGGCGATGGTGCGCGCGCGCAGCGTGCGCTCGACGATGCGGCCGGCGGCGTCGCGGAGCTGCATCGACAGCGTGGCCTCGCCGGCGCGGAAGCCCAACCGCTCGGGCACGAGCGCGCGCGCCAGGAGCCCCGCGGCGTCGCTCGACGCGCCGCCGGGCGCGGGGGCGTCGGCGCGCGCCGGGCTCACCGACAGGGCGGCGAGCGGTGAGGCGACGAGCGCGAAGAGGAAGACGAGACGCAGGGGGATGGCCCTCGACATGCCACTCCGATATCAGCATCATCGCGTCGATGCACGCGCTCATCGGCCTCGCGGCGCTGGCCTTCGTGCCCTATCAGACCGAAGGCGGGGTCGCGCTGCACTGGCCGCCGGGCTCGACGCCGATCGTGCGCGTCGGCCGCGCGCCGCCCGAGGGCCTCGACGACGCGACCGTGCTCGACGTGGTGGCGACGGCGCTCTCGACCTGGCTCGGCATCGCCTGCGAGGCCGACGTGCCGCTCCTCGATCGGCGCCCGGCGATGCTGGCGCCGGCGCTCGCCACGACGGCCGTCGACGACCTCGACGGCGGCGTGTCGGTGGTGTGGTTCGACGACGCCAACGCCTGGAACGCGACCTTCGGACAGAAGGAGCTGGCGCGGACGCTGCTCTCCTTCCGCCACGTGTCGGGCGAGATCGTCGACGCCGACGTGGCGGTGAACTTCGGCAACTTCGACTTCGCCGCGGCCGAGGCGTGCAGCCCCGATCGCTACGACCTCCACGCCACGCTGACGCACGAGGTCGGCCACGTCATGGGCCTCGACCACTCGCTCACGCCGAGCGCGACCATGGCTCCGAACGCGCAGGCCGGCGAGTGCGACAAGCGCGAGCTCGACCCCGACGACCAGGCCGGATTCTGCGCCATCTACACCGTGCCGGCCCCGCTCGAGCCGGACCCGACGCCCGAGCCCGAGCCGATGGTCGAGGTCGTCGAGGTGGCCGAGGCCGAAGCCGTGCGCGGGCGCGACGACGGCTGCGGCGCGGGCGGCGCGCTCGACGCGGGCGCGCTCGCGGCGGCGCTGGCCGCGTGCGGCGTCAGGCGCGTGCGTCGAGCCAGCGGCGGATGTCGCCCAAGACGACGTCCTTCTCCGGCTCGTTCATGACCTCGTGATAGAGGGCCGGGTACGGCAGGAGCGTCTTGTCGCTGGCGCCGGTCTGCGGGAACCAGCGCTCGATGGCGCTGGCCGAGGCGAGCTTGTCCTGGCCGCCGATGAGCACGAGGAATGGCGTCTTCACCTCGAGCGCGCGCGCCATGGCCTCGCTCTGGGCCGAGAGCATCTCGGTGTACCAGCGCGCGGTCGCCTTCTTGGTGACGCGCGGGTCGTTGGCGTAGGCCTTCACGACGGCCGGGTCGCGCGACACGACGGCCGGGTCGACACCGGTCGGGATGGCGAGCCCCGGCCAGATGGCCGACATGCCCTTGCCGAGCGCGTCCTTCCAGGCCGGGACCTTGATCGAGAACTCGAGCGCCGGCGCCGACAGGATGGCGCCGTGCACGACGCCGGGGTGCGCCAGCAGGTGGTGGACGGCGATGAGGCCGCCCATCGAGTGGCCGAGGAGGAACGTCTTCACGCCGCCCGGGGCCTTGCCCTTGGCCAGCGCGATGACGGTCTCGAGGTCGGCCACGTACTCGCCGAAGCGCTTCACGAAGACGCGCGGTCCGCCCGAGGCGCCGTGTCCGCGGTGGTCGACGCGCATGACGGCGTAGCCCGCGTCGTGGAGGGCCTGGGCCACGTGCTCGTAGCGGTCCATGTGCTCGGCCACGCCGTGCGCGATGACCACGAGGCCCTTGGCGCTGGCGACGGGGTTGAAGCGCCACGCGATCTGAACCTTGCCCTGCCCCTCGAACGAACCCGACTCGTTTTCCATGGTCCAAAGACCTGCCATATTTTCGGCGCCCATGCTATCGGCTGCGCCCGGCCATGCTGCAGGCGCTGACCATCCAGGACCTCGCGATCATCGAGGACACGACGCTCGAGCTGTCCGAGGGTCTCAACGTCCTGACGGGCGAGACCGGCGCGGGCAAGTCGATCATCATCGAGGCGCTGTCGCTGGTGCTCGGCGACCGCGCCGAGGTCGACCTCATCCGGCGCGGGCGGGAGCGCGCCGAGGTGTCGGCGCTGTTCCGCCTCGACCACGACAGCCCGGTGCGCGGCCGCCTCGAGGCGCTCGACCTGGTCGACGACGACGTCGATCAGATGATCGTGCGCCGCATCGTGGCGCCCGGCGGCAAGGGCCGCGTCTACGTCAACGGCCGGCCCATCACCGTCGGCACGCTGGCCCAGCTCACGCGCGGCCTGGTCGACGTGTCGAGCCAGCACCAGCACACGCAGCTGCTCGACCCGACGACCCACCTCGACATCCTCGATCGCTTCGGCGGGCTGGCCGCCGAGCGCAAAGCCTACGACGCCGCCTGGGGCGCGCTGTCGACGGCGCGAGCGGCCGAGGCCGACATCCGACGGCGCGCCGAGGAGCGCGCCAAGCGCGAGGACTTCGTGCGCTTCCAGCTGGCCGAGATCGACGAGGTCGATCCCAAGCCGGGCGAGGAGGAGACGCTCGAGGCCGAGCGCGCGCGCCTGGCCCACGCCGATCGGCTGGTGGCCGGCACCAGCGAGGTGGTCGGCATGCTGCGCGACAGCGGCGGCTCGGTGGTCGAGAAGCTCGGGCTGCGCTGCGCGCGCTGGAGCGGCTGCGCGGCTACGACGCCTCGCTCGGTCCCGCGACCGAGCGCCTCGAGGCCGCGCGCATCGAGCTCGACGACGTCTCGCAGGAGCTGAGGAGCTACTCGCGCCACGTCGACCTCGACCCGCGCCGGCTCGACGCCGTGACCGAGCGCCTCGAGGCGCTGAAGAAGCTGAAGAAGAAGCACGGCATGGACCTCGCCGCCGCGCTCGCGGCGCGCGACGTCCTGCGCGCCGAGCTGGCCGCCTTCGAGTCGCTCGACCTCGATCTGGCCGACGCCGAGAAGGCGCGCGCGCGCGCTCAGGAGGCGGCCGAGAAGGCCGCGCGCGCGCTCGGCGCGGCGCGCGTCCGCGCCAAGGCCGACCTCGAGGGCAAGGTCGCCGCCGAGCTCCACGGCCTGGCCATGAGCGGCGCCGAGATCCGCTTCGAGCTCGAGGCGCGCGCGAGCCTCGGGCCCGACGGCTTCGAGCAGGGCGAGATCGCCATCCAGACCAACCGCGGCGAGGGCTTCGCGCCCATCGCCAAGGTCGCCTCGGGCGGCGAGCTGTCGCGTGTGCTCTTGGCGCTGAAGCGCGCGCTCATGCACGTCGACCCGGTCGAGACCTGCATCTTCGACGAGGTCGACGCCGGCACCGGCGGCGCGGTCGGCGACATGATCGGAAAGAAGCTTGCCGAAATCGCCGCCGAGCGCCAGGTGCTGTGCATCACGCACCTCGCGTCGATCGCCGCGCGCGGCCGGACCCACCTGAAGGTTCGCAAGGAGACCGAGGGCGAGCGCACCGCCACCCACGTCGACCGCCTCGACGGCGCGGCGCGGGTCGACGAGGTGGCGCGCATGCTGGGCGGCCTCGACATCACCGCGCGCACGCTGGCCATGGCGCGCGAGCTCCTGGCGCGAAAGACCTAGCCCGCGGCCAGCGTCACTTGTCGAGCGCGTCGAGCGGCTCGCCGAGCTTGCGATAGAGCGTCCGGCGATCGATGCCGAGGATGCGCGCGGCCTTCGTCTTGTTGCCGCCGACGGCGCTCAGCACGCGCTCGATGTGCTGCTGCTCGACCAGCGCCAGCGACGCCGCGTCGTCGCTCGCGACCGGGCTCGGGCGCGCGCTCGAAGTCGGCGGCGGCGCGAGGTCCTCGACCACGAGCGCGTCGTGCTCGGTCAGCGCCACCGCGCGCTCGATGGCGTTGGCCAGCTCGCGCACGTTGCCCGGCCAGGCGTGGGCCAGCATCCAACGGATGCCGCTGGCGGCGATGCCCGAGACCGGCCGGCCGACGCGCGCGCAGGCGCGCTCGAGGAACACCTCGGCCAGCGGCTCGATGTCCTCGCGCCGGTCGCGCAGCGGCGGGATGTCGATGCCGATGACGGCCAGCCGATAGTAGAGGTCGGAGCGGAAGCGCCGCTCGTGCATGGCCTCCTCCAGCGGCTGGTTGGTGGCGGCGATGACGCGCACGTCGATGGGCGCGTCGCGCGTCCCGCCGACCGGGCGCACGCGGCCGTTCTCGAGCGCGTGCAGGAGCTTCGGCTGCACCTCGAGCGGCATGTCGCCGATCTCGTCGAGGAAGACCGTCCCGCCCTGCGCGCGCACGAAGAGACCGTCGCGATCGACCTTGGCGTCGGTGAAGGCGCCGCGCTTGGCGCCGAAGAGCTCGCTCTCGACCAGCGTCGCCGGGATGGCGGCGCAGTTGAGGTCGACGAACGGCCCGGCCTTGCGCCGGCCGGTCTGGTGGATGAAGCGCGCCAGCGCGCCCTTGCCGACGCCGCTCTCGCCGCGGAGGAGCACCGTCGCGTCCGACTCGGCGGCGCGCCGCGCCATGGCCAGCGCGCGCTTCATGGCCGGGCTGCGCGCCACGATGCCGTCGCTCGTGCGCGACAGCTCGGCGCGCAGCCGCACGATCTCCCGCCGCATGGAGCGCTCGCTCAGCGCGCGCTCGATGGCGTGGAACAGCGCCTCGACCGAGAACGGCTTGGCCAGGAAGTCGACCGCGCCCGCCTTCAGCGACTCGACCGCGAGCTCGATGCTGCCGAAGGCGGTGATGAGGATGACGAGCTGGCGCGGGCGCGCGGCGAAGATGGCGCGCATGAGCTCGGGCCCGCGCAGCTCGGGCATCTCGATGTCGCTCACCACCACGTCGAAGTCGCTCGTGCGGATGCGCTCGAGCGCGCGCGCCGACTGCGTCTCGCCGGTCGCGCGCCATCCCTTGTCGCCGAGCATCTCGCACAGCCAGTCGACCACCGCCGGGTCGTCGTCGACCACCAGGATGCGCGGGGTCGGAGTCTCTTGGGCCGCGGTCATGACGATGCCTCCAGGGCGATGCTCGGCAGCGCGAGCGGGAAGACGATGCGAAAGCGCGTGCCGCGCCCGGTCGCCGAGTCGACCGCGATGGCGGCGGCGTGCTCGTCGGCGATGCTGCGCACGACCGACAGGCCGAGGCCGGTCCCGCCCTGCGCCGCGCGCGTCGTGAAGAACGGCTCGAAGATGCGGGCGCGCGTGACCTCGTCCATACCGCGGCCGTCGTCGGCCACCTCGAGCGCCACGCCGCCGGACGCGTCGGGCTCGACGCGCACCTGGATCCTGCCGCCGCGTGACGTCGCCTGCAGCGCGTTCCGGACGAGGTTCAGGATGACCTGCAGCACGCGCTCCTCATCGGCCACGATCTCGGGCGACGGCCGCGCCTCGAGCGTCAGCCGCACCCCGCTCCGCTCGGCCTGGTGGTCGAGCAGATCGACGACCGCGCGCGCGGCGTGCTCGAGGTGCATGGGCTTCGGCTTCGGCGCCCGCCGCACGAAGCGCATGAGGTCCTGCACGATGCTGGCGACGCGCGCCGTCTCCTGCACGATGACGCGCGCGTGCTTCTTGATGCGGTCGGGCTGGGTGGCGTCGAGCAACGCCGCGGCGCGCCCCTGCAGCACCTGGAGCGGCGAGCCGATCTCGTGGGCCAGGCCGCTGGCGAGCTGGCCGATGGCCACCATGCGATCGGTGTCGCGGAGGCGCGCCTCGATGTCGCGCTGGCGCGCCTCGCGCTCGGACAGCTCGGCGCGCGTCGCGCGCAGCTCCTCGCGCATGGCCGAGAGCTCGCGGCTGATCTCGGCGATCTCGCTCTTGTCGCGGTCGGTGGGCGGCGGCTCGTCGAGGTCGCCGTCGCGCACGCGGCGGATGGCGCGCACCACGCGCACCAGCGGGCGCGCGACCCAGGCGTGGCCGAGCACCAGGCCGAGCACGATGGCCAGCGCGATGAAGGCCATGGCGGTGACGATGGCGGCGTTCCGCGTCTCGTCGAGGTCGCGCGCCAGCACGCTGGTCGGACGGCACAAGGTCAGCGCGCCGAGCACGGCGCCGTCATCGCCCTTCAGCGGCACCGCGCGCACGAGGTAGTCGCCGCTGGAGCGGTCGACGAAGCGACTCTGATCGAGACCCTGGGCGATGGCGGTCTTCGCCATCTCGGGCAGCTCGGCGAGGTCGGGCTGGCCGGGCGAGGCGACCATGAGCGTGCCGTCGGGCTTCCACACGCCGAGGTCGGTCGACAGATCGGAGATGTCGAGCTGGGCGATGGTCTCGGTGAGATCGGCGAGCTGGCCGTCGCGCAGCGCGTTCTCGGTCGCGACGCGCAGGCTCTGCCCGAGCAGCGCCACCTCGGCCAGCGCCGTCGCGCGCAGGTCGTCGCTCTCCTTGGCGATCGAGAGCCAGGCGTGGCCGCCGAAGACGAGGGCGCCGATGCCCGCGAAGGCGAGGGTGAAGCGAGTGCCGAGACGCATCGCGACTCCGGGCGTGGCAACTTGCCACGGTAGCGAGGCGGGAATGTAAGCGGGTCGCCGCGAGCCGGATTCCTCGCCCGACGTAACCCACCGTTCCAGCGTTTGTTTTTCAGCCCGCGACGGCTGGCCTGGGCCTTGCTCGATGAGCGCGCGCCGCGTTCGGGATGGCGGCAGCAAGGAGCACTCCAATGGCTTTCAAGTCAGCCCGTACCCTCGCGTGCGGCGTCATCATCGTGGTCATCGGTCAGGTGATGAGCGCCTCCGCCTGCTCGGGGGCGAGCGCGCAGACTCCGCCCCCCGAGCCACCGCCCGGCGCATCGACGCGCAGCCTGCCGGCCTCGGTCGCGCTCGAGGTCGTCCCCGTCTCCAGGGACGTCAGCGACACGACAGTCGATGCGCCGGGCCGGGTGGTGTGGCAGGACGGCGCGCTGGTCGACATCGGCGCGCCGGCCTCGGGTCGGGTGGTGGCGGTGAAGGTCGCGCCGGGCGACCGCGTGAAGGCGGGCGACGTCGTGGCCGTGCTGTCGAGCCGCGAGGCGGCCGACGCGCGCGGCGAGCTCGGCCGCGCGCGCGTGGCGCTCGACGCCGCGAGGAGCCTGGCGCATCGCCAGCGCGAGCTGGCCGAGCACAACGTCGGCATCGAGTCCGAGCGCGCCGCGGCCGACCTGCAGGTGCTGAGCGCGCAGGCCGATCTGGCGCGCGCCGAGCACAGCGCGGCCATCCTGCCCGGCACGGGCGACGAGGTGCAGGTGGTGGCGCCGATGGACGGCGTGGTGGTCGAGCGCGCGGCGCAGCCGGGCATGGTGCTCCAGGCCAGCGCGCCGGTCGTGTCGGTGGGCGACCCGACGCGGCTGTGGATCCAGGTCGACGTCTACGAGCACGACCTCGCCGCGGTGCACGAGGGTGAGGCGGCCGAGGTCGCGCTCGAGGCCGGCGGGCTGCCGCTGGCGGCCAAGGTGGCGCGCGTGGGCGCGCGCGTCGACACCGCGCTCCGGCGCGCGCCGGTCTACCTCGCGCCGACCGACGCCTCGGTCGCGCTGCGCCCGGGCATGTTCGCGCGCGCCTCGATCCACCTGCCGAAGAGCGCGGCCGGCATCGAGGTGCCGGCGACGGCGGTCATCATCAAGGAGGGCGGCCAGGCCGTCGTGTGGATCGAGGATCACCCGCAGCACTACGCGCCGCGGCCGGTGATGGTCGGCGACGCGCGCGGCGGGCGCGTGCCCATCCTGAAGGGCTTGCAGGACGGCGAGCGCATCGTGGCGCGCGGGGCTCTGCTGCTGGACCAGAGCGGACAACAGGTGCTGTAGCCGCCTCGCTCGGTTCGTCGGGCCGCGCTCTGGACGGAGGCGGCGCGAAGCAGAGCCGGAGGAAGAGCGTGGCAACGATCCGATGAACCCGAGCGAGGTCTTCTAATGGAGTGGCTCATCCGCCACGTGGTGCATCGCCGCGTGGCCGCCGTCGTCGTGTCTCTGGTCATCGCCGCCTATGGCGTGACCGCGTTCCTCCACACCTCCATCGAGGCGTTCCCTGACGTGACCAACGTCCAGGTGACCGTCATCGCCCAGCTCGCGGGCTATGCCCCCGAGGAGATCGAGCGTCAGCTCACCGTGCCGCTCGAGCGCGCGCTGAACGGGACGCCCGGCATGATCGCGTTGCGCAGCGAGAGCCTCTACGGCCTCTCGATCGTGACGCTCACCTTCGAGGACGGCGCCGACACCTTCGTCGCGCGATCGACGGTCGCCCAGCGCGCAGAGACGGCCGACCTGCCGACCGGCGTCGTCCCCGAGCTTGCACCCGAGGCCACGCCGCTCGGAGAGATCTACCAGTTCAGGCTGGTCTCCGATCGGCACGACCTCTACCAGCTGCGCTCCGAGCTCGACTTCACCGTCGCGCGCGTGATGAAGCAGGTCCAAGGCGTGGCCGACCTCGTGTCGTTCGGCGGCTACCTCCGCGAGTACGTGGTGCAGGTCGACCCGGCGCGGCTCCAGCAGCACGGCGTGTCGCTGGCCGAGGTGGTCGCGGCGCTCGAGCAGTCGAACATGAACGTCGGCGGCGGCTTCCTCGAGCAAGGCGACCAGGAGCTCACCGTACGCGGCCTCGGCCTCATGCAGGGCGCCGACGACATCCGCGCGGTGGTGCTGCGCGCCAGCGACGGCACGCCGGTCACCATCGGCGACGTGGCCACGCGCGTCGTGCAGGCGCCGACGCCGCGGCGCGGCGACGTCGGCTTCGGCGTCGAGCCGGAGGCGGTCGAGGGCTTCGTGCTGCTCCGCCGCGGCGAGAACCCGAGCGAGGTGCTCGAGCGCGTGCACGCCAAGGTCGCCGAGCTGAACGACCACATCCTGCCGGCCGGCATGAAGATCGAGCCGTTCTACGACCGCACGACGCTGGTCGACCACACGCTCGACACGGTGAAGGACAACCTGCTCCACGGCTTCCTGCTCATCGTCGGGCTGGTGTGGCTCTTCGTGCGCTCGCTGTCGGGGTCGCTGGCGGTGGCCAGCGTCATCCCGCTGGCGCTGCTCACGGCCTTCATCGGGCTCGCCCAGATGCATCTCCCGGCGAACCTCATCTCGCTCGGCGCCATCGACTTCGGCATCCTCGTCGACGGCGCGGTGGTGCTGGTCGAGAACGTGCTCCATCGGAAGGCCATCGAGCGCCCGGCCACGCGCCTCGACATCGTCAAGCTGGTGATCCGCTCGGCCAAGGACGTGGCGCGCCCGACGCTCTTCGCCATGGCCATCATCATCGCCGCGCTCATCCCGGTGTTCACGCTCGAGCGCGTCGAGGGCCGCATCTTCCGGCCGCTGGCGCTCACCTACAGCTTCGCGCTCGGCGGCGCGCTCGTGTTCTCGCTGACGGTCGTCCCGGCGCTGTGCGCGCTCCTCCTCCGCCCGGAGCGCGCACGTCCCGCAGCGGCATCGGCAACCCGGAAGTCGAAGCACGAGCACGCCGCCGAGCCACGTTTCGTCAGCGTGCTGCGCGCCGCCTACCGCCGCTCGCTGGGCTTCGTCGTCAAGCGCCCGCTCATCGCGCTGGCGCTGGGCGGCGGGCTCGTCGCGACGACCATCCTGGTCGGCACGACGCTCGGCTCGGAGTTCCTGCCCGAGCTCGACGAGGGCGACGTGGTGGTCTTCGTCGAGATGCCGGCCAGCATCTCGCTGGCGCGCTCGGCCGCCATCCTGACCGACGTGCGCAAGGCCTTCATGGACACCCCCGAGGTGCTGGGCGTGCTGTCCGAGCACGGCCGCCCCGAGGACGGCACCGACGACGAGGGCGTCAACATGTCGGAGACCTTCGTCCGCTTCCGGCCGCGCGAGACGTGGACGCGCGGCCTCGACAAGGAGCAGATCGTCGACGAGATGCGCGAGCGCGTGGAGGCCGAGTTCAAGGGCGTGACCTTCAACTTCTCGCAGCCCATCAAGGACAACATCGAGGAGGCCATCAGCGGCGTGCGCGGCAAGGTGGTGCTGAAGATCTTCGGCGAGGATCTCGAGGCCATGCGCCAGACGCTCATCGCTGCCAAGGCGGCGCTCGCCAAGGTGCCCGGCATCGTCGACCTCGACCTCTACCGCGACGCCACCGTGCCCCAGCTGCAGATAGCGCTCGACCGCCAGGCGCTGGCGCGCGACGGCATCACCGTGGCCACCGCGCAGACCACGCTCGAGACGGCGCTGGCCGGGCGCGTCGTGACCGAGGTGTGGCACGAGGGACGGCCGGTGCCGGTGCGCGTCGAGCTCGACCCGGCCGCCGGCTCGGAGGTCGCGCGCATCAAGGCGCTCGAGGTCGACACCCCGGCCGGCGGGCGCGTGCCGCTCTCCGACCTGGCCAAGGTCGGCATCGCCGACGGCCGCGCCGTCATCAATCGCGAGGCCAACGCGCGCTTCCTGGCGCTGAAGTTCAACGTCGAGGGGCGCGACATGGGCTCGGCCGTGCACGAGGCCATGCAGATCGTGAAGGACCAGGTGAAGGTGCCGGAGGGCGCGTTCCTGCAGTGGGGCGGCGAGTTCGAGAACCAGGCGCGCGCCATGGGTCGCCTGCAGGTCATCATCCCGGTCGCGCTGCTCATCGTGCTGGCGCTCCTCTACGGCGCGCTCGGCTCGGGCCGCGCCGCGGCGGCGGTGATGCTGTCGATGCCGCTGGCGGTGTCGGGCGGCGTGGTGGCGCTGGCGCTGTCGAACATCGCGCTGTCGGTGAGCGCCGCCATCGGCTTCATCGCGCTCATGGGGCAGGTGTCGCTCATGGGACTGCTCGTCTTGTCGGCGGTGGCCGAGCGCCGAAAGGGCGGGCTCGCGCTGGCCGAGGCGCTGGTGTCGGGGCCGACCGAGCGCTTCCGGGCCGTGCTCATGGCGGCGCTGCTCGGCATCCTCGGGCTGCTGCCGATGGTGCTGTCGCACGGCGTCGGCAGCGAGACACAGCGCCCGTTCGCGCTGGTCATCGTGGGCGGCATGGTCACGACGCTGGTCACCGCGCTGTGGGTGCTGCCTTCATTGTATGGGCTCATCGCGCGGAAGGACCCCGACCCCGACGCCGAGGGCGATGCGGAGGAGCCGCCGCCCGGGCTGCACGACGGCGCGCCGCTCGCCGAGGGAGGTCCGGCATGAGGCGCGCGTGGCTCACCGGAGTGGCCGGCGCCGTGTTCGGCCTGGCGCTGGCGTGGACGTCGAGCATGCCCGAGGCGGCCGAGCCCGCGCCGCCCGCGGCGGAGGCCGCCCTGCCCGACCGCGTCGACTGGCCGGCGCTGGCGCGCCTGGCGCTCGCGCGCAGCCCGCGGCTGGCGGCGGTGGCTCGCGACATCGACGTCGCCCACAGCGACGCCATCGCCGCCGACCGCTACCCGAACCCGACGCTCGGCTACGAGCTCGACCAGGTCGTGGGCGGCGCCAACCCGGGGAACCTGTCGGTGCACGCGCTGACCGTGCAGCAGCCGCTGATGATCGGCGGCCAGCGCCACGCGCGCCACGCCGCGGCGACCAGCGCCGTAGGCAGCGCCGAGGCGGCGCTCGAGGTGTCGAAGGCCGGCCTGCTCCACGACCTCCGCCTGGCCTGGATCGACGCCGCGGCCAACGACGCCGAGGCCGCCGTGCTGAAGGCCGGCGTGGCGCGCCTCGACGCCATCGTCGCGGTGGTGCGCGAGCGCGCGACGCTCGGCCACGCATCGCTCTACGACGTGCGCCGCGTCGAGACCGAGGTCGACGGCATGAAGCAGGAGCTGGCCACGACGGAAGCCGACGCGGCGCGGCGCGCGCGGCCATCGGCGCGCTGCTCGGCTTCCCGGGCTGGGCGCCGGTGGCCAGCGGCTCGATCGACGAGCCGCTGCCGGGCGGTGTCAGCGAGGCCGGCGGTGCGGACCGGGCCGGCAGCACCGCGCTCGAGCGGCAGGCGGTGCGCGCGGTGGCGGCGGCCAGACGCTGAGGTCGACCTGGCGCGCGCCGAGCGCTGGCCCGACCTGGTCGTCACGGCCGGCGCGACGATCGGCCAGGACGCCACCACCGCCGGCGCCATCGTCGGCCTGGCCTGGGAGCTGCCGGTCTTCGACAGCGGGCGCGGCGCCGTCGCGCGCGCGCGGGCCGAGCTGCTGGCGAGCCGCGCGCGCCGCGACGCCACCCACGCCGAGGCCGAGGCCCAGCGCTCGGCGCTGGCCGCCGCGGTGGCCGCGCGCAAGACCGCGCTCGAGCAGTTCGACGCCAGCTTCGCGCCGCACGCCGAGGAGGTCGCCGGCCTGGCCGAGGACGCCTACAAGGGTGGCGTCACCTCGCTGCTCGATCTGCTCGACGCCGTGCGCGGCGCCATCGACGCGCGTCGCGAGCACCTCGATCGGCTGGCCGCGCTGCGCCGCGCCGAGGCCGAGCTCGCCGCGGCCGAGGGCGGGCTCGACACCGCGCCGTGATGCGTGGCGGCCAGCGAGCGCGGTGCACCGTGGGCGCCGGCGATCTGCGTCTCGGGTCTGCGTCTCTGGGGCGTGCGATCGCCGACCGAGCCGCGCCGCTCGCAGTCGCGAAAGAAATCCGGATCAAAACCGGCGCTCGCGGGAACTTGAGAGGACGGAGGTCGAGAAATGTCGAAGCCCCGTCCGATTGTGCCAGGCGTGGTGGTGTCGGTGACGCGACGCACGGTCGCGCGCAAGTTCCTGCTGAGGCCAGACGCGTGGGTCGAGCAGGTGTTCGGCTACCTCTTGGCGCACTACGCCGCGCTGAACGACGTCGGGGTCATCGCGGCGATCGTGATGTCGAACCACTACCATCTGATGCTCGTGGATCGGTCGGGGAAGTTGCCGAAGCTGATGAACGAGCTCAACGCGGCGATGGCGCGCGCCGTCAACGCGATGCGGGGTCGTGAGGGCTCGGTGTGGGACGGGCGCGAGCCGCACTACCAGGTGATGCTGGACCCCACGGCGACGCTGTCGATGGCGGCCTACGATCTGGCCAACCCGGTGGCGGCCGGGTTGGTGGAGCACGGTCGCGAGTGGCCGGGCTTCCGGACGAGCCCGAACGACATCGGGAGGTCGAGGGTCTTTGCGCGTCCGGCTGTGCTGGAGAGCGAGGCCGCGACGTATCCGGAGAGCGCGACGCTGGCGCTGGTCGCGCCGCCGTGGTCGTCGGTGGGTGGGCCGGAGCGCTTCGGGCGGGAGCTCGCCGAGCTCGTCGGTCAGCGAGAGGCGGCGGCGCGGGCGCGCGTGCGCGCGGCCGGGAAGGACTTCGGGGGCGCGCGTCGCGCGCGCTCGGTCGACTGGAACGCGGAGGCGACATCGACCGAGGAGCGCGGCAAGCGCCGCCCGATCGTCGCGGCGTCGAACATCGAGCGTCGCCATGAGTACCTGACGTGGCGCGAGGCCTTCCTGGAACAATATGACAGCGCGCGGCAGCGATTCATCTCGGGTATTCGGGACGCCATTTTCCCATTTGGCACATGGCTGATGCGCGTCGTCTTCCGGTTGCGCGTCCGCGAGGCGCCGACCTGAGCGCCACCGACGACCGAGCTCGCCGCCCGTCCAGCCCCCAAGCCAGTGCCCGCCGCCGTCAGCGCCGGGGTGGGCCGACCTGCGTTCGACGGTCGCCGCGATCAGCCTCGCACCAACCCCACCCCATCCCTACGCGGTCCTACCCCCGGTTCCACGTCATTCGGTTCCACGTCATTCGGTTGACGGTCGCCGCCACCAGCCTCGCACCAACCCCACCCCATCCCTACGCGGTCCTACCCCCGGTTCCACGTCATTCGGTTCCACGTCATTCCTACCCCCGGTTCCACGTCATTCCGGTTCCACGTCATTCCGGGCGGTCGTTCGCCAGATGGACTCACTGATACGCATCACGGAACTCCTCCGGGATCTCGAACTTGTGTAGCGTGTCGCAGGCGAGGCCGAGCTCGCACTCGGTATCGGTGTCGCACGTCATGTGCTGCGTGCCGTGGCATCTATGTCGAGGAATGAAAGACTGGGTCTCGGCATCGAGAGTGCCGACTTCCCAGAACCAGTACGGGCCGGGGAGAACGGCGGCCACGTCGTAGGCAAGCACCCCACGGATGTACACTTGGGCCCGATATCGGACGCTGTCCGCCTTGGGGCCACGATGCGCCCCGAGCCTGAGGTCGAAGGGCGCCGGCTCGCTCATCGCGGTGCCGCCCACCAGGGGTTGCGGCTCGCCATCGATGCCCCAATCGGGATTCCCGTTGTCGTAGAGATCCCAGGTGTGGTTCATCCAGGGGTCGGGCTCTCCGTCGCCGTCGATGTCGTCACCTTCGCCGACAAAGCGCGCCAAGTGTAGTCCGACGCCGACATCTCCCTGACCCCGCCGGGTCGGAGTGGGCCACACGTTGGCGCCCGGAGGAGCGGCGTTGGGCGGGCCGTCGATCAGGAATTGCAGGTGGAAGAAGTCCGACGTGGTCTGGACCACTTCGATTTCGGCCAGCGCACAGCCTCCCGTCGTCAGTTGCGTCAGCATGGCCAGCCGCTGGCGCCCGATCAAGGCGTTGCCGTACGGCACATAGCTCGACGGGTCGTCCAGGGTCCGCGCGCCTGTGGGGGTGATCATGGCGGTGGTCTTTTGCCACGCGGGTGGTGCGGCCGGATCGATCATCAGGAACCGACCGAGACTTCCGCGCGGAACCGTCAAACGTGAACCATGCGGCACGAGTCGATCGACCTCGACGAAATACAACGACGCAAACGTGAGGCTCGTGCATTTCCCAGGGAAGCACGCGTCGGGGAAAACCGCCGAGTCGAGGTTTGGGCACGGGTCCTCGGCGTCGGAGATGCGATCGCCGTCGTCGTCGTCGTCCTCAACTTGGTCTTGGCAGCCGTCGCCATCGGCGTCGGTCTCGGGGGTGGAGTCCCAGCCGACCTGGCCTGTGCTGCACTCGTCGATCACGTCGAGCACGCCGTCGCCGTCGTCGTCCTCCGATTCGTCGTCCAGGCATCCATCGCCGTCTCGGTCCAGTCCGGATTCGAGCCCGAGCGGGCAGGCGTCGTTCGCGTCGATGTTGCCATCCCCGTCGTCGTCGACGTCCTCGCCCGCGTCCCGACACCCGTCCGCGTCATGGTCTGTGGTCGGGTCGCTGGTCCATCCCGCGTCTCCCGCCGCGCAGTGATCGACGTCGTTCGTCAGACCGTCGCCGTCGTCGTCATCTTCGTTCTCTCGGCAGCCATCTCCGTCGGGGTCGGTGATCGTCGTGCTCGTCCACCCGATTGCGCCGGTCGGGCAATGATCCTTGGTGTCGATGATGCCGTCGCCGTCGTCGTCGCGATCCTCGTCGCTGTCGCGACAACCATCGCCGTCGCGATCGGTGGAAGGCGACGTCGTCCATCCGATTGCTCCCTCGGCACAGCCATCGACTCCGTTGAGGACGCCGTCCCCATCGGCATCACCGGCCGGGTCGAGCACGACGACCTCGGGATCGACGTCGACGGCGCCCGTATCGACGGCGCTGTCCAAGTTGCTGGCGTCGGAAGTTTCGTCAGGTGTGCTGTCGGGCGCGGTATCCCCGCTTCCGGTGTCTGTCGCCCCCGCCGAGTCAATGGAGACGACCGCGTCTGCCTCACCCTCCGTGCCGCCTGCGTTACAGGACGTCCCACCAAACGCGAACAGGACAACCAGTCCTGCAACTGCAAGCAGAGCCGACTGGGACGGACATCGAGTCGTCATCGAGAAGCTCCAGGCATAGCGCGGCCCGGGCTGCGAGAAGCCCCGGCCATCCTTCGAGCTGCTCGGCCGTCGTCGACGGACCCGGCCGAGGCGACCTGCGTACCCACCGCGGTCGCAGCGTCGCTTCCGGTTTGGGGCATGCGAGCCGAAAGCGTCAACGGGCGATTGCACCTCTACCGACGGTTTCGCGAGGGAGCCGCCTCGATATTGGCCGCACAACGACCGCACAAATGCCGCACATCGCCGCACAAAGTCCCCTCCCGAGTTTGACCATGAGTTGAAGCGTTCCCCGTGGTCGTCGGCGGCCTCAGTAGGTGAAATGTCACACTCTGCCACTCGGGTGGGCGTTTCTCGCGCCGCGGACGATTTCCCATTTTGGCATATTTATCCCATTCGAGGAGGGGTGATACGTCAATCTCCAGCCGGTACAACTCGACCTCGTCCACGGAGGAACCCATGCGCGACGACGCTTCGACGCAGACCCCGACGCTCACGCTCGACCAGCTCCACGCCAGCCTGGTACCTGGTGATCCGGAGGTCCTGGCGGCGGAGAGTCCACCCGAGGCGCAGGCTGGGTTCCAGGAGCTCGGCGCCAAGGTCGCGTCGAGCCGTATCATCGTCGACGTCGAGCGCCTGTATGGTTTGGCATATGCCTTCTGGCACACGGCGACCGACGATCAGAAAGACACTCTCGCCGGATTCTCCGATCTGCTGCTCGCCGTCGCCGTCGAGCAAGCCGTTCGCCTGCGCGACGCCGTCAGCGATCAGGACGACGCCGGGCACGTCGACACCGCGGCCCGCTCGCGCGTCGAGACCGAGGCTCAGGTTGCCTTTGCCCGCGGGATCCAGCTCCGCGACCAGGCGGCCGTGGTCCTGACCGGGGTGGCCGGTCCGGACGAGGCGCTCAAGGGCGAGGTCTCCGCAGCCAAGGGCCGGGCCGACGACTTCGATGCGCTCGCGAAAGGCATCGGGCGACTCGAAGCGCTCGGGCGCCGTTTCCTCGGCGATGCCCGTCCGGCCGTGAAGGGTCGCATCAAGTCGAAGCGCCTGACCGCCGCCTACCTCGACCGGCTCGCGGCCGCCGGCACGGAGGTAGAGAGGACCGGGCGCGCGGCCCGCGTGCGGCTCACCGCCAAGAAGCTCAGCCAGGCCGAGGTCGACACGCTCGACGGCCTGAACCTCCACCTGCTGTCCGACATCATCCACGCCTTCGAGGCCGCCCACACTCTCGACCACCAGGTGCCGCGGCTCGTGCCGATCTCCGTGCGACGCTTCCTGGCCGGCGCGGTCAAACGCAAGCCGAGCACCGACGCGACGCCCGAGCCCGCGACGTCGTGAGCCGAGCGCGGGCGTGCAGGCTGTTCGCCGCGCCGCTCATGCAGGCTCGTCGCGCGTCCCAGACGCCCTCATCGCGCCTCCCAGGCGGCCCTGCCTCGCTTCGCATGGCGCTTTCCTCGCGTCACATGCGAGCCCTCCTCGCCTCACATGGCAGTACCTCCCGCGTCCCATGTCGGTACCTCTCGGCCCCCATGTCATCCATCGGACCGGCGGCGCGTCCCGGTCGGTGAGCCGCGTGAGGCGCAGCCCCCTGGGACGGCGACCGCGAACGGCTCGCTCGGACCGCGCCCGCGTGGTAGCTTGCGCGCCATGCGTCGCCTCGTCGCCGTCATCCTCTGCGCATGCGCCACGAGCGCGGGCGCCGTCGTCGTCGCGGGCTGCGAGCCCGACGTGCGCGGCGGCGCCATCCTGCCCGACCTGTCGGTGACCGACGTCGGCCCCGCCGTGATCGTCCCCGGCACGCGCCTCGTCATCCACGGCACCGGCTTCACCGGCCCCGAGGTCACCGACCTGCTGGTGCTGGTGCGCGGCGACATCGGCGGCGAGCCGGTCGAGTTCGCCGTCCCGCCCGAGCGCGTCGACGACGAGACGCTGGTCGTGTCGTTCACCGGACAAGTCGCGGACGCGATCGTGCGTCCCGACGGGCGCCTGGTCGGCCGCATCTCGGTCTTGCGCACGCCGAAGATCGAGGCGCCCGAGATCGAGTCCGGCCGCGAGGTCGACCTGCGCGTCGACACCGCGCTCGTGCCGAGCGTCAGCGCCATCGGCCCGAGCGAGCTCTACATCGGCGACGTCGTCACCATCACCGGCGACGGCTTCCTCTTCGCCCACGAGGGCGCGTCGCTGGTCGAGCTCACCGGCACCATGACGACCGATGTGCCGGCGCGCGTGGTCGAGGTCGACGGCCTGCAGATTCCCGCCGAACCGCCCGACACCGACCACCGCGACAGCCTCGCCTTCACGCTCACGCCCGACGTGCTGGGCATCGTGCCCGGTCGCTTCGAGGGCCAGATCCGCGTCGTCAACACCGCCATCGACGGCACCCAGACGGCGTCGGAGGCGCAGAGCGTGAGCCTGCCGCTGAAGCCGCCCTACGTGACCGCCATCGATCCGCCGCAGGCGTCGCGCGGCCAGTGGGTGAACGTCAGCGGGCGCGGCTTCGTCGCGCCCGACGGGCTCCTGCAGGCGGCCATGGTGCTCGTGCTCGAGGGCACCTTCACGCCGCGCGGCGGCCCGCCGACGACGCTGGCCGGACCCAGCGCGCTGACGCTCGTGCCCGATCTGCAGCTCGACAACCAGACGGTGTCGGCGGTCCTGCGCGTCCAGAAGGACACCGAGGGCAACCTGCGCGGGCTCGGGCTCGTGGCCGGTCGCTTCGAGGGCACCATCGCGCCGCTCCTCCTCTTCGGGCCCGACGAGGTGAAGGGCCCGCCGACCGACCTCGTCTTCGACATCCTGCCGCAGAAGCAGGTCGTCTACCTGCGCGCGCTGCCCGCCTTCGACGGCGCGCTCGAGGAGTTCGGGCTGCTGGTCGAGCGCCAGGCCATCGAGGACCGCATCCTGGCCGTGACGACGCGCGACTACGAAGGCGTGAGCATCGAGTTCACCTGGCAGGAGCCGACCGACTACGCCGAGTACGAGACCGTCGAGCTGGCCGGGCGCGACCCCAACGGCACCGGCCTCTTCGGCCTCGACAACACCGAGGGCAAGGACGTCGGCAACCTGCGCTTCGCCGACGTCATCGGCGGCTACAACGCCGCCACCCAGGCCGGCGGCTACGCGGCCTACGGCGGCGTCTTCCCGGGCGAGTTCATGAACCTGTCGTCGCGGGCCGGCGACAACCCGCTGGCGTCGCCGCGCTTCGACGACATCTTCGAGCCGGTGTCGCCCGCGCTCGGCGGCAAGCCGGCGCAGCGCGGCGAGTCGGACGAGTCCGACCAGCGCGCGGCCGACATCCGCGAGGCGGTGCGCGTGCTCGGCAACCTCATCGGCTCGACCATCTCGCACGAGGTCGGTCACTCGCTCGGCCTCGCCAACGTCGAGGGCCAGTTCCACAACATCGGCGACAACCCGGGCTGGCTCATGGACGCGGGCAACTTCCGCCCGTTCGAGGAGCGCGCCGAGCTCGACGGCCAGGGCCCCGCCTTCTTCGAGCCCAACAGCCTCGACTACCTGAAGGCCGTGCTGCCGCTCGACTGAAGGAGGCTGTCGCGGAAGCGCGTCAGTTGAAGGTCGCGCTGAAGAGCACGTTGAAGGCCATGTATGACGACGAGGCCTCGGAGTCATTGGTCGGCACGTTGGCGTAGATGAACTGGCCGGCGATGCCGATGCCCCACTCGCGGCCGACCCAGAACTCCTTGCCGACGAGGAAGTCGAGCGCCAGCCCGAAGTCGGCGTCGAACGACGAGCCGTTCTCCTTGACGCTCGCCTGGCCGAGCCCGATCGAGCCGGCCAGGTAGACGTTGACAGGCATGAGCCAGTACGTGACGCCGACGCCGATCGCACCGAGGCTCACGCTCGCGTCGCTGGCCTCGCCGAGGTCGACGCCGTTCTGCGCGACGTTCGGGCTGGCGATGGCGCTGGCGAACAAGTCGGCGTTGATGGCCAGGTTGGGGGCGACCATGCCGCCGATGCCGATCGAGGTGCCGGCGCCGAAGCCGGTGATGTCGATCTGCGTGCCGAAGCCATCATCGACGGTCCACGATTCGTAGCCGAAGCCGAGCGACAGGCGCAGGAGGAAGCCGTCGTGGGTCTCGGGCGCGGAGTCCGCGCGAGCGACGGTGGACAGGAGACAGGGAACCAGTGCGACGACTGCGGACGCGAGCTTCATTGGGGATCCTCGAGGGCTGTTCGAGCTTGGGCGGCGACCCTCGACGCTGAGCGCGGGCGCGTCAATCTGTGCGCGGCCACAATCTCGCGGAGCCTTGAAGCGCGCGGCCTGGCCGGTCGACTTGTGCGGCCCGCCCTGGCGCACGAGCGCCGCACGAGCCCGCGCACAGCGCGGCGGCTCAGGCTTCCGGATCGGAGTCGTCGCCGCGCGCGCCGCGGAGCCCGTACTTCTCGAGCAGGCGCCTGAGCACGTAGCGGTTCTTGAGACCGAGGTCGCGCCACACGCGCTCGAGGCGGCCCTCGTGGCGATCGAGCGCCGCTTGCAGCGTCGCCTTGTCGACCTCGGTCGGGCTCGTGGTCGGACCGCCGTCGGGCGCCGCGCCGGGCTCGGCGGCGCCGGCGTGATCGGGGGCGGCGGCCGCCGGCAAGGGCGGCGCAGGCAGCAGCAGGCGCGTGCCCTCGGGCGCGCGCATGGTGGTGGCGATGGCGTTCCAGAGCAGGCCCTCGAGCTCGCGCACCTGCAGCGGCAGCGGGTGGCGCAGGATGGCCGAGACCAGCTCGAGGTCGACGCGCGGCTCGATCACGCGCCCGTCGGGCGTGCGCGCGTCGGAGAAGAAGTGCCTGGCGATGGTCGCGTCCTCGGCCGCGGCCATGCGCAGGATGTGGCGCATGAGCAGCGGCAGGTCCTCGCGCCGCTCGATGAGCGGCGGCACGCGCAGCACGTGGCGGAAGCGCGCGCGCAGGTCGGGCTTCAGCTGCAGCGGGTCGCGGTGGGTCGCGGCCACGAGGCGCAGCTCGACCCGGCGCGGGCGCGCGTCGCCGAGGCGCTGGTAGTCGCCCGAGTCCATGAGGCGCAGGAGGTGACCCTGGAGCTCGTCGGGCAGCTCGCCGATCTCGTCGAGGAAGAGCGTCGAGCCATCCGCCTCGCCGACCAGGCCGAGGCGCTCGCGCATGCCCGGGTTCGGGTAGTTGGCGACGTGGCCGAAGAGCTCGACGTCCATGAGCGCGGTCGGGATGGTCGCGGCGTTCCTCGCCACCAGCGGCTTCGTGCCGCACGACGACAGCCGATGCAGCGCCTGCGCCACGCGCTCCTTGCCGCTGCCGCTCGGCCCGAGCACCAGCACGTGGCCGCGCTGGCGCGCCGTGAAGGCGATGCGGTCGCGCAGCTCCCAGAGCGCCGGCGACTCGCCCACCATGCCCAGCGGATCGGGCGCGCCCGCGCCTGGATGGGCTCGCTCCAGCTGGTGAGCGCGGGCAGCGTGCGCGGCCGCATCGCCACCAGGAAGAGCGCGCCGTCGCCGACGCTCACGAGGTCGCCCGGCGCCACCACCACCTGCGCCGACGGGTCGCGCTGGCCGCGCGCGCGGAGCCAGCTCTTGCCGAGGTTCTCGATGGCGATGCGCCTGTCGCCCGCGCCCATGCGCTGCACGCGCAGCTGGCGCCGCGACATCCACGGCGCGCTCGGCGCCGGCAGCGCCAGGTTGGCGCCGGGCACCTGGCGGAGCGGCGCCAGCCGCCGCTCCTGGCCGTCGCCCGGGCCGCGCCCGAAGACCGACGGCGTCTCGTCGGGCGCGAGCACCGCGCCCACCAGATCGGGATCGCCGTCGAGCCACGCCAGCACCAGCACCGGCTGCTCGGCGTGGGCGCCCTCGCCGGAGCGCACGGCGCGCGGCGCGCGATCGATGGTGCTGGCGTCGTCGAGGGTCTTGGTCATCTGAGCGCGTCCAGCCGGTGGCGCGCCAGCATCCACAGCTGGCTCGCCCACAGGCGACGATAGCCCGCATCGACGATGCTCTGCCAGTCGGCGCGCGCGCCGGCCAGGTCGCCGAGCGCCTCGCGCACGTCGGCGCGATCGGCGATGGAGATGACGACCTCGACCAGCTGGGCCTCGCTCTGCACCTCCGACCAGGGGATGACGCCGTCGTCGTAGGCGGCCAGGACCTCCGCCGCCGGCCGCCCGGCGAGGCGCGCGAGGCGGCCGCGCACGCGCGCCGCGAAGTGCCGTGCCGACACGCGCTCGACGCTGGTCGTCGCGGTGTCGACCGCCGCGCGCTCGGCGTCGCGCAGGATGTCGCCGAGCGCCTTGGTGTCGCTGGTGACGCCGGCGTAGAGGGCGCGCACGCCGGCGGCGTCGGCCGGGAACGCGCGCCAGCGCTCGGCCAGGCGCGCCTCCTCGGCGGCGCGCTCGGGCGCCGGCAGGAGCGCCGCGCGCGCGGCGGCGACGCGCTCACGCAGATCGAGCGACTGCGCCTTGCCGCCGTCGTCGAAGGCCGACCACTCGACGAGCGTGCGCTCGAGCGCGTCCCACTGCTCCCAGCAGACCAGCGCCTGCGTGGCGAGGCTGTAGGTCCAGCCGAGGTTCGAGTCGACGCCGATGCTCTTGAACTTGGCGATGCGGTCGAGCGCGCGGCCGGCGGCCTTGTCGCAGCGGCCGCTCAGCAGCTCGGCGGCGATGGCCATGTGCTCGGCGTAGAGGTTGCCCGACTCGCGCGCGAAGACGCGCTGGAAGCCCTCGCTGGCCGCGGCGAAGCGACCGGCGAAGAGGTCGACCTCGGCGAAGACGTCGGCGAAGGACGCGTCGTCGAGCGGCACGCCGAGGCCGTGGATGAAGCGGTCGGCCTCGTCGCCGCGGCCGCGGAAGCCGAGCGTGCGGATGCGGCGCGAGGCCGGCACCTCGAGGCGCGGCGCGAGCGTCAGCTGCCGGCGCGCGAGGCGCTCGGCCTCGTCGAGGTCGCGCGCGCGCCCGGCGAAACGCAGCGCGATGAGGAGGTCGGTGCTCTCGAGGTCGAACGGGTAGCGATCGTGGACGGCGTAGAGCGCGCGCACGGCGTCGTCGAGGCGGCCCTCGGTGTAGGCGATGAGCGCCTCGGCGTGGGCGCGGGCGTGCGCGGTGAGGGTCGGGCCGGCCGCGTCGGACTCGGCGGCGAGGAGCTCCTTGCCGCGGCGCAGGAGGTCCTCCTCGCGCCCCTCCTGCTTGAAGAGCGCGAGCTGCTCGACGCGCGCCATCCCGAACGTCGGGTCGACGCGCAGCGCCCAGTCGACGTTGTCGGTCACCGCGCCGAGGTCGGCCGAGTACTGCGCCGCGTGCGCCGCCATCCACGCGCTCCACGCTTCGGGCACGCGCGTGAAGCGCGCCGGCGTGGCGGGCGGAGTGCCGCCGAGGCGCGCCACGAGCGCCTTCCCCAGCGCGTCGCCGAGGCTCATGACGTCGGGCGCCTCGAGCGTCAGGCTGTCGAAGACGCGCGCGCCGAGCGTGTCGACGAGCTCGGCGGTGACGCTCGCCGGCGCGCCGGCCGCGGCGTCGCGGAAGCTGCCGCGCACCACCACGTCAATGTGCCCCAGCGTGCGGCCCGGCCGCGCGAAGCGCTCGGGCGCGAGCTCGGGGCCGATGCTCGGGCCTTCGGCGATGAGCGCGCGCGTGAGCTCGAGCGAGGCGGCGAGGAGGTGCTCGGGATCCTCGTCGAGGCGCGCGCGCACGACGTCGGCCAGCACCTCGGCGTGCGCGCGCTCGGCCGGCCGCGCGCTGCTGAAGCCGAGCACGACCACGGCCGGCCGCGGCGGCAGCACGAACGACGCCGGCGGCGACGCGGCCGCGTCGGGGATGGGCGCGACCGACGCCGTGCCTTCGGCGGCGCGCGTCGGCGCCGGCGGCGACGCCGTGGTCGGGCCGGCGAGGGTGGTGCCGGGCTCGGCGCCGCTCGGCGACGACGCGCCGCCCGAGCTCCCGACGGCCAGCGCCACCGCGCCGGCGACGGCCAGCGCCGCGGCTCCGAGCAACGCCGGCGCGAGCCAGCGCGGCCGCCGCGCGCGCCGTCCGGCCTGGGCCACGCGCGTGTCGAACGGCGGGTCGGCGGCGAGCCCCGGGCTCGCGTCGCGGAACTGCGCGGCCAGCGCCTCGCGGTCGGAGAGCGGCCCGGCCGGCGGCAGCTCGAGCCGCGCCAGCGCGTCGGCGACGGCGGTGCCGTGAGGCGGACGATCGGCCGGAGCCACCGCGAGACAGCGCTCGACCAGCGCCACGACGGCGGGCGGCAGCTTGAGCCCGAGCTCGCCCAGCGGCGTGTGCAGCGCGCCGGCCAGCGCCATGGCGGTGGCCTGCGCCGAGTCGCGCGCGAACGGGTGGAGCCCGCTGATGAGGCGATAGAGCAGCGTGCCGATGGCGAACACGTCGGCGGCCGGGCCGATGGTGACGCCGGGCGTCCCGGCCACCACCTCGGGCGCCATGTAGCCGGGCGTGCCGAGCAGCGCGCCCGAGCGCGTGAGGCGCTGGTCGAGCTCGTCGACGCGCAGCGCCAGCCCGAAGTCGACGACGCGCACGCTGCCGTCGTCCTCGATGAGGATGTTGGCCGGCTTCACGTCGCGGTGGGTGATGCCGGCGGCGTGCGCGGCGCCGAGCGCGGCGGCCACCTCGCGCGCGACGTAGACCGCGAGGCGGAGCGGCAGCGCGCGCGGCCCGAGCGTCGCCAGCGCGCGCCCGCGCACGAGCTCCATCGCCAGGAACAGGCTGCCGCTCGCCGCGTCCTCGCCGATCTCGAAGATGGTGACGATGCCCGCATGGCGCAGCGCCGCCAGCGTGCGCGCCTCGCGCCACAGCCGCGCGCGCGACTCGGCGTCGGCCTGTCGGCTCACCGGGATGCGCTTCAGCGCGACCGGCCGCGCCAGGCGATCGTCCCAGCCCTCGTAGACCTCGCCCATGCCGCCGCGCCCGAGCAGCCCGACGATGCGGTAGCCGCCGAGCATCGAGCCCGTCGCCAGGAGCCCCTCGCCGTCGGGCGCGCCGACGCCTCCGGGCGCGCTCGGCGGTACGGTCTGCGTCGGGGCCGGCGCGGCCGCACCTGCGCTGGTGGGATCGTTGCTCATGAGGGCCAGGGTGACGCGCGGACGACGGTCCGGCGTCCGACATTAGGAGGGACGGCGCCGCGAGGTCAATTGGTCAGAACCCACAACAGTGCGCCTCGGAAACATGCACGTGCCCCGGGCCGGTAGACGCCCTCCTGTCAGAAGCCGGCCAGCGGGATCTCGGCCTCACCCTCGGCGCCGTCGCGGCCGGTCACGAGGAGCTCCTCGCAGCCGCCGTCGGTGAGGCAGCCGAGCTCGGTGATGAGCGACACCGCGTAGCGCTCGTCGCCCACGCAGTCGACGCCGGCGGTGAGGCCGGCCGCGGCGCAGGCCTCGTCGCCGACCTCGTAGACGGTGACGGTGTAGCCCGGCCGCACCTCGAGCTGGTTTGGGCCGAGCTCGCCCGCGACGAAGCCGCCGCCCAGCGAGACGAAGCCGTCGCTGAGCGTGCCGTCGGGCGCGCCCTTCACGGCGTCGGCGTCGGCGTGCGCGCCGGAGGCGACGTCGCAGACGGTGCCGGGTCGGTAGACGACGTTCTCGAAGTAGCCGAGCGAGGCGCCGCTGCCATCGCCGAGCTCGACCGCGTCGATGTCCGCGCCGTGCGCCTGCGAGCCGCTGGTCTCGCAACGGCCGTCGAAGAAGTCCGAGTCGTCGACGACGATGGCGTAGTAGCGCGGCGGCGGCGGCGGCTCCTGGGTGGTGTCGCGCGGCGGCGGTTCGGTCGTGATGGTGGAGGTCACGTGGCGGCCGCCGGGCTCATCGCACGCGAGCACCGTCGCGGCGAGCGCCACGACCGCAGCCAGCATCATCGCGCGCACGCCCATGGCCACCTCGAACGCATCGGGAGGTGCCCACTGTGCCGCACGCGATGCACGCTCCACAAACACAAAAGCCCGCCGGTGAGGGCGGGCTTTCGTGGGCGAGGCTCGGCGGCCGCGAGGCCACCGAGGCGTTGCCGTCGGGATCAGAAGCCCGAGAGCGGGATCTCGGCCTCACCCGAGGCGCCGCCGGTGCCGGTGATGACCCTCTCCTCGCAGCCACCGGCCGAGAGGCAGCCGAGCTCGGTGATGACCGAAACCGCGTACTTCTCGTCGCCCACGCAGTTGGGGATGCCAGCGCAGAAGTCGTCGCCGATCTCGTAGACGGTGACGGTGTAGCCGGGCAGGATCTGGACCTGATTGTCGAACTCACCGGCGACGAAGCCACCGCCGAGCGAGACGTAGCCCTCGGTGAGGGAACCGTTCGGCGCGCCCTTCACCAGCTCAGGGTCCGCGTGCGTGCCAGACGTGACGTCGCAGACGGTGCCCGGCTGGTAGATCACGGTATCGAAGTAGCCGAGCGAATTCGTGCCGTCGCTGAGCTCGACCGCGTCGATATCCGCGCCGTGGGCCTTCGAGGAGCTGGTCGCGCAGCGGCCGTCGAAGAACTCCGAGTCGTCGACCACGAGGCCGTAGTACTTGGTCGTCTGGACGGTGTCGGTGGTGTCGTTGGTGGTCGTCGGGTTGGTCGACGTGGTGGCATCGCCGTCGCCCTGCACGTCGCAAGCGACCATCGGGAGCGAGCAAAGGCCCATCAACGCAAAGGGGACCAGGATCTTACGCATCTTCATTGCCTCCTCAGGCTTGGTTTCCCGGCGTCATCACCGGCATCCCAATCACGCGGCGGTCGACGCCTCGTGGGTTTCGGAATTCAAGGGCGGTGCCGGCCGTTCGGCCCGGTCCCCTTCGGCGACGCAGGAGGCGTGTGCTCCCTGACCGTCGCGCACGCGCATATTAGGCGGCTCGGCGGCTATGTCAAATCCATCCGACATGCGCACTTTACAAGCTGGAGACCCGCGGGACACCGTCGTTTGACCGCGCGGGGGCGCGGCTCCTGCCCGCGCGCCACCCTCGGGGAGAGCCCTACAGATCGCGGCCGAACGCTTCCCAGTCGAAGCCCGGTCCGGGATCCGTCGCCGTCGGGCTCAGGTGGAGATGCCCGAGGACGCCCACGAAGTCGCCGAGGCCGGGCACGAACTGGCGCGGCACCTTGTCGCCGGCGGCGGCGTCGCGCGGCACGCGCAGCGGCACCGCAGGCAGGACGTCGCCCAGCGCGCGCAGGAGCTTCTTCAGCGCCGCGAGCTGCTCGGCGGTGTAGCCCCACTCCTGCACCTCCTGCCCCTGCACCACCACGAACTCGGACAGCGGGCGCTCGACGCCGGCGCTCTTGGCGGCCGGCGGCAGCGGCGCGCTCTCGAGCACCACCGGGTTCACGAGGTCGATGGACACGCTGCGGTGGTCGATGGCGTCGCGGTGGCTGTGGTTGGCCTCCCAGGCCAGGTCGAGCGTCTGGTAGACGGCGCCGTCCCAGTCGATGACGAAGTGGGTCGAGCCCCCGGACGCCTCCATCTGGGCCATGGCCTCGAGCGCATCCAGCGTGCGCGTGTCGTGCAGCACCACCAGGTCGACCGCGCGCGCGACGGCCTCGCGGTCGTTGCCCTCGATGCGCACGCCCTCCTTGGTGAGGCGGTTCTCGTACCAGCCATCCATCGGCAGCTTCACGTCGTCGAGGTCGTGCTCGCGCGCGTAGTGCCGCCGCATCTGCACGTCCTCGAAGCGGAAGCGCGAGGTGTCGACGGCCAGCCCGACCGGCACCACCTGGCCGGCGATGACGACGCTGCCGTGCGACGGCCCGGCGTCGCTCGCCGTCGACGGCGCGATGCCGGCGCCGTGCTGCGAGAGGCGCATGCCGAAGAGCGCCTCGGGGTGCGCGCTCTCCTCGACGAGGACGGCGTTGAAGCGGATCTTGGCCTCGTCGGCGTGGCCCTCGGCCAGCGCGCGGAAGCCCTCCTTCAGGAAGCGCTCGAGCACCAGCTCGCGCGGCGGCTCGCAGCGCGGCGGCCCGAGCGGAGCCTCGGCTTCGTCGCAGGCGCCGAGCGCGCCGACGAGGCACGAGGCCCAGAGGAAGCCGTTCGAGCGGCGGCTCACGACGCGCCCTCGACGTCGATGGCCATGGCCTGGAGGTCGCCGACGTGGCCGTCCCAGCGCGCGTAGCGATGCAGGACGCCCTCGAGGCGGAAGCCGCTCTCCTCGTAGAGCCGACGCGCGGGCACATTGTCGGCGAAGACGAGGAGGCTCACGCGGCGGAGGATCGAGCTGCGCCGGCCCCACGTCAAGGCGGCATCCATGAGCACGCCGCCGATGCCCCTGCCCCACCACTGCTTGCCGACGCCCATCGACAGCTCGGCGGAGTGCTCGGTCCGGCGCGAGCGGCCGTTGGCGAGCGTCACCGTGCCGAGGATCACCTGGCGCCCGGGCGCGTCGCCGGGACGCACCGCGACGATCGCCACCGAGCCCTGGCGCTGATCGAGGTCCTCGAGGTTGGCGCGCTGCTCGAGCGCCGTCGGCAGCGGGTCGTCGGGCCCCTGCAGCATGTACGGCGTCTCGAAGCAGATGCGGCGCAGGTGATCGATCCACGGCCCGGCGTCACGGCGCTCGGCCATGCGCAGGACCAGCGGCTCGCCCTGGCGGTCGCGACCGAGCCAGGGGAAGCCGCGCACCAGCGTCGGGACGCGCGCCATGCTCAGGCCGTCGCGGCGGGCGCGGGGGCGGGCGGGACGGGCGTGAACTTGAAGGGCCGGTCGGGGTCCTTGGCGTCGGGGTCGATGTCGACCTCGATGCCGACCGCGCCGGCGAAGGTGCCGGCGATGAGCGCGTAGGACAGCGGGTCCTCGACCAGGTGGCGGATGGCGCGGTTCACCGGGCGCGCGCCGTAGACCGGGTCGAAGCCGACGTCGGCGACCTTGGTGAGCGCCGCCGGCGTGAGCTTCAGCGTGAGGCCGCGCTCGGCCAGGCGCTGGCCGAGGCCGGACAGCTGGAGGCCGACGATGCGCTCGATGTCGGCGCGCACGAGGCGGTTGAAGATGACCACGTCGTCGATGCGGTTCAGCATCTCGGGGCGGAAGAAGTCGTCGAGCGCGTCCATCACCTTCTTGCGCATCTCGCTCTCGGGCTGGTCGGCCATCTCCACGATGGCGTCCGAGCCGAGGTTCGAGGTCATGACGATGAGCGTGTTCTTGAACGACACGACGCGCCCCATCGAGTCGGTGAGGCGACCCTCGTCGAGCACCTGCAGCAGGATGTCGAAGACCTCGGCGTGCGCCTTCTCGACCTCGTCGAGCAGCACGATGGTGTACGGGCGACGCAGCACCGCTTCGGTGAGCTGGCCGCCCTCCTCGTGGCCGACGTAGCCCGGCGGCGCGCCGATCAAGCGCGCCACGTTGTTCTTCTCCATGTACTCGCTCATGTCGAGGCGCACGAGCGCGCCCGCGTCGTCGAACAGATTTTCGGCAAGGCACTTGACCAAGTAGGTCTTGCCGACGCCGGTCGGTCCGAGGAAGAGCAGCGAGCCCAGCGGGCGGTTCGGGTCCTGGATGCCCGAGCGCGAGCGGCGCACGACGTTGGCCACCGCCTTGATGGCCGGGTCCTGGCCGACGACCTTCTTGCCGAGGCGCGCCTCGAGGCCGAGCAGCTTGGCCGACTCCTCCTCGGCGAGCTTGGTCACCGGGATGCCGGTCCACGAGGCGACGATGGCGGCGATGTCGTCGGCGGTGACGGCGTCCCTCAGGAAGCCGCCGTCCTTCTGCACCACCGCCAGCTCGCCCTCGAGGCCGGCCAGGCGGCGGCGCGCCGCGGGCAGCTTGCCGAAGCGGATCTCGGCCGCGTCGTTGAGGTTGCCGGCGCGCGTGGCGGCGTCCTCGCCGCGCGCCAGGAACTCGAGCTCCTCCTTCACCTGGCGGATGCGCGCCACCACGTCGCGCTCCTTCTTCCAGCGATCGAGCGCGGCCTCGTGCTCGGCGCGCAGCTTGCCGAGCTCCTTCTCGACCAGATCGCGCTGGGTGAGCGCGGCGGGCGTGCCCTCCTTCTGGAGCGCCTTGCCCTCGACCTCGAGCTGGCTGATGCGGCGGCGCACCTCGTCGAGGTCGCCGGGGAGCGAGTCGGTCTCGAGGCGGAGGCGGCTCGCGGCCTCGTCGAGGAGGTCGAGCGCCTTGTCGGGCAGCACGCGGTCGGAGACGTAGCGCGTCGAGAGGCGCACCGCGGCGACCAGCGCGTTGTCGTGGATCTGCACGCCGTGGTGGACCTCGTAGCGCTCCTTCAGGCCGCGCAGGATGGACAGCGTCTCGGAGAAGTTCGGCTCGTCGACCTGCACCGTCTGGAAGCGGCGCGCCAGCGCGGCGTCCTTCTCGATCGAGCTGCGGTACTCCTTCGTCGTCGTGGCGCCGATGGCGCGGAGCTCGCCGCGCGCGAGCGCGGGCTTGAGCAAGGACGCCGCGTCGATGCCGCCCTTGCCGCCGCCGGCGCCGGCGCCGACCAGCGTGTGCAGCTCGTCGATGAAGAGGATGGTCTCGCCGCCGCCCTCGCGGATCTCCTGCAGGATGCGCTTGATGCGGTCCTCGAACTCGCCGCGCAGGTTGGTGCCGGCGATGAGCGAGCCCAGGTCGAGCGCCATCAGCTTCCGCCCGCGCAGCATGTCGGGCACGTCGCCCGACGCGATGCGCTGGGCCAGGCCCTCGACGATGGCGGTCTTGCCGACGCCCGGCTCGCCGATGAGCACGGGGTTGTTCTTCCGGCGGCGGCAGAGGATCTCCATCATGCGCCGGAGCTCGTCCTCGCGGCCGATGACCGGGTCGAGCTTGCCCGCCGCGGCGCGGCCGGTGAGGTCGATGGCGAAGCGCTGGAGGAAGGTGCCCTCGCCGCTCGCGACCGCGTCGGCCGACGGCGGACCGCTCGGCGCGACGTGCGGCTGCACCACCTGACCCGGGCCCGACGACGACTGGAGCGGCGGCGTGGTCGGCGTCGGGCGCACCGTCGAGACGAGCGACGGCTGCGGCGTGGTCGGGCTCGCGGGCGCCGCGGTCGGCGCGGCGGTCGGGGCCGGGCGCGCGTCGACGCCCTGGCCGGGCGGCGCGGCCTCGGGCCGGCGCCCGCCGGTCTCGCCGCGGGTGGCCTTGCGCGCGGCCTTGGCGACCGCCTCGGCGGTGACGCCCGAGGCGCGCAGCGCGGCCTGCGCGCGCGTGCCCGACACGTAGGCGATGGCGCCCAAGAGGTGCGCGGTCGACGTCGCTGGGGCACCGTCGGCGCGCGCGTTGGCGCGGGCCTGCTCGAAGACCAGCACCAGGTTGTCGGAGATGAGCATGCGCTCCGCGTTCATGCGCGTGAGCGCGGCGACCTCGTCGGCGACCGCCTGGCGCAGCGTCGCGGTGGCCGTGCCGAGGTAGGCGAGGATGCGCATGGCGTCGCTGTCGCGCGTGTCGAGCAAGGTCAGGAGGACCTGCTCGCAGGTGAGCTGCGGGTGCCGCTCGCGCACGGCGGTGGCGTTGGCCGCCTCGACCACGCTGCGGGCCGCGTCGGTGTAATCATCGAAACGCATTGTGCTTCCTCGCCCCTCGGCGGGGGCCGTGCGCGCGTCGTCGGAGGCGACCGCAGCGGGCGTCCATCCGTCAACGGATGTCGCGAGCTTCCTCCAAGCGTGCCGCCAGCTGCAATGGCAAACCCCGCCGCTCGATGTCGACGCGCATGTCGCGGCCGGCCACCGCGCTCGCGACGCGCAGGCGGAACTCGGCCACGCTGTGGACCTGGCGCTGGTCGAGGGCCAAGACGACGTCGCCCGGCAGCATGCCGGCTTTCGCCGCCGGGCTGTCGTCGACGACGGCGTCGACCACGACGCGGCCCTCGCCCTCCTCGTCGCCGTCCTCCTGCTTCACGTAGACGCCGAGCCAGCTCCGCGACACCTGGCCGCCCTGCATGAGCCGGGGCAGCGCCTCCTCGACCGCGTTCCAGCCGATGGCGAAGCCGATGCCGTGGCCCTCGGCGTTGACGGCGGTGTTGATGCCGACGACGCGGCCCTGCATGTCGAAGAGCGGGCCGCCCGAGCTGCCCTGGTTGATGGCGGCGTCGGTCTGGATGAGGTCGAGGTAGCCGACGCGGTCGTTGACGAACTCGCTGCGCCCCTTGCCCGACACGATGCCCTTGGTGATGGTGTGCGACAGGCCGAAGGGGTTGCCGATGGCGATGACCCAGTCGCCGACCTGCAGCCGATCGGAGTCGCCGCGCTCGACCGGCACCAGCATGGCCGCGCCGTCGACCTTGAGGACCGCCAGGTCGCGGACCGGGTCGAGGCCGACGAGACGCGCCGGCAGCTCGCTCTCGTCGGCGAAGCGCACGCGGATCTCGGCGGCGTTCTCGACGACGTGGGCGTTCGTCAGGATGTGGCCCTCCTCGTCGAGGATCATGCCCGAGCCGAGCGAGGTGCCCATGGGCGGATCGCCGTCGGGCAGCGGCAGCGGCACGAAGCCGGGGATGCGGTTGGCCACGATCTCTTGCGTGTAGATGTTGACGACCGACGGCTTCAGGCGCCGGAAGAGGCCGACGAAGCTCGGCACCATCGGGTCGTCGCTCGGGCCGGACGGCGCGCTGTGGCCCGCGTCGGGGGCGGTCATCGCGGTCGTGGCGCTCGTCGAGCCGGTCGTGCCGGCGTCGCCGCTCGGCGCGCTGCCGGCGTCAGGGGTGCCGGCGGCGGGGCTGACGGCGGCGCCGTCGGCGAGCGGGACCGGGTCGTAATAGCCGGGCAGGCGCTCGCTGGGGCAGGCCAGGAACGCGGACGAGGCCAGGACGAGCGCGGCGGCGCGCATCGCGCGACGTCAGGCTTTCTCGGCCGCGGGGTCGCCGGCCGTGGCCTGGTGGCCGGCCTCGGACTCGGCTTCGCAGAACGCGAGTCGCGTCTGGTAGAGGAGCCCGCGCAGGAGGTCGGCCTCTTCCTTGGTCAGGTTGCCGGCGGTCTTCTGCTCGAGCATCGCCAGGATGTCGATGGTCTGCTGGGCGAGCGCGAGGTTGTAGTTCTTGTGCGTCTTGTCGAGCTGCATCGCGGCGTTGCTGCCCAGCGACAGCACGAACGTCGAGAAGTCGAGCTCGCGCACCTTGCTCGCCCGCGTATCGGCGGCGGCGGGCATGTCAGTCCTCGCCACCGGCGTCGTCTTCGCCGCCGGGCTCGCCCTCGATGTCGATGAACTCGCCCTTCTCGGCGACATCGGGGAGGTCCTTCATGAGCTTGTCGGACGAGGCGCGGGACATGAAGCCCTTGGCGAGGCTGCGCTCGATGAGCCGCACGTCCTTGGTCACGTCGTTGTTCAGGTCGTTCGCCATGATTGGGCTTCCTTCGAATGGGGACCCGCCTCGCGGGACGGGACGATGTAATGAACCGGGGCCATCTTGGCAAGCCCCAAGGCACCTGGCCCGGCGGCCGCGGGCTGGCCCCACGCCGCGCGGAGCGGGCCCGAGCGAGGCCGCAGCCGCGGATTCGCCCCGCGCCTTGACGGCGATGCGCGGCGGCCGTTACCTACGCCCCGCTCGACCGTCGGAGCCCGGCCATCGGCTGGTGGCCCGACGGAGCATCTTCTGAACGGAGCCTCCCGCATGAGCTCGAAAGACGTCCGCGTCGTCCTCTGCACCTGCCCGCCCGACCACGCCGAGCGCATCGCGCGGACCGTCCTCGAGGAGCGTCTGGTGGCCTGCGTGAACGTCGTGTCGGGCGTGAAGAGCCTCTACTGGTGGAAGGACGCCATCCAGTCGGACCCCGAGTCGATGCTCATCATCAAGACCCCGGCCCAGTGCTACGAGAAGCTCGAGGCGCGGCTCCAGGAGATCCACCCGTACTCGGTGCCCGAGGTGCTGAGCCTGGACGTGGTCGACGGCTCGCGCAGCTACATCTCGTGGGTCAAAGAAGCGGCTCACTGCTGAGCCGGGCATGGGCTCGTCGCCCATCGTCGCCGCCGTCTTGGCGCTGGCGTTCGTCGGCGGCGGTTGCCTCGATGACTACGAGGCGCGCTGCCGTGCGGGCCCGGTGACCGTGCTCGCGACGGGCGCGTTCGCGCCCCAGGGTCGCGTCCCGCCGGACGCGCGCGACACCTCGATCGCGCTGAACGAGCCCGCCCAGAGCATCATCATCGCCGCCGATGGTCGCGTCGAGGTGAACGTCTGGCGCGCGCGCGACGACGCGTCGCTAGACGGCGAAGCCACCGCGGTCACGATCGTCGTCGACGACGCGACCGGCCAGGTGCTCGACACCATCGAGCGCCACGTCGTCGGCGACGCGGCGCACTTCGTCCGCGTGCCCGGGGGCATCGTGACGTTCGGGACGCGCAGCGCCGACGGGCAGCACCTGCTCGAGGCGACCTACGTCTCGGACGACGGCGTGCCCGGCGCTCCGACGCTCGTGCCGGGCGCCTCGTGCGAGGCGTGCGAGCTCGTCTGGAGCGCGCGCGCTCACGCCGCTGGCGTCGACGTCCTGTGGGGCGAGCGCGTGGGCGACGACGTGTACAGCGGGGGCGTGCGCTTCGCCCAGCTCGATGCCCAGGGCCAGCCGCTCCGCGACGGCACGCTCGCGTTCGCCGCCGAGTCCCCGGCGCTGATGCGCGGCGTCGGCGACGTCCTCTGGATCGATGCCCCGAACGGCAGCTGGAAGGTCGACGACGCGCTCGATGCGCTGGTCGGGCCGATCGCGCCCGAGGCCGCCGCCATCACCTTCGGCGCCACCAGCGCCGCCGCCACCACGCGCGTGCACGCGAGCGACCCCGTGAGCGGCGACCAGGTCCTCATCCAGCGCTTCGACTCCGCCGGAACGCCCGTGAGCGACCCGCGCTACCTCGCGCGCGGCCGCCCCTTCGCGCTCGCCGACGCGGACGATGGCGCGGCCGTGCTCTTCCTCGATGGCATCGACGCGCACGCGCACCTCTGGGTCGCGCTCACCGACGCGGCGGGCCGGAAGATCGGCGGCGACCTCGCCGCCGGGATGGTCGCGGCGGGCGGCGAGCGGGGCGCGGTCGGGTTGTCGCTGCACCCCGGCCACCGCGGCGCCGCCTACTTCGTCGGGCAGGCGGGCCTCACGCGGGTGGAGCTGAGCTGTGACCCGTGAGCGCGCCGTCGCCCTGGCGCTCGCCTGCGTGCTCGGCGGCAGCGCGGTCGCGCGCGCCGAGTCGCCGACCGTGCTCGCGCCGGACCTGCGCTTCGTCATCGCGCCCGAGCTCGGCAGCGAGGCCGGCATCATCTCGGTCGACAGCCTGACGCGCGTCCTCTGGCTCTACGAGAGGCCGCTCGCCAGGCCACGGCGATCGACGAGTCGACGACGCTCGGCAAGGTCGCCGGCGTCACCGGCCGCCTCGCCAAGCTGGTGTTCGTCGACCAGCCGATCGCCACGCTGTCGTCGGCCTTCGTCCACGAGGTCTTCGGTCACGGCGCCCGCGCCCGCGAGCACGGCGAGCGCCGACCTTCACCTTCCGCGTGCCCTTCCCGTACGACGCGCTCTTCGACTCGGGTCCGGACGGCGCGGCGCTCGCGTTCACCAACGTCGCGACGAGCGGCAACCTCGACTACGACACGGCGCTCTACGCCGGCGGCATCGACGCCAACCAGCTCGAGGCCGCGGCCATCGGCGCGCGCGTCGTGCGACGCGGCGGCGCGCTGCACTACGGCGAAGCGCTCAGCTACTTCACCGCCAAGACCACCTACCTGGGCTCGCTGCTGAGCCCGCGCACGGCGGGCCCGACCGACGACGTCTCGGCCTACGTGCGCTTCCTGGCGCTGCGCTTCGGACGCTGGCAGAGTGCCGCCATCGACGCCGTCAGCGACAACCTCCAGACGGCCTACCTCGCCGGCGGGCTGCTCGACTGGACCCTGTGGTGGTCGTTCTTCCGCGTGGCCGACTACCTCGCCACCGGCGACGTCATCGGTACGCTGCCGCTCATCGAGCTCGGCCCGGTGCGCTTGTTGCCGAACCTCCGCTTCGCGCTCTCGCCGTTCGGGCCCGAGCACGCGCTCGAGCTCCTCGCGGGCTACGACGGCATGCAGCTCGGGGCGCGCGTGCGCACCACGTTCAGCGGGCTCGCGAGCGCCTGGGGCGCGGCCGTCGAGGCCCATGGCGTGCGCCTCGGCGCCGGCCTCGAGGTGGGCGCGACCGTCGATGTCTGGTCGCAGCCCGAGCTCGTTCTCGAGCAGCGCGGCGTGCTGGATCACCGCCAGGGCTGGGGCAGCGCGCTCGGCGTGGAGCTCACCTGGACCCTGACCCATCGCGTCGGGCTCAGCGGCAAGCTGGCGTGGAAGAGCCGCGGCTACGTCACCGGCCTGCCGCTCGACGAGGGCGTCTATGGCTTCCTCGGCCTGTCGATCGCCTTCGATGACCGGCCGGCGCTGCTCGAACCCTGAGGGCTCGCGCGGCGTGCGACCGAGGGCGGATTCGAGAAAGCGAACCCGCGTCCGGGGCGCATGCCGGGCGGGGTCGCGCCACGCCGGGTGACCGCGCGGTGACCGGCGGCTTCCTTCGAGCGTAGCCGATCCCTATAGACTTCTCGTCAGGCGCGACCGCCTCGGGCGGGCGTCGGGGAAGAGCGGCCGGGATCCTGCTGGGAGGCGGGCGAGCGGCGAAGGGGGAGCCGGGATTTCGGTTTTCCCGCGAGCGAGGTGTCGAACCTGTGGTGGCTCCGGACGCGCCAGACCTTCTGGTGCTCGAGTCGCCGCCGCGGGACCGGGAAGCCGTGGCCAATGGCTCACGACGCTGGGAGGCGTGCGCATGCGGATCGCTTGGCTCGAGATGTTCACCGTGCTCGGGGTGATGGCGGCCGCGCCGGCGCGCGCCGCGGCTCCGGGCGATGCCTGCGAGGCCGTGCCGGCGCCGTGCGACTACGCGGCGGGCGGCGCGTCCTGCAAGGACCCCGAGCCGAGCGAGACGATCTTCCCGCTGGAGCTCGAGAGCATGAGGAAGGTCGAGGCCAGCGCGACGCGCTGCCGCGGCGCCTGGCAGGCCTGTCGCAAGGACCTCGAGCCCGACCTCGCCGACCTCCACGACGTCGACGCCGAGATCGCCGACGTCGAGGCGCGCAGTAACGCGCTGCCCGACGCGGCCGCCGCGGCCTGCGCGCGCACGCGGCCGTCGCTGGCCCGGAGCGCGCTCGGCGACGTGGCCTCGTGGTGCGCGGTGAGCCGCGACGAGTGCCTCGGCGCCGTGCGCGACGCCAAGCGCATGCTCGACGGCATGCCCGCCTGGGCCGAGTGCGTCGAGCGCATGGAGTCGCGCCGCGGCATCGGACGCCGCGCTCGACGCGCGGCGCATGGCCTGCGCGGCGCGCGAGGACGAGGCGGGCGCGCCGGTCGCGCGCGCCGACCCGGTCGTGCCCGCGCCCGCGCCGGTGGCCCCGCGGCGGGGATGCCGGCCGCGCCGCCGGCGCCGGCGCCGAGCGCGACGCCGACCGCGTCGGCCCGGCCCGAGTCCCGGCCCGAGGCCCGCGCGCCCGCCGCCGTGGCGCCCGTGACGCGCAACGGCGAGGCGCTGCCGACGGTCGTCTACGCCAGCCCGACGGTGGTGCGGCCGGCGCCGACCGCCGTCTATGACGCGCCGGCGCCCGCGCCGACCGCGGACGAGCCGCGCATCGCGAGCCAGGACGCCGGCCCGGTCGAGAGCGCCGTGGCCACCGTCGGCCAGCGCCCGGCGCCGCCGTCCGAGCGCCGGAAGGGCGAGGTCACGCTCAGCGTGGCGCCGTTCAGCGGCACCATGACCATCCGCGATCCGGTGACCAAGCGGGACTACTCGCCGCTCTCGGCCAGCGTCGCGGTCGGCCTCGACGTGGTGCTGGGGCTGACGCCCGGCCTCGATCTGCAGATCGGCATCGGCGGCCGCGGCACGCTGGCCAGCACCGCGCTGCAGCAGGCCGCGAGCGTGAGCCTCGACAACCTGGACACCGAGAGCGGCTCGGCCATCGTGGTCGACCTCGAGCCCGAGCTCTCGCTGCTGAGCGAGCACGTCGGCTTCGGCCTCATCGGCGACTTCCGCTGGGACTCGGTGGGCGTCACGTCGGCCACCACCGGGCTCGCGTCGAGCCACAGCCACGGCGGCGCCGCGGGCGCGCGGCTCATGCTCGGCTTCGGCCTGCTCGAGCGCGACCTGCGCTTCGCCGGCATCCTCGACTACCTGTGCGTCGGCGACGCCGACGGCCAGTGGCGCGCGTCGCTCCGGGCCGAGCTGGGCGGGCTCCTGCTGACGGCGTCGTACGAGCAGTACTTCCAGCTCGGCGCGGCCGACGATGGGCACGTGGTCGACCACATGCAGCTGACGCTCGGCTTCCGCATGCCGTTCTGACCTGCGCGCGCCCGACGCCGCGCGCTTGACCGCCCCGTCGGCCGGTGGCATGCCGGATCGAACCGCCCGACCGGAGCAGACGCCGTGGCCAGAGCCGACAACGAAGCCCAGAGTGCGCCTGCCACCGTGCCGGCCCCCGTGCCCGTGCCCGAGCCGCCGAGCCCGAGCAAGACCAAGGCCATGGTGGGCGGCGTCGAGGGCTATGACGCGCAGGCCGCCAAGCTCGCGCCCGGCAACCAGCCCGGCATGGCGCCCGACAAGGCGCCCGGGGCCGACCTCAAGACGCCCGCGCCCGACGCGGCCAAGACCTCGGCGCCGGCCGACGGCAAGACGGCCGAGGGCGCCGACGCCAAGACCGACGCCAAGGCGCCGAGCCAGGGCGACAGCAAGGCCGAGGCCGCCGCGCAGGGCGTGCCGCCCGAGGCCGCCGACGGCCAGGCCGAGAAGCTCTCGCCCATCCGCGAGGCGCTGCTGAAGCAGTTCCAGCTCATGGAGGGCAAGGGCGTCGGCGACGCCGAGTTCGACGCCGTCTGCAGCAAGTCGCAGTGGGACAAGATGAAGGCCAACGAGGCCGCCGCCACCGCCAAGGCCGAAGAGGACTACAAGGCGGCCATGGCCACGTACAACGACCAGTGCGCGGCCGACCCCAACTTCAAGAAGACCCACCCCGCGCCGAAGAAGGCCTACGTCCCCATCTACACGACCTGCATCGACACCCAGGCCGCCATCGCGCGCGCCGCCTGGAAGGCGTCGGGCATGGCCGTGCAGCGCGTCGAGGGGAAGAACTTCGATCAGTTCGCCTTCGGCGGCGCCTCGCGCACCGAGGGGAAGAAGCTCGGCGCCTGGGTCGAGGGCAAGCCCGGCGGCGGGACGCCGAAGCCCGGCGACATGCTCATGTTCGAGAAGGCGGGCGACAAGATCGACAAGGCCGCGGCCGAGCAGCGCAGCGCCGGCTGGACCTTCGAGCCCAAGGTGAAGCAGCTCGAGAAGCAGGTGGCCGACCTCCAGGCCGCCGCCGCCAGCGCCAACGAGGCCAAGGCGCTGGCCGCGGCCGCCAAGGCCAAGGACGTCGAGGCCGCCCTCGACAAGGTGCGCGCCGACTACGAGGCGGCGAAGGCCAAGCTCCAGGCCAAGCTGGCCGAGGGCACGGCGGCGCTGGCCAAGAAGGTCGAGGGCGGGGCCAAGCTCGAGTTCAGCCACGTCGGCTTCTTCAAGAGCGCGACCGACGAGACCAAGGACGGCGCGCCCACCGGCCGCCAGATCTGGGAGACCTTCGACGGCGGCCAGTCGGGCATCGGCGCCAGCAGCCAGGGCGCGAAGTCGGGCAAGCGCTTCTACGATCCCAAGACCAACATGATCGCCGGCGAGGCCTCGCAGGGCGGCGCCATGCGCTGGCTGGCAGGCTGGATCGACGTCGACAAGATGGCCAAGCCCTAACTTCCAGATGCGCGCGGGGCTTGGATCCGACGTTTCGCGAGGCCTCCGCGGCGCGCGACCCTGAAGGGTCACGCTGGCTCCGGCCACGCGAAACGTCGGCGCCACGCGCGCTTGCACCTCGGCCCCTCCGGGGCTCGCTTCTTCGCAGATCCGTGCCGCGGAAGTGCTCGGCGAGCAATACGCGCTTGTCGCTGAACGCATCGCGGCGTACACCACGCGGCCGTCGCTCCGGTCCGGGAATCGAAGGCCCAGCCCACCGGGTTCCGGGGCGCCGGGTTCGGTCGTGGCGCTCGCAGGGATGGCGAGACAAGCCAGCGACCTCTGACGCGACGGCGGGAGCAGACGCATGCGTGGCGAAGTCGGTGTGATCAACGACCTCGTGAAGGCCGAGAGCGCCTTCATCGAGGAGGTCCTCTCCGAAGTGCAGAAGGTCATCGTCGGCCAGACGGCGATGGTGGAGCGCATCCTCATCGGCGTCCTGACGGGCGGCCACGTGCTGCTCGAGGGCGTGCCCGGCCTCGCCAAGACGCTGACCGTCAACACGCTCGCCAAGTGCGTGCAGGCGAAGTTCCAGCGCATCCAGTTCACGCCGGACCTGCTGCCCGCCGACCTCATCGGCACCATGGTCTACCACCAGCAGTCGGGCGAGTTCACGACCAAGAAGGGCCCGATCTTCGCGAACCTCGTGCTCGCCGACGAGATCAACCGCGCGCCGGCCAAGGTGCAGTCGGCGCTGCTCGAGGCCATGCAGGAGCGCCAGGTCACCATCGGCGAGAACACCTTCCCGCTGGGCTTCCCGTTCCTCGTGCTGGCGACGCAGAACCCGATCGAGCAGGAGGGCACCTATCCGCTGCCCGAAGCGCAGACCGATCGCTTCATGCTCAAGGTCGTGGTGGGCTACCCGAGCCGCGAGGAAGAGCGGAAGATCATGGACCTCATGACCGGCGGCGAGGTGCGCGAGCCGCGCGCCATCATCAGCACCGACGCGCTCGCCAAGGCGCGCAACGTGGTCGACCAGGTCTACCTCGACGACCGCATCAAGTCGTACATCGTCGACCTGGTGTTCGCGACGCGCGAGCCGGCGACGGTCGGCAAGGGCCAGCTGCAGGGCCTCATCGAGTTCGGCGCCTCGCCGCGCGCCACCATCTTCCTCGCCCGCGCGGCGCGCGCGCACGCGTTCCTGCGCCACCGCGGCTTCGTCCTGCCCGAGGACGTGAAGTCCATCGGCCTGGACGTGCTGCGCCACCGCGTCATCCCGACCTATGAAGCCGAGGCGGAGAACCTGACCTCGGACGACCTGGTCAAGCGCCTTTTCGAGCTCGTCGAGGTCCCGTGAACGGCAAGGCTCCTCGTGCGGCGACGCCGGGAGCCGCGCCGGGATCGTCGGTCGGCAGGGGAGCGAAGGTCGCGCCGCGTGGGCGCACCGCGCCCGCCGATCGCCAAGCCCAGCGCGAGCTGCTCGAGCGCATCCGGAAGATCGAGATCGTCACGACCCGGAAGGTCAACGACCAGCTCGCCGGCCAGTACCACTCGGTCTTCAAGGGCCGGGGCATGAGCTTCGACGAGGTGCGCCCGTACCAGCCCGGCGACGAGATCCGCTTCATCGACTGGAACGTCACGGCGCGCTCGACCGAGCCGTTCGTGAAGCGCTTCGTCGAGGAGCGCGAGCTCACGGTGATGCTGCTGGTCGACGCGTCGGCGTCGCTCGCGTTCGGCGCCAACGCACAGCTGAAGCGCGAGGTCGCGGCCGAGCTGTCGGCGTTGCTCGCGTTCTCGGCGGTGAAGAACAACGACCGCGTCGGCATGGTGATGTTCACCGACGGCATCGAGCACTTCGTGCCGCCGAAGAAGGGGAAGAAGCACGTCCTGCGGCTGGTGTCGGACGTGCTCGGCTTCCAGCCGGCGGGCCGCGGCACCGACATCAGCGAGTGTCTGCGCTACCTGTCGCGCGTCTCGTCGCGGAAGACCATCACCTTCCTCATCAGCGATTTCCAGGCGCCGACCAAGAGCTTCGAGCACGCGCTGCGCGTGGTCGCGCGCCGCCACGACATCGTGCCGGTCATCATCCGCGACCAGATGGAGAGCGAGCTCCCCGACCTCGGCCTGGTGCTGGTCGAGGACCTCGAGACCGGCGCCGACGTGTGGGTCGACACCAGCTCGCGGCGCGTGCGCGAGCGCTTCAAGCAGAACGCCGAGGGCGAGCGCAAAGCCCTCACCGACCTCTTCAGGAAGATGAAGATCGACGGCATCCAGGTGGAGACCGGCGGCAGCTACGTGAAGGCGCTGGTCCAGTTCTTCGAGCTGCGCGCGAGGAGGCTCTGATGAGGAGTCTGTTCACAGCGGTCGCGCTCGCGATGACGCTGTCCGCGCTGCCGGCGCGCGCCGACGACCCGACCCCGGCGCCCGCCGCCGCGGATCCGACGCCGCCGGCGCCCGAGCCCGAGGGGCGCGACATCCCGGCGAGCGAAGCGCCGGTGCACGTGACCGCGCGCATCGCGCCCATGCCGGGTGCCGTGGCCGGCGACATGAAGCTGGCCCAGCCGCAGATCCTCGAGATCGTCGTCACGGCGCCGAAGGACGCGACGCTGTATCCGCCGTACCGACCGGCGCTCGGCAGCTTCCGCGTCATGGAGACGCTGCAGGGCTCGCAGAAGATCGACGCGACCACGCGCACCGAGACGTGGCGCTTCTCGATCATCCCGCTCCGCCTCGGCGTCGAGAAGATCCCGAAGATCGAGATCCCCTACAAGCTGGCCGACGGCGGCCACGGCCAGGTCGAGACGCCCATCGTGCGCGTGCGCATCATCGGCTTCCTGGAGAACGACCAGGACCCGAACCCGGGCGGCCTGCCCGCGCCGGCCGCGGTCATCGCCACCAACTGGGCGCTCATCTGGGCGCTGTCGATCGGCGGCGCGCTGGTGCTGGCGGCGCTGCTCACCTTCTTCGTGCTGAAGGCCATGGAGAACCGCTGGAAGGCGCTGGCGCCGGCGCCGCCGCCGCGGCCGGCCAACGAGGTGGCGCTCGAGCGCCTCGATCAGATCGACCGGACCAGCGCGGCCGAGCTCGACGGCGGCGCGCGCCTGGCCGCCACGATCGACACGCTGCGCGCGTATCTGCAGGGCCGCTACCACATCGACGCGCTCGAGATGACCACCCGCGAGGTCGTCAAGGCGCTTGTCGATGCCGATCTGAAGACCATCGCGCCGAGTGAGATCCAGACGCTGCTCGAGGACACCGACCTCGTGAAGTTCGCGCGCCTCACGCCCAAGGAAGAGGACGCGCGCGCCACCTCTCCGGCGGTGCGGCGCATCGTCACCGAGACCTGGGAGCCGCCCAAGGTCGAGGTCGAGGAGATCTGGAAGCTCGACCCGGCCAGCCTGAAGCAGCGCTTCTACGCCGCCGGCATCGACCTCGCGCTGGCGCTGGCGCTGGCCGGCGTAGTGGTCGGCGCGGTGGTGGTCATGGGCGCGAGCCTGGCCTGGGTGGGCCTCGTCATCCCGGTCGTCGGGCTGGTCATGGCGCTGCGCGACCTCGGCGGTCGCAGCCCGGGCAAGATGCTGCTCGGCACCACCATCGTGCGGCGCAACGATCGGCAGCCGGCGGCGACGCTCGGCCAGCGCTTCAAGCGCGACGCGCTCTACCTCGTGTGGCCGCTGACCCTGCCGCTCGAGGCGCTGGTGCTGCGGAAGCACCCGCTCGGGCTGCGCCTCGGCGACCTGTGGGCCGAGACCGAGGTGGTGCTGGCCGGCTCGGGGCAGCACCTGGTCGTGCCGGTCGCCGTGCCGCGTCCGGCAGGCGCCGACGGAGGCGCGCGATGAGCACCTTCGGGGTCTTCTGGGACGAGCCGTGGTTCTGGCTCCTGCTGCTGGCGCTGCCGGTCATGGTCTGGCGCATCTGGTCGCGGCGCGGCCGCGGCCGCGTGCCGGTGCCGCGCGGCGCCGCCTTCGTGGCGGTGTCGAGCGTGCGCGCGGCGCTGTGGTGGCTGCCCGACGCGCTGCGCGTGCTGGCGCTGCTGGCGCTCATCGCGACGCTGGCGCGGCCGCAGGTGGCCGGCGCCGAGACGGTGTCGGGCGAGGGCGTCGACATCATGCTGGCCTTCGATCTGTCGGCGTCGATGAACGGCATCGACATGCCGCAGCGCCAGCTCGAGGAGACGCTCCAGAACGGCGACCTGCCGCGCAACCGCTTCGAGGTCGCGCGCGACATCCTCGAGCAGTTCGTGGTCGAGCGGAACCGCGCCGCCCACGACCGCATCGGCCTCGTCGTGTTCGGGCCGGAGGCGTGGCTCAAGTACCCGCTGACCCACGACCACGCCAGCATCGTGCGCACGCTCGAGGACCTGGTGCTCGACGACGGCCACCAGGATCGCAGCGGCCGCTGCACCAACGGCTGCACCATCCCGGGCAACGGCACCGCCATCGGCGACGCGCTCGGGCGCGCCTACAACCAGCTCCGCCGCTCGCAGGGGAGCCAGGACAAGATCGTCATCCTCATCACCGACGGCAAGGAGGAGGGCGGCACGCTCAAGGCGCAGGCCATCGCGCGCCACATCCGCGACCTCCCGCCCGAGGAGCGCGTGCGCGTCTACACCTTCCTGGTCGGCGGCAAGCGCGGCGGCGAGGTGTGGCTGCCGGTGCAGCGCATCACCGGCTGGAAGAAGGGCGACCGCCTGCCGATGTACGACCACCCGCCGCGGCCGTTCGAGACCGACCCCGAGCTCTTGCAGGAGATCGCGGCGTCGACCGGCGGCAAGTACTACGAGTCGTACAGCGAGGAGAAGTTCAAGGAGGACATCACCGACCTCAAGCGCACGGCCTTCGAGAGCAACCTCGAGCGCCAGAAGGCCGACGTCTTCCAGTGGCCGCTGCTGGTCGGGCTGGTGCTTCTCCTGGCCGAGCACGCGCTGCGCTTCACGCTCTTCCGGGGTGTCGTATGAACCGCGACGTCTGGTCGTGGGGCGAGAGTGACATCCCCCTCTGGGGGATCGGCGTCATCGTCCTGTTGTTCGGCTTCGTGTGGTGGATCCAGTGGCGGCACGCGCGGCGCCAGGCGCTGTCCGCGCGCGGGCCGCTGGCCGGGCTCCTCGACACGGCGCCGCTCACGCGCGACGTCCTGCGCGCATCGCTCGTGGTGGTGGCCGCGGCGCTCATCGTCATCGCCGTGCAGAAGCCGCGCTTCGGCATGTCGAGCGAGTCGGTGAAGGCGCTCGGCATCGACGTGGCGTTCGTGCTCGACGCCTCGAAGTCGATGAAGGTGAACGACGTGGTGCCCGACCGGCTCGAGGCGGCCAAGTTCGAGATCGTCAAGACGCTTGACGAGATGCACGGGCGCGCGGCGCTGGTGCCGTTCGCCGGGCTGGCCTTCACGCAGACGCCGCTCACCGGCGACCACGCGGTGGTGAAGAGCTACCTCGAGGACCTGCGCGTGGAGGACATGCCGCGCGGCGGCACCGCCATCGGCCGCGCCATCATGGAGGGGCTGCACGCGCTGCTCCCCGACGAGATCGACGACGGCGACCAGGCGCCGAGCGCGGCCGAGAAGGCGCTGGTGCCGTTCGCCGGCTCGAAGCACAAGGCCATCGTCATCTTCACCGACGGCGAGGAGAACGAGGGCGACGCGCTCGAGGCGGCGGCCGAGGCCGAGCGGCGCGGCATCAAGATCTACACGGTCGGCGTCGGCACGCCGCAGGGCCGGCCCATCATGGAGATCGACGACCAGGGCAACGTGAAGGGCACCGTCAAGGGACCCGACGGGGTGACGCCGCTGTTCTCGGCGCTCAACGTGAAGCTGCTCCGCGACATCGCCGAGAAGGCGCACGGCAGCTACTTCCTGCTCGGGCCCGACGGGCTCGACCAGGGCCTCGTCGAGAAGCTGAAGGAGCTCGAGCGCGCCGAGTACGACGACACCGTCGAGAACGTCGGCGACGAGCGCTTCGCGTGGTTCGTGGCGCCGGCCCTGGTGGTCCTCATGGCCGAGCTGTGGCTCGGCAGCCGCAAGCGCCGGAGGGTCGCATGAAGACCTCGTGGTTCATGACGGCGGCGGCCGCGGTCCTCGCGTGCGCGGGCTGCGACGACGCGTTCCTCACGACGCACGGCGCGGTCGACCGCGGCAACGAGGCGCTGACGCAGGCCAAGGCGGCCGAGGCGCAGAAGGCGTACGACGAGGCGGCCGCCGAGCTGCCCGAGTCACCCGAGCTCGACTACGATCGCGGCCTGGCCATGTCGGCGGCGGGCGAGCAGGACAAGGCCATCGAGCTCTTCTTGCGCGCGCTGGCGACCAAGGACCCGGTGCTCGAGCAGAAGGTCGACGCGGCGCTCGGGCTGGCGCACGCCAAGGCGGCGCTGGCGCTGGAGAAGGCCAACCCCGGCCAGGCGACGGACCCCAAAGCCGACCCCAAGAACCCGCAGCCCGACCCCGGGCACCCGGCCGATCCCGACGCGGCCGCGGCCGGCTCGAGCGAGGCGGTGCTCAAGCGCTGGAAGCAGGCGGTGACCTTCCTCGAGGACGCGT
>JAXLYZ010000030.1:0-137622 GCA_046351155.1 Myxococcota bacterium
CCAGGAAGTAGCGCAGCCCCGGATCCTGTACGGCGCCGCGCCGCTGTGTGAGGTGCAGGCGGCGCACCTGCTGGTGGAAGGCGGGCAGCATCCGGCGCGCGAGCTCGCCGTGGCGCGCCTCGGCCAGCGCGACGTAGTGCGCCAGCGCGGCCACGTCGTGGAACGGCGTCGCCACGTGGTTCAGCGCGTGGAAGAGCATCGGCAGGTCGGCGTCGCGGGCGAGCTCCTCGAGCAGCGCGTGGAGCGCGGCGGGGTCGGAGGCGTGGAGCAGCGTCAGCGCTTGCAGGCGGCGGTCGCGCAGCCGGTCGACCTCGAAGGCGTCGAAGGCGATGCCGGGCGGCAGGTAGCTCAGCTGCGGCAGCCGGTCGTGCTCGTTGACGGTCCGGACGACCAGGCTCAGCGAGGGCCGCTCGAGGTGGAAGAGGGCGTGGATGAAGTCCGGGCCGGCGACGATCGGACGCACCGCGCCGCGCCGCAGCAGCTCGACCGAGGTGTTGGTGACCTCGCCGAGGCGCAGCGTCGAGCGCACGCGCACCTCCTGGCGGAAGGCGTAGCGCGCGTGCACGCTGCCGCCGACCAGCACCTGGAACGCGCCCGAGAAGGCGTGGTCGTGCAGCGTGGTGGTGCCGTCGAGCCAGAACAGCACCTCTATATAGAAGCCGCGTCCGCGATAGACGCAGATGGGCGGCTCGCCGAAGTCGCCCGGGCCCTGCTCGAAGGCGGGCGTGGCGGTGACCAGGTGGCGCAGCAGCGCGGCCGCGTCGAAGCCGGCGCCGCCCTCGCCCTCGTGGAGGCGCGCGCGCTCGAGCTCGCCCACGGCCAGCGCCGGGAACGCGGCCTCGTCGTAGTTGGCGCGCGACCAGCGCGCGGCCAGCCGATCCCCGAGCGCGCCGAGCTGTCGCAGGAGCTCCATCGCGCGACGCTACACCGCGCTGCCGCCGGGGGCCACCGTGCGCAGGTCGCTTGCGAGGTCAGCATTCCTGTGGATTGCCGACCGAAGTCGTGCGATGAGCGCGCGCATGGACACCCCCAACGTTCCAGCCCATAGCCTCGAGAGCGAGCCGGCCAAGCGCTACTTCACCGAGTGGCTCACCGACCCGACGTTCGACTTCATCGACGACACGTTCGAGATCGACGCCGACGACGTCGAGGAGGCCGCCGAGGCGCTGTTCGCCGCCGAGCTCGTCGCCGCGACCACCGGGCGCCCCTCGCCGGCCATGAGCGAGGAGCTCAAGGCCGCCGCGAAGAAGATCAAGAACCCGTCGAAGAAGACGCTGCAGCGCGCCCGCGCCGCCGTCCGCGCGGCGCTCGACCCGAAGTCGCCGCTGCGCGCCCACTGGGCCGAGACCGGCATCGACACGACGCTGGCCAGCGTCACCGACCTGCTCGATCGCTTGACCTGAGAGGGCGGCGAGCGCGTCGGCTCAGCGACGGGCGCCGACCGCCTGGGGCGCGAGGTGCGCCTCCATGAGCTGCGCGATCCAGCTCATGACGGCGCGCACGCGCTTGGGCACGTAGCGGCCGTGCCCGTGGACGAGCGACACGGGCATCGGCTCGCAGCCGAGGTCGGGCAGCACCTCGATGAGCGTCCCCTCGTCGAGCAGCTTGTCCACGCCGATGTGCGGCACCTGGATGATGCCGAGGCCGGCGCGGCAGGCGGCCTGATAGGCGTCGGCATTGTTCACCGTGACGAGACTGCGCATCGGGTGCTGCCGATAGACGGCGCCGTCCTTGTACTCGAAGGCGGCCGGCTCGGCGCCGAGCGTCAGCGAGTAGTGCACGATGAGGTGCCGGTCGAGGTCGGCGAGACCCGTCGGCACGCCGTACTTGGCGAGGTAGCCGGGGCTGGCGAGGTTGACCATGGGCAGGAGCCCGAGGCGCTGCTGGGCGAGCCCCGAGTCGGCCAGCGCGCCGACGCGCAGCACCAGGTCGAAGCCCTCGCGCACGAGGTCGACGCGCCGATCGGTGGCGCTGATCTGCAGCTCGAGCAGCGGGTGCGCGGCGAGCAGCTCGGGCACGCGCGGGATGATGACGTTGCGCGCGAAGCCGACCGGCAGGTCGATGCGCACGCGCCCGCGCAGGTTGCGCGGCGCCTGGAACATGGCGCCGAGGTCGTCGGCGTCGACCACCAGGCGCTTGGCGCGCGCCACGAACTGCTCGCCGTCCTGGGTGAGGTGGACGCTGCGCGTTGTTCGCTGCAGGAGCCGGATGCCGAGCTCGGCCTCGAGCGCCTGCACCATGAGCGACGCCCGCGACTTGCTGAGCCCGAGGTGCTCGGCGGCGCGGGTGAAGCTCGCCAGCTCGGCCACCGCCACCACCACGCGCAGCGCTTCGAGGTCCATCGATTGTCGCTCCCGGCGAAACAGTGTGTCGAAGACGCGGCGTCTTCCGCGCTGCGCCGGAGGTCTCTATACCTGGCTCGCGACCTCTGACCCAAGGACCCCGACATGACCGCTCCCGCTTCCGTCCCCGCCTCCGATTCCGCCTCCGCCCGCAGCGTCGCCCCCATCGCCGTCATCACCGGCGGCAGCCGCGGCCTCGGCAAGAGCATGGCGCTCCACCTCGCCGACCGCGGCGTCGACATCGTCCTCACCTATCGCTCGGCCGAGCGCGAGGCGGCCGCGGTGGTGGCCGCCATCGAGGCCAAGGGCCGGCGCGCCATGGCGCTGCCGCTCGACGTCGCCGCCGCCGGCACCTTCGCGGCCTTCGTGACGACGCTGCAGGCCGAGCTCGGTCGGCGCTGGCAGCGCGAGCGCATCGACTACCTCGTCAACAACGCCGGCATCGGCGTCCACGCGAGCTTCGTCGAGACCACCGAGGCGCAGTTCGACGAGCTCATGCGCACCCACCTGATGGGCCCGTTCTTCCTGACGCAGCGCCTGCTGCCGCTCATCGTCGACGGCGGCCGCATCCTGAACGTGTCGTCGGGGCTGGCCCGCTTCACGTTCCCGGGCTACGCCGCCTACGCCACCATGAAGGGCGGCATCGAGGTGCTGACGCACTACCTGGCCAAGGAGCTCGGGCCGCGCCGCATCACCGTGAACACCATCGCGCCGGGCGCCATCGAGACGGACTTCGGCGGCGGCGCGGTGCGCGACAACGAGCAGCTCAACAAGATGGTGGCGTCGCTGACGGCGCTCGGTCGCGTCGGCCTGCCCGACGACATCGGCGGGGCGGTGGCCATGCTGCTCGCGCCGGAGAGCCACTGGATGACCGGCCAGCGCATCGAGGTCTCGGGCGGCATGCTGCTGTGATCGGTCCGGCGCGCGAGTTGCCTCGTCGGCTCAGCGCACCGAGGCCTCGAGCGCGGCCAGCTCCTTGGCCGACAGCGCCGCCTTGGCGCGCTCCCAGAACGGGCGCGCCAGCGCGGCGTCGGCCAGGAAGCTCCGATCGTACGCGTCGAGCGCGGCCGCCGCGGCGTGGACCGCCGCGAGCTCGGGCGCCTTCGCCTTCAGCGCCGGCTTGCAGGCGCCGAGCGCCTGGAGCAGGTCGGCCACGCGCGGCGAGTCGACGAGGTTGACGCTCGACGGCATGGTCGCGGCGTCGACCGCCTTCCGGAACGCGTCGTCGACGGTGTAGCGCGCGGCCACCCACTCGTAGCCGGCGGTGGTGCGCAGGTGGTGGAAGATGTTCTCCTGCACCTCGTTGGCGAAGTGTGTCTCGACGTGGCAGTCGAGGAGCTCGGCCTTGGCCTGGCCGGGGCGCTTCACCGCGCCCTTGTAGATGAAGCCGTCGTTCTGCGCGGGCTTGGTGAGGTCGCCGAAGCGGTGCGTCTGCGCGTCCTGGAGGAAGTAGGCGCGATACTCGCTGGCGTACATCGCCACCCCGCCGCCCCAGCTCTCGTCGCCGACTTCGGCGGGCGCGTGCTCGTGGTCGTCGGCCTGGTGCTGCACCTCGTGCACGAGCGTGTGGCGCAGCTTGGCCTCGCTCGGGTGGCCGACGACGTACAGCGTGTCGCCCTCCTGGTAGCCGTCCTCGCCCGTCGTGTAGCAGAGCCGGGGATCGGTGGTGGTCGCGGGGTCGAGCGGATAGTCGCCGCCGGCGGCCGGCCAGGCGACCGACGGATCGAACATTGCCAGGCCCTGCTTCGGGTCGCGCGTCTCGCTGTCGTGGGTCGGGGTGAGCGCGACGACGTGGCCCTTGCCGGACTCGATCCACTGGCAGGCATTGCGCAGCACGACGTCGCCGTCGAGCGGCTTGGCGCCCGGCTTGGGCGTGGCGGCGAGGCCCTTCCGGATGACGGCGTCGAGGCGCGCCTGGGCGTCGGCGTGCTTGGCCTGCGCCGCCTTCTTCTGGTCGGCGGGCGTCAGCGCCGGGGCCGGCGCACCGGCCCCCTGGGCCTGCTTCTTGTCCTTGCGGTGGTGGCCGAAGAGAGCGCCGCCGGCCTCGGCCTGGCCGCTGCCAGCGTCGGGCGCCAGCAGCTGCACCTGCTCGTCGTAGCCCTTGCCGCGCAGCGCGTCGCGGCGGGGCGCCCGGCCCGGCGCGGCGTCGGAGGTGGGACGCGCGTCGGGCGCGGGCGCCTGCTTCTCTCGGACTGCCCCCAGGTGGACCATCGAACGGCCTCCGCGCGCTGCTCGTGCAAGCGCGAGGCCCATCGGCTCGAGGCGCGCCTGGGCGCGGTGCGGCGCGGGCGCGCGGCGTGCGCCTCGAGGCAGCGTGCGCAGGATACGCGCAGCGTTGCGCCGAAGCTGCGCAGCGGTGGCAGCGCCGGCGCAGCTCCGGTCCGCGCGATGCGGGGCCGCGTCAGGCTCGGAAGATGCTCGCGCGGTCGTCGCTTCAGTCGGGCTCGAAGGTGAGCTCGGCGGCCAGGTAGGGCACGTAGCGGAAGTCGCGGATGAGCGACACGCGGTCGCCTTGGCTCTCGACGAGGATGATGTAGGCGGGCGTGGCGGCGTCGCCGCGGAAGAGGCCGAGGCATGGCCGGCCCTCGCAGCGTCCGGCCTGCAGGCGGACGTCGGGCTCCTGGGCGTAGCGGCCGAAGTAGTAGCCGACGGACTTGCCCTCGCGCTGCGACTTCGAGACCAGATCGAGGCGGCACTCCTCGAGGAGCAGCGCCTGCACGCCGGGCCAGTCGCGCTGGTTGAAGAGGTCGACGTACCTCCGGACGAGCGCCCGGTGCTCGGCGGACTCGCTCGACTCGGCTGGCATGCGGGTCGGCGCGGCGGCCTCGGAGGCGGTCGTGGCGCGCTCCTTCAGGCTGCGGCGGCCGCGCACGAGCAGCGCCTTCACCGCCTCGACGGTGGTGCCGAGGTGGGTCGCGATGTCGGCCAGCGACTCGTCGAGGACGTCCTTCAGGATGACCGCGCTGCGCTGGCTCAGCGGCAGCGTCATGAACGAGGCGATCGCGGCGCGCAGCACCTCGGGGTCGCGCGGGGAGTCATCGCTGGCCATGGTGTCGTCGTCGGGCAGCGGCTCGGCGTGGGTGCGCTCGTAGCGGCGCAGGAAGTCGAGCGCGGTGTTGCGCGCGATGCGGAAGAGCCATGGCCGGAGCGGCGGCAGCTCGGCGGCCTGGCTGAGCGCGTAGAAGGCCTTGGCGAGCGCGTCCTGCACCACGTCCTCGCCGTCGATGGCCGAGCCCACGAGGCGCGACGCGTAGCGGTGGAGGTCGGGGCGCAGGCCGTCGACGAGCGACAGGAAGTGCTCGCGGGCGGCGGCGAGATCGGGCGGCGTCGGCACGGCGGGTGGGGGGCTCATGGCGTGACGCTACGTCGCGGTCCGAGCGCGGACAAGGCCGCCGGTCACCGCGGCTCACAGGCGCGCTTCAGGTCGGCCGCGTACTGATCGAAGGCGGGGCGGAAGTCGGGCAGCGAGCCCTTGATGAGCGGCAGCATGACGCCCTTGAAGACCTCGACCATGGCGAACTCGGTCGTGCCGTCGGCCCGCGGCGTGAGCGTGAAGGTGCGCTGGCCCTTGAACATCGGCGCCATGCCGTCGCTCCAGACCATGCGGCGCTCGGCCTCGAGCTCGACCACGCGCGGGCGGAACTTACGGCCCGGCGCGAGCGGCACCTGGATGGTCAGGCGCTGGCCGGCGGCGATGTCGCCCTCGATGCTGGTGATGGTCGAGTTCCAGCTCGGCAGCTCGCGGGCGTTGGTCAGCCGCTGCCAGATGGCGGCCGGCGTGGCGCGGATGGGCACGGCCACGGCGTACTGCATGCGGAAGGTGGACTCGGTCTTGGTCGCGGTCGTCGTCATGGGGCCAGTCCTCGGCGGGTCGTCGGGCGCGGCGCGGGGCGCAGCGCGGGCGCTCTGCCAGCGACGACGGACGAGCCGGCCGAAAGGATGCGGTGGCCCCGGAAAATGAGAAAAGAAGTAGTCCTGACCCCAGGGGGCGAGACTCGGAAAATGAGAAAAGCAGTAGTCCTGACCCGGGGGTCGGGACTCCTGCTTTTCTCATTTTCGCGGGCCGCTCAGCGGGTGCTGCTCAGCGGCGGCCGCTGACCGGGGTCACCGCGCCGACGCAGTCGAAGCAGCCGCCGCCGAAGCCGCCGCTCGGCGTGTACTGGCGCGTGAACGAGCCGGTCCAGGCGGTCGCGTCGCTGAAGGTGCCGCTCAGCGTGTAGGTCTCCTTGCAGCCGCCGGGCAGGACCAGCGTGGCCGAGAAGGTGTTGCCGCTGATGGTGCCGCTCAGCGTGCCGGGCGCGCTCGGCGCGCCGTAGACGGTGATGCTGCTGCCGACGATGGTCATCGTCACCGTCCGGATGTCGTAGTCGACGAGGCCGATGGCGCAGGTGTAGGCGAGGTCGGGCGACACGTCCCAGAGGCCGTCGTAGCCGACCACCGCCGGCTTGGTGCAGTCGTTGTGGCAGCCGTCGTCGTCGACGTCGTTGCCGTCGTCGCACTGCTCGTTGCGGCCGGCGTCGACGTAGTGGTCGCCGCAGATGCTGACGCCGCAGGTGCCCGCGAGGCAGATGGAGCGCGGCTCGCCCGGGCACACCGTGCCGGCCGCGGCCGGGGCGCCCGACTGGCAGTCGAGCGTCGGCAGGCACGACTCCACACCGTTGCAGGCATCGCCGTCGTCGCACGACGCGTGGTCGGGCGTGTGGGTGACCCGGCGACCGGCGTCGTCGCAGGCGTCGACGGTGCAGCCGATGCCGTCGTCGATGACCACCGGCGCGCCCGCCTTGCAGCCCGCGATGGGGTCGCACGTCTCGACGCCGTTGCAGTAGAGATCGTCGTCGCACAGCGCCGCGCTCGGCGTGTGGGTCACGGCCTTCTGCACCTCGCTGCAGCTGTCGAGGGTGCAGCCGACGCCGTCGTTCACGCGCGGCGGCTCGCCCTCCTGGCAGTCGTCGAGCGGGTGGCAGAACTCGGCGCCGTCGCAGAAGAGGCCGTTGTCGCAGTAGCTGTCGTCGGGCGTGTGCTCGATGAAGTCGGCGCTCTCGTCGCAGCGATCGGTGGTGCAGGCGACGCCGTCGCTCGTGCCGGGCGGCGTGCCGGGGCGGCAGCCGTCGACCGGATGGCACACCTCGACGCCATCGCAGAAGAGGCCGTCGCTGCAGCGCAGGTTGTTCGGCCGATGCACGACCATGGCCTGCTCCTCGCTGCACGCGTCGATGGTGCACGCCACCTGGTCGGCCACCGTCGGCAGCGCGCCCGGCACGCAGGCGCCGGTGCCGAGGTCGCAGGTCTCGACGCCGTTGCAGAAGGAGGCGTCGTCGCAGTCGTCGTCGCGGGTGCACGGCGGGCGCGGCGTGCAGCCGAGCTCGGCGTCGCACAGCTCGGTCGCGAGGCACAGGCCGTGGATGGGCACGTGCTGGCAGCCGCCACCCTCGACGCACTCGTCGCTGGTGCAGGCGATGCCGTCGTCGCACAAGGTCGGCGAGCCCGGCTGGCAGGTGTGGTCGCTGCAGGTCTCGGCTCCGTCGCAGCTCAGGCCGTCGTCGCAGTCCTCGTCGCGCACGCACTCGAGCGGCGTGAAGCAGCCGGCCTTGGGGTTGCACACCTGGCCCGGCTCGCAGCGCGTGCTGTCGACGACGAAGAGGCAGCGGTCGGCGTCCTCGTCGCACTGCTCGACGGTGCAGTCGATCTGGTCGGCACAGCGCGGCGTCGGGCTCGCGAAGCAGGCGCCGGCCGAGCAGCGCTCGCGGCCGTTGCAGAAGACGCCATCGTCGCAGTCGTCGTCGCTCGCGCACTCGGCCGCGCCGACGTCGGGCACGCCGTCGACGCCGTCCGCCCCATCGATGTCGTCGACCGCGCTGTCGCCGGGCGCGCTGTCGACCGCCTCGCCGTCGGTCGCGCCGGGCGCGTCGTTCGCGGTCTCGGAGGCGGTGTCGCCGGAGGCGCCGTCGAGGCTCGTCGCGTCGCTCGGGTCCGGGCTGTCGAGGGCCTGCGTCGCGTCGGCGCGCGCGTCGCCGGACGCGTCGGCGAGCACGTCGCCGAGGCCGTCGGCCGTCGCCGCCGCGTCACCGCCACCGGGCGCGTCGCCGACGCCTCCGCTCTGGTCGTCGCCGCATGCGCCCGGAGCACCGCACGACAGCGCGAGCACGACCAGGGCGATGCGACGGCCGGAGCAGGTCATGCTGGCATCCTGCCACGAGGCCCGGGTGCACGCGAGCCCGACCGCCGCACGACCTCAGGGGTCGTCGTTGGCTCGCAGCTTGCGGGCGTTGTTCAGCACCTGAGTCGCGGTCAGCGCGCTGTTGTAGACCGCGAAGTAGCCGAGGTACGCGTTGGGTGACTCGAGGTTGCTGGTGTTGTGGTTGCCCACCCACAGCTCGGCGTCGGCCGACACGTCGTAGCTGTCCTGCGGGTTCTGCGTCGCGCCGGTCAGAAGCACGCCGTCCCGGTAGAGCCGGATCTCCGACGCGTTCGGTTCGCCCGAGTCGTAGACCAGCGTCAGCACCATGCGCCCGCCGAGCACCGGGTCGAAGGTCCAGGTGCCGACGTCGGCGCCCTTCACCCAGCCGTGGATGGTCGGCGCCGAGGGCGGTCCGGACAGCGTCAGCGCGAGCTGGCGCGTGCCGTTGGACTGGACGATCTCGGCCAGCGTCACGCGCCCGCTGGTCGGCACCTCCCAGAGCCAGATGACCATCTCGAAGGTGGTCGTGGCCGTCTTGTCGAGGCCACGCAGCTTGGTATCGACGCCGCCTGAGCGCGCCACCGCGACGCCGCGTCCGCCGCGCTGCTGGAAGTCCCAGCCGAGCGAGCCCTGGCCGCCCGGGTCGGCCAGGTAGGGCTGCACCAGGGTGCAGGTGCCGCTGGCGCAGCTGTAGTCGATGCTCGAGGTGGTGAGGTCGAGGCCGAGCGCCGTGCCGCTGCCGGTGTCGGCGACCGGGTCGGTGCCGAGCGGGTCGTCGAGGCGATACTGCAGGAGCGGCGTGCCGTTCAGCGCGCAGGCGTTGGGCTCCTCGGCGCCGAGGTAGACGAACGGCTCGATGCCGTCGGCCACCAGCGGGCGGATGGTGACGTAGTCGATCTGCGCGCGCGTGAGGTTCGAGGTGGTGAGCCCCTTCGTGACGATGCGCATGCGGTCGAGCTGGCCGGTCGGCGTGGTGAAGTCGAGCGCGTCGCGCGTCGAGGTGCCGGCCGGGTCGGCGTTCCACAGGCCCTGGTCGAGGTCGACGACGACGTCGATGTTGGCGCGCGCGTTGAGCGTGCCGAGCGCCAGCGCCGGGCTCGTGCCCTGCTCGGCCATGAAGAGGTTGGCGCCCGAGGCCTGGCCGAAGGGCGTCGCGCCGCCGGTCCACACCAGGTCCGGGCCGACGCCACCGTTGGGGATGGCGCCGGCCGGCGGCGGGTCGGCGAAGCCGGCGGCGCTGCTGCCGAGCTGCATGAAGACGGCGTAGGTGCCCTCGCTCGAGTTCACCATGTTCCAGCCGATGCGCCACAGCCAGAGGCCGCCCTTCATGGCCGGGAACGCCAGCGTCGCCGCCGGGCGGTCGTCGTTGTCGGCCGACTTCACGAGCAGCGAGCTGCCGCTGGCGCCGACGCCGCCGGTGGTGGCGATCTCGACCGTGGCGCCGGTGTCCTCGCTCTCGGTCCAGCCGCTGCCGAGGCTCGTCGAGGCGCTGCGGTCGAACAGGTCGGCGGCCCAGAAGACCTTGCGCTCGTCGGCCAGCGCCGCGGTCGCGGGCGCGCTCGGGCCGGTGACGAGGCGATAGTCCGAGTCGGAGGTGCCGCCCTCGATGGGCGCCTGCGCGTCGAACCAGATCGTCGTGGTGGTGGTGTTCCAGGCCGTCTGCGGATCGAGCACGCGGTCGAGCTGGGTCCACAGGTGGGTGTCGGGATCGCGCCAGTAGACGCGCACGTCGGCGCCGCTCGCCAGCGAGCGGCCGGCCGCCACCAGGAAGGCATGGTCGAACGTCATCGACACGGCGTAGCCCGCGCCGATGCCGGTCGGGCCCGCCTGGATGGTCACGTGGCGACGCTCGACGCAGCCGGCGCCGAGGTCGGTGGTGGCGGCGCTCGAGTCGTTGTCGGTGCAGTCGCCGCACACCTCGAACGGCTCCTCGCAGGCGTCGCCGACGCCGTCGCTGTCGAGATCGGTCTGCGGCGGATTGACAAATCCCGGGCAATTATCGCGGCAATTGGTGGTGGCGCCGCCGGTGCACACGCCGGTGCCGCCGAAGTCGCACACGCCGTCGCCGTCGGCGTCGAGGATGCACGGGTCGCACACGTCGCCGAGCAGGTCGCCGTCGAGGTCGGCCTGGTCGACGTTGAGCGCGTTCGGGCAGTTGTCGTCGCAGTTGGCGCGATTGCCGCCGGTGCACACGGCGCGGCCGCCGGTGAAGCACACGTTGTCGTGGTCGCCGTCCTGCGCGTTCTGCGCCGTGTCGTTGCAGTCGACCTCGCTGGTCGAGCCGGCGCAGCCGGTGAGCGGCAGGCCCGAGCGGCCGAAGCCGTCGCCGTCGGCGTCGGTGCAGGTGTCGCAGGCGTCGCCGAAGGCGTCGCCGTCCTGGTTCGCCTGGTCGGCGTTGGCGACCGCGGGGCAGTTGTCGCTCACGCCGCAGCGGTTGTCGTGATCGCCGTCGGGGGCGTTGGTGTCGTCGCAGTCGACCGCCGCCTGGGCGCAGCCGGTGCGGGTGAAGCCGGCGCGACCGTAGCCGTCGAGGTCGCCGTCGGTGCAGGTGTCGCAGGCGTCGCCGATGTCGTCGCCGTCGGCGTCGGCCTGGGTCGGGTTGGCGACGTCGGGGCAGTTGTCCTTCTGGCCGCAGCGGTTGTCGTGGTCGGGGTCGAGCGCGTTGGTGTCGTCGCAGTCGTCGCCGCTCTGGGAGCAGCCGCTCTGGTCGGTGCCGACGCGGCCCCAGCCGTCGAGGTCGCCGTCGGTGCACGGGTCGCAGGCGTCGCCGAGGTCGTCCTGATCGAGGTCGCTCTGGCTCGGGTTGGGGACGTTCGGGCAGTTGTCGTCGGCGTTGTCGTGGCCGTCGCCGTCGAGGTCGGGGTCGACGCAGTCGGCGAGCGTGTCGCCGTCGAGGTTGGGGAAGCCCTCGTCGGTCTGGCCGTCGCAGTCGTCGTCGTGGCCGTCGCAGGTCTCGGTGTGGGCGATGCTGATGGTGCTGCAGGTGAGCGTGTCGGCGCCGCCGCACACGACGGTGCCGCCGGCGCAGCTGCCGGTGCCGCAGGTGCCGCCCTTGGGCTTGTTCGCGTCGGCGGCGTAGGGGCCGCCGTCGTACTTCACCGTGCCGCCAGCCGTGAACGGCTCGTCGGTCGCGCCGTCGCAGTCGTCGTCGTCGTCGTTGCAGGTCTCGATGGTCGCGTCGACCGGCGTGTCGCACACGAGCTTCGTCCGGTCCGCCGCGTTGCAGGCCACGACGCCCGCGCCGCAGGCGCCGGTGCCGCACGACTCGCCCAGCGTCTTGCCGTTGTCGGCGGCCAGCGCCGCGCCGGTGAGCACCACGGTGTTGGCCACGCCGCGCTTGAAATCCTCGTCGGTCTGGCCGTCGCAGTCGTTGTCGAGGCCGTCGCAGACCTCGTCGGAGGTGCCCTGCGACTCGTCGCAGACGGTCTTCGTGGCGTCGGCCGGGTCGCACTTCACGTGGCCGTTGGCGCACGCGTCGGGGTCGGAGCCGTCGCAGCCCGAGCCGACCAGGAACTCGTCGTCGGTGCCGCCGTCGCAGTCGTTGTCGAGGCCGTCGCAGGAGAGCTCGCTGCCGGCCTCGTAGCCCGCCACGGCGCTGTAGTCGCAGCTCCAGGTGCCGGCCGCGCTGCAGCTCGCGACGATGGCGTCCGGGTGGGCGCCGCACACGCCGCGCCGCTCGCAGGTCGAGTCGGCGACGGCGGTCAGGCCCTCGTTGGTGTCGCCGTCGCAGTCGTCGTCGAGCGTGTTGCACACCTCGGGCACGTCGCGCGGATCGGAGCCGTCGGGGTCGGTGCTGCAGGTGGCCAGGTCGTCGCGGCCGGGGGCGCACTCGACGTGGCCGACGCCGCAGGCGCCGGTGCCGTCGCAGTCGTCGCCGGGCGCGAGCCCTGCCACACGAAGTCCTCGTCGGTCTCGCCGTCGCAGTCGTCGTCCTTGCCGTCGCAGGCGGCCTCGGTCTCGGGGCCGCCGATGGCGCCGACGCAGACCACCTGGCCGTGGACGTCGCCGCCGTTCCTGCACACCGACACGCCGGCCGTGCACTCGCCCTCGTCGGTGCCGCACGAGCCGCCGGCGTCGGGGTTGCCGTCGTCGACGAAGCCGTCGCAGTCATCGTCCTTGCCGTTGCAGGTCTCGACCGCGTCGGGGCGGATGTCGGCGTCCTGATCGTTGCAGTCGTCGGCGGCGGCCCAGCCGTCGTGGTCGGCGTCGGTCACGCCGGCGCAGTCGAGGTCGCCGGCGAAGCAGTCCTGGTCGACGCCGTCGCCGCACTTCTCGGGCGCGCTCGGGTGGATGGTCGGGTTGCTGTCGTCGCAGTCGCCCTGGGCCGCGGTGACGCCGTCGCCGTCCTCGTCGGCGGCATCGCAGAAGGTGACGTCGCCGTCGCAGTCGAGGTCGCAGGCGGCGACCGCGGCCGGCAGGCCCTCGGCGATGGCCGGGCAGCACGGCTCGCCGGGCCGCCCCGGGTACTGTCCCGAGTCGTGCTCGTCGCAGTCCTGGGGCGCGACGAAGCCGTCGCCGTCGAGGTCGTCGGCGGGGCACCCCTGGTCGGTGGCGCCGTTGCAGTCGTCGTCGAGGCCGTTGCCGCAGATCTCGTCGGGCTCGCGCAGCGCGTCGGTCGAGCAGGTGAGGCCGCCCGCGCCGTCGCACACGACGGTGCCGCCGGCGCACACGCCCTGGCCGCAGGCGTCGCCCTTGGCGAGCGCCTTCCCCTGGTAGTTGAAGGTGAGGCCGTCGTCGGTCCCGCCGTTGCAGTCGTTGTCCTTGCCGTCGCAGCGCTCGACGAAGCCGGGCGCGACGTCGGGATCGTCGGGCACGCAGCCGATCTCCGAGCAGTCGGCGACCTCATCGTGGTCGAGGTCGACGCACGGCTGGTCGCCGCCCGAGCAGTCCTGGTCGACAGTGTCGGAGCACGGCTCGCACTCGGGCTCGCTGCCCCACGGGTTGGCGCTGGCGTCGGACGGGGCGCAGTCGGAGAGCGCCGAGTCGCCGCTGCAGCAGCCGCTCACCGAGCAGTCGACGAAGCCATCGCCGTCCGCGTCGCAGGCGCTGCCGAGGGCGGTGAGCCGCACGGCGATGATGGCGTCGGCGGCCACGTCGACGACGCCCTCGAAGCGCGTGACGGGGACGCCGGCCTGGCGCCCGGTGACCTCGAGGGTGACGCCGCGGCCGTCGCCGAAGGTGGCGCCGTCGTATCGGACGGAGAGGATCACCGGCTCGGCGACGGGGTCGAGGTCGCCCAGGGTGGGATTGAACTCGGGGTCGGTGGCGACGGCCGGGAAGCGGGCGCCATCCTTGACGAACAGCACGCGCAGCGCGTCGAGACGGCCGCCGGCCGCGGGCGCGGCGGAGGACACCCGCAGGAACAGGTTGGTCACGGCGGCGTCCCCGCCGCAGGCCGCGAGGCTGAGCCCCAGCGCGGTCAGGAGCGCGAGGCGGGTCTTCGACAAAGGCGCCGGATGGCGCTTGCGTGAAATGGATCGCATGGCATTCCCCCATCGGCTGCGTGCGACGGCCGGCAATGTAGCAGGGGCGCCCTCAGGTTGCCATGCGAGGCTCGCGGCGCGGTCGCGGCGCACAGGTTGCGCTCGGAACTCGACGTGTCCATGATGGGCGCGGCATGGGGGAGCGACCACCCGACCCGTTGTTGGCGTCCGAGCACGTCGACCCGGGAGCCACGATCCGTGCGTTCTGGCAGGCCGATCTGCCGCCCGACGTGACGCCGTTCGCGGTCGATCAGGCGCCGATGGCGCGCATCCGAGACCTGCCGCCGATCGTGTTCCACGACCCCGCGGCATGGGCCACGCGCGAGGACGCGGGCCTGGTGATGGTGCGCTCGGCGCACTCGATCGGCGGCACGCCGCCGGTGCCGGTGCCGCCTCCGTTGCCTGGTGCGTCGGCCCAGGGCGCGCCGCCCGCGGCCGATGCGTCGGCGTCGTCGTCGGAGCTGGCCATCGACGGCGTGCTCGGCGAGGGGGGCAGCGGTCGGGTGTTGTTGGCGCGCGAGCGGTCGCTGGACCGCGAGGTGGCGGTGAAGGTGCCGCGGCGCAGCGAGAGCTTCCTCGGGCCGGCGCTCATCGCCGAGGCGCGGCTGGCGGGGCGCGTCGAGCACCCGAACGTGGTGCCCATCCACGGCCTGCATCGCACGCAGGACGGTGCGCCGGTCATGGTGATGAAGCGCATCCGCGGGGTCGAGTGGGCGGAGCTGCTCGAGGACCCGAGCCACCCGGTGTGGCAGCGCTTCCCCGAGCGGCCGAGCGACCCGACGCGGCTCGAGCAGAACCTGGAGATCCTGTTGGCGGTGAGCCAGGCGATCGTGGCGGCGCATCGCACCGGCATCATCCATCGCGATATCAAGCCTGCCAATGTATTGGTAGCCGGTCCGGACGAGGTCTACCTCACCGACTGGGGGCTGGCGCTCGAGCTGTCGCAGCGCCGGGCGCCGGGCCAGGTCACGGCGTTGGTCGGGACGCCCGCCTTCATGGCGCCCGAGATGGCGCTCGGCGAGCAGTCGCTGGTCGACGAGCGGACCGACGTCTATCAGCTCGGCGCCACGTTGTGCTTCGTGGTGTCGGGGCGGCACCGCAACCCGGGGGCGACGGCGCGCGAGATGGTCGACCGCCTGAAGTTCGCGACGACGTGTGAGCTGCCGGCCTCGACGCCGCCCGGCCTCGCGGCCATCTGCGCGCGCGCGACGGCGTACTCCAAGGCCGAGCGCTATCCGACGGCGCAGGCGTTCCTCGACGCGGTGCGCGCCTGGTTCCGTGTGCGCGACGCCGAGCGCGTGGCGTTCCGCGCCAACGAGCGGCTGACGCGGCTCGAGGCGATCCTCGCGCTGCGGCCGATGCCGGACGCCGAGCGCGACCGCGCCTTCCGGCTGGCCATCGAGTGTCAGACGAGCTTCGAGGACGCGCTGCAGCTGGCGCCCGACAACGGGCAGGTGCGCGCTGCGCACGCCCGCTTCCTCGAGCGCTGGGTGGGGCACCTGGTCGAGGCGGGCGAGCTGGCGACGGCGCGCGCGTTCATGTCCGACTGGCCGGGCATCTCGGAGCTGCTGCGGGCGCGCGTGCAGGAGCTCGAGCGGCGGAGCCGCGAGCGCGAGGAGAAGCAGGCGCGTCTCACGCGCCTCGAGCACGAGCTCGACCTCAACGAGGCCGCCAGCGCGCGGCGGAAGCTGCTGCGCCTGGCGACGCTGTACGGCCTCGGCGCGCTGGCGGTGGCGCTGGTCATCGTGCCGCGCCTGCTGGCCGACCCGGAGCACGAGACGCTCGCGCCGATCGCCTTCGCGCTGACGACCAACGCGGTCTTCTGGATCGCGGTGGCCATCGGCCGTCGCCACCTGCTGAAGAACGCCATGAGCCGGCGCATCATCGGCTTCCTCGGGCTCATGCTGGGGGCGGTGCTGGTGCATCGCGTCGTGGCGCTGGTGGTGCTCGACCTGTCGCTCACCACCACGACGGCGCTCGAGTGTCTGCTGCACGCCGCGCTCTCCGGTCTCGCCGCGCTGACGCTGTCGCGCGCGTTCTGGCCGGCGCCGGTCTTCGGTGTGGTGGGCTTCGTGGTCGCGGTGCTGGTTCCGCCGGCGGCCCCGCTGGCCTTCGGTGTGAGCCTGGTCGCCGCGTTCACCTACGCCGGCGTCGTCTGGGGCCGCGGCGTTCCGTCGACGCGGCCCCCGACCTGACCGGTCTCCGTCGCCTCACCCCACAGGTGTCCGGAGGTGGGGTCAGGACTACTTCTTTTCTCATTTTCCCGCCGGGTCTCCGGAGGTGGGGTCAGGACTACTTCTTTTCTCATTTTCCCGCGCCCCGGAAAATGAGAAAAGAAGTAGTCCTGACCCCAGGTGGTGAGCCGGAAATCATTCGGGATTGGTTCGCTCGCCCTCACCGGGAGCGGGCCGACCGGAGGGCGGCCGGCAAGCGTCGCCCCGGGCCGCGACCCGACTGATGTCACGCTCGATGTCACAGGCGCACGGGCTACGTCGTCCGACTTGCGGAGGTGCCCATGCTCAAGCGACTCATGCGCTGGCGGATCGACTCGTTCGCGCGACACTATGACTACGACATGACCTACGCTCATGACCTGCTCGACGCCGACCCCAAGGCGCTCATGACGCTCGCCCGCGTCATGCCGATGTCGCGCTACCGGCGCGACGTCCCGCCGGCGCCCTGGTTCGCCGCCAAGCTCGTCGGCACGCTCCACGAGGACTGCGGGCCTTGCACCCAGCTGGTCGTCAAGATGGCCGCCGAGGCCGGCGTCGACCCCAAGACGGTGGCCGCCGTCGTGAGCGGCGACCTCGCCGCCATGCCCGACGACGTGCGCCTCGCCGCCCGCTTCGCCAGCGCGTCGCTCGCGCACGACCCCACGGCGGACGCCCTGCGCGCCGAGGTCGTCGCCCGCTGGGGTCGGCGCGGCCTGGCCTCCATCGCGCTCGCGCTGGCCTCGGCGCGCGTCTACCCGACGCTCAAGTACGCGCTCGGCCACGGCCACGCGTGCACGCGCATCGACGTCGCCGGACGCCAGCTGGCCCCGCGCGCGCTCCAGCCGGTGACGCTGTGAGCGACGCGCCCGACGAGACGGCCGCCGACGCGGCGCGCAGCTTCGAGCCCCACCGCGCCCACGTGCTCGGCGTCGCCTACCGCATGCTCGGCTCGGTTGCCGAGGCCGAGGACGTGGTGCAGGACTGCTACCTGCGCTGGCTCGACGCCGACCGCGCCGAGGTGCGCGACGCGCGCGCGTTCCTCACCACGAGCGCGAGCCGCCTGGCGCTCGACCGCCTGGCCTCGGCCCGCGCGCGCCGCGAGGTGTACGTCGGGCCGTGGCTGCCCGAGCCGCTGGTGCTCGACCAGACCGCCACCCCCGAGGCCGCGGCCGAGCTCGCGCAAGACCTCTCGGTGGCGCTGCTCATGACGCTCGAGCGCCTGTCCCCGCTCGAGCGCGCCGCCTTCCTCTTGCACGACGTCTTCGATCAGGACTTCGCCGCCGTCGCCGCGACGCTCGGGCGCAGCGAGGACGCCTGCCGCCAGCTCGCCGCCCGCGCCCGCGCCCACGTCCGCGAGAGCCGCGTCGCGCCGCCACCCGAAGAGGCGTCGCGCGGCCAGCGGCTGGCCGACGCCTTCCGCGCCGCCTCGGTCGATGGCGACATCGCCGCTCTCGGCGCCTTCCTCGCGGAGGACGCCGTCCTCTACTCGGACGGCGGCGGCAAGCGCCGCGCGGCGCTCAACCCCATCTTCGGCCGCGACCGCATCCTGCGCTTCATCGCCGGCGTCATGCGCAAGCGCGCGGCCCCGACCCTCGACAGCATCCACGCCGTCACGATCAACGGAGCCCCGGGCCTCATCGTGCGCGACGACAGCGGCGACCTCGAGACGGTCACGCTCGACATCGTCGGCGAGCGCATCGTCGCCATCTACCTCGTCCGGAACCCGGACAAGCTGCGCCACATCACCTGGCCGAGCTGACGCGCCCGACGCCGATCACTGCACGACGGCGTCGAACGCGTAGCCGTCGAGGCACCACGTCTCGCCGCCCTCGACCAGCGTCGAGTTGAAGTCGTCGTCGAGCGTGACCTCGGCCAGCACCACCTGGTCCAGCGTGCCGGTGAAGTGGCCGCCGCTCGCGCCGAAGGCGCTGATGTCGAGCGTGCCCGACTGCGCCAGGAAGGTCTTGGCGCAGCCGGCGAGGTCGGCGTCGCAGCCGATGTAGGCGATGACGCAGTTGGCGCAGGTCGCGAAGTTCTCGCCGGTCAGCTCGTAACGCCCGGCCGCCGCCGCGCCGCCGTCGTCGGCGAGCTGGAAGCTCAGCACGTCGACCGGTTCGCCGAGCGAGGTCTGGGCCAGGTAGTTGAAGGCCCCGAACGCGTGGCCGGCATCCTGGGCGACGGCCACGAAGCCGCTGCGATCGCAGCTGCCCACGGTGTCGGGCGCTACCGTGTCGGCGCCGTCGGTGGCGTCGGGGGTCGCATCGGCGACGAGCGTGTCGGCGACCAGCGTGTCGGCTACCGATGTATCGGAGGCGGCGCTGTCTGCCCCGACGCTCGTGTCGGCGACGCTGTCGCTGGCGACGGCCGTGTCGGAGGCGGCCTTGGAGCCGCTGTCGCCGCAGGCCGGCGCGGCCAGGAGGGCGAGGGCGAGGACGATCGTCCTGGGCATGACGGGCGTGACGGGCGTGCGCATGACCGGTTCTCGCTGGTGTGTTGCGGAGCGGGGGGGAGGCGAGGGCGCCGGCTATCCACAACCGAGGTTGTGGATAGCCGCGCGCGCCCTCAGCGGTGCGTTCAGTCCTTGCCGAACGACTCCATCGCCTTCTTCAGGCGCTCGCTCTTGTTGAGCTCGGGGTTCTCGGTCGAGAGCTTCATGCCGCGCTCGCCGAGGGCCTTGAACTTGTCCTGCATGCCGTTCATGGCGGCTTCCATGTCGGCCGGGCTGAGCTTGGCCTGGGCGTCCTTCAGCGCCTTGATCTCGTCCTTGTGCTCGGCCGCGTACTTCTCGATGGCCTCGGCGGCCGCGTCGGGGTTGGTCTTGTTGGCCTCGACGATGTCGATGAGGGCGCTCTGCATGGCGAGCATCTTGCCCATCAGGTCGGCGGCGCTGCCGGCGGCCGGGGGAACGGCGGCGGCGAGCTCGGCCAGGTCGAGGCGCAGCGCGACGTCGAAGGTCGGGCCGACGTTGACCTCGGCCGGGGCCTTGGTCATGCCGAAGTCGGCGCGGGCGACGGCCTTGGCCTCACCCTCGATCACGATGGAGCCGTCGGCCTTCTTCTCGACGACCTTGAAGGTCACCGGCACGTCCTTCTTGATGCCGTGCAGGTCGAGGGTCGCGGTCGCGTCGTAGGCGTCGGGGGTCGCCGCCTGCGGCTTCACGCCGGCGACGGTGATGGTCGCCGTGGTGAACTTCGTGACGTCGAGGAAATCCGGGCTCTTGACGTGCGCGTCGCGGTCCGGGATGCCCGACGAGAACGAGGTCAGGTCGACCTCGATGACGGCCTTGGCGGTCTCCGGCTTGGTGAGGTCGATGTGGGCCTCGGTGACCTTGAAGTTGGTGAACTCCGAGGTGACCGGCGGCTTGTCGTGGTCGTGGGCGACGGTGACCTTCAGGTAGGGCTTGGTCTCGGTGGCCTCGCCGGCGTCCTCGGCCGCGACCGGGGCGACGGCGTCGTCGGCCGCAGCGGGGGCTGCGTCGTCGGCCGCGGCGGGGGCGGCGTCGGCCTCGGGCGCGGGGGCGGCGGCGTCGGCCTCGGGGGCCTTGGTCTCGGGGGCCTTCGTCTCGGGCGCCTTGGTCTCGGTCGCCGGGGTCGGCGGGGGCGTCTTCTTGCCGCAGGCGGAGCTCACGACCGTGAGCGAGAGGGCGGCAACCAGCGATGCGATGAGCTTCATGAATCCTCCAAAGAAACGGCCGTTCTGGTGACGCCCGGCCGAGGCGTTTTCTCTAGCTTGCCCGGAGCCGCATGGGCGGCCGCCGGGACGATGTTCAGGGCGACGCGGGCACGAGCACGAGGCGCACGGTGACGACCAGCCGATCGGCGTCGAAGTTCTTCGGGTCGAGCGCGGTCGTCGCGATCGACACGTCGAAGCTCGCGTTGGTCAGCACGGCCTCGGCGGCGCCGATGCCGAGCTCCTTCCGCTGCGCCTCGGCGAGCACCGAGGCGGTACCCTTCAGCGCGACGGGGATGCTGCGACCCATGAGCGCGAGGTCGCCCTTGGCCGTCAGCTCGCCGTCCTTGCCGAGCGCGATGTCGTGGACCGCGAGCGCGATGGTCGCGAACTTGTCGGCCTCGAGGTAGCCCTTGGCGTGGCTGTCGCGGAGGCCGACGCCGGTCTCGATCGACGCGGCCGGCACGGCGATCGACGCGGCGCGCGTGTCGAGGTCGACCGAGCCGGTGACCGGCCCGAAGCGCGCGTCGAAGGTCTCCTCGCCGGCGGCGATGCGCACCACGAGCAGGCTCGCCGCCGCGTTCGGCGCGACCACCAGCCGTCGCGCCTGGATGGGCGTCGCCGAGCGCGGGATGGGCGCCGGGCGGTCGGGTAGGACGATCTCGGCATCGGCCGGCGGCAGGCCCGAGAACCAGGCCCAGGCGGGCAGCACCGGCGCCAGGCAACCCAGCGCGGCGCCGGCCATGGCCAGCACGCGGGCGACGCGGCCGAGCTTGCCGGCGGCGAAGCGGCGCGCGGCGAACGCCATGGCGCCGGTGCCGACGAGCACGCCGACGATGGCACCGAGCCCCTCGAGCCCGAGCCACACCCAGCTGGCCGGGGTCTGCACCCAGCCGAGCGTCGCGTCGGCGACGTAGAAGCGCCGGGCGACGTCGGTGTAGATGGTCGACTCGCCCTGCACCAGCCAGCGCGCGAGCCACAGCGCCGCGCCGAGCGCCGCGAGCGCGAGGCCCACCTTCACGAGGCGAGGAAGCGCTCGCGCGGCCGGGGGGGAGTCGGCGGGAATCGGCGCAACGATGGGAGGTGCTTGGGTCATCCCGGCAGAACGCGACGCGCTATCGCAAACGTTCGCGTGCGACACCATGAAAAAAATCGATGGTGTCGGCCGGATTCGAAGATAGAAACCGCCGCGCGGCGGCCTGACTGGGCCGTCCGGTGCCCGGCGATGACACCGGGCGGCCGATGGCCTATCCTCCGGGTTCGGAGGGGAGACATGCGTATCGGCTACCGGGCGATGGCCCGTGGCTTGGCTCTGGCGTTGTTGCCGGCCTGCTTTCCAGGGCCTCTGGAGGTCGGGACGCGGGATGCGGACGCTGCCCGCGACAGCGACGGAGTCGTTGCCGCGACCGATGCCTTCTCGGTGGACTCGGGGCGCGATGGGGCGGACGGGGACGCGGCGGCCGATGTCGAGCCCGACGCGGCAAACTGCAGCGAGGACTGCTCGGCGCTCGACTCGGCGTGCGGTCGCGGCGTCTGCCGCAACGGTGATTGCCAGGTCGACAAGCTCGACAGCGGCGATTGCAACGACGGTTTTGGTTGCACCACCGGCGATCACTGCTCGGCCGGGGCCTGTGTCGGGACGCCCAAGGTCTGTGACGACGGCATCGCGTGCACGGTCGAGGCGTGCGTCGAGCCGACCGGCGGCTGCGCGCTCGACAGCTCGGCGTGCGAGTGCTCAGTCGATGGCGACTGCCGGACGCCACGCTCTGCAACGGCGCCGAGCGCTGCGAGGACTTCGCCTGCGTCCAGGGCGAGGCGGTCACCTGCCCGACGACGTCGCCCACCGGCAACGTCTGCGTCGTGCCGACATGCGTGGCCGCGACCGGCGAGTGCAAGGACGCGCCGCGCGCCGGTGCCCCGAGCTGCGATGACGGCCAGGCCTGCACCAGCGGCGATCACTGCGTTGACGGCGTCTGCGAGGGCTCGGCGCGGCTCTGCGACGATGAGCTCGCCTGCAGCAGCGACAGCTGCAGCGAGGCCGCCGGAGGCTGCACAGCCGACGTCACCGGCTGCGAGTGTCAGGATGACGGCGACTGCGACGATCACAACCTGTGTGACGGTGTCGAGCACTGCGTGGACGGTCACTGCGCGGAGTCGAGCCCGGTCGTCTGTGTGGCGCCCACCGAGCCCTGCATGGAGCGCGTATGCCAGCCGGCGAGTGGGTCGTGCAAGCTGCAGGCGCGCGCCGTGAGCGTCGCCTGTGACGACGACGACGCCTGCACGCTCGGCGATCACTGCGGCGCGGGCGGCGCCGCCGGCACGTGCGTCTCCGATTCGGCGGTGGAGTGCATGGCCGTCGACGACTGCCATGACGCCGGCATCTGCAATCCCCTGTCGGGCGAGTGCACGACGACCGCGCTTACGGGCGGAGAGCTCTGCGAGTCGGCGGCAGGGTGGAACGGCGAAACCGGGAGGCCGGGCACATGTCACGGGGGCGTCTGCATTCGACTTCCCGTGCTGGCGGCAGGTGCCGAGCACGCCTGTGCGCTGTTCGCCGACGGAGGTATGCGATGCTGGGGCAAGGGCAGTACGGCTGCGCTCGGATATGGCAACTATCACGATGTCGGGATCAGCGAAGTGTTCAGTGTTCGAGGTGCCGGTATCGTGGCGTCGCCGCCGATGGCCTGGATAGCGGCCGGAGATGGAATGACGTGTGGCGGGTCCGCCGACGGGACGCGATGCTGGGGCTCATCGGACAATTGTCTCGGATATCAGAGCTGTGGCTCTGGCGCCACATTGACCCTCGGCGGCACGCCGGAGACGGTTCCGGCGAAGCTATCGACCCTTGATCTTGGCGAGTCTGCGCGGGCCCGCCAGCTGGCAGCTGACGGCGTCCATGCCTGCTTCGTGACCGAGACCGCGACCGTGCGATGCTGGGGGGCCTATTATTCGCAGGACACCTTCGGCGTTGGATACGTCGGCGAGCCGTACATTGGAGTCTATGGCGGGCCGAATATGGGCGATGTGCTGGACATTCAGCTCTCGCCACCGGCCGAGGGATTCTCGGCTACAAAGGTCGCGATCAGCCTGGAGGCGACGTGCGTGTTGAGTCAAGCAGGGAGTCTGCGCTGCTGGGGCCACAAGGAAGTGTTGGGACTCGGCGACAACATCAGCGTCTTCATTGGCGATGATGAGGCGCCGTCCGCTGTCCCGCCCACATGGGATGACACGACCGATCGAGCGATCGACATTTGCGTCGGGTCCGAGACTCCATATAACAAATTCGGTAACGCGTATCTGGTGACCGAGCACGGGAGTCTCTACGCGTGGGGCGACTCAGCGGAGTATCTCGGAACCGGCGGCGCATCGGCCAGGACGCGGCCGAATCTCATCACCACCGGACTCGTCGCGGCCCAGGTCGTATGCAACAAGAGCCACGTGTGCCTCCTGGGAGCGAACGGCGAGGTGAGATGCTGGGGCATGAATTCTCACGGCGAACTTGGAATTGGTTCGCGCCAACAGTGGGGCCAATCTGCCCAATTTCCGGTGAGCGATGTTCCGAAGGTCCAGCTCAGCTCTCCCGCAGTCCAGGTCGTTGCCGGAAAGGAGTTCAATTGCGCAGTGCTGCGGAACGCCGAAATCGTGTGTTGGGGCGCCAACACTCACGGCCAGCTCGGAACAGACTCCACGGAGGATTTCGGTGACGAACCCGACGAATTGGTTCCAGCCATGGTCCGATTCGAATGAGCAACTCTGACTGAAGGTACGCTTAGGGCCTGATCGGAAACTACTCAACCGTCTTGCCACCTTTCAATTTGGGTAGGATGTCGTAGTTCCAATCTCCGTGTGTCGCATGTCTCACGATATTCACTTGGCTCATGATGTCGTCAGGGACTTTGACTCCCGTCGGGTACCTTCCGGAGTCGAGTGCGGCCGTGACCCGAAGTCCAGTTCGACTCGTTGTGCTACCGATGAGAGAGACGATGGCCTCAGTCGATACGAGGGGACGGCCACGCCAGTTCATCGCGATGTGGCTGAAGAGTCGATGCTCGATCTTGTTCCACTTGCTCGTGCCCGGAGGAAGGTGGCGGACGCGAATTGTGAGGCCGGTCTCGATTGCGAGCATCTGCAGTTCGACCTTCCAGGCTCGGGTTCTCGCACTGTTGCTTCCCCCGCAGTCTGCCGTGACAAGGAGCTCCGTGGCCTCGGGGTAGGAGGACTTCCCCATCTGCAGGTACCAGCGGCGGATCGATTCGACAGCGAACTCGGCAGTATCGTGGTCGATGCCGACATTGACCCAGCCCTCGTTTCGTCCCACGTCGTAGACGCCGTATGGGATTGCCTTTCCAAGTTCAGCGTCGACGAAGTCGTGAACGCGCACCGGTTCGGGGCGGCCTTTCAGCTGCCACTCCTGCCCGCCGTTCTTGAAGTCGCCCACGAGTTCCTTCTTCTTGGTGTCTACCGAGATCACTGGCTGGCCGGCGGCAAGAGTTCTCTGGACGTCGTCATGAATGCGCTGGAATTGCGCGTCGCGGTCAGGATGGCTGCTGCCCTCTCGCGTCTTGTCCAGCGCCTGAAGGCTGTAGCCAGCTTCGTGCAGCAACCTCCCGACGACTTGAGGACTGATGGAGAAACCCTGCGCGCCGAGCTCGGCGCTCAATCGGCGAGTGCTCTTTGTGGTCCATCGCAGAGGGCACTCCGGGTCGCCCCGTGTCGTCGGTTCGATGAGAGCGTCCAACGCCCTGGCGAGTCCTGGCTGCTTCACCACGACTGTGGGACGGCCTCCCCCCGGACGCCGGATGCCGCCGCCCGACATTTCCGGCGCGCCTTCGAGGGCGATGACCTCCTCCCGTCCACGACGCACTGTCGAGCGAGATGCTCCAGTCGCTCGCGCCACAGCGGCTACCGCACCTCGGCCCCCAGCATGCGCTTCCGCCCCCAACAGCAACCGACGGCTACGCTCGTCGAGCGTCGGCGCCATCAACTGATACTTCACTCGCAACGCGTCCTCGTCGATCATGAACAGCGTGGATCACGGACGGCAGCACGCCGTCAACACAAGGCTCGTTTCGGATCGATAGTTTCGGTGCAGGCCCTTACTGTGTGATGACGATGCATCCTTGGCTGTTCGGCGCACCCGTGCTCACGGCCCAGGCGCTGCTGCTCGTGCGCACGATCGTCTTCCCGCTGCCAGCATCGGGAACGATGGCGCTCGGGAACGGGGTGCCGGCTGGCGACAGCATATTGTTTGAGTTGTTGACCCCGTACACGACTGCGTCCTTCGGCACGGTGTCCGCCGCAATAGCTCCCACGAGCACGTTGAACAACGCGACGCCGTCGCCGGCGGCGGCGCTGGTGTTCTGCATGTTCAGCTTGCCCGTCGGCGCGGCCTGTCCGTAGACCGGTGAGCCGTTGCTGGCGTCCGAGCTCGGACCACCCACGATGAAGCACGCCCCAGCGTTGACGGTTCCGGTCAGCTGTAGCGTGCCGTACGTGTAGTCATCGCCGCCCCAGCCGAGCGACCAGCTCGACAAGTCGATATCGGCGCCGGAGCCATTGTAGAGCTTGACCCACTCGAAGTTGGTGTCGGTGCCCGCGGGGTTGTAGAGGACCTCGACGATCAGGAGGCCGATCGACGTGGCCGTCGAAAAGCCCTTGAAGGTGGCGGTCGCGTGGGCCGGGTCGACGGGCTGGCCGAGGCCGTCGGTGACGCCGCTCACGGTCACGGTGTAGTCGGCGGCGGCCGTCTGGTTCGAGGTCGTGACCTTGACGGCGGTGGTTCCGCTGAGCACCGCGGCCGTGGCGGTGAGGCCGTTGGTGAAGACGAACTGCGTCAGCGCGTTGGTGAGCGAGTCGCCGTCGATGGCCTTGTCGAAGGTCACGATGACCTCGGTCGCGCTGGTCGCCGAGGCGCCCGTGACGTGCGGAGCCGGGCAGGTCACGACGATGTCGTCGGCGTAGTAGCTCACCGGCTCGATGGTCGTGAACGTGCCGCTGCCGTTGACGAAGCGCGTGAGCACGCCGTCGACGAGGACGGTGCAGCCGGGGGCGATGGCGAGGTCGGTGACGAGCTGGGCCGGCAGCCGCAGCTTCAGGTTGTCGCTCGCGGTCGGGTTGCCGACCGTCGTGATCTCGCCGACTGGTGGCCCGCGCCGCCGTTGCCGAACGGGCCGGCGATGAAGGCGGTGAACTCAGCGCTCGAGCGCGTAGGTGTCGTAGTCGGCGACGACGTCGACGTCGTCGAGGTCCTGCGTCCAGTTCCGCGATGTCGACCGTCAGGCCGGTCGAGCTGAGCCCGGTGTAGGCCGTCGCGTCGGGCACGCCGCTGAAGTTCTCGAGCGTCGTGAGGGTCACGTCGATGACGTCGCCCACGTCGAAGCCCGAGGTGTCGGCGACCTCGACGAAGATGGCCGGGCCCGTCGGTGAGCCCTGGATGAAGAGGCCGGCCGCCTCCGGCGAGCCCTGGGTCACCGGCACCAGCGGCTTCACGTACGTCACGACCGCGCCCTCGATGGGCCACGTCCCGGTCAGCGTGCCGGCGTCGAGGTCGTCGAGCGCCGCCTGGATCTGCTCGTCCGCCGTCGGGGTCGTCGTGTCCCCGCTCGTGTCGGTCGTGTCGTCGACCACGGTGGTGTCGTCGACCACGGTCGTGTCGTCGACCACGGTCGTGTCGTCGACCACGTTCGTGTCGTCGACCACCGTCGTGTCGTCGACCACCGTCGTGTCGTCGACCACCGTGGTGTCGTCGGCCACTTCGGTGTCGTCGCCGACCGCCGTGTCGGAGACCGTCGTGTCGGTGGCGGTCGTGTCGTCGACCGTCGTGTCGGCGGCCGTGTCCTCGACCGTCGTGTCGGTGACGGTCGTCGTGTCGGTCGGCGTCGCGGTGTCGGTTGCCGTGGTCACCGACGTGTCGGTCGCCACCGAGGTGTCGCTGCCGTCGGTCGTCGAGGTGGCATCGACCTGGACCTTGCCGCCGCTGTCGCCGCACGCCGAGGTGCCGAGCGTCAGGGCCAGAGCGGCCAGGGGAGCGAGCATTCGAGCGGTGATGCGGGACGCGATCATGTCAGTCTCCAGTGCGAACCGCCGGCGACTTGGCGTGGCGGACCGCCAAAGTCAAGTAGCGTCGCCGGGCGGCTCGGCAAGCGCGAGGGGGAAACCCTTGGTCGACGCCAGGTGCCGCGCCGCACCCAGGAAGTCGGCCGGCAGCCGCGCGAAATAGCGCATGGCCGCGGGCAGCGTGCCGAACGTGCGCTCGAGCGCGCCGAAGCGCCCGGGATCGTCGGCGACGTTCGAGCGCACCAGCGGCGGCGTCGTCGGGTCCGCGCGAAAGGCCTGCACGAAGGCCAGCAATCGCCGGTGGTAGTCGGGCTCCTCGACGATGGCGCCGATGCTGGCCTGGCGCGGGTGCTCGCCGGCGATGATGGCGCGCGTCTGGCGCTCGAGCTCGTCGAGGCCGTCGGCGTGGCTCGACAGGAGCTGCACGTCGTAGATCGGGTTGGCGTGGACCACCTGCAAGAGGTGGCCGATGATGGCGTCGCGATCCACGAAGAAGCCGACCGGATCGATCATCGCCGCCGGGTCGTCGGCGATGCGGAGCAGCTGATGGAACCAGAAGGAGATGCCCTTCGAGGCGTAGTAGTCGGCCGCCGCCGGCGTGATCCAGAAGCGCACCATGTCGATCGAGCCGGCGATGACCTGCACGCGATTGGGGACGACCTCGACCAGGCCGAGCGCATGCAGCCGCGCGAAGCGATCGTCGAGCACGCGCGGGCTGACCCAGGCGCCGAGCGTGCGCCCGAGCTTGGCGAGCTTCGGCCCGAGCGAGGTGCGCGGGCCGGCCGCCGCACGGAGGAGCGCCAGCGCCGACTCGCGCGTGCGCGCCGTGTCGCCGCCCCGGTCGCCATCGGTCATCGCACTGGCCATCGCGCAACACCCTCCTTCGACCGCGCGAGTATGCAGAGTTGATCGACTCCATGACACCCCTCATCGTCGGGGACCTGCCCGAGGCGCTCGCCGGGCCGCTGCGCGTCGGCCGCTGGCGCGACGTCCTCGCCCGCCTCGGCGATGGGCCGTGGCCCGAGGCCGCGCTGGCCGCGTGCTGCGCGCTCACCCATCGCGCGCCGCGCGTCGTGCTCGCCCGACCCGAGCAGGCCATCGCGCTCGAGGCCGACGTGACCCTCGAGCTCGCGCCGCTGCCGCGCGATGCCGAGCGTCGGCCGCGCGTCATCCGGCCGTTCGATCCCTCCGCGGCCGCTCCCGACCCCGATCCGGCCATCCTATATATAGGCGGCCGCGGCCGCTTCGTAGCGCCCGGCCGCGCCACCGCCGCGCCCATCAGCGCCGCGAGCCTCGCCTTCGCGCTCATGGTCGGCGCGCGCTCCGAGCTCCTGCCGACGGTCGCGCTCGACCCGGCGCCCGACGCGCTCCCGGCCGGCGTCGCCACGCTGCGCACGATAGCCGGCCGGGTGCGGCTGCCGCCCGGGCTCGCGCCCGCGCCGCGTCCGAGCCTGCCCGACCCGCCGCCGCGCGATCCGCTCGCGGCCGCCCTGGAGGCGCTCGTCAGGCAGCACGCCTTCCGCGTGGAGAGCGGGCCGTCGGCCTTCGCCACGCTGCGCCGCGAGGCCGACCGCATCCTGAAGGAGGAGGTCCGCGCGCGCCGCATCACCGCCTATGCGCTCGCGGTCGGACCCGGCGCCGACGACGACGGCCCGGTCGCCATCGAGGTCCACGTGCGCCTGCCGCGCCGCGTGCGCCAGGTCATCTTCCGCATCGGACCCATCGGCGACGACGGCGAGGTCCACGTCCGCTCGAGCGACGCTCCCTAGAGGCCTCTAGCTGCCCGGGCCTTCGGCGCGCCCGGCCAGCGCCGTCTCGGCGTGCGCCAGGTGGCGCGCGATGGGCACGTCGGCGTCGGCCAGGTCGAAGTCGAGAAGCTCGGACGGGTCGACCCAGGCCAGCGCGTCGTGGTCCTTGGGCGTCCAGCCGCCGCCGGCCAGGCGCGCCTCGTAGGCCATGAGCAGCACCTCGCCGAGGCCCGGCCCGTAGTCGTGGCGGTTGGTCATGGCGTGCGTCACGACGTGCGTGTCGACGCCGAGCTCCTCGCGCAGCTCGCGGACGAGGCAGTCCTCGGGCGTCTCGTCGGGCTCGATCTTGCCGCCCGGGAACTCCCACTTGCCGCCGTGGCGGCGCTCGGGTCGGCGGCGCGCCAGCAGCACGGCGCGTCGGTTCCGCGGCTCGGCGAAGCCGGCGATGAACCACGGCGTGGCGCCGAAGATGTCGACGCCGGGCCGGATGATGCCGGCCGTGACGCGGACCGGACCTTGGGATGCGGCGCTCAGAAGCCCTCGTCGAGCCAGGCGGCGGGCCCGGCGCAGAGCCCGCTCTGGAACGGGACGACGCCGGCGTAGAGGCGGGCCAGCCCCAGCGCGTCGACCGCGACGGCGGCGCCGTCGGGGCGCTCGGCGCGGCGCGTCACCTGCGCCCGGCCGGCGCTCACGGCGATGTGCCAGCGGCCGGTGTTCCACGGGCAGACCGGATCGTCGACGCCCAGGTCGAGCTCGCTCGTGAGGCCGGCCGCGAAGCCGCGCAGCGCGAAGGCCGACGCCAGATCGACCACGCGCAGCATCCACGGCTGCACCCGCTCGACCTCCCAGATCTCGGCCGGCAGCGCCATCACCAGCCGATCGGTCGGCGCCCCGTACCAGCTCGCGTAGCGGCCGAGCGAACCCTGGTGTCGGAGCAGGCCGAGCAGCGCCCGCAGCGCCCGATCGTCCTCGGCCCACCAGCGCTTGAGCTCGAGATCGTGGCGCCCGTGATCGACCGGCGTGCGCGACACGACCAGCCCGCCGACCATGCGCTGGCCCGCGAACAGCCCGAGCGCGCGCGGCTCGTCGCGCGGCCGGAAGGTGCGGTTCCAGAAGAAGGTCCCGCGCTCGCTGAGGTTGCCCTGCGCCGGCCGCTTGTCGAGCGCCGCCGCCTCGAGCTCGGCGCGCGTCGTGGGGCGAATCATGATGCCGTCATCGCCCTCCACGCGCGGCAGCGCGTCGAGCCGGAGGCGCATGCGGTAGACGGCGCCGGCGACCTCGTAGCCGGCCTTGCGGTAGAGCGCCAGTGACGCCGGGTAGAGGGCGGAGAGCGGCCTCCCGCGCGCCCGCGAGGCCTGCAGGCCGGCCGCGACGAGGCGGCTCGAGATGCCCTGGCCGCGCACGTCCGGCGCGGTGCAGACCGCCGCCACGCCGTCCATGGGCACGTCGCGCCCGCCCCAGCGCTGGGCCGCCGCGCAGAGGCCGAGGCCGCCGACGACCCGCTCGCCGCCCGGGCTGTCGGGGTCGCCGGTTACCGCGATCCAGCCGTCGCCCGGCGGGTAGAGGCGGACGTACTCGCGGCCGCGCTCGGCCGGCGCCGCGAATGCGTCGACCATCAGGTCAGCCCACCCATCGAGGTCCGTCTCGCTCGCCGCTGGCCGAAATGCGAAGTCCACGCTCTGGTGACTACCCGAGCCGCGCGGTTTTGATAAGCTCTGCCCATGCGACTTCGCGTCCTCGGATCCTCGGATGCGTTCAACGGTGCTGGCCGGTGTCACGCGAGCTACCTCCTCGAGAGCGAGGGGCTGGCTCCGGTCGTCGTCGACTTCGGGGCCACCGGGCTGCTCGCGCTGCGCCTGCAGGGCCTGCCCGCGAAGGACATCGGCGCGGTCATCGTGACCCACCTCCACGGCGACCACTTCGGCGGCCTGCCGTTCCTGCTCCTCGACGGCATGTACAACGAGGTGCGCTCGCGGCCGCTCGAGCTCGTCGGCGCCGTCGGGCTCGAGGCGCGCGTGCAGGCGCTCTTCCAGGCGTTCTACTCGGACGTCGCCGATCGCCCGCGCCACTTCGAGACCGTCTATCGCGAGCTCGCGCCGGGCGCCGACGTCATGGTCGCCGGGCTGCGCGTCGAGACCTTCGCCGCCGATCACATGGACCCGCCGGACCAGCCGCTGTGCCTGCGCGTGACCACGCCGAACGGCAAGGTGGTCGCGTTCTCGGGCGACACCGAGCCGTGCGAGGGCCTCTACGCCGCGGCCAAGGGCGCCGATCTGCTGGTCGCCGAGTGCACCGGCCTGCGCCCGCCGTGCGGCCGCCACTGCAGCTGGGTCGACTGGCAGACCATGTTCGCCGCCGTGCTGCGCGCGGGTCCGCGCCGCATCCTCATGTCGCACCTCGGCACCGACGTGCGCGCGGCGCGCGAGCGGCTGAGCCTCGAGTGTCCGCCCGAGGTCACGCTCACGTTCGCCGACGACGGTCTCGTCGTCGACGTGTGAGCCTCGGTCGTCCCCGCGGGCGCTCGCCCACCGCGCAGTTTCGCCCCCGGCGGCATCCCTGACCAACGGTGAATCCTGAGTCGGGCGCTGGAGATTGCCGAGAGTGGCCAGGCGGCGTTAGCCTCTTCGCGGGCTCAACCACCGCGCGCGCGAGGCACCCATGGGTCAGCAAGATCAAGGGCAGCAGTCTGCTCCCGCTCCGCAGCCGAGCACACCTGCGTCGTCCGGCCAGGCAACCTCCTCCGGCGGCGGCGGCGGGGCTTGGAAGAACCAGCTCAAGCGCGACCTGCGCGGCAAGACCTTCGATGAAGGCACGGCCTCCGTGCAGATGAAGGGAGAGGCCGGCGAAGCGCCCGCGAAGGCCAGCGAGAAGTCCGCCGACCAGCAGCTCAAGGAGCTGGTGCGGCTCGAGCGGAAGGACCAGATCGCCGCCATCGAGGACCATCTCGACGACGCCACCATCACCGATGGCGATGTCGAGAAGGTGCTGCGCGTGCTCGAGACCATGGACGGTCCGACCATCGGCGCGCTCATGGGCGCGCTGCCGGCCAAGATGCTCCAGGAGTTCGTCGAGAACATCAACGAGCCGCACGTCGGCCGCTGGCGCCGCGAGGTCCTCGAGTCGTGCTTCGCCGCCTGGCCGGCCCAGCTGAAGGACATCGACACCGACGTCATCACCAAGATGGACCTCGCCGGCCTCTCGCCGCGCGAGACGCTGCAGGTGGGCTACATCATCCGGAACCTGCCCAAGGGCAGCGTCGAGGACATCTTCGACTCCAAGAACGGGCCGAAGGTGAAGGCCATCATGACGACGCCTTCGAGCTACTCGAAGGAGGACTTCGACAAGGCCACCCAGACGGCGCTCGGCAAGGAGAAGAAGCGCGCCGGCATCGCCTCCGAGGACCACAAGGCAATCGACAAGGACCAGCAGCTCGCCAAGACCGGCCAGTCGATGGTGGAGATCCTGAAGGGCTTCATCGTCACCGACGCCGAGGCGACGACCATCCTCGACTGGTTCGCCGGGCTGGTCGTGAAGCCGGGAGAGAACCCGCAGCTCGACGAGGGGAAGATCCGCGCGCTGGCCCGCTACCTCGAGGAGCAGAAGCAGCTCGACACGTTCATCGACAACCTGCCGACGGCGGTGCGCTGGCAGAAGGGGCCGCGCTCGCAGGCCTTCCTGCTGGTGCTGAAGGCGCGCCCGCCCGAGAAGAACATGCGCATGGCCGAGGACCTCCTGTCCTACGGCGTCTTCGACTGGGCCATCACCGACGCGGAGGCGAAGCTCGCCTACTACCTCGTGAAGTCGATGCCGGCCGGGATGCAGGAGCGCTTCCGGCGCGCCGATGGCTCCAAGTGGTTCGCGCGCATGGAGCACGAGCAGTCGGACGAGATGCTCGCGGCCAAGAAGGTGACCGAGGAGAAGGACGGCAAGACGACGACGAAGTACGAGACCGAGTACAAGGGCGTCGAGACCGAGGTCGACCCGGAGACGGGCGAGGCCAAGGACGTCTCCGAGCAGTACGCCAAGAAGCTCGAGGAGGAGGGGACGGGCTCGGTCTACGCGCAGGCGCTCGACCTGTGCAAGGGCGGCCTCGATCGCGCGAGCGCCCAGAAGCTCTACACGCTGCTGGCCGGGCACCGCGACTCGGACGGTCTCAAGGCCATCGTGCGGCGCCTCGACACCGCCAACAACGTCGCCGTCATGTGCGAGCAGCTCGGCAACGGCTTCCTCTTCGCCGACCAGAACCGCCTCACCTCGCTGCGCATCTTCATGGCCCGTGACCCGGTGCACCAGGCCTTCCACGCACGCGCGCTGGTGTCGTACCGATTCGGCGATCTCAACGTGAACAGCGAGGAGGCGCTGCTCGCCTACAACCTCGTGAAGGCGCTGCCCGAGGGCGAGCGCAAGGCCTTCGTCGAGTCCGAGAACGGCAAGTGGTGGGGGCGCATCGACTCGCACCTGACCCATCCTCAGAAGGAGCACGTCGGCACCAACCCGTACAACGGCGGCAAGGACGGCCAGGATCAGAACAAGCTCCGCGCCCAGCTCCTCGACGACGCCAACTGGGAGGCCGCCGCGGGCGCCAAGCTGCAGGGCCTCGTGCGCATGGCCGCGGTGGCCGGCGACGGTGCCTGGGTGTTCGCCGAGTCGAAGCGGCGCGAGACATACAAGGTCCTGCCCCAGGTCGCGGCCAAGTACGGCCTGTTCCACCCGAGCGAGCGGCCGACCTACGTGCCGGAGGCGATGCTCGACGAGCCCGGCTCGGTCGTCACCGAGGGCATCGGCTTCATCGCCGCCTCGAAGCACGTCGTGACGGCCTCGTACCTGGGCGGCGAAGGCCTGTCCCTGCCGGCCTTGCAGGACGTGATGGGTGGCAGCGTGGTCGGCATGCGCTTCAGCCGCCACGAGGATCTCGGCAAGGAGGGAGCCGACGCCAAGGAGAAACAGGAAGGCGTCAATTTCGCGAAAATGGCGAAATTCGACACCGACAATGGCGTGCTCGATCTCGACGCACCCGACATCGCGCTCGAGGCGATGACGCTGTTCGTCGGGGACAAGAAGATCTCGACCAAGAAGGGCGCCATCAAGGGCCTGAAGGTCACCTTCCGCTATCCCACGCCGAGCAACCCGCTGCCGGTCTACCTCGAGGCCGAGGCCGCCTCGGTCGACCTGAGCGACGTCATGCTCATCGGCCCTGGCTCGATGCAGACCATGAACCGGGTCGCGTTCAGCGGCTTCTTCGCCAAGATCGCGCGCCCGGGCATGACCAAGGAAGACGTCGCCAAGGCGGCCACCGAGGACCGCGTGCCGATCCCCATCATCGGCGGCCTGGTCAGCACCATGGTCAACATCTTCCGGGATTTCGGCGCGCAGGGCCAGGCCATGGGCAAGGCCTTCACCGATCCGGGGAGCCCGCTCGGCATCGAGCTCCGGCTCGGCGACCTCGTCGTCGAAGGGATGGCCACGAGCGGCGGGCAGTCGATCGACAAGATCCAGGCGAAGGGCCTGTCGCTGGGCGGCGGCCAGACGCGCAGCGCCTTCCTCGAGGCGAAGATCCGGAGCCTGCGCGCCAAGATCGGGGCCGCCAGCAAGAAGGGCGACACGGCCGAGGCCGAGAAGCTCGAGGGCCAGGTGAAGTCGCTCGAGACCGACCTCGTCGGGGCCAAGGCCGAAGACGCCAAGCTCTTCGCGTTGCAGGACAAGTACCGCAAGGACCCGAAGGGCTTCAGCGCCGACGACCAGAAGCAGCTCGACCTGCTCCAGGCGCAGCAGAAGACGGGCGGCATGGTGCTCGACGTCGAGGAGGCCAGCGTCCAGGGTCTCGCGGGCTCGGTGTCGGCCGACGATGTGTCGCTCAAGAACCTGCACGGTGAGGGCAGCGGTGAGGCGATGGGCTTCGGCCTGCTCACCGACGGCAAGCTCATCGACGACTTCGCCAAGCGCGGACCGCCGAAGAAGCCGTCCGAGAGCGCGGCGCTGAAGGGCGCCTCGGCGCACGTCGACCTCGGCGATGTCGAGGTGAAGAACCTGAAGGTGAAGTCGGAGATCCCGACGCTGAAGGAGACCGACCTGGCGATCGCCAAGCTCAAGGAGAAGATCGACGCGGGCGCCGGATCGGACGAGGACCGCGCCTCGCGCGCCGAGCTCGAGGCGCTGCGGCCCGATGTGGCCCGCTACGAGGAGCTCGAGTCGATGGGCCTCACCAACCTCGAGGACGCGCCGCGCGCCGAGTTCCAGGCCCTGCACGCCAAGCTCGGCGGGCGCCTGGCGCTCGAGGTGAAGCGCCTCGCGCTGCAGGGCGCGAGCGCGGACCTCGCCGTCGGCAAGGACCTGAAGAGCGCGACCGTGGGCGTGAGCGCCAAGGGGCTCGACGCCGAGTCGGTGAAGGCCGGTGGCTTCGAGGTCGGCACCGTCCATGGCGAGAACATCGCGGTCGACGCGCAGCTCGGCTCGCTCGCCGACGCGCTCGACCCGCGCAAGGCCCTCAAGGGCGGGAGCGTCAAGGCCGACAAGCTCGAGGCCGGCGGCATCCGCGACAAGACGAGCGGCGTCGAGGTCGACAAGGTGAAGGTCGAGAAGCTCGGCCTGCAGGTGAGCGACGTCGACAAGGACGCCACGGCCGAGCTCCGGGCCGGCGTCATCGAGGTCAGCGGCATCAACATGACCGGCAAGATCAAGGTCATGGAGGCCGAGTACGCCAAGCTCGCAGCCATCCCGGCCAAGGATCTGAAGCCGGAGCAGAAGGAGCGGAAGCTCGACCTCGAGCGCGCGCTGAAGGAGCACGTGGTCCTCGAGGACAAGGTGAAGGCCGCCACCGAGGCGCTCGAGAAGGCCAAGGGCAGCAACAAGGAGGCCGGCGCCAAGAGCGAGCTCGCGCGCGCCCAGACCGCGCTGCGCTCGTGGAGCGAGGCCGCGACACGCCTCACGCTCACCGACGTGAGCCTGGTGGCCAGCGGTCTCGGCAACGTGACCGGCGCGGGCTACGATCCGAAGCAGGCGCTCGCCAATGGCGTCACCATCGCCGGCAGCGGGCCCGACGGCCAGATGATCGGCGGCGTCGAGGCCACCGGTGTGAAGGCCGGCGGCGCCACCGCCGACGTCGCCAAGCTGGCCGGCGTGAAGGGCAGCGTCGGCATCAAGGGCAACGAGGTCTCGTTCACCAAGCTCGGCATGAGCTCGGCCACCGTGTCGGGCCTGCGCTACGCCGGCGGCGGCACCAGTCTGGCCGTCACCGGCTCGGCCGGGCTCACCGGGCTGTCGATGACCGGCAAGGTCAGCTTCGAAGAGGTGATGAACGACGAGACCAAGCAGCTCGAGAAGAAGCCGGCGCGCGCCCACATCGACACCTTCGAGATCGCCGAGGTCACCGGCGCGGGCATCGCGCTCGGCATGCCGGCCAAGAACTTCTCGCTGAGCATCCCCAACGGGCGCATCGGGCGCATCTGGGCCAAGGACGTGGACGTCGCGTTGCCCAAGAGCGACGGCGGCGAGACCAAGATCACCGGCGCCGGCGGCATCGACGCGTGGAACATCCCGGCGCTGCAGGCCAAGCTGGGCCAAGGCCTGGCCTACAACGGGAGCCTCAGCGGCTCGGGCCTGAAGGTCGGCCTTGCCGCGGACGGCAAGCGCGAGCTCGACCTCGAGAAGCTCGACGCGCACGGCCTCGTGACCATGGCGCAGGGCACGAGCATCGCGGTGAGCGTCACCGGGCTCTCGGGCAAGGTCACGCAGCAGGGCGACGACATCGTGCTGTCGAAGGTCCGCGTCGGCGACCTGACGGTGGGCGGCGGCACGCACTGGGAGGGCTCGGGCAAGAGCATCGACATCGGCAAGATGGCCAAGCTGAAGGGCATCTACGTCGACGCGCGGCTCAAGACGAAGACCACCGGCGAGGGCGACAAGGCCAAGACCGAGCTCACCTCGGTGGTGCTCGACACGGTGGTCGTCGACAACATCGACGCCGAGGACGTGCGAGCCAAGATCGACGCCGTGAAGGAGGATCCTGCCAAGAAGCAGGAGGCGAGCCCCGAGAAGCGTCTCCACCTCGAGAAGGCGGTCATCAACGGGCTGCGCGTGAAGGGCCTCGACGTGTTCGCGCAGAAGGGCAACGTTCACGTCGACAGCCTGGATGCGACCGGCCTCCACGCCGCCGTCGGCGAGATCGGGCGCGAGTCGCTGACGGCCGACGCGTCGCTCAAGGGGACGGGCCTCGACCTGACGCTGCTCGGGCCGGACCGCCAGGTGATCGACCTCGGCGAGACCGACGTCAACGCGCAGGTGCAGACCGGCGACGTGAAGGCCGACGTCGACGCGAAGGGCCTGAAGGGGAAGATCGAGACCTTCCCCGACGGCTATGTGCTGACGAATATCGGGCTGTCGACCATCGATGTGCCATATGCCAAATACGCGGCGCCGGGGACGCTGGTGCAGCTCGACAAGGGGGGCCGCATCGAAGGCGCGAGCATCGAGAAGCTCGAAGTGCGCTTCATGACGGTCCAGCAGGGCAACAAGACCGAGAAGCAGATCTCGTCCCTGATCGTGAAGGAGCTGCGCTTCGACAAGGTCACGGCCAACTCGCTGACCTACGCCGGCGCCAAGACCGTCACCGACGACAGCGGCAAGACGACCTCGTCGAGCACGGCCATCATCCTCCAGTCCGCGACGCTCAACGACCTGAAGCTGCACGAGCTGAACCAGGACATGTCGAGCGGCAAGACCAAGCTCAACGCCGAGCTCGGCAAGGCCGACCTCAAGGGCTTCGACGCCGCGTTCCGCAAGCAGGTCGGCAAGGACCCGGCCGTCACCTATGGCCTCGCCGGCGACATCTTCGCCAACACGCTCTCGGCCAACGTGACGGCGCGCGAGGCCAGCGAGGACGGCGCGCCCTATGTGCCGTTGACGGGGACGGCGTCGATCGGCAGCGCCGGCATCTCCAACTTCAGGGTGACCAAGGACAGCAACCTCGTCGCCAAGGGCGACAAGGTCGAGGCCACCGGCACCAACGGCAAGCCCGCCGTCAGCGCGACCTTCGACGACAAGGGCACCAAGGTCGAGACCGGCGACATCACCGGCACCAACCTCACCGTGCCGCTCGGGACCGGCACCGTGTCGCTGCAGGAGCTGAAAGCCATGGGCTCGTCGGTGCAGCTGTCGCCGACCGGCGAGCCCGAGTGGGCCATCATCCCGCACCTCTCGATCGGTCCGGGCAAGACCAAGCTCCCCGGCTTCTCGTTCACGGACAACGGCGTCGAGGTCAACGTCAAGAGCGGCGAGGCCGACAACATCCGCGCCTACTGGAGCGGCGGCAAGCTCACCGAGGCTCGCATCGGCGGCGTCACGCTGAAGGACGGCGACTTCGCGCTCGACTTCCAGAACATGCCGAGCTCGGGCGGCGGCGGCGGAGGCGGTACGCCGGCCCCCGACATGAGCTTCCTCAAGGGCCTCAACGGCAGCCTGAACGTGCAGTTCTACTGGTGGTACAACGTCGTCGGCGGGCGCGGCCTCGACAACACCGAGAACGTCACCATGAAGATCACCCAGGGCGCCTTCAACGCCAAGGCGTTCGAGGACGCCTTCGGCACCGCCGTCGACTGGTTCGCCATCGACTTCTCGAGCGATCTCTTCAAGAGCTCGCACGGCTCGGTCGGCCTGCTGCACCTCAATATCGGCGGCGACAAGGTGAGCGTCGCGGTGTCCGAGGAGGACGAGAAGCAGTTCTCCGACAAGGGCGAGATGAAGCTCAACCACCTCGTGAAGCTCATCGAGCAGTACGCCGACGTCGTGAAGGACAAGGCCAAGAAGGACGAGGCGGAGGAGAAGAAGACCGGCAAGAAGAAGGTCTCCGACCTCTACCTGCCCATGGACCGCGTGAAGGTCGACGCCAACCTGACCATCGACCCGGGCACCGAGGTCGTGTTCCCGCGGGTCGGCAAGATCAAGGTCGGCCAGGGCGACGGGCCCAAGTCGAACGCCATCTCCGTCAAGGGCTCACCCGGCTCGGCCATCGACATCGGGCTCGACGACGTGGCGCTCAACGGCATCGACTGGAAGACGGCCGGCGTGGCCATCGACACCGGGCGCATCACGCTCGACACGCTCAAGACCAAGTACGACATCGCGCAGAAGAAGGTCTCCGGCGTGCTCACGACGGCCACCCTCAAGGACGCCAACATCAAGTTCTGAGCCGACCGCCGCGCCGCCACACGCGGCGTGACGTCGGCCGATCGCTGCGTCAGGTGACGGTGAGGCCGGCCAGGTCGGGGGCCGGCGGGTAGCGCAGCCCGAGCTTCTCGAGCGCGTCGACGATGACGCTCGAGATGACGAGGTTGCGGTACCACTTCTTGTTGGCCGGCACGATGTACCAGGGCGCGTACGTCGTCGACGTCTTCGAGAGCACGTCTTCGTACGCCATCTGATAGGCGTCCCAGAGCTTGCGCTCCTCGAGATCCTGCTTGTCGAACTTCCAGTTCTTCTCCGGGTCCTGCAGCCGCTCCTCGAGGCGCTGCTTCTGCTCGTCCTTCGAGATGTGCAGGAAGAACTTGAGGATGGTCGTGCCCTCGTCGGCCAGCGTCTTCTCGAACGCCGTGATGTGCTCGTAGCGGCGCTGCCAGCGCTCGGCCGGCACCAGGTCGTGCACGCGCACGACCAGCACGTCCTCGTAGTGGCTGCGATTGAAGATGACGATCTCACCGTTGGCCGGGGTCTGCTGGTGCACGCGCCAGAGGTAGTCGTGGGCCAGCTCGGTCGCGGTCGGTCGCTTGAACGACGCGACCTTCACGCCGATGGGGTTCACGCCCTCGAAGATGTGGCTGATGGAGCCATCCTTGCCCGAGGTGTCCATGCCCTGCAGCACGATGAGCACGCGGTGCCGCTGGTCGGCGTAGAGCAGCTCCTGCAACGCCTCGAGCCGCGCGTTGAGCTTCTCGAAGGCCTTCTCGCCGTCCTTCTTGTCGCCCACGAAGGCCGACGTGTCGCTCGCGTCCCAGCCGTCGAGGTCGACGGCGACCCCCGGCTTGACGCGGTGGCGCTCCATGTTCCCGTTCTGCGTGCCCATGACGTGTGCTCCTCGGAGCGCGGCCGCGGCCGGCTCCGGGGCCAGCATAAGCCGACGTTGACCTGTGCGCCACGGGGGGCTAGACGAGCAGGCAGAACGCGGATGGCGCCCGAGGAAGCTGGTCTGAAGCCAGCACTGCCCCCGCAACTGTAGCCGGTCGCGCGGCGTGGTCCGAGAGGACGCCGCCGCGCACGGTCCTGCAACCCGCTCGGGACGCCGCTCTGCGGCCCCCGGCGGGAGTCACTGGCGCGAGCTGGGAAGGCGCAGGATCGCGAGCCGGAAGTCAGGACACTCGGCGCCACGCCGCACCGTGCTGCGATGTCGGTGGGACGTTGCGGCGGGTCCGGTCGCTCGGAAGGTCCGCGCGCGCGCTCCCGTCATTCGTCCCGTCGGCCTCGCTCGAGAGGCCATCATGATGATGACGAGGATGATGCTGACGATGACGGTCGTCGCGGCAGTCGGGGCGCCTGGCTGCGACGATGGTGACGGGACGACGAACGACGGACCGATCGAGCTCGTGGGCAGCTGGTCGAGCGCGTTCGGCGACGAGACCATCACCGCCACGCGCTGGGACGGCTTCTGCCTGCAGAAGATCGCCAGCCACGACAACGGCGCCAACGTGGCGGTGCTCGAGACCGACGGCGGCGAGGGCTGCGGCACCGGCTTCAACCGGGTCGTGTGGCTCGAGCCGAGCGGCGACAGCTTCTACTACTGCACCACCGCCTTCGGCGCCGAGAGCGCCGCGGCCGCCGCCAATGCGCCCGAGCAGGGCGTCGACCGGGGCGACACCGCGGCCGGTTGCGCGGGCTTCCCGTGGTCGCAGCTCACGAAGAAGCCGTGAGCCCCGGGCCGGGGGAGGGCGCTCGTCCTCCCTCGGCCGCCTCGGGTCGGCCTGCTTCGACCCGGCGACTGTGGTAGCGTGTCGGCCGCAGGAGGTGGACGTGAGCAGGCTCGTCTTCGTGGTCGCCCTCGCCGGGCTCGGCGCTTGTGACGTGATGGCCGGCGCGGACGTCGCGGCCATCGGGAACCCGAGCGACAGCGCCGCGAGCGACGCGTCCGACGCCGCCGACGCCAACGACGCGACCGACGACGGCGCGGTCGACGACAGCCACGCGACCGACGACAGCCATGCGACCGACGAGGTCGCCGACGACGCGGTGAGCGACAGCGCCGACGGCGCCGATGCCGCGCCGCGCGACTTCGGCCCGCCCGTGCCGGCGCAGCTCGCGGCCGCGCTGCAGGCGGTGCTCGACGCGCACTTCGGCGACGTCCACGCCGCCGGCGCTGCCATCGGCGTGCGCCTGCCCGACGGCTCGTGGTGGGAGGGCGTGGCCGGCGAGGCGTGCTTCGATCCCGAGTCGAAGGTCGCGGTCGGCGATCGCTTCCGCCTCGGCAGCATCACCAAGACCTGGGTCGCGGCGGCGACGCTGCAGCTCGTCGACGAGGGGCGGGTGAGCCTCGACACGGCGGTCGGCGAGGTGCTGCCGGACTTCGACTTCGACCCGGGCGTCACCGTCCGGCGCTGCCTGTCGCACACCACCGGCATCTTCGATCTCACCGACGACGTGACCTCGGTCGAGGCCGACTTCTCGAAGCCCATCGACCCCGGTGAGATCGTCCGCCAGTCGCTGGCGCACGGCCCGGACTTCGCGCCTGGCCAGGGCTACGAGTACTCGAACACCAACTACTTCATCCTGGGCCTGCTCATCGAGGCCATCACCGACGAGCCCATCGCCAAGGTGCTGCGCGAGCGCTTCCTCGACCCGCTCGAGCTGCACGACACCTTCCTCGAGGACGCCGAGCCGGCCACCACCACCTTCGTCTGCGGCAACGTGCGCGACGTCGACGTCACCCACCTGCTCGACATGTCGTGGACCTGGGCCGCCGGCGCCATGGTGTCGAGCACCGGCGACATGTGCCGCTGGGCCGACGCGCTGTGGCGCGGCGGCGTCCTGCCGCCAGCCTTGCGCACGGCCATGATGACCCCCACCGTGCTGCCCGACGGCCGCACCATCGGCTACGGCTTCGGCACCAAGCTCGAGACGCGCGGCGTGCCGGTGGTCGGCCACAACGGACAGACGCTCGGCTTCCAGAGCGAGCTCTTCATCGACCCGGTGTCGGGCCTGTGCGTGGCGGTCCTGGCCAACGACTTCGGCGCCAGCCCCGAGGCGCTCGGGCGGCCGGCCTGGGACGTGCTGGTGCCGGCGCTCGACCTGCCCTGAGGCGCGCGCGCTACGACGACGCCGTCAGCACCGGGGCTTCGGGCAGCGGCAGGAGCGGCAGCAGATCGCCGATGAGGTAGAGGCTGCCGGTCATGAGCACGCCGCCCTCGGGACCCGCGATGCTGCGCGCGCTCATGAGCGCCCGCGCCGCGTCGGGGTCGTGCACGAGGTGGCGCACGCCCGCCTTGCGAGCCATCGCCAGGTAGGGCGCGAAGTCGCTGACCGGGCGCGCCGACGACGACGTGAGCACGACCGCGTCGACCTCGCGCGACAGCGTCTCGATCATGCGCGCGACCTGCTTCTCGGGGTTCACGCCGAGCAGCAGCACGCGCGGGCGCTCGGGCAGGAACGCCGCGACGTGGCGCGCCAGCGCGCGCGCGCCCATGGGGTTGTGGGCGCCGTCGACGAGCACGGCCGGCCAGCCGGCGGTCGACTCGTGGCGCTCGAGGCGGCCGCGGTGGCGCGCGCGCAGGAGACCCTCGGCGATGTGCACCGGGCGGATGCGCAGGCCGCGATCGACCAGCGCCTCGGCGGCGGCGCAGGCGAGCGCCGCGTTCTGGCCCTGGTGCACGCCGCGCATGCCGAGGTGGACCGGCCCGACGCGGTGCATCCAGCCGCGATAGCGGAAGCCGCCCTCGAGCCAGGTGTGCAGGAAGTCGACGCCGGCGCGGCGCGCGTGCGCCTTCTTGTCGACGCACCAGGGGCCGACCACCTCGCGCCAGAGGCGCGGCGCGCAACCGATGATGGCGGTGGCGCCGGGCTTGATGATGGGCACCTTCTCGCCGGCGATGAGCGTCGTGGTCTTGCCGAGGATGCGCTCGTGGTCGAGGCCGATGCGCGTCAGCACGGCGACCTCGGCGTCGACCACGTTGGTGGCGTCGAGGCGGCCGCCCAGCCCGACCTCGAGCACGGCGATGTCGACCTGGCGCTCGCGGAAGTAGCAGAGCGCCATCACCGTGAGCACCTCGAACTGCGTCAGCGGGATGGCCGGCGCCTGGTCGATGGCTTGCTGCACGATGGCGGCCTGCACGGCGAAGTCGCGCGGCAGGATGGTGTGCCCGCCGATGCGGATGCGCTCGGTGATCGAGACCAGGTGCGGCGAGGTGTAGAGGCCGGTGCGGTAGCCGGCGGCGTGCAGCATCGCGGCCAGGAAGGTCGAGGTCGAGCCCTTGCCGTTGGTGCCGCCGACGATGACCGCGCGCATGCCGACGTGCGGATCGCCGAGCCGCGCCAGCGCCTGGCGCACGCGCTCCAGGCCGAGCTGGATGCCGCGCGGCGCAAGCGCGTCGAGCCACGCCTGGGTGGCTTGGAAATCCGGCTCGGCGCGCGCGCTGAGACCCCTGGGTTGAGACCCGCCCATCGCGCCAAGGTACAGGCGCGCCGGGAGCGCGGCAATCGCGTTCGCGCGGGCCGCGGCCGACGAACGGCGCGCCGGACGGCGCGCGATCGGCGCGCGCGTCGGCCAGCGATGCGGCTCTCCTGACCGCGAGGCGAACGCGCGATGCTTGATCGTTTTCGCGGCTGGCACGTAGTGTCCGCCTCATCCGGGTCGGTCTTCTCCGCATACGAACGAGGTCGTCATGAGCCAGGACCTTCACGCGCGCGCGCCCCAGCCGGCCGCACCATCGAATGCCGCACCCGCGTCCACCGCGCCGGCGTCGGCCGCGATCGTGCAGCGCAAGGCCGCACTGCGCGGCCAGCCGTTGGCGGTGCAGCTCGAGCGCCTGGCGCCCGGGTCGGCCGCGGAGGGCGGCGCGCAGGACGTGCAGGCGATCGCCGCCGAGGGCGTCGCCGGCTCGGGCGGATCGCTGCCGCACGGCGCCGCCATCCAGAAGAGCTTCGGCGGCCACGACCTGGGCGGCGTCCGCGCCCACACCGGAGGCCAGGCCGGCCAGGCCAGCGCGGCCATCGGCGCCAAGGCCTACGCCAGCGGCGATCACGTCGCCTTCGACGGCGCGCCCGACATGCACACGGCGGCGCACGAGGCGGCGCACATCATCCAGCAGAAGCAGGGCGTGCAGCTCAGCGGCGGCGTCGGGCAGGCGGGCGATCGCTACGAGCAGCAGGCCGACGCCGTCGCCGACGCGGTGGTCGCCGGCAAGTCGGCCGAGGGGCTCCTCGGCGCGCCGTCGGGCGGCTCGGCGCGCGCGGGCGGGGCGGCTGGGCCGGTCCAGCGCAAGCTCGCCTTCGACGGCAAGACCAACTACCTCGACGCCGCGACCAACTCGAAGCTGTCGCGCTTCGGCGTGCTGGTCGACATGCAGTCGAAGTGCAACACCGCGCTCGGCGAGACGGTGACCATCGGCGTCAGCGAGGAGAAGCGCGCCGGCGCCGCGGCCGCCTTCATCCCGCGCGAGAAGCGCGTCGCCATCGCGCCGATGCCGGAGGCCAACGAGGGCGACAAGGCCACGCTCAACGGCATGGAGGTCACCGATCGCGCCATCGCGCTGAGCCACGAGCTGCAGCACGTCTTCGACGCCTACGATCCCAACGGGTCCTTCGACCTGCGCGAGGCGATGCAGGCGCCGGCCGCCGACAACTGGCAGCAGACGGTGCGCTCCGAGTGGCACTCGCACGCGCGCCAGGCCAAGGCGGCCAAGGAGCAGAGCGACCAGGACCGCAAGGTGCCGGTGCGCCACAGCGGGCTCCTCAAGGCGTGGACCAAGGACACCTTCGACCGCGCCAAGAGCGACCCGACCGACGGCATGTTCAAGTGGACGCGCGACTACATCGGCCTCTACAAGTACCAGGGCAAGAAGGCCGCGACCGATGACGAGACCGAGCGCTTCATCACCTCCAAGGCGAGCTGGGTCGGCGAGGCCTTCGCCATCCTGCCGGCGCAAGGCTGACGCATGAGCTTCCTCACTCGCACGAGCTACGACCCCGACGTCGACCCGAACCCGTACGCGCTGGCCCACGCGCTGCGCGAGGCGTGGGAGGCCGAGGCGTGGGAGCGCATGGGCGCCCTCTGCCGCGACGACGTCGTGCTGGAGGGACCGACGCCCGGGCGCGTCGTCGGCCGCGTCGCGGTGGTGGCGCTGTTCCGCGAGGGGCGCCGCTTCCCGGGCATGACCGGCTCGGACCACCGCCGCACCGTCGCCGGCGAGGACGTGGCCATCCAGGTCTACGACGTCTACATCGCGCACGAGCGGCGCGTCACCGTGACCGACATCCTCAGCGTGCGCGACGGGCGCGTCGCGCAGTGGCAGACCTTCGACAGGCCTGGCCGACCTAGCCGGGCGCGGCGCGAGCCGCGTCGTCACAGGCGGACCAGCCCGCACATGGGCGGCACGCACACGCTCGAGAGCGGCTCGATGCCGCAGCCGAGGCCGACCGGGCACACGTCGCCACAGATGTCGCCCGGGCCGTCGACGACCATGCAGAAGCTCTCGCCCGGGTAGCGCTCGGCGCACTGGAGGCCGCCGCGGCAGCCGTCGCTGCCGGAGCAGCGCTCGCCTTCGCCGGCGCGCGCCGCGCACACGCCGGGCAGGGCGCACTGCGCGTCCGGGCCGCAGCTCTCGAAGGCGGAGCACGGCGCGCCGAGCGGCGGGAGCGGCTGACGGCTGGTGGCGCCGGCGCCGTCGACGGCGCAGCCGAGGCCGCTCGCGCACGTCGCCGCGCCGAAGGTGCACGGCTCGCCGAGCCGGCCGGGCGGGCCGCAGCGGCCCTCGACGCAGGCAGCCCCGGCTTGCAGTCGAGGCCGCCGTTCTGGCGCGACAGGCAGTCGTCGCCCGCGCCGGAGCGGCTCGGCGCAGCGCAGGTCGGTGAAGTCGCAGACGGGGCCGGGCGCGCAGCGCGGCGTGCGCGGCACAGCTCGCCCACGTGCGGCAGCGGCGCGCAGCCGGGTGCGCGGTGTAGCCGCAGAACTCGTCGTCGGCGCAGTCGTGGTCGGCGGCGCACCAGCCGTCCTCGAGCGGCAGGCAGTGGCGCGTCAGGGCGAGCTGACACAGGGAGCCGTCCTCGCAGAAGCGCCCGACGGTCGAGGCCATGGGGCGCCGAAGGTCGGCACCGGCCGCGGCGCGGTGGAAGGCGCAGCCGGCGCCGGGCGTGCACTCGCTGTGGCGCGAGCGGCGGCGCGCAGTCGCCGTCGATGCTGCGAAGTCGCCCTCCGGCCGCGGCACGCCACACCGACCCGGCCGCGCAGCGCAGCCCGCGGCCGCACAAGCCGCCCGCCGTGCACGGCTCGCCCGAGCGCGGCAGCGCGTCGCCCCCGCTCGGGACGAGGAGCCGGCACTCGGCCGCGAAGGTGCGATCGTCGGGCACGTCGCAGGTCGCGAGCACCTGGTCGAGCAGCTCCAAGCAGCGCGGCGCGGCGTCGCGCGACACGAGGAAGTCGCCGACGATGCCGCGCGCCGCGGTGCCCAGATCGCGCCGGCACTGCGCGACGGTGTAGGCGACGCAGTCGGCCGGCCAGGACGGCGACGCGGTGCAGCCGCAGATCTCGGCGCTCCGGCACACGCGCTCGGCGAAGGGCTCGCACCAGGGCGCATCGAGCAGCGCCAGCGCGGCGTCGATGGGGTCGTCGGGCATTGGCGTCCGGAGGTCGGAGCCGTCGCCGCACGCGCCGGCGAGCGCGACGACCGCCGTGAGCGCGGCGAGCGTCCCGAGCCTTGCGACCTGGAGGCCGGGCGACCTTGCGCTGCGGAGGCGGTGGCTCATGTGCGCGAGCATAGCCCAGGCGAGCCCCCGCACATCAAGCGCTTTGCTCGCGCGGGCCCGCGGCCGCGAATATGACAAATTCCGTCGGGCAGCCTCCCCGCGGTCCGGTCAAGGATGCGGCGGCGGCTCGCTCAGGTAGACGAGGCAGGCGCCCCAATAGCCTTCGAGCGTCGAGGTGCTGCCGCTCACGTGGCCGTGGCCGTCGCTGCTGGTGTTGCCCACGACCTTGTCCGAGCTGCCGTTGATGGCCACCGCGTCGCAGCCGATGGCGGCCGCGCGCGCGCGCATCTCGCGGATGATCTCCGGCATGTCGTCGACCGACAGCTCGCTCTCCTGGCGCGCCGTGAGGATGCCGACCTCGGTGTAGGGGACGTTCGGCACGCCGGTGGTCCACACCTCGACGGTGGACGGGTCGCGCGGCACCAGCCGGCGCGGCGACGGGTTGGTGGCGACGAACTGGGTCTGCGTGCCGCAGGCCGAGAGGACGCTGGCGCTGAGGACGCCGGCAGCGAAGAGGATGGGCCACGAGGTCGTCATTTGAGATGCTCCGTTCAGTCCGACGCGCGCAGGCTAGCCTCGCTCGCGCCGTCTGTACACCCCTGCGTGGGCGTGCCCGGGGCGCGGCGCGCCTTCCGCATCCCGGCGCTCGCATTCCCCGGCACGCGGAGCGAAGATGCCCGCATGGTCTTCACCCACCTCGTCGCCGGTCTCGATCTCACCTCGCGCGCGCAGCGCGTCGCCGCCTTCGCCGGCGGCCTCGCCAAGGACCTCGGCGCGTCGCTCACCTTCGTCCACGCCGACCCGGAGGAGGCGGCGCGCTTCCGCTCGCTGCCCGCCTGGGAGGTCATCGAGCGCGCCATGGCCGCGGTGCGCGCCAGCGCCAGCCAGAGCGCCAGCATCGCCGCCGGCGGCGCGTCGACCATCGTGCAGCGCGTCGGCTCGCCCGAGGCGGTGCTGCAGACCGAGGCCGAGCTGAAGGACGGCTCGGCCATCGTGCTCGGCACCGGCGCCACCGGCGCGACCCCCGACGTCGGCGTCACCACCACGCGCTGCCTCCGCCACGTGACGGTGCCGATGTTCATCGTGCCGACCCACGAGGGCGTCGAGCCCAAGCCCGTGCGCCACGTGCTGGCCCCGGTCGACTTCGAGCGCGGCACCGACGAGGGCCTCCACCTCGCGGCCGAGCTGGCCAAGGCGCTCGGCGCCAAGCTCACCGTCGGGCACGTGGTGCGCCCGCCAATGCTGCTCGGCGTGCTCGGCGCGCGCGAGCACGAGGCGCTCGTCCCCGGCGCGCTGCGCGACATGGTGCGCGGCGCCGACGCCGAGCTCATCCGGCGCCTGCGCGCGGCCGACCTCGGCCACGCCCACACGCGCGTCATCGAGGCCGTGCGCGCCGCCGACGGCATCGCCGCGCTGGCCGACGAGGTCGGCGCCGATCTCATCGTCCTGCCGAGCCACGGCCGCGGCGCCGAGCGCGGTTCTTCCTCGGCTCGACCAGCGAGCGCCTGGTGCGCATGTCGAACGTCGCCATGCTGGTGCTGCCGCCGACCTGGCTGGCCGAGCGCGGCAAGGCCGCCACCGTCTAGCGGGGACCGAGCGCGGCGGCCAGCGCGCGCGTGAGCGCCGCCGCCGGGACCGCCCTGCAGCCGCTCGCGTTCTGCCCCGCCCACAGCGTCGTGAAGTCGGAGCTTCCGCGCGACTCGGCCGCCGCGCGGAGCGGCGCGACGGCCGCGGTCGCGAGCGGGAAGTCCGGCGCCAGCGCGCTCAGCGGGCCGACCTCGCGCATCAGGCGATTGACGATGCCGCGCGCCGGTCGCCCGGTGAAGACGTTCGTCAGCGCCGTCGCGTGCGCGGCGTCGCTCGTCAGCGCGGCGCGATGCAGCGCGCTGGTCGTGGCCTCGGGGCAGAGGAGGTAGGCCGTCCCGACCTGCACGCCAGCGGCGCCGAGCGCCATGGCGGCGGCGACGCCGCGCGCGTCGGCGATGCCGCCGGCGGCGATGACCGGGACGCGGACCGCGTCGACGATCTGTGGGACCAGCGCCAGCGTGCCGAGCTGGACGCCGACGTCGTCGGACAGGAAGTGGCCGCGATGGCCGCCGGCCTCGAGCCCCTGCGCGATGATGGCGTCGACGCCGCGCGCCTCGAGCCAGCGCGCCTCGGCGACGGTCGTGGCCGACGACAGGATCTTGGCGCCGGTCCGCCGCACGCGTTCGAGCAGCGCCGGCTCGGGCAGTCCGAAGTGGAAGCTCACGACGGCGGGCCCGAATTCTTCGATGGCGGCGGCGGCGTCAGCATCGAACGGGAGTCGTCCCGGTCCGGCCGGGATGGCCTCGGGATCGATGCCGAGCTCGGCGTAGTAGGGCGCCAGGCGCCGTCGCCAGGCGGCCTCGCGCGCGGCGTCCGGCGCCGGCGGCGCGTGGCAGAAGAAGTTCACGTTGAAGGGCCGCGTCGTCGCCGCGCGCAGGGCGGCCAGCTCGGCGCGGAGCTCGCGCGGACCGAGCGTCGCCGCCGGCAGCGAGCCGAGCCCGCCCGCGTTCGACACGGCGACGGCCAGCGCGCTCCGCTGCACGCCGGCCATCGGCGCCTGGATGATCGGGAGCTCGATGGCGAACAACTCTCGAATCGACCGCATCGCGTCCTCCGTCCTGCCTGACGATACCGGGCGCCGCGAGCCGGGCACCTCGGCGCGCGCTTGTTCGCGGGCCGCTCCTCTTCTAAGGTCCGCCGCCATGAGCGCCAAGCCCCCTCCGACCCCGACGACGCCCGACGCCCCCGACATGCCGGTCGACAAGCCGGTCGACGCCATGGATGTCGACGAGCTGGCGGCGGCGGTGCGCTGGCACAACTACCGCTACTTCGTCCTCAACCAGCCCTCGATCTCCGACTACGCCTTCGACCGCCTCACGCGCCGCCTGAAGGCGCTGGCGCCCGACCACCCGGCGCTGGCCGAGCTCACCAACGACGCCACCACCGGCGAGGTGCGCTTCCATGACTCGCCCATGCTGTCGCTCGACAAGGCTTACGCCGAGAGCGAGGTCCTGAAGTGGGCCGAGAGCTTCGTCGGCGACGTGGTCGAGGCCCCGAAGATCGACGGCATCGCCGCGTCGCTGAAGTACGACGCGCAAGGCAAGCTGGTGCAGGCGGTGACGCGCGGCGACGGCGTGCGCGGCGAGCTCTTCACGCCCAACGCGCGCTACATCGGCTCCATCCCGCAGGAGCTCCAGGGCGGCGGCGGGCCGGTCGAGGTGCGCGGCGAGGTGTATCTGCCACTCTCGGTATTCCGCCGGAAATTCGCCGAGCAATTTGCCAATCCGCGCAACACCGCCGCCGGCGCCATCAAGCAGAAGGAGCCGCACAAGACCGCCGACTACGAGCTGCGCTTCTTCGCCTACGGCGTGCGCGGCAAGGACGGCTTCGGCAAGCTCACCGAGATGCTCGCCTGGGCCCACGACAGGGGCTTCCCGGTCGTGCCGCACGCGGTCGTGGCGCGCGCCGACATGGGCGCCGGGCACGCCGCGTGGCTCGCCGACCGCGAGAAGATCGACTGCGAGCTCGACGGCGTCGTCTACACCGCCGACCTGCTGGCCGAGCAGCGCCGCCTGGGCGAGACGTCGCACCACCCGCGCTGGGCCATCGCCTTCAAGTTCCAGGGCGAGAGCGCCAGGACGCGCATCGCCGACATCGAGTGGTCGGTGTCGCGGAGCGGCGCCATCACCCCCATCGCCGTCATCGATCCGGTGGTGCTGTCGGGCGCCGAGGTGTCGCGCTGCTCGCTCCACAACCTGGCCATCATGGCCAAGCTCGGCGCGGGCATCGGCGCCGAGGTCATCGCCAGCCGCCGCGGCGGCGTCATCCCCCACATCGAGTCGGTGGTCGTCCCCGGCCCCGAGCTGGCCAAGCCGCCCGAGCGCTGCCCGGCGTCGGGGCACGCGACGGTGGTGGTCGGCGACTTCCTCATGTGCTCCGAGCCGCACCACTGCCCGGCCGCGCGCCTCGGCACGCTCGAGCACTTCCTGAAGTGCGCCGACGTCGACGGCTTCGGCCCGAAGATCCTGGCGCAGGTGGTCGAGCGCGGCTGGGTCAGCGAGCCGGCCGACTTCTACCGCCTGACCGTCGACGACCTGGAGCAGCTCGAGCGCCTCGGGCGGAAGTCGGCCCAGAACCTGGTCACCGCGCTCCAGGCCAAGCGCAGGCTGCCGCTGGCGACGCTGCTGGTGGCGCTCGGCGCCGACGCGCTGGGCTGGGTCGCGGCGCAGAAGCTGGCCTCCACCTTCGTCTCGCTCGAGCGCGTCATGGCCGCCAGCGAGGCCGACATCGCCGCCATCCACGGCCTCGGCGAGACCACCGCCAAGATCATCCGCGCCGGCCTCGACGCGCGCGCCGACCTGGTCGCGAACCTCGAGAAGGTCGTCACCGTCGAGGACCACGTGGCCGCGCCCGAGGTGCCGGCGGCGGCCATCGACCCGAACGACCCGCTGGCCGGCAAGAGCTTCGTCTTCACCGGCAAGCTCGAGAGCCTCGACCGCAAGACTGCGCAGTCGATCGTCAAGTCGCGCGGCGGCACCGCCCCCGACGACGTGAACAAGAACCTTGACTATCTCGTGGTCGGCGGCGACGAGGGCGAGGGCAAGAAGTCGTCGAAGATCAAGAAGGCCGAGAAGCTCCTCGCGGAGCAGGGCCGCCCGCAGATCATCAGCGAGGCCGACTTCAAGGCGCTGGCCGGCCTGTGAGGCCGCTCAGCGCGCTCGCCCTGGTCGGTGCCCTGGCCGCGTGCGGCAAGTCCGCGCCGCCCGACGTCGCCCCCGCGCCGGCCGATGACGTCATCGCCGTGCCGCCCCCCGATGTCGCCGTCGTCGCGCCGACCGATGCCATCCCCGAGCCGCCGGCCGACGTCGTCGCCACGCCGCCCGCCGACGTCGTCGCGGCCGCGGCCTGCATGGACGCGTGGCCGCTCCTCGAGAGCCCGCGCGCCGACGCGCGGACGCTCAGCTTCTGCGCGCGCGAGGGCCACGGCGAGACGCTCACCTGCTTCCGCTACGACCTCGAGACCGACGCGCTGACGCGCGACGCCGCGGGTCCGCACGCGCCTCCGGCCGAGGCCCCGCCCGGCCCGAGCGACGCGAGCTTCACGGTCGACGATGCGGCCGGGACCATCCGTCTCTGCACCGACGCCGACCACTGCAAGACGCTCGAAGCGCGCGAGGCCTACGGCGTCTCCATGAGCCCGGACAAGAAGCTCCTGGCGGTGAACTCGCTGGGCGCGCTCTTCGACGTCGCGAGCGCCAGGCGCGTCGCCGTCTTCGAGGGTCGGAGCGACAAGCGCTTCCTCGGGCCGCTCGAGGGCGCCGGCTTCCTGGCCATCGCGTTCCTCGGTCCGCGCGTCGTGCTGAGCCTGGGCGGCGCGCCGGGCCCGCGCTACGCGTCGCTCACCGACACCACCTTCGCATGGGTCGCCCCGCTCGGCGGCCCCGACTTCCCCAACGACGTGTGGGAGGCGCTGCCGCTCGGCGACGACGTCGTCGCGCTCACCGGCCTCAGCGCCAACTGGCTCGTCATCCAGGATCTGCGCTCGGGCAAGGTGCTCCATCGCGTCGACGTCGGCGCCGCGCGCAAGGACCGGACGCTGGTCGAGGGCGACGACGGCGGCCAGAGCAACATCCAGATGCTTCGCCTCGGCGGCGGCGACCTCATCGCGCTGCACGGCGGCAGCGACGGCGGCACCATCGTGCGCATCGACGTCGCCGCCGGGACCGTCAAGAAGGTTTACCACCTCCCGGTGTGCCCGACGCCGCTGCCGCCGCTGCTCCCGCCATGACGCCGCGCCGCGGCCGGCTCACTCGTCGCTGGCACCCGGGCCGTAGGTCGGGCCGCGCTTGAAGACGCGGTTGAAGAAGTCCCACGCCACGCTCTTGGTCGGGCGCATGAACGTCTCGGTGCCGAAGAAGCGCCGGAAGTCAGCCTGGGTCGTGGCTCCGCTGAGCAGCCAGACGGCCGCCCGCTGCACGTCCTCGATGCGGTCGACGATGTTGCGGTAGCTCTTCGGCACCCCGTCGATCGACTGCATGATCTCGCGGAAGATCTGCACCTGCCGCATGAGCAGGTCGACCGACACGCCGTGCGTCCGGGCCAGCTGCTCGGCCACGGCCATGTTCGGCGCGGCCGGCTGGGGCTCACCACGAAGCAGCGTGACGTTGGGACGCCGGGTGGGGGCGAGGCGACTGACGAGGCTATCGAGGACGCGGGCCTGCATGCCTCGGCTCTAGGGCAAGACCCGTGCCCGCCTGTCCGCTCGCGGGCGGCCGCCGCCCCGACCAGCGACCAGTCCGGCCCGCCAGGCCGCCCGAAGCCGCCGTGATGGCGGTTCACGCAGGGGTCGGTCGGGGGCGGGAGAGTGCCGACGACGTGGCCAGAGTGAGGCGCAATTACACACCCGCCGGCAGGACCGCTTACCGCCGACCACGGGTTGTGCGAAAGGCCGAGCATCGGCAAGATGCGGTCATGACCTCGCTGGACACCTCGCTGACCGTCAACGGCGAGCGGCTCTGGAAGTCGCTCATGGACCTCGCGCAGATCGGCAAGACCGCCAAGGACGGCGTCTGTCGCCTGGCCCTCACCGATCTCGACAAACAGGGCCGCGACCTGGTCGTGGGCTGGGCCAAGGAGGCCGGCCTGTCGGTCTCGGTCGACGCCATCGGCAACGTCTTCATGCGCCGGGCCGGCCGCGACCCGTCGCGCGCGCCCGTCATGTCGGGCAGCCACATCGACACCCAGCCGACGGGCGGGAAGTTCGACGGCAACTACGGCGTGCTGGCGGCGCTCGAGGTGGTGCGCACGCTCAACGACCGCGGCATCGAGACCGAGGCCCCGGTCGAGGTCGTCTTCTGGACCAACGAGGAAGGCTCTCGCTTCGTACCGGTCATGATGGGCTCGGGCGTCTTCGCCGGCGCCTTCACGCTGGAGCACGCCTTCGCCGCGCGCGACGTGGCCGGCAAGAGCGTGAAGGACGAGCTCGAGCGTATCGGCTACCTCGGCCCCGACGTGCCCGGCCGCCATCCGGTCGGCGCCTACTTCGAGGCCCACATCGAGCAGGGCCCGGTGCTCGAGGACGCCGACAAGACCATCGGCGTCGTGACCGGGGTGCTCGGCCTGCGCTGGTACGACTGCGTGGTGATGGGCCTCGAGGCGCACGCCGGGCCGACGCCCATGGCGCTCAGGAAGGACGCGCTCCAGGTCGCGAGCCGCATCATGCAGGAGGTCGTGGCCATCGCGAACCGCTACCCGCCATACGGTCGCGGCACGGTCGGCTTCGTCCAGGTGCATCCGAACAGTCGCAACGTCATCCCCGGCCGGGTGAAGTTCTCGATCGACCTGCGCAACGTCGATGACGCGCGCCTCGATCAGATGGACCGCGAGATCCGCGCCTTCATCGCCAAGACCGCGGCCGAGTCCGGCCTCGGCATCGAGATCGAGCAGGTCTCCTACTTCAAGCCCTGCCAGTTCGAGGCCGGCTGTGTCGACGCCGTGCGCGCGGCGACCGAGCGCCTCGGCTACTCGAACATGGAGTGCGTCTCCGGCGCCGGCCACGATGCCGTCTACGTGGCGCGGCTGGCGCCCGCGGGGATGATCTTCGTGCCGTGCAAGGACGGCATCAGCCACAACGAAATCGAGGACGCGAAGCCCGAGCATCTGACCGCCGGGTGCAACGTCCTCCTGCATGCGATGCTCGAGAGGGCCGGCGTGGTCGCACGCTGAGGACCCTGGCTGACTCGATCGAAGCGTGGCCCGCGTGGGTTACGTGTTCGACCAGCGGTTGCGGTGCGGGCCATTGCGGGGCCGCGCACACATAGAATACGACGGACGAGTCCGGTGTGCTTTTCCGGAGGAGGCAAGCGGTGTCGTACCCCGTGGCCAGTCAGCCAGCTGGTTTGCCGTCGATGCTCGAGCAAGCGCGGAAGTCGTGCATCGACGCGTCGCGTCGACTCGAGGACGCGCAGCGCGGGCTCGAGCAGGCGCTCGCGAGCGAGCGCAGCGGCCTCGCCGTCGATGTCGCGCGCCGCTCGACCGAGCTCGCCAGCTATCGCGTCGCGGCCGCGCGCCTCGCGTGGTTCCACTCGGTGGTGCATCACGAGCGCATGAAGGCGCGCTTCCAGCTCATGGGGACCGATCCCGACCTCGGCTGAGTCGAGCGGGCGGCCTCGCTGCGGCCGCCCTCATCCGGCTGCGGGCCATGCGGCGCTCCCTCACCGAAGTGAGCCACGCACGGCTCCGGCATTTGCGACAGTCTCCGACTGGACGACGGCGGATCGCGCGTCGGAGAATCGGTGGCTGTCTATGACAGTTGCGGCCGACTGCCCTTTTGAACGGGGCGCGCGAGGTCCGCGTTGAACCTCACGGACAGTGCGCGTGACAAGCCGATCATCTTCGGTGATGATGGCTTCGAGGTCGCGAGTTCTCGCGGCCTCTCGAGGGCATCCTTCCCACACCGTTCACCACGAACAAAGGAGGGCCGATGATGAGTCGAACATCCTGGAAGACCGGCTTGAACGGAGGAGATCTGATCTCCCAGTAGGGTTAGCGCCGGTCTTCGGTGGGCGCGTAGTCGGGGCCTCCCCTCGGGGCAGGTTCCGACACGCGCCTCACTTTTTTGTACCCCCCGCGGCTCGGCTCGCGAGGTCGCCGGCGCCCCCCATGCGCCGCGCTCGCGGCGATGGGGGGTCAGAAGCTGCCGCGGATCCCGAGCGACGGCGTGAGCGGCAGGCTCGTGATGTCGTCGCGCTTCCGGTAGTCCTCCGAATATTGGATGGACTCGATATTGGCGCGATTGGTGGCGTTGTTGAGCTCGAAATAGAGGTCGAGGCGCCAGTCGTCGAAGACCCACGTCTTGTCGATGCGCAGGTCGAGCTGGAAGAAGCCGGCCGATCGCGCCGACAGCGGAGCGGCCGCGGCGCGCGGCACCCAGACGTCGGCGCCGGCGTCGAAGTAGGCCGGCTCGAGCGGCGTGAAGGGGTTGCCGGTGGCGTAGCGGACGCGCGTGCCGAAGCGCCAGCCGGCGCCGAGCTGCACGCCGCAGACCGCCGCCAGCACGTGCGTCTGGTCGAACGAGAAGAAGCGCTCCGGCTCGCCCGGGCGATCGACGCGACGTGAGCGCGACAGCGTGTAGGCCACCCACGCGTCGACGACCGGATGCTGCAGCCGGACGAGCAGCTCGCCGCCGTAGATGGTGCCGGTGCCGGCGTTGTCGTAGGGCACGCCGCCGTAGCTCCCGGTCGGCACCACCAGATCGTCAAGGGACTTGTAGAAGCCCTGGAGCTCGAGCGAGAGCACCTCGCCCAGGCGCTGCTCGAAGCCGAGGTTCAGGTAGGCCGCGCGCTCGGGGCCGAGCGCCGGGTTGCCGATCGACTCGGCCGTCTCGTCGGGCGCCGGCGCCTCGTGGTTCACGCCGCCGCTCAGCGTCAGCTGGCTGCCGTCGGCGACGCTCCAGCCGAGCGCGAGGCGCGCGTCGGGGGCGACGGCCGAGAAGTTGCCGTACCAGGTCAGGAGCCGCAGCCCGCCCGTCAGCGTCAGCTCGGGCGCCAGCCGATAGGTGGCCTCACCCCAGCCATCCAGGCGGCCGCCGAAGCCGTCCTCGGTGGCGTTGACGATGGGCTGGACCTCGCTCGGCAGCTGCACCTGGCCTTCCTTGGTCGGCGCCGGCAGGCTCAGCGCCACGCGGAAGCGGAACAGCTCGGCCCACAGGCCGCCGCGGATGCGCAAGACCGGCGAGGGGCGCCAGTCGAGATCGGCGCGCGTCGTCAGCGGGTCGAACGTCAGCTGGAAGTCGTTCTCGGCCGGGCTCACGCGCAGCTTCTGGTAGCTCGTCGCGACCCCGAGCGAGAAGCCGAGGTCGTCGGCCAGCGCCAGCGACAGCGTCCCCTGCAGCTGATGGAACGAGCGCGCGAGCGAGAAGCCGCTGGCGCCCGGGTCGGCCGCGCCGGGCTCGCCGCCCAGCACCACCACCGAGTCGTCCGAGCCGAAGGCCAGGAGGCGGAGCCGCGTGTTGTCGTCGGGGTGATAATCGGCGCGCAATTGGTAGTCGTAGTAGCGCGGCGCCGTCGAGAAGCTGAAGCCGGCGTCGTCGCCGATGACTGCGCCGAGGATGGCGTCGACCCAGCTCCGACGCAGCGCCACACCGAGCGTCCAGTCGTCGGACAGCGGCACCGTCACGAGCGCCGCGGCGTGGTAGACGTTGACGTCGCCGTGGCCGTGGACGCCGTCGCGCGGCAGGTCGCGCAGCGTGACGTTGACCATGCCGCCGGTGGCGTCGCCGAACTCGGTCGAATATCCGCCGGCGCGAAAGTCGATGTCGCCGATCCACTCGTCCTGCAGCACCGAGTAGATATTGCCAAAATGGTAGAGCTGGAAGAGTGGCAGCCCGTCGATGTAGGTGCGCGTGTCCTCGGGCGCCGAGCCGCGCACGCTGAGCTCGCCGGCGCCCGGGCCGGCGGCCGCCGGGCGGGCCACGCCGGGCAGCGACTCGAGGACCTTGAGCGGGTCGCCGTTCGAGCCGGGGACCTCGCGCGCGCGCTCGACCGGGATCTGGATGCGCGCCGCGTCGCTCGTGCTCGAGCGACCCTCGACGCGGGTGCGATATTGGCGCAGCTCGTCCGGCGTCACGCGCAGCGTGACCGAGCCCGGCACCGTCACGCCGCGGCGCGCGTCGCTCTCGTCGAAGAGCGGGACCGTCACGGTGTAGCGGCCGGTGGGCACGTCGCGGAAGGCGAAGCGACCGTCGGCGTCGGTCATCGTCTCGCGCCCGCCGCTGCCGGGTCCGCTGAGCTCGACCGTCACGCCGGCCACCGGCTTGCGCGTGCCGCGCTCGAGCACGACGCCCTCGACGCCGCGCGCGACGGTCGGCGTCGGCTCGGGCTCGCGGCGATCGCGCCCGGCCATGCTCGGCGCCGCGCCCAGCGCGACCGGCGCCACGATGCGCACGGCGATGCGGTTGCCGGCCAGCGTGGCCGGCACGAAGCGCGCCCGCGCCAGGGCCGCCAGCGCGATGTCGGCATAGGCCTGGCTCGGCGCGCGCACGACCTTCAGGTCGCTGCCGACGCCGTCGACGCCGACCGTCAGCTCGATGAGCACCGTCGTCGCCACGTCGCGGCGACCGGGCAGCACCGTCGGCAGCTCGAGCGGCGCGGCCAGGGTCGGCGGGATGATGGCCGAGGTCGGCGGCGTCGGCGCAGGCGGCGCCGACAGCGCGAGCGCGGCCGCGAGGGCCAGGCCGATCACGGCGTCACCGTCAGCGTCGACTGGGTCCAGGCCGTGCCGCCGGCCTTGGTGCGCGCCACGGCGATGATGGTCAGCGGCCCGGGCGCGCTCGGCGCGGTGAGCGTCGCCGGCTCGAGGCCGACCGTGCGCCGCGGCTCGAGCGTGCCGCCGGTCACGTACCAGCTCACCACGATGGCGGCCGCGTCGCTGCCTTCGCCGAAGCGCGGCATCACCTCCAACGCGGCGCCGGCCGCGAGGGTCGCGGGCGCGTCGAGCCCGCTCAGCGTCGGGTTGGTCGCCGCGCTGGTCGCCTCGACGAGCTTCACCGCCGGCAGCGCGTCGCCCGCCTCGGCGCGCAGCCACAGCGACTCGACGCCGGTCGGCGCGGTCACGGTCAGCGGGTTGCCGCGGCCGAGGTCGAGCGCGTCGCCCGACGGGCACGTCAGCGGATCGGTCGGCGCCCACGCCACCGGACAGGCCGACCACGCGACCTCGCCGCTCACGTCGAAGGTGAGGGCGGCGAGCTCCATCGGCTCGCCCGGCGCCAGCGCGGCCGGCTCGGTCTGCAGCGCCAGGAGCCGCGGCTCGGCCAGCACCTCGGCCGGGCTCATCTCGCAGGCCGCCAGCGAAGCGGCCGCGAGCACGATGAGCGTTATGAACGTCTTGGTCACGGGGTCCAGATAGAGCACCCGGCGCTCGCGGGCAAGCGCCGGGTGCGTTCCATCCGTGATGCGATCAGCCCACCCCGGGCCGGTTCAGAGGCTCCGGCGCCGCGCGCGCGCGCTCACGACCACGGCGCCGGCGAGCAGCGCCAGCGTCGCGAGCAGGCTCGGATCGCCGCCGGCCGCGCAGCCGCCCCCGCCCGAGATGACCTTGGCCTCGGCGGTGGTGTCGGTGCCGCCGCTGCTGTCGGCGATGGTGTCGGGCGTGGTCGAGGTGTCGGAGACGTCCTCGATCACGTCGGGCTCGGGCTCGACCACGATCTCGTCGACCGGCTCGGGGCCGACCTCGGGCTCGGGCTCGGGCTCGCTGTCGGGGTTCTCGGTCGGGGCCACGCAGGCGCCGGCGGTGTCGAAGCAGCGCAGGCCGCCGCTGGCGTGCTCGCGGCACACCTGCTCGGGGCCGCAGTCGTCGTCGCTGGTGCAGGCCATGAGGCAGCGGTCGCCGTCGGTCGTCGACAGGCAGTTGCTGTTGTTGCCGCACTCCTCGTCGTCCTCGCACGCCACGCAGTGGGTCGCCGTGCAGCCGCCGATGGTGCGGCAGATCTCGCCGTCCTCGCAGGCCACCGCCACGCCGCCGCACGCGCCGCCCTCGCCGCACACGTCGTCGCTCGTGCAGGCGTTGCCGTCGTCGCAGTCGGTGCCCGGCGTCGCCAGCACGCGCGTGCAGTCGGTGCCGTTGGGCGTCGAGCTCGACTCGCACACGCCCGGCGTGCAGGTGAAGGCCGTGCCGGCGCAGGCGCCCGAGCCGTCGCAGTGGTCGCTGCGGGTCGAGAGGTTGCCGTCGTCGCAGGTCGCGGTGTTGGGCTTGAAGGTGCGCACGCAGTCGCTGCCGTCGGCCACCGAGGTCAGCTCGCACTGGCTCGGCGTGCAGGTGTAGGCCGTGCCGGTGCAGGCGCCCGAGCCGTCGCAGTGGTCGTCCTTGGTGGTCGCGCTGGAGTCGTTGCAGGTGGCGGTGTCGGGCTTGTTGGTGACGGTGCAGTCGACGCCGTTGGGCACCGAGCTCGCCTGGCACTGCGTCGCGGTGCAGGTGATGGCGGTGCCGCTGCACGCGCCCGACCCGTTGCAGTGGTCGTCCTTGGTGGCGGCGTTGCTGTCGTCGCAGGTGGCGGTGTTGGGCTTGTTGGTGACGGTGCAGGTGGCGCCGTTGGGGACCGAGCTCGCCTGGCACTGCGTCGGCGTGCAGGTGAAGGCGGTGCCGCTGCACGCGCCCGAGCCGTTGCAGTGGTCGTCCTTGGTCGACGCGTTGGCGTCGTCGCAGGTGGCGGTGTCGGGCTTGTTGGTCGTCGTGCAGCCGGTGCCGTTCGCCACCGAGGTCAGCTCGCACTGGCCCGGCGTGCAGGTGTAGGCCGTGCCGGCGCAGCCGCCCGAGCCGTCGCAGTGGTCGTCCTTGGTGCCGACGTTGCCGTCGTTGCAGGTCTCGGTCACCGCCTTGTTGGTGACGGTGCAGCTCGTGCCGTTGGGGGTCGAGCTCGCCTGGCACTGGGTCGGCGCGCAGGTGAACGGCGTGCCGGCGCAGCCGCCCGAGCCGTCGCAGTGGTCGTCCTTGGTGGCCAGGTCGCCGTCGTCGCAGCTGGCGGTCGGAGCCTTGTTGGTGATGGTGCAGTCGACGCCGTTGGGCACCGAGGTCTGCTGGCACTGGGTCGGCGTGCAGGTGTACGGCGTGCCGGCGCAGCTGCCCGAGTGGCAGGTGTCACCGCGCGTGCCGGCCTGGCCGTCGTTGCAGGTGCCGCCCTCGCCGATGGGGGTCACGACGCAGGTCGCGCCGTCGGGCGTCGAGGTCTCGCACGCGTTCGACGGCGTGCAGGTGTAGGGCGTGCCGCTGCAGCCGCCGCTGCCGTCGCAGTGGTCGTTCTTGGTCGACAGGTTGCCGTCGGTGCAGGTCGCGCTGGTGTCCTTGGGCGTGGCGGTGCAGCCGATGCCGTTCGGGACCGAGGTCAGCTCGCACTGGCTCGGCGTGCAGGTGTAGGGCGTGCCGTTGCAGGCGCCCGAGCCGTTGCAGTGGTCGTCCTTGGTCGACGCGTTGGCGTCGTCGCAGGTCGCGGTCGGCCCCTTGTTGGTCACGGTGCAGTCGGTGCCGTTCGTGACCGAGGTGAGCTCGCACTGGCTCGGCGAGCAGACGTAGAGCGTGCCGCCGCACAGGCCCGAGCCGTTGCAGACGTCGTTCTTGGTGTCGAGGTTGCCGTCGTTGCAGGTGGTGTTCGGGTCCTTGAAGGTCCGCGTGCAGTCGACGCCATTGGGCACCGACGTCACCTCGCACTGGTTCGGCGAGCAGATGTACGGCGTGCCGGCGCAGACGCCGGCCTGGCAGTGGTCGAGCTTGGTGCCGTTCAGGTGGTCGTCGCAGGTCGTGGTCGGCGGCTCGAACGTCACGGTGCAGTCGACGCCGTTCGGCACCGAGGTCGCCTCGCAGACCTTGGGCGTGCAGGTGTACGGCGTGCCGGCGCAGACGCCGGAGGTGCAGATGTCGCCCTTGGTCGAGGCCTGGAGATCGTCGCACGACTCGCCCTCGCCGATGGGGCTCACGATGCAGCCGCCGAGGCCATCGGGCAGCGACCTCTCGCAGAGGTTCGACGGCGTGCAGGTGTAGGCCGTGCCGGTGCAGGCGCCGGCGCCGTCGCAGTGGTCGTCCTTGGTGCCGAGGTTGCCGTCGTTGCAGGTCTCGGTCGCGAGCTTGGGCGTCGTGTCGCAGCCCGTGCCGTTGGGCACCGAGGTCAGCTCGCACTGGCCCGGCGTGCAGGTGTAGGCCGTGCCGGCGCAGCCGCCCGAGCCGTTGCAGTGGTCGTCCTTGGTGGTGACCTGGCCGTCGTCGCAGGTGGCGGTCGGGCCCGAGAAGATCACGTCGCAGCCCGTGCCGTTGGGCACCGACGTCGCTTCACAGGTGCCCGGCGTGCAGGTGTAGGGCGTGCCGACGCAGGCCTTGGCGGCGCAGGTGTCGTTCTTGGTGGCGGGGTTCTGGTCGTCGCAGGCCAGCGTGTTGGCGTCGTGGGTGCAGCCGGTGGCGGCGACGCAGCCGTCGGTGGTGCAGACGTTGAAGTCGTCGCAGTTGGCCGGCACACCCGCGCTGCAGGTGCCCGCGAAGCACACGTCGGAGACGGTGCACAGGCTGCCGTCGCCGTCGTCGGGGCAGGTGCACTTCACGGCGATGACGAAGGTCGAGGTCACGCCCGGGTCGGTCGAGACGAACTCGGGGAGGGTGTAGCTCCAGGTCGCGTTCGAGCTGGCCGGGTCGGCGATGATGCCGAGCGCGACGTCGGGCGGGACGTTCGTGAAGGTGGCCTTGCCGTCGGCGCCGGTGGTCGCGGGGTCGCCGACGTCGAGCAGGAAGTCCCAGCCCGAGAGGCCGGGCTCGCCCGGGTCCTGCACGCCGTCGCCGTCGGTGTCGAAGAAGACCTGCACCACGATGGTGCCGTCGCAGAGCGGGATGGTGCCGGACGGGGTGTTCACGCAGGCGACCACGTCGATGCTCGCGGCGTTGGAGTCGGTCGAGTAGCTGGCGCCCGAGGTCGCTCCTTTATAGGAGGCCTTGGCGGTGTTGCTGATGGTGCCCGGCGCGGCGCGGTCGGCGACCTCGACCTGGAACGAGACGAGCGCCAGGTCGCCGATGGCGATGGCGCCGACGTCGACGGTCAGGAGCTGGCCGACGATGGAGCCGCCGTCGCCGTCGGCCGCGGTCGTGAAGGTCAAGGTGTCGGTCGAGGTGTCGACCGTGAAGGTCGTGCCGTGCACGTGCACGTCGGCCGGCAGCGTGTCGGTGACGACGACGTTGGCGATGCCCTCGGTCGAGGTCATCTCGGGGCCGACGAGCACGAGGTAGTCGAGCAGCGAGGTCGGGCCGACCGGCCCGGTGTCGACCGGGTCGACCTCCTTCGAGACGGTCACGGTCGGGGGCGGGCCGGTGTTGCCGTGCGCGGTGAGCTTGAAGTCGTCGATGGCGAGGCCGTCGTCGGTGCCGGTCGAGTCGACGTCGACCACGCGCACCCACAGCGTCGTGCCCTTGGGCCAGGCGAGCGTGACGGTCTGGCTCTTGTTGGTCTGGAAGGCGCTGTCGTTGCCGTTGGTGCCGGTGAGCGAGCCGGCGAGGCTCGGCGTCGGGAAGTCGAGCTCCGGCACCGTCACCCAGCCGCTCGCGGTCGCGAGGCCGGTGGCGCCGAGGTTGTACTGGATCTGCAGCTTGTCGACGCTCGAGTTGCCGCGCCGCCACTGCTCGCCGCGGAACGCGATGGTGACCGAGGTCACGTCCGACCCGGTCGAGTTGGTGAAGCCGGCGCCATAGGTCGCCTGCGTGACGGTGCCGCTGCAGATGCTGCCCAGCGCGCGCTCGTTGCTGTTGTTGGCGCCGAAGCTGTAGGTGTCGCCGCTCGCCGAGCTGCCGCTGCCGTCGCCGGCGCGGTAGCTGGTCGTGCCGCCGCCGCCGGTCTCGAGGATGGCCCAGCCGGCGGGGAGCGTCGTCAGGTTCGTGCCGGTGTTGGCGAGCGCTCCGTCGTCGAAGCCCTGCGTGTAGGTGGACTCGAGGGCGCTGATGGGCACTTCGCCGGCCGCCAGCGCCGTGCCTGTGCCGAGTCCTGCCATCAAACAGACTGCACCGATGAAACCGCTCGTGAGCGCGTACCGCATGACTGACTCCCCATGGGGCGCCGTCGCGCCCCGTTAGCGGGCGATATCATGGCATCGGCGTCCGACCGACGCGAGAACTTCGTGGGCGGTCGCTCAGGGCGCGGGCGCGCGCGGGGCGAGGCGCCAGCGATCGCGAATGTCATCGTGGCCGAGCACGCTGAGCTGGACGCGGTCGCCGAGCGCGAAGCGGCGGCCGCCGACCGAGGCCGACACGCCGCCCTTGTCGAGCGCGAAGTCCTTGCCGAGGTCGACGGCGTAGACCTTCACCTCGAGCGGCGGGTCGTCGAGCTGCACATAGAGCTTGTCGGGGCCGAGGCCGAGCACGATGCCGGCGAGCTCCATGCCCGGCCGCAGCAGCGCGTCGATGACGAGCTGGTTGGCGGCCTTGGTGAGCTCCTTCTGGAGCACCTTGGCGGCGTTGGCCTTCTGGATGACCGCGTCGCGCAGCGCCAGGTCGGCCGGGTCACCGGGCACTCCCGCCAGGGCCTCGAGCGCCTCCTTGTGCGTGAAGATGCCGACCATCTCCCGCATCGGCGACGAGAAGCGCGCGTAGAGCGGCACGCCCACGCCGTAGTGCAGGCCGGGCTCGGCGGCGAACGACGAGCGCTGGTTCACGAGCAGCGCCTGGCGCTCGATGGCCTGGGCGATGGCCGCGTGCGGGCCGGTCGTCGGCAGGCGCGCGACGTAGGCCGCGAGCGGCTCGTCGGCCGCCTTCCAGCGCCAGCTGGCGTCGAGCTGATGGAGCGCGACGAGCGCGCCGATGTGGCGCTCGAGCGCTGCGATGTCGACCTCGGCCGGCTCGGGGTGCACGCGGAAGATGGCCTGCAGCGACGGGTCGCCGAGGTGGCGCGCCAAGAGCTCGGCGCCCTCGCTGTTGACGAGCAGGGAGATCTGCTCGTTGTAGCGGTCGGTGTCGGTGCGACCCTCCTCGAAGGCGACGAAGCGCAGGCCGGCCTGGTCGGCGTAGCCGATCTCGATCTCGTGGCGCACGTACTCGACGACGTGGCGCGCCTCGGCGAGCTTGATGCGGCGCTGCCCGACCACGCGCAGCTCGTCGAGCGTCTCGCTGAAGTCGTGGCCGGCGAGGCTGCCGTCGCCGTAGTGGCGCTGGACGCCGTGGTAGCTGAGCTTGGCGCGGCTCCGGATGCGGCCGCGCACGAACGAGGTCGCGCGCACCTGGCCGGCCCCGTCGAGCTCGGCGCGGAAGACGAGGGCTCGCCGGCGCACGTCGGCGTTCAGGCTGACGATGCCCTCGGACAGCGAGCGCGGCAGCATCGGCACGACCACGCCGGGGAGGTAGTAGCTCGCGCCGCGGGCCAGCGCCTCGCGGAAGAGGGCCGTGCCCGGGCGTACATAATAGGAGGCGTCGGCCAGCGCGTACCACACCACGTGGCCGTCCGGGTCGGCCTCGTCCTTGGCGATGCACAGCGCCTGGTCGAGGTCGCGGCTGTCGTCGTTGTCGATGGTGCAGAAGGCGAGGTGCTCGAGGTCGACGAGCGCCGGGTCGTCGATGCCGGGCGCCGCGACGCACGCCTGGGCCTCGGCCTCGACGGCCGGCGGGTGCAGCGGGTCGAGCTTGAAGCGGGCCGCGATGCGATGGATCGCCGCCTTGGCCGAGCCGGCCTCGGCCAGGAGCTCGAGCGCGGCGGGCGCGCCGTCGACGGCCGTCACGTGGACGATGCTGCCATCGGCGAGCGCGGTCGCGACCGGGATCGGAGGGACGCGTCCGAGCAGGTCGCGCGCGGTGCCATGAGCAATCTCGGCCAGGAGTTCCATCGCCGCGAGCATGCCGTGAAGGCGACCCGATGGCGAGCCAGGCCGGCCGGTTCTCGGGGCGTTTCGTCCACTTGCAGGTTACAGTCACGATTGTCTTGGGTTTGACCCGGACGGCCAGGACGGCCACGTTTGGCCGGCATGCAGAATGTGGTCTCGGCCTGGATCGACACTGACGGTCTCGTCGCCGGCGCGCGCTGCCGCCGCCTCCGCTGGCCGGCGGCCGACGGCTCGGCGTCGATCGAGCTGACGTTCCCGGTGCAGGACGAGCTCGCCGCGTTCGAGATGCTGCAGCGCGCCAAGGCGTTCTCCGATCCGGTGTTCGCCCCCATCGTCGACTTCTCGGTCGACGACGAGGTCGCGGTCGTGCGCTACGGCGGCGACGTCGACACCTTCCTCGCCACGCGCGAGGGCACGCTGTCGGTGGGCGAGGTGGTGCGCGTCACGGACCAGATCCTGGCCGGCCTCGAGCAGGCCCACGCGCGCGGCCTCGTGCACCCGGCGCTGTCGGCCTCTTGCGTGCGCCTCACCACCGGCTTCGACGGACGCGTCACGGCCCAGGTGCTGGGCCTCGGGCTGCCGCTCGACGCCGAGCGCACGCCGGCCGACGACGTCACCGACGTCGCCACGACGGCCTACCTGCTGACGACCGGCAAGCACCCGAACCAGGCGCGCGACGCCACCGGTGCGCTCCTGCCGATCAGCATCGCCAAGCCCGGCGTCACGACGCCGCTCTCGTTCGAGCAGGCCATCCTGCGCGCGCTCGGCGCGCACGGCTTCTTCACCGCGGCCCAGATGCGGCACGCGCTGGTGGCGGGCGATCGCGGCCGCAGCGCGTCGCGCGTCAACGTGCAGACGATGCCGCGCACGGGCCAGCGGCCGCGCAGCCAGGACTCGTTCGTCGGCCCGCTGCCGACGGCCGCGGCCGAGCCCGCCCCGGCCGAGCCCGCCGCCGCGAGCCCGTCGGGCCCCGCGCCGACGCCGCCCGCCGCGCCGGTGGCCGCGCCCGCGGCCGCGCTCGCGCTGGCGCCGAGCCCCACGGCCGGCCCGGTGGCGGCCCCGCCGAAGAAGCGCGGCGCGGTCTGGGCGGCGCTCTTCCTGCTCCTGGTCGCGGCCGGCGTCATCGTCGGCGTGCTCATGAGCGGCGGCGATCAGACCGCGGGCCTGGTCGGCGAGCCGCCGGCCGACGCCGCTGCCAGCACGGCGTCGCGCGTCGTGGTCGCGACCACCGCGCCGGCCAGCCCCGCCGAGCGCCCCGCCGAGCGCCCCTCCGAGCGCCGCGACCACGGCCCCGATCGTCGCCGAAGCGCCCGACGTCGCGGTGCCCGACAGCGCGCCCGAGCAGGTCGCGGCCGCCGACGTCGCGCCCGACAGCGCGCCCGAGCCGGTCGCGGCCGCCGACACCGCGCCGCCGCCGACGCCGATCTCGCACCTCACGCTGACGAGCGAGCCGACCGGGGCCGAGGTGTCCGAGGGCGAGCGCGTCCTCGGGCGCACGCCGCTCACGGTCGAGCTGCCGGCCGGTCGCCACACGCTGGCGCTCCGCGCCAAGGGCTACGAGCCCGACGAGCTGACGCTCGACCTGCTCGCCGACGGCGCGGTCACGCAGGCCATCGAGCTCGACCGCGCCGGCGGGCCGGTGGTGCATCGGCGCCGCCCCGCTGCCAGCGCGGTCGCCGCGCCGACGACGGGGCCGACCGCCCCGGCCGTCGTCACGCCGCCGGTCGAGACCGCGCCCGTCACCGCCACCGAGGCCGAGCCCCCGCGGCCCCGCCTGCTCGGCACCGAGACGCGCCCGAGGCTGCTCGGCCAGGACCCGCCGGCCCCCGCCATCAAGGTGCTCGGCACGCCGAACCCCTGACGTCCCCTCCGACGCCCCGTCAATCCAGGAGCCCATCCGTGACGAGACTCGCTTCTCTGCTGGTCCTCATCATCGCGTCGCAGGCGCTGCCGAGCCCCGCGCACGCCGCCGATCCGACGCCCGCCGAGCGCTTCCAGATGCTCACCACCGAGGCCGAGGGGCACTACGCGGCCGGTCGCTACCAGGCCGCGGTCGACAGCTACCTCGCGGCGTACGCCGTCGTGCCGAGCCCGGATGCGCTCTACAACGTCGGCTACATCTACGAGACCAACCTCAAGAACACCGCGCTCGCGACCGACTTCTATCGGCGCGTGGTGCGCGACCCGAGCTCGCGCGCCGATCTGGTGAAGCTCTCGACCGAGCGCATCAGCGCCATCGAGGCGGCCGCGGCCGTCGGCGACGTGCGCCCGAAGGTGCTGACCGGGCCGGGCGTCGGCGGCAACACCGTGGGCGGCGGCGTCGAGGTCGGCAAGCCCGAGCCGTCGGTCGTGCCGTGGGTGCTCATCGGCGTCGGCGGCGCCGCCATCGTCGGCGGCATCTTCGTCGGCGTCGCCGGCTCGGCCAAGCACTCCGACTTCGAGAACCACGACGGCGGCCTCGCCGGCATGCGCGACAACGCCGACAGCGGCAAGACGCTGTTCGTGGCGAGCGACGTCCTGTGGCTGAGCGGCGTCGCGCTGGCGGCCACCGGCACCGTCATGCTGCTCATGCGCGGGGGCGACGCGGCGCCGAGCTCGAGCGGGCTCGAGTGGGCGCCGAGCGCCAGCCCCGACGGCGCCGGCATCACCATGCGGACGGGCTTCTGAACCAGCCATGGGCCACCGGCCGAGACCGGTGCCTTCGAGGGGGAACGCGATGAGGAATCCAATGACAGGGCTCGCCGCCGCGGCGCTGGCCGGCCTGCTCGGGGCCGGTTGCTCGCTGGCCTACGACTGGGACGAGTGCGGCGTCGACGCCGACTGCGACCCGTTCGAGACCGCCGGCCAGGACCTCGTGTGCAAGGCCACCAAGTGCGTGAGCGCCAGCGGGCAGACCGGCAAGCTGCCGCGCGTGGCCTACCTCTACGTCGGCCCGGTCGGCGACTACGGCTGGACCAAGACCCACGACGAGGGGCGCCTCGCGCTCGAGGCCGCGTTCCCGGGCATCGACACGACGTTCTCGCCGAGCGTCGCGCCGGCCGACGCGCCGGCCGCCATCGACCAGTTCATCGCCGACGGCTACGACCTCGTCATCGGCACGAGCCACGACTTCCTGTCGCAGATCCAGTCGGCGGCGGCCAACAACACGTCGACGAAGTTCCTGCTCACCGCGGGCTTCGTGACGTCGCCGAACCTCGGCAGCTACATGGGGCGCATGGACCAGCCGAAGTGGCTGGCCGGGCGCCTCGCCGCCAAGATGAGCAAGACCAAGCGCCTGGGCTACGTGAGCTCGATCGTCATCCCCGAGACCATCAGCCACATCAACGCCTTCACGCTCGGCGCGCGCTCGGTCGACCCCGACGTCGTGGTCATGGCGACGTTCATCGGCGCCTGGTTCGCGCCCGACGAGGAGGCGGCCGCGGCCAACCTGCTCATCGACGACGGCGTCGACGTCATCACCAACGGCACCGACACGCCGGCCACCATCGAGGCGGCCGAGAAGCGGAAGACCGCCGACGATCGCCAGGTGCTGTCGATCGGCTACGACAACCCGACCACCTGCGAGCTGTTCGGCCCCAAGGGCTGCATCGCGTCGGCCTACTACAACTGGGGCCCGATGATCGTCCGGCTGGTGACGCAGATCCGCGACGGCACCTGGGATCCGCGCGCCATCGTGTGGGACCGCATGACCGGCGACAGCGAGTCGAGCCCGGTCTACCTGACGTCGCCGAGCCCGACGCTGGTGCCGTCGAACGTGCGCGTCGACGTCGAGGGCTACATCTCGAAGTTCGCCAGCGGCGAGCTCGACGTGTTCGCGGGCGACATCAACGACAACCAGGGCGGCACGCGCACGGGCCTCGACGACGAGGACGTGCTGCGCATGTGCTGGTTCGTCGACGGCGTGGTCGAGCCGGCGGCGAACCCGCCGTTCGCCCCCAAGGCGGTCGGCGCGGGCTGCATCGGCGACCCCTGACGCCGGTCGGCGCGAGGCCGAGCGTCACACCGTCGGCACGTCCATGCCGACGGCGTGCTCGAACTCGGCGAAGTCGATGGTGGCGCTGTCGTCGCGGTCGAGGTGGCTCATGACGCCCTTCACCCAGAAGCCGCGGGTGAGGCCGTTGCAGACGCCGGCGTCCTCGAGCAGCTTCGACAGCTCGTCCTTGGTGATGTGGCCGTCCTGGTCGTGGTCGTAGGCGGCGAACATGCGCTCGCGCGCGGCGCGATCGGTGCCGCCGAAGCGCGCTTGCATGAGCTTCTGGATCTTGCTGACGAGCTCTTCCTCGACGGACATGCGGCCTCCGGACGGCCTGGCGCGGGCCGTCTTCGCGTGGCACGGATGTCGCCACGCGGCGGCGCGGTGTCAAGTCTCGCCGCGGGACGCAGGCGATTGTCGAGGGGTGGGATGCTGGGACAGTCGCAGGTTGGGACGTCGTGGCAATGTGACAAAATCGACGGCATCTGCCGGCGAGAATGATCGATTTCGCGACGAATATCCCCGCGCGCGGAATGGGAGGCTGCGGCGCCGTCACGACGCCGCGCGAACCATCCATGAAGAGGAGAGTGCCATGAAGCTCGGAAGCATGTTTCGTGCGCTGCTGGCCGTGTGCGCGCTGGGCGCGTGCGACGGTCTCGTCGGCGAGTCGGGGCCGGTCGCGGCGCCGGCGGTGAAGGTCGCGCCGCTCGGCGCGGCGCCGGTCGCATCGGCGCCGGTCGGGTCGGGGCCGGTCGGGTCAGGACCGATCCGGCCGGTGGACGAGGACGGCAACTGCCTGACCGACGCGGACTGCCCGACCGACTACCCGCACTGCTGCCAGGTCGGCGGCTACAAGGCCTGCCAGGAGGAGAAGTGCGACGCGGTGACGACGCAGACGCCGGCGCGCTGAGCGCGCGCGCTGCCGTCGGCGGGCGGCGTGCGATCAGGGCGTGGTGGCGAGGATGAACCAGGCCTTGCGTGCGACCTGGTCCAGGCAGGGCTGGCCCGAAAGGCGCTCGGCGTCGGCGTTCACGACGCGATACGTGACGCCGGCGCCGGTCGTCAGCAGCGCGTCCTGGCCGGGCAGGGCGAGCGCGTCGCCGCCGCTCGGGTGGGTGAAGCGCAGCCCGATGCGCGCGCTGTCGCCGCACGTCTGGGTGCGGACCGGGCAGCCGACGAGCTCGTCGGTGACCTCGAAGCCCTCGGGCAGTCGCGTCGCCGCATCCCGGTAGGTCCAGGCCGTGCCGAAGCCGCCGTCGTCGGCCACGAACAGCAGGCGCCCGTCGTCGGCCCACAGCGCAAGGCCATGCGCGACCCCGAACGGCATCACCTGGCGCCACGCGACGTCGACGGAGTCGCCGGCGGCGACCGGCAGCGCGTACGACCCTAGGTCATAGCTGATGGTGATGGTCTTGCCCTCGGACGACAGCACCAGGGCGCCGTCGCCGACCGACGTGACCGTGGCGGCGAAGTCGAGCGCCACGTCTCGGCCGCTCTGCTCGACGCCGGCGATGTCGAGCGTCAGTGGGATGGGCGGCGCGCCGCAGGTCGCGGCGACGTCGCCGAGGTCTCCGGAGGTGTCGTCGACGGCGTCGTCGATCGACGCGTCGTCAGGGCAGGCGGCGAGGGTGATGGCGACGGTGATGGCGACGACGAACAGGCTGAGCGCGGCGTACGGCTTCATGGCGGGCCTCCGGGCAGGAGCGTACGCACCGCCTACGCCAGGCGCACGCCGGTCCACGCCTCGCTGAGCGTCCACAGGCGCTCGGCCTGCGCCGGGTCGGTGGCCCACGGGCGCACGCCGATGGGCGACGGCGCGTCGGCCGGCGCCAGCACGGCGATGTCGCAGTCCTCGCAGTAGACGCCGCCCTTGCCGTCGAGCGCCGGGCTGGTGGCGCACCAGACGCTCGTGGCCGCGCCCTGCGCGACGCTCTTCAGCGCGACGCCGACCTTGCCGATGGCGGCGACGGCGTCGTCGACCTCGGTCTCGGACAGCGAGCGCATGAGCTCGGTCACGATGGCGCCCGGGTGCACCGAGAACGCGCGCACGCCTTGCGCCCGGCCGCGCGCGTCGAGCGCGACCGCGAACAGCGCGTTGGCGGTCTTCGACTGGCCGTAGGCGAGCCACTTGTCGTAGCCGCGGCGCTCGAAGTGCGGGTCGTCGAAGTCGATGGCCGCGCGGCGATGGCCGCGCGACGACAGCGCCACGACGCGCGCGCCGCCGGCGCGGACGAGCGCGGGCCAGAGGCGCGCCGTGAGCTGGAAGTGGCCGAGGTGGTTCGTGGCGAGCTGGGACTCGAAGCCGCGCGCGTCGCGCGCGAGCGGCGTCGCCATGATGCCGGCGTTGTTGACGAGCAGGTGCAGCGGGCGACCGGTCGCCAGGAAGCGCGCCGCGAACGCGTCGACCGACGCCGGGTCGAACAGGTCGAGGCGCTCGAGCTCGACGCGCGGGACGTCGGCGAGCGCGACGCGCGCCTTGTCGAGCGTCCGCGCCGGGACGACGACGGTCGCGCCGGCGTCGGCCAAGACGCGCGTCGTCTCGAGCCCGACGCCGGCGTAGCCGCCGGTGACGATGGCGGTGACGCCGTCGAGGCGGCGCTCGCCGAGGACGTCGCGCGCCGTCGTGTGCGCGCCGTAGCCAGAGCCGATCGGCTGTTGTGGGGTCGTCATGGTGGATTGGTAGCGAGCCGCGGCGACGCTGTCGAGCGGCGATGCGTCGCGTATAGTCGTTCGCGGAGGACGCGATGTCGGTGCGCGCGTGGGCGTTGAAGCCGGGTGAGCTGAGGCCGCTCACGCGCGGCGGGCTGTTGTTGCTGGCGGCGCGCTGCGCGCTGCGCGTCGAGGCGTGGCGCGTCGCGGCCGCGGCGGAGCGCTGGGACGACGGCGTCGCGCGCGTCGTGGACGCGGCGTTCGCGCCGGACGATGCGCCGGCGCCGGTGCGCGCCGCGCGCGCGCTGAGCCGCGCGCTGTCGGACGCCGGTGCGGACGAGACGAACCGCACGGACGACACGCCGGACGAGCCGATCGGGCGCTGCCGCGGCTACGCGCACGACGTGCTGGCGGAGGCGATCGACGCGACGACGATGGCGGATCGCAAGGCGCTCGTGAAGCAGGTCGGCGCCGTCGCGAAGTACGCCGGATCGATCGCGGCGGTGCTCGGACACGCGGGGCGCGTGCGCGCGCCGGCCGGCGAGGACGCGGTGGATTGGGCGTGCGGCGCGATGTGGGCCGCCATCCGCGCCGACGTCGCCGCGCTCGTCGCGCTCGGCGCGATCCCGCCGCGCCTCTCCGCCGCGCGCGATCGCGTCGCCGCGCTGCGCAAGCTGGCGCCCTTCTGGCCCGGGCGCAGGCCGGCCTGGGCGACCCCTGGCGCCCACGTCCGAAAACGGCCAGACGGAGGCCGGCGGCTCGGCTAGAACGAGGCCATGGAGCTCGACGACGCCACCTGCTACCGCGCCCTCACCGCCCGCGACCGCCGCTTCGACGGCGTCTTCTTCGTCGGCGTCGCGACCACCGGCGTGTATTGCCGACCCATCTGCCCGGCGCGCACGCCGCGCGCCGATCGCTGCACGTACTTCGCGCGCCCGGCGGAGGCGGAGCAGGCCGGCTTCCGCGCGTGCTTCCGCTGCCGGCCGGAGGTCGCGCCGGGGCGCGCGGACGTCGTTGCCATCCCGCGCCTCGTGCGCCGCGCGCTGGCGCTCATCGACGCCGGCGCCATGAACGAAGGCTCGGCCGACGCGCTGGCGGAGCGCCTCGGCGTCACGTCGCGCCACCTGCGGCGCGCGCTGACGGACGAGCTCGGCGTGACGCCGGTCGAGCTGGCGCAGACACGGCGGCTGGCGCTGGCGAAGCAGCTGCTGCAGGACTCGGCGCTGCCGCTGGTCGACGTCGCGTTCGCGGCCGGCTTCGCGAGCGTGCGGCGCTTCAACGCGCTGTTCCGCGCGCGCTTCGGACGGCCGCCGTCCGAGGTCCGGCGCCAGCACGCGGACGGCGACGGCGCGACCGCGGCGGTGCTGCCGCTGCGCCTCGACTATCGGCCGCCGCTCGACTGGGACGCGCTGCTGGCGTTCCTGGCGGCGCGCGCGCTGCCGGGCCTCGAGACGATCGAGCCGGCCGCGGCCGGCGAGCCCGGCGTGTACCGGCGCGTCGTCACCATCGGCGACGTCAGCGGCGCGATCACCGTGCGGCCGGATCCGGCGCGGCCGGCGCTACGCGCCGAGCTCGACCTCGCGCTGGCGCGCCACGCCATGCCCATCGCGGCGCGGCTGCGGCGCCTGTTCGACCTCGACGCGCAGCCCGACCACGTGCGCGACGTGCTGGCCGCCGATCCGATGATGGCGCCGCGCGTCGCGCGCCGCCCCGGGCTGCGCGTGCCGGGCGCGTTCGATGGCTTCGAGATGGCGGTGCGCGCGGTGCTCGGGCAGCAGGTGTCGGTGCGCGCCGCGACCACGTTCGCCGCTCGGCTGGTGGCGCGCTTCGGGCCGCCGCGTGCCGACGCGATGGCCGCGCTGTCGGTCGACGAGCTGCGCGGCATCGGGCTCACCGGGGCGCGCGCGGCGACGCTGCTCGGGCTGGCGCGCGCGGTCGCGAGCGGGGCCATCGACCTCGAGGCGGCCGACCCCGAGGCGGTCGTCGCGGCGCTCGAGGCGCTGCCGGGCATCGGCCCGTGGACCGCGCAGTACATCGCCATGCGCGCCGTGCACTGGCCCGACGCGTTCCCGGCCGGCGACCTCGGCGTCCGGAAGGCGCTCGGCATGCCGCCGCCGCGCGAGGTCCTGGCTCTGGCCGAGGCGTGGCGCCCGTGGCGGGCGTACGCCGTCATGCACCTGTGGAGTGACCTATGAACGACGAGCTCTCGACCTGCACCGTCCCCGCGCCGCCCTCGTGTCCGCTCGGCCCGCTGCGCCTGGTGGCGTCGCCGACCGCGCTGGTGGAGCTGACGTTCGCCGAGCACCGCGGCGCCAGGCCCCTGCCGGCGCGCGCGGTCGCGGCCGCGGACCACCCGGTGCTCGGGCGCGCCGCGCGCGAGCTCGAGCGCTGGCTGGCCGGCGATCTCCGCGCCTTCGAGGTGCCGCTCGCGCCGCGCGGCACCGCGTTCCAGCGCGCCGTGTGGGACGCGCTCCGCGCCATCCCGTATGGCGCCACGCGCTCCTACTCCGAGCTCGCCGCGGCGCTCGGTCGACCGAGCGCGACGCGCGCGGTGGCGTCGGCCAATCGCATGAACCCGCTGTCGATCGTCGTGCCGTGCCACCGCGTCATCGGCCGCGACGGCAGCCTCACCGGCTATGCCGGCGGGCTCGCCGCCAAGGCCTGGCTACTGGCGCACGAGGCGCCCGCGCGCGCCGCTCAGGCGGTCGCCCAGTAGGGGCGCGCGGTGAGGCGCGCGAGCCACGCGACGATGTGCGGGTAGGGCGCGAGGTCGACCTCGAGCCCGGCCGCCATCTCGAGCGTCGGCGCCATGTAGAAGTCGACGAGCGACAGCGCGTGCAGCACGTGCTGCTTCCCGTCGAGCTGGCGATCGAGGATGGGCAGGAAGCGGCGGAGCTGTCGCTCGGCCGCGGCGATGAGCGTCGGCTCGGGCGTGCCGAGGCCGAGCCACTGCTTCACGCGGCGCTCGAAGTTGAGGCTCGCGAACGCCTCCTCGGCGTGCGCGGTCCACCAGAACATCCACTGGTCGAGCGTCGCCCGCGCGCGCGGGTCGCTGGGCACGAGGCCGCCCTCGGGGTGCCTGGCGGCGAGGTAGTAGAGGATGGCGGCCGACTCCCACAGGACGAAGTCGCCGTCGATGAGCGTCGGGATCTTGCCGTTCGGGTTCTTGGCCCGGTACTCGGCCGACTGCGCTTCGCCCTTGGCGAAGTCGAGGCGGTGCAGGTCGAGGGCGACGCCGAGCTCGGCGGCGACGAGGCGGACCTTGCGGCAGTTGTTGGAGCGGGGGGCGTCGTAGAGCGCGAGGGTCATGGCGCCTACTACACCAGCTCGTCGCGCTCCGGCAACGGTGTGTCGACCGCCTCCGGAGCGGGCGCGACGGCCCCGAGCAACGTGCGGATGCGCGCCGCCACGAGCCCCGCCACCGGCGCGCGCAGGTAGTCGCCGTGAATGCCGGGGATGTCATGCACGACCACGCCGCGGCGCGCGCGACCGGCCCAGCCGAGCTCGCGCAGCGGGGCGGTCGCCTCCTTCGCCGGCTGGATGGCGGCGCGGAACAGGTCGATGCGCGCGTCGATGGGCCGGTGCCGCGTCGCGAGCTTGGCGACGTCGGCCACCGCCACCGCGTGCAGGTGGCGCTGCTGCGGCGCGGGCGGCGCGGTCCGGCCGAGGCCGATGCGCAGCGCGACGTAGGCGCGCTTCAGCACGTGGCCGAGCGCGCGCGCCATGGGGCCGACGCCGACGTCGCGGCTCCAGCGCGTGCCGGGTGCGAGCAGGTGCCGCAGCGCGAGGAGGCTCGCGCGCAGGTCGCGGCTCGGGCGCCAGCGGAGGTAGCCCGGGCCGTAGCTGTCGAGCATGGCGAGGAGCTCCACCTCCTCGCCGCGCGCGCGCAGGAGACGGGCCAGCTCGAACGCGACGCGCCCGCCGAACGACGCGCCGAGCAGGCGATAGGGGCCGCGCGGCTGCAGGCGCAGGACGTGCGGCAGGAAGTCCCGCGCCATGCCCGCGACCGACATGAGCCGCAGCGGCTCGCCGCGCACGGCGTGGTGCTGGAGCCCGATGAGCGGCAGCGGTTGCAGCTCGCGCGCGAGCTCGCGGAAGACGACGACCTCGACGCCGGTGCCGCCGACGGCGAACAGCGGGCGCTCGAGCGGGCTGCCGGCGCGCACCACGACGGCCGGCGAGGCGGCCGCGCTCCAGCCGCGCTGGCGGATGACGGCGGCGAGCGCGCCGAGCGTCGGGTGCTCGAGGAGCGTCGCCAGCGGCAGCTCGATGCCGAGGTGGGTGGCGATGAAGACCATGACCTCGGCGGCCGCCAGCGAGTGCCCGCCGAGCGCGAAGAAGTCCTCGTCGGGCTGGATGTCTTCGACGCCGAGCGCCTTCTCCCAGGCGGCCAGGAGCTGCAGCTCGAGCGCGTCGCGCGAGCGCCGCGGCCGCGCCGTGGGGATGGTCGGGTCGGGCGTCGTCGCGTCGTCGCGCTCGCGCTCGGCGAGGCGCTCGCGCAGCGCCTGGCGATCGAGCTTGCCGCTCGGCAAGAGCGGCAGCTCGGCCACGCGCACGACGCGCGCCGGCAGCATCACCTCGGGCAGCGCCGCGCCAGCGTCGCGCGCTCGATGGGCCGGGTCGCGACGACGAACGCCGCCAGCACGCTCTCGCCCGGCGCGCTCGGGTGCGGCAGCGCGACGACGGCCGCGGCGCTGACGCCGTCGAGCCCGCGCACGACCGCCTCGACCTCGCCGGTCGCCACCGCCTGGCCGCGGATCTTGACGACGTCGTCGGCGCGGCCGAGGTGCTCGAGGCGGCCGTCGGCGTCCACGCGACCGAGGTCGGCGGTGACGAGCCAGCGTCCGCGCCGCCCGGGCAGCGCGCGCCACACCGCCGCGCTGCCGTCGGGGTCGCGCCAGTAGCCGGCCGCCAGCGCCGGGCCGGCGACCACGATGCGGCCGGTCTCGCCGTCGGCCACGGCGCGGCCGTCGCCGTCCACCAGGCCGAGCTCGGTGTCGAGCGCGGCGCGCCCGACCGGCAGGCGCGGGCCGTCGATGCGCGCGTCGGCGGCGAAGCTGGCGTAGCACACGTTGCCGCAGGCCTCGGTCAGGCCGAGGCCGTTGACGAGGCGCGCGTCGGCCGGGAACGCGCGCGCGAACAGCGCGAGGTCGCTCGCGAACGAGGCCTCGCCGCCGAGCTTCACCAGGCGCAGCGCGGGCAGCGGCCGGGCCTCGTGCGCGAGCGCCGCGGCCAGGCGCCGGAACAGGCTCGGCACCAGGTGGAGCACCGTCACGCGCTGGGCCTCGAGGCGCGCGGCGAGCGCGCCGAGGCCGGCCGCCGCATCGCACGGCACCAGCGTCGCGCCCGCCAGCAGCGCGCCGAAGGCCACCGTCAGCGAGGCGCCGAACGGCAGCGGCGCGAGCCACGCCAGGCGGTCGCCCGGCGCCAGCGCGAGCGCGTCGCGATAGCCGGCGGCGCCGGCGGCGATCGAGAGCTCGGTGAAGACGATGCCCTTCGGCCGCCCGCTCGGGCCCGACGTGGAGCACACGAGCGCCGCGTCGTCGCCAGTCGCCGCCGCGCGCGCGTGCGTCGCGGTCGTCGCGGGCGTCGCCGAGATCGGGGCCGGCGCGCGCTCGAGCTCGTCGATCGTCGCGACGTCGCCGTCCCAGCCGTCGGCGCGCAGCCGCGCCGCGAGCGCGTCGTCGTCGACCAGCGCGAGGCCGGCATCGAGCTGGCGCAGGAGCGGTAGCCGCGGCTCGATCGGCGCGATGATGCGCCCGGCCCGGAGCGCGCCGAGGAGCGCCGCCAGCGCGGGCGCGTCCGGCCGCGCCAAGAGCGCCACCGGCGCGACCCCGCCGCGCGTCGCGAGGTGCCGGGCCAGGTGCTCGGCGCGCAGGTCGAGCTCGCGATAGGTCCACGCGCGGGCGCCGTCGTCGACGGCCAGCGTGTCGGGTGGCAGCGTGCGCGCGAGCTCGCGGAAGCGCGCGAGCGTCATGCGCCGTGTTCGAGCCGGCGCTTGGCTTCGGCGAGGAAGCGCAGATCGGCGAAGCCGTGCGGGTGCCCGGCCACGTAGCCGAGGCGCTGCATGAGCGCCAGGATGGCCTCCATGGCGTCGTGGCTCGCGAGCGCGTCGATGTGCGGGCCGTTCTGGCCGAGCGCCTTCAGGATGATGGCCTGCGACACGCCGATGTAGGGCTCGGCCGCGGCCGCGGCGGCGCTCGGATCGGCGTGCACGGCGCGCGCCCCGCGCACGTAGGCAGTGACGACCTTCTGCACCAGCTCGGGGTCGCGCGCGATGAGCTCGGCCGACGCCGTCAGCGAGCAGCCGGGCGCGCCGCGCCACAGGTCGCCGGTGCGGCGCACGACGGTGCCGAGGCCGAGCACCTCGCACATGGTGGCGTAGGGCTCGACCATCGACGCCGCGTCGACGCCCTGGCCGACGAACGCCAGGATGGCGCCGTCGCCCGACGGGAAGCGCAGCTGGCGCGCGGCGCCCCAGCCCATGCTGTCGATGAGGCCCATGGCGGTGAGGTCCTTGATGCCGCCCTCGCGCGGCACCGCGACGCTCTTCACCTCGGCCGGGTCGAGCCCGCGCCGGACGACCAGCGCCGCCTCCTCGTGGCCCGAGCCGCAGATGACCTTGAGCGGCGCCTCGTCGCGCTCGGCGGCGGCGACGCGCGTCCACGGGATGACGCCGAAGTGGCTCTTGCCGTTGAGCAGCTCCTCGGGCACGAGCCACGCCGTCGGGCTCACCTTGACCTCGACGTCGAGGCCCTCGTCGGCGAAGAAGCCGCGCGCGTGCGCGACGTAGGCCGGCGTCTGGCAGACCCCGCGCAGCAGGGCGAGTCGAATACGGGTCATGTCTCTCTCCGTGGCTAGCCGCGCGATCGCGCGTCGGCGAGCTATGCCACGAAGCCGGCCGGGCTCGCAACGGCAGGCGACGTGGGTCATGATGGCGGCGAATCACGAGCCGGAGGCGACATGCGCATGACGCGTCGGACGACCTGGATGCTCGCGGCGGCCGTGGCCGCGGTCGCGGGCATCGCCATCGGGGTGTGGGCCACGTCCTCCTCGAAGCGACGTCATCACCCGCGCGGCGCGAGCGAGCTCGTCGTCACGCCCGAGCGCGACAGCGCCGAGGAGGTCGTCCTGCGCTTTCTGGTCGCGGCGCGCACGGCCGAGGTCGAGGCCGGCTTCAGCGCCGCCGAGGCGCTCATGACGCTGCCCGCCGACAGCTACGAGGCGCGCTCCGGGCGGCGCTCGGCGTTCGAGGTGATGCACCGGCGCATCGGCGAGCTGCTGGTCGACGACGAGCACCAGCGACCGACCTATCGCATCGATCACCGCGACGAGCCCGCCGAAGGCATGCTCGATCTCTACGTCGCGATGGGCCGCGGCGTCCTGCCGGCGCGCTTCTCGCTCGTGCGCGCCGCGCCGCCCGACGGCCGCTGGCGCGTGGTGTCGGCCCAGACACCGTAGCCGACGCCCGAGTGGAGCGGCGCGATGACGAGCGCCGGCGATTTTGTCACTCTGCCGTGCGCGGCCCTCGAGCGCTCAGTGCGCGGGGCAGTCGACGGCCGGGTTGGCGAAGAACTCGCTCGTGCAGAAGGACGCGCCGTAATAGTGGTGCGGGCTGCAGCAGACCTCGGAGCCGTTGCCGGCGCAGTCGCTCGGCGTGCTGCACGGCACCAGCGGCTGGCAGGTCTCGGTCGACGGCGCGCAGTAGTTGCGAGCGCCGCGGTCGTGGCAGCAGGTCGTCCACTCGCCCGGGCGCCGCGCCTGGCACTGCGCGTCGGTGACGCAGGCGTCGTGCGCGCCGCCGCTGCAGTCGTCGGCGGCGATGCACTCGCTCGAGTAGACGCTGGCGTTGGTGCAGCACACCTCGCCGCCGGCGCAGTCGCCGTCGACGCGGCAGGCGATGCTCGGGTGGTCGATGCTGGGCGAATCGGTCTCCGCGAGCGCATCGCCGACGGCGACGGAGTCGGCCGCGGCCGAGTCCGTGGCGGCCGAGTCCACCGCGGCCGAGTCCGCTGCCGATGAGTCCATCGCGGTCGCGCTCGTCGCGTCCCCGCCGACGGCGTCGGTGGTGATCGCGCCGTCCGACGCCGTGCCCGCGCCGCCGCCGGGGGAGTCGCAAGCGGCTACGCTCAACGCCAGCGCCAACATCCATCGAGTCTTCATGCGGGCGACATACGCCAACCGAGCGCCCACCTCAAGCCCGCGGCGCGCGGAAGCGCAGGCCGCGTCGTCGCCGCCTACGACGCCGTGGCCAGGAGAAGCACAACCAGGTTGTGGGTCGCGTGCGCGAGCAGCGACGGCGCCAGCGCGCGCGTGCGCGCGAAGAGGAAGCCGGCGGCCAGGCCGAGCACCAGCTGCGGCACGACCCAGCTCCCGACGTGGGCCAGCGCGAAGGCGCCGGCCGCGACCGCGAAGGCCCACTTCTTCCGCGCCGGCGGCAGGTCCTCGGCGATGGCGCTCTGCAGCCAGCCGCGGAAGAACACCTCCTCGGCGATGGGCGCGACCACGGTCATGACCAGGCCGAGCGCGATGGCCGCGGCCGGCCCAGGCACCTCGCTCGCCTCGGGCGCGCCCGCGCCCGCGCCCGGACCCACCCCGAGCGCGTCGAGCAGCGCCGCGAAGGCCAGCGCCAGGCCGGCGCTGGCGGCTCCGGCCAGCGGCCCGAGCAGCACCGTCAGGCCGCGCTCGGGCCACCAGCGCAGCGGGCCCAGCGCGCGCCGACCCTGCAGCGTCAGCACGATGAGCACCGCGCCGGCGGCCATGTAGGTGAGCGCCGCGCGCACCGGCGGCGACAGCTCGCCCAGGCCCAGGAAGCTGGCGCCGAGCGCCTGCGCCGCATAGAACGCCGCCAGCGCCAGGAGCGCGCGCCACACCGTCGTCTCGCGCTCGATGTCGTCGGCCGCGTCGTCGAGCCAGCGCACCGCGCGATGCGCCGCGCGCCGCGCCTCGAGCGCGATGGCCAGCACCGCCGCCACCGCCGCCAGCGCCACCACCGGATCGGGCGCCGCCGCCGCCGCCAAGAGCGGCAACAACAGGAGCTGCACGGCGAAGCTCGTCGGCGCGCCGAGGCTCTTCATGCCCGGCAGCCCGACGCCGCCGGTGAGGAACGCGATCGACACCGCCGCGTCGGCGCCGAGCCACACCACCAGCGCCGTCGCGAGCCCGCGCCAGACGATCTCGACGCTGGCCGAGCCGAGCGTGTCGGCGTGCCAGACGGCCAGCACGATGGCCGGGATGGGCGTCAGCAAGAGCGGCAGCAGCACGCGGCGGATGGCCTGCACCTTGCCGTCGAGCGTCTGGAACGGGGCTATCGGGAGCGGGGCCAGGAAGGCGCGCACGCCCGCGTCGCGGCGCACCGCCTGGCCCGCGCGAAGGCCCGATGACCGCGCCGAGGTAGGCGATGGCCACCGACAGGGCCAGCGACAGGCGGCGCACGATGTCGACCGGCGGCGGCCGCACCAGCGCGAAGCCGACGCCGACCGAGACGGCGGCGGTGAAGAGCCAGCCGGTGACGGCCAGGCCGAGGCCGCCCTCCCGGCGCGTGAGGAGGCGCTCGGCCGCGTGCGGGTCGAGCACGACCTTGCTCGACTTGCGCAGGCCGGCCGGCGTCGCGTCCATACGATCGTAGCCGCGGCGCTCGGCCACGGCGATGGCCAGGATGGCGACGGCCCAGGTGCCCCACGCGGCCGCGTGCACGAGCCCGCTCGCGCCGCTCCTCACGAGGCCCGCGGCCACGTGCAGCGCGGCTCCGGGCCGGAGCGCCGGGCCCAGCAGATCGGCGAACACCAGCATCTGCACGCCGGCCAGCACCAGCACCAGCGACAGGATGCCGATGGCGCGGCGGCCGCGCGCCGTGGTCAGCGCGCGCAGCCAGGTGCCGATGGCGTAGCCGAGCGTCATGGCCCCGAGGTAGAGGCCGAGCCCGAGCGCGACCGCGCCGGCCACGCCCGCGAGCGAGCCGCGCTCGGCCGGCGACCAGGCCAGGACGCCGGTCACCGCCAGGCCGGGCACGAGCGGGTTCCGGAACCACGCCAGCACGAGCCGCGCCGCGGTCGTGAACGGCAGCTCGTCGAGCAGCGCGATGCGCAGCGGCGGCCGGATGCGGCCGAGCTCGGGCGCCAGCTCGACCAGGCCGAAGCCGGCCAGCGCCAGCACGAGGCCGAGGAGCTGCCAGGCCATCGTCGACTGGCCCGGGTCGATCGCGGCGCGGGCCGCGGCGTCGAAGCGCGTCCACAAGAGGTTGCCGACGTAGAGCGCCCAGATGAGGCTCAAGAGCAGGAACCACGGCGCGCGCGACGGGCGGTGGCCGGGGCCGGCGCCGCCGCGCACCGAGCGCCGCGCCAGGTAGCGGAAGAGGAGCAGCGAGGCCGCGCGGGCCTGGCGCGCCGAGTCGCCGAACGCGCTCACGCGACCAGTCGCAGGAACGCGTCCTCGAGCGAGGCGGTCGGCTCGAGGCCGGCCTGGCGCCGCACGTCCTCGGGCGAGCCGGACACGACCAGGCGTCCCTTATGGAGGATGAGGACGCGGCCGCACAGCCGGTCGGCCATGTCGAGGAGGTGGGTCGAGACCAGAATAGCCGCGCCGGCCTTGGCCTTGCCGAGCAAGAGCTCGCGCACGCGGTGCGCGGTCGGCGGGTCGAGGCCGTTGGTCGGCTCGTCGAGGAGCAGCACCTTCGGGTCGTGGACCAGCGCGGCCAGCAGCGCGAGCTTCTTCTTCGTGCCGTGCGAGTAGTTGGCGGTGAAGATGTCGAGCTGCGCGCCGAAGTCGAGCGTCTCGACGAGCGGGTCGAGCGCCAGCATGGCCGCGGCCGGGTCGATGCCGCGCACGGCGCACACGAACGACAGCGTCTCGCGCCCGGTGAGGAAGCCGTGGAAGGCGGGCTCGTCGGGGCAGTAGCCGAGGCGCGTCTTCACGGCGCGCGAGGCGTGGGTGCAGTCGAGGCCGAAGACGTGCGCCGCGCCGGCGCTCGGTCGCAGGAGCCCGAGCAGGATCTTGAGCGTCGTGGTCTTGCCGGCGCCGTTCGGCCCGAGCAGCCCGACGACCTCGCCCGGCGCGATGGCGAACGACAGGTCGGCGACCGCATCCACCGGACCAAACGACTTCCGCAGGCCGTCAGCCCGGACCAGAGCCTCGTTCGCCTCCATCGCGGCCGTGATACGTGCCGGTCCCGACTGCGTCAAGCCGGCTCGTCGCCCGCGTCGGGGCCCTCGGGCGCGCCGTCGGCCGAGCCGGTCGAGGCGAGGTGGCCGCGGTCGACGACGATCGCCAGCGCGCTCTCGGCGCGATCGGCCCAGCCGTCGATCGCCGCGTGGCCGGCCTCGATCGCCGCCAGCAGCGCGTCGATGAGCGCCAGCGCCGGCGGCTCGAGGTGCTCGCGCAGCTCGTCGTAGCTCACCTCGCGGTACGGCATGATCAGGTGCCACCAGAAGCGCATGAGGTAGCGGCACTCGTCCTGGCGCCGGTCGTCGGCCACGCGCTCGCGCACGATGCTGCGCACGCGGTCGCGCTGCGCCTCGTCGCGGAACCATCGCGCCTTGGGCCCGAGGCGTTCGTCGAAGTCGGTCACGGCCTCGACCATGCCACAGTGGCCGTGGTCGTGCGCGGCCGCCGCGCGGCGGTGGCCACGCGGCCCGCCTCGTGCGACCATCGCCGCGCATGAGGTCGCTCGCCGCCGTCCGCGCCGCCTTCGATTCCGGCTCGCCGCCGAATCTCCTGCTCTTCTGGGGGCACGAGGACCGCGCAGGCGCGGGCGTCGGGCCGTTCGTGCTGAGCCAGTGGTGGCCGGCGCCGATCGTCGCCCACGGCGTCGTCTACAAGAGCGCCGAGCACTGGATGATGGCCCACAAGGCGCGCCTCTTCGGTGACGACGAGACGCTCGCGCGCATCCTCGCCGCCGCCTCGCCCGGCGAGGCCAAGAAGCTCGGCCGCCTGGTCCAGGACTTCGACGAGGAGACCTGGGTCGAGCACCGCTCGGCCATCGTCGAGCTCGGCTCGCTCCTGAAGTTCCACCAGCACGCGCCGCTCCGGCGCTGGCTGCTCCAGACCGGCGAGCGCGTGCTCGTCGAGGCGAGCCCGCTCGATCGCGTGTGGGGCATCGGGCTCGCGCCGAACGATCCGCTGGCCGCCGACCCGCACGCCTGGCGCGGCGAGAACCTGCTCGGCTTCGCGCTCATGAAGGCGCGCGATCGCCTGCGCGAGCTCGCCGCCGACGGTGACCCCGCGCGCGACGACGCCGGCGACGACGCCATCGACGACGACCCTATCGCGCCGCCCTGGCAGCGCCACCCCGACATCGATCCGTACGACATCTTCTGGCGCATGGGCGCCGGCGAGAGCGAGCTCGAGCGCTATCGCCAGCACTGGGCCCAGCTCACGCCGCGCGAGCGCACGCGGCGCCTGCTCGGCTGCCCGCCGGCCGGCGCCTGGATCGGCCTCTGGCTCGGCGACGACGACGCGGGCGACGCCGACGCCTGAGCCGGCACGCGCCGGCCTCGCCGGGTGGAGGCCACCTCCGCCGCGGTCGGCTCAGCGCACCCAGACGCGATGCAGCGTCGAGAGCTTCGCCGAGTCGGGGAAGTCGTCGCACTCCCAGCGGTCGCCGCTGCCGCGGATGCCCCAGTGCGCCTGTCCCGGCCAGTAGAACGGGAACTCGGTGAGCGCGTTCTCGCCGCGGTCGCCGAACCCGCTGGTGGCCGCGGCCGGCAGGCGCGCCGTGTGATCGCCGAGCGCGCTGGAGTCGGTGGCGATGTCGTTGCACGAGCCGCTGCCGGTCGTGAAGTAGCCGAGGCACGCGCTCGAGCTGGTGGTGAAGTCGAGCGTGCGCGCGTGGCCCGAGCTGCGGCACATGAAGCGCATGGCCTGGACGTCGAGCGCGTCGAGCAGGCTCGGCAGCGCATGGCCCCAGCTCGGGCCGAGCGCCTCGTCGCCGCCCAGCGCGTCGCTGCCGAGGAGCGGCAGCGAGTCACCGCGGTAGACGCGCGGCGGGTTGGTGTCGGCGGCGTGGAGGTAGTCGAGCACCAGCGTCCAGCCGCCGCCGTCGGTGGTCATGTCGCAGCTCGCGTCGAATGGCGCGAGCGGGCCGGCCGCGCCGTCGGGGTCGATGCGGTAGGTGCCGTCGGGCACCGCCGGGAGCTCCGCGTGGATGGCCGCGCAGCTCGCGCGCGGGTGGCAGGCGAGGCCGCTCGCGTCGGCCGGGCAGGGCGTGTCGCAGGTGGCGCCGGTCCAGCCGTCGTCGCAGTCGCAGGCGCCGTCGCCGGCGCGGTCCGAGGCGCACGCACCGTGGCCGCAGGCGGGGCAGACCAGGGCGCAGTCGCGGCCGGCGTGGCCGTCGGGGCAGGAGGCGCGCACCCACACGCGCTGGATGGTGTCGAAGCCCTCGCCGTTGGCGTTGTCGTCGACCTCCCAGCGGCCGCCCTCGGCGCGCACGTTCCAGTGGAAGCCGTCGCTCGAGTGGAACGGGAACTCGGTGAGCGGCCGCGCCGTGTCGTAGCCGCCGGAGTCGGACGCCCGCGGCAGGTAGGCGCTGTGGCCGGGCAGGAGCGTGAACGGCGCGAGGTCCTCGCAGGCGCCGCCGCGCCCGGCGAAGAAGGTGACGCAGGCCGGGTTGGCGGTGGCGAAGTCGAGGACGCGCGCGTGGCTCGAGGTGCGGCCCTCGAAGCGCACCTCGCCGACGCGCATGAGGCTCGTCAGCGCGGTCGAGGCCTGGCCCCAGTGGGCGCTGCCGGACTCGTCGGCGCCGAGCGCCGCGCCGCTGAGCCGCGGCAGGTCGGTGTCGCGCAGCTGCAGGTCGGGGTTGGTGCCGGCGGCGTGGACGTACTCGAGCACCAGCGTCCAGCCGCCGCCGTCGCTGGTCATGTCGCAGCTCGCGATCATGGGGGCGAGCGGCCCGTCGCCGTCGACGTCGATGAGGTAGTTGCGGCTCGGCGCGCCGGGCTGCGCCGCGAGGATGGCCGAGCAGTCGCTGAAGAGCGCGGCGCAGCCGGCGCCCTGGAAGCCGAAGGCGCACACGTCGCAGTGGGGGCCACCCATGTGCGGGTCGGCGCAGACGCACTCGCCGGTGCCGTCGCGCCCGTCGGCGCAGCCGCCGTCGCACGCCGCGCACGCCGCGCAGCTGGCGCCGAAGTGGCCGGGCTCGCACTCGGCGCAGGTGGCGCCGGTCGCGCCGTCGGCGCAGGCGCAGGCGCCGGTTCCGCCGCCGCCGTCGTCGCAGGTGCCGAGGTCGCACTGGCAGGCGGCGCAGCCCAAGCCGAAGGTGCCGGGCGGGCAGGTGCACTGCGCCGCGCCGTCCACCTCGGTGCACGCGCCCGGTCCGCACGGGTTCGGGTCGCACGGGTCGTCGACGCAGCCGCCCGAGCCATCGGCCAGGGCCGCGTGCATGCCGGGCGGGCACACGCGCGGCGCGTAGAAGAGGTAGCGCGAGCCGCCGTTGTCGGTGACGAGGACCTGGCCGTCGGCGCTGGTGATGCCGCCGATCTCGTCGAGCGTGCGCGCCGACGGCGAGTCGGGCACGCCGTCCTGGTCGTCGTCGTCCTCGGCGTGGTGATCGAGGTCGCCCTGGCCGAGCACGAGGTCGGGCGCGCGCGGCGCGGTGAGCCCGCCACGCCAGCCGAGCACGCGGTGGTTGTCGCTGTCGGCGAGCCAGAAGATCTCGTCGTCAGCGGCCATGTAGGTCGGGTAGGCCAGGCCGTCGGGGCCGTCGTGCGGCGCGGTGTCGCTCATCGACGCCTGGCCGATGACGAAGTCGGCCGGCTGGAACGAGCTGGTCGGCAGGCTGCGCCAGCCGAGCAGGCGGTTGTTGTCGGCGTCGGTCACGAGCAGGCGCTGGCCGTCGCTCCACACCGCCTGCGGGTAGCTCAGCGTGCGCGCCGACGGATGGGCGTCGGCCTCGCCGTCCTGGTCGTCGTCGTTGATCGCGCAGCGCGTGAACGAGCCCTGGCCGAGGACCACGTCGGGCGGCGCGTCGTCGCCCTGCGGGACGGTGTTCCAGATGAGCACGCGGTTGTGCTCGGAGTCGGCGACCACCAGCGCATCGCCGGCGAAGGTGAAGTCCTCGGCCCCGGACAGGCGGTTCGCGACGCAGTCGCCCTCGACCACGTCGAAGCCGGCCTGGCCGATGACGTAGTCGGCCTCGGCGTACGCGGTCGGCACCTCGCGGAAGACGAGGATGCGGCCATTGCCATAATCGTCGACGAAGAGCGCGCCGTCGTGACCGCGGACGGTCTCGGGGGCGGACAGGTCGCCCGCGCCGGTGCCGCTGAGCGACGTGTCGAAGGCGGCCTGGCCGAGCACGAAGTCGGCCGGCGCGCCGTCGACGGTGGGCATGCCGACGTAGCCGAGGATGCGGTTGCGCCCGATGTCGGGCAGGAAGAGGACGCCGTCGACGAACGCCGCCGAGCCCCACGGTCCGCGGAAGTTGTCGGCGGCGGTGGGGCGGACCTCGGTGGTCGCGAAGTCCGGCTGGCCGACCACGCGGTCGGCGCGCTGGAAGGTGAAGAACGTCGCCGCGCAGGTGCCATCGCCGTCGGCGCCGTCGTCGCAGTCGCGCCCGCCGCAGGCGCACGCGGCGCAGCTCGCGCCCCAGTGGCCGCTGGCGCAGTCCTGGCAGGTCGGGCCGGCGAAGCCGTCGCTGCAGGCGCAGCTGAAGCCCTCGCCGCTCAGCGAGCAGGTGCCGCCGTGGGCGCACGGGTTCGGCGCGCACGGCCCGGTCGCGTCGGCGTCGTCGACGTCCGGGCTGCTGCTGTCGCCGAGCGCATCGGTCGCGCTGGCGTCCGAGGTGGCATCCGCGACGGCGTCGCCGCCCGAGTCCGCGCTCGTGTCGCTCGCGTCACCGGTCCCGTCGCTCGCGTCAGCGGCCCCGTCGCTCGCGTCACCCGCATCGGCGCTCGCGTCCGAGCCGCCGCCGCTGTCGCCGCAGGCGCCCATCCACAGCAGCGACGCCCACGCGCACGCGCGCATCATCGACTCGACTCCCCGGCCCCGGCTGTTCGTCATCGGCGTCGCTCCTCGCTCGCGATGGTCCGCGAGGTGCGGCCGTTGTGCAACCGACGCGCCACGCCGTGGCCCCGCGCAGCGCCCGCGTCACCGCGCGCGCCACCATAGATCGAGCGCCGACGCGCCGCCTTGTCCGGGACAGCGTCCGTCCGACCGGCGACAGTCCGGCGAGCGCGCGGAGCTCGCGAACCAGGTGCGCCCTCGATCCGGAGGGCCAGGGTCGATCCGGTCGCCGCGCCGGCGTGGTGGTGCGTCAATTCACCCGTACATTTGTCATTGACGTATATGCCAAATTCTGGCATATGTCGCGACATGCAATCACTCGCGCATGGCACTCTCGCGGACTTGTCGAACGATGATCTCGAGCTGGCGGTGGCGACGCTGTCGGTGCAGCTCGATGTGGCCGAGCATCGGCTGCTGACGCTCTTGCGCGAGCTCGACCGGCGCGAGCGCCACCGCCACCACGGGCTGCCGTCGACGGCGGCGTGGCTCGGCTGGCGCATCGGTCTCGGCGTGGTGGCGGCGCGCGACCCCCTCGCTCGGGTTGGTGGGGCCTTGCTCTGGACGCAGGCGTAGCGAAGCGGAGCCGAAGGAAGAGCGAGGCGCAGATCCCACCAACCCGAGAGAGGCTTTGGTAGACGCGCGTCGCGCGGGCGCTGGGAGCGTTGCCGATGATCGACGAGGCCTTCGCGAAGGGCGAGGTGAGCTACTCGAAGGTGCGCGCGATGACGCGCATCGCGACGGCGGCGAACGAGTCGAAGCTCCTGCACATGGCGAGGCACGCGACGGCGTCTCAGCTGGAGCGGATCTGTCGCGGCGTCGAGACGGTGACGGCGACCTCGGAGGCGGGTTGTGAGCGCTGGCTGCGGGTCATGCCGGACCGGGACGGGATGGTGCGGCTCGAGGCGCGGCTGCACGCGGACGAGGCGGCGTTGGTGATGAAGGCGGTCGAGCGCGCCCGCGCTTCCGCGGAAGCACCGTCGGCTCCGGACGCGCTCGTCGAGGTGGCCGAGTCCTTCCTCGCGGGCGCTCCCAGCCAGCTCCGGCCGGGCGGTGAGCGCCAGCACATCCTGGTGTGCGTGAGGGAGGACGAGCTCATGCCCACGGGCCTGCGCGCCGACAGCGAGGTCTCGGTGGTGGCTCCGGAGACGCTGCGCCGCATGGCCTGCGACGCGAGCGTGACCACGGTCGCCGTCGACGACGAGGGACGGCCGCTCGACGTCGAGCCCGCGCCGTCGCGCAAGTCGCGCACCATCCCGCCGGCCATTCGCCGAGCGCTCCACGTACGCGACGGGCACTGCCGCTTCCCGGGCTGCAGCAACCGTCGCTGGCTCGACGCGCACCACATCGAGCACTGGGCCGACGGCGGCGCCACCTCGCGCGAGAACCTGCTCTTGCTCTGCACCGCGCATCACCGGCTCGTGCACGAGGGCGGCTTCCGGGTCGAGCGCGCCGCCGGCGACCTCGTCTTCCTCCGACCCGACGGCACGGCGCTCATCGCGCCGCGCGCGAGCGCGGACCCGCTCGCGCTCGATGCCCGTCCGCCTCGGCCTCCCTCGTCGGGAGCGCCGAACTATCACTGGGCCATCGGCGCGCTCGTCCCGCGGCGGGTCGCCTGAGATCGCGACTCAGAGCCGGCGTTGCTCGCCGTCATCGTGACGATGTACCCTCCTCATCCACGCCACGGCACGGCTCGCACTGAGCCCAATCACATCGGAGGAGCGATGCGTTCATTCATCGACCGACGCGCCCGGTACTGTTTCGCAGAGGGTGAGCGCCTGCTGGCGAGCCTCGACGACGATCGGGTATTGGATGGCGTCGTGGCGACGCTCGAGGTTCCGGGGAAGCACCATCTTTCGCTCCGATCTTCCCAAGAAGGTCAAAATGCAATTCTGGCACTGGAGCGGAAGAGAGAGCGAGCTCCTGAGGCCGGTCGCCGAGTGGCTGCGGACCTTCAAGCTGTCTGTCTACGCAGAGGTGCCCGCCGGGACCAAGCGCGTCGATGTGCTCGGTCATCGTCGGCCGGGCGGTCTCTTCTCGCGCGCAGAGGAGTTCTACGCCGTCGAGCTCGAGAACGACACCGATCAGCTGAAGCGCGGGTTGGACCAGATGACCACGTTCGCGGACTACTGCAATGAGGTCTACCTGGCGTGCACGCCGTGGCTCGCGGCGGAGTACCTCGATGCCCACTCGCAGGCGAACAACGTCCGGCGCTGGGATGGCGACCTGCTGACCAACAAGCTCGCCCGGTTCGGGTTCGGCCTGTTGCTCGTCGACAGCAACAAGGTCGCGGAGGTCATGAAGCCGACGAGGAAGGCGCCGCCCAAGACGAAGGTCGAGGAAGTCCGCAAGACCCTCGACCGACTCCGGCCGCTCTGAACGCGCCGTGTCGCACGGAGCCCACTCCTTGTGCGGCCCGGTCCCAGGGGCTAGTCAACAGGCCTACTGCAATACCTGCGCGGACAGGTCGAGCCTCGATGCCTCGCAGTGCCGAGGCGAGTCGGGAGGCGCTCCATGAGCTACTTGTTGGACGAGCGAATCGCCGAAGCCACCTATGTCGTCGTCGACCTGGAGACGACCGGCGTCGTCGTGGGTCGAGACGAGATCGTCGAGATTGCGGCGGTGGTGTTCACGCCCCGGGAGGCGCCAGCGGTGGCGCTGAACACCTTGGTGAAGCCGTCGCGCTCGGTGCGAGGGACCGACATACACGGCATCGCGAACGCCGACGTCGCCGACGCGCCGGCCTTCCACGAGCTACGGTCGGCGCTCGAGGCCGTTTTGGCCAACCGAGTCATCGCCGCGCACAACGCGTCGTTCGACCTCCGCTTCCTGAGCTTCGCGCTGTGGCCCGACAGTCCGGACCGGAGCTTGCCGCACGTCTGCACGATGGGACTCCACACCCTGCTCGGACTCGGCGCGCAGTTTCCACTCCACCACGCCTGCGGCCACTTCGGCATCGAGGCCGGCGACCGCCACGCAGCGTTGGACGATGCGATGGCGACGGCTCGCCTGCTGCGCATCCTCCTCCAGCGGCTCGAAGGCATCGGCATCGGGACCTTTCGCGAGCTGATCTCGCGCGCCTCCGAGCGGGCGTTTTCGAAGAGCCTCCATGCGGAGCCGATGGCGGCGCCCCAGCACATGCTGACCGAGGCGTCGGTCCGACAACGTCCGCGCAACGCTCCGCCACCGGAGAAGTCCTCGAGGGCCCGCGAGTATCTGAATACCGTCTTGCAGGTCGTGGCCGACCTGGAGATCGCCGACGCCGAGCTCGGGCGAGTCGCCGCGAGGCGGGCCGAGCTGCAGATTGGCGACGATGAGATGCGCGCCATCCACGCTCGCGTGATGGCAGCCATGATCACGCGCTACAGCGAGGACCGTCGAATCGACGAGGTCGAGCGGCTTCAACTGCGCCGGCTGTACCAGTGTCTCGACAGGCTGGGCTGGGCGCCCGGCACCTGACGACCGACCGCGCCGCCTTCGCATCAACGCTTCGGCAGCTTCTGGAGATTGTGGGTCGCGACGACGACGTAGTCCGCTCGGAACGCATCGAGCGACATCGGTCCAGGGTGACACAGATGGTTCAAGTACCGCGGCGGGTGGTCGATGGCGCTCGTCGCGACCTCCATGCAGCCCGATCGCCTTCGTCTCCGGGCTGGGATCACCCGTAAGGACGGGCTCATCGGCGCGAGCACTCGGAGAGAGCGTGACGGACAACGCAATGGCCATGAGTCGCATAGCGGCTTCCTCCTTGGTTCTACACAGGCGACCTGCGCACATCGGGCGGTGACGCGCCGCGCCGGGCGCGCCGGCGGCGCGATGCCCGACCACGCCACCCCGTCGCCGCCCAGGAAGCGACCGACTCGCAGGATGTGGTTGTAGAGGTCGGACCACAGCGTGTACGCCCGACGCGCCAGCTCGCGCCGCGCCGGATCGGAGTCGTCGGCCTCGATGAGCGGCAGCAGCTCGGTGGCGTCGGCCTCGGCCTCGTCGAGGTAGGCCTCGCTCACCGGGCTCTTGGCGCGCGCGTCGGGGTGGCGCCGCCACATGGCCACCCAGCCGACGGTGTCCTGCGCATCGTCGTAGGTGCCGCTGCCGGGGACCAGCGCCGCTACCGTCGGAGCCTCGACCGCGTCGTCCTCGAAGGCCGTGCGCGCCCACTTGCCGAGGAAGGCGTCGTGCGCGCGCACCTTCAGCTGCAGCTCGCGCTTGCGCGCCAGACGCTGCGTCGGCGCCGCCTTCTCGATGACGTCCTGCGCCGCGAAGTAGGCCAGCACCATCGGCATGAGCTCACCCCGCTCGGTCTGCACGCTCGCCCACGCCGCGTCGCTCAGCTCGCCGGCCTCGGTGATGTTGGCGGCGATCATCTCGAGCAGGGCGTGGCTCAGCGCGATTGCGTGATCGGGCGACGCGCGCGGACGCTGGAACGAGTCCTCGGGTAGCGCTGCGAGCCGCGGCCGGATGCGCCCTCGCGCCTCGGCTCTGGGCGTCAAGACCACCCGCGGCGGCCGTCACGTGACCTCCTGGGACGGCGGAGTCTGTCAATCGGCCACTCTGTTTGTCACTCGGTGGCATATTCGGCGCCGCACGGCCGACGATTGGTGCGCTCGTACCACGCAGCCACGCCCGACGGACGTGGAGGCGCCCGATATGAATGTTGCTTCGCGTCGCGGACGACGCCGCGAAGGCCTCGGGGCCGTCGCTGCAATGAAAGATTGTCACATCGGCGAGCGCGCCCTAATCATGTCCGAACGACGTCGCCGGCCCCGCCACCGGGCCCATCGCTGCAGCGGCGTCGCGCACGTCCATCCGCGGGATTCGGAGATCGACCTTGCCCATGCCCCTGCCACGCGTGCTCTGTGTCGACGACGAGGCCAACGTGCTCGAGGGCCTCACGCTGCTCATGCGCCGGCGCTACGAGGTGCTCACGGCCGGCGACGGCGTCGCCGCGCTCGAGCTCCTGCGGCGCCCCGGTCCGCCGTTCGCGGCCATCGTCTCCGACATGCGCATGCCGCGCATGGACGGCGCGACCTTCCTCACCGAGGCGCGCCGCCTGGCGCCCGACACCATGCGCATCCTGCTCACCGGCCAGGCCGACATGCACTCGGCCATCATCGCCGTGAACGAGGGGCAGATCTTCCGCTTCGTCACGAAGCCCTGCCAGCCGCCGGCCCTGCTCGCCACCATCGACGCCGCCGTCGCCCAGCACCGCCTCGTCATCGCCGAGCGCGAGGTGCTCGAGCAGACGCTGCGCGGCAGCATCCAGGCGCTGGTCGAGGTGCTGTCGCTGACGAGCCCCGCCGCCTTCGGGCGCGCCACGCGCGTCCAGCAGTACGCGGCGCGGCTCGCCGGCCACCTCGAGCTGACGCCAAGCTGGCAGCTCGAGCTGGCCGCCATGCTGGCCCCGCTCGGCAGCGTCAGCCTGCCCCACGACGTCGTCGACAAGCACGCCTCCGGCGCCCCGCTGACCTCCGACGAGGAGGCCATGATCGCCAAGGTGCCCGAGGTCACCGAGCACCTCATCCGCAGCATCCCGCGCCTCGAGACCGTGCGCGCCATCCTGCGCCAGGTGGCCAAGCCGTATCAGCGCGAGCTCCCGGCCGACCCGGCCGAGCGCCTGGTCGTGCGCGCCGCTCACATCCTGCGCGTGGCGCAGGACATGGACTCGCAGCTCGGCGCCGGCGACAGCGCCGAGGTCGCCATCAACACGCTGCGCGGGCGCGCCGGCACCTACGACCCGGCCATCATCGAGCTCGTGGCCTCGCTCTACCACGCCACCGTCGCCATCGAGATCCGCGAGATGCCGGTGCGCGGCCTCGGCGTCGGGATGATCCTCGCCGACGACGTGCGCTTCGTGAACGGCACGCTGCTCGTCGCGCGCGGCTGCGAGGTCACCGAGACCTTCCTCGTCCACTGCCGCAACGCCCGCCCGGGCAGCATCCACGAGCCCGTGCGCGTCCTGATCCGACGACCGTGAGGGCTCGCGGGCACACCCCGTGGGCGAAGTTACACGCGCCGCGCGCGAAGGCCTGATGGCCGGCCCCGATCCGACCGACATGCTGGGAGACCCGCCAGCCCCGGGTCGCATCGAGGCCTCGCATGTTCGCTCGACATGAATGGAAGCTCCGGCTTGCCGTGCTCGTCACCCTCGCCGGCGCCTGCGGCGAGGCCGAGCGCGAGACCTCGGTCGCCGCCGCCAGCCCGCCGATAGCGGCCGCCGCCGCGGTCGACGCGCACCCGGTGCGCGCCGTCATCAACCCGCGCATGCTGCGCCGCTTCCACCCCGTCGGCGGCGCCGCCGTCGCCGCCCCGCCCGCGCCGGCCCTGGTCGAGCTCGGCCGCATGCTGTGGTTCGACGGGCGGCTGTCGGCGAGCGGGCGCGAGAGCTGCGACTCGTGCCACACGCTCGAGCGCTTCGGCGTCGACGGACGGCCGACGTCGCTGGGCGACCTCGGCCACACTGGCCGCCGCAACGCGCCCACCGTCTACAACTGCTCTCAGCACTTCGCCTTCTTCTGGGACGGCCGCGCCAAGGCGCTCGAGGCCCAGGCGCTCGGGCCCATCCTCGATCCCGGCGAGATGGACTCGACCGCGGAGCGCGTCGAGGCGACCCTGCGCTCGGTGCCCGAGTATCGCGCGCGCTTCGCCGCCGTCTTCGCCGGCGACGGCGAGCCCGTCACGATGGCGCACGTGGCCAGGAGCCTGGCCGCCTTCGAGCGCGGCCTCGTCACGCGCTCGCGCTTCGACGAGTACCTCGCCGGCCGCGACGCGGCCCTCGGCGACCAGGAGGTCGAAGGGCTGCGCGTCTTCATCGAGGTGGGCTGCGTCACCTGCCACACCGGGCCGCAGGTCGGCGCTTCGACCTTCCAGAAGGCGGGCGCCGTGGAGGCCTGGCCGAACCAGGCCGACCAGGGCCGCTTCGAGCTCACCAAGGACCCGGCCGACCGCATGATGTTCAAGGTGCCCGGCCTGATGAATGTCGCCCGCACCGCTCCCTACTTCCACGACGGCTCGGTCGGCGACCTCGCCACGGCCGTCACGATGATGGGGCGCCACCAGCTCGGCCTCGAGCTCCGCCCCGACGAGGTGGCCGCCATCGTCGCGTTCCTGGGAGCGCTCTCGGGCGAGCTCCCCCGGGACTACATCAAGCCGCCCGCGCTGCCGCCGACGGTGGCCGACGAGGTGCCATGACCCTCCGACTCAAGCTCTTCCTCCTCATCTCGTGCGCCGTCGCGGCGCCGCTCGTGGCGCTGGCCGTCTGGCTCGAGGGCGGCGAGCTCGCCGTGCTCGAGGCCGAGGCCGCCACCAAGGCCCAGTCGCTGGCCCACATCCTGGCCGACCTGGCCAAGCCGGCGGTGGCCTTCGACGACTCGCAGAGCGCGCGCGAGGCGCTGGCCAGCATCGCCACCGACGGCGACGTGGCCGAGGCGCGCCTCTATCGTCAGGACGGCTCGCTCATCGCCAGCCACGAGCGCGGCGACCTCCACCCCGACGGCTCGGCGCCGGCGCACGCCGGCGACGGCGGCATCCGCGTCACCATCCCGGTGGTGGCCGACGAGGGTCCGCGCGGCACGCTCACGCTGGTGCTGTCGACGGCGCGCCTCGAGGCCTCGAGCGCCGCCACCACGCGCCGCATCGCCAGCGTCGGCGCGGTCGGCGTCGCGCTCGGCTGCCTCGCGGCCTGGCTGGTCGGCGCCTCGATCGGCCGGCGCCTCGGCCGCGTTCAGGCTCACGCCAACCGCGTGGCGCGAGGCGACCTGGCCCAGACCGCGGTGAGCGACGTCGCCTCCGACGAGATCGGCGAGCTGGCGCGCGCCGTGAGCCAGATGGTCGCGGTGGTCGAGGAGAAGGTCAGCGAGCGCACCGCCGAGCTCGCCGCCAGCCGCGAGCAGTTCCGCGCGCTGGTCGAGGGCACGCGCAGCATCCCGTGGCAGATGAGCATCGACGCGTGGCGCATGACCTACGTCGGTCCGCAGGCCGCCGCCATCGTCGGCGGCACGCCGGCCGACTGGCTCGACCCGGCCTACTGGCGCGCGCGCATCCCGGCCGAGGACGCGCAGCGGGCGCGCGCCTCGCTGCAGGCCGCGCTGGCGAGCGGCCAGGACCAGGACTGCGAGTTCCGCTTCCGCCGCGACGACGGTCGCACGCTGTGGCTGCGCGCGGTGGTGAGCCACACCGCCGGCGGCGGGCCGCCCGTCGCGGGCGGCTTCATGTTCGACGTGACGCGCCAGCGCGAGCTCGAGCACGAGCTCCAGCAGGCGCAGAAGCTCGAGTCGGTGGGCCGCCTCGCGGCCGGCGTGGCGCACGAGATCAACACGCCCATCCAGTTCGTGAGCGACAGCGTCTACTTCGTGCAGTCGACCTTCGAGGAGCTGGTGCCGCTCATCGACGGCTATCGCCGCCTGCACGCGTCCATCGCCGGCGACGGCAACCTGGCCGTGCCCGAGCTCGGCCAGCTCGAGGAGCAGGCCGACCTCGACTACGCCATCGAGCACGTGCCCAAGGCGCTCACGCGCTCGCTCGACGGCATCCAACGCGTGGCGCGCATCGTGCGCTCGATGAAGGAGTTCGCGCACCCCGACGCGACCTCGAAGGCCGAGGCCGATCTCAACCGCGCCCTCGAGACGACGCTCGCCATCGCCACCAACGAGTACAAGTACGTGGCCGACGTCGTGACCGACTTCGCGCCGGTGCCGCCCGTCCGCTGTCACGTCGGCGAGCTGAACCAGGTGTTCCTCAACATCATCGTCAACGCCGCCCACGCCATCGCCGACGCCAACAAGGGCAGCGAGCGGCGCGGCGTCATCAAGGTGAGCTCGCGCGTCGACGGCGGCGACGTGGTGGTGTCGATCGCCGACAGCGGCCAGGGCATCCCGGCCAGCGTGCGCGGGCGCATCTTCGATCCGTTCTTCACGACCAAGGAGGTCGGGCGCGGCACCGGCCAGGGCCTGGCCATCGCGCGCACGGTGGTGGTCGACAAGCACCAGGGATCACTGACGTTCGAGACCGTCGAGGGGCGCGGCACGACCTTCCACATCCGCGTGCCCGCCGCGGGCGGACCGCTCTCGCGCGTGGCGGTCGCGCGTCCAGGATGATTCTGGGGGAATACACATAGATCCGCCCCGGAGATTTCGCCGATTACAGGCGACATTTTTTGCCGGAATGGCGCCGGCGCGCGCCACGCGGCCCTCCGAGCCGGTTGCTGTGCGGTGTCACCCCGGCTCGCGCAAATCCCGGCCCCTTTGACCGGGTGGGCGTGGACGACCTAGAGTAGGGTCGACCCCTAAGGAAGTTGCCATGCCCGAGCCACCGTCGGCGCTCCCCGCAGCCCCGCGCGGCGATCCAGACCGCGACGTCGACCACTATCTCCGGCGCGACCTGCGCGAGCGCGTCCGGCGCGACCCCGAGCTGCTCGAGCGCATCCTCGACGTGGCGCTCGACGGCTTCTGGTACTGGGACCTCGAGCACCCCGAGCACAACTTCCAGAGCCCGGCGCTGTGTCGCCTGCTCGGCCTCGACCCGGCCGAGGTCCGGCACCTGGCCTCGGAGTGGCGCGCGCTGATCCTGCCCGACGACATCCTGTCGGCGCGCGCCAACATGCAGCGCCACTACGCCGACCCGTCGGTCCCCTACGACCAATACGTCCGCTACCACCACCAGGATGGCCGCGTGGTGTGGGTGCGCTGCCGCGGCCTGGCCATCCGCGACGGCAACGGCAAGCCCATCCGCATGCTGGCCGCCCAGACCGACGTCACGGTGCTGAAGGACACCCAGGAGGCGCTCGGCCGCTGGGCCGCGGTCGTGGCGCACGCCGGCTGGGGCATCGTCATCGGCTCGCCCGACGCCAAGACGCTGCTCGAGATGAATCCCGAGTTCGTGCGCATGCACGGCTACGACAGCGCCGAGGAGCTCAAGGGGCGGTCCATCCTCGACGTGTTCGCGCCCGAGTCGCACGGCGACATGGCCGAGGCCATCCGACAGTGCCACGAATTTGGCAAATACACGGGCGACTCGATCCACATCAGGAAGGACGGCACGCGCTTCCCGGTGTCGATGAACGTGTCCGTGGTGCGCGACAGCCTCGGCGCGCCCGCCTACCGCGTGGTCCAGGTGCAGGACATCAGCGAGCGCGTGCTGCACCTGGCGGCGCTGCGCGACGCGAGCCTGTCGCGCGACGTGCTCGACGGCCTGCTCGAGGGCTGCCAGGTCATCGGCTTCGACTACCGCTACCTCTACCTGAACCCGCTGGTGGCGCTGCAGGCCAAGCGCTCGCGCGATGACCTCATCGGCAAGACGATGATGGAATGCTTCCCCGGCATCGATCAGACGCCGTTGTTCGCGGTGCTGCGCCGCTGCATGGAGGAGCGTGTGCCGCAGGCGATGGAGAACGACTTCGAGACGGACGATGGCGTGAGGAGCGCGTTCGACCTGCGCTTCCTGCCCGTGCCGCAGGGCGTGTGCATCCTGTCGCTCGACGTGAGCGCGCGCCGAAGCCGGCTCGCGGCCATCGTCGAAGACAGCGACGACGCCATCATCGGTCGCGCCCTCGACGGCACGGTGACGAGCTGGAACAAGAGCGCCGAGCGCATCTTCGGCCACACGGCGGCCGAGATGATCGGCCGCGGCGTCGCGGCCATGATGCCGCCGGACCTGCTCAGCGAGGAGGCGCAGCTGCGCGCGCGCGTGGCGGCCGGCGAGCGTATCGATCACTTCGACGCGCTGCGGTTGCGGAAGGACGGCACGCCCATCGAGATGTCGCTGACGTTGTCGCCGATCCGCGACGCCGCCGGCGTGACCGTCGGCGTGTCGACCATCGCGCGCGACATCACCGAGGTGAAGCGCATGCAGCGCGAGCTCATGCGGGCCAAGGAGGCGACCGAGGCCGCCAACAAGGAGCTCGAGTCGTTCAGCTACTCGGTGGCCCACGACCTGCGCGCGCCGCTGCGCAGCATCGACGGCTTCAGCCAGGCGCTGCTCGAGGACTACGCCCAGGTGCTCGACGCCGACGGTCAGAAGTTCCTGGGCTACCTGCGCCAGGCGGCCCAGCGCATGGGCCAGCTCATCGATGACCTGCTCGACCTGTCGCGCGTCACGCGCGCCGACGTGAGCCGCTGGCCGGTCGATCTGGCGGGCATGGCCAAGCAGGTCCGGCGCACGCTCGAGCGCGCCGAGCCCGCGCGCCGCGTGACCTGGGTCATCCCCGACGAGCTCGTCGCCGACGGCGACCCGCGGCTGCTCGAGATCGTCTGCGAGAACCTGCTCGGCAACGCCTGGAAGTTCACGTCGAAGAAGGCCACGGCGTGCATCGAGATCGGCCGCGCCGCCGACGGCGCGTTCTTCGTGCGCGACGACGGGGCCGGCTTCGACATGGCTTACGCCGACAAGCTGTTCGGTGTCTTCCAGCGGCTGCACCAGGCCAACGAGTTCGAGGGCACCGGCGTCGGCCTGGCCATCGTGCAGCGCGTCGTCCATCGCCACGGCGGGCGCGTGTGGGCGGTGGGAGAGGTCGACCGCGGGGCGACCGTGTATTTCACTCTGGGTGCGGGGGCAGGTGGGCCATGAGCTCGATGTCGGACAAGCGCGTCATCCTCCTGGTCGAGGACAACCCCCACGACGAGCACCTCACCGTGCGCGCGCTCGAGAAGAGCGGCATCGTGAACCCCATCGTGGTGGCGCACGACGGCGTGGAGGCGCTCGACTACATCTTCGGCCGCGGCGCCTGGGCCGGGCGCCCGACGGAGGTGCTGCCCCAGGTGGTGCTGCTCGACCTGAAGCTGCCGCGCGTGGACGGGCTCGAGGTGCTGCAGGCGCTGCGCGCCGACCCGAGGACCAAGCTCCTGCCGGTGGTGATCCTGACGTCGTCGCTCGAGGAGCAGGATCTGCTGCGCGGCTACGGCTTCGGCGCCAACAGCTACGTGCGCAAGCCGGTCGACTTCGTGCAGTTCACCGAGGCCGTGAAGCACCTCGGCATGTACTGGCTCTTGCTGAACGAGACGCCGCCCCCCGCGGCGTGGAGCTGATATGGGCTGTCCGATCCGTGTGTTGTTGGTCGAGGACGTCGAGCAGGACGCGCTGCTCATCGCGCGCGAGCTGAAGCGCGGCGGCTTCGACGTGACGTTCGAGCGGGTGGACACCCCCGAGGCCATGAGCGCGGCGCTGGCTCGCCAGGCCTGGGACCTGGTGGTGTCCGACTACCGCATGCCGCGCTTCGACGCGCCGGCCGCGCTGGCGCTGACGCGCGCGCACAACCTCGACCTGCCGTTCATCATCGTGTCGGGCACCGTCGGCGAGGACGTGGCGGTGGCGTCGCTGCGCGCCGGCGCCCACGACTACATGGCCAAGGGGCGGCTCGCGCGGCTGGTGCCGGCGGTCGAGCGCGAGCTGCGCGAGGCGGCGCGGCGCGCCGAGGAGCGGCAGCTCAAGGAGCACCTGCGCATCTCGGAGCGCATGGCGTCGGTCGGCACGCTGGCGGCCGGCGTGGCGCACGAGATCAACAACCCGCTGACCGCGCTCATGGCCAACCTCGTCTTCGCCTGTGACGACGTCGAGAAGCTGTTGGCCGACCAGCGCGCGCAGGACGGCGCGGCGGCGGCGGAGGGCTCGGTCGCGGCGCGCCTCGGCGCCATCGCGGCCTCGCTCGGCGACGCGCGCGAGGCGGCCGTGCGCGTGCGCGACATCGTGCGCGACCTGAAGCTGTTCTCGCGGCGCGACGAGGAGAAGACCGAGGCGGTCGACCTGCGCGGCGTGCTCGAGTCGGCGCTGCGCATCGCCGGCAACGAGGTGCGCCACAGGGCGCGGCTGGTCGAGGACTACGGCGCGGTGCCGCCGGTGCGCGCCAACGAGGGGCGGCTCGGCCAGGTGTTCGTGAACCTGGTCACCAACGCGGCCCAGGCCATCTCCGAGGGCGACGCCGAGCACAACGAGATCCGCGTGAGCACGCGCAGCGACGCCGAAGGGCGCGTGGTGGTCGACGTCAGCGACACCGGCGCCGGCATCCCCGACACGGTGCTGCCGCGCATCTTCGAGCCGTTCTTCACCACCAAGCCCATCGGCGAGGGTACCGGCCTCGGGCTGGCCATCTGCCACCGCATCATCAGCGCCTTCGGCGGCTCGCTCGAGGTCGAGACCAAGCTCGGCAAGGGCACCACCTTCCGGGTCATCCTGCCGGTGGCCGATCCGCCGACGGTGGTCGCGCCGGCGCCGGCGCCCGAGCCGGTCGCGGCCGAGCCGGCATCGACCGGCAGGATCCTGGTGGTCGACGACGAGCGCCTGGTGGGCATGGTGGCGCGTCGCATGCTCGAGACGAAGTACGACGTGGTGTCGCTGACGCGCGCGCGCGATGCGCTCGAGCGCGTGGCGGCCGGCGAGCGCTACGACGTCCTCCTGTGCGACCTCATGATGCCCGACGTCACCGGCATGGACCTCCACGCCGAGCTCCTGAAGAGCGCGCCCGAGCAGGCGCGGCGCGTGGTGTTCATGACCGGCGGAGCGTTCACGCCGCGCGCGCGCGACTTCCTCGACAGCGTCCCGAACCTGCACCTCGAGAAGCCGTTCGACTCGAACCAGCTCTTCGCGGTCGTGACGCGCGCGCTGCGCTAGTCTAACCAACCCCCGAGCGAAGAGGCCGACGCGCTGGCGACCCGCGCGGAGCGAGGCCACAGGAGTGACGCTCGCGCGGCGGCGCAGGCGGTGGGCGGGCTCGTCAGGGCGTGACGGTGATGGTGACCGAGTCGGTGCCGACGACCGCGCCGAGCGCGTCGCGCGCCTCGAGCGTCACGGTGTGGACGCCGGCCGTGAGCGGCCGCGCCACCTGCCAGTGGCTGTCGTCGGTCCAGGCGACGTCGACCAGGTCGCCGTCCCAGGCGATGGCGCGCACGTCGACCCAGCCGGTGCCGCTCAGCGTGACGACGCCGGCCGGCGCGACGAAGGGCTGGCCGCCGTGGCTGGTGATGGCGAAGGCCACGGCCGGCATGGCCTGGCGCACGCCGTCGCCGGCGTCGTCGAGCACGTACTGCGCGCGGTCCACCATGAACTGGTAGTGGCTCGCGAACGGCTGGCCGGGGAGGAGCGCCGCGAGCTGGTCGCGCCAGTGGGCCAGGTAGGTCGCGTTGTAGGTGCTCTGGAGGATGTCGTAGACGTGGGCGTAGAAGCGGCGCTTGTTGCCCGGGATGCGCAGGAGGCGCTGCAGATCGCCGCTCTGGATGAGCGGCGTGCGCGGGTCGCCCGGGTAGAAGTCGAGGTCGTGCGGGAAGAGCAACGCGCGCCCGTCGCTCGGGCGGACGTAGAGCTGGGCGTTGTGCTGCGCGCCGCCGCCGTAGTGATCGACGGCGCCCGACAGGCCCATGAAGGCGAAGGCGCGGAGCCACTCGTCGACGTCGGCGACGCTCTCGATCTGCGCCGCGAAGGCCGTGTCGTCGAGGCTCCACGTCTTCAGCATGGCCATGAGCGCGCTGAAGTCGTCGTCGTCGCGGTTGTTCTTCACGAGGAAGCTCCAGCGGTACGACTCGGGGTCGTCGCCGAGGTCGCGCAGCGCCGTGCCGATGACGCCGTCGGGCTCGGGCAGCTTCAGGCCCTCGGGCGTGCCGTCGACGGTCGACACCGGGAAGTAGACGAGCTCGTACTCGTACATGCGGCCGTCGCCGCCCTTCTGGAACTGGTTCTCGAGCATGGTGTTGCTGAAGCGCGACGTCTGCATGATGGCCGGGCCGGTGTGCTCGGAGCGCGGGCTCATGACGTAGACGAGGTCGTTGTACTCGGCCGAGACGATGCCGGCGTGGGCCATGACCTGGTCCATCAGGATCTCGCGCTCGCCGGTGATCACGCCCTCGGAGCGATCGAGCGAGACGCCGTCGAAGGCGCCGCGCAGGAGGTCGTCGTCGTCGAAGCGCAGGGACCAGCCGAGGCGCGCCTGCTGGTCGCGCGCGCGCTCGCTGCCCTTGGCGCGGACGCCGATGTCGTAGAAGACGCGGCGCTCGTCGTAGACGACGGTGACGCGCGTGGAGGCGTTGCTCATGACGTTGGTCGGCGCGTGGAAGGCGGCGTCGTCGTCGGGCGCCATGAGGATGCGCAGCGTGTGGAGGCCGGCGCCGGGGGCGTTCGCGCCGCGCGGCGAGTCGACCTTGTACATGGCGCGCGAGGCGGGGCCGAGCGCCGGGAAGGTGGCCGCGGCGCCGCGCGCGTCGACGCCCTCGACGTAGAGCTGCACCAGCGTGCCGAGCGGCTGGCCGGGCAGGCTGGCCTCGAATGTCGCGCCGCGGGCGTCGCCGTCGACGAGGCTCATCGGCGTCGAGGACCAGGCGGCGCCGGCGACCGAGGTCCACAGCGTCACGTGGTCGATGCCGTCGGGGTCGGCGGCGCGCAGCGACACGACGACCGGCTCGCCGGCGCGCGGCACGACCGGCGCGTGGGCGAGCGCGCGGAAGGTCGGGCCGGCATCGGCGACGAGCGTCGAGTTGGCGCGGCCGGGCGTGCCGCCGGCGCTGGGGCGGCCGAGGCGGGTGGTGCGCGCCAGGCGGTTGAAGTAGAGGCGCGAGTTGAGCTGGTCGTCGCCGCCGACCCAGCGCGCGCGGTAGCTCACCTGGTAGGTGCGGCCGTTGACGAGCTTGCGACCGCCGGCCAGCGTTTGCACAACCTGGTTGTGCATGTGCTCGGTGGCGCCGCTGGCGACGAGGTCGAGCACCGGGTTCTGCGGTGCGTCCGGGTCGCGCGTGACGTGGCTCGCGGCGTGGGTGCCGAGGAAGCGCCAGTGGGCGGCCGAGTCGCCGTCGAAGCCCGGGTTCTGCACGAGCTCGATGCGCGCGCCGTCGGGGTCCTCGATGACGTGGATGTCGTCGAGCAGCACCTCGCCGGCGTCGAGGAGGCCGAGCACGAGCTCCTCCCACTGGCCGTCGGGGCCGACCGCGCTGGCGGTGGCGACGCCGCGGTAGGTCACCGTCTGCCAGGCGGCGCGGGCGCGCTCGCCGCTCGCGGCCCAGGCCTCGGGCACGGCGTCGTCGGCCCACGGGCTCCGGAGCTCGAGGCTCGAGCCGCCGCCGTCGGGCCACTCGGGCCAGCGCCCGCCGTCGGAGTAGCGCACGGCGTCGACGACCCGGCCGCACGCGTCGATGAGCGCGATGCGCTCGCCGCCGTTGCCGAGGCCGCCGGAGAGCTCGGCCGCGACCGGCACGCCCGGGTGATCGGCGGCGAAGGCGACGGCGTCCTGCGCCACCACCAGGTAGCCCTGCGGCGCGATGACGGTGCCCGCGGCGAAGCTCGCCTCGACGCCGTCGACGAGCTGCCAGCCGCCGAGGTCGATGGCGGCGGTGCCGCGGTTGAAGAGCTCGAGCCAGTCGGACGGGGCGGGCGCGGGCGGGCTGCCGGGCGCCGTGGCGGCGGCGATGCCGTGGTACATGATCTCGTTGATGACGAGGTCGGCGGCCGGGTCGCCCTCGTCGTCGGCGATGGGCGGCGCGGGTAGCGGGCTCGCGACCAGCGACAGCTCGAAGTGCAGCGTGGCGTCGGGGTCGGCCGCCTGGTGGACCTCGACGGCGATGACGTTGGGGCCGACGACGAGGTGGTCGGAAGGCAGCGCGACGACGCTCGCGGCGGCGCCGGGGGCGACCGGGGCGAGGGCCAGCACGTCGGCGTCGAGGGCGCCCGCGGGCAGGTTCTGGCGGTGGACGAGGGCGCCGTTCAGGTAGACCGCGGCGGCGTCGTCGGCGGCGAGCATCATCACCAGGCGCGTCGTGGCCGGGTCGCCGGCGAATGAGAAGGTCGTCCGGAAGTAGGCCGTGGTCGGGATGGGCTCGAGCGCCGTGCCGGCGACGCCGACGATGGGATCGCGCGAGCGGAAGAGGGCGTAGGTCTCGTGCGCGTTGGTGGCCGAGGCGGCGGCGAAGGTGTCGATCCAGATGAAGCGCGCGTCGCTGAAGGCGCCGCCCAGCGCGCCGCCCCAGGGCGCGTCGCTGTTCGGCGCCTCGACCGCCGGGGCCTGGAAGCCGGCCGCGCCGCGGCCGGCGTCGGCCGCGGCGATGAGGGCGGCGACCGCGCTGACGGCGGGCGCGGCGGCGCCGAGCGCGTCGCCCGGGTTGGCGTCGTCGGGGCCGAGCACGGCGTCGAAGGCGTCGATGGAGGTGCCGAGGCGCGAGCCGTCGGCGCGCTCGACCTCGCCGATGATCATCTGCGGCGAGCCCGAGTCGCCCGGGCCCTCCCAGCCGGCGAGGTAGAGGTGATCGTCGGCGGCGGCGGTGACGGCGAAGTCCTCGGCCGAGGTCCAGTCGCCGTTGCCGTCGCGGCCGACGAGGCGCAGGTTCGAGCCGTCCTCGGCGCCGAGGTAGACGGCGAAGTGGTTGTCGGCGGTGACGCGCACGGTGGCCGTGCCGCTGCCGCCGCCGCCGCCGTTGAAGGGCGCCGGGGCCACGGGCCAGGCGGTGTCGACCGGCGTCGGCCAGCCGGCCGGCTCGACGCCCGAGCCGTCGAAGCGCCAGCTCGCGTCGCTCGCGACCAGCGTCTGCGGGTCGGCCGCTCTCGGCAGCGCGGCGCCGGGCGTGCCGCCGACGGTGGGGCTCGCGCGCCAGCTCTCGAAGGCGTCGGACGGCGCGTCGGGGTCGGCCTTGACGAGGGTGTGGCCGCCGCTCGCGACCGGCCAGGGCGCGCCGTCGTCGGCCGCGACGAGGTCCATCAGGCGGTCGGTGGCGTTGTGCAGCGCGAGGTGCGCAGCGCTCGCGGGCAGGCTGCCCGACCACGGGCCGAGCGGGCCGACGACGCCGGTGAGGCCGGCCGGGGGATGCCGGCGGCGGCGAGGCGGGCCGGGTCGGCCGCGAGCAGGAGGCGTCCGCCGGCCGGGACGAGCGTGCCCGGCGGGAACACGAAGCTCACGTCGCCGCCCACGTTCCAGCCCGAGACGTCGACGTCGAGGGCCATGAGGTTGTGCAGCTCGATCCACGCCAGACCCGCATCGGCGGCGGGCGCGAGCTCGTCGAAGACGACGATGCCGCCGGCGCGGGTGACCTTCCGCGACCAGGGCGGCGCGAGGTTCGGCGTGCAGGCTCCGGCGTCGTCGCCGTCGGGCGCGACGGTCGCGTCGGGGTCGGTCGTGTCGGCGAGGGCGTCGGGGTCGACGACCGCGTCGGGGTCGGTCGTCGTGTCGGCGGTCGCGTCGGGGTCGGTCGTCGTGTCGGCGGTCGCGTCGGGGTCGGTCGTCGTGTCGGCGACGGCGTCGGGGTCGATGGTCGCGTCGGGGTCGACGTCGGCGACGGTCGTGGCGTCGGCGTCGCCGGTCGCGGTCGCGTCGGGGGCGACCTCCGCGACGGTGGCGTCCGCGGTCGCGCTCGCGTCCCCGAGGCCGTCCGCGACCGCGTCCGCGTCGAGGCTCGTGAGGGCGTCGCTCGTGTGGTCGGCCTCGAAGCACGCGCCGAGGACGGTCGGCAGCCACGCGATGGCGATGATCCCCAGGCTCGTTCGCATCCGAGCCAGCATCGCCGATGTGCGACGCTCGGCGCAAACCCGGCGCTTGCCCGAGCGCGCGCCTCGTGGTCGATAGGGGCCGTGCGCGCCGATGAGAACCTGCCGATGGAGACTACCGGACTGACGTCCGCTGCGCTGGGCGCGCTCATGCCGCGCGACGACCGGCCGAGCCCGACGCGCGGCAAGGCCGTGTGGCGCTGGCTGCGCGGGCTCTCTCCCGAGGCGTGGGAGAGCGGCGCGGCGACGGCCTGGCCCGACGCCATCCCAGACGTCGCGGCCGCGGCGCTGGCGAGCCTGCGCGCGCACGCGCGGCCGCCCGACCTGCGCGTCGAGGAGCGCGTGGCGAGCCTCGACGGCACGCTCAAGTGGCGGCTCGCGTGCCGCGGCGCGCCGGTCGAGACGGTGCTCATCCCGACGCCGACGCGCGCCACGGTGTGCGTGTCGAGCCAGAGCGGGTGCACGCGCTGGTGCGACTTCTGCGCCACCGCGCGCATGCCCTTCGCCGGCTCGCTCACGGCCGGCCAGATCGTCGCGCAGGTGCTCCTGGCGCGGGCCAGCGCGACGGTGCCGGTGACCAACGTCGTCTTCATGGGCATGGGCGAGCCGCTCGACAACCTCGACCAGGTGCTGGCCGCCATCGCCGTCCTCGACGATGGCGTCGGGCTCGCGCCGCGCCACGTCACGGTGTCGACCTCGGGCGTCCTGCCCGCGCTCGAGCGGCTGTGGCGCGAGAGCCGCGCCTCGGTCGCGCTGTCGCTGCACGCCACCACCCAGGAGCTCCGCGACCGGCTCATGCCGCGCGTCCGGAAGTGGCCCATCGCCGACCTGGTGGCGTTCATGCGCGCGGCGTCGGCGGCCGAGGACGTGGCCGCCGCCAGCGGCCGGAAGCCGCGCCACTTCTTCATCGAGTACGCCCTCATGGAGGGCGTGAACGACGGGCCCGACGACGCCGAGCGCCTGGTCGCGCTGCTGGCCGGCGTGCGCGCGCGCGTGAACCTCATCCCGTTCAACGGCTCGGACCCGGGCGGCGGCGTCGCCCCCATCCTTTATAGGCGCCCGAGCCCCGAGCGCATCCGCGCCTTCCAGGCGTGCGTCATGGCGGCCGGCTTCATCTGCATCGTGCGCGAGACGCGCGGCGACGACGCGGCCGCGGCGTGCGGGCAGCTCGCCTATCGCGCGAGCGCGCTCGGAGGTCCGGCCTGAGCGCGCGCGGCCTGGGCGCCGCCGTCGCGGCCGTCGTCGCGGCCGTTGCCTCGTCGCTGGCGAGGCGGGCTGCGGCGCGCCGTCGGCCGCGGTCGCGCGACATGACGACGCGCCCGCGGACGCGCGCGCAGCGGCCGGCCGCGAGGCGCCGCCGCCGACCTTCGTCGTGACGCCGACCCCGGGCACGCGCATCGACGTGCAGGTCGGCGACGGGCTGGCGGTCGACCCGGCCGAGCTGGCGCGCTGATCGCGCGCGCGGCCGACGGCATCGTCGGCTACTTCGGCAGCTTCCCGGTGCCGGCGCTGCGCCTCGAGCTGCGCCCGACCGGCGGCGACGCGGTCGGCTTCGGCACCGCCTACGGCGGCGCGGCGCCGTGATCTTCGTCGAGCTCGGGCGCCACACCAGCGTGCGCGCGCTCGACGACGACTGGGTCCTCGTCCACGAGCTCATTCACGAGGCCTTCCCGCATCTCGACGATCGCCATCGCTGGGCCATGGAGGGCATGGCCACCTGGGTCGAGCCCTTCATCCGGCTGCGCTCGGGCGTGCTCGCGCGCGAGGCGCTGTGGGCGCGCTTCGTCGAGCGCATGCCCTTCGGCCTGCCGGCGACGGGCGACGCCGGGCTCGATCACACCGCGACCTGGGGCCGCACCTACTGGGGCGGCGCGCTCTTCTGGATGATGGCCGAGGTGGCCGTGCGCGAGCGGACCGGGCGCGAGAAGGGGCTGCGCGACGCCTTCCGCGCCATCGTCGCGGCCGGCGGCACGAAGCAGCACATGTGGACCATGGAGGAGACGCTGGCCGCCGGCGACGCCGCGCTCGGCCTCGACGTGCTGTCCGCCGCGTGGCAGGCGTGGCGCGCCGACCCGGTCGCGGTGGACCTGCCCGGCCTGTGGGCGCGGCTCGGCGTCGCGGCCGGCGACGCGGGCGTCACGCTCGACGACGCGGCGCCCGACGCCGCCCTCCGGCTCGCCATCGAGCGCCAGGCCTGGTGACGCGCGCCGGTCGGATACAAACGTCCGCGCTCTCGGTTGCGCGCCTGCGACGGAACCGCGAGATTCGGCGGAGCCCCCTCCCGACCCTCCAGCCGGAGTCGTCACCCCATGGAACTGCCGCGACTGCAGCTCTTCGAGTTCAACGACGCCGCGTGGGCGCCGTCGGCGCTGCGCGACCTCATCGTCGACACGCTGGGCGTGGCGCTCGAGCGCGGGCACCTGCTCGACGGCCTGGTCGCTCCCTTCGCGCGCTTCATCGAGGCCGCCGGCACCGATCGCCTGCTCGACCTGTGCGCCGGCTCGGGCGCGCCGGCGCGCGTGCTGCTCGACGCGCTGTCCTTGCGCGGGCACCACCCGCAGCTGACGCTCACCGACCTCCACCCGCACGGCGAGGAGTGGGAGGTGCTGGCGCGGTCGCGGCCGCAGCAGATCGATCACGTCGCGACGCCCGTCGACGCCACCGCGGTCGACCCGTCGCTGGCCGAGGGTCGCGCGCGCGTCATCATCAACGCGCTCCACCACTTCCCGCCGAGCCTGGTGTCGGCCATCTTCGCCGACGCCGTGCGCGAGGGGCGCGGCATCTTCGTGGCCGAGAGCTTCGGGCGCGACCCGCGCGGCTTCCTCGTCTTCGCCGACCCCGGCCTGCGCTCGCTCTACTCGAGCCCGCTGCGCGGCCGGCGCCGGCTGGCGCGCGCGGCGCTGGTGTGGGCCACCCCGGCGGCGCTGCTCGCGAGCTTGTGGGACGGGCTCGTCAGCACCATGCGCATCTACACCGAGGCCGACCTGCGCGCGTTGGTCGCGCCCTTCGGCGACGCCTTCGAGTGGCACTTCGGCTGGTACCCGGTCGGGCGCCGGAGCCGCGGCTGCTGGTTCTACGGCGTGCCGCGCGCTCGCGGCGCTTGACGTCGCGCGGGCCGAGGCTGATGGTCCGCGCATGAAGCACGTCCGAGCGGTGCTCGTGGGCTTTGCGGTGGCTGTTGCGATGGTGGCGGGGGCGGCGTCGATGCTGGCCGCGACGGCTCAGCCGGCGCGCGCCGTCGAGGTGTCGGCCGACGACCCGGGCTGCGTCGGCAAGGTGCTGCGCGAGATCTGCCCGCTGCCCGACGGCGCGGGCGGCGTGTGCGCCGAGGCCGTGTGCCCGGGCAGGCGCCGCTGCCTGCACTGCATCCCGCAGCGCCTCGAGAACGCCGACGGGTCGCCCTGGGTGCCGATGATCTCCTTCGGCGTCCTGGTCGCGCTGGTCGGCTTCGTCTTCTGGTTCCGCATGAAGCGCAACTGGGGCAAGAGCTAGCGCTGCACGCCGCGCGCGCGCCCTCCGAAAAAAAGCAGGCCTCGCAGCCAGATTCGTCGGCGCCCTCCGAACCCCCTCGTGCAAGCGGACGGAAAGGGCCACGGTGGCGCGGACCGGACGCACGACGCGAGGAGCTGCACATGTTCGGGATTCGCAAGCTGGCGGTGGTGTTCGGGATGGCGGGGTTGGTCGGCACGGCGGGCGCGGCCCACGCGGACGACTACGACGACGAGGGCGGCTCGGGCTGGGTCGACTCCATGCACCAGAACAGCGATCGGCAGCTCGACGCGGTCGACCGCTGGGACACCGGCTACATCCGCGAGAACTGGTTCTACGACGACCAGGCCGGCAACACCGTCGAGCTCCCGTGGCAGGGTGATAGCTACTATCAGGCCGACCCGGGCGGCGCGCTGGCGCCGGGCTACGACCCGGGCGGCACCAACTACGTCGCCGAGCCGACCATCGTCGAGCCGGCCGCAGAGCCGGTCAGCGAGTGAGCGCGGCGCGCCTCAGTGGCGCAGGACGAAGGGGTGAGCGCTGCCGAAGAAGCCCACCTGCCAGGCGCCGACGAGCACGAGGTCGCGAGCGCCGTCGGGCAGGGGGCCGAGGGCGGCGAAGGCGAGCTCGCGGCGCTCACCGGGCGGGACGGTGAGCTCGTGCATCAGCGAGGGGTTGGCCCAGCCGTGAGCGAGGGCCGGGTCGTCGAGGGCGATCCAGGTGCCGAACGCGTCGAAGCCGATCTCGCGGTCGTCCATCGCGCGCGAGAAGGTGACCGGCGCGCGCGCCTTCGCGTCGAGCGTCGCGACCACGTCGAGGCCGTCGGCCTCCAAGGTCAGCGCCACGCCGGTCGCGCCGACGCTCACGCTCCGGCCGCTGCCGGCCCAGGTCCGGAGCGCCTCGCGCGCGCGCTCGCGCGCCGCGCCGAGGTCGGGCGCGCTCGGCGAGGCGACGGCCGCCAGCAGGTCGAGGTCGGCCAGCAGGCGCTCGAGGACCTCCGGCTCTGGCGCTCCCGGTCGCCGCGCCAGCGTCTGGCCGCCGCGCGCGAGCCGCCGCGTGAGCGCCAGCACCAGCGCGCGCTGGTCGGCGGCCGAGGCGAAGCGGCAGCTGACGCTGGCCTCGCCGCCGTCGACCGGCGCCGTGCCTCCGAAGGCGCCCTCGCCGAGGCGACCCGACCACGCCCCGAGCCGATCGCGGCTGGCCAGGTCGCGGTCGTCGACCTCGAGCTGCCACGCCGCGCCGGCCCGGAGCGGCATCGGCGCGAGCGCGACGAAAGCGCTGCGCGCGTCGTCGTCGCCACCGCCGCGAGCGTCGACGCCGTCCATGACCACGCGCACATCGACGTCGGGGACGTCGCGCACCGCGGCGAAGCCGCCGGCGTAGCCGGAGACGTGCGCCTTGCAGACCGGCATGGCGCACTCGCCGAGCGCCGGCAGCGCCTCGCGGGCGCGCTCGAAGAGCGCCGGCAGCACCTCGTCGGCCACCGCGGGCGGGCGCCAGGCCGACGGCGCGACGGTCGGCTCGCACACCGGAGGCGAGGCAAAGAGGCGGAGCGCCAGGTAGAGCGCGAGCGGGAGGGGCTGCATGCCGCCGTTCTATGCTAGGCTGGCCGCGATGAAAATTCCCAAGCGCATCCAGCCGCTCATCGACGAAGGCCTCGTCGACGAGGTCGTCCGTCCCATCACCAGCGGCAAGGAAGCCGAGGTCTTCATCGTGTGGTCCCAGGGCGCGCTGCGCGCGGCCAAGGTCTACAAGGAAGTGAACCAGCGCAGCTTCAAGAACCGCGCGGACTACCTCGACGGGCGCGCGGTGCGCGGCTCGCGCGGCGAGCGGGCGCGCCAGAAGGGCGGCAAGTTCGGCAAGGAGCAGGAGGAGTCGGCCTGGCAGACGGCCGAGCTGTCGGCGCTCGGGCGGCTGGCCGCGGCCGGCGTGCGCGTGCCGACGCCGCGCGCCTACCTCGACGGCGTGCTCATCATGGACCTGGTGCTCACCGCCGCCGGCACGCCGGCGCCGCGGCTCGCCGACTGCGGCTTCACCATGGGCGAGGCGCGCGACCTCTTCGACGCCGTCATCCACGAGGTGCAGCGCATGCTGTGCGCCGGCGTGGTGCACGGCGACCTGTCCGAGTACAACGTGCTGCTCTCGGCCTACGGCCCGGTCATCATCGACCTGCCGCAGATGGTCGACGCCGCCGCCAGCGGCGTGGCGCGCCGCCTGCTCATCCGCGACGTCGGCAACATCCGCGCCTTCGTCGGCCGCTTCGCCCCCGACGTGCTGCGCTCGCGCTTCGCCGAGGAGATGTGGTCCCTGTGGGAGCGCGCCATGCTGACGCCCGACACGCGCCTCACCGGGCAGTGGCGCGAGTCGACCCGGCGCGTCGACACCGAGTCGGTGCTGTCGTCGATCGCCGACGCCGAGCACGAGCGCGCGCGAGCTGGCGCGCCGCGCCGGACCGGGCGGCGCCGCGCCGGCCGGTCGCGCGAGCAGCAGCCCGGTGGCGCGCCGCGCACCTCCGGCGGGCCGCGGCCGCGCGGGCCGCGCCGCCGCTAGACCGCGTCCGCTTCTGCGTGATCCGGCCGCCATGCGGCGTCGCTGGCTCGTTCGCTCCTGCGGCGTACCTGAGTACGCCTCGTCGCTCACTGCGCTCGCTCCTCCCTGGCGACCGGCTCACCAATCAGATGCGCTCTGGAGCAGCGAGCAGAGACCTCGCTGCGTCCGATGCGCGCTTTCGGGCATCTCGCGGCCTACGTCCTCGCCGCCTTGGGCGGCGTGCTTCGGCACGCCTCCGCGGCGGCTCCGGGCGCGCTCGCGAGCTGCTCCGAAATCACCCATCGACCGCGACGCGTCGGTATCTGATCGCTGCTCTGGCGCGTCAGAGCGACGCCGCGCGCTGACGGCGCCGGGCCAGGCGCCAGGCCAGCGCCGCCAGGCCGGCCGCGAGGCCCATGCCGTGGCCGGCGCTGCAGCCGTCGCTCGAGCTCGACTTGCCGTCGTCGCTGTCGCAGGCCGCGCCGACGCTGTCGCCGTCCTTGTCGCTCTGGTCGGCGTTGGCCACCAGCGCGGGCAGTTGTCGGGCGTGTCGCGCACGCCGTCGCCGTCCGTGTCGGCCACCTCGGGGTTGGTGCCGAGGGCGGCCTCCTGGTTGTTGCTCAAGCCGTCGCCGTCGTCGTCGCGCTCGACGCAGCCGTCGCCATCGCAGCGCCAGCCCGGCTCGACCGCGCAGTCGGCGTCGCAGCCGTCGCCCGGGTCGGTGTCGCCGTCGTCGCAGCTCTCGCTGGCGCCGAGCGCGCCATCGCCACTCCTCATGGGGAGGCACGGCGCTCGAGCAGGCGGTGGTGTCGGTCGCGCTGACGACGCCGTCGCAGGTGTCGGTGCCGCCGCAGGCGTCGCAGAAGGCGCACTCGCTGACGTCGGTGGTCGAGGTGCAGTCGGCGTCCTGCGCGCCGCAGCCGCAGTCGCACGAGCCGTCACCATAGTAGGCGGCGTCGCACTGCCAGCCGGCCGGGACCTCGGGGCTCTCGCAGTTCGACACGTCGAGCGAGCAGTGGGCGGTGCAGCCGAGCGTGCCGCCGACGAAGCCCAGCGACTCGCAGGTGGCGTCGCGCAGGTCCTCGCCGTCGCACATCTCGCCGGGGCCGGCCTGGCCGTTGCCGCAGTCGACGACGGTGCCGTTGCAGACGCCGGTGTTGGCGGCCGAGATGTCGCCGCAGCCGGGGTTGGTGGCGCAGGAGCCGGCGTCGTTGCAGAAGTCGCAGGCCTGGACGCCGCCGTCGCCGCAGTCGGTGTCGGGGATGCCGCAGCCGCAGTCGCACTCGCCGTCGCCGAAGTAGGCGGGCGGGCAGGTCCAGCCGGGCACGGTGGCGTCGCCGCAGGCCGAGATGTCCCAGTTGCTGCAGCTGCCGTTGCAGTGGAGCGCGCCGCCGGCGGCGAAGCCGAAGGACTCGCAGGTGACCGGGTCGCCGTTGGGGTCGACGCCGAGGTCGCTGCCGTCGCAGGCCTCGCTGCCGTTCCTGGTGCCGTCGCCGCAGTCGAAGCAGCCGCTCGTGTCGAATGCACAACCTTGGTTGCATACCAGCACGCCGCCGTCGAAGCCCTGGGTCTGGCAGCTCTTGCCGCCGAGGTCGTTGCCGTCGCAGGCCTCGGCGCCGTTCTTCGCGCCGTCGCCGCAGTCGAAGCAGGCGCCGGTGACGAAGTGGCAGTCGGCGCCGCAGCTGAGCTGGCCGCCGTCGAAGCCCAGCGTCTGGCAGGTCTTGCCGCCGAGGTCCGAGCCCTCGCACGCCTCGCCGCCGGCGCGCGTGCCGTCGCCGCAGCCGAAGCAGCCGCTGGTGTCGAAGCCGCAGCCGATGGTGCAGCCGAGCGTGCCGGCCTGGAAGCCCTGCGACTCGCAGGTCTCGCCGCCGAGGTCGGTGCCGTCGCAGACCTCGGCGCCGTTCCGCGCGTGGTCGCCGCAGCGGCCGCAGCCGGCGGTGTCGAAGGCGCAGCTCGCGCCGCACGCCAGCGTGCCGCTGTCGAAGCCCTGGGTCTGGCAGGTCTTGCCGCCGAGGTCCGTCCCGTCGCAGGCCTCGGCGCCGTTCTTGGTGCCGTCGCCGCAGTCGAAGCAGGCGCTGGTGTCGAATCCACAACCTTGGTTGCACGTCAGCGCGCCGCCGTCGAAGCCCTTGCTGACGCAGGTCTGGCCGGCCAGGTCCAGGCCGTCGCAGGCCTCGCTGCCCTCGTGCACGCCGTCGCCGCAGTCGGTGCAGGCGCTGGTGTCGAATCCACAACCTTGGTTGCACTTCAGGCTGCCGCCGTCGTGGCCCTGGCTGACGCAGGTCTGGCCGCCGAGCGCCTGGCCGTCGCAGTCCTCGCCCGGGTTCAGCGCGCCGTCGCCGCAGCCGTAGCAGGCGCTGGTGTCGAAGCCGCAGCCCTCGTCGCACGCCAGCACGCCGCCGTCGAAGCCCTGGCTGACGCAGTCGGCGCCCTTGAGATCGCCGCCGTCGCACAGCTCGGGTCCCTCGGCCGCGTCGTCGCCGCACACGTAGCAGCCGGTCGTGACGAAGGCGCCGCAGCCGCCGGCGCAGGCCAGCGTGCCGCCGTCGAAGCCCTCGCTCACGCACGTCTTCGAGCGCAGGTCGCCGCCGTCGCAGGTCTCGCCGCCGGCCGCCACGCCGTCGCCGCACTTCACGCAGGCGCGGGTGTCGAAGTGGCAGCTCGCGTCGCAGGCCAGCGCGCCCGCGTCGAAGCCCTTCGAGACGCAGGTCTGGCCGCCGAGCGCCTGGCCGTCGCACGATTCGCCCGGGTCGATGGCGCCGTCGCCGCAGTCGAAGCAGCCGCTCTCGTCGAAGCCGCCGCAGCCGGCGTTGCAGGCCAGGACGCCGCCGTCGTGGCCGCGCGAGACGCAGGTCGCGCCCTTCAGATCGTCGCCGTCGCAGACCTCGGGCCCCTCGGCGGTGTCGTCGCCGCAGGCGTAGCAGCCGGTCGTCACCAGCGCGGCGCAGCTGGAGTTGCAGCCGAGGGTGCCGCCGTCGAAGCCCTGGGAGACGCAGGTCTTGCCCTTCACGTCGGCGCCGTCGCAGACCTCGGGGCCTTCGGCCTGGCCGTCGCCGCAGTCGTAGCACGCCGCCTCGTTGAACGTGCAGGCGGCGCTGCAGGCGAGCGTGCCGCCGTCGTGGCCGCGCGAGACGCAGGTCGCGCCGGCCAGGTCCTGGCCGTCGCAGGCCTCGGCGCCGTTCTTCGTGCCGTCGCCGCAGTCGAAGCAGCCCGAGGTGTCGAAGCCGCCGCAGCCGACGGCGCACCTCAGCGTGCCGCCGTCGAAGCCGAGCGACGCACAGGTCTTGCCGGCGAGCGCGGTGCCGTCGCAGGTCTCGGTGGTCTCGAGCGTGTTGTTGCCGCACAGGTGGCAGGCGCTGGTGTCGAGCGCGCAGCCGGCGCTGCAGGCGAGCGTGCCGCTGCCGTGGCCGGTCGAGGCGCAGGTCTGGCCGCCGAGGTCCTGGCCGTCGCAGGCCTCGCTGCCGTTCTTCGTGCCGTCGCCGCAGCGGAAGCAGGCGCTGGTGACGAAGGCGCTGCAGCCGCCGTTGCAGCTCAGCGTGCCGCCGTCGAAGCCGCGGCTGATGCAGCTGTTGCCCTTGAGATCGGCGCCGTCGCAGACCTCGCCGCCGCCGGCGGTGCCGTCGCCGCAGCGCGAGCAGTTGCTGGTGACGATCTGGCAGTTGGTGCAGCCGAGCGTGCCGTCGGGCCGCTCGCCGGCCGTCGCCGAGCTGCAGGTGGCGCCGTTGAAGTTGGTGCCCTCGCAGGTCTCGCTGTGGGTGATGGCGCCGTCGCCGCACGAGGCCGGACAGTCGCCGGGGCAGCTCGACGCCGTCTCGGGCGAGTCGCAGGTGCCGTCGCCGCAGCTCGCGCCGACGATCTGCAGGTTGTCGACGCCGAGCGTGGCGGTGAGGGCGGGCGGCGGATCGATCGAGGTGCCGTTGTCGTGCTGCAGGCGCAGGCGCACCACCGCGGCCGCGACCTGGGCCGCGGTCTTCACCTGGCCGGCGGGCTTGGTGAGCGCGCTGGCGCGCACGTTCCACTCGACCTGGGTCCAGCCGCCGCCCACCGGCACGCTCACGGCGGCGGTGTAGGCGTAGGCGGCGGCGCCGCTGGCCGCGTCCTCGAGCTTCAGGCGCACCGACAGCGGGCTCGCGCCGAAGTTCTTGAGCTGGGCCTTCACCTTGACGACGCCGGCCGCGGTCCAGTTGCCGGCCCAGCTCGCGTCGTCGTTGAACATGACGAGCTTGCCGTGCGAGCCGCTGTTGTCGGCGATGACCTCGGCGTAGGCGTCGGCGGCGCCGGCCGGGCCGCCGCTCGTCCTGCGGCAGACGCCGGCGTCGCCGACCGCGGGCGGCGTCGTGCAGGTGCTGGGGGCGCCCTGCTTCCAGCCCTCGAGGTCGACGCTGAAATCGTCGCCGGTGCCGGCGCTGATGGCGTGCACCACGGTGGCGAAGAGCAGTGCGCCGATGACGGCAGGGATGCGCACGACGCGCGAGAGACGGCCCGCAAGGCGCGTTGGGTTCATGGTTCCTCCGCGCCCAGCATCCCGATTTGCGTGCTCCGGCGCAAGGCCGGTCGGAGCGGCGATCGCGCGCCGCGGGCGACTAGCGGCAGACCTTGTAGGGGGCGACGTAGCTGCTGCCGGGGAAGAGCGTGAGGCCCTCGTAGCAGTCGGCGGTCGTGCCCTGGCCGTCGAAGATGGCGACGGTGGCGCCGCCGCCATCGTAGTACTCGAAGTGCAGGCTGTCGGCCGTGGTCGACCACATGCCGGTGTAGCCCGGAGCGGCCGGGAACGAGATGCCGCCGCCGGCCAGCAGCGTCGTGGCGTGGGTCGTGACCGCGCCCGAGAAGAGCGTGCACTCGTACCACGAGGTGAGGCCGATGCCGGTGCAGTGGCTGTTGGTCACGTCCACCGGACCCGCTCCCCAGGCGGTCGGGAAGAAGGTCTGCGCGGCCGTCGAGGTGGCGGCGTTGTTGCTCGTGGAGTTCTCGGCCGAGGTCGTGCTGGCGGTCGCGGTGAAGACGAACGGCGTGGTCGAGACCGGCAGCTGGATGTTGAAGAAGACGGTCTTGTTGGTGCCCTTGTTGATGGTGGCGAGCGGGCAGGTGAGGGTGGTGCCCGACTGGGTGCAGGTCGCGCTGCGGCTGCCGAGGATGCCGAGCACGTAGACCTGCGGGTTGGTATGGGTCGGCGGCAGCTGGATGGAGACGCTGCAGTTGCTGGCGTTCTTGTTGCCGATGTTGCTGACGCGGACGGTGTAGCTGGCCGAGCCGTAGACCTGCGCCGGCGACGGCGTCACCGTGAACGAGGTCGTGAGGTCGGCGTTGGCCGAGGCGGCGGGGGCGGCAAGGGCGGCGCCGGCGAGGGCGCAGAGGATGGCGAGAGCTCGGACGAACATGGGTGGGTCGCTCCTGGAGAGATGGGGATGCAGGGGTTCAGCGCTCGGGGTCCCGAGCTGTCCCCTTCATGACCGCTTCCTCCGTGAGGGGCGACCCCCAGTGTTTTGGGGGGAGGCCTCAGGGCCGCATGGCTGGCTGCCGCGCGGCGGTCGCGGCGTCACTCGGGCGCGGTGTCGGGGTCGCGCTCGAAGGTGGCGAAGACGGCGCCGCTGGTCGGGTCGACGCTGCGCACGCGCATGGCGTCGTGGTCGCAGACGAGCAGGCGCTGGGTCGACTCGGCCCAGTCGAGGCCGTCGATCGGGTCGTGGCCGAGGGCGGTCGCGGCGCCGCTGCCGAAGGCGTATCGGAAGGTTCTTTCGCGTCCGAGCGGAACCACAGATCGGAGCGGCGGGGCACGACCAGCAGCTCGTGCGTGTCGGCGCTGCTGGTGTCGGCCGAGACGGGGTGAAGGTCGTGGCGTCGACGACGGCCAGGTAGCCGGTGAGGATGTGCGTCAGGTCGAGCACGAGCCAGCGGCCGCCGAGCGGGTCGGCCATGGCGTAGTCGACGATGCCGGCGCTGGGCGGCGTGACGTGGGCGAGCGGGGTCGCGGCGTGGCTCGCGAGGTCGAGGGCGGCCAGCGTGACGGCGACGTTCGGGTTGTGGACGGCCGGGTCGGCGCAGATGGCGCCGTCGCCCTCCCAGCCGATGATGGTGCACGGTGGGACGAAGGCGGTCGGGGCGGCGCCGGCGAGGTCGATGACGTCGCTCGCGGTCTGCACGAAGCGGCCGCCGGGGTGGAACGTGACCGGGCCGGCGGGCGGGTGCTCGAGGGCGACCTCGAGCGCGCCGGGGGTGTCGAGGTCGAGCAGGTAGCCGACCGGATCGACGGCGGTGTCGAAGACGCCGGAGGTCTTGGCGGTGACGACGCCGAGCCAGCGCGCCGTCGCGTCGGGGGCGAGGCGGGCCCAGGCCTTGGGGCGGGCGCTGAGCGCGAGGTCGCGCGCGCCGGCCAGCACGGCGCTCGGGTCGAAGCTGGCCGGGTCGGCCGGCAGCGCGTAGATGCGGAGGCCGTCGTAGCGGCCTTGGGCGTCGGCGCGATAGACGATGGCGCGGCGCGCGCTCTGCGACCCACGACGTTCCGGTCCTCGGCCAGGCGCACGTCGGCGCCCAGCGTCATGACCGGGCCGACCTGGGCCTGGGCGAGGTCGAGCGGGGCGAGGCGCCAGGCGCCGGGACCGTGGGCCATGAGCCAGACCCAGCGCGGGTCGGGGCTCGACCAGATCTCGAGGCGCGGGCCGCCGACCTCGAAGGCGACCGGCGTCGCGGCGAGCGTCGTCGGGTCGAGGATGACCAGGCCGTCGCGCGTGGTGGTGACGAGCTTCGAGCCGTCGGCGTTGGCGTGCTCGCACTTGAGCCAGGTCTCGGGGCGCTTGCGGTTCTCGACCAGCGCGACCGGGCCGCTCGCGGTGGTGTCGCCGTCGGCGGCGTCGGTCGCGACGGTCGCGTCGCCGGAGGCCGCATCGGCGTCGGGCGTGACGTCGGCGTGGGTGGCGGTCGTGGGGTGGTGATCGTGGGGGTCGTCGTCGAAGAGATCGCAGGCGCCGAGCGGCGCGAGCCCGAGAAGCGTGCCGACCAGGGGAGCGAAGCGGAACCGTCGCGTCATGACCCACCTCCGGCGGCGATTCGGAGCAATGGCCATGCCAGCCGCAGCGATGGCGGCGCGGCCGCGAGCGGCGTCGGTCGGGCGTCGCGAGCGGCGGCGTCGTGGCGGCGGATGGGCGCGCGACTGGATGAGAGGGGCTCCAGCGCTGCTCAGGCGCTGGCCACCGGGGCGTCGTCGCGGCGCGGCCCGACGACCCAGAGGTCGTCGGCGCGGCCGCCGGTGAGCTCGGCCACCTTGGCCTCGGAGAGGGTCGACCATGAGCCGACGTCGACGCGGCCGTCGAGCCAGTAGCCCGGGGCGAGCGGGACCGGGCCGGTGATGTCCCAGGTGCCGCGCGCGCGGCCCTGCGCGTCGAAGGCCTCGATGCGCGCGCCGACGACGAACATGGCCGACGGTCGCAGGCGCGCGGCGGCGGCCATGCGGCGCGCTTCGGCGGCGAGCTCGCGCGGGTTCGTGGCCTGCGGGCGCGGGGCGTTCGGGACCTGCGCGGGGGCGGCCGCGGTCTGCGCAGCGCGCGGCGGCTCGGCCACGGCCTGGCCGACCGAGCGCGCCTCGCCCTCGAGGCGGCCGTCCTCGACCACGCCGTCGCAGCCGGCGGTCTTGCCCTTGTGCTGCTGCCACACGTGGGTCAGCTCGTGGGCGATGAGGCCGAGGCCCTCGCGCGTGTCGGGGGCGTAGCGGCCGGAGCGGAAGACGAGGTGGCGGCCGATGGCGAAGGCGTTGGCGCCGAGCTCGCGGCACAGGCGGTCGGCGGCGGCGTCGTCGTGGACGCGCACGCGCTCGAGGTCGAGCGACTTGCCCTGCGCGCCGAGCTCGGTCTCGAGCTCGCGGCGCGCGGCGGCGGGCAGCGGCTGGCCCGGGCCGAGGCGGGCCAGGACCTCGGCGGCGCTCGGCAGCGGGCGGTCGCCGAGGGCGGCGGCGGCGTCGCGCTGGATGGCGTAGACGCCGGGCAGGGCGGTCACGGCCATGCGCGTCTGGAGCGCGCCGACCATGGCGCCGACCGGGTTCGTGGCGCGCGGCTGGAGGGCGCGCGCGGCGGTCGGATAGGCGGTCGCGGTCGGGGTCCAGCCGAGCGCCTGGAGCGCCCAGCCGGCGCCGGCGGCGCGCTGCTGCAGCTGGTGGAAGTAGTGCGGGTCGCGGCCGTAGGTGGAGCGGGCGATGGGCTGGGCGTCGCGCGGGCCGGCGCCGGGGCGGCGCGCGATGGCGTCGATGCGCGAGACGAGCGCGTGGCTGGTGCGGCTGGCGCCGCTCAGGCCGGCGCGGCGCGCGAGCTCGGGGATGTCGTTCGGGCCGCGGCCCTGGTCGCGCAGCCAGGCGGCGATGACGCGCTCGATGGCGTCGGGCTGGTGGCCGCGCGCGACCAGCAGCTCGACCGTGCGGACCAGGGCGCCGACCGCCTCGGGGCGCGCGGCGGGGGCGCGGATGGCGGCGCCGCGGTGGCTGCGCTCGGAGGTGGTCGTCGGCTTCGGCGTGTGACGGGGGTGCATGGGCTCGGGCCGGTCGGTGGGTGACCGGCTCGAATCCCTCCACGCAAGCGGTGGGCGGGCCCCGCCATCGGAGGTCGCGCGGCGCGCGGCCTTACATCGACCTTACATCCGCGGCGCGCGGGATGCGGGCGCGCGGTGGCTCTGTTAGCCTCGCGGTCGGGCGCCGGAGGGCGCTCGCCCATGCCGTCAGAGGAGTCCTGCATGTTGCGTCGCGTCGCGTTCGTCGCCCTGATCCTGATGTCCCCCGAGGCGCTGGCCGACACGCCGGTGCTGGCCGACGGCGCGCTCACGGGCGCGTGCGAGGCGGCCAAGGCGCTGGACGGCTGCCCGGCGTGCACGTGCGAGCTGACGACGCAGACGAGCCCGCTGCCGAGCGCGGTCGCGGCGGCGGGTCCGGCGACGCCGATCCCCATCGGGGCGGTGCTCGAGGTGTCGGGCACGAAGCCCGACGGCGAGGACTATCACGCCGCGCACATCGTGCTCGGCACGGCGGAGAAGCTCGAGCACATCGGGCGCGCGGCGGCCACGCATCAGCAGGGGCCGCTGGTGCGGGTGAGCTATCAGGTCGACGGGGCGCAGCAGGTGCTGCAGTGGTGCGAGGGCGGCTGCATGTACGAGGCGGCGGGCGTGGTGCATCCGTTCGTGGTGACGACGCTCGAGACGACGTCGGACATGGACTCGCCGAAGGAGACGGAGGTCGAGGACCGGCGGCTGCTCTTGTGCTTCGAGGGGCTCGGCGGTCTCACCTGCGCCAGCATGCCGCTCGAGCGCGAGACGCGCGTGACCATGCCGGGCAAGACGCTCGAGGCGCGCCGCAAGGTGCTGTCGCGCGAGGGCTACACGCGCAGCTGGGCCTTCGGCAAGGCCGGCGACGTGGCCTTCGGCAAGGCCTCGGGCAAGCGTGCCAAGGACCTCGCCCACCCCGAGGCGCACAAGGTCCCGGTGGTCACCCTGGGCGGCGAGCCCGACGCGCAGCCGCTGACCCGCTGAGCCCCGCCCCGGAGGCCGCCCGGCGCCCCACCCCAAGCGTCTCGCCCCCTGGGGTCAGGACTACTTCTTTTCTCATTTTCCCAGTCTCCCCACCCGGGGTCAGGACTACTTCTTTTCTCATTTTCCGCGCCTCGGCTTCGCCGCCGCGACCCGCGCCGCGCGCGCCGTCCCGACCTCGGCCTTGGCCGGCCGCGGTTCGTTCGCCTCGCCGCCCGGGTGGCCGGCGTCGGCGTCCCAGCGGGCCAGCCAGGCCGCGATCTCGGGCGACGCCGGCGCGGTCTTGGCGCGGTGCACCATGTTCGCCACCGTCTTGGTGCTCGTCCCCAGCGCGCGCGCCGCGTCGGCGTGACCCAGCGCGCAGCGCTCGAGCAGCACCCGCACCGCGAAGCGCCGCGCCGGGCCCGCGCCGCGCCCGCGCCGCGCCGTGCGCAAGCCCTCGGCGCGCTCGCGCCGGTGATGCTCGCGATGCGCGCCATCGTCGCCTCGATGTCGACCGCGCGCGCGGCGTGGGCTCGGGGATGGGCGCGGCCGCGCTCGGCGCGAGCCAGCCGTCGCCCTCGACCGCCATGTCCTCGGGCCACGGCGTGCGGCCCATGTGCAGGCCGCGCGTCCACTCGCCCATGGCCTTGGCGGTGCCGAACCAGACGCGCACGGCGCCGCGCTCCAGCCAGGGCGGCGCGGGGTCGAGGCCGAGGTGCGCGCGGTAGCTGGTCCAGCACGGCGCGTCGGGCCGCGGCACGAGGTGCGCGCGCACCGGGTTCAGGTGGATGTAGGCCATGACGTGCCGCAGGTGCTCGTCGCTGACGACCGGCTGGCTCTTGAAGCGGCCGCGGAACAGCGGGCCGTCCCAGCGCTGAAGCGCGTTCAGGCGCTGCGTGTAGGCGCCGAGCAGGTGCTTCATGGCGCGCGGCGACAGCGCCGCGCGGCGAGCGCACCAGCAGGTGGAAGTGGTTGGGCATGAGCGAGTAGGCGTGCACCTCGATGCCGGTGCGCTGCGCGGCCTCGCCGAGCACCTCGAGGAAGAGCTGGCAGTGCTCGTCCTGCTTGAAGATCGGGGCGCGGCGGGCGCCGCGATGCATGACGTGGTGCCAGGCGCCAGGGAAGTCGGAGCGTCGTTTGCGAGGCACAGCCCACGGTAGCCGAGTCGCCGGGCGATATTCAGAAATCCGAGCGAAAACGGCCGCTGGCGTTCGTCGGGACGTTCGCCGCGCGAGGCGCCCTGCGGCGGCGGTCGCCTGCGGGGCTTCGCGCGGAAAATGAGAGAAAGAAGTAGTCCTGGACCCCAGGGGCGAGACTCGGGAAAATGAGAAAAGAAGCAGTCCCGACCCCGGGTGGGGAGACCGCTGGGGCGCCGTGGCGCGGGTTTCAGCGTCGGGGCGTGGAGCGCGGGCTCGGGCGTGGATTGCCGTTGCGACGCGACCGCGTTGTTGCCACGCTGCGCGCAACGCCGTCTCGGGGAGACCCATGCCTCGCTCGTCCCTCTTCGCTCGCCTCCGTCGAACCCTGCTGCTCGCGCTCGGCGCCGAGCGCCGCGGCGCCCCGACCGCCGAGCACGTCGAGGCCACCGCCGAGCGCCACACGATCACCCGCCGCCAGCTCATGCAGCGCGCCGCCCTCGGCGTCGGCGCCCTCGCCGTGGCACCTCGCCTCCTGGCCGCCTGCGGCGACGGCGCCGCCACCCCCAAGGAGCGCTCGGTCGCCATCGTCGGCGCCGGCATGGCCGGCCTCCTGTGCGCCTACCGCCTGCGCCAGGCCGGCGTCACGGCGCGCATCTTCGACGGCAACAACCGCGTCGGCGGCCGCATGTTCACCGCCCGCGGCCGCATGGCCGAGGGCCAGCTCTTCGAGCTCGGCGGCGAGTTCATCGACAGCGAGCACAGCACCCTGCGCGCGCTCGCGGTCGAGCTCGGCCTCGCCCTCGACGACATGAACGTCATCGACGACGGCCTCCAGAAAGACCTCTTCTACTTCGGCGGCGAGGTGAAGACCGAGGCCGTCGTCGTCGATGCCTGGCGCAAGGTCGTCGCACGCATCGCCGCCGACGCCGCCGAAGCCGAGACCGCCGCCGGCGTCACCCGCCTCGACGCCATCCCGCTCTCCGACTACCTCGCCACGCTGCCCGACCTCGAGCCGTTCCTGCGCGACCTCCTCGACGTCGCCTACGCCACCGAGTACGGCCTCGCCATCGACCAGCAGAGCGCCCTCAACCTCCTCTGGCTCATCGGCAGCGACGACGCCGACGCCTTCGAGGTCTTCGGCACCAGCGACGAGCGCTTCCACACCCACGCCGGCAACGATCGCTTCCCCACCATCCTGGCCGACGGCCTCGCCGCCCAGATCGATCTCGACCACCGCCTCGTCGCCATCGCCCAGGCCAGCGACGGCCGCTGGCGCCTCACCTTCACCGTCCACTCGAGCACCTACGAAGCCCTCTTCGACCACGTCGTGCTCGCCCTGCCGTGGACCATGCTGCGCCAGGTCGTCATCACCCCGGCCTGGCCCGAGCCCAAGGGCAAGATGATCCGCGAGCTCGGCTACGGCACCAACGCCAAGCTCATGATGCAGTTCCGGAGCCGCGTCTGGCGGAAGTCCGGCAACAGCGGCGGCGTCTACACCGACAACGGACCGCAGAGCCTGTGGGACACGAGTCGCGGCCAGGACGGCGCCTCGGGCATCCTCACCGTCTTCACCGGCGCCGCCGAGGGCCTCGCCACCGGCGACGGCACCGCCGAAGACCGCGCCATGCTCTACCTACCGAAGATGGAGGCCTTCTTCCCCGGCGTCTCCGGCGCCTACCGCGCCGGCTCTGCCCAGCGCATGCAGTGGCCGGCGGCCGACCTCGTCCTCGGCTCCTACGCCTGCTACAAGCCGGGCCAGGCCGCCTGGAGCGGCAGCGAGATCGAGCGCGTCGGCAACATCCACTTCTGCGGCGAGCACACCTCGGCCGACTTCCAGGGCTACATGGAGGGTGCCGCCGAGACCGGCGAGCGCTGCGCCGCCGAGATCCTGGCCGACCTCGGCGTGCTCCCGCCCGCCTGAGCCGCGGCCCGCCGGCGCGATGCACAACCCTGGCCGTGCATTGGCCGCCCGGCGACACGCCGCTTGACCGCGCCGCGGCGCCCGGGGAGAAGAGAGCGGCGGACACCCCGGCCATCGCGACGCGCGACCTGGACGAAGCGCTACGGCGAGCACAACGTGGTCGACCGCTTGAGCCTCTCCATCCCGGCCGAGCGCATCTTCGGCCTGCTCGGTCCCAACGGCGCCGGCAAGAGCACGACCGTGAAGATGCTCACGACGCCCATGCCGCCCAGCAGCGGCAGCGCCAGCGTCGGCGGCTTCGACATCGTGCGCGAGCCGGCGGCGGTGCGCGGCGTCATCGGCTACGTGCCGCAGCTGGTGTCGGCCGACGCCGCGCTCACCGGCGTCGAGAACCTGCTGCTGTCGGCGCGCCTCTACGGCCTGCCGCGCGCCGGCCGCGCCGCGCGCATCCACGACGCGCTGGCCTTCATGGGCCTGGCCGACGCCGGCAAGAAGCTCGTGCGCACCTACTCGGGCGGCATGGTGCGCCGCCTCGAGCTGGCCCAGGCGCTGCTCCACCGACCGCGCGTGCTGTTCCTCGACGAGCCGACCATCGGCCTCGATCCGGTGGCGCGCGAGACGCTGTGGGATCGGCTCGAAGGCATGCGCAAGGACTTCGGCACGACCATCTTCATGACCACCCACGACATGGAGGAGGCCGACGTCCTCTGCGACACGCTGGCGCTGCTCCACGAGGGCCGCGTCGCGGCGCTGGGCACGCCGGCCGAGCTGAAGGCGCTGGTCGCCCCCGGCGCCAGCCTCGGCGACGTGTTCCGCCACTTCGCCGGCACCAGCATCCAAGGAGGCAGCTTCGATGACGCCCGCAGCGCCCGAGTCGTCGCCAAGCGCCTCGGCTGAGCCGGTGAGCCCGCTCCGCAGCGTCGCGCGCTTCGCGGCGCAGACCTTCGCCATCGTGGCGGTCGAGCTGCGCAAGCTCGTGCGCGACCCGACCGAGCTCTTCACGCGCGCCGTGCAGCCGACGCTGTGGCTGCTCGTGTTCGGCACGGTCATGAGCAAGATGCGCGGCATCGGCACCGGCTCGGTGCCCTACCTCGACTTCATGGCGCCGGGGATCCTGGCGCAGAGCGTCCTCTTCAGCGCCATCTTCTACGGCATCGCCGTCATCTGGGAGCGCGACCTCGGGCTCGTCCACAAGCTCCTCGCGAGCCCGGCCTACCGACCCGCGCTCGTCCTCGGCAAGGCGCTCTCCGCCGGCCTGCGCGGGCTCGTGCAGGCCACCATCATCCTCATCATCGCGCTGGCCATGGCGGTCGACGTGCGGCTCGATCCGCTGTCGCTGCTCGGCGTCGTGCTGACGGTCATCCTCGGCTCGGCGCTGTTCGCGACCTTCTCGCTGGTGATCGCCTGCCTGGTGAAGACGCGCGAGCGCTTCATGGGAGTCGGCCAGCTCATGACCATGCCGCTCTTCTTCGCCAGCAACGCCATCTATCCGCTCGAGCTCATGCCCGGCTGGCTGCGCGTCATCGCCGGCGTCAACCCGCTCACCTACCTGGTCGACGCGCTGCGCACGCTCATGGTCCACGGCACCACCAGCGCGCACGGGCTGGTGGCCGACTTCGCGGTGCTGGTCAGCGGCTTCCTGGTGGTGCTGTGGATCGCCTCGCGCCTCTACCCCGGCCTGGCGCGCTGAGCGCTCGCCGGCGACCCGGCGCGCCTCAGTCGAAGCGCAGCGTCAGGTCGGCCGAGATCCAGAAGCGCGGCTGCTCGATGGTGGCGTCGGGCATCTCGCTGCCGACGGGGGCGCGCACGCGCCAGTCGAGCGCGTTCCGCGCCATGACGCCGTACTCGATCGGCACCGCCGCGAGGCGCCCCTGGATGCCGACGTCCCACCACACCGCCATGCCCGTCCTCGCGCCGTCGCGGTCCTTGCGCCCGCTCTCGATCACGAGCCGCGACACCAGCCCGAGCTGGCGCCCGATGAGCGGCACCGCCAGCTTGGCGCCGGCGCTGTGGCGCGGCGAGTTGGGCAGCTCGTCCGCGCCGAAGAGCTTGCCGGCGGCGGTGTGGTTGAAGGCGTAGAACAGGCTCGCGAACAGGCCGCGGTCGAACTCGTGGCGCAGCTCGGCCTCGGCGCCGAAGGACCACACCGTGCGCCGGCTGTTCTCGAGCGTGATGACCGCGTCCTCCTCGGCGTCGGCGGCGACCTTCTCCTGGATGAGGTTCTCGATCGACGTGAGGTAGGTCGCCACCACCGAGCGCCACGAGCGGCTCAGCGTCCAGCGGTACTCGAGCTCGCCGGTGTAGATGGTCTCGGGGTCGAGGCCCGGGCTCGGGTCGCGCGTGATGCCGCCGTCGTTGTAGGTGAGGTCATAGACCGACGGCGCGCGGAAGCCGCGGCCGAAGAGCGCCTTCAGCGCCTGGTCGGGGGCGGGCGCGAAGCGCAGCGCCAGGCGCGGGTTGACGCTGTCGAAGACGCGGTCGGCCTGGCCCGAGCCGTCGGCCTTCGGCAGCGCCTCGATGTTCCAGATGTCGAAGCGCAGGCCGGCCGTCAGCGCCAGCGCGTCGACGATGCTCCAGTCGGCCAGCGCGTAGATCGAGAACGCCTGATACGGATGCCGGTCGTCGTAGACGAGCTCGTCGCCGACGTTGCCGCCCTCGGCGATGTTGGTCACGTGCAGCTGACCCGACATGCCGCCGGTCAGCCGCAGCGGCCCGGTGTGGCCGACCACGCGGCCCTCGAGGTCGAGCCAGTTGCCTTGATAGGTCTCGCGATAGAGGCCGCCGTCCTCCTCGGCGTAGGGGAAGTCGCCCTGGTAGTCGTAGTGGTCGAACGAGAGCCGCGTCGACAGCTCGACCGTGTCGGAGAGGCGCGGCTCGTAGCGCACCTCGGCGAAGGCGCGGCGGTCGGTGATGGCCTCGCGCGTGTCGCCGTAGAGCGTCTCGAAGGAGCCGTTGGGGATGTGGATGGTGTTGACGTTGTAGTAGGCGCGCGCCGACAGCGCGCCATTCCGGCCGATGAGCAGCAGCGTGCCGGCCTCGCGCCCGCCGACGCCGCGCGCCACGCCGTCGGGGGCGTCGTCGCTGCCGACCTGGGCCGGCGAGTAGAAGTCGCTCCGCCCCTTCACCACGCCGCCGGCGTAGCCCTCGAGCTCGAAGTCGCCGACGCGCCCGGCCAGCGTGCCCGACAGGCGCGCCGTGCCCGGCGCGACGATGCCGACGCCGACCTCGCGGCGCGGCTCGTGGACGGCCTCGGGGGTGACCAGGTTCACGACGCCGAAGAGCGCGCCGGTGCCGTAGAGCGTCGAGCCCGGGCCGCGCACGAGCTCGACGCGCTCGACGAGGTCGAGGCCGGCGATCTCGTCGACGCCGCCGTACGCCGCGCCGAGCCAGTCGTCGTTGAGCGTGTGGCCGTCGATCTGGATGAGGATGCGGTTGTTGGCCTCCGACGGCTGCGAGAAGCCGCGGATGCCCATGACCTCGTAGGTCTGGTCGTCGGTCGAGTAGACGCCGCGCGTGCCGGTGAGCGCGTCCTTGACGGTCGTCGAGTGGAACGCGTCGAGCTCGGGGCGCGTGACGATCGACACCGAGGCCGGGGCCTCGTCGACCGACTCGGGGGTGAGCGACGCCGCCTCGACGCGCGACGCGACGTCGAGCACGGCGTCGATCTGCTGGCTCTTGCCGGCCACCACCTCGACGTCGCGCTCGAAGTCGGCGAAGCCGGCCAGCGCCACCGTCACGTGGCGCCGCCCGACCGGCACGCGGTCGAGCACCGCCGGCGCGAAGCCGACCGGCACGCCGTCGACGCGCACCAGCGCGCCTTCCTCGTCGGAGCCGACGATGAGCGTGCCGACCTCGGGCTCGAGCGTGACGGCGAGCGCGGTCGTGCCGTCCTCGACGACGTCTACGCTGCGCTGGACGGCGTTGTAGCCGGGCTGCTCGACGCTCACGACGTGCGCGCCGATGGGCACCACCAGCGTGTCGCCGAGGCGCCCCTCGACGTCGCTGTGCTCGACGCGCACGCGCGCGCCGAGCGGGCTGCCGCTGGTGGCGATGCGGCCGGTGCGCGGCTCGAGCGTGGCGCGCACGAGCGCCGTCTTCGAGCGCACGGCCACCACGTCGACGGTGGCGTCGCGGTGGTCGGGCAGGGTGAGGATGATCTGGTGCGGACCGGGCGCGACCGCCAGCGTGGCGGGCGCGAAGCCCACGCTGCCGAGGTCGAGGCGGTCGACGAAGATGGCCGCGCCGGGCGGTGTCGTGGCGATGTCGACGAGCGCCACGCGCGGCGCCAGGCGGGCCATGGCGTCGCGGCTCGGCCCGAGGTCCTCCGGCGTCTTGGCCTGCGCCACCACCTGCTGGTGGTAGCGGTACGACTCGTCGTAGAGCTCGAGGCCCTCGTACGCGCGCGCGATGTTGAAGACGACGTGCAGGTTCGGCGCGATGCGGTTCGAGGCGAACCAGTGCGCCAGCGCCTCGCGGTAGTGGCCCAGCGCGTAGGCGTCGTTGCCCAGGCGGAACTGCGTCTCGGCGTCGTCGATGTCGCTGGCGGCGGCCGGCGAGGCCGACACGAGCAGGCTCACCACGACCATGAGCGCGACGCGCCAGCGGGCCTGGAGGCTTCCCGGGATCGCATTCTCTCTCAGCATCTGGACCTCGCGCGGAGAACGCGAGCAGAGTCGCGCGAGCGCACCAGCGGCGCAAGCGCCGCGCGGCGCGAGTTACAGCGCGCCGTCGGCGAGAGTGACAAAATCGATTGCCGCGGCCGTCGTTTCGCCGCCGCCGCGCCTCGTGCTAGGCTGCCGCGGCACCAAGGACGCCCCCTGGCCGTGCCACCCCCGCAGCCGCCGCAACCGCCGCAACCTCCGCAACCTCCGCAACCTCCGAGGGACCGCTCACCTCGCCTGCCGCTGCCGTTCCCCATCGGCGCGCGCCTCGGCGCCTTCGAGCTGACCGAGGTCGTCGGTGCCGGCGGCATGGGCGTCGTCTATCGCGCGCGCGACACCGACCTCGAGCGCGACGTCGCGCTGAAGGTGCTGCGCATCGCCGGCCGCGCCGGCGATGAGGCCGCGGCCGACGACACCATGCGCGAGCGCTTCCTGCGCGAGGCGCGCTCGGCCGCGCGGCTCACCCACCCGAACGTGGCCGCGGTGCACCAGATCGGCCGCGCCCCGACCCCGACGGCGCCGGCGTCGTCTTCATCGTCATGGAGTGGCTGCCGGGCGGCAACATGCTCGAGCACCTCACCCACCACGTCATCCTCGACTGGCACGACGTGGCGCGCGCGCTGCGCGACGCCGCCGCCGGCCTCGCCGCCGCGCACGCGGCCGGCCTCGTCCACCGCGACGTGAAGCCGACCAACCTCATGCGCACCGCGCGCGGCGTGGTGAAGCTCGTCGACTTCGGGCTGGCGCGCGAGCACGCCGCGGTGTCGCACCTCACCGAGGACGGCACGCTGCTCGGGACGCCGCTCTACCTCTCGCCCGAGCAGTGCGCCGGCCAGCCCGCGACGCCTGCCTCCGACGTCTACGCGCTGGCCTGCACCGGCTTCCACCTCCTCACCGGGCGGCCGCCGTTCGAGGGCCCCGGCCTCTATGCGCTGCTGCAACAACACGTCGCCGAGCCGTTCCCCGACGTGCGCCGCTTCGCCGACGACGTCCCCGAGGCGCTCGGCGCGCTGCTCGCGCGCGCGGCCGCCAAGGACCCGGGCCAGCGCCACGCCACCGCCGCCGGCTTCCTGGCCGAGCTCGAGGCGCTGCTCGGCGGCTCGCTGGTGACGACCGACATCGTGGCGCTGCCGGCGGCGCTCGAGCTCGACCAGACGAGCGAGCTGCCGCTCCGGGCGTCGGACGTCGGCGGCGCGCGGGCGCCCGCGCCGGCCAGCCACAACCTGCCGGCCGACGTCACGAGCTTCATCGGGCGCGAGGCCGAGCTCGCCGAGTGCCTGGCCCTGCTCGCCTCGGCGCGCCTCGTCACGCTCACCGGTGCCGGCGGCACCGGCAAGACGCGGCTCGCCATCGAGGTCGCGCGCCGCGCGCTGCGCGCCTTCGCCGACGTGCGCTTGGTGGAGCTCGCCGCCGTGGCGCCCGCCACCGCCAGCGACGACGACACCGGCCTCGCCCACGCCATCGCCGACGCGCTCGGGCTCCGCCCCGGCAAGAAGGCGATGGCCGACGTCATCATCGATCACCTGCGCCCGGCCCGTACGCTGCTGCTGCTCGACAACTGCGAGCACCTCGTGCTGCCGGTGGCCCGTCTGGTGACGCGCCTCCTCGCCGCCGCGCCCGAGGTGAAGGTGCTGACCACCGGGCGCCAGGCGCTGGGCACGAGCGGCGAGGTGCGCGTGCGCGTGCCGTCCTTGCCGTTGCCCGAGCTGCCGGTCGGCGGCGACCTCGGGCTGTCGCAGCTCGGCCGCGTGGCGTCGGTCCAGCTCTTCGTCGACCGCGCGCGAGCGGCGCGCCCGACGCTCGCGCTCGGGCCCGACAACGCGCTGGCCATCGCGCAGATCTGCCGCCGCCTGGACGGCATCCCGCTGGCGCTCGAGCTCGCCGCCGGCTGGGTGCGCGCGCTGTCGCCGCAGCAGATCGCCGCGCGCCTGGACGACGTCTTCCGCCTCATGAGCGGCGGGGACCGCGGCCTGCCGCGCCACCGCACGCTGCGCGCGCTCATCGACTGGAGCTACGACCTGCTCGCGCCCGACGAGCAGCGCGCGCTGGCGCGCCTCGGCGTCTTCGTCGGCGGCCTCGACCTCGACGCGGCCGAGGCCGTCCTGGCCGGGCCCGACCTCGACGTCATGGCCGTGCTCGACGTGCTGCTGGCGCTGCTCGACAAGTCGCTCATCTGGGCCGACGAGAAGCACGGCGTCGCGCGCTATCACCTGCTCGAGCCCATCCGCCAGAACGCCGCCGAGCGCCTGGCCCAGACCGACGACGCCGTCACCACGCGCCATCGCCACGCCGACTACTACGCCCGGGTCGCGAGCGAGCTAGCCGCCGCGCTCGTCACCGATCACGCCGGCGCCGCCGCGCGCCTCGAGGTCGACGCCGACAACCTGCGCGTGGCGCTGGCGCGCAGCCTGGCCGAGCGGCGCTTCGAGGCGGCCGTCGCGCTCGGCGCCGGCATGGCCCAGCTGTGGTTCGTGCGCGGCTGGCTGGCCGATGGTCTCGCGCGCCTCGAGCCGCTCATCGCCCTCGACCCGCTGGTGCCTGCGTCGCTCGCCGGCGCCTGGTCGAGCCTCCTCGACGGCGCCGGCAAGCTCGCCGCCTACGCCGGCCGCCCGGCCGACGCGCGCCGCTTCTACCAGCGCGGCCTCGAGCTGGCGCAAGACGCCGGCCGCCGCGACGTCGAGGGCTCGGTGCTCAACAATCTCGGCACGCTGGCCAAGGAGGTCGGCGACCTCGCGCGCGCGGCCGAGCTCTACGCGGCGGCGCGCGAGGTGAAGCGCGCGCTGGGCGACCGCCGCGGCGTGGCCGGCACCACCAACAACCTCGGCATCACCGCCAAGCAGCAGGGCGAGACGCGGCGCGCCCGCGCCTATCTGGAGGAGGCCTGCGAGGTCTATCGCGAGCTGGGCGACGAGCGCTGGGTCGGCTACACCACGCTGAACCTCGGCGAGCTCGAGCAGGACGAGGGCCACACCGACGCGGCCGCGGCGTGCTACGCGCGCTGCCTCGAGGCCTTCGTGGCGCTGGCCGACGAGTGGGGATCGCCTACGCCTCGGAGGGGCTCGGGCGCAGTGCGCTGGCGCGCGGCGATCTGGTGCGGCGCGCGGCGCGCTTCGAGGCCGCGCTGGCCGGCGTCGAGGCGCTCGGCGACCAGGCCGCCATCGCCGACCAGCTGGGCCACCTGGCCGAGGTCCTGCTCCGGAGCGGCGACGCCGCGCGCGCCTGGGAGCTGGCGCGTCGCAGCGGCAAGATGCGCCTGGCCATCCACGACAAGGTCGGCCTGGCGCCTCGCTCGAGCTGGCCGCCACCATCCGCGCCGACAGCGACGCGCACGCCGCGGCCGTGCTGCTCGGCAGCGCCGCCACGCTGCGCGCGCTCGGCGCGCCGCTGCCGCCGGCCTGCGCCGAGGCCCACGCCGCGCTCGTCGCCCGCCTCGGCGCGGCGCCGGCCCCGAGGGCTCTCCGCCGCGCTGGCCTCGGGCCACTCGACCTCGCCGGCCGAGGCACTCGGCCGCACCGCGACGGGTCACTCGGCGATGTAGCTCGGCTGCCGTCCTGCCAGCCCGGGACGAGGGCGCCGTCGTTCCCCGAACATATGAAAGCTCCTTGTCGATGCCGCGTCCGGGTCGGTCCACCGTGGCCAGCTCGTCCGCCTGCGACAAGGGATTCGAGGCGGCGGCGCGATCGGGCGCCGGCCGTGATATCTATAGCCGATGACCGTCGGCGCCCGCTTCGAACGCCTCCAGCTCCGCACCACCGATGTCGCCGCGGCTCGCGCCTTCTACGCCGAGCTGCTCGGCCCTGATCCGCTGGGCCGGCGCGACGACGTCGACCGCCTCGACATCGCCCTGCTGCCCGAGGCCGCCCGCGCGCGCGGCGCCGTGCCGCACTGGCTCGGCCACCTCGGCGTGGACGACGTCGAGGCCACCGCCCGCGTTTCGTGCGCGGCGCCATGCGCCTCGGGCCGCCGCCCGCGCCGGCGCCGCCGCCGACCCGCCGCGGTCGCCATCCTGCGCGACCCGGGCGGCGCCATCGTCGCGCCTGGCGCCGCGCGGCGATCGGTCCTCGCCGCCGACGCCGACCCGGCCCGAGGTCGTCGTCCACCACCTGCACACGCGCGACGTGGGCGCGCCCTCGAGGACTACGCCGCGCTCTTCGGCTGGTCCGTCACCGGCCGCCTCGACCTCGGTCCGCTCGGCGTCTTCCACCAGTTCGCGTGGCAGCCGGGCGGCCCGACGGTCGGCGCCATGGTCGACGTCGCCGGCCGGGTCGGCGTCCACACCCACTGGCTCTTCCACTTCCCCATCGCCGCCCTCGACCCGGCGCTCGAGCGCGTGCGCGCCGCCGGCGGCCTCGTCATCGGCCCGGTGGCGCTGCCCGACGGCGGGCGCGTCGCCGTGTGCGATGATCCCCAGGGCGCGGCCTTCGCGCTGCGCGAGACGCCTGGGCCATCGCGCGCTGCCGACCTGCTGTAACGGCCCCCGCGCCTCTCGTGGCGCCGCGCCGGACCTGCTACCTTCGAAGGGTTTTCGGCCGCTCTCCGCAGAAGGTGCGCATGACGACATCCAAGAGCCCGAGCTCCCGACCCGCCACCAACGCGCGCTTCCGCAGCAAGTCCCGACCGGTCGCGCGCACGGTCACGAACGGCGACACGCTGCACGTCGTCGACGAGGCCACGACCGGCCCGCAGGTCATCGACGAGGCCGTCGTGTCGCGCCAGGAGGCGCACGCGGTGGCCGTGGCCGACGTCATCGGCAAGGCGCCGAAGGCCGACGTGAAGGCCATCGCCGCGACGCTGGCGCGCGGCATCTCGCCCGACGATCGCAAGGCGCTCGTGCGCGCGCTCGAGCGCCTCGGCAAGCACGAGCCGAAGCGCTCGACCGACGACGTGCTGGCGCCGCGCTGGCGCGACGGCGGCTACCCCTATCGCTACCTCATGTCGCGCCGGAGCTACGAGCGGCAGAAGTACCTCCTCCAGGTCGAGCTGCTGAAGCTGCAGGCCTGGGTCAAGGCCACCGGGCAGCGCCTGGTCATCCTCTTCGAGGGGCGCGACGCGGCCGGCAAGGGCGGCGCCATCAAGCGCTTCATGGAGCACCTGAACCCGCGCGGCGCGCGCGTCGTCGCGCTCGAGAAGCCGACCGAGCAGGAGCGCGGGCAGTGGTACTTCCAGCGCTACGTCGAGCACCTGCCGACGCGCGGCGAGATCGTGATGTTCGATCGCTCCTGGTACAACCGCGCCGGCGTCGAGCACGTCATGGGCTTCTGCAGCGAGGACGAGTACCTCGAGTTCATGCGCCAGGCCCCCGAGTTCGAGCGCAACCTCGTCCGGAGCGGCATCTACCTCATCAAGTTCTGGTTCTCGGTGAGCCGCGAAGAGCAGCGCCGGCGCTTCAAGGAGCGGAAGGTCCACCCGCTCAAGCAGTGGAAGCTCTCGCCCATCGACCTCGCCTCGCTCGACAAGTGGGACGCCTACACCAAGGCCAAGGAGGCCATGTTCTTCCACACCGACACGGCCGACTCGCCGTGGACGGTGGTGAAGTCGGACTGCAAGAAGCGCGCGCGCCTGAACGCCATGCGCTACGTGCTGCATCGCCTGCCGTACGGCTCGAAGGACCTCGACGCCGTCGGCCGCGTCGACTCGCTCATCGTCGGCCGCGCCAACTCGGTCTACGAGCGCGGCGAGGCGCCGATCCGCTGACGCCCGCGCGGCGCGGGCGCCGGCCTGACGCTGCGAGCCCCCCGACGCGGTGATTTTCGTCGGCAGCCGACGCGCGGACGACTATCGTGCACGCGTGGCATCGCACGACTTCCAGACCACCCACTGGTCGCTGGTCCAGCGCGCCGGGCTCGATCCGTCGCTGGCCCAGCGCGACGCGCTGGGCGAGCTCATCGCCCGCTACGCCGGCCCGCTCCGGGCCTGGGTCATGGCCCGGAAGCGCGTCGATCGCGAGCGCGCCGAGGAGCTGGTGCAGGCCTTCCTGGCGAGCCGCGTGGTCGAGAAGAACCTGCTCGGGCGCGCCGCCCAGGACCGCGGACGCTTCCGCACCTTCCTCGTGACGGCGCTCGAGCGCTTCGTCATCGACACCTACCGCGAGGAGAGCGCGGCCAAGCGCGGCGGCGGCGCCGACACGCGCGACCTCGACGCCGCGGAGCACGTCTCCGACGGCGGCCTCGACGCGGCCGCGGCGCTCGAGCGCCAGTGGGCCCAGGACGTCATCGCCGAGGCCGTCCGCCGCATGCGCACCGCCACCGCCGGCCGCCCCGATCTGTGGGGCGTCTTCGCCGATCGCATCCTCGGCCCGGCCTTCGACGGCACCGACGCCAGCGCCTACGCCGACCTCGTCCAGCGCCTCGGCTTCGCCCACGAGGGCCAGGCCGCGAGCGCGCTGCAGACCGGCAAGCGCATCTTCGCGCGCACGCTGCGCGGCGTCGTCGCCGAGTACGCCGCCACCGCCGACGAAGTCGACGCCGAGCTGGCCGAGCTCATGGCCGCCGTCGCGCGCCGCTGACGCGCGCCGCGATCGCGCGTCGCCAGACGTTCCTTGTGCGGCCGCGGAGCGGGCCGTAAGGTCGCGCGCTGCCGACCGTGCGGCCGACGTCTCGCCGGCTCCGGGTCGGCGCGAAGGTCGCGGTCCGGCGTGAACATCCTCTTGTGGATCCTCCAGGTCGTCGCGGCCATCGGCGTCGCCGCGCCCGGCGTCGCCAAGCTCGTCCTGCCGCGCGAGGCGCTGGTGAAGCGGCCGCCGATGGCGTGGGCCAAGGACTTCAGCGACGGCCAGGTGAAGCTCGTCGGCCTGGTCGAGGTCGTCGGCGCGCTCGGCCTCGTCGTGCCGTGGGCGACCGGCATCCTGCCCGTGCTCACGCCCATCGCCGCCGCGTGCCTGGCCCTCATCATGGCGGGCGCCATCGCCATCCACCTGCGCCGCAAGGAGAGCGCGACGCCGGCCGTGGTGCTCGGCGCCATGTGCGTGGTCATCGCCGTCGGTCGCGCGGTCCTCTGAACGACCGTCGATGACTCGCGTCAGCCGCCGGTCGCGCCGCCGGCCAGCGGCTGGAGCCGGGCGAAGGCCATGCGCAGGCAGCGCTCGAGCGGCAGGCGGCCGTCCTCGTCGAGCCAGGTGTCGATGCCGGCCTCGATGGCGGCCACCAGCGCGCCCGCCAGCACGCGCGCCGCGAGCGCGTCCTTGGCGCGCCGGCGCTGGCCGAGCAGGGCGGCGATGGCGCCGCGCAGCGCCTGCAGGTCGGCCGCCACCGCCTGCTGCAGGAGCGGCGTCGCGCGCACGAGCCGCGCGCGGCGGAAGATGCGGTCCTTGTCGCGGGCGTAGTGCTGCGCCAGCGCGCGCCCGAGCGCCAGCAGCGTGGCGCTGGCCACGTCGCGCTCGCGCTCGGCCAGCGCGCGATCGAGCTCGCCGAGGAGCGCCGGGTCGTACTCGTCCCAGAGCACGATGCGCTCCTTGGTGCCGAAGTGGCGGTACACCGTGGCCGGCCCGACGTCGGCCGCGCGCGCGATCTCGTCGATGCTCACGCGCTCGTAGCCGCGCGCCTCGAAGGCCGTCAGCGCCGCCGCCTGCACGCGCAGCATGGCCGCCGTGCGCCGGCGCGCGCGCGTGTCGTCGGCGGCGTCGTCGGGCGCGTCGTCGCTCGCCTCGGCGGGCGCGTCGGGTGGGTCGCGAGGGGGCCGGGTCGCCGCAGGCTTGGCCTTCATGTGAGAGACACTATCACATGGGCGCCGGCCGAACCAGCCCCAGTCTGGCGGACGCGCGTCGTCGATGATAGTAGCTCTCACATGAGAGTAACTATCGACGACGCCGACGCGCTGCACGACGCCATGCTCACCCGCGACGCGCCGGTGCCGACCGGCTCGCTGGCGCGGCTCTGGCGCACCGGGCGCAGCGCGGCCGGGCTGGCCTCGGCGCTGCGCGCGAGCCGGCGCGGCGACGACCTCGACCCGGCCGCGGTGGCGGCCATCGTCGAGCGCCTGGGCGCGCTGAAGGGCGTCGCCATGAAGGTCGGCCAGATGCTCGGCTACGTCGATCAGGGCCTGCCCGAGGGCATGCGGGCCATGCTGGCCACGCTGCAGACGGCGGCGCCGGCCACCCCGTTCGAGGGCGTGGCCGCGGTCATCGAGGCCGCCCTCGGGGCGCGCGCCGCGCCGCTCCTGGCCGGTCTCGAGCGCGCGCCGCTGGCGGTGGCCAGCGTCGGGCAGGTGCATCGCGCGCGCCTGGCCGACGGCCGCGAGGTGGCCGTCAAGGTGCGCCACCCGGGCGTCGAGGCCGCGTTCCGCGCCGACTTCCGCTCGGCCAGCTTCGGCCGCGCCTTCGCCGCGCTGCTCGGCGCCGGCGCCGTCGGCCCGGTCATCGAGGAGGCGCGCACCGCCT
>JAXLYZ010000031.1:0-126248 GCA_046351155.1 Myxococcota bacterium
CAAGAAGAGCTTCACCGCCGCCGCGAGCGCGCTCGGCGTCACGCCGTCGGCGGTGAGCCAGACCATCCGCGCGCTCGAGGCGCGCGTGGGCATCCGCCTGCTGCAGCGCACGACGCGCAGCGTCGGCGTCACCGAGGCCGGGGCGCGCTTCGTGGCGCGGCTCAAGCCGGCGCTCGACGGCGTCGACGACGCGTTCGCCGCGCTGGCCGAGCTGCGCGACCGGCCCGCGGGGCGGCTGCGCCTGAGCCTGTCGCGCGTGGCCTACGACTGCGTGCTGGCGCCGAAGCTCGCGGCGTTCCTGGCGGCGTACCCGGAGGTCGACCTCGACCTGAGCATCGACGAGGCCTTCGCCGACATCGTGGCCGACGGCTTCGACGCCGGCCTGCGCATCGGCGAGGCGGTGGCGCGCGACATGGTGGCCGTGCCGGTGAGCGGCGAGCTGCGCGTGGCCGTGGTCGCGGCACCGAGCTACTTCTCGGCGCGCAAGCGGCCGCAGCACCCGCGCGACCTGCCCGACCACGACTGCATCAACTATCGACGGCGCAGCCACGGCGACGTGTATCGCTGGGAGTTCAGCGAGCGCGGCAAGGACCTGGAGATCGCCGTGCGCGGACGCCTGCTGGTGAACGACGGCGCGCTCATGGTGAGCGCCGCGCTCGACGGCCACGGCCTCGCCTACGTCATGGACTGCGACGTGCGCGAGCACCTCGCCGAGAAGCGCCTCGTGCGCGTGCTCGAGGCGTTCTGCCCGCCGTTCCCCGGCTTCTTCCTCTATTACCCGAGCCGCGCGCACGTGGCGCCGAAGCTCCAGGCGCTGGTCGACCACCTGCGCGTCAAGCCGGCGCGGCGGCGCGCGCGCTGAGTCGACACCGCTCCGCCGGCGTACGGCGCTAGAGCGACAGGCGAACGCCGGCCCGCACCGTCCACGACGGCGGCTCGTCGAAGTCGACGGCGTAGGGCTCGCCCGGCGGGTTGAGCCACGGCACGTAGTCCGGCATCGAGTCGTCGAGGCGGCTCCAGCGCAGGTCGACGAAGGGCTCGAAGCGGCCGTCGTCGAGCGACCACGACAGCGCCAGCCCGAGCTCGTGGCTCACGCGCCGGCGCACCGCGTCGCCACCGTCGAGCGGCGCGTGGGTGGGCCCGGGCTGGTAGCCGTCGTGGGTGTAGCGGCGGACCTCGAGGTCGTAGTCGAGCTCGACCTTCACGTCGGGGGCCGGGCGGACGCGCAGCCCGAGCGCGCCGCCCCAGGCGTCCCAGGTGTAGTAGCCGCGGAAGCGGTCGTCGTTGTGGACCCAGCGGAGGTGGAGCGACACGCGCGTCTTGAGCGCGTGGATGAGCAGGCTCGCGTCGGGGGCGACGCTCGTTCGGAGGAACGACTGCAGCGGGTTTCCCGCGTCGCCGCCGAGCGCCGAGTGGGTGAGGCCGGTGCCGGCGTCGCGCGCGAAGGCGTAGTGGTAGTCGTAGGCATCGACCCCGAGCGACAGGTTCAGGTGCAGCCGGTTCTTCACCGGCTCGGTGCGCAGCCGCAGGCTCGCGCCGGCGCGGCGCCGATCGTTCGGCGTCAGGTGCGTCGGCGACAGCACCGGGTCGAAGCGCGGGTCGTGGTCTTCGCGCTTCTCCTCGAGCTCCGCGCCGAGAGACAAGTCGACCTCGTCGAGCGGCGACCACGACACCCCGGCCGCGCCGGTGACGGTCGTCGAGCTGTAGCGATCGGTCGGCCGCAGATCGCCGTCGGGCTCGTACGGAGGGACGCTCGTCGGGTCGAAGAGCGGCTGGTAGTAGTCGGCCCAACCCGGGCGCAGCACGCGCACGACGCGCGCGCTGCCGGAGAGCTCGAGGTCCTTCCGGGGCTTGCCGCTCGCGACCAGGCCGAGCGCGAGCCGCGTCTCGGGGAGGTGGAAGCCGATGGTGGCGCGCTGCCGCGCCGAGAGCGGCAGGCGCAGCCGGAAGCGCCCGCGGCGGTATCGCAGCTGCGGCTCGATGGCCACCTCGCCCTCGACCAGCGCGCCGTCGACGCGGCGCGTCTGCCAGCCGTCGGCCCAGCCCGCCGCGAGCTCGGCGTCGATGGGCGCGAGGAACATCCAGCGTCGCGCGAGCTTCTCGTGGAGCAGCGGCAGGTCGGCCTTCGGCTTCTTCGCTTTGTGCTTGTGCTTCCGCGCCTTCGGCGCCGGCGACGGGACCTCCGGCGTCGGCGCGTCGGGCGTCGTCGGAGCGGGCGCGGCGCCGTCCGTCGCCGGCGGGTCGTCGGCGTCGTCGCTGTCGTCGTCGGGCGCCGGGACCGCGGCCGGATCCTCGGGCGGCGGGGCCGTCGGCGGCGGGCCGTCGGCGCGCGCCGGAGCGCCGGCGAGGAGCGTCGCGAGGCAGCTCAGGACGAGGCGCCTCACGGCGACACCGCCGCGCAGGGGCTGCCGGCGAAGACGGCCTGGGTCGAGGCGAGGAACGAGCTCGGCGGGGTGATGGCCGCCAGCGCGTCGAGCGCCGCCCGGGCGCCGGCGCAGTCGTCGAGCGCCAGGCGCACGAGCACGAGGTAGTGCAGCGCGTTGTCGAGGTAGGGGCTCGTCGGGAAGCTCGTCGGGATGAGCGCGAAGGCGGCGTCGGCGCGCTCCAGGTCCTCGAGTTCGAAGTAGGCGCGCGCGCGGAAGTAGGCGGCGTCGTCGGCGTAGCTGCTGGTCGGGTGCTCGGCCAGCACGCGATCGAAGAAGCCGATGGCCAGCGGGTAGCGCTCGGGATCGTTCAGCGCCAGCCGATACCAGGAGCGCCCGGTGTAGTAGAGGGCGTTGTCGTGGTAGAGCGAGGTCGCGTCCTCGAGGGTGATGGCGAAGGCCTCGATGGCCGGGCCGAGCAGGCCGAGCTCGTAGCGCGCGCGCCCGAGCACGTAGCCCATCGACGGGCGCCAGGTCGACGTCGGCCAGTCGGCGAGCGCGCTCAGCTCGAGCGCCTCGGCCTCGGCCCAGCGGCCCTGATCGAAGCGCACGCGGCCGAGGTGGTAGGCGGCGTTGTCGGCGTAGACCGAGCTCGCGAAGTCGTTCCGCACCGTCTCGAACCAGCCGTAGGCCAGCTCGAGGTCGGGCGAGGCGGCGTCGCCGGCGGCGCGCTGCACGAGCGCCAGCGCGGTCTCGTAGCTCGCCTCGACGCGCAGGCTGTCGGATGCGCCCGGCAGCGCCAGCACCGCGGCGAAGTCGGCTATGGCCGCGGTCGGATCGCCGGCCACCGCGTGCGCCTTGCCGCTGTAGTAGATCGCGTCGTCGAAGTAGATGTGGTGGGCGAAGCGCTCGCGGAAGCGCGCCAGGTCGGCGAGCGCGGTGACGGCGTCGTCGGCGTCGATGCGCGCGCGCCCGAGCCAGAAGAGCGCGCCCGGCACCGCGGCGTCGGGCGGGTCGACGTAGGCCACGCGCGCGAGCAGCGTCACCGCGCCGGCGGCGTCGCCCCGCCGCCACAGGCAGCGGCCGTACATGGTCGTGACCGCGTGCAGGCGCAGATCGGTCGAGGCCGAGAAGCCGGCGGCCAGCGCCACCACCTGATCGCAGTCGTCGGCCAGGAACGCCGTCTGCAACGCGATGAGCGCGGCCTCCTCGCGGCCCGCGTCGCCGCCGCCGAGCGGGCTGTCGCCGGCGCACGCGGCCGCGACCGCGGCCAGCGCGAAGGCTAGCATCGGGCGCCCGCTCAAGGGCACGACGCGCGCACCGCGGACTGGGCCTGGCCGACGTAGCTGCTCCCCGGGAAGGCCGCGCTCAGCGCCGCCAGGTCGACCTTGGCCGAGACGCAGTCGCCGAGCGCGATCTCGCTGCGGATCATGTAGTAGTAGGCGTTGTCGGCGTAGACGCTGGCGCCGAGCTCGGTGACGACGCGGCGGAAGCGCGCGATGGCCAGCGTGTACTGGGCCGGGGTGCCGGCGCGGCCGAGCTCGTAGTGGCTGCGGCCGGCGTAGTAGACGGCGTCGTCGAGGTAGCCGCTGCCCGGGTAGGCGGCGAACATGGCCTCGAGCGTCGAGGCCGCGGTCGCCCACAGCGACTGCTTGTAGTAGCTGCGACCCTCGTAATACCAGGCGTTGTCGACGTAGATGCTGGCCGGGAAGCGCGCGCGCACGTCGGCCAGCCGGCTCGCCGCGAGCGCGTAGGCGCCGGCCTGGTAGCGCGTCATGCCGTAGTAGAAGCGCGCGTTGTCCTCGACGACCGAGCCCACGAAGTCGGTGAAGAGCCGCTCGAAGCGGAGGTCGGCGGTGGCGAAGTCGGGCGAGCCCGGGTTGGCCGACAGGACGCCGAGCTCGTAGTGCGAGCGACCGGCCCAGTAGAGCGCCTGGTCCATGAACGTGCTGGTGGGGTAGGCCGTGAGGAAGGCGTCGAAGCGCTGGGCCGCGCCGGCGTAGTCGCCGAGCTGGAACACCGAGCGCGCCAGGAAGTAGGTGGCCTGGTCGATCAGCACGCTGGTCGCGTCCTGCGTCAGGAAGGTCGTGAAGAGCGCCTTGGCGGTGGCGTAGTCGGCGAGCTCGAACCAGCAGCGGGCGACGAGGTAGCGGGCGTTGTCGGCGCGGACGCTGGTCGGGAAGCTGGCGAGGAAGCTCTGCAGCGCCACGATGGCGTCGGCCCAGGCCTTGGCGTTGTAGAGCGCCAGCGCGTCCTGGAAGGCGAGCTCGTCGCACGCGATGCAGGCCCCGTTGGAGAGGCACTGCCCGTCGCTGAGCGAGCTCGAGCACCGGCCGTCGGGGAGGCAGGCATCGGCGGTGCAGGCGAGGCCGTCGCTGCAGTCGACGGCGGCGCCGGTGCACACGCCGGCCTGGCAGGTGTCGCCCAGCGTGCAGGCGTTGGCGTCGTTACAGGCCGGGCCGGTGAGGCCGTGGCTCGTGCAGCCCGACGCCGGCTCGCACGAGGCGCTCTGGCAGGCGTTGGCGGGCGCCGCGCAGCTGACGCTGGACCAGCCGTTGGCGGCGCTGGCGCTGGTGCAGCGCTGGCACTGATTGCCCGGCCTGAGCGCACCGTCGGCGAAGCACGCGCCGTCGATGGGGCACTGGCCGGCGACCAGCTCGTGGAGGGCGCACGGCGCCCCGGCGCCGCGGCTGTCGGCGGTGCACGCCAGGTGGTCGTCGCAGTCGCCGGCGCTCGAGCATGCGCAACCGGGGAGTTGCGTATCGTGGTGCCGACGCAGGTCGCCTGGGCGGTGCACTCATCGCCCACGGTGCAGCCGTTGCCGTCGTCGCAGGCGGCGCCGGTGAGCGCGGTCGTGCGGCAGCTGCCGTCGACGCAGGCGGCGCTGGCGCACGCCGTTTCGAAGGCGGAGCAGTCGAGGGCGGTGCCGGCGCACGCGCCGCCGGCCTGGCAGGTGTCCTCGAGGGTGCACGGGTCGCCGTCGTCGCAGCTCGCGCCGAGCGGGCACGGATCGACGACGTCGTCGAGCGGCGTCGTGTCGTCGAGCGGCGTCGTGTCGTCGAGCGGCGTCGTGTCGTCGACCGGCGTCGTGTCGTCAGGCGGCGTCGTGTCGTCGACCGTCGCGTCCGTCGCCCCCGTCGTGTCGGTCGCCGCCGTCGCATCGGTCGCGTCGGTCTGACCGATCGCGTCGGTGGCGCCGAGCGTGTCGAGGTGACGGCCGTGTCGCCGACGACCGCGTCGCTCGCGTCGCCGCCGACGTCGAGCGAGGTCGGATCGAGGACGACGTCGATGCCCTCTTCGAGGACTCGCTGATGCAGCCGGCGGCGAGCGCGCTCGCCACGAGACCCGTGACCCATGCCCGCATGCTCAGCACCCCGTCGTGATGGCGTCGCTCGCCTTCTGGATGTAGGTGCTGCCCGGGAAGGCGGCGCCGAAGTTCGCTCAACGCCTGGGTCGCGGCCGCGCAGTCGCCGAGCGCGATGTCGGCCTTGATCATGTAGTAGTAGGCGTTGTCGCCGTAGACGCTGGTCGGGAACTGGGCGAGCAGCGCCTGGAAGCGCTGCACCGCCAGCTGGTACTCGCCGCCCGTGCCGGCGCGGCCGCGCTCGTAGTGGCTGCGCGCCGCGTAGTACATGGCGTCGTCGGCGTAGCTGCTGGAGGGCGAGCCGGCGAACATGGCCTCGAGCGTCGTGGCCGCCTGCGCGAAGTTGCCGAGCTTGTAATAGCAGCGACCCTCGAAGTACCAGGCGTTGTCGGCGAAGATGCTGTCCGGGAACAGCCCGCGCATCGACGCCAGGCGCGTGGCCGCCGTGGCGTAGTCGCCGGCGTTGTAGCGCGTGAGGCCGTAGTAGTAGCGCGCGTCGTCCTCGTGCGGCGAGCCGGTGTACTCGCCCCACACCTTGGCGAGGTAGCCGTCGGCGGTGGTGTACTCGGCGCTCGCCGCGTTGCCGCTCAGCACGCCGAGCTCGAAGTGGGCGCGGCCGCCGAAGAGCAGCGCGCCGTCGCGGTAGCTCGAGGCGGTGTTGGCGATGACCTGGTCGAAGAAGGTCAGGGCCTGCTGGTACTGCGTCAGCTCGAAGCGGCAGCGGCCGGCGTAGTACTGCGAGTTGTCGACGAACACGCTGGTCGGGTAGCTGGCGAGCAGGGTGTCGAAGGTCGACCCGGCACCCGGGTAGTCGCCGAGGTCGTACTCGGTGAGCCCGAGGAAGTAGGTCGCCTGGTCGAGCAGCGGGCTGCCGGCGTGGGCCGCGATGAACTGCTGGAACAGCGTCTTGGCCTCGGCGTAGGCGGTGAGCTCGAAGGCGCAGCGCGCGATGAGGTACTGCGCGTTGTCGACGCGGATGCTGGTCTGGTAGGCCGCGATGAACGCCTCGAGCGCGCTGCGGGCACCGGTGTAGTCGGCGGCGGTGAAGAGCGCGAGCGCCGCCTGGAAGGCGACCTCGTCGGCGGCGGTCTGGTCGATGTCGACCGGCGGGCTCGAGTCGGCGGCGACGCTGTCGGTCGCGGTGGTGGTCGCGGCGTCGGCCGGGCTCGTGGCGGTCGAGGTCGCGCTGTCGCCGGCCGTGGTCGCGTCGCCGTTGCTGGTGCCGTCGCTGGCGCCGAGGTCGGCCGAGCTGGTGGCGTCGACCGGGTTGACGATCCCGCCTTGGCCATCGGCGTCGCCGCCGCAGGCCGAGCCGGGGCCGAGCACGAGGAGCGGGGTCAGGAGGGTCATCAGGGACATGGGCTTCATCGCGTCACCTCGGAGCGTGGTGTGTGCACAGTGGATCGGTCCGGCCGCGGCGCGGTCGGCCGTGGGGTCGGGTCAGGGCGTCGGCACCGGCTCGGCGTCCTTGCCGGCCGGGTCCTTGGCGGCGCGCTCGCCGTCGGGGTCCTTGGCGGCGAGCGCCTTGGCCTTGGAGAAGGCGTCTTCGGCGCCGTGCACGTCGCCCAGCGCCAGGCGCGCGGCGCCCTCGGCGGCGCGCATCTCGGCGTTGGCCTTGCCGTTGGCGACGAAGGGCGCGACCAGGGCCAGCACCTCCTGGTTCTTCCCCTGCGCGGCGTAGATCGTCGCCAGCGCGGCGCTGGCGCCGCGGTGGGTAGGCTCGAGGCGCACGACGCGCTCGAGCTCGGCGCGGGCGTCGTCAGTCTTGCCGACGCGCGCGAGCTCGCCGGCCAGGTTGTAGCGCACGGCCACGTTGGAGGCGTCGAGGTCGAGCGCCTGCTGGAAGGTGCGGATGGCGAGGTCGTGCTGCCCGAGCTTGCCGTAGGTGGCGCCGAGGTGCTTGCGCGCGCCGATGTGGTCCTCGTCGAGCTCGATGACCTTCTGGAACTCGGCCACGGCGTCCTCGAGCTGGCCCTTCGAGCGCAGCGCCAGCGCCAGGTCGAAGTGCGCCGGGGCGTCGTTCGGGGCGAGGGCGATGGCCTGGCGATAGGCGGCGATGGCCTCGTCCCAGCGCTCGAGGCGCGCCTCCTCGACGCCGAGGTTGATGGCCGCCTTGACCATGCTGGCGTCGGCGTCGAGCGCCTTGCGGTAGGCGGCGATGGCGGCGTCGTGGCGCTCGAGCCCGGCCTCGAGCTTGCCGAGGTTGTACCAGGCGAAGGCGTAGTCGGGCTTCATGGCGATGGCCGCCTCGAGCGCCTTCCTGGCGTCATCGGGGCGCTTGAGCTTGGTGAGGACCAGACCGCGGTTGAGCTGGGCCGAGCTCATCGTCGGCTGCGCCACGAGCAGCTGGTCGAGCGTCGCCAGCGCCTCGTCGAGCTTGCCGGCCGCGCGCTGCGACACGGCCAGGTTGAGCTGGGCCTCGGGGTAGTCGCCCTTCTTGATGGCGATGGCCTTCTGGTAGTCCTCGATGGCGGTCTGCTGGTCGTCGCGCTTGTGGGCCAGGCGGGCCAGGTTGAAGAGCGGCTCGGCGCGGTCGGGGAAGTCGACGACGAGGCGCTGGAAGCGCTGCTCGGCGAGCGTGATCTTGTCCATGTCGAGCGCCACCAGCGCCGCGTTGTAGCGCGCCTTGAAGAAGGTCGGGTCGTGGGCCGCGGCCTTCTCGTACGCCGCCAGCGCGGCCTCGAGGTCGCCCGCCTCCGACGCGAGGCGGCCCTTCAGGAACCAGGCCGGCGCGAAGTCGGGGCTGAGCGCGATCATCTGCGCGACGACGTGGGCCGCGGCCTCCTTCGAGGCCGGGTCCTTCCTGGCGATGAGGATGACCGCCTGGTTGTAGCGCGGCAGGAGGTAGCTCGGCGCGTACTCGATCGACTTCTCGTAGCTGGCCAGCGCCTGGTCTTCCTTGCCGGCGCGGGCCTGGGCCACGCCGAGCGAGAAGAGGGCGCGCGCCTTGGCCATGCCGGAGCCGCTCTGGACGGCGCGCTCGAGCGCGGCGGTGGCCTCGGCGAGGTGGCCTGCGTCGAGCTCGAGCAGGCCGAGGTTGAAGTGCGCCTCGAAGTGGTTCGGCTCGAGGCCGAGCACCTTGCCGTACTCGGCGCGCGCCAGCGCCGACTGCCGCGCGCGCGTCGCCACCAGCGCGCGATTGAAGTGCGCGCTGACCAGCGAGGGGTGCGCCGCGAGCACGTCGTCCAAGGTCTTGGCGGCGACGTCGAGCTTGCCCTGCTTCAGCGCGATGACGGCCAGCTCGCACGCGAAGAGCGGCGCCTCGGGCGCGTCGGCGGCGGTCTTGGCGAGCGCGTCGCCGACGATCTTCATGGCCTCGTCGAGCTCGCCCAGGCGCTCGTGATCGCGCGCAGCCAGGATCTCGGGGCGGTCGCTGGCCTCGACCTCGGCGCCGGCGTTGGCCTCGACCATGCCGTTCTCGGTGAGCCGCCCGGCGTCCCAGCCGGCCGCGACCGGCGCCAGGTCGATGACCGTCTCCTTCTTGGCGAGGTCGGCGGCGCGCCCGTCGAAGTACGCCGTCAGGCCCACCAGGCCGAGCAGCACGCCGAGCAGCGGGATGAAGGACTCGCGCAGCGTTCGCATGATCATGCGCCGGTCTCCGCCAGGCCGAGCCGGCGCAGGAGCCCGCGCAGCGGGATGCCGGTGACGTTCTGGATCTCCAGGCCGGGGCGCGCGTTCACCTCGAGCACGGTCGGGCCGCGCGTGCGATCGACGACGATGTCGAAGCCGAGGTAGCCGAGCGGGATGGCCTTGGCGCCGCGGCGGCAGATGTCGAGGATGTCGGGCCAGAACGGGACCTGCTGGCCGACGAGCTGGGCCTGGGTGTCGGGGTGGACCTCGACCGTCACGCCCTTCTTGCGCGCCTGCACGACGCGGCCGGTGGCGAGGTCGAGGCCGAGGCCGATGGCGCCCTGGTGGAGGTTGGCGCGGCCGTCGGAGGCCTTGGTCGGCACGCGGATCATGGAGAGGACGGGCGTGCCGTCGACGGTGATGACGCGGATGTCGGAGAGGCCGTCGGGGTAGAGCGACGCGAAGAACGGGTCGGGGTGGAGGCGCGGCTCGACCACCGCGACGTCGGCCTTGTCGAAGGTGTAGACGCCGAAGACGATGTCGGCGACGTGCTTCCTCACCTGGGCCGGGCCGAGGCGGCGACCGCCGGCGGTGACGTAGCTGTCGCCGTCCTTGGCCGCGACGACGATGATGCCCTTGCCGCCGCTGCCGTTGGCCGGCTTGATGACGAACTCCTCGAGGCCGGCCAGGCGCGCCTCGAGCTCGGCGAGCTGGTGGAAGCCGTCGACGGTGGCGAGCGTCGGCGCGACCGGCAGGCCGACGGCCGACAGGATGGCCTTGGTCTTCAGCTTGTGGTTCACGAGCGTGAAGTGGAGGCGCGGGTTGCGCGGGTAGATCATGTCGAGGTTGCGCCGGTTCATCCCCATGACCTGGTCCTTCGGGGCGCGGAACACGTCGAACAGGCGGCGCAGCAGGCCGCGGGGCGCGGCGCTCGCGGTCTCGGGCCGGCTCACGAGGCCACCCCCGGCAGGCCGGCCATGGGGTCCTTCTTCGCGACCAGCAGGCCCTTGAAGCGCATCCACTCGGTCATGCGCAGGCCCATCCATCGGCCGAGCCAGATCTCGATGGCGATGATGACGAGCAGCAGCTCGGGGAACGCCAGGAAGAGGATCTGCAACGACAGCGATCCCATCGTGAGGTAGCAGACGAAGACCACGAGCAGCGTGCGGAAGAGCGTCTTCCAGGCTTCGACGAGGCCCTCCTCGGCCGAGACGATGACGAAGCGCTCCGAGGTGATGGCCAGGATGGCGATGGGGAAGAGCGCCACGCGACCGAGCGAGCGGTCGCCGGCGGCGGCGGCGATCCAGCTCACGAGCAGCATGGTGCCCACCACGGCCGTGAGCAGCACGCCGAGCTGGGGCGAGTGCAAGAGCTGCAATCGCGCCGTCAGGCGACGCACGATGGAGGTCAGGAGGATGATGCCGATGAAGGCGGCGGCGCCCCAGAGGAAGCCGGTCTGGACCGCGGCGGCGGCGATGAGGGCGGGCAGGAAGGTGCCGAAGGTGCGCAGGCCGAGCACGTTCCGGAAGATGACGACCACCACCGCGGCGATGGGGATCATGATGAGGATGCGCAGGAGCTCGAACGGGATGCCGAGCTCGTCGAACACGCCCCAGATGCCGGCGACCTTCTTCTGCGAGCTCGTCTGCTGGCGCGGCACGAGCTTCTTCGACATCTCGAAGCTGTAGCGGAAGCCGACGTCGCTCGTGTGCTCGAAGAGCGCGAGGTCGCCGCGGTAGAGCACGAGGTAGTTGTAGGGCAGCTCGGCGAAGTGGTGGTTGGTCGGGTCCATCGGGACCCAGTGGCCGCCGACCTGGACCTCGACCCACTGGTGCGAGGTGCGCTTGGAGGTCGACTCGAGGATGATGCCGCCGACCAGGCGCGCGGGGATCCCTTGCGCGCGCATGAGCGCGGCGAGCAGGCGCGAGCGGCCGTTGCAGCTCGCCTCGCCGAGGCGCAGCGCCGTGAGGGCGTCGGTCGTGCCCTTGAAGGGCTTGAAGCCGAGCGCCTGCACGCGCTCGAAGGCGGCCTGGAGGTAGCCCAACAGGCGGCGGTCGGCGGGTAGCAGCGCCTTGGCCAGCGCCTTCACCTCGTCGGCGGTCGACTGGATGGTCTCGGTCGGCGCCAGCGTGGCGGTGTCGGCGCCAGCGGCGGCCTCGCCCACCATGAACTCGGGCGAGATGGTGAAGCGCACACCCTCGGTGCGCACGCGGTAACCGTAGTGGACGGTGCGGGCGCCATCGAGGCCCGAGGTCTTCCAGCTGGCGACGCGATTGCCGTCGACGACGCTCGTCTGGGCGGCGAGGTCGCCCGCGCCGGTCTGCTCGCTCAGCACCGACTGGCGCGCGTCGCTGGCGGGGATGAAGGTGGTGATGCCGACGCTGTCGCCGTGACCCTCGACGTGCATCACCAGATCGACGTCGAACACCGTCTCCGGCAGGAGGAACTCGAGGTCCCAGTCGAGGGCGCGCATGCGCAGGATGGCGATGGTCAGCGCGGCGCCGACGAGGACGACGATGGTGATCGTCACCGAGCTCTTCGACGCGCGCTTCAATCGACCCCCGCTGACGGAATAGCGCCGGACCGCGTGACAGGCGGGCGGGCGGCGCATGGTTGGAACGTGCTTCCCCCGAAGCTCCCTGCATCGGACACGGGAGGAACGCGCCGGCTGCAAAAGTTTCTGAGCAAGATTTCACGCCACGATCGGGCGTGACCGAGCGTTGCTTCGGACGGAATTCGAACGCATCCTCATGACGCTATGGGGAAGCCCGCGCGATGTAGTCGCGCGGAGTAGTCGTGCGGAACACAGGCGGGCGGGGCTCGCAGGAGGACCTGGATGACGTGGCGGACGAACTTCGTGGTGGTGGCGATGCTGGCGTCTCTCGGGCTGTCGGGGAGCGCGAGCGCGACGCCGACGCCGAACCCACCGGCCAAGCCGACGCCTGCGGAGACCCCGGCCAAGAGCGGCGGTGGTCGCGAGAAGATGCTGCGCGAGAAGGTCGGGCTCGACGACGCCAAGGCGAAGAAGATCGCGGCCGTGCTCGAGGCCCAGAAGGCGGCGCGCAAGCCGACGCTCGCGTCGGTGAAGGCGGCCATCGAGGCGCTGAAGGACATGGTGAAGGCCAACAAAGCCGATGACGCCGCGTACACCGCGGCCATCGCCAAGGTGCGTGCGGCGCGCGAGCAGCTGCACGCGCTCGAGCTGACGCAGCAGGCCGAGCTGGCGAAGCTGCTCACGCCGCGCGAGCAGGCGCGCTACCTGCTCGCAACGCGCAAGCTGAAGAAGCACGACGGCAAGGCGCACCCGAAGGCCGACGCCAAGCCGAAGCCGGCGGCGAAGGACGACGACGACGACGACGACGGTCCCGAGTGACGGGCCCCGTCAGACATCGCTGAACGGAGCGGCGGCGCAGCGGTCGACGCGCTACTCGACGTCGCAGCGGAGCCAGGCCTCGAGCAGCGCGCGGTCGTCGAGCGACACGCCGCCGGCCGGCGGCATCTCGGGGGTCGGGCCGGTGGCACGGAGGAGGATGCGATCGCGGAAGAGCGCGATGTCGGCCGGCGTGTCGAAGGTCACGTCGTCGGGCGCGTCGTGGCGCACTGCCGCGGTGCTGGCGTGGCAGGGCTGGCAGTTCTCGACCATGAAGCCCTGACCGAAGTTGTCCCAGCTGAGGACCGGCGCGTCGTCGCACCAGTCGATGGGGAGGACCGACGTGTCGACCTCGGCCGACGCGTCGGGTCCCGGGCTCGACCCGCCGCCGTCGTCGCAGGCGGCGAGCGCTACGAACGCGGCGACCGCGCGCCTCACGTGAGCACCCCCGCCAGCGGGGCCACGCCCGGCCCCATGACCGTCGGGTCGAGCCCGGCCAGCTGGAGCAGCGTCGCGCCGAGCGCGGCCGGGCTCGGCGCCGGGCTGCGCTCGTCGACCTCGGCCGTCGTCGCGTCGAGGCCCTTGCCGGCATAGCCCGCGTCGAAGCCGCCGACCACGCGGCCGCCGGTCACGCCCGGGCCGATGACGAGCGCCGTCGTCCACGGCCAGTGGTCGCGCCCCTGGTCGGCGTTCAGCTGCGGCGTCCGCCCCATCTCCGACAGGACGACCAGCACCACATCGTCAAGCAGCTTTCGCGACGCCGCCGCGCTCGCGCCCGCCGCCGCCTGGCTCGGCAGCTCGGACATGCGCGCCATGATGCGGCCGAGCCCCGAGAACAGGAGCTCCCACAGCTGCGACTGCTGGTTGTCGCTGTCGGTGTGGGTGTCCCAGCTGACCGGCGGCGACACCGTCACGCACTGCGCGATGCCGCGCGACAAGGCCTGCACCGCCACCTCGATCTGGCTGCCGAAGCTCCCGTCCGAGCCGAAGCTCATGTCCCACTGCAGGTCCTCGAGCCGCGTGGCGCGGTCGAGCGCCGACACCAGCGCGCCGGCGCTCGGTCGGCGCGGCCGCCGCGAACGCGTCCGTCCGGCGCCGCACGAAGTCGTCGATGAGGCGCCCGGTCGGACGCGACGGACCGTCGACGGCGACGTCACTCCTATAGATGATGTCGCCGGTCACGAGCTCCTGCAGCTGCCCGGTCATGCCGCCGCGCGCCACCAGCGCCGCCAGCGCGCCCGGATAGGTCGGCCCCGACACCACGAAGTGCGGCAGCGCCAGCCCCTCGCCCGCGGTCGCGAGGCGCGTCGCGAAGTCGGGCGCCCCGCCCGTCGCCGCGCCGGTCATCATGGTGACCTCGCACACGTCGTGCGACACGCTGCGCACCGACACGCCCTGCAGCACCATGGTCCGCGCCGCCCACGCCTCGAAGAAGGCGCGCACCGACGGGCGCTGCGCGTGGTCGACGATGGGGATGCCGCCGATGGTCGCCGCGCTCGAGCCGACCGGCATCGCCACCTGGCCGTTGCCGAACATCGGCGCCAGCGCCGTCAGCGGATCCCAGCCGCCGCGGTTCACCACGAAGAGGAAGCGCTTCTGCGCCCCGCCGGCGGCCAGCGCGCGCGAGGCGGTGGCGCTGATGAGGCTCGGCACCGCCGCGGCCACGCCGGCCGCGAGGGCACCCTGCCCGAGGCGCTGGAGGAACGATCGTCGTGTCTGCATCGTAGCCTCCCGCTCTCAGTAGAGGACCAGCGACGGGTCGCGGAAGAGGGCCGTCAGGACCGCCTTCCACGCGCCCGCGGGCCCATCTATCCGATCGGCCGCGTCCCACAGCTCGAGCGCCGCGCGCACCTCCAGGCCGTCGTCGGCGACCTTGGTGCCGAAGAGGCGCCGGTGCAGCGACACCACCTGCGCGCGCATCGCCGGGTCGTCGAAGGCCGGGCCGTCGGGCTCGTGCCCGAGGTCGACCTCGAAGAGCGCGCGCGCGTCGGGCGGGCGGAACGGGTGATCGACGGCGTAGCTCGCGGCGGCCTCGGCGGTGCGCTCCCAGCTGAGCGACATGGTCGCGGTCGGCAACGTCGCCGGCTGCGCGCCGGCGCGACCGTCGCCGCCACCGGCCAGAGTGCGCAGCCCGGTGAGGTCGGTCGCGAGGAGGTCGGCGCCCTGCGCCGACAGGCGGAAGCCGGTCCACGCGTCCAGCATGTCGCCCCACTGGTCGGGCGTCACCAGGTGCTCCATGCCCGGCTCGGCGCTGCCCGCGGGGGCAGGTCCCATGCGGTAGCGCGGGTCCATGACGATCGAGCGGAGCAGCGCCTTCAGCGTGAGCCCTCCGGCAAGGAACGCCTCGCGATGCCGCGTCAGCGCGTCGAGCTCGCCCGGGTCGCGCGCGTCGACCGGCCGCCGCAGGAGCAGCGTCCACGCCGTCTCGACGGCGCACGTCACGAAGCGCGGGTCGGCGGCGATCTGGCGCCCGAGGTCGGCCAGCGAGTAGCCCGGCGTGCCGTAGAAGCTCGGCGCGAGCTCGGTCATCTGGCGCCACTGGCGCTCGCGCTCCGAGTGGTAGACCGTCATCTCGGCGGCCACGCTCTTGTCGGTGTACTGGAAGCCGGCGAGGTAGCTGGCCAGCGGATCGAGCCCGGCGTGGCAGCCGACGCAGCCGGTGTTCTCGCGCACGGCGGCGCGGATGCCGTCCTCGTCGGTGAGGTCGATGTCGCGCGGGAAGTCGACCGAGCGCGTCAGGAAGTCGCTGCACAGGAAGATGCGCGCGACGGCGTTGGCGCGGCCGCGGCCGTAGTTCACGCCGTCCGACAGGTAGCGCCACCAGAGGCCGTTCACGGCGAGGAGCCCGGCCGCCGGACGGCCGTCGCTGTAGCGCGCCTCCTGCCAGCCGGGGCCCGGCGTCCGATCGATCGGATAGACGGACGCGAGCGTCTCGTCGGCCATGGTCCAGTCGGCCGTCACGAGGTCGGTCCACGGGCGGTCCTCGGCGGCGACGCGCGCGATGACCTCGAGCGGCTCCTCGCCGATGGACGCGAACAGCGCCGGCTCGTCCTCGGCCGGCAGCCCCAGCGCCGCGGCGCCCACCGGGAAGTCCTCGACGCGCGTCCGCAGGACCGTCGCGTAGAGGTCGCGCACGCGCTTCCCGAAGCGCGCATCGCCAAGGAAGTTGTCGATGAGGGCGGGCAGCGCGGCGTCGGGGTCCGGGCCCTCGACCGCCGCCAGCTCGGCCGGCGTCGGGCGGATGCCGCGCAGGTCGAGCGACAGCCGCACCAGCAGCGCGCGCGCGTCCAGCGCCGGCACCGCCGCCGGGTCGTGCGGGTGGAACACGTCGACGAAGGCCGGCGCATCGCTCGACGACGCGGCGTCGCTGGCCACCGTCGCGTCGGGCCGGAGCGACTTCGCCTGCTGCGCGTCGCACGCCCCGAGGCCGCCGACCCCTACGGCCGCGCCGACCCCTACGACCCCGCCGACCGCGACCGCGACGGCCGCATCGAACGCGCGCGCGCGCCTCACCATGGCCGCGTCTCCCAGGCGGTGTACGGCGCCGTCGGGACGCAGGTCGCGTCGATGGTCGCGCCGCGGACGAAGGTGTCGCCGCAGCCGTCGCAGACGTCGGCCGGGGTGGTGTCGGGCTCCTCGTCGGTCGGACCGTCGAAGACGATGTCGTACCAGCTGCCGTCGGGCCCGCGCACCGACGCGCTGCCGCCGAACTCCCTCTCGCAGGCCGAGCCGGCCGTGAGCGTGCGCACCGTCAGGTCGTCGAGCGCGACCGCGCTGACGTCGCCCGGGAAGCCGTCGAGGCCGCCGATGCCGCCCGAGAACATGAGGTTCTTGCCGCCGGTCGGGAGGTAGCGCCAGCCGCTCACCGACAGCGACGGGCGGCGCGTGCCGTCGAGCCAGGGCGAGGCCGCGGCGCGCGGGCCGCCGGCCGTGAAGGTGCCGTCGAGCGTGCGCGCGAAGCCGTCGAGGTCGGCGCCGCCGCCGTCGTAGGCGGTGACCGAGCCGGCGCCCTCGAGCCAGGTGCCGTCGGCGGCCTGGATGCGCCCGGCGAGGTAGTACTCGAAGCCGTCGACGTTGCCGAACTCGACCGGGTAGTCGTGGTACCAGCTGGCGTAGCCGTAGCCGGAGAACTGCGTGCCGGCGGCGTCGGTGCACTCGCCCTGCCAGTAGTAGGCCTGGGCGTTGCCGTAGTCGTAGGTCAGGAAGAACGGGCAGCCGCTCAGGTCGCCGCTGCCGGCCGCGGGCGGCGGGTAGAGCGGATCGTTAAGGTCTCCGACCATCTGCGGATCGATCTCGAGCGCGGCGTCGAGCGCCGCCTTCACCGCGGCGACGCGCGCGGCGGCCGAGGCTCGGCGTCACCGGGCCGGCGTCGTCCTCGAAGATCTACGGCGTCGGCGTGTCCGGGCGGCTCGCCGCGTCGCCGTCCGCGCCGGTCGCGGTCGCGGCGTCGGCGGCGTCGACGCTGCCGTGCGCCGCGTCGTCGCTGCAGGCGCCGAAGCTCGCGCCGACGCCGACGGCCAACAGCACTCCCCGACCCTGTGCGCCCTCATGCGTCCTCCCGCCTGCTGGCCTTCGCTCCGACCGGACACGAGTGTATGCTCGGCGCCGACGGGGGCGCCAATAGCCCGGACGGTTCCAAATCGGGAACGACGGCGCCCGGGAGCGAGACATGTTTCAGGTCGCGGCCTCCATCGCCCTCGCGCTCACCGCGAGCGCGCCCGCGTGGACGCTGGCCACGCCGGCGCCCGAGGGCGTCGACGAGGTCGGACCGGAGGTCATGGCCGACGGCGGCGCGCTCGTGCGCGTGACGCTCACGTATGCCGCCTCGGTCGACGCGGCCCAGCTGGCGACGCGCTGGATCGCCGCCTTCGAGGCCGCCGGCTGGCGCGTGGTCGACCGCGCCGACGAGGGCTTCGACGTGGTCGCGACGCTGGAGAAGGACGACCTCCGCGCCAGCTTCGCCGTCGGTCGCGCCTACGGCGGGAGTGCCCACGGCTACGGCTGGCTCGCGCTCGGCAAGGCCCGCGCGAGCGCCTTCCAGGCGCCCGGGCCGTGCCTGCCCATCCCGCGCCGCGGCTGGGCTGGTACGTCCACTGAGCGGCGTCGACCAGCGCGGCGAGCTCAACCAGCGCTCGGTCGCGCACTCCGCCTCGAGCTATCCGGCGGTCGACCTCGACGGCGATCTCGTCCTCGACTGGCTCGTGCCCGTGGTCGTCGAGCGCGCGGCGAACGGCGGCCCGAAGCCGGGCGGCGAGACGCCGACGGCGTGCCCCCGAGGACGTGACCTGGGAGGTGTGGCTGGCGCGCCCGACCGCGCCCGGCGCGGGGCCCGACGCGCGCTGCGGCCACCCGGTCGGCGTCATCGGCCCGGGCACGCTCGACGGCGCGGCGTGGCAGGCGCCGTTCGAGCACGGGCTGCGCACGCTGGTCGTCACGCGCGAGAAGTCGGCGCTGTCCGACGTCATCGAGGGCGGCGGCCCCATCCCGGCGCTGACGCGCGAGACGCGCACGGCGCGCTTCGACGGCGCGCGCTATCGCCAGGCCGCGCCGCAGTCGATGACCGGCCGCTGCTACCACTGCGCGACGTGGCACTGCTCCGGGCCCGAGCCGCTGCCCGCCCCGCCCGCCGCCCCGCGAGGTGCGCCGCGGTGATGGGTCCGCTGCCGAGCATGGCCGCATGGCGAGCGCTGCCCGAGGCCGGGCGGCTGGCGCACCTGACGGCGATCGCGCGCGACCTCGGGCCCGAGTTCGCGGCCGTGGTCACGCCGCGCGAGGCGCGCGACATCCGCTTCCGCTCGAGCGGCGCGCGCATCGTCCACCGCCCGAGCCAGCTCGCGTTCTGCCTCGTGCCGGGCGGCACCTTCCGCATGGGCATGGGCGAGCTCGAGGCGGCCGCGCTCGAGGACCTGCTCGACGACAACGACCTCGCGCTGCTGGACGACGACCTCGCGCGCATGCGGCCGACGCGCGTCGTGACGGTCGGGCCGCTCTTGCTGGCCGAGACGCCGCTGCCGGGCGACGGCGCCAAGCCGCTGCGCCTGGAGCCGCACGACGTCGCCGCCTGGCTCGCCGCGCACAGCTCGCCGCGCGCGCCGTTCCGGCTGGCGAGCGAGGCCGAGTGGGAGCACGCCTATCGCGCCGGCACCACCTCGCCGTTCCCGTGGGGGCCGTGGCCGCCCATCGCGCCGCCCGCCCTGCCCCACCCGCTCGGGCTGGCCATGATGGGCTTCTGGCGCGAGGCGGTGGCCGACGCCTGGGGCGACGACCTCGGCCAGCACCCCGACGACGGCGCGGCGCGCAGCGGCCCGTCGGCGCGGCTCTTCGCGACGCGCGGCGGCGGCGCCGAGCGCTGGCCGTGGACGCCCATGAGCGCCGGCTGGCGGCCGCTGCTCTCGGCCTGGCGCGCCGAGCCGCGCGACGTCCTGGCGCACGATCCGCGCGTGCGCCGGAGCGCGCTGCGGCCGGCCATGGCGTTGCCGGCGCCGCGCCCGGAGCCGACCGCGCCGCCCGACGACGCGCCGGCCTGGACGCTCGCCGGCGAGACCTCGCAGGCGCTGATGCGCCTCGTCTCGCCGCTGGAGTCCGAGCGCGAGGCCGGCACCGCGGCGCTGGTGCACGCCACGCGCGCGCGGCTCGGACCGGCCAGCGGTCAGGGTGCGCTGGCGCTGGCCTACCTCCTCGACCTGGCCCAGGAGTCGTTCGTGCCCGACCGCGCGCGGCTCCTCGAGCTGGCGGCGCGCCTCGTCGCCGCGAGCCGCGCCTCGCCGATCGACTGCGCCGCGGCGCGCGCCATGCGCGAGGCGGTGGCGCGGCGCCGGGCGCGCCTCGAACCGCTCGTGCGCGATCCCGACCCGGCGCTCGGAGCCGCGGCGCAGGCGCTGCTGGGAGGCTCGTGATGTGCGGTCGCTACGGCGTGCGGGTGAACTTCAAGACGCTGGCCAAGCTGCTCCGCGCCGAGCCGGTGACGCCCGAGGAGACCGGAGACGAGTGGGGCCCGGACCTGAATGTGGCGCCTACCGATCCGGCGCCCGTGCTGCTGCCGCCGCTGGCCGACGGCGAGCCGCCGCGGCTCGAGCTGTTCCGCTGGGGCCTCGTGCCGTTCTGGGCCAAGAGCCCGCGCGAGGGGGCCAGGATGATCAACGCGCGCGCCGAGACGCTGGGATCGAAGCCCGCGTTCCGCGAGGCGCTCGCCGAGCGGCGCCTGCTGGTGCCGGCCAGCGGCTGGTACGAGTGGACGCCCGCGGCACCCGACTCCCCAGACCCGAAGCCCGATCCTCATTGGATCCATCCGGGCGAGCACGGCCAGGACCCGGGCCCCGAGCAGCTCGTGCTCTTCGGCGGCCTGTGGGCCAGGTGGAAGGACCCGCAGAGCGGCGAGACGCGGCGCACCTTCAGCATCGTCACCACGGCGGCCGCCGAGTCGACGCGCGTCCTCCACGACCGCATGCCGCTCGTGCTCGGCCCCGAGGCGCAGGCCGCGTGGCTCGACGCGCGCACGCCGCCCGACGTCATCCAGGGCTTGCTCGTCCCGTTCCCAGGGCGTATCGCCCATCGGCGCGTGGCGAAGACCGTCAACAGCGTGCGCGCCGACGGCCCGGAGCTCATCGAGCCCCTGCCCGAGCCGCGCCAGGCGAAGCTCCTATAAAGGACCCGAAGGCACCCGATGAAGAAGCTCCTCCGCGGCATCGCCGACTTCAGAAGCCGCGTGCGCCCGGCCTACCGCGACATGTTCGCCCAGCTGGCGCTCGGCCAGCGACCCGACTGTCTCTTCATCGCCTGCGCCGACAGCCGCGTCGTGCCCAACATGGTGGCCTCGACCGACCCGGGCGACCTCTTCGTCATGCGCAACGTCGGCAACCTCGTGCCGCCGCTCGGGCCCGACGGCGTGTCGCTCGGCGACGAGAGCGAGTGGGCCGCCATCGAGTTCGCCGTCGAGACGCTGGCCGTGAGCGAGATCGTCGTGTGCGGGCACTCGAACTGCGGCGCCATCCACGCGCTGCACGGCGGGCGCGAGCGCGTGGTCGCGCCGCACCTCCGGAGCTGGCTCCGCCACGCCGAGCCCGCGCTGTCGCGCCACGCCGACGAGGACGAGCGCGGTCGGACGCTCGCCGGCGTCAGCGCGGTCGACCGCATCTCGCAGCTCAACGTGCTCGTGCAGATCGATCACATCCGCACCTACGACATCGTGCGCGAGCGCGTCGAGGCCGGCCTGCTGCGGCTGCACGCGTGGTGGTTCGACGTCGCCAACGCCGACGTCTACGCCTTCGAGGACGCGCGCGACCGCTTCGTCCTCATGGACGAGGCCGAGGCCCATCGCCTCATCGCGCGCCTCGGCGACGAGCCCTGACGCGCCCCGACACCGCTCCCCGAGAGGTCTCCATGAAGGTCGTGCTCGCGCTCCTGGTCCTGTCGTCGACCGCGGCGACCGCCTGCGACAAGAAGGGGCCCGCGCCCGCGCCTGCGTCGACCGCCGACGTCGCCGCGCCAGCGCCCGCGCCCGCCGACGTCGCCGCGCCCGCGGCCGCCGACGTCGCCGCCGCCGCACCCGACGTCGCCGCGCCGCACGAGGACGAGGCCGCGAAGACGGCGCAGTGCGCGCGCATCCTCGCCAAGAGCTGGCGGGCGCTGGCGCCGGGCCTGGCCAAGGCCGGCATCACCGCCACGCCCGAGCTCGAGAAGGAGTACCTCGAGACCGGCTACGAGACGCGGCGCTTCCTCGAGGGCTGCCCGACCGTGTCGAAGGCCTACCGCGACTGCATGGAGGCGGCCGCGCTGCCCATCGAGAACGCCGACCCGTGCCACCAGTCGGTGGGCGCGGACGAGCCGCAGCTCGGGCGCCCGCCGATGCCCGCGCCGTCGCTCCCGGGCAAGGCGCCGCGCTCGGCCGTGGCCAGCCTCTTCGATCGCCCGCCGCTCTCGGCCGACGCCGCCCAGGCCATCACCGCCAGGCTCGTCGGCACCTGGACGCGCCAGGAGCGGCCGGGCAGCACTACCACCTGGACCATCAGCGCGGGCGGCGACGTCGTCGAGGCGGTGACGCGCGACGGCCAGGCGCAGCCGACGCGCACCTTCGTCATCCGCCCCACCACCGACACCACCGTGTCCATCGTCTACCCGAGCAACGAGCAGACGCGCGGCTTCCGCATGCTGTCGGACAGCTCGTTCGTGTGCGAGGGCAACCTCATGTGGACCCCGTCGTACATGGGCGACGGCAAGACCTTCGTCGTGCGCAAGGATTTCGACGCCATATTCTACGATAATGGCACATGCCAGGCATTGACGAATTATGGCAATCTCCTGCCAGCGACGTGCACGTTCTCCGACGTCGAGGGCAAGCGCTACTTCGAGGTCGCCTATCAGGTGCCGGGCGTCGTCCGCTGGGGCACGACCGAGCCGCAGCCGACGCAGGGCAGCTTCCTCGTCTCGGGCGAGTACCTCGTCCCGACGGCGCTGCTCGAGTCGCCGTTCGTGAAGTAGGCGACGGCCGATGGTCGGCATTGCCGACCCGCGGTCGCAGCGCTAGTGTGCGCTCGCCATGGCCGACGACCCCTCCGATGCCTTCCCGCGCGTGCCCCGACCGCTCCGCTCCGCCATCCGCGCCGAGCGCGAGGCCGTCATCGCGCGCCTGCAGGACGCCGTCGCCGCCGACCACCTCGAGCTCGACGAGCTCGAGGAGCGCCTCGACCTGGCCATGCAGGCGCGCACGTCGGCCGACCTGAAGGTGCTGGTGCAGGACCTCCCCGAGCACGCGCCGTCGCAGGTGACCATGCGCGTGGCGCAGCGCCGGGAGATGGTGGTCGTGCCGCAGCCGGCCCCGGCGCGCGCGCCGATGCCCGCCGTCGCCCCGGCCCAGGCGGTCGCGACCTACCTCGAGCCCGAGCCCATCCGCGTCACCTGCATCTTCTCCGGCCACCAGCTCGAAGGCCGCCGCGTCATGCCGCGCGAGGTCTACATCCGCGCCGTCTTCGGCGGCGCCGAGCTCGACCTGCGCGAGGCCACCTTCCTGCCCGGCGTCACCACCGTCGTGTGCAAGGCGACCTTCGGCGGCGTGCACATCGTCGTGCCGCCGCACGTGCGCGTCGAGTGCATCGGCACCGGCATCTTCGGCGCCTTCCACGGCGACAACAGCGTGCCCCCCGAGTACGGCGACGCGCCCGACACCGACGACATGCCGGTCCTGCGCGTGGTCGGCCGCGCCCTCTTCGGCGGCGTCCACGCCGAGCGCCGCGGCGCCAAGCGCAAGCGGCTCCCGAAGCACCATCGATGAGCGTCGATCTCTCGACGTTCTCGCCGCGCGATCGCGCGCGCCGCCTGGCCGCGCACGGCGTCATCAACCTCGTGCGCGTGCTGGTCATCTCGGCCTTCGTGCTCGGCCTGGGCGCCGTGCTCGACGTGCTGGCCGAGCCGGCCTTCCCGGCGCCCTGGGTCGCGACCACCGGCGGCATCCTGCGCGCGCTGGTCGCGCTGGCGCTGGCGTGGATGGCCTGGCCGCTCCGCGCCTGGGCGCGCGCGCTGGGCCTCGCGCCCTGGGTCGTCTTGGCCTCGTTCCTGGCGCTGGCGTCGGCCGCGCTGGCGCTGGCGCCGCTCGTCGGCGTCGAGCCGCCGGCGTCGGTGCCGGCCGCAGTGTGGCGCCCGCTGCTGGCGACGACCGCCTTCGTGAGCTTCGGCGGCGCGCTCATGCTGCTCCTGCTGGTGGTCGCGCGCTTCGCCGCCAAGGAGGACATGGCGCCGACCGCGCGCGCGCTGACCTGGTCGAACGTCGCGCTGGTCGGCGCGCTCGTCGCCGGCTTCGCGGTGCTCGATCCGGCGCTCTTGCCGGCCTGGTGGCTGGGTCCGGCCGTGGCGCTGGCGGTGCCGTGGGCGCTGGCCGCGGGCGGCATCATCGGCTGGGACAAGGCCGCCTGGCCGAGCCTCTTCGTCGGCGCCATCGGCGTCCTCCTGATGGTGATGCGCGCGCCCGAGCCGCTGGTGTGCGGGCTCGGCGCGCTGACGGCGCTCATCTACGCCGCGGTGGTGCCGCGCGGGCCGCTGGCCGAGGTGGCCGCGGTGCTCGGCGAGGAGCCGGCGGCGGCGCCGTCGCGCACCTTCATCCGCCGCCTGCTCGATGGCCCCGACGCCTCGCAGGCCGGCCCGAGCGGCGCGCGCCTCGGCTCGCAGGCGGCCGCCTCGAGCCCCGACGACGGCCTGGCGCTGGCCTACCGCGAGCTCGGCATCGATCCGCCGAAGCGCCCGCCCGCGTCCGCGACGCCCGCCGACCCGGCGACCCCGGCCGCGCCCGCGCCGCCGAGCGCGCCGACGCCCGAGCAGCCGGCGCTGCCGCCGCTGCCGGCCATGGCCAAGCTCGAGCCGCTGGCGCCGAAGACGCGCCCGTCGCTGCGCCTCATCGAGTCGCCGCGCGAGGCCCCCGACGAAGCCGAGACGTGGCAGTGGGGCCAGGCCGTGAAGGGCCTGCATGACTACTTCGTCGGCTTCATCACGCGCGCCGCGACGCTGGTCGCGTCGTTCATGCTCGGCCAGGGCCCGCTCGGCCGGAAGCCGATCGTCATCGTGCTGGAGATCCTCGTCTTCGCCGTCGGCGGCGGGGCCATGCTGATCGGACTCTGGCGCCTCCTGCGCCTGCCCGAGCGCGCCACGGCGCGCGCACCCGCGCGCGTCGCGCTGGTCGTGACGATAGTCATGCTCCTTTCCGATCTCGCGGTGCTGGCGCTGCACGCGCTCGCGTCGGACCAGCCCGACCTCATCCACATCGGCGTCATCGTCGACAGCGCGGCGTGGTTCGTCGCGACCGCCGCCATGCTGGTCGCGCTGCACCGCCTCTTCGCCGACCTCGGCGGCCCGAGCCGCGGCAAGACGGTGGCCACCGCCGTGCAGCTGGTCGTCTACTCGGCGCTCGCCAGCGCCGCGGCCGTCATCGGCGCGAGCTCCGACAGCGAGCTCGCCTGGCTCGCCATCCCGATGGGCGTCGCGACCGCGGTGGTCGGGCTCTCCTTCTTCGTGTCGATGCTGTGGCTCGTCACCGACGCGCGCACGGCGATCTTCGACTGGGAGGTGCGCGTCCGCCGCGCGCACGCGCCGGACGCGCGCGAGGACGGCGACCCCGACCCGGCCGCGTGAACCAGCGCGCGCTTTTGACGTAACGGTCGCGCGCCGGCGCGCGAAGGCGGAGCAGGAACGGATGAGCGACGACGACGAGGCGAGATGGATGGCGGCATACGCGGCCGGGGACGACCGTCCCCTGGGGCCGCTGTTCCGCGCCCTCGCGCCGCGGGTGCTGGCGTTCTTCCGCAAGACGACCGACCCCGCGCTGGCGGAGGACCTGCTCCAGATGACGTTCATGCGCCTGCACGCCGCGCGGCACACCTATCGCCCTGGCGCGCGCGTGCGGCCGTGGCTCTTCACCATCGCGGCGCGCGTGCGCGTCGACGAGCTGCGCCGCCGCCACCTCCTGCCGCGCCCGGCCACCGACGAGGAGATGGACCGCCTGGTCGCGGCCCTCGGCGCGCCGGTGCCGGGCGAGGCCAGCGAGCCGAGCGGGCGCGACCGGCGCGTGCGCGAGGCCGTCGACGGCCTGCCCGCCTCGCAGCGCGTGGTCATCCAGCTGCATCGCTTCGAGGGCCTGTCGTTCGGCGAGATCGCCCAGGCGCTGGGCGTCAGCGAGGGCGCGGCGCGCGTGCGCGCGTGCCGCGCCTACGAGGCGCTGCGCCAGCGCCTGCAACCCGTGATCGCCGAGGAGGGCCTGCCATGACGACCCCATCCCTCCCGCCCGACGCCGCGCTGCCCGGCGCCGCGCCGCCCGCGTCGCCCCCGGCGCACAGCGCCCCGCACCTGGCCGAAGACGAGCTCGTCTACCTGGCCGCGCTCGACGACGCCGAGCCCGAGCGCGCCGCCGCGCTGGCCCACACCGCGGCCTGCCCCGAGTGCGCCGCGCGCTGGCGCGAGGCCGGCTCGCTGCTGTCGCTCCTGGCCGAGGACGCGCGCCTCGAGCCGGTGTCGCCGGCGCTCGAGCGCCGCGTGCTCGGGCGCGTGCTCGGGCCGCCGCGCCGCCTGGCGCTGGTGCTGAAGCTGGCCGCGCTGCTCTTGTCGCTGGCGCTGGTGGCGCTCGACCTCGACCTCGCCCAGAGCTCGCTCGACGCCGCCGTCGGCGTGCAGTGCCTGTTCATCGAGCAGGGCCTGGCGCTGGCCACCTTCGCGGGTGCGCAGGCCCTGGTCTGGCTGCTCCAGCGCAGCCTGCCGCGCCTCCGCAGCGAGCGCCCGCTGCTGCTCACGGTGGCGGCGACGACCGGCGCGCTGGCCGGGCAGCTGCTGCTGCGCGTGCGCTGCGAGGTGCCGCACGCGGGCCTCCACCTCCTCGTCGTCCACTTTGCCGGTGTGGCTGCGACCGTCCTCTGGAGCAGCTTCGCGGCCCGCCTGCTGGTGGCGTTGGGTAATCGTCGGCTCGCGGACGATCGGCCGTAACAACATCCGTCGGCGCGCGAATGCAGTGGGCAACAACACGCGCCGCGGCGCGCGGAGGACACGACATGCGTCACTGGGGATGGGCTGCGTTCGGGATGATCGTGATGAGCGGGTGCGGCGACAGCGGCGGCGAGGACTCGTCGCAGGAGCCGCCGCAGGGACGGGTCGCGATCGAGGCCTGGCTGGCCGGCGGGGACTACCTGAGCTGGCACTGCGAGGCTGCCGTCCACAAGTCGCGCACGCCGTCGCCGCATGGCTTCAACCGCATCTGCTCGAACGACGCCATCGCCGCGCACGCGAGCGGAACGGCCGACTGGCCCGAGGGCGCTGCCGCCGTGAAGGAGCTGTACGCCTCCGAGACCGCGACGACGCCAGTCGGCTACGCGGTCTACTACAAGGCAGCGGACGACAGCGCCGGAGGCGCCAACTGGTACTGGTACGAGCGCGTTCCGCTCGACAGTGACGCCCCGCACGATGCCACGACGGGCGTCGTCGCAGACGGCATGGGCGACAGCGGCAACGCCTTCGACATCTGCGTCGGCTGCCACAAGGGCGCAGGCAGCGACGCGCTGCACACGCCTACCGCGGGCGGGCGCGACCAGGTCTACACGCCGGTGAAGTGAGCCGCACGTCTCGCGCTGGGCCGCGCGGCTTGCTATGGTTCCGGCCGTCATCAGGAGGCACCCATGCCCGTCGTCCGCTGGCCTGCCACGCTCCGCATCGTCGCCGTCGCCCTCGCCCTCGGCGCTCCCGGCGTCGCGTCCGCCGAACCGTGGGTCTTCCAGCACGACGAGTTCTCGTCCGACCTCTCGACCGCGGTCGACCAGATCAACGGCGGCCAGTTCTACACCCAGCCGGGCTTCGTGGCCGGCGAGGCCTTCGGCCAGGTCTACAAGCCGACGCCCGAGATGTACCCCTTGCGCGTGACCGGCTTCGACCTCGTCCTGGCCGCGCCGCCCAACGCCACCGAGCCGCTCTACGCCAACGCCACCATCGAGATCTACAACTCGTCCTCGACCTCGGCCGACCCGCAGAGCCAGCCCATCTTCAGCATCTCGACGGCCGACCTCTACAACGCGAAGACGCAGACCTTCGGCGTGCCGCTGCAGGGCAACACCGCCATCAAGGTCGACTTCGACGACCCCAACGCCGACCCGGCCGACCGCCCGCCGATGATCACCAGCGGCAACGTCTGGCTGGTCGTGCGCTTCACCGACCCGGCGCGCGACATGTCGACCGAGTGGGACATCCAGTGCGCCATCATCAGCCTGCCCGAGCTCGGCCTCGAGACGTGCGGCTGCCAGAACGTCGGCACGGTCCACGACAATGACCTCACCGGCAAGGCCAACGTCATGAACATCGTGACGCCGGTCGGCACCTGCAGCGGCACCAAGAGCTGGATGTTCATGGAGAACGTCGGCCAGCTGGCGAGCGGCTTCCAGATCGACGGCGACGTCATCCTGCGCATGCACGCCGACGTCGCGTCGACGCCGTGCGTGCCGCAGTGCGACGGCAAGGACTGCGGCGACGACACCTGCGGCGGCAGCTGCGGCAGCTGCGGCGCGCTCACCTGCTACCAGGGCGCCTGCGTCACCTGCGCCCCGAACTGCCTCTCGAAGCAGTGCGGCGACGACGGCTGCGGCGGCAGCTGCGGCAGCTGCGGCACCGACAGCGAGTGCGGCGGCGACTTCTTCTGCCACGCCGTCTGCCACCCGGCCTGCAACGGCAAGGAGTGCGGCAGCGACGGCTGCGGCGGGAGCTGCGGCAGCTGCAGCGGCGGCGAGGCCTGCCAGGCCGGCCAGTGCACGACCGGCTGCGCGCCGGACTGCGACGGCAAGGACTGCGGCCCCGACGGCTGCGGCGGCGTCTGCGGCACCTGCACCGTCGGCACCTGCCAGGCGGGCGTGTGCGGCCCCGACTGCGAGCCGTTCTGCGCCGGCAAGGACTGCGGCAACGACGGCTGCGGCGGGAGCTGCGGCACTTGCGGCGACGGCCAGACCTGCCAGGCCGGCACCTGCGTCACCGGCGAGGCGCCGGCGCTCACGGTGACCTCCATCTCGCCGCACAGCGTCTTCGCCGGCGAGACCACCGCGGTCTCGATCGTCGGCACCGGCTTCGCCGCCGGCGACAGCGTGAAGCTCGGCGGCTACGACCTCAGCAACATCAACGTCACCAGCGCGGGCCTCATCTCGGCCACGGTCCCGCCGCTCTCGGTCGGCACCTACTCGGTCATCGTCGCGAACAGCGACGGCGTGGTCGCCACCCTGCCCGACGCCTTCACCGTCACGCCCCGCGACCCAGCCTCGACCAGTGGCTCGAGCGGCGGCTGCGCCAGTGGCTCCACGCCCGCCCTGTGGGCCGTCGCGCTGGCCTTCCTGGCGCTCCGGCGGCGGCGCCTACCTAAGGTCTAGCCAACGGCCGCGAGCCTTGCTATGGCCGCGCCCGATGACGCGGACCTCGCTCGAAGCCCTCGCCAAGACGCCTCGGTGGCCTCTCGACTGGACCCTCGCCCTGCCCGGCGAGGTGCGCGGCAATTCGCTGCGCAACTGGGGCATCCACGTGCGGCGCCGCTTCGGCCCGACCGCGCCGGACAAGGTCCGCGAGCTCCTCGGCGTCGGCCCCGACGTGCTGCCCGACGAGCCCACCAAGCGGAACTGGATGCCCGTCCACGTCCAGATCCGCATGGTGCAGATCATCATCGACGAGTTCCTGGGTGGCGAGGCCGTGCGCTTCGAGTCGGTCTTCGAGGACACGAGCGGCGCGGCCGAGAAGATGCTCGTCCTGGCCGGCCGCATGGCCGGTCCCGGCATGGTCTTGCGCATGGCCGGCAGCTACCACGAGAGCGTCTGCACCGTCGGCAAGTGCCTGCCCACCGTGAACGGCGGCTCGGCCTGCCTCGAGTTCAAGGGCGCGGCCGTGTTCGCCGATCCCACCTGGCGCTTCGTCCAGACCGTCGGCATGAAGGGCATGTTCGCGCACCTGAAGCGGCCGCTCGACCTCATCGAGGGCGAGTCGGGCGACGAGGCCTTCAAGATCCACATGAAGTGGCGCTGATGCGCCGCCCCCGCTCATGACGCTGGCCGCCGCGCTCGAGCTCCTGGCCGAGCCGCAGCGCGTGCGCATCCTGCGCCTCCTCGAGCAGGACGAGCTCGGCGTCGGCGACCTCGTGCGCATCGTCGGGCTGCCGCAGTCGACGGTGAGCCGCCACCTGAAGACGCTGGTCGTGGCCGGCTGGGTCGGGCGCCGCGCCGTCGGCACGACCGCGCTGGTGCGCCTGTCGGCCGACGGACTGTCCGACGAGATCCTGGCGCTCTGGCGCCTGGTCCGCGACGATCCCGAGGCCAAGGCCGAGGCCGAGGCCGACCGCGGCCGGCTGGCCCTGGTGCTGGCCGAGCGCCAGGCCGACGCCGGCAGCTTCTTCGGCCGCGTGGCCTCGGGCTGGGACGCGCTCCGCGACCAGCTCTTCGGCCGCGCCTTCATGGCGCCAGCCATGCTCGGCCTGCTGCCGCCCGACCTGAGCATCGCCGATCTCGGCTGCGGCACCGGCGAGACGCTGGCCCGGCTGGCGCCGTTCTGCCGCGAGCTCATCGGCGTCGACCGCGAGCCGAGCATGGTCGCGACCGCGCGCCAGCGCCTGGCCGAGAGCCCGCACGTCACCGTCCACGAGGCCCCGCTCGAGGCGCTGCCGCTCGCCGACGCGAGCGTCGACCTGGCGCTCGTCGCGTTGGTCCTCCACCACCTGCCCGAGCCCGGTCCGGCCGTGGCCGAGGCGGCGCGCATCCTCCGGCCCGAGGGGCGCCTCGTCATCGTCGACATGCAGCCCCACGACAACAAGGCCTGGTCGATCTTCGGCCACGTCCACCAGGGCTTCAGCCCCGACGACCTCGACCGCCTCGCCGCCGACACCGCGCTCGTCCGGATCCGTCACGTGGCGCTGCCCGACGACCCCGAGACGCAGGGTCCGCCGTTATTTGTCGCGACCTTCCAAAAAGTCGCGACCGCCCCCTTGCGTTCCGGCGCGGGGCACTCTATCCATCCATCCACAACAACGGATGGACGTTCCACGAAGCGCCTCCGAGGAGTAAAACGATGACCGCCAAAGCCGTTCCCCAGCTGCCCGCCTTCCTCGACACCGGGCTCCCGCTCTACGCCGGGCTGCCGTTCAAGGTGCGCGACCTCTCGCCCGAGACGGTCCGCTTCGGTCGCAAGGAGATGGAGCTCGCGCTCTACGAGATGCCCGGCCTCGCGTCGCTGCGCCAGGAGTTCGGCGCGACGCAGCCGCTGAAGGGCGCGCGCATCATGGGCTCGCTGCACATGACCATCCAGACGGCGGTGCTGATCGAGACGCTCACCCACCTCGGCGCCGAGGTGCAGTGGGTCTCGTGCAACATCTTCTCGACCCAGGACCACGCCGCCGCCGGCGTCGCCGTGGGCCCGACCGGCACGGCGCAGAAGCCGGCCGGCATCCCCGTCTACGCCTGGAAGGGCGAGACGCTGGCCGAGTACTGGTGGTGCACGCTGCAGGCCCTCGAGTGGGCCGGCTCGCCGACCGGCGGCCCGAACATGATCCTCGACGACGGCGGCGACGCGACGCTGCTCGTCCACCTCGGGCGCGAGCACGAGCAGGCCGGCACGCTGCCGAACCCCGACGCCGCCTCGAACGAGGAGGAGAAGATCATCCTCCAGCTCGTCTGTGACGTGCGCCGCGCCAAGGGCGACCGCTACTGGACCAAGATGGCCGACGGCATCCGCGGCGTCACCGAGGAGACCACGACCGGCGTGCATCGCCTCTACAAGCGCATGGAGGACGGCACGCTCCTCTTCCCCGGCATCAACGTCAACGACTCGGTGACCAAGTCGAAGTTCGACAACCTCTACGGCTGCCGCCACTCGCTGGTCGACGCCATCATGCGCGCCACCGACGTGCTCATCGCCGGCAAGAAGGCGCTCGTGTGCGGCTTCGGCGACGTCGGCAAGGGCTCGGTCGACTCGCTGCGCGGCCAGTCGGCGCGCGTCGCCATCACCGAGGTCGACCCCATCTGCGCGCTGCAGGCGTGCATGCGCGGGCTCGACGTGCTCACGGTCGAGGACGCCCTCGACCAGGAGTTCGACATCTACGTCACGGCGACGGGCAACAAGGACATCATCACCGCGGCGCACATGCAGCGCATGCGGCACAACGCCATCGTGTGCAACATCGGCCACTTCGACAACGAGATCGACATGGCCGGCCTCGAGGCGCTGCGCGCCAAGGGCCTGGTCGAGAAGATCGAGGTCAAGCCGCAGGTCCACGAGTGGAAGTTCAAGAACACGACGCATGGCCCCGACGGCAAGGGCCACTCGATCATCGTCCTGGCCGAGGGCCGGTTGGTCAACCTCGGTTGTGCAACGGGCCACCCGAGCCTGGTGATGTCGGCGTCGTTCACGAACCAGACGCTGGCCCAGATCGAGCTGTTCCAGAACGCCGAGAAGTACGGCAAGACCGTGACGGTGCTGCCGAAGAGCCTCGACGAGAAGGTCGCCCACCTGCACCTCGCCAAGTTCGGCGTGAAGCTCACGACGCTCAGCAAGGATCAGGCGGACTACATCGGCGTGCCGGTCGCCGGCCCGTTCAAGAGCGACGCGTACCGCTACTAATCTGCCAGGTCTGAATCCGAGCGAAGGCCGCCGCTCCGCTCCGGAACGAAGGCCGGCCGAGGAGGCCGGCCGGGGTGAAGAGCGGGGCTCGAGGGCGGCCCCGAGCGAGGCCACAGCAATTGACTCAAATCGGGCGCGGCTTCGCAAGAGGCCGCGCCCGATGCTTTTCCGTCCAGGGCGCCGGGACTATGATGACGCGGTGTCCATCGCTGTCCCATCGACACCCGCCGAGCGCTTCGCTGCCGCCATCGACTTTGCCGGGAGATTCTTCATGGCAGACTCTCCGGTCCACCGCGCGTTGACGCGCATCTGCGCCATCCTCGATCGCGAGGAGATTCCTTACGCACTCGCCGGCGCGATGGCGATGAACGCGCATGGCTACGAGCGCGTGACGAAGGACATCGACCTGCTGATGACCCCGGAGGGATTGGCAGCCTTCAAGAAGCAGAACCTCGGGCTCGGCTATCTCGAACGCTTCGCGGGCAGCAAGGGCTTTCGCGACACCGAGCAGAACGTGCCGATCGACGTCCTGATGTCCGGCGAATACCCGGGCGATGGCAAGCCCAAGCCAGTGCGCTTCCCGGATCCGTCGGTCGCCACGCGCATCGGCGAAATGAACGTGCTCCCGATCGAAAAGCTGGTGGAGCTGAAGCTGGCGTCCGGCCTCTCGGCCGAGCACCGCGGCAAGGACCTGGTCGACGTGCAGGAGCTCGTACGCTACGCGAAGCTCCCGCTCGAGCTCGCCGACTCCCTCGACGCAAGCGTCCGCGACGAATATCGCAAGCGCTGGCAGCTGGCTCAGGCGTCGATGCGCGACGACTACTGAAGCGGTCTGGCAGGCATTGCAGGCGACCGCCATTCGAGGCATCTTCGCCGACCGCGGAGGTTCTTCGATGCGACTGTTCAAGCGCCTGTCTCCCCGATCGTCGAGATGACGTTCGCCGTCCTCGAGGCCGCCTGCGGCGGCAAGCCTGCCGCAGCCCCCACCTCGCCGCCGCCGGCCACGACCGCCGCGCCGTCGCCCGACGCCGCCGCGACCCCGGCGCCCGGGGCCGACGCGGGCGCCGCGACCAGCGCCGACGACGCCAGCGCAGCCAGCGCAGCGCCGACGGCCGCCGCCGAGGACGCCGGCGCCGCCACCACCGCCGTCGCGGCCGACGCCGCCACCACTGCGCCGGAGTTCAAGGTCATGACCGAGCAGTTCGCCGACATCCGCATCCTGCGCTACCAGATCCCCGGCTGGGACGCGCTCTCGCCCAAGACGCGCATCCTCGCCTGGGAGCTCAGCGAGGCCGCGCTCGCCGGGCGCGACATCGCCTGGGACCAGCGCCACCCCGACGGGCTGCGCGTGCGCCGCACGCTCGAGGCCATCGACAAGACGTATACGGGCGACAAGAGCGCGCCCGAATATGCCAAATTCATGGTGTACCTCAAGCGCGTGTGGTTCTCGCACGGCATCTACCACCACTACTCGAACAAGAAGCTCGAGCCCGGCTTCGCGCCCGAGTACTTCGCCGCGCTGGTGGCCGCGTCCGACCCCAAGGCGCTGCCGCTGGATGCCGGCGAGACGCCCGAGGCGCTGGTGAAGCGGCTCACGCCGCTGCTGTTCGATCCCAAGGTCGACCCGTCGGCCATCTCGCTCGACTCCGACAAGGACCTGGTCGAGCACTCGGCCAACAACTTCTACCAGCGCGGCATCACGCAGAAAGAGGTCGAGAAGTTCTACGCCGCCAAGAAGGATCCGAAGGACGCCCACCCGGTCATGTGGGGCCTCAACTCGAAGCTCGTGAAGCAGGGCAATGACCTGGTCGAGCTGCCCTGGAAGGTGGGCGGCCTCTACGGCGCGGCCCTCGAGAAGACGGTGGGCTGGCTCGAGAAGGCGGCCGGCGACGCCGAGAACGAGGCGCAGAAGGCCTGGATCGAGGCGCTCATCGAATATTACAAGACCGGCGATCTGACGAAATTCGACGATTTCAGCATCGCCTGGGTGAAGGACACCGGCTCGGCCGTCGACTCCATCAACGGCTTCATCGAGACCTACGGCGACCCGCTCGACATGCGCGGCACCTACGAGGCCATGGTGCAGGTGCGCGACCCGGTGTCGTCGAACCGCATCGCCACAATCTCCAAGAACGCCCAGTGGTTCGAGGACCACAGCGCCATCGCCGACAACCACAAGAAGAAGGACGTCACCGGCATCTCGGCCAACGTCGTCGACGTGGTGCTTGGCGTCGGCGACTCCGGGCCGCTCTTCCCCATCGGCATCAATCTGCCGAATTCGGACTGGATCCGCAAAGAGCACGGCTCGAAATCCGTCACTCTCGGCAATCTCGTGCAGTCGATCGAATTGGATCGCCGGAGCGCGGGCGTGCTCGAGGAGTTCGCCGCCGACGCCAACGCGCTGGCCCGCGCCATGGAGCACTCCGACCTGGCCGGGCGCCTGGTCGTCGACATGCACGAGGTCATCGGCCACGCCTCGGGCAAGCTCGAGGACGGCGTGGCGCCCGCCACCGACACGCTCAAGAACTACGCCGGCACGCTCGAGGAGGGCCGCGCCGACCTGGTCGCGCTCTACTTCATCATGGACCCGAAGCTGGTCGAGCTCGGGCTCATGCCGAGCCTCGAGGTCGGCAAGGCGGCCTACGACGAGTACATCCTGAACGGGCTCCTGGTTCAGCTGGCGCGCCTCGCGCCGGGCGAGAACATCGAGGAGGCGCACATGCGCGACCGCCACATGATCGCGCAGTACATCCTCGACAAGGGCGGCGACGCGGTGGTGAGCCGTATCGAGCGCGAGCCGGGCAAGACCGCGTTCGTCATCCGCGACTACGACAAGATGCGGACGCTGGTGGGCGAGCTCCTGAAGGAGGTCCAGCGCGTGAAGTCGACCGGCGACTACGCCGCCGGCAAGGCGCTGGTCGAGACCTACGGCGTGAAGGTCGACCAGAAGCTGGCCGACGAGGTGCGGGCCCGCTACGCCAAGCTCGGCGTCGCGCCCTACAAGGGCTTCATCAACCCGCGCCTGGTCCCGGTCGAAGAGGGCGGCAAGGTCGTCGACGTGAAGGTCGAGTACCCCGACGACTTCGCCGACCAGATGCGCGAGTACGCGACCAAGTACTCGTTCCTCCCGACCAGCAACTGAGCGCCTTCCGCGCCCGACATCCAGGAGGTCCCATGCTGCGCGCCCCCGCCGTCGTCCTCGCCGTCGCCCTCGCCTGCGGCTCCGTCGCCCCCGCCTGCGGTGGCTCGGGCATGGAGGTCGGTCGCGAGACCGAGCCCGGCGTCGCCTTCCTCGGCGGGCGCGAGGTCACCTTCCGCGCCGACCGCGACGTGCTGCACGTCGGCCAGCGCATGGGTCGCTTCTCGGCCATCCGCATCGAGGTGCCCGACGCCTCGCTCGAGATGTACGACATCCGCGTGACCTTCGGCGACGGCCAGATCTTCTCGCCCGAGACGCGCGTGCAGTTCCACGCCGGCGACCAGTCGCGCCGCATCGACCTGCCCGGCGGCGCGCGCATCATCCGCTCGATCGAGTTCTTCTATCGCAGCGACAGCCCGGCCGAAGGGCGCGCGCACGTGCGGGTCTACGGCGTGCGATGAAGGCGCTCGCCCGCCGCCGGGTCGCGGCGCTGGCGCTGCTCGCGGGAGCGACGGTGCTGGCGGCGATCTCGCGTCGCGCGGGCTTCGTGCTGCCGGCCCTCCCCGAGCTGCCGCTGGCCATCGGTGGTCTCGCCGTGGTCGGTCTCCTGCTGCTGCGGCTGGCCGAGGCGCGCGCCGCCGCGCGTCGCTCGGCCACCGCCGCGCGCGCGCGCGCCGACGCCGTGCGCGGTGCCCGACCTCCTGAAGGCGTGGCTCGACCCGGGCGCCGACGCCGACATGCCCGAGGCCGACGAGCTCGGCCGCGTCATGGCGCGCCGCCACCGCGCGCTGGTGCCGCGACCGCCGCCGCGCGCGCCGGCAAGGAACCCTCGCTCGACGAGGACGTGGTCGAGCTGACCACCGCGCTCGAGCGCGGCCAGCACCGCGGCAGCGCGCTGCTCAGCGTGCTGGTGGGCCTGCAGCGCGAGGCCATGGTCGAGGCCGGCCGTCGCGGCTGGCCTCTGCCCGAGCGGGCCATGGCGCTCGAGGGACACCTGGCCACGCTCGTCGCCGACCTCGAGGCGCCGCCTGCGCGCGACCCGCGCCCTGCCCCGCCGCGGCCGCCAGCGGCCGATCGGCTGGCCGCGGTCACCCACGTCGCGACCGCCATCTACGCGGCGCTCATGCCGCTCGCGGCGTCGCAGCGCCTGACGACGGTGGCGGTCGGCGCCGCGGTCGGGGCGCTGCTCATCGCGCTCGACGCGCTCGCGTCAGAGTGAGCAGCCGGGGCGGCCGGAGCGAGGCCATCCGATCATCGCTCAGTCGCAGCGCGCGGCGCAGCCCTCGGCCGCCTCGGCGCAGGCGCCGACCGACCAGGCGCGGGTCCGCTCGCACTGGCCCTTCCCAGGCGTTGGCGTCGGGCGCGCAGATGGAGCCGCGGCACGCCGCCGGCGCATAGCCCCAGTCGTCGATGCAGGTGGTGACGCAGTCGGCGGCCTGCTCGGCGACGCACGCCGCGACGGTCGGGGCCTGCTCGACGCAGGCGGCCTCGAGCTGCGCACACTGGGCGCCGCAGCTCGGGCCCGCCGGCGCGCGCTCGGCCGCGCCGCCTCGGAGCGGGCCGGTCCGCCGAAGCTCACGGCCGCGACGTAGGTCGGGCTCATCTCGCTCCAGTCGAGCTCGCGCCGGCCCGCGCCCGGCCACGGATCGCGCACGGTGACGCCCAGCACCTCGGGCCCCGACGGCGTCTTGCGATAGCGCATCGCGGTCACGACCATGGCGTGGCCGACGGTGCCGACCAGCAACGGCCGCTCGGCGCGCAGCTCGTCGATGACGTCCTGGCTGTCGATCTCGTCGCGCCCCGAGCTCGTGTCGAACACGCGCACGTCCGCATGGAAGGCCTGCCCGCGCGCGTCGTGCCAGGGCCGGGTCAGCGCCTCGGTCATGGTCGGCCCGTCCATGGCCGGCAGGTTGGCGATGCGCCCGTAGGTCGCCTCGACGATGCGCTCCTGCGCGACCGGGTGGCCGTGGAAGCGGAAGATCATGGCGATGGACGCGGCCCAGCACCACTGCGACATGCGCTGCTGCGCGGTGACCGGCTCGAGGCGCTCGCTCGGGATCCCGACGACGCAGGTCTCGTCGCCGGCGCGATCGACGTCACAGCGCTCGCCGGCGAGCGCCGAGGGCGCGGTCGTCATGACCAGGGACGCGACGGACAACGCGACGCCGAGCGCACGGGCGACGGACTTCATGGCTCCTCCCAACCGGACGACCCAGGCCAAACGCCGGAGGGGCGCGCGCCGATTCCCTACAGCGGCCTTGCTCCCGAAGGCGACCTGGGCGACACTCCGCGCGTGACTGCAGACGACCCGACGCCCGAGCGGACCGCAGAGACCCCGGTGAAAGACCCGCACCTCTGCCCGGTGTGCAGCAATCCGGTGGACCCGCGCAAGACCACGCAGGCCCTCCATCGCAATGGACGGCTCATGCTGTTCTGCACCTCGGGGTGCCTGCGCGAGTTCATGCGCACGGAACGCGACGCCAAGGGCTGACCGTCGCGCGCGTGCATTCCATCGACGCGCGCTGGACGAACGCCTATTCGAGGTCGGTGCGGACGCAGCCGGCGACCACCTGCAGGATGAGGTCGGGCCCATACGCCTTGGCCGGGGTCTGGAAGCCGGTCGTGAGCTGGCCTTCGGTGACGCGCTTGGCGATGGCCAGCGCCGCGTAGGCGGTGGTGGTGTAGCCCTCGGGCGTCTCGAGGCGCGCGGCCGCGCGTCGGCCGGCGTCGTTCCGCGCCTCGGCCCACACGACGCTCCGGCCCTTGGCGCGCTCCTCGTCGGTCGGGCCGGCGGGGGCGCGGTCGACGCGGCTCTTGATGATGCGCTGGACCGGCTTGCTGCCGACCAGCCAGGGCACCATGCCCATCACCCGCGCGCCGTAGACCAGGCCGCCCGAGCCGCCGAGGTAGGTCTCGATGTCGCCGATGCCGGTCGAGTGGAAGGCCGTCGACAGGTCGGCCAGCGGCACGCCCATGGCCAGCCTCGGGCCGCTCCCGAAGTCGATCTTCTTCCGCAGCTTGGCGACCGGCATCGGCTCGAGCGCGCCGCGGCGGCGCACGAAGCTGCCCTTGTGCAGGTTCTCGACCGCGGTGGTGGCGGTACCGTGCGACATGCGCCCGCCGAGGCCGAGCAGCGCGATGGTGAGGCGCGTCGCCTGCGGCACGCGGCGCGCGACGTGGAGCGCCAGGCAGTCGCTCGGCACGACGTCGAAGCCGACGCCGGGCATGACCATGATGCCGGCCTCGCGCGCCTCGGCGTCGCGCGCGGCGAGCGCCTCGAACACGGCCAGCTCGCCGGTGACGTCGAGGTAGTGGACGCGCTGGCGCAGGCACGCCTCGACCATCGGCCGCGAGGTGCGCGCGAACGGGCCGGCGCAGTGCAGCACCGCGCCCACGCCCTCGAGGTTGGCGTCGAGGGTCGACGGGCCGTCGAGCCCGAAGATGCGCGTCTCGTAGCCGAGCGCGTCGCCGATGGTCTCGACCTTGTCGGGGCTGCGGCCGGCCAGGATGAGCTCGGGCGCCCCCGGCAGGTCGCGCGCGACGCGCGCGATGAGGTTCCCGGTGTAGCCGTTGGCGCCGTAGAGGAGGACCTTCATCGCGGCGTCATAACACCCGGCGCCGCGGCGGGGAAGCTGCTTCCCTGGCCGTCGTGGGCCGGTTGTGCTTGAATAGCGGCCGCGTCGTTCGCGTCCCGAGCGAGCTTCCGCCGACCGAGGTGCTCGACATGTCCGCTCCCCGCTCTTCGCCCGTCCGCCTCGCCACCTTCGCCGCGCTGGTCCTCGGGCTCGGGGCGTGCACCGAGAGCGCGTCGATCTCCTTCGACTTCACGTCGCAGGCGAAGCCCACCGTGAACCTGTCGGTCGACAACATCTCGGGCTCGGTGCGGCTCACCAAGGGCGCGGCGGGCTCGGCCGTGACCGGCCGCGTCCACGTCACCGCGTCCGGCTTCGACACCAAGGGCCAGGCCAAGGACGCGGCGCTCGACGTGCGCATCCGGGAGGAAGGCACGGCGCAGGACCTGGCGCTGGTCGTCGACGCGCCGCGCGTCGGCAGCTCGAAGATCTTCGACGTCGACCTCGACCTCGCCGTGCCCGACGGCGTCGCGGTCAACGTGCGCAGCGACAACGGCAGCATCCGCGTGGAGGGCCTGCCGGTCATCAAGCTCGACACCACCAGCGGCGAGATCGAGATGCGCTTCACCTCGGGGCCGGCCGCGGCGGTGACCAACGACTTCCCCATCGTCATCGAGAGCCACCAGGGCGACCTCGACGTGCGCACCAGCAACGCGCCGATGGACCTCATCTCCATCGCCGGCAACGTCAACGCGCGCACCACCAACGGCGCCATCGAGGCGCGCATCACCCCGCCGGCCGACGGCGAGGTGTTCCTCGCGACCACCAACGCGCCGGTCCAGCTCACGCTGCCGACCACCTACGGCGCGCGCCTCCTGGCGGTCACCTCGGGCGCCGGCTCGGTCTTCGTGCGCGGCCTGCCGTTCACGCCGAGCGGCTCGTTCCCCGGCCAGGCCGAGGGCATCATCGGCAACGGCGCCGGCATCGTCGACGTGCGCACCAACGACGCCGACATCGAGATCAACGGTCGCTAGTCGAGCCTTCGGCGACGGTCGTCGCAAAGTCGACGTCGCGGCGGATCCACCACGCGTAGGCCAGGCCGGCGACGATCTGCAGCGCGGCGAAGACGATGATGCCGGTGCGCAGATCGAGCGCGCCGCCGTCGAGCAACGCGGCCGCGGCCAGGATGACGAGCGCCTCGACGATGGCCAGCATGAGCAGCTCGGCCGCGAACACGCGACCGCGCAGGCGGTCGGGCACGAGCGCCTGGAGCAGCACCGTCGACAGCACCCAGTTCGCGCCGCTGGCCGCGTGCGCGATGATGATCCAGACGACCATGCTGTAGCTCCACGGCACCACGCCGAGGACCAGATACGCGACGCCGCTCACCGACACCGCGAGCCCGCCGATCACCGCCCAGCGGCGCATGTCCTGGAACCAGCGCCGCGCCGCGAACGGGCCGATGCCGGTGCCGAGGCCGCGCGCCGAGTAGAGGATGCCGATGCCGAAGGCGGCGTCGGTCGGCTCGAGGCGCGGGCCGAGCTGGGTGAGGAAGTAGACGAGCGCCGCGCCGCCAAGCGCCCAGGCGGTCTTGGCGCAGGCGAGGCGCAGCACGTTCCGGTGGCCGAAGAGGTAGCGCACGCCGTCCCGCAGATCGCCATAGGCCACCAGCGCCAGGTACGTCGGCCGCAGGCGGCGGCGTCGCGCGCCATCGCCTCCGACCGTGGCGGCGACCGACGCGGGCGCCTCGACCGCGGGCATGCGGATGCCGAAGATGCTCAGCGCCGAGAAGACGTAGGACCCGGCGTTGATGATGAAGACCGCGTCGTAGCCGAGCTTCGAGCTGACGAGGCCGCCGATGGAGGCGCCGACGGCGAGGATGGTCGACCACGTCGCCGACAGCAGCGTGTTGGCCGGCATGAGCTCGCGCGTGCTGACGATGTTCGGGAGCAGCGCGCGGTAAGCTGGGTCGAACACCGCGCCGAGCGCGATCTGGGCGACGATGAGGACGTAGAGCAGCGGCACGTCGCTGGCGGTGTGGACCAGCATGAAGCCGCACACGAGCACCGCGCGCAGGAGGTCGGCGGCGATCATCAGCGTGCGGCGGTCGAGCCGGTCGGCGAGGATGCCACCCGGGATGGTGGCGGCGGCGTAGCCCGACAGCTTGAGCGCGTCGACCAGGCCGACCGCCAGCGGCGAGCCGGTGAGGTCGCGCACCATGGCGAAGAGCGCGATGGTGTTGAACCAGTCGCCGAAGAGCGACACCACCGTCCCGGCCCACAGGCGCCGGAAGTTGCGGTTGCCGCGCAGGACCTCCCCGTAGCTCGCGTGCGCGGCGACGTCGCTCACGTCGGGCGTGCCTCGGCGCGCTGCGACCACATCCGGTCGATGAAGCCGAGCACCGTGTCGTACCAGGCGATGACGTTCTTCGGCCGCAGGATCCAGTGGTTCTCGTCGGGGAAGATGGCCAGCCCGCTCGGCACGCCGTGGCGCTGCAGCGCCTCGTAGAGCATGAGCGACTCGGTCACCGGCACGCGGTAGTCCTTCTCGCCGTGGAGCACCAGCGTCGGCGTCTTCCACGCCGGCACGAAGCGGCTCGGCGAGCAGCGGTCGAAGGCGGCGTCGCTCCACATGGTGCCGCCCATCATGAGCTCCCACCAGGGCGGCGCGTCGGTCGCGAGGTGGAAGGTCGACATCTGGAAGACGCTGGCGTGCGAGACGAGCAGGCGGAAGCGATCGCTGTGACCGCCGATCCAGTTGGTCATGTAGCCGCCGAAGCTGCCGCCCATGACCACCATGTCGGAGGCGGCGATGCCGTCGGCGACCAGCGCGTCGACGACGCCCATGAGGTCGTCGTAGCAGCGCTCGCCCCACACGTTGCCCCAGATGCCGTTGACCCAGTCGATGCCGTAGCCGGTCGAGCCGGCCGGGTTCGGCAGCACCACGCGATAGCCGCGCGACGCCATGAGCAGCGCGCTCCAGCGCCAGTGCCACTGGTCGGCCCAGGCCGACACCGGCCCGCCGTGGATCCACAGGAGCGTCCGGGTCGGCGTCGCGGCGTCGGCCCCGTCGCGCGCGACCGGCTCGACGACGAAGACCGGCACCTGCCGATCGGCGACACCGACGCGCAGCTCGCGCACGGTGGGCAATGGCGACGCGTCGGGCGACGCCCCGCTGAGCGAGCCCAGCGACCGCGGCGCGGCCAGCGGCGCGAAGGCGTCGTCCATCATCACCGGCTCGGGCGGCGCGAGCAGGCTGCTGCGCACGCCCACCAGCGCGCGCGTGCCGGGCACCATGCACACCTGATCCCAGGCCCCGCGCGCGGGCCCCAGGCGGTCGCGCCGGCCGGCGTCGGGGCCGTCGACGACGACCGCGAAGAGCGGCAGCGCGCCCTCGTTCTCGGCGGTGACGACGATGCGCGAGCCGTCGGCGCTCCAGCCGTGGGCCGTCGGCCAGCGGTCCCAGGCCGCGGTCAGCTCACGCGCGCCGCTCAGGCTGGCGGAGCCGCGACTGGGCGCGTCGCCGTCGCCGGCCGCCACGTCGTAGAGCCACAGCGTGCGCGCGCCGTAGCCGTCCCGCGTGCGGAGGTAGCGCGTCGCGGCCAGCCGACGCCCGTCGGGGGCGAAGCGCAGGCCGCTGTGCACCGCACCCGACGCGGCGCCGATGACGCGGCGCGCGCCGCTCGAGGTATCGATGAGAGCGATGGGTCGGTCGTCGATCCTATCGATCGGATTCATGACTGCCCAGGTGATGGCGAGCGTCGTGCCATCGGGCGACAGGTCCCACGACGGCTCGCGCAGCGCGGTCGCGAGGTCGGTGGCGGCATCGACGCCGTCGGTCAGGTCGCGGCGCTCGCGCGCCGGGCCGGGCTCGCCGGCGAGCGTGAACGCGACCAGGCGCGGCTCGGTCGGCCCGAGCCACGCGTCCCAGTAGCGCACCGGCATGGCGCGGTAGGTCTGGATGCTCGGGCCGTGCTTCTTCTGGCGCGCGCGCGTCTCGCGCTGCTCGGCCGCGGCCACGCCGGGGAGCCAGCTCGACAGGACGACGAGGCGGCCGGCGCGCACGCGCAGCTCGGCCACGCCGTGGGGCTCGTCGGTCACCGCCACCGGCTCGCCGCCGCCGTCGGGCAGCGCCCACACCTGGGCGCGCTTGTCGTCGTCGGACTTCTGTCCCGCGCCGGTGGCGCCGCCAGCGCCGGCCGGTCGGTCGGACAGGAAGTAGAGCGTGCCGTCCGCGTCGAAGGCCGGCGCGCGGTCCTTCCACTCGCCGCGGGTCAGGCGCCGCGGGGCGGCCGCGCCGGCCAGCTCGAGGCGCCAGAGGTCGCTCACGTAACGCGAGCCGTCGGCGTCGAGGCGCTCGACCACGACGGCCGCCCACGTGCCCGAGGGATGCACGGCGAGCGCGCCGACGCGGCGGAGCGCGACGAGGTCGGCGGCGTTGAACGAGGCGGTCGTCATCGTCCCGGCATAGCCGCTCGACCCGTCCGCGGTAAAGCGCGACGTGCGCCCCTCATTAGAGAGACGCCGCGCCAGATCCATGACGCCGAGCCGGCGACCGACGGCCGGGTCCCGGTCGCAAGGTTTTTTCGCGATCAGTCAGGCGGTCGTCCCGACGAGCATCGGGGCGGCCGCGCCGGCATCGCCTGGGTTACTTGGCGGTCCACGGCCGTTGACATACCGTTGCGCCGCGGGAGCGGGCCTGGGTAACCTCGGCGCTCGCGGCATGCCGGACCCGTTCACGTCGTGCTGCGCCCGCATGCCGCGCCCAGTCGCACCTCACGCGCGACGAGCGGCATCTCCGCCTCGCCCTCCGACCCGTCTTGCCGGGTCCGCATTCCAAAAAAGAAAACAAGGTAGGTCGTCATGGACTCCGCCCGCAGCTTGGCGCGTCTCTTGGCCCGCGTTTCGGTCAGCCTTGCCTGTGCCTTGTTCGCGGTCGGCCTGACCGCGGCCGCCGCCCATGCGGTCTGCAACGTCGCGGGGCAGGACCCCGACGGCGACGGCTTCTGCAACAACGTCGACCTCGACGACGACGGCGACGGCATCCGCGACACCGTCGAGGGCTCGGGCGACGCCGACGGCGACGGCACCATCAACTCGCTCGACACCGACTCCGACGGCGACGGCGTGCTCGATCGCATCGAGGGCAACGACCTCAACCGCACCGGCGTGGCCGACCGGACGCCGCTCACCGGCGCCAACGCCGACGCCGACAACGACGGCCTGAACGACGCCTTCGACTCGTCGGCCACGGCCGGCATCGAGTCGTCGGTGCAGGACTCGGACCGCGACGGCATCCCCGACTACCTCGACAGCGACGACGACGGCGACGGCATCCCGACGGCGCAGGAGTCGAAGACCGACACCAACTCGAACGGCATCCCGCAGTACCTGGAGGCGGTCTGCGGCGACGGCAAGATCGGGCCGGACGAGACCTGCGACAACGGCAACACCGCCAACGGCGACGGCTGCAACCAGTTCTGCCGCGTCGAGGTCGGCTGGGCCTGTCAGAACGGTACCAACTGCGCGACCGTCTGCGGCGACGGCATCCGCTTCGGCACCGAGCAGTGCGACGACGACAACAACACCAACGGCGACGGCTGCAGCGCGAGCTGCCAGATCGAGCCGGGCTTTGCGTGCCTGCAGATCGGCGTCACCACCCCGCCGAACGTGCTGGCCGTGCCCATCACCTATCGCGACTTCAAGGGCGGCGGCACGACCGCCACCTCGCCGCGCCACCCCGACTTCGAGGGCACGCTCGGCGACGACCGCGGCATGGTCGGCACGCGCCTCCTCTGGGACGACACCCCGCGCTACGCCAAGGACCCCAACACCTCGACCACCAACGGCGCGGTTCGCTTCAGCGAGTGGTACCACGACGCCACCAACACCAACATCCACATCGACTCGTCGATCAACGCCACGCTGACCGGCCAGATCTACAACTTCAGCAACACCTCGTTCTGGCCGATCGACGGCCAGGGCTGGGGCAACGAAGGCCGCACCCACAACTTCCACTTCACCAGCGAGATCGCCCTCAACTTCCGCTATCGCGGCGGTGAGACCTTCAACTTCACGGGCGACGACGACGTGTGGGTGTTCATCAACGGCCGCCTGGTCGTCGACATCGGCGGCGTCCACGGCGCCCAGTCGCAGTCGGTCTCGCTCGACACCATCGCGACCCAGGCCGGCATCACCGTCGGCGGCAGCTACGAGCTGCGCCTCTTCCAGGCCGAGCGCCACACCACCCAGTCGAACTACGCGTGGCAGACGACGCTCGGCGTCATCGCCCCCGACCTGTGCCTGCGCGACACCGACGGCGACGGCGTGCCCGACCGCGACGACATCGACGACGACGACGACGGCATCCGCGACTGGCGCGAGCTCGGCGCCGCCTCGGCGACGGCCCCCGACCTGTCGAAGGACAACGACGGCGACGGCATCCTCGATTGGCAGGACAGCTCGGCCGTCACCTGCACCGACACGTCCCCGAACGACGGCAAGTGCGACACGCTGCCGGCCACCATCGACCGCGACGGCGACGGCATCCCCAACCACCTCGACCTCGACGCCGACGGCGACGGCATCCCCGACAACATCGAGGGCCAGTCGACGCTCGGCTTCGTGGTCGCCTCGGGCATCGACACCGACTTCGACGGCCTCGACAACCGCTACGACAACGCCACCAGCGACGGCCTCACGCCGCCCAACACCGACGGCGTCGACCGCCCCGACTACCAGGACACCGACAGCGACAACGACGGCATCCTCGACCGCGACGAGTCGGGTCTGCCGGCGCTGGCCAACGTCGACAGCGACAAGGACGGCCTCGACAACGCCATCGATCCGCAGGACACGCAGTTCGGCCCCGAGAACGCCAACATCCTGTCGCCGGCCACCACCTTCACCGACAGCGACGGCGACGTGAACAAGACCGGCGGCGACGTCGACTACCGCGACAACACCGACAGCTGCTCGGTGGCGGCCGACTGCTTCGACGGCATCGAGTGCACCGACGACATCTGCCTCGCCAACGGCAGCTGCTCGAACCCGCCGTCGACGCCCAACACGACCTGCACCGGCGGCGTCTGCGACGGCACCGGCATCTGCGTGCAGTGCAACACCAACGCGCAGTGCAACGACAACAACCAGTGCAGCAACGACATCTGCACGAACCACATCTGCAGCCATACGCCGGTGACCCCGGGCTCCCCGTGCACGGGCGGCGTCTGCAACAACAACCAGCAGTGCGTGGCCTGCATCGACGACAAGACCGGCTTCGCCATCGACACCGGCTGCAACTCCACGCTGCGCGAGTGCAACACCACGACGACGCCGGTGTGCGTGCCGTGCGAGGACGACTTCTCGGGCGCCTCGCAGGACTCGGGCTGCGACACCTCGGTGCCGCTGTGCAACGAGGACCTGAACCCCGACAAGTGCGTGACCTGCCTCGACAGCGCGGTGCCGGGCCAGATCGACATCGGCTGCTCGGCGGTGCTGAACGCCTGCAAGACCAGCCCCGACGTCAACAACCCCGGCTGCGTCGACTGCATCGTCGACCAGGACTGCCAGTCGGGCTTCGTGTGCCAGACCTCGAACAACACCTGCGTGCCGTGCATCGACACCGCCACCGGCGCGAACCAGGACAAGGGCTGCAACATCGTGAGCCCCATCTGCGACACGCGCGGTGACCCCGACGAGTGCGTGAGCTGCATCGACGACAAGCAGCCCGGCGTCACCGACACCGGCTGCAGCGTGACGCTGCCGGCCTGCAAGGATCCGACGGTCGGCAACTCGACCTGCGTCGAGTGCATCGTCGACGCCGACTGCAAGAACGGCAACGTCTGCAACCAGCCACCAACCAGTGCGCGCCGTGCCTCGACACGCAGCCGTCCGCCGGGCTCGACGCCGGCTGCGTCGCGGTGAAGCCCATCTGCGATCTGACGCTCAACCCCGACCTGTGCGTCGAGTGCGTGAACGACAAGCCGGCGCGCCAGCAGGACACCGGCTGCACCGCGGCCCAACCGACCTGCGACACCACCAACCCGACCAACCCCGACTGCGTCGAGTGCGTGACGAGCGCCGACTGCGCCGTCGGCGAGGTCTGCGACCCGGCCAACCACCAGTGCCACGGCTGCTTGAACGACAAGCCGGCGGGCCAGGTCGACACCGGCTGCTCGACCATCCCCAACGCCTGCGACACGAGCCAGGGCGACGGCGTGTGCGTCGACTGCCAGTCGAACCCGGACTGCACCGTGGCCGGCCTGAGCGTGTGCGACGTGCCGCGCCTCACCTGCGTGCCGTGCCTCGACAGCGCGGCGGGCGCCAACCAGGACGCCGGCTGCGCCGTGGCCGTGCCCATCTGCGACACGCGCCCGGTGGTCGACGAGTGCACCGTCTGCGAGGACACCGTCCTGCCCGGCCAGGGCACCGACCTCGGCTGCAACGCGGCCAAGCCGGCCTGCGATGACACCGCCGGCAGCAACACGCCCAACACCTGCTACCAGTGCATCGTCGACGCCGACTGCGCGTCGGGCTCCATCTGCGACGAGCCGAACCACGTGTGCGTGCCGTGCCGCGACGACAAGGGCGGCGCGCTGGTCGACGACGGCTGCAACGTGGCCGACCCCATCTGCAACACGGCGCTGACGCCCGACCAGTGCGTCGAGTGCGTCGACGACAAGCCCGTCGGCCAGACCGACACCGGCTGCAACATCGGCACGCCGTCGTGCATCCTCGAGGGCGGCACGACCTGGAACTGCGTCGAGTGCAACGCCGACGGAGACTGCCCCTCGGGCGTGTGCGACGAGGCCACCCACCAGTGCGCGGGCTGCCTCGACGACAAGGGCCCGGGCCAGGTCGACGACGGCTGCAACGCCATCCAGAACGCCTGCGACGTGCGCACGCCGGGCGCTCCCAACGTGTGCGTCGACTGCCAGGTGACGGCCGACTGCTCGGGCAGCAACGTCTGCGACATCCCGAACCAGGTGTGCGTGCCGTGCATCGACGACCACCCCGGCGCCCAGCAGGACCAGGGCTGCAGCGCGGCGGTGCCCATCTGCGACGAGGCCGCCCTCGGCGGTCCGAAGTGCGTGCCGTGCGAGGACACGACGGTCGGCCCGAACATCGACGAGGGCTGCCAGGAGACGCTGCCCGCCTGCTACGTGCAGAACCCGAGCGGCATCGGCTGCGTCGAGTGCCGCGACGATCTCAACTGCCTCGGCCAGGGCGGTAGCGGCGGCATCGGCGGCAGCAACGACGGCGTCTGCGATCTGCAGCGCTCGGTGTGCGAGCCGTGCATCGACGACAAGACCGGCACCACCGTCGACCACGGCTGCTTCAGCTCGAAGCCGATGTGCAACGCCGTGAGCGACCCGAACCAGTGCGTCGAGTGCTTCGACGATCAGCCCATCGGCCAGATCGACACCGGCTGCCAGCTGGCCACGCCGGCCTGCAACGTCAACGCCGTGGGCGGCCCCGACTGCGTCGGCTGCCTGGTCGACGGCGACTGCCGGAACGGCCAGGTGTGCGACGAGACCAAGCACCAGTGCGTGGGCTGCGTCGACAACCTCGGGCCGGGTCTCGTCGACGAGGGCTGCGAGACCAAGATCAACGCCTGCGACGACACCGTCGCCAACCCGGTGTGCGTCGACTGCGAGGTCGACAAGGACTGCGCCACCGGCGACGTCTGCCAGACCTCGACCAAGACCTGCGTGCCGTGCCTCGACACGCAGTCGGGCGCCTCGGTCGACGCCGGCTGCGACGCCAACCTGCCCATCTGCCTCGGCAGCGGCACGCCGACCGCCGACTGCAACCAGTGCGTCGACGACCGCCCGCCGGGCAGCATCGACACCGGCTGCAACGCCACGAAGCTGGCCTGCGACACCGCCAACCCGACCGGCAACAGCTGCGTCGAGTGCCTCGACGACGCCGACTGCAGCTCGGGCAAGGTCTGCGACGTGCCGAACAAGGTGTGCGTGCCGTGCCTCGACACCGCGCCGGGCGGCAATCAGGACAAGGGCTGCGGCGGCACCACCAAGATCTGCGACACGGTGCTGAACCCCGACATCTGCGTGAGCTGCGTCGACGATCAGCCGGGCCGCGCCACCGACTCGGGCTGCCTCGCCACGACGCCCTTCTGCCACGACGTGACGACCACGACGCGCGTGTGCGTCGAGTGCGAGCAGACGAGCGACTGCCCCGAGGGCGAGAACTGCGTCCTGCCGGCCGGCATCTGCAACGAGCCGCTGCACAGCCTGGCGGTGAAGGACCGCTACCTCGTCAACGAGGGCGACACGCTCACCGTCACGGCGGCCAACGGCGTCATCGTCAACGACATCCTGCCGGCCGGCACGACCGGCACGGTGACCGCGCTGTCGTCGACCGACCCGGCCACCGAGGGCTCGCTGACCTTGAACCCGAACGGCTCGTTCACGTTCGTGCCGGTGGCCGGCTTCACCGGCGTGGCGTCGTTCACCTACACGCTCACGCCGAGCGAGGGCACGACCAGCCAGGCCGACGTCGACATCGTCGTGAACGGCAAGCCGCGCCCGGCCGACGACCGCGTCAACACGCCCGACGAGACGCCGGTGAACATCCCGGTCCTCGCCAACGACGGCGACCCCGAGGGTGACCCGCTGCACGTTACGCAGATCACCGACCCGCCGACGCGCGGCACGGTGCGCGTGAACGGCGACAACACGGTGACCTACACGCCGAACCCGGGCACCTCGGGCGTCGACACCTTCGACTACCAGGTGTGCGACCCGAACAACGCGTGCGCCACCGCGACGGTGACGGTGATCGTCGAGATCACCAACGACCCGCCCATCGTGAAGGACAGAACGTCACGACGCCCGAGGACACCCCGGTGCTGGTCGTCGCCATCGGCAACGACCGCGACCCTGGGACGGCGACCCGATCGAGATCACCCGCATCACGGTCGTGCCGAGCCACGGCTTCGCCCAGCTCAACGCCGACGGCACCATCCTCTACGCGCCGGAGACCAACTTCAACGGCCCCGACGTGGTGGCCTACGAGGTCTGCGACGTGCTCGGGCTGTGCTCGATCGGCAAGATCTTCCTGAACGTCACGCCGGTGAACGACCCGCCGTACGCCGGCCCCGACGGCGCCACCACGCCGGCGGCGACCGCCATCGACGTGCCTGTCCTCGACAACGACGGCGACATCGACTCGCCCGACATCACTATCTCGCGCTCACCGAGGCGCCGGGCCGGCGGCATGGCGACCATCAACCCCGACGGCACCGACGAGCACGAGCCCGACGCCGGCTTCAGCGGCGACGACCACTTCGGCTACGAGGTGTGCGACGACGAGGGCGCCTGCGCCACGGCCCAGGTGACCATCGGCGTCGGCCTTAGCAACGCCCCGCCGGTGGTCGAGGACGACGACATCGCCACGCTCGAAGGCACGCCGGTGCGCGTGCCGGTGCTCGACAACGACAGCGACCCCGAGGGCGACGACCTGGTCATCAGCTTCGTCGGCACCCCGGGCCACGGCACGACCGTCGTCACCGACCTCGGCGACATCATCTACACGCCGGCCAAGGACTTCGTGGGCGACGACAGTACTTCCCGTACACCGCCTGCGACAGCGACGGCGCCTGCGCCAGCGCGGTCGTCACGGTGACGGTCGTGCACGGCGACAACCTGCCGCCCCAGGCCGCCGATGACGTGGTGTCGACCAAGAAGAACGTGCCGGTGTCCTTGAAGCCGACCGACAACGACTTCGACCCCGACGGCGACACCGTCACCATGGACGTCATCGCCGAGCCGCCGCGCCACGGCACGGTCACGGTGGCGCCCGACGGCACCGTCACCTACACGCCGGAGAACGGCTTCGTGGGCGAGGACCGCTTCAAGGTCCAGGTGAAGGACGGCTCACGGCGGCACCGACATCTCCGGATGTCTACGTGGTCGTGAAGCCCGACGACAACCTTGCCGCCGGTGGCGGTCGACGACAGCTACGAGGTGGCCGAGAACGCCGCGACCGGGCTCGACGTGCGCAGCAACGACAGCGACCAACGGCGATGCGCTCTACATCATCGACGTCGTGCAGCCCGAGGTCGGCTCGGTGGTGGTCACGCCGCAGGGCGACCTCGAGTACCACCCCGACGGCGTGCCGACGACGCGCGACGACACCGGCCGGCCCTACCCGGGACCTCACCTACACCGTGTCCGACGGGCGGCGGCGGCGACACGGCCACGGTCACGCCTACTTCCCGAAGCCGAACACGCCGCCGGTCGCCACCGACGACGTCACCACCACGCCCGAGGACACGGCCGTGCTGGTGAACGCGTGTCCAGGCCAACGACAGCGACGTCGACGGCGACGAGCTCCACACGACCGGCGTGTCGGCGCTGCCCAAGCACGGCACGACCACCGTGCTCGGCGACGGCAGCATCGTCTACACGCCGGCCACCAACTGGAGCGGCAACGACAGCTTCGTCTACGAGGTGTGCGACGGCCACGGCGGCTGCGACACGGCCACGGTGGTGGTCAGCGACCACGCCGCTCAACGACCCGCCTATCGCCGGCGACGACGCGGTCTCGGCGGGCACCGAGGAGGCGCGAACACATCGACGTCATCCTCAACGACAGCGACCCTGACGGCGACTCGCTCGACGTGGACGCGCATCGTGCTCTTGCCGACCAACGGCACGGCTTTCACCAACCCCGACGGCATGGTGACGTACCAGTCGCACGCCGGCTATCGCGGCACCGACAAGTTCATCTACGAGGTCTGCGACGAGCACCAGGCGTGCGGGACACCGCGGTCGTCATCGTCGACGCTCGCAGCGGCAACCATGATCCGCTGCCCGAGGACGACGACGCCGAGACGCTCGAGGAACACGCCGGTCGACCTCAACGTGCTCGACAACGACACCGACCCCGACCTCGACGACCTCCAGGTCACGCGCGTCGAGGACCTGGCGCACGGCACGGCCGAGATCGGCTTCGACGGCGCCGTGACCTACACGCCCGACCCGGACTTCGTCGGCATCGACGTCTTCTTCTACGTCGTGTGCGACTCGAACGGCGCCTGCGGCACGGCCTACGTCGTCGTCACCGTGCACGACGGCGAGAACAGCTCGCCGGTGGCGGTCGACGATACCGTGTCGACGCCGCGCAACACGCCCATCACCGTCGACCCGACCACCAACGACTTCGACCCCGGACGGCGACGACATCAGCGTCACGAGGCGACCGACCGACCACGGCACCGTCAAGTGAACCCGGACGGCACCGTCACCTACACGCCTGACCTGGGCTACGCGTCGGCGACGACAGCTTCGACGTCACCATCGACGACGGCCACGGCGGCACCGACACCCGACCATCAAGGTGGTCGTGACGCCGGGTCCGAACCGGCCGCCCGACGCGGTCGACGACGACTTCGACGTGCCGAGCAACATCGACGCGCCGCTGATGAAAGCGGTGAACGACAGCGACCCCGACGGCGACCCGCTGGTGGTGGTCGACGTGGTCCAGCCCGAGCACGGCGACGTGCGCATCAACCCGAACGGCACGCTGACGTTCCACTCGGTGCTCAACTACCGCGGCCCTGACTTCGTCGAGCGCTACACGGTGACCGACGGCAAGGGGCGCTTCTGACACGGCCACGGTCGTCGTGCGCGTCAGCGACCGCGACGCCGACTACCTGTGCGACGAGGTCGAGACCAACATCACCCACACCGACCCGGACGACCCCGACACCGACGACGACGCCTGCAGGACGGCGAAGAGGGTGAGCGGCGGCGACGACCCGTTCGCCTACGACGACGGCTTCGACACGAACCTGCTCGACGCCGACACCGACGACGACGGCATCTCCGACGGCGACGAGGTCCACGGCACCGGCCCGCTCGAGGCCGTGGGCCTGCTCGACCCGCTCGACCCCGACAGCGACGACGACAACGTGGCCGACGGCGTCGAGGTGGGCGTCGACGCCGGTGCCGGGCGGTGTCAGCGACGAGGACGGCGTGCCGTTCAAGGGCACCGACCTCACCGTGTGGATCCCGACGCCGACCCCGAGACGAAGACCGATCCGCTCGACGACGACACCGACGACGACGGCCTGAAGGACGGCACCGAGGACGCCAACGGCAACGGCAGCTGGGACGGCACCATCGGCACGACCGGCACGCACGCGGACGCCCGGGCGAGACCGATCCGGGTAACCCCGACACCGACGGCGACGACATCCAGGACGGCACGGAGTCGGGCTTGAGCGAGCCCGAGGGCGAGGACACCGACCTCCAGAAGTTCCAGCCCGACGAGGACCCGACCACGACCACCGACCTGCGCGACACCGACACCGACGACGGTGGCGTGCGCGACGGCATCGAGGACGTGAACCACAACGGCAAGATCGACGGCTTCGAGATCGATCCCAACGTCGGCCGCGACGACCTCGAGGGTCGCGGCGACGGCCTCATCGCCGAGGGCGGCGGCTGCGCGGGCGGCCCGCCCGACGCGGTGATGCTGAGCCTGCTCGGCGGGGCGGCGTTGGTGCTGGCGCGTCGGCGGCGCCTGAGCTGACCCCAAGACGGCGCCGGCGGCCCCCGCTGGCGCCGTCGCCCGAGAAACTTGAACTCGGGCTGCCCACCCTTAGTTTGGGCGAGCCTTTCTGCTGGAGATCCCATGACTAGGTCGATCACCTGGCTGTGCGCCGGAACGTCCGTGCTCGCGCTGACTGCCTGCCCCGAAGACAAGGTCGTCTCGAACGACACGAGCGTGACTGACGCGACCTCCGATACGAAGGGGGACTCGAGCATCATCAACTTCGACTCGACGACCGCCACCGACACCACGACGACCTCGGCCGACACGGCCGACACCGCGGTGGCGCCCGACGCCGGCGAGTTCGAGCGCCCTGCCAGGGCAACCCCAACTGCACGTCGGGGTGGTGCGTGGAGGCCGAGGAGGGCTACATCTGCACGAAGGAGTGCATCGAGGACTGCCCCGACGGCTACGACTGCCGCTCGGTCACCAACGTGAAGGGCGACATCGTCTTCCTGTGCCTGCCGCGCGTGGTGAAGCTGTGCATCCCGTGCCTCGAGGACTTCCAGTGCAACGGCGGCTCGTGCGTCGACATCGGCGGGGACAAGCGCTGCGCGACGGCCTGCGAGACGACCGAGGACTGCATCCCCGGCTACGAGTGCAAGGAGGACGGGCCGCCCAAGACCGGCACCTACTGCCTGCCGATCTCGGGTAGCTGCGACTGCTCGCCGCCCTACGAGGGCATCCAGCGCGCCTGCACCGCCGACAACGACCTCGGCAGCTGCCGCGGCACCGAGACCTGCGACCCGCTCGTCGGCTGGGTCGGCTGCAGCGCGCCGACGCCGGTCCACGAGGTCTGCAACTACGTCGACGACGACTGCGACAACGACGTCGACGAGGACTTCAAGACCGACGGCGTCTACGTGAACCGCGACGCCTGCGGCGGCTGCGACGTGAACTGCGACGACGTCTTGCCGAACACGGCCGAGACCACGTGCGTCCTCGACGCCGGCCTGGCGCGCTGCCAGGTCGTCAAGTGCAAGCCCGGCTTCCAGCAGCTCTCGCCGTACATCTGCGCGCCCGACACCGGCGGCTGCCTCGAGTGCCAGGACGTGGTCGAGTGCGTCGGCACCAACGCGTCCTGCACCCAGCTCAACGACGGCAAGTTCTGCACCCGCGCCTGCGACAACGACGACGACTGCGTGTCGGGCTTCGTGCAAGCCGCGACGTGCCCGAGTCGACGTCGAAGCAGTGCGTGCCCGAGCTCGGCAGCTGCACCTGCGACGGCACCAACCTCGAGCTGCCGCGCCTCGTGCACCGACCTGTACCGCCTGACCCCGAGCAGCCGACCACCACCTGCAAGGGCCTCGAGCAGTGCACCGCCAGCGGCTGGGGCGGCTGCCAGCCAGTTCGACGAGGTGCGGGTGACGGCGTCGACCAGGACTGCGACGGCGTCATCGACGGACCGTTCAAGACCGGCGACAAGTACACGGCGCTCGAGGACTGCGGCGCCTGCGGCGTGTCGTGCCTGGCCTTCGGCGGCACCAACGCGGCGCCGGTGTGCGACGCCTCGACCGTGGTGCCGACCTGCAGCTACCGCTGCATCGGCAACGCCGTCGACGTCAACGGCATCTTCGACGACGGCTGCGAGTGCATCCCGGTCGGCGGCCCGACCTGGCCGGCGACCTGCTCGACTCGAACTGCGACGGCATCGACGCGAGGTCAATAACGGCATCTTCGTCTCGAAGAACGGCGACGACCTGAACCCCGGCACGCGCGAGCTGCCGGTGCCGAATTACCGCGACCGGACTGACCAAGGCCAAGGCGCAGACGAAGCGCGACGTGTACGTGGCGACCGGGCGTGTACTCGGAGAACATCATCTCCTGGCCGAGGGCGTGGGCGTCTTCGGTGCTACCGCCGTTCTACGACGACCACGACACGGTGCTCTTCGAGGTCGCCATCGTCGGCCAGTCGCCAGATCGCCACGCACCTCGGCACGGTCACGGCGACCGGCCTCGGGCTGACGCCGAACTCGGCCGAGACCGTGCTCGACGGCGCCACCAGGATGCCCGGCATCAACGCCGCCAACCTGCCGGGCCAGAACAGCTACGGCATCTACGTGAACGGCTCGGGCCAGCGTCTCCGCCTGTCGAAGAACAAGGTCTTCGCCGGCCCGGCGGCGCGGGCACGAACGGCGCGCGCGGCAGCGACGGCACGCCGGGCGCCAACGCCAACGAGGGCGGCGACGCGGTCGGCCTGACCACCTGCGGCGCCTCGACCAGCGGCGGCTCGGGCGGCCTGCCCGCCTGCGGCGGCAGCGACGTCAGCGGCGGCACCGGCGGCATGGCCGACTGCCCGGTCTTCGACTCGATCCCCGGCGCCAGCCAGAGCGGCGGCAACGGCAAGGGCATCGAGCCCGGGCCAGGGCGGCACGGCCGGCTTCGACTGGCTCATCTGCGCCGAGACCAGCTCGCCCAACTGCGGCGGCGGCACCAACTGCGACTCTGCAAGTTCCCCTCGGGCGCCGAGAAGACCAGCGCCGGCAACGGCAAGCCGGGTGCGGCGGGCGTCGACGGCGTGGCGGCGGCGCGGCGACGCGCGGCCAGGCCTCGGTCGTGGCGGGTTACCGTCGCCGGCAAGGGCGGCGACGGCGACGACGGCACCAACGGCTCAAGCAGCGGCGGCGGCGCTGGCGCCGGCGTCGAGGTGCGTGGCCCGGCCTGCGGCGCGCAGATCGGCGACGACGACCTCGGCGGCTCGGGCGGCGGCGGCGGCTCGGGTGGCTGCGCGGCGACGGGCGGCACCGGCGGCACGGGCGGCGGCGGCAGCTTCGCGGTCTTCGTCGTGCTCGCCGGCAACAACGCCCCGAGCATCAGCGGCAACACGCTCCAGGGCGGTCGCGGCGGCAACGGCGGCAACGGCGGTCCGGGCGGCGCGGGCGGCGCGGGCGGCGCGGGTGCCGAGGGCGGCGCGGCGGGCGACACCTTCGCCGGTGACGACCTGCGCTGCGCGGCGGCGGGCGGCGTCGGCGGCGACGGTGGGCGCGGCGGTCACGGCGCGGGCGGTGGCGGTGGCTGCGGCGGCGACGCCTACGGCCTCTTCGCCTTCCCGACCAACCAGGCCGTGACGGCGTGGAAGACCTCGAACACGTTCATCAGCGGCGCGGGTGGCGCGGGCGGCACCGGCGGTGCCTCGCTGACGTCGTCGCAGAGCGGCAAGGCCGGCGAGGCTGGCCTGCCCTTCTCGACCAACTTCTGACGCACCTGCGGAGCACCAGGTCACCGAATGTCGGCCTCGGGAGGGGGTTCGATACGAGGTGCTCGCCGACGCTCACCACAGGGGCTCCGACCGGTCGCGGACGCTCGGACGACGCGGCCGGTCGGACCGGCCAGACAGGCCTCGGGCTGCCTCCAGATTCAGGGCAACCTCGCGGGCCCACAACTGAACGCCTCCCTGACGCCGAGTCGCGTCGCGGGCTCGGTGCGTGGCCCGCGGTCGTGCGCAGGCAGCCAACCGGGAGCTCGGCTCGGCGGCGTATGCTTCGCGGGGCCAGGTGCCTCGGCGCGCTGCGCTGACGCTGCGGCTCGCGGCCCATGAGGCGGCACACCTCGTCCAACAGCGTCAGGGAGTGCAGCTGAAGGATGCAGGATCGGCACGCCGGCGACCGCTACGAGCGGCATGCCGACGCGGTGGCCGATGCCGTCGTGCGCCGCGACAGCGCCGCCCGGAACAGCGGCAAGCGCGCTGCTGGCATGGCGCTGCAGTCGGCCATCGAGAAGAAGGACGACGAGGCGTTCATCGACGACCCGGAAGCAGGGCTTCCAGCGAGGCGGCGCAGGAGGTTCGCGGCGGCCTCGCCGCCAAGTCGGACGACGAGCTATTGCTGGTGTGGGCGGCACACGACGCTCGGATCGCCACGAGGCCCTACTACTCGGAGAAGATCGGCGCTCTCCCTTCGGCCTACAAGACCGAGGTCGAGCCCATCGGGAAGACCGGAACCGTCGTCGACCACGACCTGGCGAGCGATAGCGAGAGGGTTCTCGGCACAATGGGACTGATGGCGGTCGATCTGGGTGACGAGCTCCCGATCCGTGCGCGTTCGCGCCGAGGGCAACTCCAACGGGACAGCGACACGTCGGCTGCGCTTCATGGGATTCGTCAGCAACGAGATGCGGGGCTGCTGCCCTCGCTCGGGCGTTGCGCACGCAGGGGCGGGAGTCGAGCAAGTCGCGCGGGACTCCATCGAGGGCCGGCCCGCAAAAGCCAGCGACGAGATGGCGCGGTGGTACTGATGGGCATGGGATCTCGTGCGCTGCGGCTAGCTTCTGGGCTCACCCTGGCTGCGCTTCCTCGCCTACCCGAGCGCGCTCGACGTTGATCCCCTCGCCTGCCCGCCGCCGGCCGCGAGCGCGCCCGCCGTCATCAGCGGCACGGCGTACGCCAGCAGCAAGGTCACGCTCGAGCTGCGCGACGTCGACAGCGACGCCGTCCTCGACAGCACGACGTCAACGCCGGCGCCAGCGTCGCGCTCGACCTCCCGTCGAGCTACGCGAGGCCCGTGTCCTGCGCGTGACCGCCTCGTGCGCGTCCGCTCCGGCGCTACCTCGAGCTCGCGCGCACGAGCGGCGAGCTCGAAGCGGCTTTCACCTGGACCGACGATGGCGTCGCGAGCCGCCTCGGCAACGGCGTCGACTGCGATCCGGCGCGCGGCGTGCTGGCTCGCGAGCGCTCGACTGCGACGGCCAGGGCCTCGCCGAAGGCGCGCTCGTCCTCGGCGAGGCCGGCTCGGCCTCGGCTCGTCTACGGGGGGGGGGGGGGGGGGGGGGGGGAGCGACGGCCTCGGCTGCCGCGTCGATCCCGCCGCCAGCGGCCTCGACGGCTGCGTGGTGTACGCCGCCGACCTGCCGTCGGGCCGCGACGCCGTCTCGGTGGAGAGCGGCGACCTGACGCTCGGCGGCCCGAGCGTCGTCGTCGAGGATCGCGGCGTGGTCGTCGTCGCGCCGCTCCGGCCGTGAGGCTCAGCGCCGCCCGCCGGCGTGGCCGGCGGCGCTCGTCGCGCGCAGCGGCGCCCGACAGGGTTGGCCGCGATCGTCGTAGAGCACGCCGTCCTCCAGGTCGAGGCGCACGTCGCCGCGATAGAGGCGGAAGTCGGCGCGCCGGTTGGGTGGCCAGCGCGACCGGCGTGTGGCCGGACGCCAGCGGCGAGGCCTCGCCGAAGGTGGTGACGTGGAGGCGGTCACGCCTCGACGCCGAGCCGGGCCAGCGCTTCGACCACGGCGCGCGCGCGCCGCTCGCCGAGGTCGAGGTTGTAGCTCGACGGGCCGCGCTCGTCGGTGTGGCCGTCGACGTAGAGGGGGACCTCGGGGTGGGCGCGCAGCGGGCCGGCGGCCTCGGTCAGCGCGGTGCGCGCGTCGGCGAGGATCACCGCCGAGTCGTAGCCGAAGTGGATGCGGTGGAGCAGGATGAGCGCGTCGCGCAGCTCGCCGGTCGCGGCCTCGTTGCCGCGCGGGGTCGGGGCCGCGTCGGGCGGTCGCACGGACTCGTCGTCGTGGCGCGTCACCTTGGGGGTGCCGCCACAGCAGGCCAGCGTCGATGCGACGAGGAGGGCGGTCATCAGGTAGGATGGCTTCATGGTCGGGGTCTCCTTGGGTCGTGAGGGCCGGATGGCAGCGCGGGTGGCGGCAGGCTGCGAGAGCAACCGCCATGCCGGCGCGCGGCCGCGTGGCGCGCCGCCGCGGACCCGACCGGGGCGTTGCACGATGCATCACCGCCGCGCGGCGTTGCAGAATCCATCGCCCGCCCGGCCCCGCGCGGCGGAGGCGAGGCAAGCGTGCGTCTGACGCGCAAGCTCACGCTGGCGCTGGCCTGCGCCATCCTGCTGGTGCTGGGCATCAACGCGGCGCTGCGCATCCGCCTCGAGCTCGACCTCTTCGAGCAGGACATGCAGCGCGACAGCCGCCTCCTCGGGCGCACCATCGCCGGCGCGACGGCGCGCATCTGGAAGCGCGTCGGCGAGGTCGAGGCGCTCGACCTGGTCGACGACGCCAACGAGCGCGAGTCCAACGTCATGATCCGCTGGGTGTGGCTCGACGCGCCCGACGGCGACCCGCACGCGCCCGACGTGCCGCGCGATGCACTGCGCGGGCTGCGCGCCGGCCGCGACGTGGTGCTGCGCTGGCCCTACCGCGGCGACGAAGCCGAGTCGCTCTACACCTACGTGCCGGCGCCGGTGCCCGGAGCGCGCACGGGCGCGGTCGAGCTGCGCGAGGCGCTGGCCGAGTCCGAGGCGGTCTATGTGCGCCAGACCGTGCTGCACGTGTCGCTGACCACCGTCGTCCTGGTCGGCGCCTGCGCCATGGTGGCGCTCGGGCTCGGCGCGGTGCTGGTCGGGCGGCCGGTGCGGAAGCTCGTGGCGCACGCGCGGCGCATCGGCGCCGGCGACCTGTCGTCGCGCATCGCGCTGCGCCAGCGCGACGAGATCGGCGAGCTCGCCACCGAGATGAACACCATGAGCGAGCACCTCGAGCGCGCGCGCAGCCGGGTCGAGGCCGAGACGCACGCGCGCCTCGACGCCGTGGAGCAGCTGCGTCACGCCGACCGGCTGACCACGGTGGGCAAGCTCGCGGCCGGCATCGCCCACGAGGTCGGCACGCCGCTCAACGTCATCACCGGCTACGCCCAGCTCGTGACCGACGAGTACCCGCCCGACAGCGCGGCCCACCAGCACGCCACCATCGTGGCCCAGCAGGCGCATCGCGTGGCCGCCATCATCCGCCAGCTGCTCGACTTCGCGCGTCCGCGGACGCCGAAGAAGACGAGCCACGAGCTCGGCGCCCTGGCGCGCCAGGTGGCGGCCATGTTGCAGTCGATGGCCCAGCGCAGCCGCGCGACGCTCACGGTGACGGCGCCCGCCGAGCCGCTGAGCTGCGCCGTCGACGCCGGCCAGCTCCAGCAGGTGCTGACCAACCTGGTCGTGAACGCCATCCATGCCATGCCAGGCGGCGGGGCCGTCGCCATCGGCGTCGAGCGCGCGCGCGTGCGGGCCCCGACCGACCCGGGCGGGCCGCCGCTCGAGCGCGCGCTCATCAGCGTGCGCGACGCCGGGTCGGGCATCCCACCCGAGGTGTTGCCGCGCATCTTCGAGCCGTTCTTCACGACCAAGGACCCCGGCGACGGATCGGGCCTCGGCCTGTCGGTGAGCTACGGCATAGTCAAGGAGCACGGCGGCTGGATCGAGGTCGCGACCGAGCTCGGCAAGGGCACCTGCTTCTCGATCTACCTGCCGCTGGAGGCGCCGGCATGAGCCGCATCCTGGTGGTCGACGACGACCTGGCGATGGGCGCCATGCTGCGCGCCAACCTGAGCCGCCGCGGCTTCGACGTGGTGGCGCACGGCGTGGCGGCCCTCGCCTTCGAGCAGCTGCGCGCCGAGGACTTCGACGTGGTCGTGACCGACATCAACATGCCGGGCATGAACGGGCTCGAGCTGTGCGCGCGCATCGCGGCCGACCGGCCGGACGTGCCGGTGGTGGTCATCACCGCCTTCGGCAGCCTCGACGCCGCCATCGGCGCCATCCGCGCCGGCGCCTACGACTTCGTGCCGAAGCCGTTCGAGATCGACGCGCTGGTGGTGGCGCTGGAGCGAGCGGCGCAGCATCGCGCGCTGCGCGCCGAGGTGAAGCGGCTGCGCCAGGCGGTGCTCGAGTCGCGGCGCGTGGACGACATCGTCGGTGACTCGCCGGCCATGCAGCGCGTCTACGACCTGCTCGAGCGCGTGCGCGACTCGAGCGCGTCGGTGCTCATCACCGGCGAGAGCGGCACCGGCAAGGAGCTCGTGGCCCGCGCGCTGCATCGGCGCAGCGCGCGCGCGAGCGGGCCGTTCGTGGCGGTCAACTGCGCGGCCATGCCCGAGGCCCTGCTCGAGAGCGAGCTCTTCGGCCACGTGCGCGGCGCCTTCACCGACGCCAAGCAGAGCCGCACCGGCCTGTTCCTGCAGGCGCATGGCGGGACGCTCTTCCTCGACGAGATCGGCGAGCTGCCGCTCGGGCTCCAGCCGAAGCTCCTGCGCGCGCTGCAGGAGCGGACGGTGCGGCCGGTGGGCGGCGCGGCCGAGATCCCCTTCGACGCGCGCCTCGTGGCGGCCACCAACCGCGACCTCGAGGCCGCCGTCGAGGAGCGCCGCTTCCGCGAGGACCTCTACTATAGGATCAACGTGCTGCACCTGGCGCTGCCGCCGCTGCGCGCGCGCGGCAACGACGTGCTGCTGCTGGCGCAGCAGTTCCTCGAGCGCTTCGCGGCGCTCGGCGGCAAGCGCATGACCGGCATCTCGCCGGCGGCGGCGGCAAGCTCCTGGCGTACGCATGGCCGGGCAACGTGCGCGAGCTGCAGAACTGCGTCGAGCGCGCGGTGGCGCTCGCACGCTACAGCGAGATCGCCGTCGAGGACCTGCCCGATCGCGTGCGCGACCCACCGCGGCGCGCAGGTGGTCATCGCCAGCGACGACCCGTCCGAGCTGCAGCCGCTGGACGAGGTCGAGCGCCGCTACATCCTGCGCGTGCTCGAGGCCGCCGGCGGCAACAAGACGAGCGCCGCGCGCATCCTCGGGCTCGACCGGACGACGCTCTACCGGAAGCTCGAGCGCTACGAGGCCAGGCGACAAGCCGCGCGCGTAGTCGCGTCGCGCGCGGCGGCACGCGCCTTGCTCGACCTCGGCATGAAGACGCCAGCCGCCCGACGCTTCGACCTGCCCGCCCTCCACCGCAAGACGCGCGCGATCGTCGCCGAGGACGACGCGGCCATGCGCCACCTGCTGGCCAGCGCGCTGCGACGCGACGACTTCGAGGTCATCGAGGCGCGCAACGGCGCCGAGCTCCTCCACCTGATGGGCGCGCTGCTCTTCGACCGCCGCGACGGCGGCCATCGACCTCATCGTCACCGACGTGCGCATGCCCTTCCTGAGCGGCCTCGACGTCTTGGCGCGCGTCCGGCGCGCGAGCTGGTCGATGCCGGTCATCCTCATCACCGCCTTCGGCGACGAGCTCACCCACGACGAGGCGCGGCGCCTCGGCCACCTCGGCCATCCTCGACAAGCCCTTCGACGTGAACGTCCTGCGGGCGCGCGCGCGCGAGCTGGTGCCCGACTGACGGGCAGCTACGGCGACGACGCGGGTCAGCGGCCACCGCCGTTGAGCCAGGTCGGCGACCCCAGCGGAAGCCGTTGTTCGAGAACGACGCCTCGGGGCGCGTCTTGCCCGCGCGACCAGGCCATAGCCGTTGCAGGTCCGCGCCGAGCACCACCACGAGCCGCCGCGTGCGACCTTGAAGACGCCCGCGTCGGGCCCTTCAGGTCGTCGACGCCGGTCGGATGGGCGACCGCGTCGCGCGCGGGTGTCGGCGGCGTACCAGTCGGCGACCCACTGCCAGACGTTGCCGGCCGGGTCGTAGATGCCCCAGCGGTTCGGCGGGTAGGCGCGCGTCGGCGCGAGGTAGACCCAGCCGTCGGCGGCCGAGTTCTCGTGGTGGGTGCGCCCCTCCCAGTGGTTCATGCGCGCGCGACCGTCGGGCGCGACGAGGTCGTCGCCCCACGGGTAGCGCGTGGTCGCGCCGGCGCGCATGGCGTACTCCCACTCGGCCTCGGTCGGCAGCCGGCGACCGCGCCAGCGGCAGTACGCGTCGGCGTCGAGCCACGAGACCATGGTCACCGGCATGTCGCCTGCGAGCGGGATCTTCGCGGCGTTGGCCTCGCCCCATGGCGCGCGCCACGACACGCCGGCCACCTCGCGCCACTCCCAGTCGTCCATGCCGAGGACGGCGGTCTTGCCAGTGCCGCGCCGCTCGGCCGTGGTGCGGTAGCCGGTCGCGGCGACGAAGGCCGCGAACGCGTCGACGGTCACCAGCGTGCGCTCGATCGCGAAGGCCTCGAGCCGCACGAGGTGCGCCGGCGCCTGGTCGGGCGGACCGCCGTCGTGTCCCATCACGAAGCTGCCGGCCGGCACCGCCACCAGCTCAGGCTCGCCCGTCGCGCACGCCGAGCCGAACGCCAGCAGCGCGACGAGGCCCAGCGCCACGGCGGGCACCGTCGGCGCGCTCGACCTCGCGCTCACTTGGCGGCGTTCCAGACCTTCTTCACCTTGTCGCGCAGCATGGTCATGCGCAGCGGCATCACCTTGGCGCTGGCGACGGTCTTCATCTTGGCGCGGCACGACGCCGGCAGCCAGCCCGCGCCGGCGCCGTAGAAGAAGCCGTTCATCCACGTCTCCTTCTTGAACTCGTAGCCGTGCATGGCGCCGTAGGCGTTGAAGACGAGGCCCAGCGTGCGCTTCGAGATGGCGCCGCGCGCGACCTCGGCCGCCAGCACCTCGAGCGACGCGTCGCTGGTGGCGCCGGCGCAGAACGACGCCAGGTACGGCTCGACGCGCACGTAATCGGTGGGGCACTGCGCCGCCGCAGTGCACTGCTTGGCGAGGCTCGCCGCGTCCTCGACCGGCGCCGGCGTCGGCGCCATGCCCTCGTCGAAGTAGTAGGTCGGGATGCCGTGCTCCATGTCGCAGACGTGCTGGCAGAAGTCGTCCACGCCGTTGGCCTTGGCGCGGCACGTCTTCCGCGCCGCCTCGTAGTCGTCCTGCGCGTCGACGCAGGCCAGGTAGGCGTCGCACTTGGCGGCGTCGCAGCTCTTCAGGCGCTGGGTGTTGGTGGCCATGCACTGCTCGGAGGCCTGCCCGCACTCGCGCCCCTGGCACTGGCGGAGCCCGTTCATGCAGCGGCCGCGGCAGTCGGCGCGCACCTCGGCGCACTTCCGGACGCAGGCCGTGTCGCCGGCCGCGCACTTGCCCTTGCAGTCGTCGCAGCTTCCGGCGCACGTGTCCTGGCACTTGCCGCACACCGGCTGACAGGCGTGCTGGCAGGTGTCGAGCTCGGCGTCGCAGCCGAAGGTGTCGGGGTTGCAGTTCTGATCGACGTTCAGCGCCTTGCACTCGTCGACCTTCGACTCCTCTTCGTACGTGAACGCGGTCGCCTTCAGCGTCGCGTGGCAGTCCTTCACGTACGCCTCGATGGCCTGCGCGCGCGTGGCGCCCGGGTTGGCGTCGCTCTCGGGCAGCGTCGGCGCGTCGCCCGTCGGCGGATCGGCCAAGGCGTGGAGCGGAGCGGCGAGGAAGGTCGCGAGGGCAGTCGCGAGGAAGGTCGCGTGGACGAGCATGGGCGTGGACATGGGCGCGAGGGTCCACGAAAAGCCGGCCGCGCGCAAGCCGCCGCAACCGCGCGCGGGCGGCGGCCCGGGCGCCTGCGCCGTCGACAAGGATCGCCAACGCGGGCATACCGGGGCCGGCGCCGTTCGCGCCGCGGGAGCCGGACGTGAGAATCATCGCGGGTCGCTGGGCAGGGATGGAGCTGTTGTCGCCGGGAGATCGGGTGCGACCGACGATGGAGCCCTTGCGCGAGGCGTCGATGCGCTTCGTCGAGAACGAGCTCGCCGGCGCGCGCGTGCTCGACCTCTTCGCCGGCACCGGCGCGCTCGGGCTCGAGGCCATGTCGCGCGGCGCGCGCTACTGCGACTTCGTCGAGAACGGCACCTCGGCCATCCACTCGCTGAAGGCCAACGTCGCCAAGGTGAAGTCGCGCGACCGCGCGCGCATCTTCCTGCGCGACGCCATCCCCTACGCCGAGATGCTGTCGCCCGGCGCCTACGACATCGCCTTCGTCGATCCGCCGTACGGCTCGAAGAAGCTCGACCGCGTGCTCGCGCGCTGGCTGGTCGTGCCCTTCGCCAAGGTGCTCGTGCTCGAGCACGCCTTCGATCACAAGCTGGTGCTGCCGGCTCCGGTCGCGGGCGCCGGCCCGGTCGAGCGCATGCGCATCGAGGACTCGGTGGTGACGGTCCTGCGCGCGCCGGCGGCGCCCGCGCCGGTCACGGCGCCTTGACGCGCGCGGCGCTCGCGCTCACTGCGCGCGGCGCATGAGGCGGTCGAGCGCGCGCATGAGGTCGCCGCGCAGCTCCGCGCGGCCGAGCCAGGACGGCAGCGAGGCGAGCAGCGTCTTCCGGGGCGGTCCGCGCCGCTCACGCAGCGTCGCGCCGACCCACGCCGCGAGCAGCTCGAGGTGGCGGCGGTTCCAGGCCCACAGCAGCTGGCCGCGTACGCTCGCCTGCAGCGCCACCGGCAGGCCGAAGTACGGGTCGTAGGGACCGCCGTAGCGGATGACGCGCGTCTCGACCGGCGCCTCGGTCTCGGCGCCGCAGGTGCAGCGCAGCATCACCTTGCCGCGACGCACGGCCGCGCTGGCGAAGCGCCGCTCGCACCATTGCCCGCAACGTCCGCAGCGCCGTCGCGCCAGGCCCCGCGCCGGCCCACGCCAGTCGCTCGGCCAGCCGACGCGCAGGAGCGCGCAGGCGCCGCAGACGAGGCGCGGCTCGTGCCGCCACATGGGCTGCGCGCAGGTGACGCGGGCGTCGCCGCCGCAGCGCGGGCACACCACGGACACCTCCTCCATGAGCTCGGTCAGGCGGGTTCGGGGATCGACGAAGCGGCGGGCAGCAGGCGCGGGCATCGGCCGCATCCTCGCGGCGCGCCCTCCTCCCGGCAAGGTTCCGCACCGACGTCGCGTGGCAAGGTTCCGCACCGACGCCGCGTCGAGTCCGTCGGTCCGCGTCGGGGAGCCGGCGCGCCGAGCGGCCCATGACCCGCGGACGCTGGGACCAACCCCGCGCGACGCTGGACCCGCGCAACGTTCGCGCGACGTTCGTTCGCGCCTCGTTGGGACCGGGGGTCGGACATTTGCGGTTGGGACCGGGGGTCGGACATTTGCGCCGCCACGATGGAACCTGGACATTGGCACCGGGGGTCGCTGGGCGAGATGGTGGTAGCGCGCGGGCGGCGGGCCGCCGGAGGTGAGCCTCGGGCACGCCGCGGCCGCCCCCGCCGGGGTGACCCGGTGGCTCGCGGGTTCTTCTGGATTTGACGCGGCGGCGAGTGCGGACGTGAGCCCTGTTCAGGCGGGGGCCTCGTAGACGCGGACCCCGAACAGAACGCGCATCAGCCATGTGCCAAATGGGAAGATGGCGTCCCGAATGCCACCGACGAATCGCAGCCTGGCACTCTCGTGCGCCTCGATGAAGGTCTTCCGCGACGTCAGATACTCGTTCTGGCGCTCCATATCCGACGCCGCGACGACCGGGCGTCGCTCACCGCGCGCCTCCGTCGAGCTCGCCTCCGCGTTCCAATCGACCGAGCGCGCCCGTTGGGCGCCCTCGAACCTCCTCCCGGCCGCGCAGACTCGCTTTCTCGCCGCCTCCTCGCGCTGCCCGACGAGCGCGGCCAACTCCTGACCGAAGCGCTCCGGCCCGCCCACCGACGACCACGGCGGCGCCACCAACGCCAGCGTCGCGACCTCCGGATACGTCGCGGACTCGCTCTCCAGCACCGCCGGTCGCGCGTACACCCGCGACTGACCGATGCCGTTCGGCGTCGTCCGGAACCCCGGCCACTCCCGGCCGTGCTCCACCAACCCGGCCGCGACCGGATTCGCCAGGTCGTACGCCGCCATCGACAGCGCCGCCGCCGGGTCGAGCATCACCTGGTAGTGCGGCTCGCGCCCGTCCCACACCGAGCCCTCGCGCCCCCGCATCGCGTTCACCACCCGCGCCATCGCCGCGTTGAGCTCGTTCATCAGCTTCGGCAGCTTCCCCGCCCGGTCCACCACCATCAAGTGGTAGTGGTTCGACATCAGCACGCCCGCGATGACCCCGACGTCGTTCAGGGCGGCATAGTGCGCCAACAGATACCCGAAGGCCTTGGCGACCCACGGGTCCGGCCTCAGCAAGAACTTGCGCGCGACCGTGCGACGCGTCACCGACACGACCACTCCTGGCACAATCGGACGGGGCTTCGACATCTCGACCTCCGTCCTCTCAAGTTCCCGCGAGCGCTCATTTTGATCCGGAATTCTTCGCCCCCGCGACCGCCACCGAGACAGGACCGGCCCGAGCCAGGCGTGGAAGTATTCCGCCCGCGATCGCGAGCCCTCCCGTCTCCGTCGGCGATCGTCGGGTGGCCGTCGGGCGATCGTCGGGTAGCCGGCGCGCGCCGAGCGGTGTAGATCCCACGCCATGCGCCTCGCCCGACCCGCCGTCGCCCTCGCCCTCGCCCTCGCCCCTGCCGTCGCCCCCGCCAGCGGCTGCGGCACGACGCCGCCGCGCGTGGCCGAGTGCCCGCCAACCGGCACGCCCGCGACCTCAGCCACCCCGCCGGAGACCCCGCCCGTGAGCCCCGCCCACGCGACCCCGACGCCGCCCGACGTCGAGCCCATCGTCAAGGAGCTTGTCAAAACCCACGGCGCCGCCGAGGAGGTCCGCACTCCGCCGCTGCCTGAACCAGGTGGCCGCGCCTGGCGCTCCGGCCTGACGGCGACGGCGATCTGGCCGCGTTCGCGCGCGACAGCTTCATCGCCGACCCGAAGCTCCTCGACCAGACGTTCGCGCGCTTCGAGGCCCTGTTCGAGCAGCTCGACGGCCACCTCCTGGAGATCGGCCGCGAGCTCCGCCGCCCGACCGACCTCGACCTCGGACCGCTGCTCCCGGTCGACCCGCTGTTCGCCGCCTTCGACGCCGGCGCCCACCTGAACGACGACCTCTTCGGATCGAAGCTCGCCTTCGTCGTGCTGCTCAACTTCCCGTTGACGACGCTGGCCGAGCGCGTCGAGAAGTCCGACCTCCTCACCCGCCGCGACTGGGCCGAGGCCCGCCTCACCGGCCGCTTCGCGCGCCGCGTGCCGGCCGAGGTGCAGGCGCGCATCACCGACTCCGGCGCCAAGGCCGACCTCTACATCGCCAACTACAACGTGTGGGCCCACCACGTCCTCGACCACGACGGCACGCGCCCGTTCCCGTCGGGCAAGAAGCTCATCTCCCACTGGAACCTGCGCGACGAGCTCAAGGCCCAGTACGCCAACGGCGACGCCGGCCTGCGCGCCCAGCGCGCGCTGGTCGCGGTCATGGAGCGCATCGTCACCCAGACCATCCCGGCCGCCGTCATCGACGATCCGCGCGTCGACTGGAATCCGTACACCAACGCCGTCGCCGTCGCTCCCACCGGCGAGGTCGAGCCGCCACCGGCCGACGCCCCGGCCGGCGGACCGAAGCCGCTCCCGGCCGCGCTGGATGCGCGCGAGCCCGACGCCCGCTACGCCCAGCTGCTGGCGCAGTTCAAGGCCTGGAGCGCTGCCGACGCCTACGACGCCGGCCACCAGACCGTCATCACGCGCAGCTTCGAGGTGAGCCGCGAGCTCAGCGAGGCGCGCGTCACCGCGGTGCTCGAAGAGGTCCTGACCTCTCCGCTCGTGAAGGACGTCGCCGCCATCATCGAGGCCCGCCTCGGCCGCAAGCTCGAGCCGCAGGACCTCTGGTACGACGGCTTCAAGCCGCGCTCGCACATCTCCGAGGCCGCGCTCGACAAGAAGACCAAGGCGCGCTGGCCGACGCCCGCCGCGTTCGAAAAGGACCTTTCACACATCCTCGAGAAGATCGGCTTCGCCAAGGACAAGGCGAAGTGGCTCGCCGACCACATCAAGGTCGACCCCGCCCGCGGCGCCGGCCACGCCCTGCAAGCCGCGCGGCGCGGCGACTTCCCGCGCCTGCGCACGCGCGTCGGCCCCGACGGCATGGACTACAAGGGCTTCAACATCGCCGTCCACGAGCTCGGCCACAACGTCGAGCAGACCTTCTCGCTCTACGCCGTCGATCACACGCTGCTCGCCGGCGTGCCCAACACCGCCTTCACCGAGGCGCTGGCCTTCGTGTTCCAGGCGCGCGACCTCGACGTGCTCGGCATCACCCAGAAGGCCGACCCGAAGTCCGACGCCGACCGCGTCCTCAACGACTTCTGGTCGTGCTGGGAGATCGCCGGCGTGGCGCTCGTCGACGTCGCGGTCTGGCACTGGCTCTACGACCACCCCAACGCCACCCCGAGCGAGCTCCGCGCCGCGGTGGTGGACAAGGCGCGCGAGCTCTGGACCAAGTACTACGCGCCAGTGCTCGGCGGCATCGACGAGCACGGCGTGGCCACGCCGCTCCTCGGCATCTACTCGCACATGATCGCCTACCCGCTCTACCTCTGCGACTACCCGCTCGGGCACCTCATCGCGTTCCAGATCGAGGAGCACATGGCCGCCGCGCTGAAGCAGGGCAAGACGCTCGGCGCCGAGTTCGAGCGCATGACCCGCCTCGGCAACGTCGCCCCCGACGTGTGGATGCGCGCCGCGACGGGCGCCCCGGTCTCGGCCAAGGCGCTGCTCGACGCCACCGCGCGCGCCGTCACCACGTTGAAGCCCTGAGAGCCGCGAAGACTGCCGAGGCGCCGGCCCCAACGGGCCGGGCCCCGCGCGCATCACGGAGTCATGTCCGCCTTCGACCCGCACTCGAGCATCTTCGATCCCATGTACGGGTTCCGCAGCGGCCGGCCGAGCTGGACCCACTTCTGGTAGGTCTCGGTCATCGGGCAGCGGAACGCGATGAGCCCCTCGCCGAGCGCGGGCTTCTCCTTGATGGTCTCGAAGAGGCCCTTCGACAGCTCGCCGAAGGCCTTGCGCACGTCCTCGATGGAGGCCGCGTCGGCCGTCGCCTGCGCCAGCGCCACCAGCTTCGGCGCCTCGTCCTTGGCGGCCGCCGCGAGCTTCGCCGCCGCCGCCTTGGCGGCCGCGACGTCGTCGCTGGCCAGCGCCTCGCGCACCACGTCGTAGGCCGCGATCACCGGCGCGACCTTCACCGGCGCGCCGTCGCTCGCCTTCCCGCCCGCGGCCCCGCCCGGCCCACCCGACTCCGCCTTGCCACACGCCGGCGCCAGCCCGAGGCACAGCGCCACCACACCCGTCACGAACGTCTTCGTCATTTCTTTGCTCCCGTGGTCTCGACCACCCACGCGACGATGCGCGCGACCGTGCTCGGCTCCATCGTCTGCTCGATCTCGTCGTACTCGCCCACCTCGCCGGTCTTGGCCTCCTGGAAGAGGTGGTTCGCGCCCGGCACGGTCTCGATGGTCACGTCCTTCTTCTTGGCCTTGTCGACCGCCGCCTGCAGCGCGGCCGCGTTCTCGGGCGCCCGCACCTGCGTGTCCTTCTCGCCGAAGAGCGCCAGCAGCGGACCCCGCGTCTTGGCCAGGTCGGCCGCGGGCGTCGCCGAGATGAAGCCCTTCAGCCACTTCAGCTTGGCCAGCCCGCCGAAGTTGGCGGTGAGCTCCTCGACGGTCGGCTTCTGTCCCGGCACGTCCATCGACTGCCACACCAGCTCGGCCAGCGCCTTGGTGGCAGCGTCGATCGAGGCCTGGTCCTTGCCTCCGGCGATGGCGCCGAAGAAGTCGTCGACCGCCTTGGTGAGCGCCTCGGCGGCGTCCTTCTTCACGCCCTGCGACATGATCATGTCGGCGTTCTGGCGCACGAGGATCTCGCGCCCGGTGAGCGCCGGCCCCGACACCGTCACCACGAAGGCCACCTTGTTGGCCGCCTTGGCCGCGACCGCGGCCGCGGTCATGCCGCCCTCCGAGTGCCCGAGCAGGCCGACCTTGGCCGGGTCGATCTCGATCCGCCCGCGCACCGCCTTCAGCATGGCCTCGGCGTCGGCCGCGAACACCGCCGCGTCGACCGAGGTCGGGTCGCCCGACGAGGTGCCCGCGCCGCGATCGTCGCAGCGCAGCGACGCGACGCCCGCCCGAGCCAGCGCGTCGCCGAGCACGAGGAACGGCTTGTGGTCGAAGATGGTCTCGTCGCGGTCCTGCACGCCCGAGCCGGTCAGGAAGACCACCAGCGGCACCGCGCCGTTGGCGTTCGGCAGGCTCAGCGTGCAGCCGAGCTCGGCGCCGTCGACCGGGATGCGCACCTCTTCCGTCTTGTACGGAAAGGGCGGCGACGGCGTCTGCGGCCGCTTGGCGACCATCGCCTCGGGGCCGGGGATGGGCCAGAAGCGCACCGGGATCTCGGCGCCCGAGGCGGTGAGCTTGCCCTCGTAGAGCTCGGCCCCGGCGGCGCGCGTCGCGCTGAACTTGCTGACGGCCGCGGGCGGCGCGCCCGGCGGCAGGAACGAGAAGGCGATGCCGGTCTCCGACACGCTCACCTCGGTGAGCGCCGCGTCCTTCATGCCCTGCGCCGGGACCGAGAGCGTCGCCGCCGTCGGGCCGGTCACCGTGAGCATCACCTTGAGCGGGATGCCGCTCGGCAGCGACAGGCGCCCGAGGTAGTAGGTCGGCGCCACCGCCGTGGCGTCGGCGCTCGGCTCGACCGCGTCGGCGCGGGCGCGACCGCATCCGCGGCCGGCGCGGCCGCATCGGGCGCGAGCGCCTCGGCGTCGGGCGTGGGCGCTTGCGCCGCGTCGGGCGCGGGCGTCACCGCCGCATCCGGGGTCGGGCTGGCGGCGGTCGGCGCGGCCGCGTCGGGGCCGGGGCCTTCGAGCCGCAGGCCGCGACGCCGAGGGCGACGAACGTGACAGCCCCGAGCGAGGCCCCAACCATCGAGAACAGACGAGCCATGCACACCTCCGTGGCCGGAACGGAGGAGCCATAGCACGGTCGCTAGCGCATGCGAACGCGCGCGCGTCGAGCGCCCCACGCGCCGGGCTTGGCCTCGAAGACACCGGCGATGGCGGTGCCGCACTTCGGGCACTGGCCCGGCCCCGCGGCCGCGCCGCTGGCGGCGTTGGCGGCGACCAGATCCCACGTCAGGATCTCGTGCCAGTCGCGCGCGATGAGCGTGTGCTGGCAGCTCGGGCAGCGCGTCGTGCCGCCGTCGATGTCGTGGACGTTGCCGGTGTAGACGTAGCGGAGGCCGTAGCTCTTGGCGATGCGGCGCGCCCGCTCGAGCGTCGCGGGCGGCGTCGGCGATGCGTCCATGAGCTTGAAGTCGGGGTGGAAGGCGGTGAAGTGGAGCGGCACGTCGGGGCCGAGGTGCTCGGCGTACCACTGGGCGAGCTGGTGGAGCTCGGCCTCGCTGTCGTTGTGGCCGGGGATGAGCAGCGTCGTGACCTCGAGCCAGACCTTGGTCTCGGCGTGGATCCAGGCCAGCGTCTCGAGCACCGGCTGGAGCTCGGCGAAGCACAGCTTCTTGTAGAAGCCCTCGCTGAAGGCCTTGAGGTCGACGTTGGCCGCGTCCATGGCGGCGTAGAACTCGGGGCGGGCCTGCTCGGTGATGTAGCCGGCGGTGACCGCGACCGTCTTCACGCCGACCGCGCGGCAAGCCAGGGCGGTGTCGATGGCGTACTCGGCCCAGATGACCGGATCATTATAGGTGAACGCCACGCTGCGGCAGCCGGTGTCGAGGGCGGCCTGGGCGATGCCGCGCGGCGTGGCCGTGTCGGACAGGCGCTCGATCTCGCGCGACTTCGAGATGTCCCAGTTCTGGCAGAACTTGCACCCGAGGTTGCAGCCGGCGGTGCCGAACGACAGGACCGGCGTGCCCGGCAGGAAGTGCGAGAGCGGCTTCTTCTCGATCGGGTCGATGCAGAAGCCGGTGCTCTTGCCGTAGGTCGTCAGGACCAGCTTGTCGCCCTCGCGCGCGCGCACGAAGCAGAAGGCGCGCTGCCCGTCGTTGAGGCGGCAGTTGCGCGGGCACAGGTCGCACTGGATGCGGCCGTCGTCGAGCGCGTGCCACCAGCGGGCCTCGTGCGAGGGCGCGGACGGCGTCGGGGAGATCGAGGTCACGCGCCGAGGATAGGCTCGCCCCGCGCCGCGGGGAAGCGTGCGGCTCCGCTCGATCGCGGCCGCTGGCGCCGCTCGCTGAGCCCTGCGGCGCCGGCCGCGCCCGGAAACCTTGCGGCCGGTAGGGCCTCAGGCATGATGCGCCGATGCGCGCGTTGGTGCTCGCCCTCTCCGTGCCCCTGCTCGCGGGCCTCGCGCTCGCCCGGCCGGCGTCCGCGCGCACGACCGACGAGGGCTACCCGTGCGCCTCGCTCGACACCCCGCGCCCGACGCGCGTCTTGCTCATCGGCGACTCGAACTTCTTCGGCTGGCTCGGGTCGCGCGTGGTGCTCGGCCTCGAGGCGCGCGGCTATCAGGTGTTCCTGCGCGCCAAGCCGGCGTCCGGGCTCGCCTGCCCCGAGTTCTTCGACTGGTTCCGCGAGGCCAAGCGCGTCATCGACGACACCCACCCCGACGTGGTGGTGGCCATGATCGGCGCCAATGACGTGCAGCGCATCACCTGGCCGCGCCTCAAGCGGCGCATCCGCTTCAAGGACCTCGAGGGCTGGCGCGTCGCCTACGAGGCGCGCGTGCGCGCCTTCATGCAGCTGCTCGCCGCCGACGGCCGCGAGGTGTTCTACCTCTCGCCCACCAACCGCGGCTGGGACCTGGCCCGAAACGCCGTCGAACGCGTGCGCCAGGTGCAGAGCCGGGTGTCCGCCGACCTGCCACGCGTCCACTGGGTCGACATGTTCCCGCTGTCGTCGGACAAGAACGGCGACTGGCTGCACTTCGGCGTCGACGACCTCGGCAAGCGCATCTCGTACCGCATGGCCGATCGCATCCATTTGACAAAATGGGGCGGCGATCTGGTCGGCGCGCGACTCTTGCGCCTGCTGGCCGATCACGGCGTCTGAGCGCACGCTTCGGAGAAGCGATATGACAATCTCTCGCCTGGCCTGCCTGCTCCTCGCCTCCGGCACCGCCGTCGTCGGCTGTGGCCGCGCGTCCGCCCCGCCCGACGCCGCCGCGTCACCCACCGCGACCGCGTCGCCGCCCGCGACACCCGACGCTTCGCCGGCCGCGGCACCCGACGCCGCCGCGCCCGCCCCCGATGCGACCACCGGCGCGACCGCCGATGCTCCTCCGGCGCCGACCGCGAGCGAGAGCTGGGCCTGCTCGGTCGTCACCCCGGGCGGCGTCTCGACGCTGCTCATCCGCTTCACGCAGGAGTCCGGCGCCTGGCACGCCAGCGCTGACGTCATGGGCACCGAGGCGACCGGGTTGCCGCTGACCGACGTGGCGCTCGAGCCCGAGCGGCTCGCCTTCACGCTGACGCTTCCGCAGGGCCGCCCCAGACCTTCGCGCTCACGCGCGCGGCCGACGCCCGCGAGGCCAGCGGCAGCCTCACCGTGGCCGGCCAGGCCTTCTACACCAAGGCCCAGCGCCTGGCCGACGGCGAGGCCCCGCACCCGACCGTGGCGCGGCCGCAGACCCCCGCGCCGCCCTACCCGTACGACCAGCGCGAGGTCGTGATCGACGCCCCCGAGGGCGGCAAGCTCGCCGGCACGCTGACCCTGCCCAAGGGCGCCGGCCCGTTCCCGGCGGTGCTGCTCATCAGCGGCTCGGGCCAGCAGGATCGCGACGAGACCATCTTCGGACATCGCCCCTTCCGGCTCATCGCCGATCGCCTGACGCGCGCCGGCCTCGCCGTGCTGCGCGTCGACGACCGCGCCACCGGCAAGAGCCAGGGTGCGCTCGGCTCGCTCGAGACCGACATCGGCGATGCGCGCGCGGCCTTCGAGCTCCTCCTGGCGCAGCCCGAGATCGACCCGAAGCGCGTGGGCCTCCTCGGCCACAGCATCGGCGGCGCCATCGCCCCCATCGTGGCCGCGCGCACGAAGAAGGTCGCCTTCATCGTGTCGCTGGCCGGCACCGCCATGCCCGGCTCCGAGCTGGTGCAGCTGCAGATGCAGGCCGACCTCAGCGCGCGCGGCGCGCCGCCCGAGGTCATCGCCAAGGTCATGGACATCCAGAAGAAGATCGGCGCCGTCATGCTGAAGGGCGACCCGGCCGAGCTGCGCACGGCCGCCGCCGAGGCCATCCGCGGGACCTACGAGCTGAACGGACAGCCGGCGCCGAGCGGGCCCGATCTCGACAAGGCCGTCGACGCCAAGATGGTCGAGGTCACCAACCCGTGGACGCTCGGCTACTTCAGGACCGACCCGCGCGAAGCGTGGCGCGAGGTCACGGTGCCGGTGCTCGTGCTCATGGGCGCGAAGGACACGCAGGTGCCGCCGGCCTCGCAGCTGCCGGCCGTCGTCGCGGCGCTGAAGGAAGCCAAGAACGCCGACGTGACGGCGCGCGAGGTGCCCGGCCTGAACCACCTCTTCCAGCACGCCGACAAGGGCATCCCCGAGGAGTACGGCATGATCGAGGAGACCTTCGATCCGCAGACGCTCGAGGACATCGCCACCTGGCTCCGCGCGCGGACCCACCTCGAGTAGGCCCGCGCGGCGCGCCGATGCTCACTGCGGCGCGCGATGCAGCTCGCCGCCGTACGACGACCAGAAGACGCAGGCGCTGTCGTGGGTCAGCCCGACGATGCCCTGGTCGACCGTCGGCGATGGGATCGACACCACCGCGCCGCCGGCGGACGGCACCTTGAAGACGCGCGAGTCGTTGCCGGCGTAGTCGCTCCAGTAGACGGTGGTCGCCGTCACCGTGATCGACGACGGCTGGGCCTGCCCGCTGGCGAGCGTCTGGGCGCCGCTCCCGTCCTTGCCCACGCGCATCACGGTGCCCTCGAGCGGGTTCGTCCAATAGACGTGGCCGGCGTCGAGAGCGATGGCCCAGGGACCGGCCGGCCCGGCGAAGATCGCCGTCGGCGTGCCGCCGCCGACCGGCATGCGCATCACCAGGCCAGCGGGCTCGTCGAGCCAGAAGAGGTCGGAGCCGTCGCTGCGGAGATCGCCGGGCCAGCCCACGACGGCCAGCGTCGTGAGGTCGGCGCCGTCGAGCGTCACGCTCGAGATGCTGCCGAGCGACGAGCTCGTGAAGTAGATGTGGCCCGCGTCGACGGCGATGTAGTCGGCCAGCTCCACCTCCGCCGGCACCGTGCCCGGCGGTACCAGCACCGTGGTCGGGCCGCCCGCGAGCGGGATCCTGGCGATGCGATCGACCTCGGACCAGTAGAGGTTCGAGCCGTCGATGGCCGACGACGTCAGCGGCCCGAGGTCGGTCGCGAGCTCGGTCGCGACGCCGTCGACGACCCTCACGATCGACACCGTGCCGCGGAAGCCGTCGGCGTCGAAGACGTCGTTCGAGGCGTAGAGCGCGCCGGCCTGCACCTCGAGGTCGACCGGGAACACGCTGCCCGACCCGCTGGCCGCGCCGGCCACCTCGACCGCGCCGCACGCGCCCGACAGGCACTGCCCGCAGTAGCAGTCGGCGCCGCAGCTCGCGCCGCAGTCGCTGCCGTCGGGCCGCGCGACCACGTCGCAGCCGCCCGCGCCATCGCAGGTCGAGGTCCGGCACGCGTCGCCGGCGCAGCTGTAGGCGGTGCCGGTGCACAGGCCGGCGTGGCACGCGTCGCCGTAGCTGCAGGCCTCGGCGTCGTCGCACGGCGTGCCGTTGGGCTTCGTGCCGAGCGTCACGCACAGGTTGTTGATGCAGGTGACCACGGCCTTGCACTGATCGTGGATGCTCGGGGGGCCGACCAGCGCCGCCTCCACCGTCGCGAGCTGTGGCGTCGGCTCCTCGACCGCCGAGCCGGCGTCGCACGCGGCCACGACCAGCGTGAGCCAGGCCAGCGCGAGCGGCCGCCAGCGAGGGCGCGCGGGATGTCGCGAGGGAGCGCCGAAGGACGAGACGACTCGCACGAGTGCACGCATGGATACCTCTCCGGTCCGAAGGCAGAGCACAGCGCGGGCGCCGCGGCCCCCAGCGCCGCGTGCGCTCGACATCGAAACGCGCGAGACACGGCGTCTTCCTTCGCCGGCCGCGCGAGGTGGCTGGGGCGGAACGTAGCGCCGCCGCGAGCCATGGGCCAGAGGTGGCCGTTGACCGCGCACTTTTGTCGCCCTGAGCGCGCGCAGGGCGGCTCCGGAGCCGTACGCGGCGCACCCGGCACCCCACCTTCCCGGCGGCGATGCACGATTGCGCGTGGCCAGGAACGGTCGCAGAGTCGCCGTGGGAGGATCGTCGATGAGCCACCTCGCTTTGTACTTCTCGCCCGGCGCGTGCTCGCGCGTGGCGATGATCGCGCTCGAGCTGCTGGGTCTGCCGTTCGAGTCGCGCCTCGTGCGCTTCGCCCGGGGAGAACACCGCTCGCCCGCCTTCCTGGCCGTCAATCCCAAGGGCAAAGTGCCGGCGCTGGTGGTCGACGGCCGCGCCCTCACCGAGAACGTCGCCATCCTGATGTGGCTCGCGCGCACCCACCCCGACGGTGGTCTCCTGCCGCTCGGGCGGAGCGAGTGGGACGACGCGCAGGTCCTCTCCGACCTCGCGTGGTGCGCGTCGAACATCCACGCGCTGGTGACGCGCGTGCGCATGCCGGTGCTGGTCAGCGACCAGCCCGAGAGCCACGCGCGCGTGCGCGCCGTGGCCAGCGCGCAGCTCGCGCTGAACCTGCAGGTGCTGGAGGATCGGCTGGCTGACGCGCCGTGGCTCCTCGGCGCGTTCAGCGGCCTCGACGCCTACGCCTACTGGTGCCTCTGGCGCAGCATCGATGGCGGCTTCGACGCCACGGCGTTCCCGCGGCTGCGCGACCACCTCGCGCGCTGCGAAGCACGCGAAGACGTCTGCCGCGCGCTCGCCCGCGAGGCCGAGGGCGCGCGCCAGCTAGCGGCCGATCTCCCCCGTGGAGGGCTGAGCCCCTGACGATGCCGGTGCGCCCGCGTGCGCTCAGCGCGACTCGTGGACGCGCACGCGCGGCAGCTCGAGCGCCGACAGGAAGCCGCCCATGCCGGCGCCGGTGTCGATGCCGAACAGATCGCCGCGGTTCCACACGTCGGCCGGGTCATCGGCCAGGCGCTGCACGAGGCCGTTCTGATCGAGCGGCAGGTCGCGCGTCCGGGTGTGCCCGAAGATGACGCGCTTGCCCTGGTAGCCGTTGTAGAAGTCGGTCTCGCGCATCCACATGAGCGCCTTCTCGCGCCCGAGCGACGGGTGCACCCAGGCCGCCGCGCCGTCGCCATCCAAGCCGGCGTGCACGTAGATGGCGTGCTCGTCCTCGTACCAGGTCGGTAGCGCCGCCATCCAGCGCGCGATGTCCTCGGGGAACCAGTGGCGCACGTCGAGCAGCTCGATGAACTCGTCGTCCGAGAGCTGGGTCGGGTCGTCGTTCATCGGTCGGCCGGTGAACGAGCGCCACGTCGCCGCGCAGCCGTTGCCGCGATGCAAGAGGAAGGTCGGGTTGGGGTTGTCGAACGAGCGCGCCCACGTGTCCTCGTGGTTCCCGCGCAGCGCCACGACCTTGCACGGCGGGTCGGCCTGGAGCCCGCGGATGCGCGCCACCACTTCGGCGGAGGCAGGCCCGCGGTCGACGTAGTCGCCGAGGAACACGAGCGTGTCGCTCGGCTCGAGACCCGGCAGCCTGCCGAGCAGCCGATCGAGCGCGTCGATGTCGCCGTGGATGTCGCCGACCGCGAACGTCCTCATCCGAAACCTCGACCCTCGCCGCGATAAGTCCGCACCCGGTCGCCGAGTCGACCGTGCGACACAAGGTAGCACGCCTCGAAGCGCTCGAAGACCTCACCTGACTTCGCGTGGCGACAAATCACCGGGTCGCCGATGGCGAGAGGAGGCGTCCCGGGAGCCATGGCCAAGGGCGTCTGCACCTCGCCCCAGCCTTCCGGGCCCGTAACCGACCAGCCGGTCGGGGCGTGCACGATGGGCGATCGGTCGCGGCCGGTCGCCCCGGACGCGACATAGCCGCCCCCGAAGCAGGTGACGAAGCCGGCGTCGGGCACGCGGTCCACCGCCAGCGCGAAGAAGGCCGCCGGCCGGAGCGGCAGCCCGCGGTAGCCGTCGAAGAGGTGGGACGCGAGGAAGCCCGAGCCGACGGTGACCTCGCTGACGCTGCCGTCGTGGGCCGTCGCGGCGACGCTGCCGGTGCCGCCGCCGTTGACGACCTCGATGCGGTGGCCGGCGGCCGCGAGCGCCGCCACCACCGCGCGCCGCCGCGCCGCAACCACCGGCTGCGAGCGCGTGCGGATGGCGCGGCGCACGGGGTCGAGCCAGCTGCCACCGCGGCTGTCGTCGGCCATGCCGGCGACCTGGGCCTCGTAGGCCATGACCGCGTCGACCACCAGGCCGGCGTCGCGCGCGCGATCGGCGAGCGCGACGGCGGCCTCGGGGGTCCGGATGGGCGAGCGGCGCACACCCAGATGAACGTGCTTCGACGGCACGGGCCGCCACGCCGCGTCGACGTCGATGCACAGCGTGAGGCCGCCGCCCCCCTGCCCGACCGCGCCACCGGCGGCCGCGACGGCCTCGACCAGGAGCGCCACGTGGGCCGGGTCGTCGACCATGGCGCGCACGCGCGTACCCGGGCGCGCCGCCGCCTCGACCAGCGCGCGCGCCTCGTCGGGGCGCGCCGCCGGATAGGCCAGGAGGAAATCGTCGAAGCCATCGCCGCCGTGCTCGCGCGCGAGCCACGCCGTCTCGCGCGCCGAGTAGGTCATGAGGCCGCGGGCCCGCGCGCCGCACAGCGTCAGCGCGCGGCGGATGATGGCGACGCAGCGCAGGCTCTTCGTGGCGATGCGCAGCGTGACCGGCGGCGGCCCCAGCCGGTCCAGCAGGAGCGCCGCGTTCTCGGCCATGGCGTCGAGGTCGACCAGCGCCGCCGGCAGCGGCACATCGGCCAGGAGCTCCTTCCACGCTCTCCAGTCGCGGCTGTCCAATTTGTCACTCTCCCGGCCCGGGGCGATCGTCAGGCACGACCACGGCGCGCATTTTGTCGATTTCGGCGCGGCTCAGCGGGCGCACGCCGGCGTGGCCCGGCTGGACCAGCGACGCGCCGGCGGCGTCGACGAAGGCGTCGAGCCGATAGGCGCCGTGGCGGTGGCGCTCGCTGCCGAGGCCATGGCTCTGGTCGAGCGCCGCGAGGTTGGTCGGCGCCTCCGCGGAGCCCTGCGAGTGGCAGCGCGAACAGGCCTGGAACGGGCTCGTGCGCTGGGTCGTGTGCGGGTCGATGGGGCGGATGCCGAAGGCCGGCTCGCCGTCGGCGCCGACCCGCGGCACGTCGTCGAGCAGCACCTGATCGCCGAGCCGCAGCGTGACGAAGACGCGCTCGGCCGGCATCGCTCCCTGGATCTCGCCGCGCGCATTCCACGCCAGGATCTGCTCGTCGAATGCCACATCCATGAGCGAATTCGTCACCACGCCGGGAGTGACGCGCGCATTTGTCAAATAGCCGGAGTCGCCGGCCAGATCGACGTCGACGTGGCAGCCGTAGCAGTTGGGCATCCAGGTGGCATGGCAGGTCGAGCACGCCAGCTGGGCGTGGCGTGCGTCGTGGACGCTCTTGTCGGCCAGGTCGGCGAGCTGCGGCACGCTCAGGCGCCGCCCGTCGACGGCGGTCGTCAGCACCAGCTCGGCGCCGTCCCGCGACAGGCGGTGGCGCGCGCCGACGGTCGAGGCCGGCTCGGCGCTCGTGCCGTGGCAGTCGACGCAGGCCGTGGCGGTGCGCGCGCAGGTGTGGTCGCCGCCGATGCGCCCGTCGCCGTGGAGCTCGCTCGCGCCGTGGCAGTCGATGCAGGTCATGCCGGCCTGGAAGTGGACGTCGGGCGGCGTCGCGACGTCGCCGGCGGCCGGCCAGTCGACGTGCTCGCCCTGGAACGACTGGCCGATCTGCGCGCCGGCCGACGGCCCGCCGCCGTGGCAGGCGAGGCAGGTCGACATGCGCGGCGCGCCCTCCATGGCGTGGCGCAGCGGGTGGCCGGCCACGGCGCGCGGCACCCACGGATCGCCGCTCACGCTGAGGCCATCGTCGGCATACGGCACGTGGCAGGCGGCGCAGCCCGACGAGCGGTGCGCGCCGGGCGCGACCTCGTCGGCGCTCGGGCCGAAGGCGCTGACGTGGCAGCCGATGCAGGATTTCGCCAATAATTGATCCACCACATTGCCGGTGGTCGGCGCGCTGGCCGGCAGGCTCGAGGCCGGGTCGAGCGGCAGCGGCGACAGCGGCGTCACCGCCGACGCGGCGCAGGTGTCGCTCGGGTCGGGGCTCAGATCGAGCTGCGAGCGCGCGCCGAAGCGCGGCTGCACGGTGGGCTGGAGGCCGCTCCGCTGGCGGGCGATCGCCAGATCGCCGGTCTGCAGCGCGTGCCCCGAGCGGCGCACCGCGGCGGCCTCGTTGGTGTGGCAGCGGCCGCAGGTCTGGGCCAGCACGCGCACGTCGCTCGGGTTCACGAAGCGCAGCCAGTCGGGGTCGACCTGGTCGAGCTCGGCCGGCGTCATGCCGCGCAGGTCGGGTCCGCCGGCCGGGTGCGCCAGGGTTTTGTCATATAGCCACTCGCCGTCGCAGGTCGGCGCGTCGGCGCTGCCGCCCAGGGTTCCGTCGCAGACGCGCGGCGCCCCGCCGTGGCACTCGGCGCAGGTCAGCGCGCGCCACGGGTGCATGTCCTCGATGCCGTCGGGGTGGCCGGTCGGGTCGAGCGGCTGGTGGCAGGTGTTGCAGTTGTCGCGATGCAGCACGCGCACGACCACCGTGTCGGTGCACGCCGCGAGTCCCGCCACGGCGACCGCGGCGATCGCGGCCGCGACGGCCGCTGCCGGCGAGCGCTTCATTGGACGTCCACGGTCACGGCGTAGGTCGCGCGCGCGCGGCCGCCGCCGCCCTCGACGGTGCAGTCGATGCTGGCGGCGACGCCGTCGAGGTCGTCGATGGGATCGGTGACGCGCGGCGGCGCATGCCGGATGGGGATGGGCAGGAAGGGGATCTCGACCTGGCCGTCGCCCATGAGGTGGGTGCCGACCTTTCGCGACAGGACGCCGATCTCCTCGACGCCGGTGGTCACCGAGCACGTCACCGTCACCGCCGGCACCGGCCCGTCGATGCGGAAGGTCGGCATGGTCCAGGTGCCGCCCTGCAGGCCGTGGATGACGCGCAGCGTGGGCACCGTCGCGAGGTCGGTGAAGACCGTCGGCGGGCCGGGATCGGTGAAGCCGATGGTCAGCGCCTCGGGCCCCGAGGTGCCGCCGTCGAGCGCGACGTCGGGGTCGACGTAGAGGACCGTCTCGTCACCGCAGCTCGCGCCGACGACGGCGATGGCCAAGAGCGGGGCGAGGCGCGGCAGCATGGCGCCGTCAGTCGAGGAACACGGCCAGGTCGTAGCCGAGCGAGGTCTCGACGTCGAAGGGCCGCACGATGATGGTGTACTTGCCGGCGACCTCGGCCACCTCTTCGATGTAGGCGCCGTCGCCGAAGTCGGTCGCGTCCCAGAGCTTCTCGCCGGTCGGCGCCAGCACCTCGAGGTCGGTGTACTGCGAGCCGGCGCTGTGCGCCGTGAGCACGGCCAGCGTCGAGAAGGCCTGCACGTCGATGGTGAAGGCGTCGCTGTCGGCCATGCCGCACAGGCGGAGCCAGGTCGTGACGCCGGTCTCGATGGGCACCGGCTGGCTCGCCGCGTTGGGCTCGAGGCGATCGTCCTGGCAGGCGCCGGCCGGGTCGGTGATGTCCTGCAGGAGCTCGTAGGTGGCGGCGTCGCCCGAGGCCGGCTCGGTCGTGTACCAGAGCTTGCCGGCCGTCGCGCGCGTCCACGTCACCTCGCTGTAGCCCTCGGCGTCGGGCGCGCCGGTGGCGACCGCCGACGCGTTCGGGTCCTCGTAGAGCTCGAGCCGCACCGGCGTCGCCTGCGACAGCGCCAGCACGTCGACGGTCTCGCCGCCGTTCACCTCGAGCACGAACCAGTCGGGCGCATCGCCGCACGTGACGAAGCCCTCGTAGACGCCCTCGAAGAGGGTGGACGCGGTGGCCGGCGACGTGTTCTGGCCGAGGCCGTCGGCGGTGCAGCCGACGCCGCTCGAGGCGCTGAGCGCCAGCGCGTAGCCGTTGGTCGCGCCCTCGACGCCGTAGACGCGGAGGTAGAGCGGACCGGCCGCGGTCGGGGCGAAGTCGAGCGCCTCGATCGACTGCTCGGTGGCCGACTGCGCGAGCACGGTCGAGCCGTCGCCGTCGAGCAGCTCGAGGTCGAGGTCGCCGTAGCGGTGATCGAACGTCAGCTCGGCGTGGAAGGCCGCGCCGGGGCTCGCGTTCACGACGAAGAAGTCGGCGTCGCCCGGGCAGATCTTCTGGTCGACGCTCTGGCCGATGGCGATGGGCTTGGCGGTGTCGGGGCTCGAGTCGCCCTCGGCGCCGTCGTCGCTGCAGCGCGTCTCCTCGACCGCGAGCTCGAGCGTGTAGGCGATGCGCACGCCGATATTGACGGTCGTGACCTCGATGTAGAGGTCCTGGCTGGCGTCGGCCGCCAGATCGTGGCGCAGCGTGAGCCGCCCCTCGCCCGCGTCCTCGGCGCCCGCGACCGTCTGGCCGTCGGCGTCGACCAGGCGCAGCGCGAGGTCGCCGCCGCGCGGGTTCCAGCTCACCGCGGCGGCGATGGTGGTGCCGCCGGGGGCAGTGACCTTGGCGTAGTCGACGTCCTCGCCGCAGATACGCCGGCCGGCGTAGGTCCCGGCCGCGAGCGTCGGGGCCGCGACGATGTCGCTGTCGGGCTCGGCCAGGTCGTCGGCGCAGGTGGTGGTCGGCGTGCCGTCGGGATAGACCGCCGCGGTGAAGAAGCCGACCTTCGGGTAGCGGCCCTCGCGGTCGCAGGCGATGCCGGTCGGGTCGTCGTTGTCGCTGGCGGTGAGGTAGTAGTAGACGAGCGCGCCGTCGCCGGGCAGCCCGCCGAGGTCCACCGAGGCGCTCCAGTCGTCGCTCTGCGGATCGCTGCGCGCGAAGGCCTGGGTGGCGTAGTTGCCGGCCGGGTCGCCGCGTGTCCAGTGGAGCACCATGGCCTCGACCTGGCTCTGCGCGTCGGTGGCGGTGGCCGTCAGGACGAGCGGGCCGTCGAGGGTCTGGTCGGCCGGCGGCTGGTGCACGACGGTGGGCGGCGTGCCCTCGCAGCCCGACTGCTTCTCGGCGTTCAGGAGCACGATGGTCAGCGTGTGCGAGACCGGGGCGTGCGACTCGTCGGTGGCGCGGAAGATGGCGCGATGGACCGCCACCGTGCGCTGGAGGTCGTCGGGTTTCCAGTAGAAATACGAGGTCTTGGAGTCGGCGCGCTGGAGCTTGGCGCCGTCGGGGCCCTCGGTCATCTCGAGGGTCACGTCGGTCGAGTCGTCGTCCTTCACCTCGACCAGGAGCGCGATGTCGTCCTGCTCGGCGAGGTTCAAGACGACGCCGGCCGGCAGGTTGAAGGTGGGCACGCCGAAGGTCGGGTAGACGACCACGCCGAAGGCCTGGCGAGCGCTCCCGCCGCGGCCGTCGTCGGCCTTCACCACCACGTCGTAGCGGCGGCCGCCGGGCTGGGTGTCGGTGATGAGCGGGCTCCACACGACGACCGCCTCCGACTTCGAGCGCGGCGTGAGCTGCGCCGATTTCGGCAGGCCGGAGACGTCGAAGCTGACGCGGTCGCCGTCGGGATCCTCGGCGCTCACGATGAGGCGCAGCGTGTCGCCGACCACTACCTGCTGGTCGAGCACGAGGCCCAGCGCGGGCGCGCGGTTGTCGTCGGCGCAGCCCCCGACGGCCAGGGCGACCGCCAGGATGACGCCGAGCGCGCGGCCGAGCGCGGGGGCTAGCGCGGCGGCGCCGGCGAAGGGAGCGGTGCGCGAGGCAGGGGACCGACGCATCATGCGGACATCGGTAGCACAGGCGGCGCCTCGTTTGTAGCCGCGCGCGCGAGCGCGGGCGCCCATCGCACCGCGGTCGGGTTGCCAAGGCGCGCGCGGTCGGTTGGAATGGCCGCCGACGTCCGCCGTTCGGGTGCTACCGATACGTGCGCGCATCGAGAGGGGTGTCTCATGTCGAAGCGAATGCTGGCAGCGTGGTTCGCCGTCGCGACGTTGGTCGCCTGCGGCAAGGAGAGGAAGAGGGCCCGGCCGACGCGGAGGCGGTGCCCGCCGCCGACGCCGCCGCTCCGGCTCCGGCCGATGCCGCCGCGGCCGCCGACGCGGCGCAGCCAGCCGACGCCGCGCCACCCGTGGCCGACAGCGAGCCCGCGCCCGATGTGGCCATGGCCGCCGCCGACAGCGCGCCGGCGCCCGACGCGAGCCCGCGCCCGACGCGGCGATGGCGGCGCCCGACGCCGAGCCGGCCGCCGATGCCGCGGCCGCGGCCGACGCCGCCGCCGACTCGCTGCGCGACAAGATCAAGGCGCTGGCCACCGCCAGCGAGTGCCCTGCGCAAGGAGCCTGAGCGCCGATCAGCAGGCCAACACGATGATCGCGCTGTATCGCGCGCACGACATCGACCTCGAGACCTACACCCACGAGGATGAGCCGCCTCTCGGGCGACCCGACCTTCCAGGCCGAGGTGCTGGCCGCGACCTCGCAGTGCCCGAGCGCCCCGACCGTGGCCGAGGTCACGCCGACGCCGACGCCGACGCCGACGCCGACCCCCACGCCGACGCCGACGCCCCACGCCGACGCCGACGCCGACGCCGACGCCGACGCCGACCCCGACCCCGACCCCGACGCCGACGCCGACCCCGGAGAAGTCGCTCTCGGGCACGTGGACCGCGGCGCTGAGCGGTGCCCCGAGCGGCTCGCTGCGCGTGACCATCGCCGGCCACAACGTGACCTCGGCGGTGGCGACCTTCGGCCGCATCAAGATCAACCTGAAGGGCTCGATCAACGACAAGGGTCTGTTGAACCTCGCCGGCCGCATCGACAACAGCTTCCTGCGCGTCCACGGCACGGCCGACAAGGGCGGCTCGTCATTCAGCGGCACCTGGGACGGCACCGTCGACAAGAAGAGGTCAGCGGCAAGCTCAAGCTGACGCACTGAGCACGGACCACGTCTCTGCGGTGCAACGAGCCCGCAGGGGCCGAGTCACGCCGGGCGGGCGCCGTCGCGAGGCGGCGGGTCCAACCCGGCGCGCTTCAGGGTCAGGATGGCGCCGACCGAGCCGCCGTCGGGCCCGACCGCGAAGGTCGGAACGAAGCAGGGCGCGAGGCCCTCGTCCGTCGGCGCGGGCGCGCCGTCCTCGGCCAGCAGCAGGAACACGCCGGTGCCGACCAGGGCGACGCCCACGAGGCCGGTGACGATGGCCGCGGTCTGATAGCCGACGGCCTTCTTGTGGAGGCGCTGGTACTCGGTGTCGGGGCTCGCCGGCGGGCGGCACCGGCAGCGCGTTGGCGTCCTTCTGGGTGGGGAAGGCCTTGCCGAACTGGAGGTAGGTCGCCACGCCGCCGGCGACCGCGCCGGTGCCGACCAGCGTCCAGCCGATCCATGACGGCACGCCGCCGCTCGCGCGGGCTCGGTCAGGCCGACGGTCTTGTCGACCTCGAGCGACACGTTGACGGTCGCGACCTCGTCCTGAACGATGACGACCTCCTGCATGTCGGGCTTGTAGCCGCGCGCGCGCACCTCGAGCTGATACACGCCGGCCTCGTACGGGAAGCTCTCGAGCGGGCTCTTGCCGATGGGCTGGCCGGCCAGCGCCACGGTCGCGCCGGCGATGTTCACGCGCACGAGCAGGAAGCCCTGGCGCGGCAACGGCTGCAGCACGAGCTGGAGGTCGCGGTCCTCACCGGCGGCGAGGTCGACCTGCTCCTCGCGCGTCTTGAAGTTCGGGTTGGTGCCGGTGATCTTGGTCTTGCCGGCCGGCACCCAGGTCGCGAACGGCGTCTGGACGTGGGCCTCGTCGGTGCCGTCGGGGAACTGCAGCACCACCGCCACCTGCGACGGCGTGGTCCGCACCGTGAGGCGCGCGTAGGACTTGCGCAGCTCGGCCTCGATGCGCGGCAGCCGCGAGCGCGCGTCGGTCGCGTAGGTGTAGTCCTGCTTGAGCGCCTGCGTGAAGAGGTCGTAGGCCTCGCGCAGCTCGCCCAGCTCCTCGTGCGCGCGGGCCAGGTTGTGCTGGATCTCCGGGTGCGGATAGAGCTTGAGGCGCCTCCTCGAACTTGCCGATGGCCTCGCGGAACTTCTTGGCCCGCGCCAGGGCAGGCCCGTCGCTCACCAGCTTCTCCGCGGCCTTGCGGTCGTCGTCGGCCCCGCCCAGGCGGTCAGCTCCAGCGAGACCAGAGCCATGACGATGAGTGTGAGGACGGTGACGACGGTGCGCATCGAGGCTCGTATTACACTGGGATCGGAGATCGCGAAGAAGGCCGCTCGAACCGCGGCGCGCCAGCGCGCCGTGCGAGACCGCGTCCGGTCTACTCGAGCGGGGTGCAGATGAGGCGTGATCGCGTTGACGTAGGACTCGTAGGTCCCTTGGATGCCGGTGACGGCGTAGCCGGCGGGCACTGGAGGTTGTACGCCGTACCGCCCTGCCGCCGACCTTCTCGGTGAAGCGCTGGGCCGAGCCGATCTTGGCCTTCGGCGGCAACTGCTGCGCGCGCCAGCGCCTTCAGGTCGGCGCGGTGACGCCGCCGACCGAGTCGGCGTGCTTGGCGTGCTCGGCCTCGTAGGCGAAGCCGGCCACGTCGACCCGGCTCTCGTCCGACTTGGCCGGCGGCAGCTGGCCACCGACGGCGGCAGCGCCGCCGGCGGCGCGGCAGGCCACGGTCGGCGGCGCGGGCGCGGGCGCGGCCTCGGCGGTGGCGCCGCCCACGAGCTTCTGCCGGACGATCTCCTTGCCGCCGGCCAGCACCGCCGACCCACGCGACGTCGAGCTTCAGCCCCTTCGGCAAGGGCGTCGTGGCGCCCAGCGGCACGGCGTACGCGCCGTCGTCGACGGCCACGAAGTGGGTCTCGCTCCAGGCCGGCTTGCCGCCCTTCTCGGCCTTGTAGAGGTTGAAGGTCAGCGGGTAGATGCCGGCGATCGGGCGGCCCTGCGCGTCCTGGAGGCGGCCGGCATAGACGACCGGAGGCGCGCCGGGCGGCGGCGTCGGGGCCGCGGCGGAGGCCACCCCGGAGCCGGCCAGCGCGAGGGTCGTCAGGAAAGCGAGTCCGGAACGCGACATAGGCCTCGGGGTCTAGCGACGGGTCGGCGACGTGTCAACAACGGCCGCGCCGCGCATTGCGCTCAACGCCACAGCACGGCGTGCTCGGGCCCGATCGTCAGCGCGCGCGCCTGCGCCGGGCGCACCGACGGCGGCAGGCGCATGAGCGGCCGCGCCGTCACCAGCCCCTCGACGAGCGGCGTCAGCACGGCCTCGAGCGCGCCGGCGTCGGGCGCAGCCACGAGCCCCGACTGCACCTCGGCCGGCCACGACTCGACGCGGCTCGGGTCGAGCCACAGGAAGCCGTCGGGCGTCGCGGTGAGCGCGCCCTCGACGGCCAGCGTCACGGTCGCCGTGGCCGCGCGCCACCACGCGCCGTCGTCCTCGACCCACACCTCGGCCACCACGCGACCGGTGACGACGCGGAGGCCGCCGTCGTCGCCCGGGTCGATGGTCGGGAGCCCCTCGGGCCACAGCTCGAGGCGCACGCGCGCGTCGGCGGCATAGCGCCCGAGCGCCGGCCAGGCGCCCGCGAGCTCGTCGGCGGTGACCAGGCCGAGCGCCGTGGTGGCGTGATCGGCGCAGGCCATGCCGGCCACCCAGGCCGCCTGCAGCGCCTGCTGCAGGGCGTCGAGGCGCACCGCCAGCGCGGCGCCGGCGGCCGCGCTCGGGTCGCGCGGGAGCGGCGGCGGCTCGCCGCTGTCGGGCGCCGGCAGCGCCAGCGGCGCCATGCACGGGTGCGGCTCGGCCTCGAAGCCGACCGAGAAGCCGACCAGCAGGCGGTCGCTGTCGACCGACAGGAGCGAGGCGTCGCGGGCCCGCACCGAGGCGCGCAGGAAGCCCGTCCCGAGCGCGTCGGCGGCCACCGGCGTCGACCACGCCAGCGCCAGGTCGAGCCCCAGCGCCGGCACCAGCTCGGCCGTCAGCGCGTCGCCCAGCGCCTCGGACAGCGCGTGCGCCACGGCCCCGGGCAAGAGCGCCTGGAGCGCCGCGTCGGGCAGGCAGTCGGCGCTGGCGACGATGGTGCCGTCGTAGCGATCGCCGGCGCGGAGCCCCACCTGGATGCGGCCGAGCTTGTCGGCGCCGAGGTCGAGCGGGGCGACCCAGGTGCCCGGCCCGAGCTCGATGGCGAGGTCGCAGCTGCCGGTGGCCGGCGTCGACAGCGACAGCGTGGCGGGCTTGGCGGCGAGCTGCACGTGGGCCTCGAGGCCGCCATCGGCGAGCACCAGCGACAGCTGCCCCGGCTCGGGGCGGAGGTCGTTCCAGGCGATGTGGACGGCGCCGCCGACCACCGTCTCGAGCGGCAGCGGCGCGTCGCTCCAGCGCTCGGCCACCGCCAGCGCCAGGCGCTCGGAGGCACGCGCCAGGCCGTCCGGCCCCAGCTCGCGCACGAGGCCGCCGCGGATCTCGCGCGCCTCGGCCACGACCTGCGCGCCGCCCGCGCCCCAGGGCACGGTGGTGCAGCCGGCCAGGCATGCGCTCGCGAGCGCCATCCACCGCCGCATCGGCCTCATGGTGCCACCGTGAACAGCTGGAGGCGCGTGCGCGGCGCGGCGTCGGGCAGGAAGGCCCCGTAGGCGCCCACCAGGCCGCCGTCGTCGCCCACCACGAAGTCGATCCAGCCGCCGGCCGGGACGTCGAGGGCGGTCACGTTGGCGGCCGCCTCGCCCACCACGACGGCGTGGCGGAGGCCGGGCACCGAACCGTCGGCGTAGACGAAGTGGGCGCGCCCGGTGTCGTCGTAGGCCAGGCGCACGAACTGCCCGACGGCGTCGCGGCGCGCGGCGCCGGCGCGCGTGAGCCTGCGGCCGTCGTCGACGGTGCGCGGCCCGGCGCCGGGCGAGAGGTAGCGCAGCGTGCCGCGCGTGACGTCGAAGTAGGCGATGCCGAGCTGGCGCGTGGGCGTCGACGCGACGCTGGCGAAGCGGCCGACGTCGCCCTGGTCGGCGAACGTGACCGGGTCGCGGCCATCGAGGGTCGAGGTCACCCAGCTGCCGTCGCCGGCCTGGGCGGCCATCTTGAGGTCGCCGCGGAAGCGGTCGTAGAAGGCGATGCGCGGCGCCACGCCGCCGCCGACCGCCGGCACGAAGGCCAGCGCGGCCCACTCGCCGAAGTCCTCGCTGCCCGCCACCGGGCAGCCCGGCTCGCCGGCGCAGCCGTCGATGGCGCGCGTCTGCCAGGCGCCGCGCGCGTCGCGGCGGGCGTAGCGCAGGTTCTTCCGCGTCTCGTCGCGGTAGGCGATGTGCGGCAGGCCGGCGTCGTCGAGGGCCAGGCTGGCGTGCGTGCCGCGCGTGGCCGGGCCGTCGCCGTCGACCACCTCGACGCTGGCGAACCCGGCGTCGGCGTCGCCCCTGGCGTAGTGCAGCTCGCCCTCGTCGGCGTCGAACCAGGCCACGTGGATGGCGTCGTCGGCGCCCACGGCCAGCGTCGCCCAGCGGCCGGCGTCGACGTCGACCAGGCGATCGCCCAGCGCGTCGGTGCTCGGGCGCCAGCCGTCCACGACGTGGACGGTGCGCTCGGTGCCGTCGGGGCGCTCGACGATGACGATCATGTTCTTCTTGGTGGCGTCGTAGGTGGCGATCGCCAGGCGCCCGTCGGACAGCGGCGCCAGGTGGGTGAAGCGGCCGAGATCGCCGAGCTCGACGGGCGGCGTCTCGCCGCAGCGCGGGCCGCAGCACGGCGCGTCGTCGCAGCTCACCGAGGCGCCGCCGTTGCCGCCGCAGGCCGCGAGCGCAGCCGCCGCGAAGGCGACGATCGCGCCGCGGATGGCGCTCGAGCCGCGAGGGCTCAATCTGGAAATCCGACCCACGACCGGCGAGGTTATGCGTGATTGACGCGCCGAATCAACCCGCCCGGTCGCGGGCCCGAGCCGGATGCAACCTGCCGCGAGCGCGCCAGGGCTTGGTTCGAGGGGCTCGACGAAGGTAGATCCAAGCCGCGTTTCATGCGTCAATGCCTCGGATCGCCTATAGTGACGACCCGCGCTCCACCGCCGGAGGCCGACGATGCAAGAGCCCGATGACGACTTCGACAACGACAACCCGACCCGCCAGCACCTGGGCGGCGACACGAACGCGGCGACCTATGCCTCGGTGATGAAGCCGTCCGAGCGGACCACCAACCCCGGCGCGGACGACGAGGAGGACCTCGAGGACCGCATCAAGCGCAAGATCGCGGCGCACGACGAGTCGACCGGCATCGAGAACCGCGGCGACCCGCTGCTCGGGACCATCATCAACGACCGCTTCGAGATCGTCTCGAAGATCGGCGCCGGCGGCATGGGCGCGGTGTACCGGGCCAAGCAGCTCGGCATGAACCGCGACGTGGCCATCAAGGTCTTGCTGCGCGAGCTCACCGAGAACGAGACGGTGCTGCGCCGCTTCCACCTCGAGGCCCTGGCGGTCTCGAAGCTGAAGCACCCGAACACGATCCAGATCTTCGACTTCGGCGAGACGCACGACGGCCTGCTCTACATCGCCATGGAGCTGCTCGAGGGCAAGCCGCTGGCGAAGGTGCTCTCCGAGGAGCGCCAGCTCTCGTGCAAGCGCGCGCTGCGCGTCATCGAGCAGACCGCCAAGTCGCTGCGCGAAGCGCACTCGAAGGGCATCGTCCACCGCGACCTGAAGCCCGACAACATCTTCCTGTCGGCGGTCGGCGAGGACGGCGACTTCGTCAAGGTCCTTGACTTCGGCGTGGCCAAGGTCGCCGAGGGCGACGGCCAGCAGAAGACGCTGACCAAGGCCGGCTCCATCTTCGGCACGCCCAAGTACATGTCGCCCGAGCAGTCGCGAGGCGGCGACATCGACGCGCGCTCCGACATCTACGCGCTCGGCGTCATCCTCTTCGAGCTGCTCACCGGCAAGGTGCCGTTCAACGCCGACAACCCGCTCGGCATCCTCATCAAGCACATCTCCGAGCCGCCGCCGCCCTTCGGCCTGGCCCGCCCCGACCTGGTCATCCCCGAGTCCGTCGAGCGCTTCGTCATGAAGCTCTTGGCCAAGCAGCCCGAGGAGCGCCCGCAGACCTCCGAGGCGCTCATCCGCGAGATCGAAAAGATCCTTGCCGAATTGCCGCCGCTCTTCCGCACGGTGGTGACGCGCGCCGACGCCGAGGCCGCCGGCATCGAGATCCAGACGCTCTCGGTCACCTCGCTCGATACCGACCTCGGGATGGGCGGTGGCCAGACGATGCACAAGTCCGACACGATGGTCGGCCACGAGCTGCCCGCGAAGCGGCGCCGCTGGCCGCTCGTCGTGATGGGCACCGCCATCGTGCTGCTCGGCTCGGCCGGCGCGCTCTACGCCAGCCTGTCGCCGCTGGACAAGAGCTACTACGACTTCACGGCCATGGACGACGTCGGAAAGATCCAGCAGATCGAGGAGTTCAACCTCACCGACGTGGTCGTCATGCTGTCCACCGAGCCGTCGGGCGCCGACGTCGTCAACGAGGCCGGGCAGGTCATCGGCACCACGCCGACCATGATCCGCCGCCACAAGGGCGCGCCCAGCGAGCACGCCACCTTCAAGAAGGAAGGCTACCGCGACTACAGCCGCGGCATCGAGTTCGACAAGGACGACACCATCAGCACCACGCTGGTCGCGCTCGACCCGATGAAGCCGCCCGTGAGCGACAAGCCGGTCGACAAGCCCGTCGTCGGCGAGAAGCCGGTCGACAAGCCCGTCGTCGGCGAGAAGCCGGTCGACAAGCCCGTCGTCGGCGAGAAGCCGGTCGACAAGCCCGTCGTCGGCGAGAAGCCGGTCGACAAGCCGGTCATCGAGAAGGTCCCCGAGACCAAGCCCGACCCGTACAAGATCGAGAAGGTCGACGAGACCAAGGACGACCCGTACGCGACCGGCGCCAACAAGCCCAAGCCCAAGCCCAAGCCCGACGGCGGCGACAGCGACGACCCGTACGCGCCGCATTGAGACGATCGGATGGCCTCGCTCCGGCCGCCCTCATCCGACTTCTTCCTGCGGCTCGCGCTCTTCGCGCGAGCCTCCGTCCAGAAGCCGGGGCGGCCTGCGCTCGGGGGCCGTGCATGGTTCGCTGCGCGCCATGCGGCGCTCCGCTCACCGAAGTGAGCCACGAGACTGACGTGAGTCAGTGAAAGAGGCCGCGCTCGATGGCGTAGAGCGCGGCGCCCGCCCGGCTGTAGACGCCGATCTTGTCGTACACGTGGGCCACGTGGTTCTGGATCGTGCGCGCCGAGATGCCGAGCAGGCTGCCGATCTCCTTGTTGGTCTTGCCGCGCGCCACGAGCCGGAGCACCTCGACCTCGCGGTCGCTGAGGCCGTCCGGCCGGGCGCGCGCCCGCGCGTCGCGGTGGCCCAGCGCGGCCAGCACGGCGTCGACGGCGTCGGCGTCGAGGCGGCCGGCCACGACGTCGGCCCGGGCCTCGCGCGCGATGCTCGCCAGCGGCAGCGCCGGCCGGTAGGCGCGCGGCTCGCCCATGGCGCGGACGGCGTCGGCCGCGGCCAGGAGGCGCGCGCCGCGCGGCAGCATGCTGGCCGGCACGCCCTTGTGGTAGCCGCCGCCGTCCAGGCGCTCGTGGGCCAGGGCGGCGATGCGCGCGGCCGGGCGGAGGTGCGGCGACTGCCAGAGGATGCGCTCGGTGGTGTAGCTGTGGAGCCGCACGCGCTCCCACTCCATCGGGCCGAGCGGGCCCGGGTGATCCCAGATGGCGTTGGGCACGGACAGCCGGCCGACGTCGTGGAGGTAGGCCGCGCGGGTCGCGTCGCGCGCCTCGTCGGCGTCCAGGCCGAGCGCGGGCGCGGCGGCTCGCACGAGGTCGGCGACGCCGCTCGAGGTGGCCCAGCGTGCAGACCGACTTCAGGTCGACGAAGAGGCCGAGGGCACGCGCGACGTCGTCGATTTGTTCGTCGTTGGAGAGCGCCGTCGGGTCGGGCTCGGCGTCGAGGAACGCGTCCCACACGGACGACGTCTCGAGGCGCGCAGCGAAGCGGTCGGCGTCGGCCAGCAGCGCGGCCGCGAGCGTCGGGTCGAGCTGCGTGCCGGCGCGCTGGGCGATGACCTTCCGGAGCCCGTCGCGGCCGCCGCGCGCGTGCGCCAGCTCGGCGATGTCGGCCACCTGGAAGAGGCGCGTCGGCAGGGCCAGCGCCTCGCCCTGGTCCTTGTCGGGGGCGCCCTTGCCGTCCCAGCGCTCGCACACGTCGCCGAGCGCCGCGACGACGGCCGCGCTCACGCCGACGATCTGCGCCAGGCGGATCGACGCGTCGCACTGCGCGCGGGCGTGGCGCTCGACCGCCGAGCTGTCGCCGACGAGACGCGCCACGGCGCGAGCGCGGGCGAGGAGCGGCGCGTCGGGCGCGATGCCCGGCCACCTGGCGCAGCGTGCCGACGAGGTCCGCGCCGTCGATGAAGCCCATGGTGCGGCGCACGCTGATGTCGTCGCCGGCGCCGTACAGGTGGGCCTCCTCGTGGGCGAAGCCGGTGCAGCCGAGGAAGCGCAGGATGGTCGTATAGAAGGCGTCGCGCACGGCGACCGTCGGCAGGCCGGCGGCGCGCCCGAGCTCGACCGCGACGATGGCGGTGCGGAGCACCTTCCCCTGCGGGTAGCCGTTGGCCAGGTCGCAGCCGAAGGACAGCGCTCCGAGGACCTCGGCGAGGCGGACCGATGGCATGCGGCCCTTTTACCATGCGGGTCCGAGGCCCGATAGGCCATTGTGCCCATGGTCCGGTCGCGCGCCTCCGACGTAGACCTCGGGACGCCTCGCACGACGCGAGGCCACCCCGCCACACCTGGAGCGCCCATGTCCGACACCGCCCAGCACCTCGCCATCATCCAGGAGATCTACGCCGCCTTCGGGCGCGGCGACGTCCCCGCCATCCTCGAGCGCCTGAGCCCCGACGTCGACTGGGAGTTCGCGGCGCCCGACTACGACTTGCCGTGGCACCAGTCGGGGCGCGGGCGGGACGCGGTCGTGCGCTTCTTCGGCGCGCTCGCGGCCGAGCTCGAGTTCAAGCGCTTCGAGCCGCTGGCGCTGATGGGCGACGGCCCGTGGGTGGTCGCGCTGTGCTCGCTCGAGTGCGTCGTCAAGCGCAGCGGCAAGACCTTCGTCGAGGCCTGCGAGCCGCACATCTGGCGCTTCGACGAGCACGGCCGCGTCGCGGCCATGCGCCACGCCGCCGACACCTATCGCCAGTGGCGCGCGTGGCAGGCCTGAGCATCGCCTACGGCCGGACCATCACCGGCTCTGACATCGAGCTCGGTCGGGCTGCCGCTGCAGCTGTCGGTGCCGCTGCCGGTGCAGCCGCCCCAATAGCTGCCGCGGGCGCGCACCCAGGCGTAGTCGAAGCCGACCGCGGGCGTCACCGCCACCGGCGCGAACGTCAGCGCGGCGCCGAAGGGCGGCGAGACCGGGCACGAGCACGCCGAGTCGCCGCCGATGGACGACCACAGGCCGGTGACCTCGTCGCGCTGCTCGAGCGCGAAGGCCGGGCAGCCGACGAGCGCGTAGCCCTCGCCGACGTACCACACGGCCGCGGCCGCGCCCGGAGCGGCGATGACGCCGAGGGCGGTGGCCAGCGGCGGTCGGCAGACGCCGGCCGTCGACGGCGTGCTGCACGACGTGCACGGCGCGCAGCCGCGCACGGCGCCGTCGCAGCTCCAGCCGCTCGGGCAGTCGGCGGCCTCCCAGCACTCGGCCGCGGCTGGCGCCGCGAGGCACAGGCCGAGCGTGCCGGCGAGGCTCGAGCCGCCGGCGCAGGCGCCGCTGCAGTCGCCGTCGCCGAGGCAGGCCGAGCCGTCGCAGAGCGCCGGCAGCGCCGCGCACTGACCGGTCCCGGGAGCGCAGTAGAGGCCGTCGGCGCAGGCGTCGGCCCCGAGCCCGGCCACGCAGTCCTCGCCCAGCCGAGCGTGGCGCGACGGGCACGCCGCGCTGGCGATGGGCACCGCGCGCGCGTCGCCGAAGGCGCAGTCGACCGCGTAGGGACCGGCCGCGCACTGCGCCACCAGGCCTCGTCGCAGCGCTTGGCCACGGTGCGGCCGTCGCCGGCCTGCGGCACGGCCGCGCCCACCTGGAGGTCGAGTGCCAGGTCGCAGGCGGTCTTCGGCGCGGGCGTCGCGTCGGCGTCCGGGCTCGTCGCGTCGCCGGCGTCGGCGCCCGGGTGCTCGCTCGTCTTCCAGGCGTGGGCCAGGCCGTCCCAGCCGCCGGTCGGCGGCGTCTCGGAGGGGCTGCACACGACGACGCCCTCGTCGGGCGACTGGAACATGAACGGCGCCGACGGCGGGCAGTCGAAGCCCTCGATGATGATGGGCGCGGCGAACATGCAGTAGTCGGCGCCGGCGTACGCGAAGGCCTGGCCGTCGCCGCAGCGGAGCGGCGGGGTCTGGTCGCTGAGGCAGGCGCCGAGAGCGAGCGCCAGCGCCGCCGAGACGGCGCGCGAGAAGGGGGCTGCGAGCTTCATGACTCCTCCGGGGGCGCGTCGCCGGCGGCATCGGCCGGAGCTTCGGCGGCCAGCGCTTCGGCGGCCTCCACCGAGCGCGTCATCCATTCATAGGGGGACCAGCACACCGACATGCGGAACGACTCAGCGGGCGCGGCCGCGGCGTGCCCGGCCTCGTCGAGGCGCGTCGCGAAGGGCACGAGCGACTCCTCGAAGAAGCGCTGGAGCAGCGGCTCGTCCTCGGGTCGCACGAGGAAGTTCAGGGTGCGCGCGAACGAGCGCGGCGAGGCGCTGAGGAAGCGGCCGTAGATGGCGTCGCCGAGGTTGGCGAGGAAGCTGTTGAGCGCGCCGATGCGCATGAGCCAGGTGTCGCGGACCAGGCTCTGCACCGCGGCTGTCGGGCGCATGAGCGGCGTGCGCTCGCCCGACTCGACGATGCGGCCCTCGCTCACCAGGCGCTCGAGCGCGCCGTCGATGGCGGCCGGCTCGTCGCGCAGCACCTGCTTCAGGCGCGCGCGCGACATGGGCTGGGCCCACAGCATGAACTCGATGCGGACCGGCAGGTCGTAGCTCTTCTCGGTGTCGAGGAAGCTCTCGCGCAGCTGCTTCAGGAGGCGCTTGGCGTGACGCTCGGAGACGTCGAGGCGGCGGCCGATCTCGCCGAGCGTCAGGCCGCGCTCGCGCAGCACCTGGAGCTGCGCGCTCTGCACCAGGTCGACGACCTCGCCCATCGGCAGCGAGAAAGCGCCGGCGAAGCGGCCGACCAGGCGCGCCAGCGCGTGGACGAGGCGGCGCTCGAGCTCGCGCTGGTCGATGTCCTGGCCGGCGGCGTCGGCCTCCGGAGTCGGGGGCGGAGGCGCGGGGGACGGCTTGGGACGGCGGGCCACGCGCCGATACGAGCGCGGCGCGGGCGGTGCGGTCAAGCAGGAAGTGTCCAAACCGTCCCCTTTCTCCGGCGGCTCCGGCGCGTCCGTCACTCGCGGACCACCGCCGAGAGCGTGGCGACGGGCGCGACGGTGAAGCCCTCGACCCAGCCCGGCTGGCCGACGACCAGGACCGTCTTCTCGAGCGGCGCCGAGGCGTCGTCGTTGGTGAGGGTCAGCGTCGCCACGCCGCCCGAGCCGAAGACGAAGTCGAAGCCGCACTCCGAGGTGCAGGCGCTGTCGAGCGACACCATGCTGGCCGAGCCCTGGCTGCCGTCGCCGGCCACGGTGGCGCTGACGTCGACGGTCGCGCCGGCGGGCACGGTGACGGTCAAGAACTCGGCGCGCGTCGGGAGCAGACAGCCGCAGGAGGCCGGGCCGTTCCCGCCCTGCTCGAGGTCGAGGCTGAGGGTGTCTCCGACCGCGAGGGCGGCCGGCGACTCGCACGAGGACGCGGCGGCCAGCGGCGCGAAGTCGACGTCGATGCGGAAGGGCGCGTCGCTCGAGCCGCAGCCCTGCGCGACGAGCACGGTCGCGAGCAGCGGCTGGTCGCTTGCGTTGGCGAGCTCGGGCATGAAGCGCGACTCGTTCTCGAGGCAGCCCGTCCCCATGTAGAGCGCGAGCGCCTGCAGGTCGCCGTCGCCGAAGTCGAGGCTCGCGCTGGCGCGGGTGTGGGCCGGGATGGCCACCGTGAAGTAGAGGGTGCCGGTGAGGCCGAGGTTGTTCGGGGCGAGGCCGCCCTCGGCCAGCGTGTGCTCGACGCTCGGGTCGAGCGGCAGCGCGCCGGCGCAGGTGGCGTTGGGCGCGAGCGGGGCGCGCTCGAGCGTCAGCGCGTAGCCGCGGTCGGCCACGACCTCGCTGGCCATGACCGCGACGATGCGATCGACCGGCGCGTCGCCGTCGTTCTGGATGGCCACGCCGCCCGTCACCGAGGCCCAGCCGCCGCCGCAGGCCGCGCCCAGATCGCCGCAGCCCGCGGCCGCCTCCATCCAGGCCCAGCCGTCGGCCTGGCCGGCCTGGTCGAGGCGCACGGTGGCGACCTCGTGCGCGCCGACCGTCACCGCGTAGTAGCGCGCGAGCTGGCCGACGAAGCCGTGATCGAAGCAGCCGGCCGGCGTCTCGCCGCCGCCGAAGGTCATGCCGACGAGGCCGCGATCATCGAGGCGCGCCGCGCTCTCGCAGGTCGCGTTGTCGCCGGCGATGACCGGCGGCGTGTGCACCGCGACGCCCGGCCGGGTCAGCGTCGGACGGCCCACGTCGAGCGCGAGCGCCTGGCGATCGAGACCCCAGCGGCTCTCGACCCGCTCGGCCCCGGGTCGCGCCAGCGCCAGCTGGAAGGCCGCGCTCGGCGCCGCCGGCGCCCCGTCACCCGACTCCCCACCGGCATCGCACCCCGCCCCTGCCACCGCCACCAACCCCAGCCACAGTGCCTTCATCGCTCGCCCTCCGCCCCTCGTCCGCCACCGGCGAAGGCCGGCCCATCCGACCCTCGCAGCCCGAGAAGACCCGAAGCCCGCGGCGGGGTCAACGAGAAACGTGCTATTTTTGTCCCCATTGCCCCGAACCAGCGTCACAGGCTGTCGCGACGGCCCGATCGTCGGCCGGGCCGAGCCGATCCACGCGCTTGCCTTTCGCCCGCAGACGCCGTAGGCCACGCCGCCATGTCGACCGCCCCGCGCCTCCTGCCACTCCTCCTGGTCCCGAGCCTGACCGCGCTGTGCCTCGCCGCCTGCGGCTCCGACGGCGCCGCGACCGGCGACGACACGCGCGCGACCGGCGACGCCGACGCGCCCGACGCGCCCGACGCGCCCGACGCGACCGGGGCGGAGGACAGCGCGACGCCCGTCGACAGCGCGACCGCGCCCGACGGCACCGACGTCGCGGCCCCCGAGGTCGACGTGCCGAACCCCCAGGCCGACGCCTACCAGGCCGTCTGGAGCGAGCGCCTCCGGACCGACCCGGCCACCGACGGGCACGTCCTCGGCCTCCGTTATATCGCCGGCCAGGGCGGCGGCGGCACGACCACTCCGAGCACCGCGCTGGCGCTGCTCGAGGTCTCGGGCACGGCCAGCCTGAGCGGCGGCGACGGCGCGGAGAGCGCGCTGCCCGGCGAGGGCCATCGGCTGATCGTCGCGACGCTCGCGCCCGACACCGGCGCCGTCGTGAGCTCGGCGGTCGTCGCGCTGCCGGCCGGCGCCTCGGTCGCCCGCGTCGGCAAGGCCGGCGCCGGCTTCGCCGCGACCGTCCACGAGGCCGCCGGCGACCACGTCGTCGTGGGTCAGGCCATCGGCACCGACGTGCGCGTGACCACGCTGGCGCTGGCCGGCGGCTCGGTGCGCATGCCGAGCCAGGGCGACCTGCGCTTCGCGACCAGCAGCGGCGTCACCACCGCCATGGCGGTCGAGCTCGCCTGCGACGCGGCCGCGACGCTGGCCGTCAGCTCGGGCGAGTCGACGCTGAGCTTCGACGTCCCGGCCGGCGGCGGCATCGCCTTCGTGCAGCTGGCCGCGCCGAGCGCCGACGCCGCGCTGCCGAGCGAGGGCACGGCCGTCGTCGTCGTGCCCGGGCTCGCACCGTCGGACGCCGCCGAGACGCGCAGCGGCCCGGTCGTCGCGGCCTCGGTCGGCGTCGCCACGACGCTCGGCACGACCGCGCTGGTGGCCGGCGAGAAGGCCCTCGTCATCGGCGCGCTCGACGAGCAGGGCGCGCTCGCCGCCTTCGCGCTGTGGCACGCCGCGGCCGACGGCGGCTCGGTCGACGTCATCCAGCTGGCCGGCGGCCAGGGCGGCGGCCTGGTGCTCGCCGGCCGCGGCGAGGGCGACCTCCACTTCGGGCCCGACGAGCTCACGAGCGCCACGCCGCGCGACTTCATCGCCGCCCTCGGCTCGGCCGGCAGCCTCCTCTATGAAGCGCCCGAGTGCGACCGCATCCTGGCCGTCAGCGTGTCGAACCAGTACCGCATCCTCAAGGTGAGCTGCGACGTCGACGGCGACGGCCCGGGTCTCGTCCTGACGTCGCTCACCACCGACTTCGGCGGCAACCTCCAGGATCCGATCGACCAGCTCCTGCTCGAGCTGCCGACCGCCACCGCGCCCGCCGTGCTGGCCGGCATCGTGTCGTTCACCGTCACCGACGGCCGCGCCAGCGGCGCCCTCGTCGACTTCGGTCGCGGCCCGCGCCTGGTGCTGGTGCGCGGCGACGGCCAGGCCTACGACAGCGGCGTCCCGCCAGCGCTCGTGCGCAGCGGCCCGTCGACGGACCCGCTCTTCTTCACGACGCTGCGCTTCGGTGGCGGCGGCGGCGCGACCAACCCCAACACCAACGCCGTCCTCTTCGCCGTGCCCGCGGCCGACGGCACCGTCATCGGCCGCGCCCGCATCGTCCTCCTGACGATCATCCAGTGAGCCCGCGAGGCGACGCCGCTCGCGCCCGCGCCACGGGCGCCCGCGCGCGGCCTCGGCTGGACATCATGGACGTTCGCGGGCAAGGTCCCGGCCATGCGAATCCACCCCGCCTGGCTCGCCCTCACCTCGCTCACCCTCGCGTCGAGCGCCTGCGGCGACGACAAGAAGACCACCGACACCTCGACCGCCGACGCCGACACCTCGACCGGTGACGTCGCCGACACCACCGGCGACGACGCCGACACGGTGACCCCGCCGGCCGAGCCCTTCGCCTTCGGCCTGAAGCTCGGCCAGGCCTTCAGCGACGGGCCGTTCCCGAGCGACATCGTGCGCGACGCCGACGGCTTCGTGGACATCGCGCCGCTCGCCGAAGACGCGCGCATGAAGACCCTGGCCAAGTCGGACATCCTGACGCGCACGGCGACCCAGCTCGCCAAGCGCAAGGGCTTCGGCTTCGAGTCGGCGGTCTTCTTCCCGATGAACGAGGAGCCCGACCTCGCGAGCTTCGAGGGCAAGGTCCACTACGTCGCCATCGACGGCCCCGAGGAGGGCAAGGTCTTCGGCGCGCAGGTCTTCTGGTTCGCGCCGGGGAGCTACCTCGGCGTCATGCCCGACTGGGGCCAGTACCTCGTGCCGGGCTCGAAGTACGCCGTCTTCATCGACATCGGCGTCAAGACCAAGGCCGGCGCGAGCATCGCCGCGCACCCCGACTTCGCCGCCGTCATGTCGGCCGAGCCGCCGAGCGACCCGAGCGCCGATCTGTCGCGCGCCCGCATCGCCTTCGCCGGGCTGCGCGAGTTCGTCGCCACGCGCGACCAGGCCGTCATCATGGGCACCGAGTTCACCACCGAGGACGCCCTCGGCTACCTGCAGAACCTGGTCAACGCGGCCGACAACTTCCTGCTCGTCGCGCCGACGCGCGGCGTGCGCTCGACCACGACCGACACGCTGACCTGGGAGAACGCCGTCGACGTGCACGGCGCGAGCGACCTCGCCGACTACTTCGGCGTCGCGAGCGACGCCTTCGCGTTCCAGCCCGGCGGCTGGGGCCCGGGCAACCGCGACGCGGCCAAGGCCTTCACGAGCGACAGCCAGCCGTACAAGGGCGGCACCTTCGCCGGCGAGATCGGCTGGGTCATCAACGGCTCGATCGTCGCGCCGTCCTACAACCTCGCGCACGCGGCCGACGGCAGCGTGACCTCGGCGCCCATCGAGTACGACCAGACCCAGGCCCCGGTCGTGCGCTCGAAGGTGGCGGTGCCGTTCTCGCTCTTCCTCTGTAAGTCGCACGTCGACGGCGACGCGCTCACGACCGCCCCGGTGAAGATCGCCATCTTCACCCACGGCGGCACGGCGCTCCGCAGCGACGCGCTGGCCTTCGCCAACATCAACTGCACGAAGGGCATCGCCACCATCTCGATGGACATGCCGTTCCACGGCGGCCGCCAGGCGGTGCGCTACTTCGCGTCGGAGGACCTGGTGGTGCCGACCCAGGCCGACGCCGTGAACACCTACAAGGACGCGAGCGCGGGCGGCCGCACCAGCGACTACATCGGCGACAACGGCGGCGCCACGGTGACGGTCGGCGGCTTCTTCGCGCTCGACAAGAACCTCGACCCGGAGATCATCGAGGCCAACCACCTCGCGGTCGCGGTCGAGACGCGCACGCTGGTGCGCTACCTGAAGGACGAGGGCGCGGGCGGCCTCGGCCCGGCGCTCGGCCTGACCTTCGACACCTCGGCGCTCGTGCACGAGAGCCTGAGCTTCGGGACCTCGTTCGGGACCGCCTTCCTGGCCACCTCGGACGACGTCGCCGCGGCCGTCATCTCGGTCGGCTCGGGCATGATGGTGTCGGCCAACCTGCCGATGGCGCCGAACAACGCCAACCTGGCGAGCAACCTCTTCGTGTCGGTGATGGGCCTGAAGTCGACCGTCCCCGACATCGTGCGCGGCGCCTACAAGGACCCGATGGTGGCGATGGTCCAGTACCTTTCACAGCGCGGCGACCCGCTGGCGTACGCGCCGTTCGTGCTGCGCCACCGCGTGGGCACCCACGAGCTGCACGTCATCGGCTTCGGCGACTCGTGGGACGAGACGCTCTTCACGCCGGCGCAGATCTCCTTCGCCAACGCCTGGGGCGTGCCCGTCTTCACCTCGGCCGGCTGGAACATCGACGCCAGCGTGCCGGGCGCATCCGCGGTCGAGTCGACGGCCTTCGCCGCGACCAGCGACAACCTCACGGTCGATGGCCGCACCCAGACCGCCGGCTACTTCTATCTGGATGACGCCTGCCACGCCGAGGTGGTCGTGCCGCTGTGCGAGAGCAACTACCAGCCGCCCTACCCGCCGCCCACGCCACGCGCCGCGACGCGCGTCTTCGCCTCGCCGGTGTGCGCCATCCACAAGGCGGTGCAGTCGTTCCTCACCGGCGTCGTCGCCGGCGAGAGCCCCACCTTGAGCGCGCCGCCCGACCCGGGCGCGGCCAACACCGACTGCGCCGACATCTACGACTGACGCCCGTCGTGTGCGCGCTCGGCCGTCGTGAGGCACTCGATGCCGTGGCGCGCGCCGCGGCCGTCGCCGACGACCGCCGCCTGCTCGACGACGTCGGCTTCTTCGCGCGGCGCCGCATCGCCAAGGCGCGCGCCTGGGCCGACTCGCGTGTGCCCGCGCTGGGCGGCGACCTCGTCGGCATCAAGGTCCACCGCCTGCGCGTGACCTGGCTGCGCATGGCGCAGGAGCTGGCGCCGAACGCGCCCGCGGTGGGCGACGCGGCGGCCGCCGATCGCGCCTTCCACGACGCGCTGGCGGCGCTCGGGCCGACGCCGCTGCCGACCTCGTGGCGCCTCCGCACGAAGCTGCTCATGGCCGGCGGCGTGGCGGCCGCGGCGGTGGGGACCTGGGGCGTGTTGCGCGTCGTCAACGCGCCGCCGCCGCCCATCGGCGACGGCGCGCTGCTGGCGCCGGAGGACGAGCAGACGCTGGCCGGGGCCGTCACTGAGTGGGTCATCGGCATCGATCAGTGGACGCGCGTGCGCTCGAGCGGCGCCGTCCCGCGCGAGGTGCAGGACGCGCGCGACACCGTCGACGCGCGGCGCGGGGCCATCGTGACGCCGGCGCTGGCGACGTTCTTCGGCGGCGAGGCGACCGAGGCGCTGGGCGAGGTGCTCGACCAGGTCGAGCGCACGGCGCTCGGGCGCCACTGGGAGTCGGACGAGGCGGGCCTGGCCGAGGACGTGCGCGTGCTCAACCGGTCGCTGGCCGAGGCGGGGCGCGCCTACTTCTTCGACAGCTACGCCGCGCTCTATCCCGACGGCCGGCCCGAGACGGCGCTCTTCCTCTTCCGCGTGGCGGCGCGGCGCGAGTGGCGCGTCCAGGGTGGCGGCGCGGACGCCGAGGTGATCCCGGCGCTGCACCTGCGGCGCCTCGACCGGCTCAACATCGTGCAGCTGCTGCTCGGCTACACCTCGAAGCGCATGGACGTCGCCGCGCTGCTGCTCGACCAGCTCGAGAAGGAGATGGTCACGCGCGTCGGCCCGGCGCTGGCGCCCGACCGCGACATGCCGCTCGAGCGCATGGACGAGGACGCCGCCGCCGACTGGGTGCCGCTCGTGCGCGCCGCGGCCGGGGCGCGCATCCGCCAGGCCTTCGAGGCCGAGTTCGCCGGCGACCTCGGCGGCATGCGCGAGCTCGGCGTGCTGCTCGCGCGCCGCGCCGGCATGGTCGAGGACTGGCAGAAGGCGCTCGACGCGCAGGGCCTGCGCCTCACCGCCTTCGATCACTACGCCTTCGACGACGGCGACCTCGACAGCATCGAGAGCCACCTCGGGCGACGCGCGCGCGCCATGGCCGAGGAGCTCCAGGCCGCGCTCGACGCCGAGCCGGTGAAGCGCCGCTTCGCCGCCGCGCTGGCGCGCCACGCGCGCCCGGTCGAGCAGCACGAGGTGCAGCACCGCCTCGACTACCGCCTGGGCGACGCGTTCGTGGCGCCCGACGCCGTGCTCGAGCTGCTCGACATCCCGCGCAGCTCGGAGCTCGCGCGCCACGACGACGTGCTGCGCATGACCTACGAGCTGTCGGCCTACACCTCCGAGATCGCTCGGGATCCGGCGTGGGCGGCGATCGACCTGACGCTGCTCGCCGAGCACCTCTTCGAGGGCACCGGCGGCGCCGAGGGGCACTCGGCCATCCTGGTGCTGGACGGCCTGCGCGAGGTGCTGGGGCTGCCCGGGCTCCGCCTGGCCGACACGCCGCCGGTCAGCGCGGCCAGCGCGGCGACCGCTTATCTGGCGCTCATGAAGGTCCCGAGCGACAACCTCGCGCGCGCGGCCGGAGAGCTCTGGACGCGCTGGTTCAAACGCGAGCTGCCGGTCCTGGCACCGGTGTCGCCCGACGAGGAGACCCGCCTGTGATCGCGCTCGGTGCCGCCCTGGCCCTCATCACCGCGAGCCCGCCGCCGGACGGCGGGCGCGAGCCCGAGCGCGACAGCTATGAGACGGAGCGCGTCACGCGCGCGCTCGAGGCCGCCCATCGCACGGTCGACCTCGCCCCCGACGGCAAGCGCATCCGCAAGATCGTCATCGTGCGCGACGACGTCTTCGCCGAGGACGAGCCGTTCCCGACCTTCCTGAACGTGTTCCACGCCCTCACCGAGGAGGACGTGGTGGCGCGCGAGCTCCTGTTCAAGCGGGGCGACGTGTGGAGCTGGCCGCGCGTCGAGGAGTCGATCCGCAACCTGCGCGACCAGACCACCTTCGCGCTGGTGCGCATCGTGCCGGTGGTGCCCGACGATCCGTCGTTCGCGCCCGACGGCACGGCCGCCTCGTCGGACGCTGTCGACGCCTTCGTCTACACGCGCGACATCTGGTCCCTGCGCCTGGAGAGCGCCTTCTCGCTGACGGCCGGCTTCCTCGACAACCTGAGCCTGACGCTCATCGAGCGGAACCTCGCCGGGAGGAACGTGCAGGCGGCGGTGAGCTTCGACCTCAACCCGCGCAGCTTCTCGCTGGGCGAGCTGTTCATCGACCGGCGCCTGTTCTCGTCGCGCTGGTCCTTGTCGCAGAGCTTCGACCTCATCTTCGAGCGCGAGAGCGGGAGCCCCGAGGGCACGACCGGCACGCTCGTCTTCGGGCTGCCGCTCTACGACCTCCAGCCGCGCTGGGGCGTCGAGCTCGGCCTGGCCTGGAACGACTCGGTCGGGCGCCAGCTCTCGGGCGACGAGCTCCTCACCTGGACCGCGCCCGAGCCGAACCCGGACGGCTCGGCGCGCGCCGTGCCGCGCATCTGGGACCAGACCATCGTCAAGCTGACGCTGTCGGCGCTGCGCCAGCTCGGCGAGGACACGCTCAAGGTGCGCCTGTCGTACGGCTTCGGCGCCTACGTCACCGACTTCGAGCCGCACCCCGACACCGGCCTCGCCGGCCTGCCCGACAGCGATCCGGTGCTCCAGGCCTTCCGCGACGAGGTGCTGCCGCGCGCCCGCACGCAGCTCTATCCGTACATCCGCGCCGAGGCCTTCGTCGCCGACTACGCCCGCTTCGTCGACCTCGCCGGCTTCGGCATCACCGAGGACGTGCGCACCGGGCCGTGGGTCAGCGCCTTCTTCGCGGCCCCGCTCGAGGCCTTCGGCAGCGACGACGACGCGCTGGCCTGGGACGCCTCGGCCGGGCTCATCCTGGCGCCGCGCTCGCCGTGGGGCTCGGGCCGCGCCCTCTTCGACGTCATGGCCGGCCTGTCGCAGCGCCTCGAGCAGAGCGAGGTCATCGATCAAGTGTACCGCGTGCGGCTGCGCATGGCCTCGCCCTGCTTCCTGCTCGGGCGCGTGGTGGCGTCGGGCGACGTGCAGGTGCGCGGCAAGGACTCGAACGAGACGCTGGTCACGCTGGGCGGCGACAATGGCCTCCGCGGCTACGCCAGCCAGGCCTTCTACGGCTTCGGCGCCGATCGCGTGCGCCTCAGCGCGGAGCTGCGAACCGGGCCGGCCGTATTGGGATCCATCCACTTTGGCGGCGTTCTGTTCTACGATGCCGGCGGCGTCGGCGATCTGGCCGGCGATTTCCAGTTCCACCACGCGGTCGGCGTGGGCCTCCGCTTGATGATGCCGCAGCTCAACCGCTTCGTGTTCCGCTTCGACGTCGGCTTCCCGCTGGATGCCGACCACGTGACGGTGCTCCTCAACATCGGGACGAACCAAGCGGTCCCATTGACGACGCTCGAGGATCAGCGCCTCGACCAATAGCTCGCCAGGCCAGCCTGGGCGGTCCGAGCGCACAATTCAGGGAAGGTTCCGGGGATGTCCGAAGAACACTTGTCACTCGAAGGGCACGACGGCCACGTCAACGCCATCCGCTTCACCGCGGACGGCTCGATGATGCTGACCGCGGGCGTCGACAACTGCCTGAAGGTCTGGTCGGTCGAGGACGACTTCGCCCTCGCCCAGTCCCTCGAAGCGCACGAGAAGCCGCTGTCCGACGTCGCGCTCTCGCCCGACGGCACGCTGTGCGTGACGGTCGGCGCCGACAAGCTGGTGAAGCTCTGGAGCTTCCCCGACCTGACGCCCATCGACTCGCTGCAGGGCCACAAGAACACCGTGGCCGCGGTGCAGTTCTCGCCCGACGGGCGCCACTTCGCCACCGCCAGCTTCGACACCACGGTGCGCATCTGGGAGCGCGCCACCCACGAGTGCGTGCTGACGCTGAAGGGCCACAAGCGTAACGTCACCTCGCTGGCGTGGATCCCGCCGCAGGGCAAGACGCAGGAGCTCATGCTGGCCTCGGCCGGGCTCGGCGACGACATCGTCCTGTGGAAGCTGCCGTCGGGCGAGAAGGTCGACCTCGTCACCGGGCACAAGGCCGCGGTCGCGCTGGGCGGTGTCACCCCCGACGGCCAGCGCCTCATCTCGGCCGGCTACGAGGGCCAGGTGAAGCTCTGGTCGACCAGCACCTGGCTGCCCAAGGGCGCCTTCGAGCCGGGCGTCTCGGGCGTCCTGGCCATGGCGCCGCACGGCACCATGCTGGCCATCGGCAGCGAGAAGTCGGTGGCGGTGTGGTCGCTCGAGACCTTCGAGGAGCTGACCGACCTGCCCATCAAGCCCAAGGGCGTGTTCGCCGTGGCGTTCTCGCCCGACACCGAGTGGCTGGTGGCGGCGGGCTCCGACAAGCGCCTCCGGGTGTGGAGCGTCGACAGCATCATCTGAAGTCCGGTCATCCCGGCCAGACGCCTGACGAGACGCCTGAACGAGACGCCTTGACCGAGCCTGGGCGCCCAACCTCCCGAACGCGCGTCGAACCGCACCACAGGCGGCTGACCACGAGGTCGGGTGACGGCCGGCGTGCTTGACCCACGGGGGGCCCTCCGGCATGTTAACGAGACGGCTGCGCCTGCGGCCGGTCCGTCTCCCCCCTGGAGGGCCAGCCCCTCCGCGATGAGGTCACCTCATGAAGCCGCTCCTTCCGATCTTCGGAGCCTTCATCTTTTGTGTCGCGGCCTCGGCCCCGGCCGACGCGGCGCCGTCGCTCGACCAGAACGCCGGCACCTGGCTCGACCTCTACGACGACGCCTTCGGGATGGCTCCCGATGCGGCCGTGTTCGGGTCCTACAGCGGCCAGCACGGCGTCGTCCACGACGTCTTCGGGCGCGTGGTGAAGCTGGATACGCTGGTGCCCGACGGCTACTGGTTCACGACCGTCATCCAGCCGAGCAGCTTCCAGGGCTGGACCTCGGTCTACCTCGACTACACCGCGTCGGCCTCGGGCCAGCTCGGGGTCGAGGTGTGGGACGCGACGAGCGCCGGCCACGAGACGCTCATCAGCACGCTCTCGGTCGGGGCCTCGGACGACCCGAGCTTCAGCGGCAAGGCCAACCTGTCGGGCGTGCCCGCCAGCGTGAAGGCCATCCGCCTGCGCATCGTGCTGAGCCTCGGCGCGTCGACCATCGGCCCGACCGTGTCGGCCGCCAAGATCACCTGGAAGCCGACCTCGGTCCTGGCCGCGAGCCTCGAGGCGCCGACCACCAAGGCCGCCGGTGACGCCATCCAGGTGCGCTTCCCGGTGTCGGTCTCGTACGTCAACGCGACCGGCTACGTGGCCTACGTCACCGCCATCGGCGTCGACCACAACGGCTACGCCCAGAGCGCCGACCTCGCCTTCGACAACGCCACGCTCGGCGGCCTCTGGAACCCCGGCCCGGCCGCGATCAACGTCAACGGCGTGAGCGTCCCGCCGCAGTCGGCCTACTGGTCGCTGCCGTCGCAACAGGCCGGCAAGACCTACTCGTACTACGCCACGTTCCGCAGCCCGAACGGCCTCGTCAACGGCCTTGCCTATCGCTTCCGCGGCCAGGTGCTGGCGTCCAACGCCAGCCCGGCGACGACCGCCGAGCGCACGACCAACATCACCTCGAGCCCCAACGGCGCGCTCTACGAGACCACCTCGGGCGCCTTCTACATCGGCGGCATCTACTACGCCGACTTCGTCACGCCGCTGACCTTCACGGTGAGCCCGACCAACTACTGGGCCCAGGGCATCCCCAACGGCGCCCAGACCTTCTTCGCGCCGGTCGTGTACGAGGACATCAGCCAGTGGCTGACCGGCTTCGCCACCGCGCCGACCATCGTGCCGCTGAACGGCGGCGTGCTCACCACCGCGCCGACCTCGGTCCCGACGCCGTACGGCAACGTCGACGTGCCGGCCAACGCCATCTACTGGACCACCGCCCACCTCACGCCGGGCGCGCGCCTCGACCTGCAGTACCAGGTGACCCCGCACGCCGTCGCCGCCGACCGCGGGCGCGTCGTGACCATGTGCGGCTTCCAGCAGACGCCGCAGGTGCCGACGCCGCCGCCGTCGAACGCCTGTGTCGGCTCCGGCTGCACGCCGCCGCCCAACTGCCATTCCGTCACCATCGGTGTCTTCGACAACGCCGACTGGGGCTTCGCCAAGGGCGACCAGATCAACGGCGTGACGTCGATCACCTACGGCCTGAACGACAACTCGGACCGCTTCATCACCTTTGGCCAGGCCGGCAACTTCAAGATGTCGGTCGTCAACTCGGGCGCCTCGGCGCTGAACGACGTCGTCGTCTACGATCGCAAGCCCGACGGCGTGACCTTCGTGTCGGCGCAGGTCCCGCCCGGTTCGGGCACGGTCTACTACTGGTCGGGCGGCGACAGCGGGAGCTATCCCGAGTTGTTCGTGCCCGGCGCCATCGGCACGGTGGCCGCCGGCTGGAGCACCACGGTGCCGCCCGCCGGCGCGGTGACCTGGGTCGCCTACCACCTGCCCATCCTGCGCTCGCCCTTCTTCCCCGGCACGGCGCCGACCAACGTCGCCATGGACTTCACCGTGCAGACGCCGTCGAGCGGCGCCGGCGTGTGCTCCAACGCGACCATCTCCAACACCGCCTGGGTGCGCGCCTACCGCTACACGCCGCTCACCAGCCCGACGCCCATCGACCTCGACGCGACGCATGGCCGCGTCGACGCCGCCGACACCGAGACCATCGACGTGAAGCCGCTGGTGCCGGCCTTGTCGGCCTTCGGCGGCGGCACGGGCAGCGTCGAGCCGGGCCAGACGGCGCAGGCGTCCTTCTCGATCCAGAACGTCAGCTTCGTCGGCAACCCCATCGACACCGCGCGCAACGTGGTGGCGCTCATCAACATCCCCACCGTCACCGCCAACGGCGTCGAGCAGTACCTGCCGGTGACGGCCGTCAACAGCGGCGGCGGCACGCCCGCCACGCTGCCCGCCAACTGCAGCGGCACCGCCATCGGGCCGGGCCTGAGCCCGTGCACCCAGGTGCGCGTCAGCTGGGGCTCGATCGCGCCGGGCTCGTCGCGCAACGTGAGCCTCAGCTACGCGCTGCCGCTCGGCATCAAGAACGCCTCGACCTTCACGACCGGCGCGGTCGTCGACGCCGATCCCGACTGCGGCACCATCCACACCTCGGCCAGCTACCAGACCGCGGTGTCGTCGGCGCCGGCGCTCATCGTCGAGAAGGACCTCGACTACCGCGTCGTCGGCGCGGCCCGCCCGGTGACCTACACGCTGACCTACCGCAACAACGGCACCGCGCCGTCGACCAAGACCTGGGTCGTCGATCGCATCGCCGACGGCACGACGCTGAGCGGCGCGACCGTGCCGCCGGGCGGCCAGGTGTGGTTCTCCGACGACCTGCCGCCCTACAACCCGAGCGCTCCGCTCAGCGGCGGCCTGCCCGGCACGGTGCGCTCCGACTTCGAGATGAACGACGCCGTCGTGCGCGCCCACTTCCAGCCCGGCACGACCGCGCCCGACGCCGACGGCTTCGTCGCGGCGCCGGCCGGCGCGGTGTGGGTGGCCTGGCTGGTCGACGACGCCACGCTGCCCTCGACGCTGTTCCCGACCGGCGTCGCCGCCTCGGTGAAGGCGCGCATCGAGGTCGACGGCGACACGCCCATCGGCGCGGTCATCAACAACGAGGCCTCGATCGTCAGCAACGAGCTGCTCCAGGCCATCGGCAATCGCGTGAGCTTCCTGGTCAGCCAGGAGCCGGGCATCGCCATCTCCAAGACCTGCGACGAGGTGGTGTCGGTCGGCGAGCCGCTCGTCTACACCATCATGTTCAAGAACGACACGACCAACCCCGACGACGTCGTGACGGTGATGGACACGCTGCCGAAGGAGGTCGCGCTCGACCCGCTCGACCCGTTCGCCTACGACCCCATCGACCCGCTCGGCCCGCCCACCACCGAGACGCTGAGCGACGGGCGCGTGCGCTACACCTGGCAGTTCGAGCACCTGACGAGCCTCGACGTCGGCACCATCACCATCAGCGCGCGCGTGCGCGCCGGCATCGTGTCGGGCACCTTCGTGAAGAACGAGGCCATCGCCACGGCGCAGAACGCGCACGGCACGGCCGCGGTCTTCGACGACTGCACGACCCTCGTCGAGAACGCCGACCTCACCGTGAGCAAGCTCGCCGACCAGCCCGCGCCGCGGAGCGGCGAGAACGTCGGCTACAGCGTCAACGTCACCAACAAGAACAACAAGCAGGCCGACGGCGTGCTGGTGAAGGACGTGCTGCCGACCGGCCTGAAGTACGTCGGCGGCTCGGTGCGCGTCCTGTCGCCGGGCTGGACGATGGTCTCGACCGACCCGGGCCAGGGCGCCTCCACGCTGGTCTTCCGCTTCAAGAAGGGCACGCTCCCGGCCGGCGCCTTCCCGGGCAAGGCCACGCTCGCCATCAACTACCAGGTGACGGTCGGCAACGTCGTGCCGGGCACCGCGCTGACCAACCACGTGTCGGTCACCACGCCCACCGGCGAGGACGACTACAGCAACAACGACGCCAGCGTGACCGTCACGACGCCGCTGCCCGACCTCTACGTCACCACCACCGCCACCGCGCTGGTGAAGGACGGCGACCCGGTGCAGTGGACGCTCTACTACGGCAACGACGCGCGCGAGGACGCCACCGGCTCGGTCATCCTGTTCTCGATGCCCGAGGCCCAGGTCGCCGGCGCCGACCACGTCCCCGACTTCACCTTCCTGTCGGCCGCGGTGCCGCCCGACGTCACCATCTACTACAGCTCGGCGCCGCTCGATCAGCGCCCCGCCTTCGGCAACGACGTCGACCAGCCCGGCCCCGGCTGGAGCCCGGTGCCCATCGGCGCGGTGAGCCACCTGGCCTTCGTGGTCCAGCACTGCGCCGACACCAACCCGTCGTGCGACGCCGGCGACCTCGACGGCGAGCTCGGCCCGTTCACCATCCAGATCGACGGCATCGCCAAGCTGCCCGACGGCACCGCGCCGCCCACCGGGCGCGAGTTCCCGGTGTGCGCCGACATCAGCATGGTCGGCAACCCGCCGCCGCGCGAGGGCGGCGACGGATCCAACAACCATGGTTGTGCAACCACGCGCACGCCCGGCGTCGACCTGCAGGTGAGCGCGCAGTGCAGCCCGAGCGGCACGCTGCCCGGCATCATCCCCGGCGACCTCGCGACCTTCACCATCCGCTTCCTGAACAGCGGCACGCAGCCGGCCTTCGGCATCTCGCTCGACGTGGCGCTGGCCGCCGAGCTCGGCTTCCAGTTCGACGACGCCGCGGTGGCGTTCCTCACCGACGAGGCCGGCCAGACCGTGGCCCCCATCGGCGCCACCGGCGTGCGCAGCCCCGACGCCGTGCGCTGGACCAAGGTCGGCACGCGCTACTACCTCGGCACGCCCGCCGACTACACCGACTTCGGCCTGGCGGCCGGCGACTCGGGCAGCATCACGCTCACCGCCCGGGTCGGCGCCGACGTGCTCAACAAGGTGACCTTCAGCTCGCAGGTGACCGGCGCGGTCGAGGGTCGCCCGGGCAGCGAGGTCGAGAAGTTCAAGGACAACAACGTGGCGCGCTGCGGCGCGACCGTCTATCGCAACGACGTCTTCGTGGTGAAGCACGTGGCCAACGCGTCGACCGGCTCGAGCGCGCTCGCCGACGGCGGCGACAACCTGGAGTTCACCATCGAATATGGCAATGCCGGCAATTACCCGGCCTCCGAGGTGCGCATGAGCGACACCCTCGAGCAGGGCCTCACCTTCCTCACCAACAGCTGCTCGAACGTGCCGCTGGGCGCCGTGTGCGAGTACGATGACGGCTCGGGCGACTGGAGCTACCAGCCGGTCGGCGTCGCCGACCCGGCCGTGCGCGCGGTGCGCGTGCGCTACGTCGACACCAACGTGCCGGCGCCGGCCAACGCCGTCTTCGCGCAGACCTCCGTCTCCGACTTCGACCACGGCGAGTACAACGGCACCTACGGCGACGAGGAGCTGCAGTCGGTGGTGCTCCAGCGCGGCGTCGTCGACGCCTGCCACCAGAACGTCAGCTGCTCGGGCAAGGGCGAGCCGCTCAAGCTCGCCGTCGGCGCCGTCGGCGGTACCGCGACCTACTGCAAAGGCACGAAGCCCTACTTCGCCGCCGGCGACTGCTGCCAGTCGTGCTGCCCGAGTGCCATCGACCAGGCCAGCTGCGAGAAGAGCCTGCCCTTCGACATCGCGAATTGGCAGAAGTGCATGGACGCCGGGACTCCCGAGGAGTGCGGCCCGATGCCCAACTGCGACGTGCCGGCCGAGTGCCGGGGCGCGGAACAGTGCTACGGCGACTACGGGTCGCCGAGCTCGTGCGCCAACGGCTACTTCATCGACGACAAGCAGTGCAACTCCGAGTGCTGCCCGCCGACGACGAAATACTCGCAAGAGTGGTATAATTGGCGCAGCCAGTGCAACAGTCGCTACTACAACGCCTACTACGCTTGGTACTACCAGTTCGGGGACGTCCAGCTCTGCGTCAATCCGGAGACGGGTGAGCTCAACCCGGAGTGCGGGCCCCCGCCGGAGTTCACCTGCGACAACCCGGGCGTTCCCGACGGTTGCCCCGACGGCATCGACGACGGCGACTACACCTCGCCGCTCTTCCCCAAGGAAGACGAGGGCAACGTCCTCGAGTGGGGCCGCATCGTGGCCCACGTCGTCATCGGCGACGTGAACGGCACCGGCAACGACACCAACTCGAGCGGCTTCGCCGGCAACGACACCAACGCCACCATCGCCGTCCTGTGGCAGAACGAGGACGGCGCCGAAGAGGTGCTCAAGACCTTCCCGGCCGTCGACGGCGAGAATGTGTTCGACATCTCGGATCTCGATCCGGCGCAATATCCGGATCTGTATCTGCGCGCTTATTTCACGTCGCAGGGCACGGGCAACGACACCAACTCGAGCTGCGGCCTGCGCGATATCGCGCCGCAGGACGGCTACCAGTACGCCTTCTTCGGCGGACCGACCGACATCAACGACGCCGGCACGGTGACCGGCGTGGTCTCGGGCAACTGGCGCGACTACTACGACTACGCGCCGTACAGCTGCGCGTGCGATCCGGTTTCCGGCTGCGTCTGCGGCTACGTGTTCTACGAAGACACGAACTTCACCGCGTGGGCCTGGACCGACAACGGCAATGGCAATTCCAATGACGACATGACCTCGCTCCACGGCTACCTGCCCTACTTCGGCGCCATGTGGGACTGGAGCGAGGCCGACGACGTCAACGCCAATGGCACTATCGCGGGCTGGGCCTTCCTGCGCGACCAGGTCTTCCGCTACAACTACGGCTACTATCCATACGAAGAGACCTGCGCCTGGTACTACGGCCAGAAGGGCCGAGAAGGCTCCTCGGGCGTCAGCGAGCCGACCGCCATCGTCTGGGAGCGGGCCGGCAACGGCTACTTCAGCAGCTGCCTGCCGGCCCCCGACGCCGCCGAGGCGCCCGCGCCGGTGAACTACAGCGAGCTGCAGTGGCCGCAGGTCGCGCGCATGTTCGTCAACGACAAGGGCTGGGTCGCCGGCACCGTCCACGCCAACCAGGAGGGCGCACAGTTCCCCAACGCCGCCGGCATCTCGGCCGGGCGCGGCGTGGTGTGGTGCAAGGACTTCAACGGCAACTGGCAGTCCGACAAGCGCGGCGCCGGCATCGTCATGGGCCTCTCCGAAGACACGCTGCTCATGGCCCAGCTCGTCGACATGAACGCGGGCGGCGACGGCGAGCGCTGGCAGTACGTGCCGGTGGTGCAGCACCCGAAGGGCATCAACCCCGAGACCGGCTGCCCCATCTGGCCGCAGGCGTCCGACACGGGCTACCTCGACGTCCTGACGACGCACGCCCCGTCCGACTGGGGCGGCTTCGACGACTCGATCCACATCGTGCCGCTGGCGATGAACGCCAACGGCGACGTGCTGTCGGTGCGCGCCGTCGACACCGATGGCGGCATCCTCCAGATCTTCGACCGCTGGAACCACATCGACGTCGACAGCCCGACCGGCTTCGGCAGCTACGACCTCGACGAGCTCGGCGAGTCCTACGAAGGCGCCTACTACGACGTGCCGCAGACCGAGCTGACCTACAGCGAGGACGAGAAGTTCATCAACTTCTCGAACACGCTGGCGCCCAACGGCGACGTCTACGTCCACGGCAGCAACATCGACGGCGTCTACGGCACGTTCATCTGGCCGGCGCACAGCGACACCACCGTGCCGTTCAACAGCGGCTTCGGCGCCTACGACACGGCCTTCGACGTCTCCGACCACGCGCTGGTCGGCGAGGCCAAGGGCAGCTCCAACGGCGAGCGCATCCTCGGCGACGTGCCCTGGCTGCAGGTCGACGGCGCGGGCACCAACCTCGGCTCGCTCGGCTCGCTCATCCAGCACCTGCCGACCCAGGTCGACAACCCCGGCTCGCTCGTGGCCGGCGCCTACCTCGACCGCTTCGCGCAGGGCGCGGCCCCGCGCGCCCAGTCGGGCCTCGGCGGCGGCACCTTCTATAACCGCAACCGCGTCTTCGTCTGGAACCAGTGCCCGCCGCCGCCCGACATGCGCTTCCCGCGCCTCGACGACTGGACGGTCACCTACCAGACCGACAAGAACCCGACCTGGTCCTTCCAGGCCCAGCTCGACAGCGCCTGCCGCACGAGCATCTCCAACACCGCCGAGATCGCCACCTCGACGCCGGAGATCACCCAGTCGAACAACTCGAGCTCGGTCTCGATGACCGTCAACACCGCCGACCTCGCCCTCGACTACAAGGTCGACAAGGCGGTGGTGCAGCCGTGCGAGCCGCTCATCGCGCCGTGCGGCCCGCAGAACGACCTGACCTACAGCGCCACGCTCGAGAACAAGGGCCCCGGCACCGCGCACGCCAGCGTCGTGAGCCTGTCCTTGCCGGCAGGCTGCAGCGACGGCAGCGTCATGTGGACGGGCGGCGTCGAGCCGCAGCAGGTGCTGCCCGACCCGGCCGGCTACCAGGCGTTCTTCGGCGACCTCGCGCCGGGCGCGAGCGCGACCTTCTCGGCGCACTGCACCGTCACCGAGACCACCTCGGGCTTCGTCCTGGTGTCGAGCTTCGCCGGCACCTCGCCGACCATCGACTGCAACCTGGCCAACAACGACCCGACCGCGGTCTCGGTGGTCGGCGACTTCCCGAACCTGTTCGTCGACATCGACGGGCCGGCGTCGGCGCCGTCCGGGCGGACGATCGACTACGACGTCAGCTTCGGCAACAACGGCAACGCCCCGACCTCGGGCACCATCACCGTGCCGCTGCCGGTCGGCTACCACTACGTGTCGGCCGAGACCAACGGCCACGACGTGACCTACACGGCGGCCACCCACACGGTCACCATCCACCCGTTCAGCGGCGCCGGCGGCGTCGTCGAGCCGGGCACGAGCGACACCGTCACGCTGGTCGTGACCACGCCGGGCTGCGACGGTGACGACGCCAGCTACGACGTCGAGGCGACCATCGTCGCGACCGATCCCGAGTCGTCCTTCCAGGACAACGCGGCCGTGGCGACGACCTTCGTCACCAGCCCGACCGGCGCGCTCACGGTCGCGACCGAGGTGAGCCAGCTCGCCGTCGAGCCGGGCCAGGAGGTCGTCTACACCATCCACTACGCCAACACCGGCCGCGAGACGATCTACGACGCGACCCTCGACGTGGTGCTGCCCGGCGGGCTCTCGTTGGTCGCCGCCCAGCCGACGCTCGCCTCGACCCTCGGCCGCCTGGTCGTCGGCGGCCAGCGCGCGCTCCTGCCGGGCGATCGCGGCGCCACCATCGTGCGCGCCAAGGTCACCGGTCCGACCATCACCGGCACCGGCAGCATCGTGCTCGGCGCCGGCTCGGGCGCGTGCACCGCCCCGGCCGCCCTGCCCCAGCTCACGCTCGCGCCGCAGGACCATGGCCTCGGCATCGTGGTGTCGTCGAGCCAGGGCTCGCACTGCGGCGACGACCCGAGCCCGGTCACCTGGACCGTGGGCGTCTCGAACACGTCGGCGGTCGACCGCAAGACGCAGCAGCTCATCGTGCCGATCCCGGCCGGCCTGGCCTACGTGCCCGGCTCGGCCTCGGCCGGCGGCAGCCTGAACGGCGCCGTGCTGGTGTGGCAGATCGACGTGCTGGCGCACCGCGTGACCAACGTCACCTTCCAGACCAAGGTGACCGCCGCCGCCCAGCAGGGCCTCGTAACAGTCGCCGCCAGCATCGGCGAGTCGGCCCAGGGCGCGGGTGCGCTGGCCATCGAGTGCCAACCGCGCGCCGTCGTGTCGAAGGCCTGGGCGGCCGGCTGCGCCGTCGCCGGTCAGGGCAGCGACGTGGTGCTGACGGTCGCCAACCGCTCGACCTCGATCATCGCCGGCGCCACCCTCGTCGACCGCGTGCCCGAGGGCATGACGGTCGCCGCCGGCCAGGGCTACACGCTGGCCGACGACAACCGCAAGGTGGTCTTCGCCGTCGGGCAGCTCCTGCCCGGCGCCAGCCAGACCTTCAGCTACACGGCGACCATGGCGCCGACCACCGGCGTGGGCTTCGGCGATCCGATCGTCAACCGCGCCGAGCTGCTGGTCGACTCGCTGGTGGCCGCGGCCTCGAACCAGGTGAGCGGGTCGATCGCCGACTGCGACGATCACGACGCCTGCACCACCGAGTCGTGCGCCGCGTTCGCCGGCTGCGTGAACACCTTCACGCCGCGGCCCGACGTGACCGAGATCTGCGACGGCCTCGACAACGACTGCGACCACAAGGTCGACCAGGCCGACGAGGACATGGTCCTCACCGCCTGCGAGAACCAGAACGGCGTGTGCCAGGGCTCGGTGCACCTGCCGAACCTGTGCCTCGGCGCGCAGGGCTTCGCGGCCTGCAGCAGCAACGACAACCAGTCCTACGCGGTGCACGACCCGCGCTTCGCGCCGACCGACGTCACCTGCGACGGCGTCGACGACGACTGCTCGAACACCAAGGACGAGGACTACGTGCCGGTGTCGACCGACTGCGGCGTCGGCGAGTGCCGCCGCTCGGCCCCGACCACCTGCGACAACGGCCACGTCACCGACCACTGCGCGCCCGGCACGCCGACGGCCGAGACCTGCGACACCAAGGACAACGACTGCGACGGGCTCATCGACGCGGCCGACATCGACCTCCAGCTCGTCCTCTGCGAGAAGCAGGCGGGCGTGTGCCAGGGCTCGAAGCACCCGCGCTCGCAGTGCGTGAACGGCAGCTGGCAGGCGTGCACCGACCAGGTCTACGGCGGCTACGCCTTCCCGTACTACGCGACCTCGGACGCCACCTGCGACGGCCGCAACAACGACTGCGACGGCGGCACCGACGAGGACTACACCGCGACGCCGACCACCTGCGGCATCGGCGAGTGCCGGAACAACACCGGCTCGCTGGTGTGCTCGGACGGCGACTCGCACGACACCTGCGACCCGTTCGCCGGCGCCGTGGCCGAGAAGTGCAACGGCAAGGACGACGACTGCGACGGCCCGACCGACGAGGACTTCCCCGGCCTCGGCCAGGGCTGCGACCCGACGCCGAACGACCAGAACCAGTGCAAGAACGGCATCCTCACCTGCAAGGCCGACGGCTCGGGCAGCGAGTGCGTGGCCGCCGGCGACACCACCGTCGAGCGCTGCGACAACATCGACAACGACTGCGACGGCCAGACCGACGAGGGCTGCGACGACGACGGCGACGACTGGTGCGACGGCACCATGGTGTGCATCGAGGGCATCAGCATCGCGGCCTGCCCCCACGGCTGCAACGACTGCAACGACGCCGTCGGCACGCAGAACCCGGGCGCCACCGAGTCGTGCAACAACATCGACGACAACTGCAACGGCCAGACCGACGAGGGCTGCGACGACGACGGCGACGACTGGTGCGACGCGGCCATGGGCTGCTCGCCCATCGTGACCGTGTGCCAGAAGGGCTGCGGCGACTGCGACGACCTGAACGCCGTCATCAACCCGGCCGGCACCGAGACCTGCAACAACATCGACGACAACTGCGACAAGCGCATCGACGAGGGCTTCGGCACCGGCCAGGACTGCCTGGCCGGCGAGGGCGAGTGCCGCCGTCCGGGCCGCACCGTGTGCAACGCGGGCGGCGACGGCGTCGTGTGCGACGCCATCCCCGACGACGGCAGCCTCGAGGTGTGCAACGGCGTCGACGACGACTGCGACGGCGAGAAGGACGAGGGCTTCGGCACCGGCCGCCCGTGCACCGTCGGCCAGGGCGAGTGCAAGCGCAGCGGCACCACCGTGTGCGCCACGACGTCGAGCATCAAGTGCTCGGTCGTGCCGGGCACGCCCATCCTCGAGCTCTGCAACGGCCTCGACGACAACTGCAACGGCCAGACCGACGAGTCGGCGAACGGCCAGGGCAGCGTGTGCCCGGCGCTCGACACGGTCATCGACCAGGGACCGCCGGCGGTGACCTCGCTGCCGACCGCGAGCTTCCTCTTCCACGACCCGGTGACGCCGTCGAACACCCACTTCCAGTGCTCGCTCGACGGCGACGCCTGGGTGGTCTGCAACGGTCCGCAGCCGGGCGACCTGCCCGGCGGCACGCTCACGCTGACCGGCCTCGAGCCGGGCGGCCACACGCTGCTCGTGCGCGCGGTGGGCGCCGACGGCGGCGTCGATCCGACGCCGGCCATCTACTCGTGGCTCATCGACCCGACCATCCCCGACACGTTCATCGACGTGAAGCCGCAGAACCCGTCGCAGAGCGGCGACGCGACGTTCGTCTTCTCGGCCAGCATCCCCGAGGTCGACGTCGACAGCTACTTCTGCGTGCTCGACCCGGCGACCGTGCCGCCGACGCTCGACCTCTACGACGTGTGCGACAAGCTCGAGGTCTACCACGAGCTCGCCGAGGGCTCGCACCAGATGTGGGTCTACGTCGTGAACACGGCCGGCACCAAGGACCCGACGCCGGCGCGCTACACCTGGGTCATCGACATGTCGTTCCCCGACACGGTCATCGACAAGGCGCCGACCGACCCGACGCGCGCGACGGTCGCGACCTTCGAGTACCACGACCCGACGGCGCCCGAGACGCAGACCTTCCAGTGCCGCCTCGACGCTGGCGCCTGGACGCGCTGCGACGGCAAGACCACGACCTACACCAACCTCACGCCGGGCCAGCACGTGTTCGAGGTCGCGACCATCGACCCGTCGGGCAACGTCGACCCGAGCCCGGCGGTGTACCTGTGGACCGTCGACACCTCGGTGCCCGACACGTTCATCCCCATCCACCCGGACAACCCGTCGCAGAACCCGACCGCCGTCTTCGGCTTCGGCTCGGACAAGGACCCGGTGACCTACAAGTGCGTCCTCGACGGCCCGCGCAACCCGCCGGCGCCGCAGGACTTCAAGCCCTGCAACGTCAGCGAGACCTACACCGGCCTGGCCGACGGCTTCCACCGCATCGTGGTCTACGCCATCGACGAAGCCGGCAACGCCGACCCGACGCCGGCCAAGTACGAGTGGATCATCGACACGACCTTCCCCGAGACGGAGATCACCACCGGCCCGCCGACGCTCACCGGTCCGACCACGCCGGCCGACTTCACCTATCGCGACCCGGTCACGCCGGCGAACCACCTCTTCGAGTGCTCGCTCGACGGCGGCGAGTGGACCGAGTGCGACGACGGCGCGACCTCCTACCCGGCGGACGATCTCGGCGTCGGGCAGCACGAGCTGCAGGTGCGCACCTGCGTCACCATCCCGCTCGAGCAGTGCGACCCGACGCCGGCCATCTGGCTCTGGGAGGTCACGACCAGCCCCTGCCCGCTCGACCAGGTCGGGCCGGTCATCACCTGCGCGGCGAACCCGGTGCTCGAGTGCTCGGGCGGCCAGGCCTCGCTCGACACCGAGGCCATCACGCCGACCTCCAGCGACCCGTGCCTGCCGCTCAGCATCACCAGCTCGCACGAGGGCGGCACCTTCGGCCTCGGCTCGACGCCGGTGGTGTGGGTCGCGACCGACGGCAACGGCAACCGCTCGACCTGCGTCACCTCGGTGACGGTCGAGGACAGCGCCGCGCCGAGCGTGACCTGCGGCGACTCGGCCTCGGTGAAGACGCCCGACGACGCCTGCACCGCCACGGTCGAGCTCGACACGCCGACCGCCAACGACGGCTGCAGCCCGGCGGACAGCCTGCTCACCTACAATGATGCGCCGCCCGCGTTCCCGCTGGGCGAGACCACCGTCACCTGGACGGCGGTCGACCCGGCCGGCAACTCCGCGACCTGCACCACCACGGTGACGGTCGAGGACGACGTGCCGCTGGTCATCACCTGCCCCGAGACGATGACCGAGGAGGCCCCGGCCGACGCCTGCGCCTGGGACGGCACCGTGCCCGCCACCGCCACCGACAACTGCGCGCCCGACGCCACCAAGCTCGACCAGACCAAGGCCTGGGCCGTCGGCTCGAGCCAGGTCGACTTCAGCGCCGAGGACGGCTCGGGCAACACCGGCACGTGCTCGACGGCCCTCGTCGTGAAGGACGTCACCGCGCCGGTGCCGCTCTGCGGCGAGCCGGTCGGCGTGCCCAACGCCGTGCCGCAGGTGGTGCGCGCTTCGGCCACCGACGCCTGCACGGCCGAGGTCGCCATCTCGGCCTGGAGCTGCGAGCGCGTCGACGACCAGGGCACCGCGACGCCGGTCTCCGAGGCCGAGTGCCCGGTGGGCGTGAACGGCGCCGAGCTGTCGGTCGACGGCCGCTACCCCGACGCCATGCTGCGCGTGAAGTACACGGTCGACGCCACCGACCCGTCCGACAACACGGCGCACATCGACTGCGTGCTCGAGTACGACCCCGACAAGGACGACGACGGCGTCGTCAACTCGGAGGACAACTGCGTCGACACCTGGAACAGCGATCAAGCCGACAAGGACGACGACGGCGTGGGCGATGCCTGCGACGTGTGCACCTCGATCGTCGACCCGGCCCAGGCCGACAGCGACGGCGACGGCATCGGCGACGCCTGCGACAACTGCGTCGACCTGGCCAGCGACGACCAGGGCGACAAGGACGCCGACGGCATCGGCGACGCCTGCGACGTGTGCCCGGACACCAACGATCCGGACCAGGCCGACGTGGACGGCAACGGCATCGGCGACCTGTGCCAGGACACCGACAAGGACCTCGTCCTCGACACCGTCGACAACTGCGACAACGACCCGAACGCCGACCAGATCGACACCGACCTCGATGGCCTCGGCGACGCCTGCGACAAGGTGCCGTACGACGGCCTCACCGCCGAGGGCAGCGGCGGCTGCAGCACCGGCGAGGGCAGCCTCGGCGCGCTGGCCATGGCGGCCGCGGCGTTCGCGCTCCTGCGCGCGCGCCGGGCGCGCCAGGCTTAGTGCTCGCGGCCGACGCCGGCCTCGCCTGACCGCGCGGACGCGCGCGTGCACGACATCGTTCCCGAGCCGACTCCACCTGGTGTATGACCGAGCTATGCTGAAGAACCTCTTCCTGAAGTTGGCGAGCGGCATCAAGCCCAAGAGCGCGGCGGCGCAGCAGGACGGCGCGCGCTGGGCGGTGGCCGGCATGGCGAGCCTGCTCACCGGGCAGAAGCTGCCGGCGCTGTCGATGTTCGGGCGCGGCGTCATCCTGCTCGAGCGGCGCTGGCGCGAGCGCCACCCCGAGTACACGGGCGGCGTCGACGCGCGCGTGAAGGCCGCGCTCTCGTTCTACGAGGCGACGCACCAGAACCCGAAGAACCGGACGCTGCACCTGGTCGGCATCCCGATGATCGTCGGCGGCGCGGCCGGCCTCATCGTGGCGCCCGCCTTCCGCCCGGCGTGGTGGATGTCGGCCGGCCTGTTCACGCTCGGCTGGCAGCTCAACATCGCCGGCCACCTCTTCTACGAGAAGAACAAGCCGGCCTTCGCCGACGACCCGCTCGCGTTCGTGGTCGGCCCGCTCTGGGACGCGCGCCAGTTCGTCGCTCGCCTCCGCGGCCGCCGCGCCGCCACGGCCACGGCGTGAAGCAGCCCGCGTCGCTCACCCGGCTCGCGGCCGCGCTCGTCGCCGCCACCGCGCTCGCGGCCGGCGGCTGCGTGCCGCACCACGCGCGCGGCTCCAACGACGATCTCTACGCGCCCTCCCAAGGCGGCGGCGGCGACCGCGGTCCGACCGCGACGCGCAACGCGCGCCCGGTCGAGGCCCCGAAGCCGCCCGGGCCGATCGAGCGCTGGGCCGCGCTCACCCACGAGCTGGCGAGCCAGCTCGCGACGGCCGGCCGCTCGTGCGCGCAGGTGGCCCATGTGCTGCGCGCCTTCGTCACGACCAACGGCAAGGAGCTCGGCAAGCTGCAGGGCGAGCTCGTGCGCTGGGAGCGCCAGACGCCCGAGAAGACGGTCGAGCGCTTCTATCGCGACGTCTTCCCCGACATGAACGCGCGCATCGACGCCGGCATCCGCTGTAAGGACGACGCGCAGGCGCGGGCCGCCTTCGATCAGTTCTTCAGCGTCGCGGGCCTCGACCGCTAGCGGAGCCATGGAGCTCCTGGTCGGGGTCGTCGCGGGCCTGGTCTCGTCGATCCCGATGCTCGGCCCGGTGGCCCTCCTCCTGATGGCCGCCGGCGCGGCCGGCCGCCTGCGCGAGGGGCGCGCGCTGGCCGCGGGCGCGGCGCTGGCCGAGGGCGTCCACGTGACGCTGGTGGTGCTCGGGCTCGGGCCGGCGCTCATGGCGCAGCCGAGCGTGGCGGTGGGCCTGCGCATCGCCTCGGGCGCGGTGCTCATGGCCCTGGCCGCGCTGGCCTGGCGCTCGCGCGCCCGCGCCCGGGCCGCCCGGGCCGACCACCTCGCCGAGGCCTGGCGCGAGCGCCGACCGGCCGCGGCCTTCGGCTTGGGGGTGGCGCTCGTGCTGCCGAACCCGGGCTTCCTGGTGGCCTGGCTGGCGGTCGCGACCGTGCTCGCCGATCGCTCGCTGCCGGCCGGCGGCCCGCTCTTCGTGGCCGGCGCGATCGCCGGCATCGCGCTCTGGTTCGCGCTCCTCCTCGGCGCCGCCGCGCGCTGGGGCCCGCGCCTGGCCGCGCGCCGCCCGACCGCGCTGCGACTGGCCCTGGCGCTCGTCCTCGGCGCCTTCGGGGCGTGGGCGTTCGTCGCCGGCCTGGCCGCGCTGTGAGCGCGCGCGCTCCACGCCGGGATTGCCGGCCCCCGACCCGAGTGTTAGAGCAGGCTGCTCGACGATGGGGATGACACGTCGCCACTTCCTGAAGACCTCCGCTGCCCTCGTTGCCGCTTCGCCGCTGCTTGCCCGCCGCGCCGCCGCCATCGGCCCCGAGCAGAAGATGGCCATCATGCGCATCCAGTACGACGGCGGCTGGGACGTGAACCCGGGCGCGCTCGAAGCGCTGTCCGAGGTCGTCCGCTACCGCACGTCGGCCGACGCCGCGCCCGAGCAGCTGGTGGTGCCGCTCACCTCGCCGCGGCTCCACGACTCGATGTTCGCCTTCGTGGCCGGCGACCGCCCGTTCAGCTTCTCGCAGGAGGAGCGCACGCGCCTCGAGCGCTGGCTCGGCCTCGGCGGCTTCATGGTGTTCGACAACGCCGGCCGCACCGCCCCCGACCAGGGCTTCGATCGCTCGGTCCGCACCGAGCTGCAGGCCATGTTCCCCGACTCCCCGCTCGAGCGCGTGTCGCCCGAGCACGTCATCTACCGGACCTTCTATCGCCTCGACTACCCGGCCGGCCGGGCCATCTTCAAGCCCTACATCGAGGGCATCCGCCAGGGCTCGCGCTTCGCCGCGGTGCTCTGCCACAACGACCTCCTCGGCGCGCTGAGCCGCGACGAGCAGGGCAACTACCTGAAGGTCCCGACGCCAGGCGGCGAGAACCAGCGTGAGATGGCCATGCGCTTCGGCCTGAACCTCATGCTGTACTCGTCGTGCCTGCACTACAAGGACGACCAGGTCCACATCGACTTCCTCCTCCACAAGCGGAAGTGGAAGATCACGCCGCCGGAGTGAGCGTGCTCTTCCCAGCTCTGTCGCTGCTCGCCCAGGCGCAGGCGGCGCCGCCCGCGGCCTCGCCCGGCGCATCCATCGAGCGCACGCTGGTGTTCCTCGGCGGCGGTCCGCTGTGGGTGCAGATCGGCGTGTGGCTGCTCGGCGCGGTCATCTTCGGGCTGACGGTGATGAACCACCGCAAGCTCGAGCCGCCCATGCGCCGGCGCATGATGATCGGCCTGCGCGGCCTGCTGGTCGTGGTGGTGCTGACGCTCTTCTACCAGCCGGCCTGCCTCGAGGAGCGCGTCGCGACCAACAAGAACACGGTCGCCATCGTGGTCGACACCTCCGAGTCGATGGCGCTGCCGCACCAGCAGACGACGCGCACCCGGCTCGCCGCCGACTGGCTCGCGCAGAACCGTCAGGCGCTGGACGACCTCTCGGAGGAGCACGAGCTCCACTTCTTCGGCTTCGGCGACGCGCTCAAGGACTTGCCCGACGACCTCCTGACGGGCGGCGACATCGCCAAGGCCATCCTGCCGACCGCCCCGTCCACGCGCTTCGTCGACGCGCTGAAGGACCTGCGCGCGCGCTTCCGCAACCAGGACATCGGCGGCGTCGTGTTCCTCACCGACGGCATCGACACCACCTCCGAGGGGCGCCGGAACGGCCCCTCGCCCGAGCTCGAGGCGGTGCTGCGCGACCTCGACGCGCCGGTCTCGAGCCTCACCACGGCCGGCGACACGGGCATCAAGGACCTGTCGGTGAGCCACGTCGGCTACCAGAACTTCGTCTTCCTGCTGAACGCGGCCAGCTTCGAGGCGACGCTCGAGGCGCACGGCTACCCCGACGGGCGCTTCCCGGTGCGCCTGCTCGAGAACGGCGCCGAGCTCGAGACCAAGATGCTCGAGACCAAGGCCGGCGAGTCGACCTACCGCCTGAAGTTCGAGTTCGTGCCGAAGACGCTCGG
>JAXLYZ010000032.1:0-115706 GCA_046351155.1 Myxococcota bacterium
CTTCCACGTCGTGAAGCTCGAGCCGTGGCCCGACGACGCGCCCTTCGAGGCGCGCGTGGTCGGACGACGCTGACGCCGAGCCTCAGGCGCTGACGAACGGGGCCTGGCGCGCGAAGGTCGGGGTCTCGGCCTGGTCGAGCATGAAGCGCGCGAGGTCGGCGCGCGCGATGTGCGTCGCGGCCAGCTCGGTGGCGCTCGCCCTGTAGTCTCCGCGACCGCGCGCTCGGGTCAGGCGCGGCGGCCGGACGAGGACCCAGTCGAGGTCGTCGGTCGCGCGCAAGAGCGCGACCTCGGCCTCCTTGTCGCGCACGATGGGCGCGGCCAGCACGCGGCCGAGCGCGATGAGCAGGCGGTGGCGCAGCGACGGGCGATCGCCGGGCATGCGCATGGCCGCGCCCGAGAGCACGACCAGCGTCTTCAGGCCGTGCGCGCGCATGGCCCGGATGACGTTGGCGGTCGAGGCCTGCGCGACGACGAACGAGCGGCGCGCCGGGCCGAGCGCGATGACGACCGCGTCGCAGCCGGCCACGAGGGCGTCGACCGCGGCCGGGTCGCGGGCGTCGCCCGGCACGATGACGAGCGACGGCGAGGGCCGATGCGGGACCGCCGCAGGGTTCCGCGCCAGGGCTCGCACCTCGTGGCCGCGCGACAGCGCGAGGCGCGCGACCTCGCCGCCGGTCCGGCCGGTGAGCCCGAGCAGCGCGAGCTTCAGGGCTCCTCGAACTTGGTGGCGGCGCCGAAGATGCGCTCGATGTCCTCGACCACGCCCGACGACTTCAGGCGGTCGAGACCGGCGACCTCGACCTGGCGCACGCGCTCGCGCGTGAGGTTCAGGATGTGGCCGACCTCTTCGAGCGTCATGCCGCCCTGCTCGGAGACGTCGAGCGCACAGCTGTGCTCCATCTCCCAGACCTCGAGGTGCGGGAAGTTGAGCTTGATGGACTGGGTCTCGTCCTTGACGTCGAGATAGAGGTGGTACTTGCAGCTCACGAACGGGCATGGCCGCGGCCCGTCGACGCAGTCCTCGCGCGTCTTCGGCCGCTCGTACCACATGTCGTCGACGAGCTTGATGCCCTCTTGGATTTCGGCGCGCGACAGGCGCTTGCCGGCGATGGTCTTCGGGCGCAGACGGCTCCTGCGCTGGCGCGGGTCGCGGCCCTGGGTCCCCTCGTCCGCGTCGTTTCTCACCGGATCCATGCGCGCCTCCCCGGACCGTCCCGAGCGCCAAATGGCGATTTGCCAAAGCCCTGGCGTCGCCAGAATGCCCTGGCTGCGATCCCTCGGCATCACCACCTGCGACGCCTTGATCGCTCAATCCCACTGGTCGGATCGGCCGTCAAAAAAAACGACTGACGTGCGTGGCCCCGACCTGTGATCGAGTAGATCAAAGCCGAGATCGCGCGTCAAGGGCCGTTCTGAAAGGGATCGATTTGTTGGTATCCGCGCGCGCTCGAAGACTCGCAAAATGCCGGAGCCGTGTGTGGCTCACTTCGGTGAGCGAAGCGCCGCATGGCGCGCAGCGCACCAATGAACGAGCTCCGAGTGCAGGCCGCCCTGGCTCCTGGACGGAGCTCACGCGAATCAGCCAGAAGGCCGGAGCCAGCCGTCCGATTGGCTCAGTCGCGCGGCGGGCGGAAGCTGATGGCCTTGTCGCCGATGGACAACGCGATGACGCCCTTCAAGTTCTTGAACTTGATCCAGGCCGCCACGGGCTTGCCCTCGGACATGCCGACGCCCAGCACCTCGAGGCGCATCCCCTTCTTCGCCTCGAGCGTCCCGACCTTGTCGGCCTTGGCGAACTGGGTGGCCCAGTCGACGTCGGAGCCGTGCTCGATGGAGCCCTCGCGCACCGAGATGCCGCCCGAGACGCGGCCCCAGTCGACGACGCAGACCTTGCCCTTGCAGGCGTCCCACCAGGTGAGCTCGGCCGGGGCGGCGTCGGGCTCGGCCGCGGCGACGGCGGTGTCGGGGGCCTCGGTCGTGTCCGGCTCGGCGGCGGCCACGTCGGGCGTCTCGGGCGCGGCGTCGGGCGCCGCGGCTACGGCCGCGTCGTCGGTGGGCGTCGCGTCGGGCGCGGCCGCGACGGCGGCGTCGGCCTCGCCGGGCGCGGCGGCGTCGGGCGCGGAGGTGGCGGGCGGCGCGACGGTCGGCTCGGCCTTGCCAGCGACGGTCGCGGCTGCGGCGCGGGCGCCTTGTCGGGCGAGCCGACGATGAGCCAGGTCGCGCCGTAACCGACGCCGAAGCCGACGGCGAAGACGAGCGCGATGATGAGGAAGCGGCGTGACATCGTGGGGCGATCTAATGCAGGGGCGAGAGGTCGGCAAGCAATTCGGCCAGAAAGCCGAGCTCCGCGACGCGCTCCGAACGGGCGGCCGGCTGAATAATTTCCTTCCATCGCTGGTCCCGGGTGCCTAGGCTCGCCGCGCCTGACTCGGGAGGTTGTCATGATTCGTCCGCTCGTCGCCTCGCTCTCCGTGCTCGGTCTCGTCGCCTGCATGGCCGCCTCGACGCCTCCCGCCGCGGCCGAGCAGCCGAGCGAGTACACGCTGACGGTGACGGCGCCGGCGCCGCTCAAGGTCGCCGAGAAGGGCAGCTTCCTCATCGCCGTCGACGTGAAGCCCGGCTACCACTGGAACGACGAGTACCCGGCCACCTTCACCGTCAACGGCGCGCCCGCCGAGCTCGGGCTCACCAAGGCGCTGCTGGCCCAGCTGTCGGGCGACTTCAAGTCGCAGAGCCCGACCACCGTGCGCGTGCCGGTCGAGGCCAAGCCCACCGCCGCGACCGACGCCAAGCTCACCGTCGATGCCCACTTCAGCGTGTGCAACGAGCGCGTGTGCCTCCTCAAGAACGCGACCGCGACGGTGCAGGTCGTCGCGCGCTAGGGCGATTCCCGCCGCGGCGGTAGACGTGGCGCTCGGGCGACGATCGGCTTAGATTGCCGCTCATGACCGAGACCCTGCCCCTCCGGGACATCGAAGATCGGCTGGCTCGCGAGTATCGCGAGCGACGCCACGTGCTCTCGTTCGACGAGTTCTTCGCCGCCTTCCTGGCCGAGCCACGGCGGCACCTGCGCACGGCGCCGCAGTATCTGCGCGACTGCATGGCCCACTACGGCACGCGCGAGATCGTCCGGCCGGGCGGGAAGTTCGTGCGCTACAACCTCTTCGACTGCCCGTGGTCGGGCGGCAAGGACCGCGTCGTCGGCCAGGAGGAGGCGCAGCAGGCCATCTTCCGCCTGCTCCAGAACTTCGTGCGCGAGCGGCGCGTGACGCGCCTCATCCTCCTGCACGGCCCGAACGGGTCGGCCAAGAGCTCGCTCATCGAGTGCCTCGGCCAGGCGCTCGAGCACTACTCGTCACTCGACGAGGGCGCCATCTACCGCTTCAACTGGGTCTTCCCGTCGACGCGCGTGTCGAAGAAGCGGCTCGGCTTCCAGGGCCATGGTCCGACGTCGGAGCCCATGCGCGAGGCCATCGCCAGCTTCGCCCACCTGGAGGACGAGGACGTCGACGCGCGCGTGCCGGCCGATCTGCGCGACCACCCGCTGCTCCTGCTCCCCATCCGCGAGCGCAAGGCCTTCATCCAGAGGCTCGTCGACGAGGGCAAGCTGCCGACCCTGCGCGGCGACGAGCCCATCGGCGAGTACCTCCTCGAAGGCGACCTCTCGCCGCGGAGCAAGGCCATCGTCGACGCGCTGCTGAACGCCTATCACGGCGACCTCCAGCGCGTGCTGCAGCACGTGCAGGTGGTGCGCTTCGGCTTCTCGCGGCGCTATCGCCAGGGCGTCGTCAGCATCGAGCCGCAGCTCCACGTCGACGCCGGCATGCGCCAGGTGACCATGGACCAGGGGCTCCACTCGCTGCCGCCGTCGCTCCGGAACCTGAGCCTCTACGAGCCCTTCGGCGATCTCGTCGACGCCAACCGCGGCATCGTCAACTACAACGACCTCCTGAAGAAGCCGATCGACGCCTTCAAGTACCTGCTCGCGACCTGCGAGCGCGGCACGGTCGCGCTGCCCAATGCCATCCTCCACCTGGACGTGGTGTTCCTCGCGAGCTCGAACGAGACGCACCTCCGGGCCTTCAAGGAGTACCCCGACTTCGCCTCGTTCAAGGGCCGCATGGACCTCGTGCGCATGCCCTACCTGCGCGACTACAAGACCGAGCGCATCATCTACGACGAGCACCTCGCGGCCGGCGCGCTCGACGACCAGGTGGTGCCGCACGCGACCTTCGTGCTGGCACTGTGGAGCGTGCTGACGCGGCTCAAGCGGCCGCGCGCCGAGCTGCACCCGGCGCGGGTGCGCGACGTCATCGCCAAGCTGACGCCGATGGAGAAGGCCGAGCTCTACGCCAATGGCCGCGTGCCGCGCGAGCTGCCGCCCGACCAGGCGCGCGAGATGATGGCGGCGCTGCCCGAGATCCTCGCCGAGGGCCAGGACCTCCCCGACTCCGAGGGGCTCTCGGGCGCGTCACCGCGCGAGATGAAGCAGGTGCTCCTCAACACGCTGCAGAACAAGCGCCACTGGGGGCTGTCGCCGCTCGGCATCCTCGAGGAGCTGCGCGAGCACGTGAAGATGCGGAGCGTCTACGAGTACCTCCAGGCCAAGCGCGACGGCGGCTACCACGACCACGAGGGCTTCATCGACCAGGTCTTCGACCGCTGGCTCGACCTCGTCGACGGCGAGATGAGGCACGCCATGGGGATGGTCGACGAGCAGCGCTACGAGGACCTCTTCGCGCGCTACCTGCTGAACGTCACCTACCTCCAGAAGAACGAGAAGCTCTACAACGAGCGCACCGGCAACTACGACCCGCCCGACGCCAAGCTCATCGGCGAGCTCGAGCGCGTGTGGGAGCTGACGAGCGACCCCGAGCGCTTCCGGCGCGACACCGTGTCGCGCGTCGGCGCGTGGCGCATCGAGAACAAGGGCGAGCCCATCCCGTATCGGAAGCTGTTCCCGAAGCTCATCGAGGCGCTCGAGCAGGACTACTACGGCAAGCAGAAGCAGCGCGTGCGGCGCCAGCTCGAGCAGTGCATGACGGTGCTCGCGGCCGAGTCGATGAAGGAGGATCCGGCGAACCAGGGTATGGCCGTGGCCGACGTCGCCAAGGCGCGCGAGGGGCTGAAGAGCCTCGAGACGGTCCACCGGTACCCGCACGCGGCGCTGCGCGAGACGCTGGCCGCGCTGCTCAAGCACCGTTATTGACGACGTCGGTGATCGGGAAATCGGGCCGGCCTAGGGTCGGTCGGCGACCCACGACGCTCCGTCCGGGCCGATCTCCTTCTTCCAGATGGGGACGTCGCGCTTCAGCCCTTCGATGAGCTCCTTGCAGGCGTCGAAGGCCGGGCCGCGGTGGGCGTGGCCGGCGGCCGCCAGCACCGCGACGTCGCCGACGGCGAGGCGGCCGACGCGGTGGTGGATGGCGGCGCGCACGCCGGGCCAGGTCTTCTCGACATGGTCAATGACCTTTCGCATCTCGGCCAGCGCCATGGTCGGATAGGCCTCGTACTCGAGCACGTCGACGGCGCGGCCGCGCGCGTGGTCGCGCACCCTGCCGACGAACAAGACCACCGCGCCCTCGCCCGGGCCGCTGACGAGGCCCGTCAGCGCCGAGGCGCGCGCGTCGTCGAGGGCCTGGTCGGTGAGCGCGACGCGGGACAATGACGGCGCGGGCGTCGGGTCGGGCGCGGCCGCGTCGCTGCCGCCGGCGACCGGCGGGATGAGCACCAGCTCGGCCCCGTCGCGCACGGGATCGTCGTCGCCGACGAAGCTCCCGTCGAGCGCCACGCGCACGCTCGCGAGCAGCGGCCGGAGCGCCGGGTGGCGCGTCACGAGCGCTTGGATGGCGGCCCCGACGCGTGCGCCGTCGGGGACGACGAGCGTCTCGTGCGAGGTGCCGACCAGCTCCCGGACGCGCGCGAAATAGAGGACGTTGAGCGTTGCCATGGGGACGGATACTATCGCCCGCCGAGCGCGCCGTCGCGCTCCGTGGTTGGAGGTCGCATGTCCCGGGGTCTCGAGAGCTTCCGTCGCCTGGCTGCGGACCACCGCGCGATACCTGTCGTGCGCGAGGTCATGGCCGACCTCGAGACGCCGGTCGCGGCCTTCTGGAAGCTGCGCCGCGGCCCTTGGAGCTTCCTCCTCGAGTCGGTCGAGGGCGGCGAGAAGCAAGCGCGCTACACCCTCTTGGGCAGCGAGCCGCGCGCCTTCCTCACCGCGCGCGGCAAGACGCTGACCATCAAGCGAACGGGGCAGCCGACCGAGGAGATCGTCGCGCGCGGGCCGCTCGGCGCGCTCGGCGCGCTGGCCGACCGCTATCAGGGTCTCAGCGTCGCGCCGGCGGTGCTGGCCGACGACTTCGCCGACCGCCACCTGGACGGCGCGCCTCCCATCGCGCTGCCGCGCTTCTTCGGCGGGTTGGTCGGCGTGGTGAGCTACGACGCCGTGCGCCAGATCGAGCGCATCCCCGATCGCCACAAGCTGCCGAGCGACGAGACGCCCGAGCTGGTGTTCCTCGAGACCCGGCTCGTGCTGGTGTGGGACAACGTGCAGCACCGCGCCATGCTGGTGCACCTGGCGCAGCCCGACGGCGCGGCCGACGCCGAGCGCGCCTGGGCCGAGGCGGTGAGGGACCTCGACGACGCCGAGGCGCGGCTCGCCGGGCCGCTCCCGCCGCTGCCGCCGTCGCCCGACCCGACGCCGGCCGAGGTCTACACCGCGGTCGACGACAAGACCTACGGCGCGCTGGTCGAGCGCGCGCGCGAGTACATCGCCGCCGGCGACATCATCCAGGTGGTGCTGTCGCGGCGCTTCCTGCAGGCGCGGCGCGGGCTCCACCCGTTCCTCGTCTACCGCACGCTGCGCGGGCTGAACCCGTCGCCGTACATGTTCTACCTCGAGCTCGGCGACCGGACGATCGTCGGCGCCTCGCCCGAGCTGCTCGTGCGGCGCACCGCCGCGAGCGGCGGCAAGCCGGCCACGGTCGAGGTGCGGCCCATCGCCGGCACGCGCCCGCGGGGCAAGACCAGCGAGGAGGATCTGGCGCTCGAGCACGAGCTCAAGGCCGACCCGAAGGAGGTCGCCGAGCACGTCATGCTGGTCGACCTCGGCCGGAACGACGTGGGCCGCGTGGCCGTCCCCGGCTCGGTGCGCGTCTACGATCGCATGGTGGTCGAGCGCTACAGCCACGTCATGCACATCGTGTCGGGGGTCAGCGGGACCTTGCGCGACGAGGTGACGCCGGCCGAGACGCTGGCCGCGACCTTCCCGGCCGGCACGCTCACCGGCGCGCCGAAGATCCGCGCCATGGAGATCATCGACGAGCTCGAGAAGTCGCGGCGCGGCGTCTACGGCGGCGCGGTCGGCACCATCGGCATCGGCGGCGACCTCGACCTCGCCATCACCATCCGCACGCTGGTGGCCGACGACTCGACGTTCGCAGTGCAGGCCGGGGCCGGCATCGTGTGGGACTCGGTGCCCGAGAAGGAATCCGACGAGACGAGGAACAAGGCGCAAGCGGTGCTGCGCGCCATCGACCTGGCGCGGCGGGCGTTCTACGTCCGCACGCGGGGGTGAGCATGAAAGTCCTGATGATCGACAACTACGACAGCTTCACCTGGAACCTCGTCCAGTACCTGGGCGAGCTCGGCGCCGAGGTGGAGGTCGCGCGGAACGACGCGCTCACCGTCGACCAGGCGCTGGCCAAGGCGCCCGACGCCATCGTCGTGTCGCCCGGGCCGTGCACGCCGCACGAGGCCGGCATCTCGGTCGAGCTCATCCGGCGCGCCTCGGGCGCGATCCCGCTGCTCGGCGTGTGCCTCGGCCACCAGTCGCTGGCGGCGGCGTTCGGCGGCTCGATCATCCGCACCGGCGTGGTCATGCACGGCAAGACCTCGCCCATCCAGCACCGCGGCAGCGACGTCTTCAGCGGCCTGCCGAGCCCGTTCGACGCCACGCGCTACCACTCGCTCATGGCCGACCCGAAGGACCTGCCGAGCTGCCTGGCGGTGACCGCGTGGACCGGCGAGGGAGCTGGCCGCATCATCATGGGGCTCGCCCACGAGCATCACCCGACCTGGGGCGTGCAGTTCCATCCCGAGTCGATCCTGACGCTGGCCGGAAAGGATCTGCTGCGCAACTTCCTCAGGCTGGCCGAGGACTTCCAGGCCTCGCACGGGCGCGGCGCGGGCGCTGCGGCGGCGACGCCGGCCGCGTCGGTGACGGCGTGAACGCGCTCGTCCGGGCGCTGCAGCGGCTGGTGCACGGCGCCGACCTCGACGAGGCCGAGGCCTTCGCCGCGGTCGACATCATCATGTCGGGCGAGGCCACCGACGCACAGATCGGCGGCTTCCTCACCGCGCTGCGCATGAAGGGCGAGACCGCCGACGAGCTCACCGGCGCCGCGCGGGCCATGCGCGCGCGCGTCGTGCCGGTGCGCCACCACCTGCCGCGCGTGGTCGACACCTGCGGCACGGGCGGCGACGGCGCGCTCACCTTCAACGTGTCGACGGCGGTGGCGTTCGTCGTCGCCGGCGCGGGCGTGCCGGTGGCCAAGCACGGCAACCGCGCCGTGAGCTCGTCGGTCGGGAGCGCCGACGTGCTCGAGGCGCTCGGCGTCAACATCGACCTCGACGCCGCGCGCGTGGCCGAGTCGCTCGATCGCACGCGGCTCGGCTTCATGTTCGCGCCGCGCCACCACGGCGCGCTCAAGCACGCGGGGGCGGCGCGCCGGCAGCTCGGCTTCCGCACCATCTTCAACCTGCTCGGGCCGATGACCAACCCGGCCGGCGCGACCCGCCAGCTGCTCGGCATCTTCGACGCGCGGCGCGTGAAGATGGTGGCCGAGGTGCTGCGCCGCCTGGGCCTCGAGCGCGCGCTGGTCGTGCACGGCCCGGACGGGCTCGACGAGCTCGGCCTGCACGGCCCGTCGAAGGCGGCGCTGCTCGAGGAGGGCCACGTGCGCGAGCTGACCATCGATCCCGCCGCGCTCGGGCTCGAGCCGGCGCCGCTCGACGCGCTGCGCGGCGGCGACGCCATGGCCAACGCCGCCATCATCCGCGAGCTGCTCGGCGGTCGCGGCGGGCCGCACGCGGACGTGGTGGCGCTGAACGCGGCCGCGGCGCTGTGGGTGGCCGGCGAGTCGCACTCGCTGACCGAGGGCCTGCACCGCGCGCGCGAGGTGCTGGCCAGCGGCGCCGGGCTGGTCGTGCTCGACGCGCTCATCATCGAGACGAACAGGGAGACGAACAGGGAGACGAACCGCGACACGAGCGCGGCGACGGCGGAGGCCAAGGCGTGAGCGTGCTCGACGCCATCGTCGCGCGCACGCGCGAGCGCCTCGCGGCCGAGCCCCCGACGTCGCCGCGCTCGAGCGCCGCCTCGGCGACGCGCCGCCGCTCCGCGACGCGCTGGCCGCGCTGGCGGTCGGAGACGACGGCGGGAACCGCATCATCGCCGAGGTGAAGCGGCGCTCGCCGAGCCAGGGACGCTGGCCGAGGGCGCCGACGCGCCGGGGTGGCGCGCCGCTACGAGGCCGCCGGCGCGGCCTGCATCTCGGTCCTCACCGAGCCCGAGCGCTTCGGCGGCAGCTTCGCCGATCTCATGGCGGTGAGCCGCGCCGTCGCCATCCCGACCCTGTGCAAGGACTTCGTCGTCGACCCGCGCCAGGTGCTGATGGCGCGCGCGCACGGGGCCAGCCTGGTGCTGCTCATCGTCGCGGCGCTGGCCGACGCCGAGCTGGTGGCGCTGCGGCGCGACATCGAGGCGCTCGGCATGCAGGCGCTGGTCGAGGCCCACGACCGCGGCGAGGTCGAGCGCGCGCTGGCATCCGGGGCGCGCATCGTCGGCGTCAACAGCCGGAGCCTGCACACGCTGGTCATCGATCTGGCCGTCGCCGAGTCCCTGCGCGCGGCCATCCCCGACGGCGTCGTGGCCATCGCCGAGAGCGGCATCGGCAGCGCGGCCGACGTGCTGCGGCTCCGCCGGGCGGGCTATCGGCGCTTCCTCGTCGGCACGAGCCTCATGACGGCGCCGGGCGGCCCGGACGCGCTCTTGCGCGAGCTGGTCGCCGCGGGGCATGAAGGCGGGTCATGACGGCGACCGGCGGCACGGGGAAGAAGCTCCCCTACATCAAGATGTGCGGCTTCGTGGACCCCGGCGAGGCGCGCACCGCGACCTTGCTCGGGGCCGACCTCATCGGCCTGAACTTCTTCTCGGCCTCGCCGCGCGCCATCTCGTTCGCGCTGGCGGCCAAGATCCAGGAGGTCGTCAAGAAGGCCGGCGCCGAGCGCACCAGCAAGCGGCCGGTGCGCACCGTCGCGGTCATGGTCGACCCCGACGTGGAGCTGGTGCTCGAGGTCCTGCGCGAGGTGAAGCCCGACATCCTGCAGTTCCACGGCGAGGAGCCGCCGCACGTGTGCCGCTACTTCCGGCACCCGTTCATCAAGGCCTTCCGCCCCAAGGGCGCCGGCGACATCGCAAAGATCCCTGACTATCTCGGCGGCTACTGCGTGGGCTTCCTCATCGACTCGGCGACCGGCGGCCAGACCGGCATCGACTTCGGCGGCACCGGCAAGCTCGTGCCGCTCTCGATCGCCACCGAGGCGCTGCGCCACCCGCGCGGCTTCCTGGCCGGCGGGCTGAAGCCCGACAACGTCGCCGGCCTCGTGCGCCAGCTCCGGCCCTACGGCGTCGACGTCGCCTCCGGCATCGAGACGCGCCCCGGCCGGAAGAGCCCCGAGCTCATGGCCGAGTTCATCCGCGCCGTGCGCGAGGGCGCCGCCGAGCAGATCCCCTGACGCCGCGCGACGCGCGAGCCGCACGACGCGGGCCGCGGGCCGCGCGACGCGCGTCAGCGCTGGGGCAGCACCGCCTCGATGGCCTGGATGAGCGCCGGGTCCAGCGGGTCGACGTTGGACGGGAAGCGCGCCACCACGTGGCCCGAGGCATCGACAAGGAACTTGGTGAAGTTCCAGCCGACCTCGCCCTTGAGCGGCGCCGGCAGGTCCTCGGTCAGCGTCTTGTAGAGCGGGGATTTGTCAGGTCCCTTGACCTTCTGCTTGGCGAACATGGGGAACGTGATGCCGTAGGTGTCGACGACGAACTTGCGGATGGTCTTGGCGTCGCCCGGCTCCTGGCCGCCGAAGTCGTTGGACGGGAAGCCCATGACCACGAGGCCCCTGCCCTCGTAGCGCTTGGACAGCGCCTCGAGCCCCTCGTACTGCGGCGTGAAGCCGCAGTCGCTGGCGGTGTTGACGATGAGCAGCGCCTGACCGCGGAACTGCGACAGCTTCATGGCGTCGCCCTCGAGCGTCCGCACCTCGTGGTCGATGACCGGCCCGCCGGCCGGCGTCGGCTTCAGCGGCGCGACCGGAGGCGGCGGGGCGGCGTCGCTCCGGCCGCAGCCGAGCGCCGCCATCCCCGAGAAGACCGTCGCCAGGACCAGGACCGACACCGTGCTCGCGCGCATCGCAACCTCCGGCTGCATGCTATGCCGCGCGCCCGTCCGCGGTCACGCCGGCTCGTTCACGTCGCGGCGCGCTTCCTTCTCGGCGGCGATCCTGAGCCGCAGGCCCTCGACCTGCTCGCGCGTGCGGCTGGCGGCGAGGCTGCCCGCGCCCGGCGTGGCCAGCGCGTCGAGGAGCCCGAGCCAGGTCTCGCGGAGCCCGGCCACCGCGCGCGCGAGCTCGGCCTCGAGGTTCGAGCAGCGCGTGCGCAGATCGGCCAGCTGCTGGCGCTGGCCCTCGAGCGTGCCGGCGTCGAGGAGGCCGGCGTCGCGCTCCATGCGCGCCGGCGACACGCCCGCCAGGTGCGCCTCGAGCTCGCGCCGCATGGTCGCCAGCTCGACCATCGTCACCAGCAGCTCGTCGACCTCGAGCACCACCACGCGGTCGAGCCCGATGTCCTTCCGGCGCGCGTAGTCGGCGATGCGCTCGCGGATCTCGACCGCCTCGCGCACGCGGTCGTCGCTCTGCGCCAGGCGGCGCGGCGCGGGCGGCAGCGCCGGCACGCCGGTCTCCTCCGCGCCTTCAGGCGCCGCCACAGGATCGGCAGGTAGAACCAGCCGAACGACAGGACGGCCGCCAACGCCAGCAGCTCGAGGAGGACCCTCAACGCGACCTCACCGGCGCCGGCCCGGCCGCGAGCGCGCGCCCGTCACTGCGCGCCCTCGACCGGCAGGAAGAACTTGCGCCACGCGTCCATGCTGCCGAAGCGATAGAAGAACGTCGGGTCGGCCGAGTTCAGGAGGATGTCGCCGAGCTGGAAGGCCCGCACCGCCTCGATGGCCGAGAAGGTCTTGCCGGCCTGCGTCGCCAGCGCCTCGGAGCGGAGCTTCTCGCCGAGCGCCTGCGCCTGCGTCTCGGCGAGATCGCCCTCGGCCGTGGCCTGGTCGTGGGACGCGTCGCCGTCGGCCCGGCGCTTCCGGTCGTAGGTCACGCCCTCGGCGTCGATGGTGGCGATGTCGACCTCGAACTTCGACTTCAGCTCCTCGATCTTCTTGTTCCACTCCTCGATCTTCAGCGCGATGTCCTTGTCGATGGTCTTCTCCAGCGTCTCGGTCTCCTGGGCCGCCTTCGACTGGCGCTGCAGCGCCTCGTCGAGCTTCCCCTGCACGACGTAGAACTGCTTGTTCTGGAGCTTCTCCTCGTAGGCGTCGCGGAAGCGGATGGAGCGCATCGTCAGGTAGGTGGCCTCGACGTGGTACTGGCGGATGGCCGTGTTCACGGCCGGCAGCGCGATGGCCACCGCCGCCTCGCGCTTGGCCGGCGACTGCACGTCGATGTTCGACAGGTCGGCCAGCTTCTCGCGCAGGATGCCCATGGCCGCCGACTTCACCTTGTCGTCGTAGCTCCCGGCGAAGCCCTCGCGCACGATCATCCAGCCCTCACCGGGGATGATGCGGTAGACGATGACGCAGTCGATGAAGATGATGTTGTTCTCCTTCGTGCGCACGTCCAGCGCCGAGGCGTCGGTGAACTCCAGGTAGTGGAGCGTGGCGTCGAGCTCGTACCAGCTGTGCACGAACGGCAGCGACAGGTGCCAGCCGGGGCCGAAGTCCTCCTCGGAGACGCCGCCGTCGATCGACTTCCGGACGCCGATCTTGTCGGGGTCGATCTGCTCCATGCACATCTTCGGCATGAGCCAGATGAAGATGACGACGGCCGAGATGACGTTGAGGACCTTCATGGCTTGTCCGCCTCGAGGTGGCGGATGTCGATGGGCGTCGAGCTCTTGGCGTAGGGCACGGCCTTGATCTTCGAGAGCTGCGGGAAGACGTGCTCGGCGATCTCGCGGTTGAGCACGTCGGGCCCCGACTCGCCCACCGCGCGGATCTTGGCCACCATGCCCTCGGCCTCGCGCTGGTAGGCGATCTTGTTGGCCTCGGCGCGCGTCATCTTCTCGTTCTTGTAGGCCTCGCCCTCGGCCTGGCGCTGGATGAAGTACTTGTCGGCCTCGCGCTTCACCGCGATGAGCCGGTTCAGCGCCTGCTGCTTCTTGGCCTCGAGCTCGGCCACCAGCGCCTGGTACTCGCCGTTCTTCTCCTGCTCGATCTGCTGCACGCGGCGGCCCTTCTCCTGCTCGAGCTTGTTCCGCTTCTCCTGCTGGACCTCGACCTCCTGCTCGGCGTTCTGGCGCTCCTCGATGGCGACCTCGACGCGCTGGTCGAAGCTCGGCTTGGGCGGCGGGATGTTGGTGACCTCGATGCCGAGCGGGTGGAGGCGCGCGTTGAGCGCGGTCTTGGCGGCGGCCGTGGCCTCGCCGTAGGTGCGCGGGTCGGCGATCTCGAGGAAGCTGTAGCGGCCGAACTCGTTGCGCAGGATCTCGCGCGCGTTCACCCACAGCGCGTGTTCCTTGTAGGAGTCGCCGGGCCCGTTCTGGCGGATGACGGTGGCGGCCGCGCTGGGGATGATCTGGTAGTGGATCTCGAGCTTCTCGAAGTAGAAGTTCGAGCCGTCCGAGGCCCGCACCGTCAGCTTCCGGACGTGGTTCTCGGAGACGTCGCTCTCGCCCTCCATGACGAAGATCTGCGGCTGGATGTCGAGCTTCTCGAGGCGCTCGAAGAAGGGCCACACCATCTGCACGCCCTGGTCCTTCACGACCGAGACGTCGTCGCCGAAGACCCCCATGCCGCTCATGTTGTAGATGACGCCGACCTCGCCCGGCTGGATCTCGTTGGCGAAGTCGCCCGAGAACACGAACGTCCCGAGCAGGATGAGCAGCGCCGCCACCGGCAGCACGAAGCGGATGGCCTTGCGCCAGGGCGGCAGCGGCCGCTTGGCGTAGGGATCGGGCGGCGCGCCATCGGGCGGCGGAGCGCTCGGGTCACCGGGGGCCGCGGCCTGCTTCCGGCCGGACAGACGACGCTTGATGCGATCGACGAGTCCCATGCCGGCAGCATAGCCCGCCCTGGCATGACCGCAACCGGGGCCGGGTTTCGAGGGCAGATACGACGGTGGCGCTCGCCCGGAGCCGATGGGTTGCCCCGCCCGGCGTGATCGTCGAAATTGGGCGTGCGTCCCCGCCACGAGGTCCGAGCCCCATGCTGATTGTCCCTTCGCTGACGAGCCTGCTGGCCGCGCTGGCGCTCCTGCCGGCGGCCCCGTCGGAGACCGACCTGGCGCTCGACACGCTGGCCGCCTGCACCGACGTCTCCGACGCCAAGTGCATCACCGCCGCGGCGCAGCTGAAGATCGCCGGCGACGCGGCGCTCGGGCCGGTGGCCGCGCGCGTCGAGAAGCTCGGCAGCCCAGGCCAGATGCTGGTGCTGACGGTGTTCGCCGACGAGGTGCGGCCCGAGACGACCGACATGCTGCTGCGTCTGGCCAGGTCGAAGAGCGCCGAGCCGGGCATCCGCGCGGTGGCCATCGACGCGCTCGCCAAGCGCCACGACGCGCGCGTGCCGGCGCTCACGCAGGGCCTCATGGGCGACGGCTCGGTGCTGGTGCGGCAGGCGTCGGTGCGGGCGCTGGCCAACATGGTCACGGCCAAGGACCGGCGCATCATCGGCGCGCTGCAGCGGGCGGCGCGCGACAAGGCGCCGGAGGTGCGCGCCGAGGCGGCCTACGGGCTCGGCTTCTGCAACTGCTCGCAGGCCGGCCCGGTGCTGACGAAGGCGCTCGACGACACGGCCGTCGACGTGCAGCGGGCCGCGGCCCAGGGCCTGAGCTTCGTGCGCCACGCGCCGGCGGTGGCCCACCTGGTGCCGCTCTTGCGCGCCGAGGACGAGCTCCTGCGGCGCTCGGTGGGGCGCGCGCTGCGCTTCCAGACCGACGAGAACCTGGGCGACGACGCCGTCGCCTGGGAGCAGTGGCTGACGACGCATCACCGCTGAGCGCGCGTCGCGATCGGGCCGCGGGCTCCCCAACGGGGGCGGCCGTCGCGCGCGCGGGCTTGTAGGCGCGGCCGCGGTCGGGCATGGTCCCCTCGAGTAGGGGGACAACCACGAACCAGGAGAACGTCATGAGGGCGATCGCGTATCGTTCGATGATGATGGCGGCGGCGTTTGCGTGCGGGCTCGCAGCGGCGGGCTGCGGCGACGACGTCGTCGCGTACAGTGAGACGGTGTCCCTCAAGCTCGATGGCATCAAGGCCGGCGAGGTGAGCCAGGGTACGGCGTCGGCCGACAAGAACGTCAACACCGAGGACAAGAACCCCTACGGCGCGTTCCTGAAGACCGCGAGGAGCCGGCTCGGGCGCGACCCGAGCGGCGTCGAGGTCGTCTCGTTGCTCGTGTCGGTGCACCCCGACTCGAAGAACGTGGTGAACCTCGAGCAGGTCTTCGCCGACTTCGAGGTCTACCTAGCGACCAGCGACACGGTCGTGACCATCGGCCACGTCACGGGCCCGACCGGCACCTCGGTGGTGGTGCCGGTGGCCGACCCGATCGACTACGAGCCGGTCTTGGCCCGCATGCTCGACGGCAACTTCAAGATGGGCGTGCGCGGCAACGTGGTGGCGAGCCCGCCGGACGGCTTCGAGCTGAAGCTGACCATCGACACGAAGTTCCGCGCGCTCGAGTAGTCGCGGCCGCGCCGCGCGTGAGGCGGATGAGGGGCCCCCGCGCCGAAGGTCTTGCCTTCGACGCGGCGGGCGGATAGTCCCCGGCCATGCTGACCGGACTCGATGCAGTGGCGGCGGGCTTCGCCGATGGGTTGCGCGGAAAGCGCGTGGCGCTCCTCACCAATCACACCGCGGTCGACTCGTGGGGTCGGCACGCGGTGCAGGTCATCGGGCAGGCGCTCGGGCCCGCCTCGGGCGGCGGGCGCATCGTGCGGCTGCTGGCGCCCGAGCACGGCCTCTGGGGCACCCACCAGGACATGGAGCCGGTGGTCGCGCCGGGCGGCGCGCCGGAGATCGACCCGGTGTTCGGGCTGCCGGCGGTGAGCCTCTACGGCAGCGACCGCGCCTCGCTCGAGCCCGACCCGGCCGCGCTCGCCGACGTCGACGCGGTGGTCTACGACATCCAGGACATCGGCGCGCGCTACTACACCTACGCCGCCACGCTGGCCCTCACCATGAAGGTCGCGGCCAGGCTCGGCGTCGAGGTGTGGGTCTTCGATCGGCCGAACCCCATCGGCCCGCGCCGCGAGGGGCCGCTGCTCAGGGCGGGCTTCGAGAGCTTCTGCGGCCTGGTGGCCGGGCTGCCCATCCGCCACGGCCTCACCGTCGGCCGGCTGGCGGCGTGGTACCGCGCGCGCGTGGCCCCGGACGTCAGGCTGTCGGTGGTGGCGTGCAACGCCGACGGGCGCGCGCCGTGGGTGCCGCCGTCCCCCAACATGCCGAGCCGCGAGACCGCGCTGGTGTACCCCGGGCTGTGCTTCCTCGAGGGCACGACCGTGTCCGAGGGGCGCGGCACGACCTCGCCGTTCCTCCAGTTCGGCGCGCCCGGCGTGAACCCGGTGCACCTGGTCGACCGGCTGCGGCGCCGCGACTGCCCCGGCGTCGACTTCGCGCCGGTGCGCTTCCGACCGGCCTTCGGCAAGCACGCGGGCGAGATCTGCGGCGGCGTCTACCTGCGCGTCTTCGACGCCACGGCGCTCAAGAGCGTGCGCCTCGGCATCTACGTCCTCGAGGCGCTGAAGCACGTGGCACCCGACGCCTGGACCTGGCGCCGCGACGCCTACGAGTTCGTGCCGGCCGACGTGCACCCGGCCATCGATCTCCTGTGGGGCTCCGACGCGCTCAGGCAGACCATCGACGGCGGCGGCGACGTCGAGGCGCTGGCCGACGCCAGCGAGGCCGAGGCGCAGGCCTGGGACCCCAAGGCCTGACGCCGTGCGCGTCGCCGTCTACGGGGGGAGCTTCGACCCGCCGCACGTGGCCCACGTGCTGGTGGCGACGTGGGCGACCTGCCTCACGCGGGACGGCGGGCCGGCCTTCGACGAGGTGCGGCTCGTGCCGGTGGCGGGCCACGCCTTCGGGAAGAAGCTGACGCCGTTCGAGGTGCGCTGCGCCATGCTGGCCGACGCCGTGCGCCACCTCGGGCCGCGCGTGGTGGTCGATCCGATCGAGGCGTCGCTGCCGGCGCCGAGCTACACCGTCGACACGCTGCGCGCGATGGTGGCGCGCGAGCCGGGGCTCGAGGCGACGCTGGTGATGGGCACCGACGCCTGGGCCGATCGGCGGAAGTGGCGCGAGTGGGACGCGCTGGCGGCGCTCGTCGGCGGGCGCTTCCTCGTGCTCGGGCGGGCCGGCGCGGCCGACCCAGACGACGGCAGCGTCAGCGTCGACGTGCACCTGCCGGCCATCTCGTCGACCGAGATCCGGCGCCGCGCCAAGGCCGGCGAGCCATACGAGTGGATGGTGCCGATGGAGGTCGCGGCGCGCATCGCGCGCGACGGGCTCTATCGATGATGGCGCTCGGGCCGCAGAGCGGCATCCGGCTGGCCGTGGTCGGGCGCGGGCGCGCGGCGGCGGCGCTGGTGCCGCGCTGGGTCGCGGCGGGCTTCGAGCTGGTCGATCAGAGGGCGCGCGGCTATGGCCCGGCGAGCGCGCTCGCGGCCGCCGACGTGGTGGTGCTGGCGGTGCCCGACGGCGCGCTGCAGGCGGTCGCGGCCGAGCTCGCGACGCGCGCGTCGGCGTCGGGCGAGGTGTGGCTCCACCTGTCGGGGTCGCGGCCGGCGTCGGTCCTGCGCGTGGACGGCGAGCGGCCGCGCGCGGTGGGCGGGCTGCACCCGCTGGTGGCGCTGGCCGACGCGGCGACGTCGCTCGACGGCGCGGTCGCGGGCCTGGACGGCGAGGACGAGGCGGTGGCGCTGGCCGACGTGCTGGCGCGCGCGGCCGGGCTCACGCCGACGCGGCTCGGCGCGGGCGCGGGCATGAAGATGGCCTACCACGCGGCCGCGGTGACGGTGGCCGGGCACGCGACGGCGCTCTTCGCGCAGGCCATGGCGCTCATGGCGACGGCCGGCATCGGGCCGGAGATGGCGCGCGCGGCGCTCCAGCCGCTGTTCCGATCGGCGGCCGAGAACCTCGCCCGCGGCGGGCCGGCCGAGGTCTCCACCGGGTCACGTGCGCGGCGACGTCGAGACTGCGCGGGCACCTCGCGGCCATCACCGATCCGCATATCCGCGCGACCTATCGGCGGCTGGCCACGACGGCGCTCGAGCTGGTCGGCGCGCGCCTGCCGGCGGCGACGCGCGAGGCGCTGCGGGACCTCCTCAGGGAGCCTTGAGGATCGCGTCGACGGCCGGTCCGTGGATGCTGTCGGGGTAGCGCCGGTGCAGCTCGGCCGCGCGCAGGCGCGCCTCGTCGAGGCGGCCGAGGCGCACCAGCGCGCGCACGCGCAGCGCCAGGCGCTCTTCGACCAGCGCGCCTCGGCCAGCGCGCGGCGTGAAGGCGCGTGGCCCGGAGCGCGCCGGCCGTCGCTCGCCGCGAGCGCGCTCTGGGCGTGCTCGAGGAGCCTCCGCTCGGCCGCCGGATCGGCCTCGGGTGCGCGCGGCGGCGGCGGCGTCTCGGGGGTCGGCGCGGGGCTGGACCGCGGTCGGCGTGGGGGTGGGCGCGGGCTCGGGCGGCGGGGACGGCGACGGGGATGCGGGCTTGTGAGGGCGACGGGATCGGCGGCGCGACGGTGCCGGGCGCGCTGGGGGCGGGTGCGGACGGAGCTGGCGCGACGGCGGCAGGCGGTGCGACGGGCGCGTCGACGGATGTGACGGGCGGCGGCGCCTCGGCCGGGCCGCGCGTGGCGAGCACGAGGGCCGTGCCGGCGCCGGCCGCGACCACCACCGCGATGACCAGCTTCAGCCAGGAGCGCCGGCGCTGACGCTCGACGCCGCCGAGCGCGCCGCGGCCGCGCCGCCGGCCGGCCCGCCGACGGTGCGGCGCACGCGCGCCAGCACGCGCTCGGCGGCGCCCGCGGGGCGGCGGCACGGCCTGCTCCGACGCGAGCAGGCGCGCCACCTCGCGCGCGGAAGCTCAGGGTCGCTCATGGGGTTCTCCTTGCCGCGGCGGGGCGCGGCGCTCCCTCGGCGGCCGCAGCGCGGTCACCGCCGAGGTGAACTTCGCCCGCGCGAGGCGCAGGCGCGAATACAGTGCTGCTCGAGAGGCCAAGGCTCTGCTGGAGCTCGGGGATCGAGGTCCCGTCGATCTCGTGGGCCACGAAGACCGCGCGCTGATCGAGCGGCAGCGCGGCCAACGCGCGCAGCACCAGCGCGCGATCCTCGGCGCGCAGCGCGTCCGACTCGGGGTCGCCTTCGGCGGTGCCGGTCGTGCGGGCGCTGGCCTCGGCCGGCTCGTTGTCGCTCAGCGCCTCGCGCGAGAAGCGCGAGCGCCGTCGATAGTCGGACACCACGCGGAAGGCGATGCCGAAGAGCCAGGGCCGCACCGGCCGGCTCGGGTCGTACTTGGCGAGCGAGCGATAGGCGACGACGAAGACGTCGTGGGCCAGGTCCTCGAGGTCGCGCTCGCGCCCGCCGAGGCGCCGGAGCGTGCGGTGCATCCACGCGAACTCGGCGGCATAGAGCGCATCGAAGCTCGGCGCGGTCGCGGCGGCCGGCGGCGCGGGGTCTTCGAGGTCGGGGCGAGCGCGGTCATCGCCGGAGATTGGGCGGCGGCGCGCGGATCCGGCGTCACGGGGCGGGGCGGCGCTCACGGCGCGAGCCCGAGCAGCGCGAGCCCCAGCGACACCGGCCAGGCGCCCCACACGTCGCGACCGTCGAGCACCAGCACCGGCCGCGGCAGCATCGCCGCGCGCAGCTCGACGCGCACGCCCGGGCTCGCCGCGTAGCCCAGCGCCAGGCCGACCTGCACGAGCCCGCGCAGATCGTCGATGGGCGCGGCCAGCTCCGTCGTCGGCCGTGACCGACCACGCGCGCAGGCCGAGCTCGGCGCAGAACGACCAGCGCGCCGCGAGGCGGCAGCCGTCGAGGCGCAGCTCGAAGACCGTCACGCCGATGTCCACCGACGCCACCCGCGACGCCGGCGCGAACAGCGCGTCGAGCTCGCCGCCCACGCGCCAGGCCTGGCTCGCGAGCTCGACGCGCGCGCCCGGGCCGAGCATGACCGCTGGCGCCAGCCCGCCGACCAGCTGGGCCATCGGTCCGGCGCGGAGCGACCAGCGGCCTCGGCGCGGCGTCGCGCGCGGCGGCGGCAGCCATGGCGGCCGCCTGGACTTCGCGCCGCGGCGCGCGCAGCGTCGGGTCGACCCCGGCCGCGCGCACCGCCCACGCCGGCCGGACGAAGCGCGGCCGGTCGACGCCGAGCGGATCGATCGCCACGGCCAGCGCCAGCGCGGTCGCCTCGGCGAGCGGCGCGCAGCTGGTGTCGCTCAGCGTGCGCCGGCCCTCGCGGCCGTCGGCCTCGCGCACGCGCAAGACGGCGGCGAAGCGAGAGCGCTCGCGCGCGAAGTCGACGAAGGCCTTCCGTGACGCCAGCGGATCGACCGGATCGCGGCCGCCCAGGCGGCGCGCGACCAGCGCGGCCAGCGCCTCGCCGTCGGGGCACGACTCGGCGCCGGCGGCGCGCGTCACCACCAGCGCCACCGTCGGGTCGGCCGGCGCCCCCGCGAGCGCGGCCACCACGGCCGCCGCCAGCGCGATCACCCGGTCACCCGTTCGTCCCCAGGCGCTCGAGGAAGCCCGACAGGATGTGGCCGGTGAGGCCCCAGATGACCCACGGCTCGTCGACCCAGAAGTGGAGCCGGCTCCTCGGCGCCCGCGCGCCGCGGCGCGGCCCGCGCACGCTGCGGCGGCGACGCGGGTCCACGAGGCGCGATGGGCAATGCGGAAGGCGGCCTCGACCTCGCGCGCCGACGGCGTCAGCCCGAGGCCGTCGGGCCCGAGCCGACCCGGCAGGAGCGCCACGACCGGCGTCACGAGGAAGCCGGTGTGGGCGCGCACGTCGTCCAGCCGACCGATGACCTCGGCCCGCGAAGGATCCAGCCCGAGCTCCTCGTGGGCCTCGCGCAGCGCGGCCGCGGTCGCGTCCTCGCCGGGCTCCAGGCCGCCGCCCGGGAAGGCCACCTGACCGGCGTGGGTCGGCATCGTGGTCGGCCGCACCAGGAAGAGGATCTCGCCTTCGCCGACCGTGGGTCCGACGAGGATCGGCAAGAGCACCGCCGCGGCCCGTTCGGATGGGCTCGGCGCGAGCACCGCGGGCGCCTGCCGGGCCAGCGTCTGGCGCATGACCTCGGACACGGAAGCTTCGCTCATGCCGCCTCACGCCTAGCACACGGGCGGCGCGCTTGCAGCTGTTTCGGCCCGCATGCTAGGCCCGCCGCCATGCGGCTTTCGATCGTGTGCGCGGCGTTCCTCCTCGGTGCCTGCGGCAAGGCGGGCTCTCCTCCGCCGGCGACCTCGGCTGCTCCGGCGGCCCCGGTCGCGACCTCCGACGCGCCGCCGACGCCCGCGCCGCGGGCGCCGACTCAGACGCCTGCGCCCGCGCCGACTCAGCGCCCGCGCCCGCGCCGACCTCCGCGCCGGCCGATCCGCAAAAGGAGCCCGACGACAAGACGCTCGAGCACTCGCCCGGCCTGACGCCCGCGCTGCCGCTGGTGAAGGCGCCCGGCCCGGCCGGCCTCGACCCGGCCATGGGCCCGAACGACGCCAAGGTGAAGGTCATCGTCTTCTCCGACTTCCAGTGCCCGGTGTGCCGCCGCGCCGTCGAGCCGCTGAAGAAGATCGTCCGCGACATGGCGCCCGACGTGCAGGTCATCTGGCGGAACCACCCCCTGCCCTCGCACGCCCGCGCCGAGCCGGCCGCGCGCGCGGCCATGGCGGCCTTCCGCCAGGGCAAGTTCTGGGAGGTCCACGACCGCTTCTTCGAGGCGCAGTCGGCGCTCTCCGACGACGAGCTGCGCCAGCACGCCGCCGCCACCGGGCTCGACCTCGCCCAGTTCGACAAGGACCTTGTCGATCCCGCGCTGGCCAAGCAGGTGGCCGACGAGGCGGCGCAGGCCGAGGCGCTCGGCGCGGCGGGCACGCCGGCCTTCTTCGTGAACGGCGAGAAGACCGTCGGCTGGGGCAGCATGATGGGCCTGCGCTATCAGATCGAGCAGGCGCTGAAGGCCGGCGGCGGCAAGAGCGCCGAAGAGGCTACGCGCGCCAAGGACCCGGCCGTCGCCAAGCTGCTCTTCGGGAAGTGATCCCCAAGACGGCGACCGCGGCCCACAGGAGGCCGTCGCCGCCGCCCGCGCCACAGCCGTCGTCCTTCTTCCTGGTCGGCTCGGTGACCTCGGCCCCGCTGGTCTCGGGCGCGGACTCGGGCGGCGCATCCGGCCCGGGCTCCACCGACTCGGGCGACGCGTCCGCGTTCGGCAGCGGGTCGAGCACCGTCACCGGGAACGGGTCCGAGCCGACGTTGCTCGCCAGGAACAAGGTCTGCGAGCCGAGCGGTGTCTGCTCGTGCACGGTCACGACCACCTTCTCGGCGTCGAAGAAGTCGATGGTCTGGGCCTGCCCGCCGAGCAGCACCGAGCGCACCGCCACCACGTTGGCGCCGTAGATCGACAGCGACTGACCGCGGATGGCCGGGCTCGGCTCGATGCGCGTCACCGTCACCGGCGCCGCCACCTCGTCGACCAGCTCGGCCTTGAAGACCGACGCGCCGTGCGGCCCGTCGACCGCCGCGTTGAACGGCAACCCGGCCGCGAGCCCGTTGGTCGCGATGCGGCAGGCGTGGCGATCGCACGTGGCCAGCGTCAGCCCCGGCAAGGCCCGCGTCACCTGGTCGAGGTGGTCGCCGATGACCCAGAAGCTCGCGCCCGCGGCCACCCGCGCCGGGTAGACCGCGCGCACGACCGGCGCCTTCTCGTCGGCCGGCGTCACGAAGAGCGGCCCGGCCAGGTCCGACGCCAGCGCGCCGGCCGTCACCACCAGGTCGTGCGGCCCGGGCGCCAAGGTCGGCGGTAGCCACACCAGGAGCTCGTTCGGGACGGCCGTGACGATCGGCGCCACCTCGCCGCCGAGCTCGGCCTCCGGCGCCAGGAGCAGGATGGTCCCGCGCACCGTGACGAGCGAGCTCGCCGGCGAAGGGTTGGGGGCGATCGAGTCGATGACCGGCGGCGGCGCCACCACGCTGAGCGTCGCCGTGTCCGCACCCGAGGCCGACGTCAGCGACAAGAGCGACTCGCCGAGCAGGCTCGCGTCGAAGGGCACGCGGAAGACCAGCACGAACGCGGTCTGCTCGCTGATGTCGCACTCGACCCCGTCGAGCTCGACCTGGGTCACCGTGTCGAGGCTCGCGCCCTGCACCGTGGCGAGCTCGCCCAGCGTGAGGCTGGTCGGCGTCACCGAGTCGATGCGCGGCGCCGGCGGCACCACCTCGACCGCCTTCGTCGCGCTCTCGCCGCCCGCCGTCACGGTCAGCGTGGCCGCCCCGAGCGGCGTCGCCGGCAGCACGGTGAAGATGACGTGGGTGGCGTCGCTGAAGACCACCTGCTGATCGGTGGTCCCGACCGTCACGGTCGTGCCGGCGGCGATGAAGCCCGAGCCCTCGATCTGCACCGAGGCGCCCTGCGGCAGCGGCTCGGGCGTGACCTTGTCGATCTGTGGCGCGCCGCTGAACAGGCTCAGGACCAAGCTCGAGCACGCGAGGATTGCGCTCATGCCATCACCCCCATCGCGTATGCAGGCTGAGCCCGCCCTCGAGCTCCTGCCGCGCCTCGATGCGCCAGCCGTGCGCATCGGCGATCTTCTTGGCGAGGAACAGCCCGAGCCCCACCCCGGGCGTGCGCTTGCCGGCCGCGGTCGAGCGCGCCAGCGTCGTGAACGGCTGGCGCGGCGGCACGCCGAAGAGGCCCGGCCCGCGCGCGCGCACCTCGAAGCTGCCGTCTTCCGGCACGACGCGCACGTCGATGGTGGCGCCGGCGTCGGCCAGGCGGAAGGCGTGCCCGACCAGGTTCTTGCCGAACGACTCGAGCAGCGCCGGCTCGGCCTGGACCTCGAAGCGCTTGGGCGCGGGCCGCTCCATACGCAGCGTGATGTGGCGCTCCTCGGCGTGGCGCGCGAACACGCGCTCGAGCGTCTCCATCCAGCCGCCGAGCTCGCAGGCCACCATGTGCTGCGGCCGCGGGTCGAGCCGCAGGCGCAGGACCACGAGGTAGTCCTCGACCCACGTGACCGTGCGCTCGGCCTCCTGGCGCAGGAGATCGAGCAGCCCCAGGCGCTCCTCGCGCGGCATGTCCGGCTCGTCGAGGAGGACGCTGACCAGGCCGCGCACCGACGTCAGCGGCGAGCGCACGTCGTGGCGCAGGATCGACAGGAGCTGCATCTGGCGCTGGCGCGTCGGCGCGAAGCGCTCGTCGGAGCGCAGCCGGACGAGCAGCCCGGGCGCGGCGTCGGGCGTCGGGTCGGGCTGGGTCGCCGGGGCCTGGTGGTGGACGGTGAAGTGGAGGCCCTTGTCGCGCAGCGAGCCGCGCACGATCTCACCCGGCTCGAGCGCGTGGATGGCGGGGATGACCGAGGCCAGCGGCTGCCCCTCGAGCGCCGCCGGCGTCGTCTGGAGGAGCGCCCCGGCGCGCACCGTCGCCACCGCGATGACGCCGTTGGCGTCGGCCAGCAGCACGCCCTCGCCCATGGCGTCGAGCACGCTCTCGGCGCGGGCGAAGTCGGTGGCGCGCGCGATGGTGCGCTCGATGAAGCGCACCGCGTCCTCGGGCACGGTCGTCAGGACGTAGGCGCCGGCGCGGCGCACGAACACCCATGGGACGGCCACGAGGGCGCCACTGTGGGTCGTCAGGCCGGACTCGCACGCCGCGGCCGCGGCTGCTACAATGGCCGCGTTCGAGGGGGGCTCCGAGGCACGGGCCGTCGCCTCGGACGCGAGGTCCGCCGGCTGGCGACCCTCGCTCGCGGCGCGCAGCACCTGGACCTCCGCCCCCGAGACCACCCAGGCGGAGGCCCCGGCGAGCGCGGCCAGGGTCGCGACGGTGTCGTCGAACGATTGCCGCAGGAGCGGCGCCCCAGGAGGTTCACGAGAGTGCAGAGGCGGACTCATGGTTGAGCGGCAGGTCCTCATCATCGACGACGAGCCGTCGTGGGTGAAGCTGCTCACTCGCGAGCTGGAGCGGCAGAGCTACAGTGTGCGCTCTGCGACCGATGGCGCGCAAGGCCGCCGCATCGTGGAAGAGGACGGCTTCGACGGCGTCGTGCTGCTCGACCTGCGCCTGCCGGACACCGACGGCATGGACCTGCTCGAGCCGCTGCAGGAGGCCAACGCCGGCCTCAAGATCATCATGATGACGGCGCACGGCACGAGCGCCGACGAGATCGAGGCGCGCCGCCGCGGCGTGCACCTCTTCGTCTCCAAGAACGAGGGCATCGCGCGCATCGTCGGCGCGGTGCAGAGCGCGTTCGAGGTGCGCGACGCCGCCAGCGAGGCGAGCCACCTCCGCCAGATCGTCAAGGAGCGGTACCAATTCGGCAAGATCCTGACGCGCTCGACCAAGATGCAGAAGGTGTTCGACACGCTCCTGCACGTGGTCGACTCGAAGGTCACCGTGCTGCTGCAGGGCGAGAGCGGCACCGGCAAGGAGCTCGTCGCGCGCGCGCTGCACTACGAGGGCCCGCGCCGGAAGGGCCCCTTCGTCGCGGTCAACGTCGCCGGCATCCCCGAGACGCTGCTCGAGAGCGAGCTCTTCGGCCACGAGCGCGGCGCCTTCACCGGCGCGGTGGCGATGAAGAAGGGGAAGTTCGAGCTGGCCGACACCGGCACGCTCTTCCTCGACGAGATCGGCGAGATGCCGCTCCACCTCCAGGCCAAGCTCCTGCGCGTCCTGCAGGAGCGCCAGGTCGAGCGCGTCGGCGGCACCGCGCCGCGCGGCGTCGACGTGCGCATCATCTCGGCCACCCACCGGAACCTGCTCGACATGGTGCGCGAGAAGCGCTTCCGCGAGGACCTCTACTATCGGCTGGCGGTGTTCCCGGTGTACCTGCCGGCGCTCCGCGAGCGCGAGGGCGACATCCCGCTCTTGGCGCGCCACTTCCTCGAGAAGGCCTGCGAAGAGGAGGGCAAGCCGCCGATGACGCTGGCCGCGAGCGCGCTGACGGCCATCGAGCGCTACGCTTTCCCGGGCAACGTGCGCGAGCTCGAGAACGTCATCAGCCGCGCCGTGCTGGTCGCGACCGGCACCTCGGTGAAGCGCAGCGACCTGCCGTCGAGCGTGCTCGACAAGGTCGGCGCCGACACCTCCGAGGCGACCGACGTGGCGCCGTCGGTGTACGCGCCGGTCGGCCCGCGCACGCTGCCCGAGGTGCTGCGCGGCCTCTACGCGAGCCTCACCGATCTGCCGACCATCGACGACGTCGAGGCCATGCTGGTCGAGCGCGCGCTCGAGCTGGCGCAGGGCAACGTCGGCGAGGCGGCCAAGGCGCTCGGCATGTCGCGCGCCACGGTCTATCGGCGCCTGAAGAAGGCCCGCGCAGCGAGCAGACGCCAGCTGAGCTGATCGATCGATGGCCTCGCCCGGCCGCCCCTGATCCGGCTTCTTCCTCCGGTGCGCGCTCTTCGCGCGCACCTCCGTCCAGAAGCCGGGGCGGCCTGCGCTCGGGTTGCCGATGGTCTGCTGCGCGCCCTTCGGCGCTCCGCTCACCGAAGTGCCCCCGCGCACGCGACCGCATGGCGCGCAGCGAACCATGCTGGATTCCGAGCGCAGGCCGTCCCGACTGAGGGCGGCCGGAGCAAGGCCATCCGATCGACTCACTGCGACTCGATGACCAGATCGTAGGGCGCGCTGCCGGCGGCGTAGCCGGCGACGCGGATGTAGAGGGTCGTGGCCAGCGGCACGTCGATGGTGACGTCCTCGTCGTCGTCGGTCGACTGGCTCACCGCCAGCGGCGCGGTGGCGAGCCCGTCGTAGACGCGCAGGTCGAGGTCGCCGTCGGCTTGCGCGAAGAGCGCCGAGATGTGCACCCGCTCGCCGGCCTGCACCTCGAGGCGGAACCAGTCCTGATCGAACGGGCACACGGCGAGGTCGGTCTCGTCGCCCGGCGCCGTCACCGGCGCGGCCGCGCCGCGCGTGTCGTTGGGCTCGAGCCGGTCCGGCAGGCACGGCTCGCGCACCTCGAGCGGCACCGCCATGACGTTGTCGATCTCGTTGCCCTCGGGCACGACCAGCCCGGCGTCGGCCTGCACGACCAACCAGTAGAGGCCGGGCAGCGTCGAGTACGGGATCGTCACCTTGGGCGCCAGCGCCAGCACCTGGGCGGCCGCGAGCCCATCCACCGGCCACGTCCCGAGCGGCACGTCGTCGGCGCCGAGGCCGTCGTCGAGCGACAGGAACGCGCCGACGTCGAAGGCCCCGGCCGCGGCCGTGCACTGGTTCGTGACGCTGAACGACACGCCCGCGTCCTCGCCGCGATCGACCGCCTCGAACGGGCTCGCCAGCGCCGTCAGCGCCAGGTCGGCGCCGTCGAGGCCGGTCACCTTCAGGCCGTAGTCGAAGGCGGTCATGCTGCCCGGGCCGCTCCTCGGCTCGATCTTCAGGAGCAGCGGCCCGCTGCCGGCCGGCGTGTAGGACAAGGTCCCGCTGCCGTAGACCGAGGCCACCGGGTTCGTGCCGCCGGGCAGGAAGAGCTTGCCGTAGAGCTCGCTCTTCGAGTTGGTGACGAGGATGTCGACGCGCTGCGCGCCCTTCCCCTGCACCACGTACCAGTCCGTATCCAGGTTGCAGAGCGTGGCCTGGATGCTGCCGCAGCCGATGCCGGCCGCGCCCGCCATGGCGTTGTCGGGCTCGTAGCGATCGCTCCTCAGCGCGCCGCGACCGGCCCGGGCGCGACCGTTGTCACGGCCAGGTCGTAGCGGTACGGCGCCGACAGCGCGCCCGCCTCGTTGGCCACGCGCACGAGCCAGCGGCCGTCCTGCCAGGCCGACGGCAGCGTCACGCGCATGGTCGACGTGCGCGACTCGGTGACGAGCGCCGCCTGCCCGGTCGGGTCCCACAGCTCGAGCACGAGCTTCCCCTTCGACGGGTCGTAGTCGTAGCTGAGCTCGGCCTCGAGCGACTGGCCCACCACCAGATCCACCGCGTACCAGTCGGGCAAGCCCGGGCACACGACCGCGTCCGACACGCGCTCGCTCGGCCCGAGCAGCGTCGCGATGCCGGGCTCGTCGTTCGGCTCGCGCCCGTCGTCGTTGCAGACCTTCAGCGGGTCGAGGGCGATCGGCCCGCCGGCCACGAGGTTGTTCTGCTCGTCGACCTCGCCCACGTCGCCGTCGGCGTCGGCCTGGACCAGCACGTACCAGCTCCCGCCCGGCACGTTCGACGGCACCGCCACCGTGGTGTCGTGGGCGGCGTTCTGCTGCGGCGGGAGCGGCGCGCCGGCCACCTCGCCGAGCGCCAGGTCGTTGCCGTCGAGCGCGCGATCCTTCGAGAGCCAGATGCGCGTGACGCGCGCTGGCGCGACCACCGTGCCGAGGTTCACCTCGCGCCAGGCCACGGCCAGCCGTCCACCCGGGTAGCTCACGGCCGGAGCCGGGCGCGCGTCGTAGACCACGACGTCGATGCCGGTGCGCGGCGGCTGATCGACGACGGTGAGGTCGTAGGCCGCGCGGTCGGCCGCGCTGGCGCCCGCGACGCGCACGGAGTAGGTACCGCCGACCGGCACCGCGAAGGCGCGCACCTCGTAGTGCGGGCCGAAGGTCGCCGTCTGGATGACCGCGCCGCCCGGGTCGGTGAGCTCGACCACGAGGTTCGACGACACCGGCGGGAAGGCGACGATGGGGCGCGCGTCGACGTCGACGAGCAGGCTGTGGCCGGCCGGGATGCTGGCGTCGAACCAGTCGGCGTCGCCGCAGCTGCCGAGGTCGGTCTCGGTGCCGGGCAGCGCGGTGCTGGCCTCGATGCGCGTGTCGTCGGGCTCGTGGGCGTCCTCGAAGCAGCCGCCGTCGGCGCCGCTCACGCCGAGGAGCTTGTCCGACGTCTTCAGGTTGTTCGAGAAGTCGGTGTCGGAGGTGAGGAAGCCGTCGAGGTCGGCCAGCACCGCCACGTGGTAGCTCGCCACGGCGTGGTCGAGGCCGGTCGGCACCACCACGTCGCGGATCTTCGTGACGAGCTCGTCGGGCTGGAGCGTGCCGACCGTGAGCTTGTCGATGACGATGTCCTGGCCGGACGCGATGCCGTCGCGGCTGAAGGTGCCGTCGGGGCTCAGCACCACGCCGACCTGGAACGTCGTCGCGGCCGACGTCCCGTGGTTGGCGAGGTCGTACTCGACCTTGATGGTGTCGCCGGCCTGGACCTGGTCGGGGTGGTAGTCGAAGCGCTCGGCGGCGACGTCCACCGAGGCCACCGCGGCGATCTTCACCGGCTCGCCGAAGACCGCGACGTTGTTCGTCTCGGAGCACTCGTCGAGCGCGTTGGTCGGGTCGAGGAGGCCGGCCACGTAGTGCGGCACGACCGGCAGATCGTCGGTCACCGGGATGAGGATCTCGAAGCTCCGCTCCTCGCCGGCCGGCACCGCGGCCAGCGGATAGGTGCCGACCACCGTGGCGCTGGCCGGGTCGAGCGCGCGCTGGAGCGACAGGTAGGCGCGGAAGAGCCAGCCCTCGGGGACGTCGCGCGTGCCCGGGTTGGCGACCGTCACCTCGAGGCGCACCGAGCCGCCCCAGTAGGTCGAGAGCGGCGACACGAGCAGGTGCACGAGCGCCAGGTCGGCGCAGTCGGGCGCCTGGTAGCGCATGGTGAACGGGTGGGCGCTGGCCACGACGTTGTTGCTCTCGTCGCTCTCGCCGACGAGGTCGGTGGCGTCGACCTTGCCGACCACCCACCAGTCGCCGTCGGGCAGGTCGTCGGGGATGCGGTAGCTCTTGAAGAAGCCGAGCGCCAGGCCGGCGGCCATGCTCTGCACGCGCGCGCCCTCGTCGCTGGCGAGCGCGATGGGGAGGTCGGTCTCGGGCGACAGCACCGCGTCGCGCGACAGCCAGAAGGCGTGCCGGAACTGCTTGGCGTCGGCCTCGCCCTGGTTCTTGATCTTGAAGGAGTAGTTGAGGATGTCGCCCTGCGCCACGGTCAGGTCGGCGGCCACGTCGATCTGCTGGAGCACCAGATCGGGGAGCTTGCCGGCGTCCTTGTCGATGTCGACGCTGTTGGTCGAGGCCTCGACGTTGTTGGCCTCCTGGCACTCGTTCACGGTCTGGCCCGGGTCGGCCACGAGGAAGGCGAAGTAGCTCCCCTCGGGCAGATCCTCGGGCAGCGTGAAGGTCACGCCGGCGACGTCGATCGAGCTGTCCTGCGCCAGGCCCGACGTCATGCTCTGGTAGGTCGGGCCGAGCACGAGCACGTCGGTCGCCGCGTCGAAGTGGTCGTCGCTCGAGAGGCCGAGCGCCAGCTGGAATGCGTCCTCGATGGCGTCACCGTCGTTGAAGACCTTGCCCACCTTCACGCGCAGCGTGCCGCCCGGCGGGAGCTCGGTCGGGGCGTCGACCGAGAAGCGATCGAAGCGCAGATCGGCGCAGGCGCGGACGCTGACGATGCTGGTCGCGTCGGCGACCTTCACCTCGCCGTCCTCGCGCGTGAACGTCGCCTCGAGCACGACGGTCGAGCTGCCGGCGCGGAAGAAGGCGTGCGTGAACGTCGGATCGCTGCCGAGCGGCGAGCCGTCGACGAGCCAGCGGTAGGTGAGCGCGTCCTTGGCGACGCCGGTCACGACGGCGCTGAAGTCGATGGTGAGCGGCGCGTTCCCCGAGAGGCGCGAGGCGTCGATGCCGACGCTGAAGTCGGGGAAGTCGGAGACCTCGGGCGTGACCTCGACGTCGGCCGCGGTGTCGCCCGACGGGCCGCCGTCGCCGCCGCACGCCGAGGCGAGCGCGATGAGAGTCCAGCAGGCCGTGAGCAGAGCGTTCCGCGACATGCACCCTCGGGTGGCGGTTGACATCGACGGGGCGGCAGCCTAGCGCAGTGCCCGGATGGATGCACGTGGACCGGTGAAGTCGGCGCAGTCGGAGTGGGAGTCGCTTCGCGCCGGCGCCGTCGCGGTGGTGAAGACCCTGCGCGAGCGCGGCTTCGCGGCGCTGTGGGCCGGCGGCTGCGTGCGCGACATGGTGCTCGGCAAGGTCCCGAAGGACTACGACGTCGCGACCGACGCCACGCCCGACCAGGTCATCGCCTGCTTCGCGCGATCGGTCCCGGTCGGCGCCGCCTTCGGCGTGGTGCGCGTGCTGCTGCCGTCGGAGTCGCTGCCCGAGGTCCAGCACGCGTACGAGGTCGCCACCTTCCGCGCCGACCTCCACTACGAGGACGGCCGCCGCCCGACCGGCGTGCGCTGGGCGCATGCGCGCGAGGACGCGCTGAGGCGCGACTTCACCATCAACGGCATGTTCTTCGATCCGCTGCCCGGCGACGGCGAGACATCCCCCCGACGCCGCAAGTGCGGCGCTGGGCGCGGCGACCTCGCGATCCCGACGCCCCGCTCGGCGGGAGCGGTGGCGCGCGAACGGAGCCGCGGGGGTCTAATCGACTATGTAGGGGGGCGCGAAGACCTCGAGCGCTGCGTGGTGCGGGCCATCGGCGATCCGATCGCGCGCTTCTCCGAAGACTACCTGCGCCTCCTGCGCTGCGCGCTTCGCGGCGCGCCTCCACTTCGCCATCGACCCGGCGACCTGGGACGCGACCGTCGCGCTGGCGCCGAAGGTGGCCCAGGTGTCGGCCGAGCGCATCTTCGACGAGCTGACGCGCATCCTCGGCCAGGGTCACGCCGAGCGCGGCATCGAGCTGCTCGCGACGAGCGGGCTCCTCGTCGCCGTGCTGCCCGAGGTGGCCGGCGTGCCGCCCATGGTCGAGCGCGCCCGCGAGCAGCTCGCGCGCGCCCCCACCGCCAGCGACGTCGGCGCCTGGGGCGCCCTCCTCTACGAGCTGCCGGCCGAGACCGTCCAGGCCATCGCGCTGCGCCTGAAGTCGTCAAGGGCCTTCAGAAGACGCTGGTCGAGGCCACCGCCGCGGCCCACCGCCTGGTGGCCTGGCCCGATCTGACGCTGGCCGAGCGGAAGCGCCTCGTGCGCCAGGCCGCGTTCGGCGTGGCGCTCGAGGTCGCCCACGCCGCCGGCACGCCCGTGGCCGAGCCGCACCACGCCTTGCTCAACTGGCCCGAGGCCGAGCTCCGGCCGCCGCCGCTGGTCGACGGCGGCGTGCTCACGCGCGCCGGCTTCGCGCCCGGCCCGGGCTTCAAGGTGGCGCTCGACGCGGTCGAGGAGGCCCAGCTCGACGGGCGCGCGAAGAGCGTCGACGACGCCCTGGCCATCGTCAGGTCGGTGCTGGCAGGCGCGCCTTCAAGGCCTCGATGACGCGCGTCGTGTCGGCCGGCAGCGCCACCGGCGGGTTGCGGTAGGCGGCCTGCACGCCGATGGCCCCGAGCTGGCCTGGTGGTAGGCGACCTTCGAGTCGGTGAACTTCAGGCCGTGCGCGGTCGACACCACCACCACCCGCTCGTCGCGGCCGATGACCTGGCGGCGGAGCAGCTTGTCCAGCACCGCCAGCGCCACGCCGGTGTGCGGATCGGTGAAGAGGCCGGCCCGGTCGGCGCGCGCCGAGGCGTCCATGAGCTCGGCCTCCGACGCATCGTCGACCACGCCGTCGGTGGCCGTCAGCGCCTTCATGGCGCGCTTGATGGAGACCGGGTCGCCGATCTGGATGGCCGAGGCGAAGGTCGGCTGGGCGACCACCGGCTGGTAGTGCTCGAAGCCCGCGCGGAAGGCGCGCGCCAGCGGGTTCGCGCGCTCGGCCTGGGCCACCGCCAGGCGCGGCAAGTGCCGGGTGACGCCGAGCTCCTTCATCATGTGGAAGCCCTTCCACAGGGCGTAGACGTTGCCGAGGTTGCCGCCCGGCACGACCACCCAGTCGGGCGCCTCCCAGCCGAGCTGCTGGGCGATCTCGATGGCGATGGTCTTCTGGCCCTCGAGGCGCAGCGAGTTCATCGAGTTGGCGAGGTAGATCGGCAGGCGCTCGACCACCTCGCGGATGAGCCGCATGCAGCCGTCGAAGTCGGTGTCGAGCGACAGCACGATGGCGCCGTTGGCGATGGGCTGGACCAGCTGGGCGATGGAGATCTTGTCGGCCGGCAGGAACACCACCGCCGGGATGTCGGCCGCCGCCGCGTAGGCCGAGAGCGCCGCTGAGGTGTCGCCGGTCGAGGCGCAGCCGATGGCCGCGATGGGCACGCCGGCCGCGCGCATGGCGCGCACCTGCGACACCAGCACGGTCATGCCCCAGTCCTTGAAGGAGCCGGTGTGGGTGTGGCCGCATTGCTTGATCCACAGGCCGGGCAGGCCGAGGTCCTTGGCGAGCCGCGGCGGCGCGGCCAGGAGCTGGGTCTGGCCCTCGCCGAGCGAGGTCACGTGCTCGGGCGCGAGCTCGGGCAGGACCCACTCGCGCTTGCCCCACACGCCCGAGCGGTCGGGCCAGCCGCGCGCGCCGGCGCGGGCGTCGAAGAGGTCGCGCCATGCCGCGCCCGACCGGTCACGAAGCGCGTCGAGGTCGTGCTCGACGTCGAGCAGGCCGCCGCCCGGGGTCCTATAGAGGATCGCGTCGAGCGGCCAGGCGCCGGCATCCTCGGATCGGTCGAACGCCACGTAGCGAGCGGAGTAGGTCATGCTGGCTCGATGCCACAGCCGGGGCGCGCTTGAAAGCCGGACGCGGCGGCGCCGGTATCCCGAGGCGGACGACAGCGCGGCGCCGGGGCGCTCCTTGCGTGGTCGGACGAAGACGGGAGCCCTTGCCGGCGAGGGGGGTTCTCGCATACCTTGGCGGGCGACGAAGGACTCGGCCTTCGACGTCCCACATCACCAGGGCTGCCTGGCTCCGCTAGGCCTTCTGGCGGGTTCGCCTTCAGAGCGGACCCTGATCGCACGTTCTCCCGTGCTCACGTTCGACCTCGCGCTCGGGCCCCGGCCCGCGCACACCCAGGCATCAAGCGGCGGACATACACGACCATGACGCAGACTCAGAACCAAGCCCTGCCCCGTCAATTCGGCAAGTACGTCCTGGTGCGAAAGATCGCCATGGGCGGCATGGCGGAGGTCTTCAAGGCCAAGACCGCCGGCGCCGAGGGCTTCGAGAAAGACGTCGTGATCAAGCGCATCCTGCCGCACTTCACGGAGGATGAGAGCTTCGTCAAGATGTTCATCGACGAGGCGTCGATCACCTCGAAGCTCCAGCACGCCAACATCGTGCAGATCTTCGACTTCGACGTGTGCGAGGGCAGCTACTACATCGCCATGGAGATCGTCGAAGGCGAGGACCTGAAGAAGGTCATCGACCTCGGCATCAAGCGCGGCAAGCCGCTCTCCATCGCGCAGACCGTGTGGATCATGATGGAGCTCTCGAAGGGCCTCCACTACGCCCACACGAAGGAGCACAAGGGCCAGCCGCTCAACATCGTCCACCGCGACATCTCGCCGCACAACGCGATGGTGTCGTACTCGGGCGAAGTGAAGCTCATGGACTTCGGCATCGCCAAGGCGGCCCAGCGGTCGACCAAGACGATGGCCGGCACCGTGAAGGGCAAGGTCGCCTACATGTCGCCCGAGCAGGCGCGCGGCAAGAACCTCGACGGCCGCTCCGACCTCTTCGCGCTCGGCATCATGCTGTGGGAGATGCTCACCGGGAAGCGGCTCTTCCTCGGCGACTCGGACTTCGAGACGCTGACGAACGTGCTGAAGAACGACGCGCCGCCGCCCTCGACGCTGAATCCGAAGGTCCCGAAGGACCTCGACGAGATCGTGCTGAAGGCGCTGAAGAAGGACCGCGACGAGCGCTACGCCAGCGTCGAGGCCTTCGCCCGCGACCTGACCCGCTGGTACTACTCGAACGTCACCGACCTCGAGGCCGAGTCGCTGAAGAAGTTCATGAGCGACACCTTCGCCGAGGAGATCGCTCGGCTGAAGCAGCTCTCGGACGAGGAGAAGTCGCTGCCGGCGCCGTCGGGCGGCTCGCTGGCGCAGAGCGAGCGGACGGTGGCCATGCCGGCCGACGGCAGCATGCCGCCGCCGGCCGAGTTCAGCCAGCAGCGCGGACGCGCCGGCACGCAGTCGGGCATGCAGGCCGCGGGCGCCGGCACCGGCTCGTACGCGCAGCAGCCGCAGATGACGGCGATGACCGGGGCCTACGGCACCGGCGTCCAGCCCGTGCCGCAGAAGTCGAAGGCGTGGCTCTGGATCCTGCTGGTGCTGCTGCTCGGCGGCGGCGGCGCGGCGGTGGCCATCATCATGGGCGGCAGCAAGGGCACCGAGGAGGTGGCGGCGTGGCCGCGGCCGACGCGGCGGTGGCGCCTCCGCCCAAGGACACGGCGGAGCTGCTCCTGAAGGTCGAGCCGCGCACGGCCAAGATCACCGTCGACGGCAAGCCGGCCGACCAGAAGGTCACCGGGCTCGAGCTCGGCACGAGCGTGCGCGTGGTGATCGATGCCGAGGGCTACGTCACGTTCGACGACATCGTGACGCTCGACAAGAAGTCGAACGTCCTCGACAAGACGCTCGAGAAGGCGCGCGCCAAGGTGCCGCTGGTCATCGAGGCCGACGGCGACAAGCAGGCCGTCATCAAGGTGAACGGCAACAAGGTCGGCGTTGGCCAGGCCATGTTCGAGGGCCTGGAGGGCGACACCATCGAGATCGAGATCCAGCCGTCGGCGGCGGACGCGAAGCCCATCAAGGAGTCGATGGTCCTCGACGGCTCGACCAAGCTGAAGAAGATCCCGGCGGCCAAGACCGAGGCGGTGGCCATCTTCAAGATCGAGCCGGCGGGCGCGGACGTGAAGGTCACCTGCGACAAGGGCAACGTCACGGTGACCCCGGCCGGCGACGGCGCGCTGGTGAAGGGCGTCATGCTCAATGACACCATCGAGTGCACCGTCACCAAGGGCGACTCGAACCCGTGGAAGGACAAGATCCCCCTCCTCAAGGACTCGGTCGAGGTCGCGGTGAAGCTCACCAAGAAGACCGACGCGGCCAACCCGAACCCGAATCCCAACCCGAACCCGAACCCCAACCCGAACCCGGGTGGCTCGGGCAAGCTGACCATCCTGGCGCGCCCGTGGGCCAAGGTTTCGGTCGACGGTCGCCCCTACGGCAACGCCCCGACGACCATCGACCAGAAGGCCGGCAAGCACACGGTCACGTGCACGAAGGGCGCGAACACGAAGACGCTCGGCGTCACCGTGACGGCCGGCAAGACGGCCGTGGCGCAGTGCGGCGAGATGTGATTTCGGGCGCGCTCGGGGGTCTCTTCGCAGCGTCGAAGAGGCTCTTTCGAAGAGCGCAAAAATCGTGTTGACAGGGTGTGGGGGCGCGACTAAGGTCCGCCCTCGCTAGCGCACGGAAGGGAGCGAGCTCGGCCAGCCAAGCGGTCGCCAATGTCATCAGGCAGCCCGACGCGGGAATAGCTCAGTTGGTAGAGCGCAACCTGGCCAAGGTTGAGGTCGCGGGTTCGAGTCCCGTTTCCCGCTCCATACTTCCACGGTCCTGACACGGACCAATCGACGCCCGGACTCACCTCCGGGCGTTTCGTTTGTGCGCTGCGCGCCGCGCTCGCCATGCGCGGCGTCAGCGCGCAGGCTGCGCGGGCCCGCCGAGGTCAGCCGACGCGCTGGCAGAGGAGCGCGTAGAGCTGGACGAGCGGCGGCTTCGAGAAGATGCCGCGCTTCTGCGTGACGACGACCGGCGTCTCGCTCGGCCCGCGCGTCTGCGCCATGGTGATGCCGCCGCGCGCGGGCAGGATCGAGATCCACAGCTCGCGCCCGTCGGGCTGGGTCCCGCCGGCGATGAAGCTCGGCTCGGCGCTGTCCCGACGGCGCCAGCTCCGGGCGCCGCGCCGCTCGTGGTCGAGGAGCGCGGCGGGCGACGGGTCCTGCGGCCTGGCGTTGGGGCGCGCCGCCGCGGGCTCGCGCTCGCCGCGCGGCACGCGCTCGGCGCGCAGCGCGCCGCCCGAGCGCCGCTCGAGCGTGGCGAAGAAGAGGTCGAGGCCGAGGCCGATCGGCTCGCTCTCGACGACGGCGTCCACGTCGGCGCGCAGGCGCTCGGCCAGGCTCGGTCCCGCCTCGATGGCGACGTCCGTCCCGCCCCGCCACGCGACGCGGCCCACCACCTGGGCGCTCGAGCGAAGCAGCCACGCCATGGGCGCATCGTAGGTCGACGACGGCGGCACGCGGAAGTAGCGCTCGCCGCCGGGTCCCGGGACGACGTCGAGCAGGTCGCCCGACGCCAGCGCCGCGGAGTGGCGGCGCTGCTTGTCGAGCGCGTGCGCGGCGCACATCGCCTCGAAGAAGTGGAAGTAGCTCAGGCGCTCCGAGACCGTCCAAGGGGCCTCGCTCGTGCCGTCGCCGGTGTAGTCCGTGCCGTGTCGCATACACGGAGAACGCAGGACCGCGACGGACTTGAAGAGCGCGCTGCGCGCGCCGACCCGTCAGGGGTTGGCGGCGGCGGCGGGCGGCTTGAAGTCGGCCGCGCCGTAGGTCGTCACGAGGCGAGCCAGCTCGGGCACGGCCTGCTCGGTGTGGGTCAGCGCCGAGGGGCGGAGGCGGTGGTAGAACTTCGCCGCCGTCTTGTGCTTGGTGGTCTCGGCGCGCTCGTCGGTCACCGAGATGAGGCTCTCCGAGACGCGCACGCGCTGCTCGATGAGGTAGTCGCCGAGCGTGCCGGGCTTGCCCTCGTGCTCCTTCTCGAAGAGCTCGAGCTTGCCCACCCAGTCGTCGAGGAGCGCGTCGACGACGCCCTCCACGAAGCGCGGCTTGATGGCCTTCACGGCCTGGTATGCGCCCTTCACGGCGATGCCCGAGAACCCCTTGGTCGACTTCACGGCCTGGTCGATGAGGGCGCAGCAGTCGCGCACGACGAGGGGCCGAATCTGCGGGTCGAGCAGTCTTTCTTTGACCGATGCCATGAGTGCCTCCGGCTCAGAAGGTCCTCCCCTCTCGCACAAGCCAGGGGGCATGCCAAAGGAATTCCGGGTCGCCAGGCGGACTCCGAACGGAGCCCGCCGCACCGCTCGCTCCGCCGTTGCCCGGGGCGTGCGTCATTCCTCCGGCTTCAGGCGCCGCGCCGTGGTCTTCGCCGACGGCAGCGCGCGCGCGGGATCCTCGGGCCAGTGGTGCTTCGGGTAGCGCGTGCGCATCTCGGCGCGCACCGCCGGCCACGTCCGCGTCCAGAAGCTCTTGAGGTCGCGCGTCACCTGCAGCGGGCGCTGGGCCGGGCTCAAGAGGTGGAGCACGACCGGCAGGCGCCCGCCATCGATGCTCGGCGTGGTCTCGAGGCCGAACACCTCCTGCACCTTCACGGCCAGGACCGGCGGCCCCTCGAGCTGGTAGTCGAGGCGGATGTGGCTCCCCGACGGCGTCTCGATGCGCTCGGGGAAGCCGTCGCGGAGGAGCTTCTGCGCCGGCCACGACAGGAGCGCGTGCGCGGCCGTGGCGATCGACACCGCCGGCCGCCGCACCAGATCCTCGAACGACGAGCGCCCCGCCGCCAGCGCCGGGAGGCAGGCCGCGATCCAGGCCGAGCGCGTGGCCGGCAGCTCGAGCTCGGGGTGCTGGCGCGCGAGCGTCACGAGCCGCGCCAGCGCCTGATCGTCGTCGGGCGAGAGCGCCGTGAAGAGGCGATCGATGGCGTCGACGGCCATGGCGGCGACCATGGCGCCGGCCCGCTCGCGGTCGACGTTGGGGGTCGAGCGGCGGTCGAGCGCGAGGTCGCGATAGCGCGTCGTCTTGAACGCCAAGACGCGCTCGGCGCTCGCGTCCCAGACCAGCTCGAGCTCGGTCGTCGTGTCGAGGTCGGCCTGGTCGATGGCGGCCCAGAGGCGCACCTCCGAGAGCGCGCCGGCGCCGCGGCGACCGGCCTCGAGCCGCAGCGCCACGAGCAGCGGTAGGTCGGTCGCGGCCTTGGCCCGGCGCCCGCCGACCATCTGGTAGCTGTGGTCCTCGCGCCGCACCGCCACGCGATCGCCGAAGCCGGCGAGCCAGCTCGCGGCGAGGTCGAGGCCGCGGCCGTCGGGGGGCCCGATGGCCTTGGCCAGCTGGCGCGCGCCGCGCTCGACCCAGGGTCCGGCCGGCGCCGTGGCGACGTCGCCGCTCGCCTCGTCCTCGATGAGCGCGGCCAGCCGCGCGGCCCGATCGCGATCGCGCGCGGCCGCCAGGAAGGCCGCGACGCGCGGGTCGGCCGGCACCGCGGCGAGCTTCCGCCCGAGCGCGGTCAGGCCGCTCGCATCCAGCGCCCCGAGGTCGCGGAGGCGCGCCTCGGCGTCGGCCAGCGCGCGCGCGTCCGGCGCCTCGAACCACGGGAAGCGCGCCACGTCGGCCACGCCCCAGGTCTTCAGCTCGAGCACCACGCGCGCCAGATCGATGCGGAAGATCTCGGCGTCATCGAAGGCCTGGAGCCGCTCGTGCTCGAAGCGCGTCCACAGGCGCAGCGCCATGCCCGGCCCCAGGCGCCCGGCGCGGCCGGCGCGCTGCTCGGCCGAGGCCAGGCTGATGCGCTCGGTCTCGAGCCGGCCCGAGCCGACCCCGAGGTCGTAGCGCATGACCTTGGCGAGCCCTGCGTCGACCACCGCTGTCACGCCCGGGATGGTGAGCGACGTCTCGGCGATGTTGGTCGCCAGCACGACGCGCGGCCGCGCCCCCGGCTCGAGCGCCTTGTCCTGGTCGCGCGCGTCGAGCGAGCCGTGCAGCGGCACCACGTCGCGGCCCCGCTCGGCGAGCGGCCCGGCGAGGCGCTGGCGCGCGCCGTCGATGGTCCTCACGCCGGGCAGGAACGCCAGGACGTCGCCTAAAGTATGGCGGTCGACGAGGTCCAACACGCCGCTCGCGACCGCGCCTTCGATCGGACCCTCGACCGCGCGCTCGAGGTAGCGCACGTCGATCGGGTACTGCCGGCCCTCGGCGCGCACGATGGGGGCGCCGCCGAGGTAGGCGGCGATGGGCCCGGCGTCGAGCGTCGCCGACATGACCACCAGCATGAGGTCGTCGCGCAGCGCGTCCTGCACCTCCTTCACGAGCGCCAGCGCCAGGTCGGCGTGGATGCTGCGCTCGTGGAACTCGTCGAGCACGACGACCGACACGCCGCCGAGGCCGGGGTCGCGCTGCATGCGCGCCGTGAGGATGCCCTCGGTGATGACGCGGATGCGCGTGCGCTCGCTGGTCTCGTTCTCGTAGCGGACCTGGAAGCCGACCGTCTCGCCGACCCGCTCGCCGCGCGCCGCCGCCATGCGCCGCGCCACCGTGCGCGCGGCCACGCGCCGCGGCTGGAGCAGCACGATCTCGCCGCGGCCGGCGAGCCCGCTCTCGAGCAGGTACGGCGCGACCAGCGTCGTCTTGCCCGAGCCGGGCGGCGCCACCACCACGGCCCGCCGCGTCGTCCGGAGCGCCTCGGCGATGGCCGAGAGCGCCGCGCGCACCGGCAGGTCGACCGGCAGATCGGCGCGCGGGCCGGCCGGCGCGTCGGCGCGCGTCGACCGCGTCAATGGCGCTTCCGGAAGCCGTCCATGAAGCTGACGAGGGCGTCGACCGCGACCTCGGGCAGCGCGTTGTAGAGCGACGCGCGCAGCCCGCCGGCCTTGCGATGGCCCTTCAGGTGGTGCAGCCCGGCGGCCTCGGCCTCGGCGATGAAGCGCTTCTCGAGGTCCTCCGACGGCAGCCGCCAGGTGACGTTCATCTGCGAGCGGTGCGCCGCGGTGCGGATGTTGGCGCGATAGAAGCCGCCCGAGCCGTCGATGGCGGCGTAGAGCGCGTCGGCCTTCCTCGTGTTGCGCGCGGCCAGCCCGGCGACCCCGCCCTCGGCCTCGATCCAGCGCAGCGTGAGCAGCGTGCAGTAGATCGCGAAGGTCGGAGGCGTGTTGTACATCGAGTCGTTGGCGTGCTGGACGCGGTACTGCCAGATGCTCGGGATGTCGCTCCGCGCCGCGTCCATGAACGCCTTCTCGATGACGCACACGGTGAGCCCGGCGATGCCGGCGTTCTTCTGCGTGCCGGCGTAGAGCATGGCGAAGCGGCCGACATCGAAGTCGCGCGAGAGGATGTCGCTCGAGATGTCACACACGTGCGGCGTGCCCTCGAAGCGCCGCTCGAAGCTCGCCGCGACGGCGTCCGGAGTGCCCGCCTGCGCGGCCGCCGCGACCTCGGGCGCGGTGCGCCACTGCGTGCCGTAGATGGTGTTGTTGGACGTCGTGTGGACGTAGGCGAGACCCGCCGGCGCGTCCACCGCCGCGAGGTCGGGCAGCACGGTGTAGCCCTCGGCCTTGCCGCTCGCCAGGAGGCGCGCGTCGCCGAGCGTCTTCGCGTCCTCGTAGGCCGCCGAGGCCCACACGCCGGTGTCGACGTAGCCGGCCGAGGCCCCGGCGCGGAGCCAGTTCAGCGGCACCTGCGCGAACTGCCCGCGCGCCCCGCCCTGGAGCCACACGACCACGTGCGTGTCGGGGATGCGCATGAGCGCCTTCAGGCGCGCCGTGGTCTCGGCCACGATCGCCTCGAACTCGGGCAGCCGGTGCGAGATCTCGAGCACCGACAGGCCGCGGAACGCGGGCAGGCCGAGCACCGCCTGCGCGGCCTGCTCCATGACCGGCTGCGGGATGATCGCCGGGCCGGGGCTGAAGTTGTAGGGTCGGGTCGTCATGCGTCGGTCCTTGTCCGTCCGGGTCGGGGCCTGGCGATAGCACGCCGGGCCCCCCCGATTGAAGTCCGACGATGCGCGTGCCATAAGCCGCGGCGGCAGAGGCCCACGGCGGAACCCGGCCCCGGCCTCGGCCCCCAACCCTCGACGAGGTCGTCATGGCTCGCTCGGAAGCGCTCGGCATCCTTCGGCTCGAAGACGTCATCTTCTACGTCCACGACATCGTGCGCAGCACGCGCTTCTACGTGGACAAGCTCGACTTCGCGCTGACCGCGCGCTCGGGCGCGGCGCTCGAGGACGCGAGCGGCGAGATGACGCGCGTCTTCGAGGCCGGCCACATCCGCGTGACGGTGGTCCAGCCGCAGGACGAGTCGAACGCCAGCCCGTCGGCGCGCTACCTCAAGCGCCACCCCGACGGCATCGCCACGCTGGTCTTCGCCGTGAAGGATCTCGCCGAGACCTTCCGCGTCCTCGACGAGCGCGGCGCCACCATCTGCGACGACATCCGCTGGGTGGACGGCGCGGGCGGTGGCCGCCTCGGCAGCTTCGAGATCACCACCGCCTTCGGCGAGGGCCGCTTCCGCTTCGTCGAGCGCCGCGGCTGGCAGGGCCCCGGCCCCGGCCTCGAGGCGGTCCCGGCGCCGGCCCAGACCAACCGCTTCGGCTTCGCCGAATACGACCACGTCACCTCGAACTTCCTCACGCTCAAGCCGATGGTGCTGTGGTGCAAGGAGGTGCTCGGGCTCGAGGAGTACTGGGACATCGAGTTCCACACCGACGACGTGCGCGCGCAGAAGGGCGACCACGGCTCGGGCTTGAAGTCGACCGTGCTCTGGGATCCGCACTCGGGCGTGAAGTTCGCCAACAACGAGCCCAAGCGGCCCTTCTTCGAGGCGTCCCAGATCTACACCTTCGTGGTCGACAACCTCGGCGCCGGCTTCCAGCACGCGGCGCTCACGACCAGCGACATCATCGGCACGGTGCGCGGCCTCCGCGAGCGCGGCGTCGTCTTCATGCCCACGCCGTCGACCTACTACGAGGTCCTCCAGGACCGCATGGTGGCGATGGGCGTCGGCCGCATCGACGAGGACATCGACCTCCTCCAGGACCTGCAGATCCTGGTCGACGGCAAGGGCCCGGGCGCCTACCTCCTGCAGATCTTCCTGAAGGAGGCGGCCGGCCTCTACCGCGACGACAAGGCCGGTCCGTTCTTCTTCGAGATCATCCAGCGAAAGGGCGACAAGGGCTTCGGCGGCGGCAACTTCCGCGCGCTGTTCGAGTCGATCGAGCTCGAGCAGAAGCAGAAGGTCGGGGCCGCCTGACATGCTGCATCGCCTCGCCTACGGGACGATCCCCGAGAAGCCGCACACGGCGCTCCGCGACGGCGACGGGCGCCTGCGCTTCGAGCACTGCCTGACGCGGCACGGCTTCGACGGGCCGTTCACCATCGCCTACCGCGAGCACGCGCCGCATGTGCAGACCGCCTGGGGCGCCTACGACGGCGGGCCGCCGAAGCCCGTGCCCGCGAGCCTCGGCGACGGCGGCGGCGACGGCAACCAGGCGCTGCTCCTGCGCCGGCACTACCAGTCGCAGGCGCTCGCGACGCCGGACGCCGCGACCTCGCCGTTCGCCGCGCGCGTGCCGCTCCTGGCGTCCGACGACGTGGTGCTGTCGGTGCTGAAGCCCACCGCCAGCGACCCGGTCTACGTCGAGAACGGCGACGGCGACGACCTCTACTACGTCCAGGATGGCCAGGGGACGCTCCGCACCATCCTCGGCGACGTCGACTTCACGGCCGGCGACTACGTCTTCGTGCCGCGCGGGCTGACCCATCGCTTCGTGCTCCCCGACGGCGTGGCGCAGCACTGGTTCCTGGTCGAGGCGCTCCACGACGTGCACATCCCGCGGCAGTTCCGGAACGAGACCGGCCAGCTCAAGATGGACGCGCCGTACACCCACCGCGACTTCCGCGGGCCGCGCTTCGTGGGCCCGCGCGACGAGGGTCTGCGCGTGGTGGTGGCCAAGCGGAACCAGCGCACGACGCGCTTCGAGCACCCGCACTCGCCGCTCGACGTCGTCGGCTGGGACGGGGTCGTCTGGCCGTGGGCCTTCCCCATCCTCGCCTTCCAGCCGAAGACCTCGAGCGTCCACCTGCCGCCCACCATCCACGGCACCTTCGCCGTCGGCGGCGGCCTCGTGTGCTCGTTCGTGCCGCGCCTCGTCGACTACCATCCGGGCGCCATCCCCTGCCCCTACCCGCACGCGTCGGTCCACTGCGACGAGGTCATCTTCTACAGCCGCGGCAACTTCACGTCGCGGAAGGGCGTCGGCCCGGGCTCGATCTCGTTCCACCCGATGGGCACCTCGCACGGCCCGCATCCAGGCGCCTACGAGGGCTCGATCGGCGCCACGCGCACCGACGAGATCGCCGTCATGCTCGACGTCTTCAAGCCGCTCCAGCCGACGGCCGCGGCGCTCGGGCTCGAGGACCCGTGCTACCACGCGAGCTTCATCCCGCCCGGCGTCGCGCGCGGCGGCGGAGGCGGCGCATGAGCATGGCCACCACCAACGGCGTGAAGGTCGACGTCAAGAGCCGCTGGGTGCCCGAGCGCAGCGACCCCGGCCGCAAGAGCTGGTTCTTCGCCTACCAGGTGACCATCACCAACGTCGGCGATCGCGTGGTGCAGCTCGTCTCGCGCCACTGGGTCATCAGCAACGCCGACGGTCGGACCGAGCACGTGCGCGGCCCGGGCGTGGTCGGCGAGACGCCGATCCTGGGGCCCGGCCAGAGCTTCACCTACACGAGCTTCTGCCCGCTCGACACGCCGGTCGGCGCCATGCACGGCGAGTATCAGATGGTCTACCCCGAGGACCGCGGCGCGCCCGGCTTCGACGCCGAGATCGCGCCCTTCACGCTGGCGGTCCCGAGCGCGCTCAACTGATTCGGCGCGTCTCAGCGCATGCGCTTGGCGCGGCGCTCGGCGGTCATCTTGGCGAGGCCGGCCAGCTCGGGCCGGGTCGTGCCGATGCGCGTCAGGCGCGCGGCCGCGGCCGGCGCGTCGACCCAGCGCAGCGCGCGCACGGCCTGCTCGCGGACCGACGCATCGGCGTCGCGCTCGGCGACGTCGGCGACGACGTCGGCCACGGCGGGCTCGCCGGCTGAGCCGAATGTCCGGCCGAAGCTGTAGATGGCGCCGCCGCGGATGTCGGCGTCGGACTTCGCGGCGCGCGCCAGCCCGAGCAGCGCGGCCTTGGTGGTGGCGTCGGGGTAGAACGACAGGAAGGCGATGGCGCGGAGCCGGCTCCAGGTGTCGCGCGCGCCGTCCTGCGCAACCGCGAGCAGCTCGGCCTGCGCGTTCGGGACCTGGCGCTCGAGCTCGGCGCGGCTCGCCGGCACGACGTCGATGGCGCGCAGCAGCGCGTCGATTCGCGAGGTGGGGCGCGGGGGCGCGGCCTGGGCGGTCGCGGAGGCCATGGCGAGGACGGAGACGAAGGCGATGACGAAGGCGCGCATGCTCACTCCTCCACCGGATTCGTGACCCACGGGTTCGAGCGCATGACCTGGCCCTGGTACGGCGACAGCGTGTGGCCCGAGCCGGTGTTGAACATGAGGTAGCTCTCGTCGTTCTCGGGCGTGTCGGGCAGCGGGTCGTGGACCTGCTGCGCCCCCAGCGCCTGCTCCGAAGTGTGGAAGAGGCCGAGGAAGTGGCCGGTCTCGTGGGCCATGGTGGTGTCGACGCCGGCCGGCGCGCCGGCCACCGGCTTGATGGCGATGGCCACGCCCGAGCGATGCGTGCCGTGCATGAGCGGCGGGCCGGGGATGCCGCCGGCGATGCCGAGGATGACGCCGAAGCCGCCGAGCGACGCCGACGAGATGGTGTCGACGAAGTAGAGGTCGATGCCGTCGACGGTGTTGCCGGCCGACTGCTCGTAGAGCGCCTGCAGGTCCGAGTCGGGGCCGTCGATCGACTCGATGTCCCTGAAGGCCGAGTCGATGTCCCGGTAGGTGACCTGGCCGATGGTGACGCCGACCTGCGCGTAGATGGTGCGCATGGAGTCGAGCTCGGCCTGGAAGCCGGCGTCGGTCTGGGCGGTCGCCGCGGTGAGGCCCTGCGCGCCCGTGAAGTGGAGGTTCAGGTCGAGGACACCGGTCGCCGGCACGCCCGCGCCCGGGGCGTCGGCGACCTTGGCCAGCACTGTCACCTCGACCGGGCCGCTGTAGTTCTTCGGCGCGCAGTCGTTGGCGCAGTTGAACTGATCGAAGAAGGCGCACACGTGATCGCCGCAGCCGGGCGTGGCGTTCGACACGACGACGGCGGGCGTGAAGGCGGCCAGCGTGATCTCGTGGTGGCCGGCCTCGAGGACGGCGGCCGGGTTGTTCGGCGCGATGGCCGCGAAGGCGCCCGGCTCGACGGTGATGCGGTTCGTGCACTCGAGGCACAGCGTCCCGCCCGAGTCGGTGCCGAGCCAGCCGGCGTAGACGAGCTCGTTGTCGTTGGGCCCGGTCCACGAGTTGAGCGCGAAGTTGGGAGCGCCCTCGCCGAGCACGGTGATGGTCACCGAGAGCGTGTCGGGCGGCACGTCGAAGCCCAGCTTCTGCGAGCCGCCGAGCAGGATCTGCATGGCCTGGCCCGCGACCAGCGTGACCACGTGGGTCGCCGCGCTCGGTCCGACGTCGGGCCCGACGTCGCCCGTCGCGTCCGCGTCCGAGGCGGTCGTGGCATCGTCGCCGGCCGAGGTGTCATCCGGCGCGGTGGTCGCGTCGGCCGTGCCGTGGCCGCCCGCGCTGTCGCACGCGGCGCAGAGCCCGAGCGCCATCATTCCGACGAGAGTCCTCATGTTCCCCCTCTGCAGCGCGAGCGCGCCCACGGCGCCCGAGTCTCGCCCGGTTCCATACCGGCGCGGCCGGCGCGGTTCAATCCTCGTTCGAGTGGTTCAGAAACCCGAACGTGGCGTATGGTCCGCGGCATGAGCGTCGACCCCACCGAAGGCCCGAGCATCGCCGCGATCGTCACGGCCTGGACCCCACAGACCGCGCTCGCCGAGCTCGCCAAGGCGCTCGTCAAGGACGGCTACGTCGCGCGCGCCGAGCCCATCCCGCCGAGCTACAAGCTCCACCAGGGCGAGCTCGTCCAGGCCCAGGCCTTCGCCCTCGGCAAGGTCGGCCTGTCGGCCATCGTGCCGGTCGACGTGGGCCGCGCCTTCCACGTCGCGCGCGTCTTGTCGGTCGGCGTGCCGGGCGAGGTGCTCGTGGCGTGGCGCCGCTTCTCGGGCTTCGAGCCGACGTCGAAGGTCTTCTGGTCCGGGCGCCCGCAGTGGAAGGACGGCGCCGACCCCGATCACGAGGTCGACTATCACGTGCCGAAGTCGCGTCCGGCCGAGCTGCGCATGCCGTCGCCGGCGCGCGTGCCGCTCACCTGCGCCGAGCTCACCGCGCTGCTGCTCTCGGTGGTGAAGCCCATCACCTCGGCCTGGACCTCGGCGGCGCTGGCGCCGGGCGCCATCTCCGGCGCCTGGATCCTGCGCTCGAGCCCGATCGCGTAGAGCTACTTGGCGTCGGTGCAGCAGCGGAAGCCGACGTAGGGCGCGCCACCCGCGCGCTTGCTGCCGGTGTTGCAGGTGCCGTCGGCGCCGTTCTTGAACGCGCTGCCGCCGTTGACGGTCCCGTCCGAGGTCCACTCGGCCACGTTGCCGACCATGTCGTAGGCGCCCGACGGGCTGCGGCAGCCCTTCTTGCTGCCGGCCGCGACCACCGAGCCGGGCGAGCCGTCGTCGTGCGCCGTGGCGCACTTCTCGGCGTCGTAGGTCTGGCCGTACGGATAGGTCCCGCCGCAGGCGCGGCGCCACTCGGCGCGGGTGCAGAGGCGCTTGCTGCGGCCGATGCAGGCGCCGCGGGCGCCCGAGATGTCGACGCCGGTGGTCGGCGGAGCGCCCGCGCCCGGGTACTCGTAGAGGTCGATGCACACGACCTCCCAGTCGTCGGCCTTCGAGCCGTCGGCGAGCACGACCTGGATCTTCTTCTTCATCTTGGCCATGCCGCCCGGGCACGAGAGCTTGGCCGGGTCCTTCGGCACGAAGTCGCCCGGCGCGACGGCGTCGGCCGGCGCCACGGCGGTGTCGGCCACGGCGGTGTCGGCCTCGGTCGTGTCGGCGACGGCGCTGTCGGCCACGGCCGCGTCGGCCACCGCCAGCGCGACGTCCTCGAGCGGCGGGTTCACCCCGAGCAGCACGTCGAGCCCCTCGGCGTCGGGCAGCCAGGTGTCGAAGCCGGTGTCGGGGGCCACGTCGGACGCGACGTCGGGGACGACATCGGGCGCGACGTCGGCCGCATCCTCGACCGCGTCGGCCCCATCCTCGACCGCGTCGGCCGCGTCCTCGATCGCGTCGGGCGCGACGTCGGCCTGGGCCACGTCGGGCGCGACATCGGTCGCGAGCGCATCGGAGGCGGCGCCGGCCTGGCTCGCGTCGCGCTCGTCGGCGGGCGTGACGCCGATCGGGCTCGGGCTCGTCGGCTGGCCGATGCCGGCCACGGCGACGGTGCTGCCGCCGTCGGCTTCCCCGCCCTTGGGCGAGCCGCCGCTCGAGAAGATGGCGATGGCCACCACCACGCCGGCCAGCACCGCCAGCGCGACGGCCCACGGGAAGCGGCGCTTGCGCGTCGGCGGCACCGAGCCGACGAACGAGTGACCGGAGCGCAGCGATCCGAGCGGGGCCGGCACCGGCGCCGGCGGGCGCTCGACCTTGCTGCGCGTGATGGGCGCGTCGGGGCGCTTCAGCGCCAGCGCGCCGGCCGAGATGGTGGGCTCGGTGAACGGGCGATCGATGTTGCCGCCGATCTCGGGCCGCGCCGTCGCGAAGATGTCCGACGACGGACCCTCCGAGTGCGTGACCGCGAACGGCGAGTCGCTGCTCCACTCGTTGGGCGTGGGCGGCGGCGGCTCGAGGAACGGGTCGGCCGGCGGCGCCGGCGGCCCCGAGCGCGCCACGCCGAAGAGGTCGAGCTCGAGCAGCGACGGCGCGAACGGCTCGACGATGGTCGGCTCGTGCGACTCGACCGGCGCGTGGTAGGACGGCAGCGCCGGCGGCAAGGGCGGTAGCGGCGGCGCGGTCGCGACCGGCGCCTCGTAGGCGGGCGTGGCCGGCGGCAAGGGCGGCGGGCCGCCGGGCGCGATGGCGCCGCCGTCGAGCGACTCGAGCGAGCCGTGGCTCGCGGCCGGCACGACGACGGTGGCGCGCTCGGACGCCGGGGTCGCGGCCGGGACCTCGATGGTGGGCTCGCCCGGCCGCGGCCTGAGCTCGGCCGGCAAGGCCGGCATCGGCCGCTCGTGCGGCCCGGTCGTGTGCGGGCTGCCGCCGACCAGCGTCTTGGCGAGCTTCCGCCGGCCGACGCGCGGCACGCCGCTCACGGCGTCGTTGAACCCGCCGTGGCCCTCGCTGTCGGAGGGCGCCGGCGGCGGCGTGGGCGGCGGCAGCGTGCTGGGCGTCACGGTCGCGACCGGCCCGAGCGGCGCGAGCTCGACGATGACCTCGCCGGGCTGCGGCGCCGTGTCGGGAAACGCCGGGATGGCCTCGTCCTCGGCCGTCGACTCGATGTCGGTCGTGGGGCGCGACTCGAGCACGGTCGGCAGCGGCCCGACGAACGACGCCTCGCGCGGCATCGGCGGCGCCACCGGGCGCGACTCGAGCACCTCGATGGCCAGCGCGCGCACGGCGCCGTCCTTCGGCAGCACCTTCTGCGCGTCGCGCCACTCGTAGCCCGCGGCCGCCTCCAGCGCGGCCGACAGCTCGGCGAGGTCGCGGTAGCGCGACTCGCGCTGGCGCGCCGTGGCGCGCACGGAGACGTCGTCGACCGCGGGCGGCACGTCGATGCCCTGCACGAGCAGCGAGTGCCCGGGCTCGGTGAGGCCGCACGCGAGCAGATAGCCGAGCGCCAGGCCGAGGCCGTAGACGTCGGTCTCGGCCCCCTGGATGGCGGCCGGGAACAAGAGCTCGGGCGCGAGCCACGAGGTGCGCGGCGGCGGCAGCTCGCCCGGCGGCACGTCGGCCGGGATGTCGAGCGTCCACGGGTTCACGACCCAGGCCTGATCCTGAACGATGCGCAGCGTGTCGGGCGACAGCGAGCCGTGCACGCCGCCGGCGGCATGGATGGCCGCGACGCCCTCGATGAGCTGGCCCATCACGCGGTAGACGTCGCTCACGCCGATGCGGCCGACGTCGCGGCGCCAGTGGGTGAGCGGCTGCCCGACGATGGGTGCGGTGGCGACGAAGCAGGTGCCGAAGGCGTCGCCGACGGCGTAGGTCGGCGCGATGTGGGCGTGCTCGTAGGTCAGCGCGCGCAGGAGCCGCGCCCGCTGCACGTCCCGGCGCGGCCCGGCGAAGAGCGCCGGGTGGAAGAGCAGGATGGCCACCGGCTTGTCGGCGACCTGATCGCGCCCGGCGAAGACGGCGCCGGTCGCGACCAGCCCGATCTCGGCGTCGGCGCGGAAGCGGCCGCTGTCGCTCCCGTCCGCGGTCTGTCCGTCGAGGGTGAAAGGAGCCTGCGGGCGCCACGCGGCGGGGCCGAACCCGGCCGAAGGCACCGGCACCGTCGACGGGCCAGGTGCCGTCCGCGGCCCGACAGGGAGTCCTTTTACCAAGGTTTTTCGCGGGGATTGCTTAGCCAGGCGCACCTCTCCGAGCGCGGCACGTTAGCACCGTGATCACGATCCGAGCAACAACCTCGACCCCCTCCCCGCTCGCGACGGTCGGTCGCCACGCGCGGAGACCCGCGGCGACATCCTCCGAGGCGGTTGTCCCGAGGTTCGCCACGGCGACCGCGCGCGCTCCACCCGCTCGCCGGGTGGCCTCGGCGCCATCGTCGCTGAACGGCCGCCCGCGACCGTCGCCCCATCCATACGGTAGCGTATGGACGCGGCGCCGACCATACGCTACCGTATGGTCGGAGGTGACGGCATGCAGCAGCTGGCGGTGGCGAGCGATGGACGAGGCGAACCGGCGACGGGCTCGGGCAGGAACTGGGGCGCTACGCGCGATGAGATGGCGCGCGCCTATCCGTGCGACGGGCTCGTCGTGGACGCCGACGAGCCGTTCTGTCGCGCCGTCTCGGTGGACGCGCCGCCCGACGTCCTCTTCCGCTGGCTCTGCCAGCTGCGCGCCGCGCCCTACAGCTACGACTGGATCGACAACCTCGGCCGCCGGAGCCCGCGCACGCTCACACCCGGCCTCGAGGAGCTGGCCCACGGCCAGCGCGTCATGACCATCTTCCGGCTCGAGTCGTTCGAGACCGACGCCCACCTGACGATGCGCATGTCCGACCGCCGCTCGCTGCGGCTCTTCGGCGACATCGCGCTGACCTACGCCGTGCTCCCGGGCGCCGCCCCCGGCGCGCCGGCGCCATCCACGCGCCTCGTGGCCAAGTTCGTCGTGCGCTATCCGCGGACGCTGGTCGGGCGCGTCATGCGCCACGTGCTGCCGCTCGGCGACCTGGTCATGATGCGCCGCCAGCTGCTCACGCTGAAGGCCCTCGCCGAGGCGACGACCCGCGCGGCGCGAGCCACGCCCGAGCGCCCCGGGCGAGGCCAGCGCGATGACGGCGCGGCGCCCGACCCTGGGCAGCGCCGAGTGGCGCGCCGCCGCGCTCCGGGCGCTGGCCGACGGCGGCGTCCGCGCGGTGGCCATCGAGCCCATCGCGCGCGCTGGGCGTCACCAAGGGCAGCGGCTACTGGCACTTCACCAACCGCGACGAGCTCCTCGGCGCGGCGCTCGACGCCTGGGAGGAGACGACCACGCTGAAGGTGATCGCCCGCCTCGAGCAGATCGCCGATCCGGCCGAGCGCCTGGCCACGCTGTTTCGCCAGGCGCTGAAGGGCACGCTCGACGGCAAGGTGCTCGCGGCGCTCGCCGCGGCCGACCCGAGCCCGGTCGTCACGCGCGCGCTCGAGCGCGTCGCCGCCGAGCGCGTGGCGTTCGTCGCGCGCTGCTACGCCGAGCTCGGCCACCCCGCGGACGAGGCCCGGGACCGCGCCACCGTCGCCTACGCGGCCTACCTCGGCGTCGTCACGCTGCGCCGCCACGCCGGCAAGGTGGTGCCGGCGGCCGAGCGCGACGGCTTCATCGCCACGCTGGTGGCGATGATGCTGTCGCGCTGAGAGCCCGTCAGGACGCCGTCACCGCCACCGGCGGCGCAGGCTCCTCGGCGATGGGCGGGAACGACTCGTAGCTCATGTCGAGCGCGTCGTCCTTCACGTCGACCCGCACGATGCCGCCGTGCTCGAGGCGGCCGTAGAGGATCTCCTCGGACAGCGGCGCCGACAGCTCGTTCCGGATGAGCCGCGCCATCGGGCGCGCGCCCATGGCCGGGTCGTGGCCCTTCTTGACGAGCCACTTCTTGGCCGCCGGCGTGAGCTCGATGCGCACGCGTTTCTCGGCCAGCTGACCCTCGAGCTCGCGCACGAACTTCTCCACCACGCGCTCCATGATCTCGGGCGGCAGCGCCGCGAAGTCGATCTTGGCGTCGAGCCGGTTCCTGAACTCAGGCGAGAACATGCGCTTGTAGGCCGCGGAGTTGTCGCCGAAGGTCACCTCGTCGTGGAAGCCGACCTTCCGCTTGGCCGCGTCCTCGGCGCCGACGTTCGACGTCATGATGAGGATGACGTGGCGGAAGTCGGCCTTGCGACCGTGGTGATCGGTGAGCGAGCCGTGGTCCATGATCTGGAGGAAGATGTTGAAGACCTGCGGGTGCGCCTTCTCGATCTCGTCGAAGAGCAGCACCGCGTGCGGGTTCTTCACCACCGCGTCGGTGAGCTGCCCGCCCTGGTCGTAGCCGACGTAGCCCGGCGGGGCGCCGATGAGGCGCGCCACGCTGTGCGGCTCCATGTACTCGCTCATGTCGAAGCGCTGGAAGTGCACGCCGAGGACGGCCGCCAGCTGCTTGGCGAGCTCGGTCTTGCCGACGCCGGTCGGGCCGGCGAAGAGGTAGCTGCCGATGGGCTTGTCGACGTTCCTCAGAACCGCGCGCGAGAGCCTGACGGCCCGCGCCACCTGCTTCACCGCGTCGTCCTGGCCGAAGACCTTCTCCTTCAGGCGCGCCTCGAGGTTCTTCAGCCGGTCGCGATCCTGCTCGTGCACCTTCTCGGCCGGGATGCGCGAGATCTGGCTGATGATCTCCTGCACGTCGTCGACCGACACCTCGTGGAGGCCCTTCAAGGCCGCCTTGGCGCCGGTCTCGTCGAGCACGTCGATGGCCTTGTCGGGCAGCTTCCGGTCGGGGACGTAGCGCATCGACATGTCGACCGCCGCCTCGACCACGCCCTTCAGGAAGACCACGTTGTGGAACTTCTCGTACTCCTTCTTCAGCCCCTCGAGGATGAGCACGGCGTCGTCGCGCGACGGCTCGTTGACCTCGACGGTCTGGAAGCGGCGCGCGAAGGCGCGGTCCTTGTTCACGTGCTGGCGCGCCTCCTCGAAGGTGGTCGCGCCGATGACGCGCAGCTTCCCCGACTGCAGCGCCGGCTTGATCATGTTCGAGGCGTCGAGCGAGCCGCCCGTCACCTGACCGGCGCCGACGATGGTGTGCATCTCGTCGATGAACAGGATGGCCTTCGAGCCCTCCTTGGTGAGCGCGTTCATGACCGCCTTGAAGCGCTCCTCGAAGTCGCCGCGGTAGCGCGTGCCGGCCAGCAGGGCGCCCATGTCGAGCGCCCAGATGGTCGTCTCCTTCAGGAACGTCGGCACCTCGCCCTGCACGATCTTCCGCGCCAGGCCCTCGACGATGGCGGTCTTGCCGACGCCGGCGTCGCCGACCAGGAGCGGGTTGTTCTTCCGCCGCCGGGCCAGCACGTGCACCAGCCGATCGACCTCCTTCATGCGCCCGACCAGCGGATCGATGTCGCCCGCCTTGGCCCGCTCGTTGAGGTTGGTGGTGTAGGCCTCGAGCGGGTTCTTGGCCGCGCCGCCGCCGCCTCCCTCCTCGTCCTCGGCCGCGAACTCCGACGGCCGCGAGCCCTCGTCCTCCTCGCGCTCGCCCGGCTTCTTCGGCCCGCCGCCGGCGCCGTTCTGGCCCTTCTTCGAGACGCCGTGCGACAGGTAGCGCACCACGTCGAGGCGGCGCGCGCCGCACTGCTCGAGCATGTAGGCCGCGAACGAGTCGGGCTCGGCGTACATCGCCACCAGCACGTTGGCGGTGCCGACCTCGTCCTTGCCCGCCCCCTGCACGTGCAGCGCCGCGCGCTGCAGGACGCGCGAGAAGCCGGCCGACGGGTGCACGCGCAGCATGGCCGCCTCGGGCACCTTGGGCACCTGCGTCTCGAGGTGCGTCTCGAGCTTCTCGCGCAGCTTCTCGAGCTCGACGCCCGAGCGCGCCAGGACGACGCGCGTGGCCTCGTCGTGCAGGAAGGCGAAGAGCAGGTGCTCGACGGTCGACAGCTCGTGCCGCCGCGCCCTCGCTTCCGCCAGGGCCATGTCCACACAGAGCCGGAGCTCGTTCGACAGCTTCATCGGTTCAGACCCCCGCGCCTGTGGCGCTGCTCCCGGCCGCCCCGCGCTCGCGGGCCCCCGAGGGCGTTCAATCTTCGGGCTCGGCCGTACAGAGGAGCGGCATCCCGTTCTCGTCGGCCAGCTCGCGCACCATCTGGGCCTTGGTCTCCGCGATGTCGCGCGTGAAGACCCCGGCCACGCCCTTGCCTTCCTTGTGGATGGCCCACATCAGCGCGTGGGCCTGATCCCCGTCCAGCGAGAACACGGTCTGGAGCACCCAGACCACGAACTCCATGGTGGTGTAGTCGTCGTTGTGGAGGATGACCTTCCACATGCGCGGCTTCGAGACCTTGGGCGCGCGCTCGAGGACGGTCTGGTCGCCGCCGGGCGGCTGACCGGTCTTGGGTCCGCCCGGCCCGCCGGGGGGACCGCCCGGGCCTTCCGGCGGAGGTGGGTTCTTGGGCTCGGCCATCGGGTTTTCCTGCCTCGTCGGACTCTGCCGCGCTCGTCGCGCGGTCGCGCGGAGCCGGCGTCACCTCCCTTCGCTTTCCGCCCGAGGGGCGAAGCCGACCCAGCGGAAGAATCTGGCAGAGGCGCCGAGGGAAGCCAAGGTTTCCCACCGCTCCCCGAGCGTCAAGCCGCGCCGCCCCGCTCCTGCCCGAATGGGCGGGGGTTCGCGCCGTCGCGATGTGACCGCCGCCCTGCCCGCTCGGGCGCGCGGCCCGCTCAGCGGGCGGCGCTGGCGGCCAGCGCGTTGAAGCGCTCGGCCAGGCCGCGGGCCTCGACGATGTTGTCCTCGATCGAGCAGTAGGTCCACGAGCCGTAGCGCCCGATCGAGCTCACGCCGCCGAGCGCGAGGATCGCCTTCTGGCGCGCCACGTCGGCCTGCGACGCCTTGGTGATGTGGACGTAGGCCGGGTCGAGCAGCACCGAGTGCTCGGCCACGAGCCGCTGGTCGGTCACCACGCCGACCTTGCGGAGATCGGCCAGGGTGCGCTCGCGCAGCGCGGCCACCTCGTCCGGGCTCGGCGGCGCGGCGTCGGCCGGCAGGCCGATCTCGACGTAGAGCGACATGCGCTGGGTCGAGGCCGGCGCCTCGGCGGCGCTCGCGGCCGGGCCGCCCTCGCCGGCGGGCGCGCGGAAGATGTTGTCGTAGAAGCCCACGCGATAGAAGGCGAGGCTGCGATCGGCGAAGTAGATCCAGTGGGCGTCGGTCGTGCTCGGGCGGTCGAAGCCGAGGTTGAACACCAGGACCTTGTTGGCGGTGTAGAGCCGCGGGTCGTGCGCCAGGCGCGCCATCTCGAGGAGGCGCGGGAACGGCGCCGACGACACGACGTGCTCGTAGGCGATGGTCCGGCCCGTCGAGGTCGTCGCGACCCGCGCCTGCAGATCGAGCCGCGTCACGCGCTCGCCGGTCAGGATCCGGGCCGGGTCGAGATCCTTCGTCAGCGCGTGGATGTACTGGATGGCGCCGCCCTCGGGGTAGGTGAAGGTGGCGTTGTAGCTGGCGTTGTCGGGGGTCCGGAAGTTGCGGACGATGTCGGCCAGATCGGCGTGCGGGAAGAAGCGGCCCATGGCGTCGGCGTCGAGCGTGCCGAGGTCGGTGGCGTAGAGCTTCTCGTTGTAGGGGATGAGGAACTTGTCGGCGATGCCGCGCCCCAGCTTGGCGTAGAGCATGGCCTTGAAGTCGGCCGCCGCGCCGCCGGCCGCGGGCCGGAAGAAGAGGTCGCTCAGGCACTCGAGGAACTCGTCGTGCGGCAGCTGGTGGATGTTCTTCTGGAACGGGAAGTCGACGAGGCGATCGCCGTGCTGGATGTAGGAGACCTTCTTCACCGTCAGCACGCGCTGGCCCTGCATGCGCTCGACCAGGTAGCGCTCGATGTCGGGGTGCTTGAAGTGGAAGAAGTGGCCCGAGTAGTCCCAGACGAAGCCGTCGCGCGCGACCGTCTTGCAGTAGCCGCCGAGCTCCTGGTCGGCCTCGAGCACGAGCCAGTCGGGATCGGAAAGCCAATTGACGAACGACAGGCCGGAGACGCCACCGCCGATGACGAGGAATCGGGTCTTCTGCACGCGCGCCGCCTTGGGTTCGTCGGGCCGCTCCGCGCGGCCGGGTCGGTCTCCTCTAACAGGACTCGCCCGCCAGTGGGAGGGCATCGACCGATGCCTCGCGCGCCAGCCCGCCCGAGACCGCGCAGCGACAGCGCTCGGCCGCCTCGAGCGGGGGCGCGTGACGCGGTGCGGCTTGCCCCGGGCCCGAGCCTGTCCCATAGTCCGCGCCGCCGGCCGCCCGCGAACGGCGCGCGGCCCGAAAAGGAACGCCCGTGACCTCGTCCATGCGCCGCCTGCCGACCCTGTCGAACCCGCCCACGCCGCCTCGCGGCACCGCCGGCCCGACCGCCCCCGACCCGCGCGCCAGCGAGCGCGGCAAGGCCATCGTGTGGATCCTGGTGCTGCTGCTGGTGGCCGGCGCGGCCTTCGCCGTCTACTGGTTCGCCTTCCGCGGCGGCCCCGGCGGCGGCGCCTCGACCAAGCTCGCGAGCACGGTCGTGCCGGCCGGCGCCGACACCGTGGCCGGCATCGACGCCGGTGCGCTGCTGTCGAGCCCGGAGCTCGCCGACCTCTTGAAGAAGCAGGGCGTCGACGTCGAGGCCGTGAAGGCCAAGCTGGCCGAGTCGGGCGTGAAGCCCGAGGACCTGCGCTCGGTGGTGGTGGCGGCCGACGTGCCCGACGCCGGCGCGCCCGAGGTGTTCCTGGCGGTGCAGACGACCGCCGACGCCAAGGCCGTGAAGGGCGCCCTCGGCGCGCTGAAGGCGATGATCCCCGGTGACGCCGGCGACAAGATCGACCTCTCGAACGTGCAGGCCTTCGACGGCGGCCTGGTGCTGGCCGGCTCGGGCCCGTTCTTCGACCAGGCCGCGGCGCTGGCCAAGGGCCAGGGCAAGGGCGGCATGTCGGCCGAGCTGGCGCAGGTGCGCGACGCGCTCGACACCAGCGCGCCCATCTGGTTCGCCACCACGCTGCCCAAGGACATGTCGAAGGGCATGGGCGGCATGGGCAAGCAGATCTTCGGCAACGGCACGCCGACGCACGCCGGCGTGTCGATCCGCGTGGGCTCGAAGATCGACATCAAGGCGGCGCTGCGCATCGACGGCGCCGACGCCGCCAAGGTCGCCGACGACCTCGGCGGCTTCCTGTCGATGGCCGGCATGGTGGCCAAGGGCCCGCAGGCCGAGCTCCTGAAGGGCCTCGAGCTCGGCAGCAGCGGCGCGGTCCTGACGCTGACCATGTCGCTCACGGCCGAGCAGGCGAAGAGCCTGTCCGAGAGCCGCCTGCCGTTCTGAAAGGTCCTTTGCCATTCTCGTCAGGCCGGCGCGCCGCCCGCAGTGAGCGCGCGCCGGGCTCGGGGCTCAGCGCCCAAGCCAGCAGCGCTGCCCCTCCGTCCGAATCCGTCCGTGTGAGGCTCGTATGCAAGGCCAACTCGATCGCGCGGAGCTCGTCTCGCGCCTTCTCGGTGAGCTCGAGGCCGTCCCGTCGGCCGCCGATCCCTCGAGCCACGCGGCCCTCCTCGCGTCATTCGCCAAGAGCCTCCTGCGCCGGGTCGACGACGCCTACCTCTTCCGTCATCGCCTGACGACGCTGTCGGCCCAGCTCCAGGACTCGTTCCGCTGGCTCGCCCCGGCCGTCGCCCAGGGCGGCATCGCCGCGCGCGTCTTCCAGCCGACGCTCGAGCAGAACGGCTACGCGCTCGAGGGCGTGGTGGTCGAGACGGTGATGCCCGACCAGCCGTTCATCTACGACACGCTCAAGCTGCTCATGGAGCAGGACGAGGTGCGCGTCATGAACAACCTGCGCGTGGTGGTGCCGGTCGAGCTCACCGGCGAGGGCCCCACGCGCCGCATCAAGTCCATCGGCGAGGGCGCGGGCGAGGACAACGGCGGCGGCAAGGCCGGCGAAGCCCACGCCAGCGTCGGCTACACGCGCTGGTACGTGTCGTTGCCGAGCGGCGTCGAGCCGGCCGCCATCGCCGCCCAGATCGAGGCGCGCCTGGTCCTGGCGCGCGACATGGTGGCCGACTTCAACCGCATGGTGCGCGACGTGCGCGCCATCGCCAACGAGTACGACTACCTCGCCACGCTGGACGGCGCGCCGCGCCCCGAGTGCCTCGAGACGAGCGAGTTCCTGCACTGGCTCATCGAGCAGAACTTCGTCTTCATGGGCATGTCGAAGCTCGCGCGCGTGGACGGGAAGGTCGTGCCGGTGCCCGAGCAGGCGCTGGGCATCGCGCGCCACGAGGGCGTCGTGTCCATCGGCGACGCGGCCGACTTCCTGGCTCAGAACGGCGGCTTCGCGCTGCCGCTGGCGCGCGTCACGAAGTCGCCCATCGACTCGCTCGTGCACCGCCGCGGCAAGGTCGACGAGATCGTCGTCCGCACCTTCGGCTCCGACGCCAAGGCCGGCGGCGGCGTGGTCATCCACGGCCTCTTCACCTTCAAGGGCCTCGGCCAGGCCGGCGGCCAGATCCCCATCCTCCGGAAGAAGCTCGACAAGATCCTCCAGATGGAGGGCGGCATCGAGGGCGACTACGACTACAAGTCGCTGGTCTCGGCCTTCAACCAGCTGCCGGTCGAGTACCTCTTCGACGCCGCGCCCGACGTCGTGCGCGACCTCCTGAAGATGAGCAAGCAGGCCGACGATCGCCACGAGTTCAAGGTCCACCTGGCGACCCTCGGCGACTCCAACTCGGCCTACGTCTTCGTCGTGCTGCCGAAGGAGCACTACTCCGACGAGCTGCGCGCGCAGCTCCAGACCATCCTGCAGGCCGAGCTCGGCGCCAACTACGCCGATCACCGCGTGCACTTCGGCAAGTACGGCACCGTCGCCGTCCACTTCTACCTGACCTCCGACACGCCCTTCCCGGCCTTCGACGCGGCCCTCGTCGAGAAGAAGCTGGTCGAGGTCGGCACGCCGTGGATCCTGCGTCTGCGCCGCGCGCTCGACGCCGCCGGGCTCAGCGACACCGCCAGCGCCGAGCTCTACGAGCGCTACGCCGAGGCCTTCCCCGAGAACTACACCGAGGTCACCGACGTCGAGGTCGCCAAGGTCGACATCGGCCACCTCGAGTCGGTCATCGCCAACGGCAGGACCGCCTTCGACATCTTCGAGTCGAAGGAGGACAAGCAGGACGCCTTCATCCGCATCTACAGCGCGCGCGATCTGCTGCTCACCGAGATCCTGCCGGTGGTCGACAACTTCGGCGTGGTGGTCGCCGAGCAGTACGCCTTCTCGATCCTGCCCGAGCACGTCTCGAAGCCGGTCTCGGTCAACATCCTGCGCGTGCGCCGCGGCGACCCCGATCTGCTGCCGCAGAAGGCCGCGCTCATCGACGGGCTGACGGCCGTCACCGAGCGTCTCGTGCGCTCCGACCGCATCAACCGCCTGCTCTTGCGCGCGAAGCTCACCTGGCAGGAGGTCGAGATCTTCCGCGCCTACTTCTACTACAGCCGCCAGCTCGGGAGCCTGCTCATCCCCGAGCTGGTGCAGAAGGTGCTCATCCACCACGCGGCCTTCGTGTCGCAGCTGACCGAGCTCTTCCGCGTGCGCTTCGATCCCGAGCCCAACGCCACGCGCGAGCTGTCGCAGCAGCGCCTCATCGACCGCCTCGAGAAGTACCTGGCCGGCGTGCAGTCCTTCGACGAGGACCGCCTGCTGCGCATGTTCCTGCGCCTCATCCTGGCGACGGTGCGGACCAACGTCTACCGCCCGAAGAGCGGCGACACCCACTACTCGTCCTTCAAGCTCGACTGCTCGAAGGTCCCCGACATGCCGTCGCCGCGGCCGATGTTCGAGATCTTCGTCCACTCGACGGCGGTCGAGGGCGTGCACCTGCGCGGCGGCAAGGTCGCCCGCGGCGGCATCCGCTGGTCCGATCGGCTCGACGATTTCCGGAGCGAGATCCTCGGCCTCATGGCCACCCAGATGCTGAAGAACGCGGTCATCGTGCCGGTCGGCGCCAAGGGCGGCTTCGTCCTCAAGAGCCCACCCGAGGACTGGGCCGAGGCGCGCGAGCAGGCCGACCGCTACTACAAGGTCTTCATCCGCGGCCTGCTCGACCTCACCGACAACGTCGTGTCCGGCCAGGTCGTGTCGCCCGCGCGCGTGGTCTGCCACGACCCCATCGATCCCTACCTGGTCGTCGCGGCCGACAAGGGCACGGCCCACCTCTCCGACACCGCCAACGGCCTCTCGGCCGAGTACGGCTTCTGGCTCGGGGACGCCTTCGCGACGGGCGGCTCGGTCGGCTACGACCACAAGGTCACCGGCATCACCGCGCGCGGCGCCTGGGTGTGCGTGCAGCGGCACTTCAAGGAGATGGGCATCGACCCGGACAAGGACGTCATCACCGCGGTCGGCATCGGCGACATGTCGGGCGACGTCTTCGGCAACGGCCTCCTGTCGTCGCGCACCATCAAGCTCGTCGGCGCCTTCGATCACCGCCACATCTTCATCGACCCGAACCCCGATCCCGAGGTCTCGTACCTCGAGCGCAAGCGCCTCTTCGAGCTCAAGCGCAGCAAGTGGAGCGACTACAACCCCGACCTCATCTCGCCGGGCGGCGGCGTCTTCGACCGCGGCGCCAAGTCCATCGCGCTGTGGCCCGAGGTGCAGAAGCGCCTCGGCACCGAGCTGAAGGAGGTCTCGGGCGAGGAGCTCATCCGCCTCATCATGAAGGCCGAGGTGCACCTCCTCTGGAACGGCGGCATCGGCACCTACGTGAAGTCGTCGACCGAGACCCACGCCGAGGTGAAGGACGCCGCCAACGATCGCGTGCGCGTCGACGCCAGCGAGCTCCGCTGCCGCGTCATCGGCGAGGGTGGGAACCTCGGCATGACGCAGCGCTCGCGCGTCGAGTTCGCGGCGCTCGGCGGGCGCGTGAACCTCGACGCCATCGACAACTCGGGCGGCGTCGACCTCAGCGACCACGAAGTGAACCTGAAGACGCTCCTGCAGATCCCCAAGCACGAGGGGCGGCTGTCGGACCCCGAGCGCGATCGCCTCATCTACTCGGTGACGCACGAGGTCTGCGACCTGGTGCTGGCCGACAACTTCGGCCAGGCGCTGGCGCTGTCGCTCGACGAGGCGCGCAGCCGTCGCGACGTGTGGTCCTTCCAGCACGCCATGATGTTCCTGCGCGAGAAGGTCGCCTTCTCGCGCTACGCCGAGCAGCTGCCGCGGAGCCCCGAGGCGGTGAAGCAGCGCGAGCTCCTGGGCAAGGGCTTCTATCGCCCCGAGCTCGGCAAGCTGCTGTCGTTCGCCAAGCAGTACCTCTCGCGCTCGGTCATCGCCGAGCCCATCGGCACGCGCGGCGAGCTGCGCGTGTGGCTCGAGCAGTACTTCCCCGGCGCCGTCGTCGACCAGCACCGCGACTCGCTGGAGAAGCACTTCCTCTTCCACGAGATCGCCGGCACGATCATGACCAACCGCATCGTCGATCAGGCCGGCATCGCCTTCGTGCCGCTGGTCGAGACCGCCACCGAGCGCTCGCCGAGCGACATCGCCGCCGCCTACTTCGCGGCCGAGAGCATGTTCGAGGTGGGCCCGCTGCGGACGCGCCTGCGCCACGACATCGCCGCCGCGGCCGACACGCTATACCCGCTGCTGCTGCGCATCGAGGACGCGCTCGCCACGCTGGTGCGCGCCATCCTGTGGACCACCAGCGCGCGGCCGGGACTCGAGTCGCTGCCCAACGTCGCGAGCACGGCCAAGGCCATGGCCGACGGCATCGCCACGCTGCTGCCCGAGCGGCAGCGGCGCCTGGCGCGCGAGGACGCCAAGGCCTTCGAGGCGGCCGGCCTCGACGAGCAGGGCGCGCGCAAGCTGGCGCGGCTGCCGTGGCTCGCGCACGCCGCCTGGATCGCGCGCGTGCCGGGCGACGATCGGCGCGCGGCCGCCGAGGCCTGGTTCGGCTGCGGCTACGCCACCTCGCTCCTCGACCTGGTCGCGGTCATCGAGCGCCAGAGCTACCCGGACCGCTGGGACTTCGTCGCCGTCGGCCCGATCGTGCGGAGCCTGTTCGAGACCATCGGCCGCCTGGCCGCGCTGCGCCTGGCCCACGGCGAGGAGCTCCTGAAGGACCCGCGCCTCGCGGCGCTGACGGCCCAGACCGAGGAGGTCCTGCGCGAGCGCGTGCCGGTGTCGGCCATGATCGTGCTGGCCGAGCGCTGGAAGCAGCGCCTCGAGCAGGTGGGCGCCAGCGTGACCGGCGTGGCCTGAGGCGCCGCGTCAGGGCGTGGGAGCTTCGAGCTCCCAGCGGCCCTGGACGAGCACCAGCGTCGCGCTCGGCGAGCGCACGCGGAGCTTCCCCGCCACCAGCTCGAGCACCGGCGTCACCGGCTCGGGCGCCTGCGCGCGGGCCCAGGCCTCGAGCGCGGCGAGGTCGGGGCAGGCCGCCATGGCGTGGAGGACGAGCCAGGTCGGCGGCGCCAGCGGCAGGTCGACGCGCGCGTGCCGCGCGAGCGCGTCGGCGGCCGTGATCCACAAGGCCTCGGTGACCTCGGTGGCATCCGGCGTGGCGACGCTGCCGGCGGCCACCACGCTCAGGTAGAAGCGCGTGTCGAAGCGCTTCTTCTCGCTCGCCGGCGTCACCCAGTGGGCGCACGCGATGAGCTCGCCGGTGAGCGCGAGGCCGGCCTCCTCGGCGCACTCGCGGATGGCCGCGGCGCGATGGGCGTCGAGCGGGCCACCGGCCTCGGGCGGGTGGTCGGCCTCGTCGACGCGGCCGCCCGGGAAGACCCACACGTTGGCCATGAAGCCCTGGCCGGCGTGACGGCGCAGGAGGAGGATCTCGGGCGGCTGGTCGGCGACCCCGGCCGGGCGCGCCACGATGACGGTCGCGGCCGGGCGCGGCACGGGCGGCGTCCCCGGCGCGTCGGCGCTCATCGCGTCGGGCCCTTCTCCGCCGCGTCGCTCCCCCCGTGCGGCGGCGCGCTCGGCGCCGCGGGAGCGTGCTCCTCGCCGAGCGGCACCCAGTCGACGATCTCCAGGCCGTGGCCGGAGAGCCCCTTGAAGGTGCGCGGCGTGTTGGTCATGACGCGGATCTTGCCGAGCCCGAGGTCGGAGAGGATCTGCGCGCCGATGCCGAAGTCGTGGAAGCCCATGGCGCCGCCGGGCGGGCCCGCCTTCTCGCCGCGCGTGAGCGCGCCGTAGTAGCGCACGCGCGCATCCAGCGGGTCGGCGTCGCCGTCGGGGCGGAGGTAGAGGACGACGCCGGCCTCCTCCTGGGCGGTGCGCTCGAGGGCGCGCGCCAGCGAGGTGCGGGCGCGGTGGACACCGAGGCCGAACACGTCGGCGACGGCGTCCGAGCGGTGCACGCGCACGAGCGTCGGGCGGTCGGCGCGCACCTCGCCGTGGATGAGCGCCACGTGGATGGTGCCGTCGAGGGTGCTCTCGTAGCAGCGGATCTCGAACTCGCCGTGGTCGGTCGGGAGGCGCGCGCGCGTCACGCAGCGCACGAGCCGCTCGTGGTCGAGGCGGTAGCGGATGAGCGCGGCCACCGTGGTCACGAGGATGCCGTGGCGCTCGCCCATCTCGAGGAGCCCGGGGAGCCGCATCATGGTGCCGTCGGGCGCCATGACCTCGCAGATGACGCCGGCCGGCGCGTGGCCGGCCAGGCGCGCCAGGTCGACCGATCCCTCGGTCTGGCCCGAGCGCACCAGGACGCCGCCCTGGCGCGCGCGCAGCGGGAAGACCGAGCCCGGCGTCACGAAGTCCTCGGGCCGCGACGTCGGGTCGACCGCGGCGCGCATGGTGGCCGCGCGCGCGGCCGCCGAGGCGCCTCCGACGCCGGCCACCGAGACGTGGTCGATGCTGTTGGTGAAGGCGGTGCCGAGCGGCGCGGTGTTGTTCCGCGCCATGGGCAGGAGGCCGAGCGCGTCGATGCGCGCCGAGTCGAGCGCCAGGCACATGAGGCCGCGCGCCTCGCGCAGCATGAAGCTCACGCTGGCCGGCGTCACCGCGTCCGCGGCGATGACGAGGTCCCCTTCGTTCTCGCGGTCCTCGTCGTCGACCAGGATGACCATGCGGCCGTCGGCGAGCGCGGCCACGGCGTCTTCGATCGGCGCGATGCCTTGCATCGGTCGGGATGTAGCACGCCGTCGCGGCCCCGTCTCGCGTCTCGACGCGGCGCGTCAGCCGCGGCGCGAGCGACTCGAAACCGCCGGCCGAGCCCGCTCGCCCTCCGGCGGAGAAGGCGGCCCTGAGCGACATCGCTTCTTGACCAACCGAGGCCGCGATGATTAGCACCGAACGGGTTGTGCCGCAGAGGGAGTCGCCATGAAGACCGTTGCCATCGTCGGAGCCACCGGAGCAGTCGGAGCCGAGCTCCTCGCCGTCCTCGAGCGCCGGAAGTTCCCGGTCGGCAAGATCGTCGCGATGGCGTCGCCGCGCTCGGTCGGCACCTTCGTGCACTTCAAGGGCGAGCCGGTCGCCGTGCAGGACACCGTGCCCGAGGGCTTCGAGGGCGTCGACGTCGCCTTCTTCTCGGCCGGCGCCTCGCGGAGCCGCGAGTTCATCCCGGCCGCCGTCGCCGCGGGCGCGCTCGTCGTCGACAACAGCTCGGCCTTCCGCATGGCCGCCGACGTGCCGCTCATCGTGCCCGAGGTGAACCTCGCCGCGCTCGAGGGCCACCACGGCGTCATCGCCAACCCGAACTGCGTGGCGGCGATCCTCACGGTCGCGCTGGCGCCGCTCGATCGCGTGGCGCCCATCCGCCGCCTGGTCATCTCGACCTACCAGTCGGCGTCCGGCGCCGGCGCCCGCGCCATGGAGGACCTGAAGCTCCAGACCAGCGACTACCTGGCCGGCCGCCCGGTGGTGCCGCGCGTCCTGAAGCACCCCTTCGCCTTCAACCTCTTCAGCCACGACAGCGCCATGGAGGAGAACGGCTACAACGGCGAGGAGAACAAGGTCGGCGCCGAGATCCGGAAGATCATGGGCCACCCGCACCTCGCCATCTCGGCCACCTGCGTGCGCGTGCCCGTGCTGCGCGCCCACTCGGCCTCCGTCAACATCGAGTTCGCCCGCACCGTGTCGGTCGAAGAGGCGCGCGAGGCGCTGGGCGGCGCCGACGGCGTGAAGGTCGTCGACGATCGCACCCACAACCACTTCCCGATGCCGGTCGAGGCCTCGGGCCACGACGACGTCCTGGTCGGGCGCATCCGCCTCGACCCGTCGCACCCGACCGCGCTCAACATCTTCGTGTCGGGCGACCAGCTGCTGAAGGGCGCGGCGCTGAACGCCGTGCAGATCGCCGAGGTGGCGCTGGCCCGGAAGCACGCGAAAGGAGCTTGACCATGGCGCTCCTGACGCCGCTCTACACGCTGCCGCCGCTCGCCGACTCTGACTCCATCCGCGACTTCCTCGCCGCGCGCGGCATCGCCTACGAGCGGTGGGACGTGCCGAGCGAGGTCGCCGCCATCGCCGCCCAGGAGCGCGTGAGCGACGCCGACAAGGCGCGCCTCATCGAGCTCTTCCAGGACAAGCTCGCCGAGAAGGCCGCCACCGCCGGCTACAAGAGCGCCGACGTGGTGGCCATCCGCAAGGACCTCCCCGGCGTCGACGACGCGCTCGCCAGGTTCGACAAGGTCCACTACCACGACGACGACGAGGTCCGGGCCATCGTGGGCGGCGCCGGCATCTTCGGCTTCGTCGGCGGAGACGGCCGCCAGTTCACGCTGCGGCTCGAAGCCGGCGAGTACATCAGCGTCCCGGCCGGCGCCTGGCACTGGTTCTACTGCGACGATCGGAAGAACGTGACGTCGATCCGCCTCTTCAAGGATCAGCCGTCGTGGGTCGCGCACTACCGCTCGAACGAGCCCGGCCCGACGGCCGGGCGCTGAGCACGCCCATGGCCCCGGCCGAGCCCTCCGCGGTCGAGCCGCTCTCGCCCGCGACGGCCGCCGCGCGCGCCGAGCTGGTGCGCCTCGGCCGGCGCTACTTCGGCCTCGGTTGGCTCTACGCCACGGCCGGGAACCTCTCGGCCCGGGTCGGCGATCGCGTCGTCATCACCGCGTCGGGGAAGCACAAGGGTGACCTCGGCCCCGACGACTTCGTCGAGGTCGACCTCGCCGGTGCGCTCCGCGCGTCGGGATCTCCGACCGGGAAGGCCAGCGCCGAGACCAGCATCCACCTGGCGCTCTATCGCGCGCACCCGACAGCGGCCTTCGCGCTGCACGTGCACACCGTGGCCTCGACGCTGGTCGGCGCCACGGCGCTCGCGCCGACCGGCATCCCGATCGTGGCGTTCGAGGGCGTCGAGATGGTGAAGGCCTGGGACCTCTGGCAGGACGGCGTCCGCGCCGAGCTGCCGGTGTTCCCGAACCACGCCGACGTCGCCCGCATCGGCGAAGACGTCGCGCGCCACTTCGCCGCGCTGCCGCCCGGCACCCCGCCCGTGCCGGCGCTGCTCGTCGCGGCGCACGGCATCACGGCCTGGGGCGCGGACGCCTTCACGGCGAACCGCCACCTCGAGGCGACCGAGTTCCTCTGCCAGCTCGAGCTCGCGCGGCGACGCTGACCGCGGGCGCGCGCTGTGACGAGGCGCGCCCGTTCGGCTCGAAGACCGGCATCGCGCGCTCCTGATGGAGCGCGGCGCGCCGGTCATCCCATGAAGCAGCGGGCTCGACCTCGACCTCGGGTGGCCGAGGCGCGAGCTCCGATCGAACGAGGCTCGATCAGGAGTCGGCCGGCGGCACGTCGCCGTCGGGAGCCGACTCGTGCGCCTCGTCGCGCTTCTTCTTCTTCTTCTTGCCGCCGAAGAACGACGGGGTCTCCTCGGGCGCCGACTCGGCGGCGGGCTCGGCAGCGGCCTCGACGGCCGGCTCGGGCGCCGGCTCGGACGCGACCTCGGCGACGGGCTCGGGCGCGGCCTCGACGACCGGCTCGGGGGGCGGCTCGGGCGCGGCCTCGACGACCGGCTCGGGCTCGGGCGCGGCGGCCACCGGCTCGGGCTCGGGCGCCTTCGGCGCGGGCTCGGGCTCGGGCGGCTTGGCGGCCTTGGGCGGCGCGGGGGGCGGCGGCGGCGGAGGGAGCGGCACACCCGACGGCGAGATGCCGATCTTGAGCCACACCTTGTCGAGGTTCCTCGCCACCGAGTTCAACCCGTCGGCGAACTTCTGGAGCTGGTCCGGCGTGTAGTCGGCCTGCTCCTTCAAGCCCGCGCGGTCGAGCGCCTCGCGCACCATGATGCGGGACGACTGGTAGTCGAACCGCACCTGGAGGGCGCTCACGAGTTGATCAAATCCTTGGGGCATGTCGCGCTCCTGATGGGGGTCGTGTGGCCGTTCGCCCGGCTGCCCCGACGGCGCCAGTCGCAATTCCTGCGGCCAGTGTCACCCAAGTCTACGATATCATTGACGAAATCGCTTCCTTGGTACGCGGGGCCGATTATATCAGCGTTCGGAGTGGGGTCAACCGTTCCCCGGCCCTTTTCCTGACGCCTCTCGCCGTTGAGCTTTCGATTGTGGGCGACCGCGGCCGATCCCTATACTGCCGGCGTTTCGATGCTAGGCTCCCGGAGGCGCAGCCCGCGCCGCTCCCGTCCTGCACGGAAGGTCGTCCGATGAACGTCCCGACGCCGCTCGCCTCCGCCACCCGACGCCGCGCCCTCCTGCCCGCCATGGCCCTCCTCCTCGGCCTCGCCGCCTGCGGCGACGAGAAGGTCATCGCCATCGGCGGCGACGACACGGCGGTCGGCGACAGCGCCGCCCCCGACACCAGCACGAACCCCGACACCGACCAGCCCCCGGTCGGCGGCCGCGAGATCATCGTCCTCCACGACACGACCCAGGCGCTGAACGTCCCGGTCACGCAGAACCAGCTCCTGCGCGTGAAGGTCGTCGATTACGGCAGCTCGGGCCCGGCCGCCGACGCGTCGGTCCACTTCAGCATCGTCACGCGCGGCGACGGCGGCGACGCCTCGCTCAGCGCCGAGTCGGCCTACACCGACGCGAGCGGCATCGCGGCCGTCACCTTCCGCTCGAACCAGAAGGCCGACGTCGCCTACACCGTCGAGGTCACGAGCCCCGACGCCGACCCGGTCCGCTTCGACCTCTACGTCGCCGACTCGCCGCGCGGCAACCTCACCGTGAACCTCGCCTACGAGGGCGCCATCGCCGTGAAGAACGTGCACGTGCGCCTCGTGTCGGGCCAGTTCACGTGCAGCCAGTTCAACGCCGTGCGCCCGCCCGAGGACGTCATCGCCGACAAGACCGTGCTCGGCGTCGGCCAGGGCGAGGTCAGCTGGCCGAACCTCCCCGACGCCCAGCGCTTCACCGTCTTCGCCACCGCCGAGGCGCAGAACGGGCACCTCGCCGCGGCCGGCTGCCTCGACGGCGTCGTGGTCGTCGCCCACCAGACCAACACCGTCACGCTCTCGCTCTACGTCCTCACGCTGAACCCGACCGGCCTCTACAACTCGACGACGGTCTTCGACTTCACCGGCGCCATCCCCGGCCAGCTCGGCGATCTCGTCGACGAGATCTCGACCCTCTTCACGAGCCCGGGCACCTTCCTCATCGACCGCATCAAGGACCTGGCCGCGCTCTACGTCGGCGAGTTCATCAGCGACGCGGTCTTCAGCCTCTTCGAGTCGACGGTCGCCGATGTCATCGACGACTGGATGTTCAACAACTCGCCGCAGTGGGTGCAGGACATCCTGACGGTCGGGCAGGACCTCTTCCAGGTCGTCAACAACCTCGAGATGCAGGCGCGCCTCACCATCTCGAAGCTGCAGAGCAACTACTACGTGCAGGGCGCGCTCGACTGGACCGGCATCGTCCTCTACTGGCACTACGGCTGCGCCGAACAGGGCCAGCCGGGCTACGACGCGAACTGTGGCCGCCACGTCTTCAGCCTCACCGACTTCCAGAACACCGAGTTCCCGATGGACATCGTCCAGGGTCGCTTCACGGCGTCCATCGAGGACTTCGATCAGCTCGACATCGACAACCACACCATCAAGATCAACTACGGCAAGCTCATCATCTTCGTCCTGAACGAGATGATCCTCCCGCAGCTCACCGGCGAGGACAACCTGAGCGACGCCATCCTGTCGTTCGTGAACTGCCCGGCCATCGCCGACGGCATCTACTTCAGCGCGCTCTCGGGCATCGGCATCTCCGAGGAAGACATCGCCAACTTCTGCACCAGCGCCATCAACATCATCGTGAACCCGGTGGAGATCATCCTGTCGTCGCTGGCCCTCGACTCGCAGCTGCGCATGAGCGGTCACGCCGTCCTTTCCGACGACGACAACGACCTGTATGTAGACCACATCCTTCAGGGGACGTTCCTCGGACACTTCGAGAGCGACGGCCAGGAAGGCTCGCCGTTCCACGGCGTATGGTCGGCGGACAAGGTCACGAACCCATGACGAGACGCGGTCTCTCCTCTCCAGTGCTGGCCGTGCTCGGCGCAGCGCTCGCCCTCTCGCTCGGCGCCTGCCCGCACCCCGAGGTGGCCCACCTGGTCGGCGAGGACCCCGAGGTCCAGCGCATCCTCGGGCCGGTCGACGACGACGACCCGGGCCGCTCGGCGCTCGCGGCCGCGCGCCGCCTCCACGAGGCTCTCATGCAGGACGACACCGACACGGTGTGGGGCCTCCTCTCCGACGCGACGCGGAAGGCCCTCGACGAGCGCGGCGCGGCCGTGGCCACGAGCGGCCGCGAGCTCATCGATCGCTCGATGCTGCCCGGCCCGGGCGGCACCATGCGGACCGTGCGCTACGAGTCGATCCTCTTCGGCACGCGCGTGGCCGACCTCGTCGACCCGAGCCCGAGCGCGACCGGCGACCAGCACGAGGTCGTCGCGGTGGCCGAGGACGGCGCCAAGGTGACGCTCACGTTCGTCCACGAGGGCGAGACCTGGAAGCTCCTGAAGAGCGGCTTCTAGCGCGCGTTCGCTTCTTCGCCATGCGGCCGCCATGCGTCGCTCACTGCGCTCGCTCCTGCCTGGCGACCGGCTGACTCGAATCAGTCGCGGTCTAGAGCGCGTTCGCTTCTTCGTGACGCGGCCGCATGCGGCGTCGCTCGATCGGCTGCTGCGCCGAGCCTCACGGAAGCGCCTGCTGAGCGCCTTCCGGAGCGGCGCCCATCGCCCGACGTCGCCTGCCATTGCGCTCACCTGCGCTTCACCTTCGCGACATGGCCAGCCCGCGATTTCGGGGCGGCGCGCGAGCTCGCCCCCCTACGCACGGGGTTCCGTTGGCGCCTCAAGGTTTCCGGGCCGCGCGCCTCGGTCGGTGGAGCTGTCGGTGTAGGACGTCGGCCGCTCGGGCCGAGCGCCGCGAGCGCAGCCATCTCACCGCGCCAGCCATCGGCGTGACAGGCGGGAGTCGCGCGGGATGGCTCGATTGACGGCGAGCGCCCGCCCCGCTATGGTCGCGCCGCAGCGGGCGCGCCGTCCTGCGCAAGACACGGAAGATACAAATGATTCTCACCCAGACTCACAAGCGACGCAGCTTCGTCGGCAGCCTCAACGTGGGCACCGACGTCGTCGACGCGCTGCGGAGCCTGTGCGTCGACAACACCATCCTCTGTGGCTTCTTTCAGGGCTCCGGCTACCTGAAGGACGTCAAGCTGCGAACGTACGATGCGGTGACGCGGACCTACCGGGACCCGGTCGTGCATCCGGGAACGTTCCACGCCGTGTCGCTCAGCGGCAGCATCTCGCTCATCGAGCGCCAGACCTCCATCCGCTGCCACCTGACCGGCGCCGTCCTCGCGCCGGGCGCTTCGGCGGCGGTGGCGGCCAGCGGAGAGGTGGTCTCGGCCGAGGTCATCAACCTCGAGTTCTCCCTCGACTCGATCGACGACATCCGCCTCTACCGGGCCAAGGATGATCGCTCGGGCCTCGAGAGCTGGCTCCACGTCGAGTTCGCCCAGGGTGGCGCGCCCATCCGTCCGCCCGAGCGCGCCCCGGCCATCGACATCATCGCGCCGCCGCGTCCCCCGCGGGCCGCCGAGGGCAGCTTCGACATCCGCGACGGCGACTTCCTGAACCACCCGACGCTCGGCCGCTGCATCGTCGCCGGCCCCGAGGTCGACGAGCGCATCACCATCAAGCTCGAGAGCGGCCGCCTGGTCGAGCTCCACACCGGCCTCATCGACATCACGCCGGCCAAGCCCGGACCGGGCGGCGAGCGCGTGTTCACCGTGTCGATCAAGCGCCGTCGCTGATGATCGGATGCGCGTCGGCCTTGGATCCGACGCTTCGCGAGACCGCCGCGGCGCGCGACCCTTCGGATCACGCTTGCTCCGATCTCCCGGAAGGTCGGCGGCCGGCGCGCTGAACCGCGGCACCTCCTGGCCTCGCCTCTTCGCAGAGAGGCTCACTCCGGTGAGCGGAGCGCCGCATGGCGCGCAGCCAACCACGAGCAGGTTCCGAGCGCAGGCCGCCCCAGGGGCTGGACGCGGGCTCGCGCGAATCAGCCAGAAGGCCCGGCGAAGCCAGGCCGCCCTGGCTCATGCAAGAGCACGAGCCGGAGCAAAGCCTGATGAGGGCGGCCTAGCGAGGCCACCCGATCAACTCAGTCCATGCGCCGATAGATGCCGACGACGACACCCAGGATCTGGGTCTCCTTGAAGTCGGAGGCCTTCACGTAGATGGGCTGCATGTTGCTGTTGGATGGCTGGAAGCGGATGCGATCCGGCTCCGGGTAGTAGCGCTTGACGGTTGCCTCGTCGTCGATGAGCGCCACGACGATCGCCCCGCGCGGCGCGCTCTTCTGCTTGCGCACGAAGATGAAGTCGCCGTCATGGATGCCATCCTCGATCATCGACTCGCCGACGACGCGCAGCGCGAAGACGTCCTTGTCGCGCGCCTTGCCGAGGAAGAAGCGGTCGATGCGGACCGAGTCCTCGTGCTGGTTCTCGATGGCGAGGATCGGCTGGCCTGCGGCGATCTTGCCGAGCAGCGGGATCTCCACCAGGTCGGTGTCGAGCTCGACCGGCACCACCGACTGCGGGCGGCTCGAGCCACCCCCGAGCGCCGCGCCGCGCGCGTCGCTGCCGTAGCCTCCGGCGCGACCGGCCTCGGCGCCGCTCGCCGTACGACTCCGCTCGGGCTTGGCGCCGACCGGCACGCACGCGCGGCTCTTCGACTCGGTGCGGTTGAGGTAGCCCTTCTTGGTGAGCGCCTTCAGGTGGTCGTTCACCCCGTTGGTCGACCGGATGCCCAGGTGGTCCCCGATCTCGCGGATGGTCGGCGGGTAGCCGTCGCGATGGATCTTCGTCTGGATGAACTCCAGCACCTCCTGTTGGCGATCGGTCAGCCTCTCACGGCTCTCCCTGCTCTCACGGTTCGGCATGGCGTTGCTCCTGAACGGTCGAACAGGTTCTACTGAACGCACGTACCACCGTCAAGTTTGTTCAGCGCCATTTGCCGAAGCCAGCCCGGACGGCTTTCCATGCGGCTCCCGAGGAGTTCAGCGCCAATATGCGAGGCCGCGGGCCCCCTCTCCGCGCGACGCTCAGGTCGCGGTCGTAGAGCGCGACGAGATGGCGTTCCGCGCCAGCTCGTCAGCCCGCTCGTTGCCGGGCACGCCGGCATGGCCGGGCACCTTCACGAGCAGGAGGTCGCCGAATCGCGCGTACTGCGCGCGCAGGCTCTCGACCAGCTCCTGGTTCTTCTTCGGCTTCCAGCCGAGGCCGAGGAGGCCGATGCAGTACTCGCTGTCGGTCATGACGTCGACCGGCAGGCTCGCGTCCTCGACCATCTCGAGGCCGCGCAGGATCGCCGTCAGCTCGGCGATGTTGTTGGTCGCGAGCCCGAGGTACTCCGAGCGCTCGCGCACGCGGCCCTGGTGCTCGTAGAGCACGCCGAGCCCGGCCGGACCAGGGTTCCCCGAGCAGGCCCCGTCGGTCCAGAGCTGGATGGCCTTGTCGGGACCGCGCCGCTGCGCCAGGTCGACCACCTTCCCCTGCCCCTTCTTCTCGGCCGACGGCCCCGTGACGCGCGCGCCGTGCGGCTTCGCGGCCTTCGGCGAGACCGCCGCGGGACCGGCGCCCGGGCCCGCCGCGGGGCCTGCCGCCGCCGCCTTGGCGACCGCGCCCTCGATGCGCTCGAAGTTCTCCGGCCGCGACTTGTAGCGCTTGCCGCCGAGCTGGTAGCTGAAGTCGACGAAGCCCTGCGGCCCGACCGCGAGCTCGCCGTCGGCCTTGCAGAGCACGTGGACCTTCTCGTTCCGGAAGCGGACGGGCAGCCAGAGCTCGCTCGCCCCGCCGTCGCTCACTCGGCCACCGAGAAGGTCACGGCGACGGGCGCGCTGTAGAGGTAGACGTCGCCGTCCTGCGAGAAGACGGTGAGCTCGACCGTGTAGCTGCCGGCCACGTCGGGCGTGAAGTCGAGGGTCGAGGCGCTCTGGGTGTTGAGCTTGGCGTTCGAGCCGGCCGGCTTCGCGGTGAGGTACCAGATGTACGGATCCTGGCCGAAGGTGCCGTCGCCGGGCGTGCTGCCCGAGCCGTCGAGCGTCACCGGAGCACCCACCGTCGCGCCCGCGTAGTCGCTGCTCGAGCCGGGGTCGGCCACCGGGTTCGTCGCCTCGGTGTTCGAGGCCAGGAGGCCCATCGAGGCCGAGGTGTCCGTGTCGGTGAAGTCGTTGTGGTAGTCGACGAACAGCGTCTCGTTGGCGTTGCCGTTGGCGTTCGAGATCTTCGCCAGGTCATAGGCCAGCTCGATGACGTGGACGCCGCCCGGGTCGACCACGAAGGGCGCCGAGGCGATCACCGGGCTCCACACCTTGGCCGGCAGATCGAAGGTCGCCAGCACGCGGATGCCGGACACCGACAGCGGCCCGTTGCCCTCGTTGTAGACCACCACGCGGCGCGTGCCGGTCTCGCCCGCCACCGCGCTGCCGGTGACCGAGATGTTGCCGGTCGACGGCGCCAGCACGAGCTTCGACTTCGGCTTGCCGCTGAAGAGGTTCATCACGATGGTCCCCGGATCCGGGTCCTCATAGGGCACGCGCAGCTCGCCGTTGGCGGTGTCGCCGCCGCCCGTCGCGGGCTTGAACTCGACCTGCACGCGGATCGACTTGCCGAGCGGCAGGGCGCGCGGCCACGCGGTCACCTCGGTGTCGGCCTGGCCCGCCTGGGTCGCGGGGATGAAGGCCTTCACGACGTAGTCGGGGCGAGCCTCGGCCGGCTCGATGGTCGGCGCGCGCAGCGTGATCGGGCCCGGCCCCTCGCTCATGATGATGACGTTCCGCGTCTCGGCCTGGCTCACGTTGGTGAAGTCGAACTGCTTCAGGTTGTCGTAGGACAGGCTGTACGAGCCGCGGATGGTGTTCGACGACAGCGGCACGCGGAGCGGCGCGCCGCCGACGTCGGTGTCGATGAGCAGCGCGTTGGTGTCGGGCTCGTTGTCGACCGGGTGGTAGGTCACGGTGAAGACGATGTCGCGGTAGTTCGGGTCGCCAGGCGCCAGCACCTCGGCGCCGCTGCTCGGCAGGTTCTGGAGCGTGAACTCGCTGGTGTTCGACTCGAGCCGCACGCTCGTCACGTGGAACGACGACGTCGCGATGTCGGGGTCGTTGTAGATGTGGAAGTCCTGGCTCTCGGGCTTCGACGGCGTGGCGTTCCGGAAGATGTAGTTGTCGGGCGTCACGCGCGGCACGGCGACGTGCACGTTGAACGAGAAGGTGACGCGCAGCTCGGGCGCCTTCTTGCCGTTGTCGTCCTTGGCGTTCGACTTGATGAGCAGCACCGAGTCGCGCGTGTCGTCGAGGGGCTTGCCGAGCGGCGGCGTGTAGGTCACCTGGAAGGCGAACGCGTCGAGCGGGTCGGACGAGATCTCGAGCGGGAACGAGTTGGCGTCGACGCCGCCCAGGAAGTCGATCTCGACGTACGGGTTCTTGAGCTTCGTCCCGTCCTCGCCGACGTCCCAGTCGATCGAGCTGACCTTCAGCACGCTGTTGAGACCGCCCGTGTTCTCGATGGCGACGCGCTTGCTCACCGGCAGCTGGAGCGCCTGCGGGAACACCACCGGCGTCGCCGGGTCGGCCGGGAGATCGTCGATCTTGAGGCCCAGCGTGGTGAAGCTGCCGGTGCCGAACTTGTCGCCGCAGCCGGCGACCGCGATCGCACCGAACAGGCCGACCAATGAGGCGAGGACGAACGTACGCATGGATACCCCTCGGGTCTCGAAGCGGCGGGAATCTAGCCGACCACCGGACCAGACTCAATGACGCACTTCGAACCCTCGTCGATGCGCCCGCGCGGCCAGAGGCCGCGGTGCGGAGCCGACGCAGGCGATTGGTGCGAGCAGCGTCGAGCCGTCACTCGGCTGGCGATCGAGTGAGGCGGCCTTCGCGGGGCGACGGCTTCGACGGACAAGGCGACCGAGACGCCCTCCGCCCCGAGGTCACTCGAGGAGGCAGATCGTCTGGTAGTGGATCTTCACCTCTTGGCCGGCGTTCGGCATGCAGCCGCCGTTCTCGTCGAACACCACCGAGTTGCTCGGCGCGTCGTAGCGCCAGTTCGCGCCGCTGGCCGCGCTGCAGCTCGCGCCCGCGACCGAGACGGTGATGGTCGCCGGGTCGGGGAGCCGGCTCAGGAAGAACTGCGTGCGGAGGCCGAAGGCGATGTCGCCGATCGAGCTCAGCGCGGACGCGAAGCTCGGGTTGCAGATGCTGCCCACCGCGCCGCCGGTCTGGTTGGCGACGTCGATGTAGCGGAAACCGGCGTCGGCCGCGCCGGCGTTCGAGCTGCAGCCGCTCGGGGTGTCGCCCACGATGGCGTGCACGTGCATCATGTTGGTGTTGTAGAAGCCTTTGATCGTCTTGAAGAAGTTCACGTAGAACGCGATGTCGTTGGGCGACTGGTCCTCTTCGTCGGAGACCATCACGATCTCGAGCGCCGCGTCCTCGCGCAGGAAGCCGCGGTTGGGTCCGCCGCAGAAGCCGTCGACGCACTTCTCGGGCGCGCTGCACGAGGTGTCGGTGGTGCAGGCCGTCGTGGTCTCGGCCGTGTTGGGCAGCGACAGCGCCGCCTGCGCCGCGGCCAGGCCCTGCTCCGTGCCCGAGCCGTTGGTGCCGACGTTCACGTTGGACTGGAACTGGTTCACCGTCTGGCGCGTGACGAAGCGCGGGTTGTTGGTGCCGTGGAAGAAGTTGCCCGTCCGACCCTCGAGGTCGGTCGTCACCACGGCGATGTGGTAGTCGTTGTTCCAGGTCTGGGCGCCGGCCACGAACGACTGGAAGTTCTGGGCGAGGTTCTGCTGCTCCTCGCTCATCGAGCCCGAGTCGTCGACCACGAAGAGGACGTCGACGCTCTGGCCGGTGGTCTGGGTGTAGACGTCGGTCTGCTCGGTGTCGAACGTGCCCTCGCCGCGGAGCGGCACGACGATGGTCGGGGTGGCCTCACCAGCCACGTAGAAGCCGAGGCCGCAGGCGTCGGCGTTCCGGTCCTGCGGCACGTAGACGATCGAGACCTTGTCGCTGCCGTTGGCGGCGAGCGTGAGCGGCAGGCCGGGCGACGCCTTGATCTTGAACTCCGACGAGCAGCCCTCGAGCTTGATGTCGGTGACGTCGAGCGGCGCGGTCCCGACGTTGTAAGCCGTCACGTCGAGCGTCTGGCTGTGGCAGCCGATGGTCGTGAGGCCGAAGTCGAGCTCGGATGGCAGCACCGCGAGCTTGGCGAGGCCCGACTTGGCGTGGATGTTCGGCGGGTACGGCGACGAGCCGGCCAGCGGCTTCGGGTAGACGACGGGGTCGTTGCTGCCGCTGTACGGGTCGACGATGCGCACGCTCAGGAGCCCGGCGTAGTCCATGAAGTCGTCGCCGGTGATGGGCGCCGTGTCGGGCGGCGTGAACGTGATGTCGATGGGATAGGACTGCCCGGCCTTGAGCCCGTTCTGCAGCGCCAGCGGCGTGCGCGTGACCTTGTAGTAGCTGCTCGTGCCGCTGATCTGCAGGGTGTGGTTCGGGTCGTCGCAGGCGCCGCTGAAGAAGCCGAAGAAGCCGGCGCAGTCGTTGACGAAGGCCGAGTGGAACGAGCAGTCGCCCGAGCCGCTGTTGACGAGGTTGACCGTCATGGTCCGGCGGAAGCCGCGCGGCACGACGCCGAAGTCGATGGGCAGCGGCACGAGCGAGATCTCGCAGGTCGGGGCGCCGGTGCGCTGGGCCTTGAGCTGCACTTCCCAGTTGGGCTTGGTGCCGTCGTTGGAGCCGATGACGATCTTGCCCCACTGCGTGCCGCTCGAGGCGCCGCGGTTGGTGAACTCGACGCGGACCTCCTTGTACGAGGCGGGCGCCAGGACCGCCGAGGTCGGCGTCGACGACAGCGGCCCCCACGACTCGTCCTTCACGATGGCGTATTCGCCGCCGCCGTCATCGGTCAAGGAGATTGACGAAATCGTCAGCGGCGAGGTGCCGGCGTTGTAGAGCGCCAGCGTCTTCTGTCGCGTGAGGTTCTGCGCTACGAAGGCGAAGTCGAGCACGTCGGGCGGGTTCACCTGGAGGATCGGCACCTCGCCGCGCCCGAAGATGTTGATGTCGGTCTTGCCGTCGTCGGTCGTGTCGTTGCTCGTGACGACCAGCGTGGCGATGGGGCCCGTGGTCTGGACCATGCCCGGCGTCGGCATGAAGTGGACGGTCAGCGGCAGGACGCCACCCGGCACGATGGTCGAGCCGCCGCTCGCCGGGAAGCCCGTCACGGTGACCGTGTCCGACGAGGTCGGCGACCAGTCGATGGCCGACACGACGAGGTCGCGGCTGCCCTGGTTGGCCAGCGTCAGCGGCTGGGTGACCTCCATGTCGAGGGGCCGCGCGCCGAAGTCCATGGGGTTCGGGAACGCCACCAGGTGCGGACCGACCTCGCGGCCGAGCAGCAGCACCGGCGGGTCGATCTCCTTGGCCACGCCCTCGACCGTGAAATAGACGTTGAGCTTGCCCTGGTCGGTGTCGCCGGTCGTCGGGGCGTACGACACCTCGAGCGTCACGGTGTCGTCGGGCGCCAGCACGGTCGGCAGGTTCGGCACGAAGCTCAGCGAGAAGTCCTCGTCCTGGCCGCCCTGCACCGTGGCGCGGTCGATGGTGATGTCGCTGGCGCCGACGTTCAGGAGCGTCACCGTCTTCGGCGCGACCTCGCCGCCGGCGACCTCGCCGAAGTCGACCGGGTTCGGCAGCGCGACGAGCAGACCGGCCGAGGCCACCGACTGGATGGGGATCTCGACCGTCAGCGTGCCACCGTTCTGGGTCGGCACGTTGGTCTCGATGACGACCTTGCCGCTGTCGGCGGTGATGTCGGTCGGGTCGTACGTGACGAGCATCGTCGTCGACTGACCCGGGTCGAGGTGGTCGAGCGCCGGCTGCTCGATGGCGATCTCCTCGGTGCCCGTGACGAGCGTCACGCTGCGGAAGTGGAGCACGCCCGTCGTGCCGGCGTGCTCGAGCGTCACGACCTGTTCGGCGTGGCGCCCGATGACGACCGAGCCGAAGGTGACCGCCGTCGGGTTCACCTTGAGGACGAGGTCGGCGCCGACCTCGAAGCCGCCGCTTCCCTTCTTGTCACTGCAGGCGCCCAGCGCGAGCGCGCCCGGCAGGAGGATGAGCGACAAGGCGCGTGACCAGGTGGACGTCGACCACGTCATGAGGTGCCCTCGATGTGAGTGCGGCGGTTGCGGACGCCGACGACCGACTCAATCAGTCGGTGGGGAACAAGGGATGCACGTAATCGTGGGCGATGCGCAAGCCACATTCTGCACCGCCGCAATCCGCAGCGCTCTGGCAGGAGTTGGTGGTGCCCTCGCACACCTTGACCAGCTCGGGCACGTTGCCGTCCGGCGGCCAGCAGACCTTCGTGACGGTCCAGAGGTCGTGGTTCACGAGCTCGACGTCGGTCATCTCGAAGACGAGGTTCGAGTAGACGTACACGCGCAGCGTGGCGTTGCTCTTGCCGAAGCTGTGATCGTTCCAGTAGTGCACGCCGACGCGGTAGCAGTTGCCGGCTTCGGGCAGGTTCAGGTTCACGTTCTCCGGGCCCGCGCCGTCGGTGTCGTCGCGATCGAGGCTCGGGTCGTCGTCGACGGCCGCGTCGAAGTCGCCCCAGTTCGGGTTGGGGTGGAACCAGAAGCAGTCGAAGATGCTGTCGAAGTAGCCGTCGGGCTGGCCGTCCTTGTCGCCGTCGTAGGTGCCGACCGCGAACGGATGGAGGAAGTGGAGGTCGAGATCGGCGCCGGCCTCGGGGCCGATGTTGGTCTGGTCAGGGTCGTTCGGCGTGTCCCAGAGGAGCTCGATGTGGATGGCCTCGTCGGGGTTCACGAACACCTCGACGCGCGCCGGGGCGCACGACGGCTCGCCGGTCGAGTCGGTGACCGACAGCTCGAACTCGTAGCGGCCGGCGACGTTCACCTCGAACTTCGGATCGGCCACCGTGGCCGACGGCTGGAACACCGACTGCGAGCCGATGGGCTGGCTCACGCGCCACTGGTACGACGCGATGCTGCCGGTCGCGGCGAAGCTCTGCGAGCCGACGAGGTGGAGCACCGTCTGCGGCACGACCTCCTCGCCTTCGGGGATGACGATGACCGGCGTCGGGCACTCCTTGTCGACGCCGAAGCCGCTGACGTCGATCTTCGTCTCGTCGGCGAACGAGTTCGACTTGATGCGGATGGTGCCGATGTCGCGCACGGGCAGGCCGGTGCCGTCGACGGGGCTCAGGTCCTGCGGCAGGTACTCGACCGAGAACTTCGCCGTCTGGTTCGGGTTCAGCACGATGGGCGGGTCGGCCGGGCCGAGCGCGCCGACCGGACCGGCGCCGCCCAGGCCGGGCAGCGACTCGAGCGCCAGCGTGTACTCCTCCGAGCCGTCGGGCAGGAGCGCGATCTCGCTGATGGAGAGGGGCTTGTCGCCGCACGACGTGATGGTGAGATCGACGCGCGCCACCTTGCCGATGAGCTTGCCGCCGAAGTCGACCTTCTTCGGGCTCACGGAGATGCACGGGCCGCCGACGTTGGCCTGCAGCTCGACGCGCGTGCCGCTCGGCTGGGCCGGGTCGTTCGAGGCGAAGACGATGTTGCCGGTGGCCTCCTCGGGCCCGGACGCGGTGTAGAGGACGGTCACGCCCTGCGCGTCGCCGGGGGCGATCTCGAGCGGCTCGTCGAGGGTGATGCCGGTGCTGGTCTCCGGGCTGACCTTGTAGTGGTCGGCGCCCACCACCAGCTCGAAGTTCGGGTGGCCCGACAGCGAGAAGCCGTCGACCAGCAGCGTGTCGTTGCCCGGGTTCAGGAGGTTGATGGTCTTCTGCTTGGTCGAGCCCTGCGCCACCGTGTCGAAGTCGACGGTCGCCGGCAGCGCCTGGAGCACCGGCGCGCCGCCCTCGAGGCCGATGTTGAACTTGACCTCCGGCGTCTGCTGGCCGTCGGAGTCGACGTTGTTCGAGACGACGGTGATGACCGCGCTCGGGGTGGTCGTCGAGGCGGTCGTCGGCCGCTTGTAGATGATGTAGGCGTAGAAGTTCCGGTCGCCGGTGATCTCGGCCTGCGGCACGACCGTGTGCGGGCCCGCGGACAGGGCCGCGAGCGTCGTCGGGTCGCTGGCCAGACGGAACGCGTCGGGCGGCGTCGAGGCGATGGTGATCGAGCTGATGTCGAGGTTCTTCTCGCCCGTGTTGATGAGGCGCAGCTCGGCGACGGACTTCTCCTCACCCGCGGCGATGCCGTTCGACGACACGGTGATGGTCCCGCCGACGGCCAGCGGACGGCCGGCCGTGAAGGCCTCGAGCGTCGCGAACTGCTTGCTCGTGATCCCGTTGCCGCACGCCGCCACCAGCATCGCGGCTGCGACCGCACCGAAGCCCAACCAGCCTTTCATGTCTGCTCCTCGCGCCCCGACCCAGCGTCGGGACCATCTACTCTATTGGGGAACCGCGTCTCGAACCGTCACGCCGAGCGGCGCTGCGTCGTGAGCGCCTCATCGGGCGCGCGCTCCATCGGGCTCTGGGACCAGGGTCCCCGGCCCGCCGAACCGGCGCAATCTAGGTGGCCCCGCGCACGAGAGTCAACGTTGAGCGCCGACTGTCGGCTGCTCGCTTCCGAGCGTCGTCCGGGGAGGGCCGCACAGGCCGTGATGACGCGCCGCGTAATCCGTTCTGAACCGCGAACCGCGGGCCTGTTCGGCCGGTCCAGAACCAGCTTGACAACCACCACCCTCATCCGTTCTATGGCGTGCCTATCGCCGGCCCGTGCGCTCATACGCGTGCGTGGCCATCAGCGCAAGCGCCCGGAGGCATCGAGTGACTTGTCTTTCCGCTTTCCGAACCCTGCCGCGCCGTGCCCGCAGCAAGCGCCTGACCTCGCATCTCGGTGAGGTCGCGGCGCTGGGTCTCGTCTTCGGCGCCGGCCTCCTCGGTTGCGACTCGACGGCCACCATCTTCCCGCAGCGGACCTCGTTCTCGCATGCGGAGATCGTCTCGGCCTTCCCCGCGAAGAAGGACGCGGGCGGCAACTGGAACCGCGTCTGCGACGGCAGCCCGGCGACCGGCATCATCACCAACCTGGTGCTGGTCTCGACGGTGCCCAAGACCGGCGACACCGGTCCGCGAGAGAACGACCTGTCGATCCGCCCGCTCGACGTCATCGAGACGCGCACCGTGAACGGCGGCCTGAGCGACGACATCAACCTGTCGGCGCCGGGCAACTTCGGCTTCCAGTTCGACTGCATCGATCCGTCGCCGCAGCCGAACCCGTCGGCCGGCGGCTGCCAGGGCGCGACCCCGGCCGCGAGCCTCGACTCGGTGAAGTACGTCGCCCACACGCCGGCGCGCGGCATCCCGCACAACGTGCTCCTGCTCCTCGACCAGAGCGGCTCCATCGGCGGCATCGTCGACACGACCGAGGGCAACAAGGAGAACCAGGAGAACAACTTCGACCCGCCGCCGAACTTCGGTGACCTGGCCTCCGACCGGCAGAGCCTCCGGCTCGCTGCGGCGCGCACCTTCGCGGGCAGCCTCAACGAGGACGATCAGCTGGGCGTCATCGCCTTCGGCGAGAAGCTGGGCGGCGGCGCGGGCATGCAGGTGCCGTGCGCCGACGCGAGCGGCAAGGACGTCAACGGCGGCCTCGACGCGTGCTTCGGGCGGAACCGCGATCTCTGGACGGCGCCGACCGGCATCGACTCGCTGCTCGGTCAGACGGCCGGCCGCTCGAACCTGTGGAAGGCGCTGCAGACGGCCTACCGCTACCTGAAGGCCAACACGAAGGGGAACAGCGATGCGTCGAACCACATCGTCGTCCTCACCGACGGCCCCGACACCTGCGTGAACGGCGAGAACATCACCAACTGCGCGTCGGCCTGCAGCACGGTCGACGCCGAGTCGGTGCTGGCCGAGCTCGAGGCCGACCAGCTGAACGACCCCAACGCCAAGCGCATCGAAGTGAGCTTCATCCAGTTCGAGTCGATCGGCTACCCGGGCCGCGACCTGCGCATGGTGAAGGCCTCAGTGCCTGACCGGCGGCCACTATCAGTACATCAACACCAACGAGTTCCCGCGCGAGCAGCTCGCCTCGCGCCAGGAGTCGTTCGACCAGGCCTTCCTGAACGTCCGCTTCGCGCTGATGGGCCACTGGGAGCTCGCCGCCGAGGTGGCCGCCTACGGCAGCAGCGCGGCCCCGCCGACCGGCACCCTGCCCGGCTCGGTCTACGCGCTCTCGGGCAAGGTCACCGTCCGCCAGAGCTCGAACATGGTCACGACCGACCGCGACTTCCCCTTCGCCAAGGGCGTCGGCGTCGGCGCGGCCAACGCGTCGGCCTGGGATCGCCGGCCCACGGTGGTGAAGCCCTGCGGCGGTCCGAGCGACTGCGGCGGCGCCGGCGGCGGCGATGCCTGCCGCGTCATCTGCTCCGACGAGACCCACGTGTGCCCGGGCGGCGCCGCGGGCGTCTCGCTGCCCGACACGGCTGGCTGCGACTCCGGCAACGGCAACGGCTTCTGCTGCGGCGGCACCTGCCAAGCGGTCGGCGGCGCCTGCGCCGCGTGCAACTCGAACTGACGACCGTCGTCGTCCTCGCCCAAACCTCAACATTGCCCGCCGGTGCGCGCGCCGGCTCCCGACTCGTCAGGCTCCCAAGGACGTCCATGAACGCGAATCTCATGCTCCGCCGCACGCTGTCCGCGGTCCTCGTCTCCCTCGCCGCGACCGCCGTGGTCCCGACCGCGCAGGCGGCCGACCCCGAGCCCGGCGCCGGCACGGCGACCGAAGACACGCAGAAGCTCGACGACCGGCTGAAGAAGTACTGGGGCACCGAAATCCGCGACATCCAGACGCTGCAGAAGCGCCTCTATCGGAAGGAGGATCGCGCCGAGTTCGAACTCTACTCGGGCGTCATCCCCAACGACGAGTTCTTCACCTACTACCCGCTCGGCCTTCGCGCCGACTACTTCTTCGCCGAGGACTTCGGCGCCGAGGTGTGGGGCAGCTACCTCATCCGCGTGAACAGCGACCTCGAGAGCTTCCTCGAGTCGAACTTCCGCAACTCGCTGCGCGTGAACGTGACCCAGTCGCTGCAGTGGCTGGCCGGCGCCAACTTCCTGTGGAGCCCGCTCCACGGCAAGCTCGGCTTCTTCACCGACAAGCTCGCTCACTTCGACATGCACCTCGCCTTCGGCGTCGGCACGATCGGCACGACCGTCCGGAACCTCGGCGTCGAGGACAGCAAGATCGACATCGGCGGCAACGTCGGCGTGGGTCTGCGCTTCTTCCTGAGCCAGTCGGTGACGCTTCGCTTCGACTATCGCCAATTCTTCTATGCCGCGGAGGCCGGTGGCCTCTCGCATCCGGTCGAGCTCACGCTCGGCATCTCGTTCATGACGTCGGCCCCCGAGTGAGCAGGCGGAGGTCCCGATGAAGCTGCATATGAAGGGCGGATTGAAGAAGTGGGTCGTGGGCGGCGTGGTCGCCACGACGATCCTCGGCCAAGCGACCTCGGCCTTCGCCATCACGAAGGAAGAGATCATGACGCTGGCCAAGCTCGGCATCTCGGATGACGAGATCATCAAGGCCATCGACAAGGACAAGACCATCTTCGAGCTCTCGGTCGGCGAGATCCTCGAGCTCAAGAAGGCCAACGTCCCCGAGAAGGTCATCAAGTACATGCTTGCCAGCCCGAAGAAGTTCGGGACCGGCACCGGCACCGGCCCCGAGGGGCCGACGGGCCCGACCGGGCCGACGGGTCCGACCGTCCCCGAGGAGACGCCGGAGCAGAAGGCGGCTCGTGAGGAGCGGCTCCGCCAGGAGGCGGCCAAGCTCATCGAGGAGAAGCAGAAGGCCGAGGAGGCGCAGCGCAAGGCGTACGCCCAGGGCGTGCTCGCCAAGGGCCGGAAGCTCGGCGACGAGGGCAAGTACGTCGAGGCCATCCAGGCCTTCCAGTCCTTCGTCTCGCAGGGCAACTTCGCGCCCGAGTCGGAGGAGGCCTACTTCGCCAAGTTCGGCATCGCCAACGCGCTCGTGAAGGCGGGTCTCCTGCAGAGCGCGGCGCAGATGCTGGTCGAGCTCGTGCTCGAGGGACCGGAGAAGCCGTTCTTCCAGACCGCGTTCCAGCAGCTCCGCACGCTGCGAAAGCAGGTTGACTATTCGCCGCCGCAGCTCGAGCGCCTGGCCGACTTCGCCGGCAAGATCTCGGGCTTCTCGCAGTCTTTTCAGGACGAGTTCAACTACGTCGTGGGCGAGTTCTTCCACGAGGGCCAGGACTGGACGCAGGCCGTCGCCTTCCTCGACGCGGTGACCCCGCGCGCCAAGGACTACGCTCGCGCGCAGTACCTGAAGGGCTACATCGAGGTGCAGAACGAGCTCTACAAGAGCGCGGTCGAGAGCTTCCAGCGCGCCATCATCGCCACCGAGGAGAACGAGTCCTCGCCCGACGTGAAGGACCTCTCGTTCCTGGCGCTCGCCCGTATCGCCTACAAGATCGGCGACTACGACGCGGCCATCTACTACTACCGCAAGATCCCGCAGGGCTCGTACAAGCAGGCGACCGCCTTCTACGAGAGCGCCTGGGTGTACTTCCTGAAGGGCGACTACTCGCGCGCGCTCGGGACGTTCCACACCTTGGACTCCCCCTACTTCGAGCACTACTTCTACCCCGAGATGTGGATCCTCGAGGCGACGGCCTACCTGAACCTCTGCCACTTCGACCGGACGAAGCTCGCGCTCCAGCGCTTCGAGCAGGACATCCTCCCGCTCATCACGCCGCTCGAGAGCTTCCTCCAGAAGACGCAGAAGCCCGAGGAGTTCTACGCGGCGCTGGTGTCGGTCGTGAACGGCAAGCAGGTCTACGAGCTGCCCGATCGCCTGGTCGAGCCGGTGCTGGCCAACGTCGAGTTCTACAACCTCTACCGGACGATCAAGCAGATCGAAAAGGAAGAGGCGACCGTCAAGAGGGACTCGGGTCGCCTCGGGGCGTACGCCTCCGAGCTCCTCGACAAGCTGGCCAAGCTCCGCGCCGACCGCATCCGCGAGATCGGCATCTCGGTCCGCTTCATCCTGGCGGACACGCTGCAGGAGCTGCAGAAGTTCAAGACCAAGTACATCGAGCTCGGCATCGACATCGAAGACATTATGATCGAGGAGCAGGACCGTCGGCAGCGCGCCATCGACGAGGGCAAGACCCCCGTCGAGGAGAAGGCGAGCGGCGGCGGCTCGACCGCGATCATCGGCTCGGACACGTGGCGTTGGCCCTTCGAGACCGAGTACTGGTCGGACGAGATCGGGGCCTACCGCTCGACGATCACCGACGCCTGCGCGCGCGAGCCGGCGCAGTGAACCGCGGCCGGGGCCGCCTGCGAAGCGGTTCCCCGGCCTCCCGCTCCCGCCCTCCGCGCGCCCTCCGGCGCGGACCGCGGGCGCTTCGTGCAATGAGCCGGAAGCGTGACAACGCCAGGCTCGGTTGACTAAGACGCCCTCTTCCCGGACGCGCCGGCTCCGCTGGCTGCGGCCATTGAAAACCTCGGTCGTTGATCCAGAGCGAGGCCGCCCTCAGGCCTTCGCGACCGCCAAGGAGAACGCGCATGCGCCATCGCTACCGACTCGCCGGCCTCGGCATCCTGGCCGCCCTCCTGCTCACGGGCCAGGCGTTCGCGCAGCCGGCCGGCGAGCCGCCCGCGGGCCCCGGCGGTCCGGGCGACGGCAAGCCGCTCAAGGGCAAGGACAGCTTCGACATCAACAAGTACGAGTCGCTGTGGTCGCCCGAGAAGAAGAAGAGCGAGATCGCGAAGTCGGCTTCTCGTAAGGAGAAGATCGCCAAGCTGCAGGCGCTCATCAACACGCCGACCTACGAGCAGAAGGCCGACGCCCTGTTCCGCCTGGCCGAGACGTACTGGGACGAGACCAAGTTCCAGTACTTCATGGCGCGCGAGAAGTACGAAGCCGACATGAAGTGCTTCGAGGAGAAGCGCTGCGCCGAGGAGCCGAAGGAGCCCATCGAGGACCAGTCGACGGCCATCGAGTACTACCAGAAGGTGCTGCTCGCGGACCCGAACTACGACCGCCTCGACCAGGTCACCTACTTCCTCGGGCGCGCGAAGATCGAGTCGGGCGGGGCCAAGAAGGACCGCCAGATGGAGCTCGATGGCGAGAAGTTCCTGAAGGACGTGACGGTGAAGTGGCCGAAGAGCAGCTTCGTCCCGAACGCCCACCTCACGCTCGCCGAGTACTACTTCGACAAGGACTCGCTCTTCTACGCGAAGACGAACTACGAGGCGATCATCCAGAAGTTCCCTGACAACGCGATGTTCAACTACGCGCTGTACAAGCTCGGCTGGGTCTATTTCAACCTGGCCGAGTTCGACAAGACCATCGACACCTTCCACAAGGTCATCGCGGCCATGAAGGGTAAGGAGTCGGGCGGCCTCATCGAGTTCCGCGAGCAGGCGCTGAACGACCTCATCCAGGCCTACGCCGAGATCGACAACGGCTGGCACGAGGCGCGCGACTACTTCATGAAGGAGGTCGGCGAGGACGACACCTACGAGAAGCTCGACAAGATGGCCGCGCTGCTCGTGACCAAGGACAAGGACGACGAGGCGGTCGACCTCTACAAGCACCTCATCGATCACAACAAGGTGAACCCGAAGATCGCCGAGTACTACGACGCCATCCTCGAGGTGCGTCGCAAGCTCGCCGACATGAAGGAGACCGAGAAGGAGATCAACGAGCTCACCGCCTTCTTCGAGCACAAGGGCGCCTGGTTCGCGGCCAACAAGAACAATCAGCAGGCCACCGACAAGGCCGACGAGCTCGTCTCGAGCAACCTCGCGTTCCTCGCGAACTACTACCACCGCGACGCGCAGCAGCTCGAAGACAAGAAGAAGATGGCCGATGCCAACGTGCAGTACGACAACGCCGTCAAGTACTACTCGGCCTTCCTCGACCGCTTCCCGGACCACCCGGACAGCTACAAGTACAACTTCTTCTACGCCGAAATCCTCTATGACCGCGGCAAGTACATGGAGGCCTCGGAGCAGTACGAGAAGACGCTGGCCAAGGACCTGAAGGGTGACTTCGTCGAGGACGCGGCGCTCGGCGTCGTCTACTCGGTCGACAAGGAGCTCTGCCGCACCGGCAAGCGTCAGTGCGCCGAAGGCAGCAAGGACGTGCAGGTCACGAAGGTCGGCGTGAGCGACGACCTCGCCGGCGCCAAGGAGGAGGAGATCAAGCAGACGCCGCTCGACCCGCTCGAGCAGCGCATGATCGGCGCCGCCGACAAGTACGTGCAGGTGCTGTCGACGAACCTCAAGGACCCGGAGTGGGTCAAGAAGTACCCGAACCGCGGCCAGAAGATCCCGAACATGATGTACGTGGCGGCCGAGATGTTCTTCCGCCACGGCATGTTCAAGGAGTCGGTCACGCGCCTCCAGGTCATCTTCGACCTGTTCCCGAGCGACGAGATGGCGAGCTACGCCGTCAACCTCATCATCGACGCCTACAAGCGCCTGAAGAACTGGGTGCAGATCGAGAAGTGGGCGCGCGAGGTCATCGAGAAGAAGAACTTCAAGACCAAGACCCGCGAGGAGTGGGAGAAGATCATCGCCATCGCGAAGACCGAGTACGCGAAGGACCTGACGCTCCAGCGCCGCTTCGACGAGGCCATCAAGGTCCAGCAGGAGATCGTCGAGGAGTTCGGGCGGAAGAATCCCGATGTCGCGTCGAAGGCCCTCTTCAACGTCGGCGCCATCCACGAGATCGCGCGCCGCTTCCCCGAGGCCGTCACGGCCTACGAGGAGGTCATCAAGCGCTATCACGACAAAGAGGTGGCCGTGCAGGCGCAGGCCGCGATCGGCATCCTCTACGAGTCGCAGACCGAGTTCGCCAAGGCTGCCGAGGCCTTCGTCGGCATGCAGCAGTTCAAGAGCTCGTTCGCCAAGAACCCGGCGGCGGCGCAGCGCGCGGCCGACGCGTACCGCGACGCGGGCGTCCTCTACGAGGCGCTCGAGGAGTACGACAAGGCCTCCGAGGTCTTCGACAACTACACCAAGCTCTATGCGAGCAAGGACGACGTGCCGCGCGTGGCCTTCGAGGCGGCGCTGGCGCAGGAGTACAAGGAGACGCCCGACGCCTACGAGAAGGCCGGCAAGATCTACGAGAAGATCGCCGGCGCGTACGGACGCCGCGACACGCAGTACGAGCTCCGCGCCACGACCGGCGCCGGCCTGGCCTACAAGAAGGCCGACAAGGTGAAGAACCGGAAGAAGGTCGAGGGCAAGTTCCGCGCGGTCACCAAGGCCTGGGAGAAGCTGCAGAAGGGCGCCGAGAAGCCGGGCGCCGTGGAGATCTCGCAGGACACGAAGTACTACGCTGCGCTCGCGACCTTCGAGCTCGCCGAGTACGCCTACGACGACTACAACAAGCTCCAGGTCGAGGCGCTCAACAAGGCCGGCACCTTCGACGTGGGCGTCCTCAAGCGCTCGCTGACGGCCAAGGCCGAGGCGCTGCAGGCGGCCGAGAAGGCCTTCGACAAGGTGCTCGAGTTCAAGGACAAGGGCATGGCCGCGGCGGCCGCCTTCCGGCTCGGCCAGATCCTCTACGAGTTCGCCCAGAGCCTCTTCGACGCGCCGGTGCCGCCGGGCCTCACCCCCGAGCAGGTCGACGAGTACCGCTTCCAGCTCGAGGAGTTCGCCGGCCCGCTCCAGGAGCGCGCGCTGGCGGCCTTCACGGCAGCCCTCAAGCAGGCCGTGCAGGACGGCGTCTACAACAAGTGGTCGCGGCTGTCGGCCATCTACGCCGCCAAGGTCAACAAGGACGAGTTCCCCATCGCCGAGTTCACCGTGCAGCCGGACAAGACCCGCGACACGGTGCTCACGACGAGCTTCATCAAGGCCGTCCGCCGCGGCTCGATCGTCGTCGACTACCTGAACCAGAAGACGACCGACACCTCGAAGGACCCGCAGGCGGACCAGGGCGACAAGAAGGCGCCCGACGCCCCGAAGACCCCGGCCACCCCCACCCCGGCCCCGCACTGAGCGAAGGACAAGGAGCAAGCACATGCGCAACTGGTATCGTTCGCTCGTAGTCATGCTCGGCGTCTCCCTCGGCGGAGCGGCGTGCGGCACGGACACCGGGGCCACCAAGACCGGCGGTGAGGACCACCCGACCGACAACGGCGGCAACGGCAATGGGACCGGCAACGGTGACCCGAAGGACCCTGGCTTCAACGACAGCGACTTCCAGAAGAAGAACGTCGAAGAGGTCAAGGCGCCTGTCTATCTCGACGGCATCGAGCCCGCCGCTCAGGACGCGTTCCGCGATGGCGTGAGGGCGGTGTCGACGAGCCGGCCCGACTTCAAGACCGCCGAGAAGAAGTTCCACGAGGCGGCCGACAAGGCGCCCGACTTCCTCGAGGCCTACTTCGACTGGGGCCAGGCGCTCGAGCGCCAGGGCAAGGGCGACGAGGCGCTCGGCGTCTATCAGAAGGCGCTCGACAAGAACCCGGGCGACGCGTCGGCGACCGCGTACATCGCCAAGGTCTACCTCGGCAAGGCGCGCGCGGCGAACTTCCTCGGCCAGGCGGCCGAGGCCGAGAGCTGGATGTCGAAGGCCAAGGGCCTCCTCGACCAGCTCGTCGCGAAGGAGCCGACCAACGTCCAGGTGAACAACGCGCTGGCGCTGTACTACCTGATGAAGGACGACGTCGACACGGCCGAGCGCTTCGTGAAGGAAGTGCTCTACGTCGAGCCGACCAACGTGACCGGCCTCAACACGCGCGGCCTCATCAACCTGAAGCGCGGGAAGCTCCTGCTCGCGAAGTGGATCTTCGAGAACAAGGTGCTCCACGAGGACCCGACCTCGACCGAGGCGCACACCAACCTCGGCTACACCTACATCAAGCTCGACCAGCGCCCGCTGGCCATGAAGCACTTCCAGCAGGCGCTGGAGTTCGACCCCGAGAACATGGAGGTGCGCATGAACATCGCCGCCATGTTGCTCGAGCACCTCGACTACGCCAACGCGCTCGGCCACTACGAGAAGGTGTTGCAGGCGCAGCCGACCAACCAGGAGGCCAAGATCGGCCGCTGCGACGCGATGTTCGGCCTGGGCGGCACGGCCGCCGACAAGGCCAAGCAGTTCGAGTCGGCCATCGGCTGCTACGATGCGTACGTGAAGGAGAAGCCCGACCGCTCGGACCTCTACAAGCGCATCGCCGAGACCTACCAGAACAAGCTCCAGAACCTGGAGAAGGCCGTCGACTACTACGACCTCTACGGCAAGAAGGCGAAGCTCGACGCCAAGGAGGCGGAGCAGAACCAGAACGTCATCAAGACGCTCAAGGAGATCATCGCCAAGGGCGGCCTGAAGGCGATGGAGCAGCTCCCGCCCGAGGAACCCCCGACGACGCCCGACGGCGGTGCCCCCGGCACGCCGCCTGCGACCACGCCGACGCCGGCGCCGGAAGCCCCGAAGCCCAACGGCGGTTGACCTCGATAGGCCGGCGAAGCTGCACGTGCGTACCCGGTAGTTGACGGCCGCGGTGCGAGTCGCCACCCTGCCCGACGACACATCCGCCAGCCCGCTGGCGGACTCGTGGAGGACCTGATGAAGAAGCTGATGACGATGGCCTTCGTGGCCCTGACGCTGGCGAGCTCGACCGGCCGCGTGTTCGCCGCCGAGCCGAAGTCGAAGTTCTACGACTTCTCGGACCAGCTCATCGACGGCGAGATCAAGAAGCCGACGACGCTGTACTCGAACGTGCGCCAGGAGGCGAAGTTCAGCCGTATGCTGAGCCTCAAGAAGGAGCTCCTGCCGCTCATCTTCCAGGCTCGCAAAGAGCGCGTCTTCAAGTGATCCCGGCCTGTTCGGGCCATGCCTGAACAGCCGTTGCGTGGATATCCGTTCAGCGCTATGAAGAGCCATGCTCTTCGCGCGCTCGACCTTCGACGATGTCCTGTCCCGCCTCCTCGCGGGTCAGCTCCTGCCGGGCGACGTCGCGGCGCATGTGATGCGACCGTCGGCGCCGGCCCGGTTCGGTGAGCTGCCCGAGGACCTCCACCCGAGCCTGGTGAAGGCGCTCGCCGCGCGCGGCATCGAGCGGCCGTACGCGCACCAGGCCGCGGCCATCGCCGCCATCCGCGGCGGCCGGAACGTGGTGCTCACGACGCCGACCGCGTCGGGCAAGACGCTGTGCTTCAACGTGCCGGTGCTGGACCGCATCATCCGCGAGCCGGACACGCGCGCGCTCTACCTCTTCCCGACGAAGGCGCTGTCGGCCGACCAGTACGCCGGGCTCCACAAGCTCATCGAGGCGACCGGCGAGGACGTCAAGACCTTCACCTTCGACGGCGACACGCCGACCGACGCGCGCCGCGCCATCCGCGACCACGGGCAGATCGTCATCACCAACCCGGACATGCTGCACGCAGCCCTCCTGCCGCAGCACACGAAGTGGACCAAGCTCTTCGAGAACCTCCGCTACGTGGTCATCGACGAGCTGCACACCTACCGCGGCATCTTCGGGAGCAACGTGGCGCAGCTGCTCCGGCGCCTCGTCCGCATCTGCAAGTTCCACGGCAGCGCGCCGCAATTCATCTGCTGTTCCGCGACCATCCGGAACCCGCTCGACCTGGCGGAGCGCCTGACCGGGACCGAGCTCGAGCTCATCGACCGGTCGGACGCGCCGCTCGGCGAGCACCACTACGTGGCCTACAACCCGCCGGTCGTGAACAAGCAGCTGCAGATCCGCGCCGGCGCGGTGGCCGGGGCGACCGAGGTGGCCAAGCGGCTCTTGCTGGCCGGCGTGCCGACCATCGTCTTCGCCGGCAGCCGGCTCCACGTCGAGCTCATCCTGCTCTACCTGCGCGAGGCGCTCTCGAAGGAGCAGGTCGACCCGGAGCTCGTGCAGGGCTATCGCGGCGGCTACCTGCCGAACTTCCGGCGGCGCGTCGAGGCGGGTCTCCGCGACGGCACCATCCGCGGGGTGGTCGCCACCAACGCGCTCGAGGTCGGCATCGACATCGGCACGCTGCAGGCCGCGGTCATCGCCGGCTATCCGGGCTCGATCGCGAGCTTCCGCCAACAGAGCGGTCGCGCCGGCCGCCGCGCCGGAGCCGACGGCACGTCGTCAAGGGCCTTGACCATCTACGTCGCCAACTCGACGCCGCTCGATCAGTACCTCGTGCAGCGGCCGGAGGTGCTGTTCGGCGGGGCGCCCGAGACGGCGCGCATCAACCCGCGGAACCTGTTCGTGCTGGTCGACCACGCCAAGTGCGCGGCCTTCGAGCTGCCGTTCGAGCCGAAGGAGTGCTTCGGCATCCTCGATGCCAGCGAGACCGACGAGCTCCTGCGCTACCTCGAGAGCCATCGCGTGCTGCACGAGGCCAACGGCCGCTTCCACTGGATGGAGCGCGCCTATCCGGCGAACCACGTGAGCCTGCGCGGGCCGAACGAGGAGAACTTCATCGTCATCGAGATCCCGACCGACCGCGTGCTGGCCGAGGTCGACTTCCGCAGCACGCACACGACGCTCCACCAGCACGCCATCTACCACGTCGACTCGAAGCACTATCAGGTCGAGCGCCTCGACTACGACGACCACAAGGCGTTCGTCCGGAAGGTCGAGCCCGACTACTACACGACCGCCATGACCTACACCAAAGTGCAGGTGCTGCAGGAAGACCTGAGCCAGCGCGCGGGCAGGTTCCAGGCGGCCCAGGGCGAGGTGCTGGTGACGAAGAAGTTCATCGGCTTCAAGAAGATCCGCTTCCACACCAACGAGGTCATCGGCTACGGCGACATCCACCTGCCCGACCTCGAGATGCACACCATGGCGGTGTGGCTCGACGTGCCGCGCGACGTGCTGGGCCAGATGCCGTTCCCGCGCGACGTGCTCATCGACGGCCTGAGCGCCGTGGCGCACGCGCTGAAGACGGTCGCGTGCGCGGCGCTCATGTGCGCCGAGCGCGACCTCGGCACCGCCATCGGCGAGAAGAACGGCGACGGCGGCGACGGGCCGGGTGCGCGCGCGAGCCTCTACGATCCGACCATGTTCATCTACGACGCGCTGCCCGGCGGCATCGGCCTCGCGCCCGAGATCCACAAGCGCCTGCCCGAGCTCCTGAACGAGGCGGCGACGCTCTTCGGGAGCTGCGGCTGCGAGGCGGGCTGCCCGCAGTGCTCGGGCCCCATGCCGATGTACTCGACGCAGCTCCGCGACGCCTCGCGCGCCGTCATCGATGCGCTGTGCCAGGACTTCGCCGATCAGGTGATGGCGGCATGACGCTCTTCGCGCGGCTCCAGCGCGTCGTCGGAACGATGCCCGCCGCCGAGGTCGGCGCCACCGGCTCGACGGACGAGCGTCCTTCGATCGAGCCGGCCCCGGCCGCGGCGCCGGCGCGGGTTGCGAGCGGACCGTCGTCGCTCGGCCACGCCCTCGCGCGCCTGCGGACGGCGCTCGTGCGCCGCGACGACCGGGCCGAGCGCGCGGCCGGCACGCTGCCGCCGGCCACCGGGACGGAGGTCGCACCGACGCTCGGCGAGGCGCTGCCGGGCGGCTCCGCGCTGGCCACCGAGCACGGCCCGACCTGGGCCGTCGACACGGAGTTCGCGCTGACCGATCGCCATGGCGACGAGCCGCTCGGGCGCGCGTTCGCGACGCCCTACGATCACCTCGAGCTCTTGACGGCCGACCCGCGCCTCGCCGGCTTCGACCCGCGCGACGCGCTCTACCTCGACATCGAGGCGACCGGCCTCGAGCACGGGGCCGGCACGCTCGCGTTCATGGTCGGGCTCGGGTCCTTCGACGGCCGCTGCGTGCGCGTGCGCCAGCTCATCCTGCGCGAGCCCGACGAGGAGAAGGCGATGCTCCGGCTCCTCTGGGAGGCCATCGACGCGCATCGCTTCCTCGTGTCGTTCAACGGCAAGAGCTTCGATCTGTCGGTGCTCCAGAGCAGGCTCGTGATGAACCGCTTCTGCACGCCGCGCGAAGGCGAGCTCAAGCTGCGGCCTCATCTCGATCTCCTGCACCTCGGGCGCGGCCTCTTCAAGAAGGTCTGGGCCGACGTGCGGCTGCAGACGCTGGAGGCGCGCGTGCTCGGCTTCGTGCGCGAGGACGACATGCCGGGCAGCATGGCGCCGGCGTGCTGGTTCCGCTGGCTGCGCGAGGCCGATCCGCGGCCGCTCGCCGGCATCGCGCGCCACAATCTGTTCGACGTGCTGTCGATGGTGTCACTGGCCGGCGTGCTGGCGCGCGAGGCGCGGCCGGTGGGCGATGCCGGGCGGCGCGCGGCCGTGGCGCTCAACCTGGCCGCGCTGTATGCGCGGCGGCGCGCGCCCGAGGCGGCGCTGGCGGTGCTCGAGGAGCTGCCGCCGCTGTCCGATTTCGGCGAGCGCGTGCGCGCCCACGAGCTCGGGGCGACCTGCGCGCGCCGGGCCAAGGACACCGGTCGCCTGCGCACGCACCTGGCGTCGTGGCTGGCGCTCGACCCGGCCGCCGAGCGGGCACAAAAGGCCTTGGATCGACTCGACAAATCGGCGCGGCGCCGCGGCGCGGCGTGAGCGTGCGGTAGGCGTGGCGACGTTTCGCGATGCGTTCTAGAGTCCGCGCCATGACCATCCCGAACGACCCCGCCAACGTCCCGCCCGTCGATCCCGGTGCCACCCCGACCGCTCCCGACGCGGCCGCGCCGCTGCTCCTTCCGGCGCCGACGCACGCGCCGGCCGACGCGTCGAGCAGCGCCCCGAGCGCCGCCGGGAGCGCCGCGACCAGCGGCGCCATCGCCTCGCGCGTGCTGGCCGTGACCGAGGCCGGCGTGCCGCTGACGCGCGTCTTCGCGCGGCTCGTGCAGGCTGCGCGACGCCAAGGTCGAGGTCCTGCCGCTGGCTGTGCCGCGCGAGCCGCCTCCGGCCGAGGTCGTGCCCACCATCGCCGAGCTGAAGCGCGGCATCGCGTCGTTCGCCAGGATCTCGTGCGCGGCTTCCGCGCGAGCGAGCCGACGCCGAGCGAGTCGTGGCTCGCGTCCAGCTGCGCGCGGTCGAGGGCCGCATCGACGCCATCGTCGTCACCGATCCGATCGTCGCGCGCGTGGTGTTCCCCGAGGCCGAGCGCATCTGGCCGGGCGTCGTGCGCATCGGCGTCGACGGCGACTACGACCTCGACATCGAGTGGAAGGCGCTCGAGCTCGACGCGCTGGTGGTGGCCCACCCCGGCCTCGGCGGCGATCTGCCGCGCGTGCGCGAGGGCAAGACGCGGCTGCATGTCGGCGGTCCGGTCGTGGCCGGCGACGAGATCGTCGCGCGCCGCCTCGATCCGACCATGCCGATGGTCGTCGTGAGCTTCGCACGCCTCGAGCCGGGCGACGTCGATCCCCTGCTCTTCCAGCTCTCGCTGGCGCACCCCGAGCGCTTCTCGCTGCTCTTCCTGCCGTCGTCGCGCGCCGGCGTCGACGAGCTCGTGCGCGCGCGCGCGGCCGGCTACGGCTTGAAGGGCAAGCGCCCGAAGTCGGACGGCGAGGTCGAGCCGTGGCTCCGCGGCGCCTCGGTGCTGGTCGGGCACCCCTCGCCGCTCGAGGCCGCGACCGCGGCCGCGGCCAACGTGCCGATCCTGCTCTTCGCGACCGAGCGGCGCCTGTCCGAGGGCGATCGCTTCTTCGTGCGCCACGGCGCGGCGGTCCAGGCCGAGGTGCCGATCACGCTGTCGGTCCACATCGAGGGCCTGCTGCCGGGCGGATCGGAGCGGGCCGCCGCCGAGAAGGGGCTCCTCGAGCTCGAAGGCTCGGGGGCGGCCGGCGCGGTGCGCGCCATCGTCGAGGCCATCACCGCCGGGCGGCCGCAGCCGAAGCCGGCCGACGCCGTGACGCCGCCGCCGGCGGCCAGCGGCGACTCGGACCTCGAGGACATCGGCTCGCCGCCGACCATGAGCGGCTCGGTGCCGCCGGCCGACATGCCGCTCACGGTGCGGCGCGCCTACCTGAAGGAGATCATCCTGCAGCAGAACGCGGTCGACCGGCAGCTGGCGCGCGCCAAGGCCGGCCTCGACACCTGGCAGCGCCGCGTGCGGCTCGCGCGCGCGGCCAGCGACGACGGCCTCGCCGACCGCGCCGTGCCGCGCGTCGAGGGCCTGCTCCGCCACGTCGATCGCCTCGAGCGCGAGCTCCGCGAGCTGAGCGGGCTCCGCGATCGCTTCGCCAGCCGCGCGCCGCTGTCGATGGAGGATCGCACCGCCGTCGCGCGCTTCATGAACCCCGCGACCGCCTCGGCGCTCGACGCCGGCGAGCCACCCGAGAGCGCGTTCACGCGCCTCGAGCTCGAGGACGCGCTCTCGGTGCTCAAGCGCAAGCTCGACGGCAAGTGACCGCGATGGCTCGCTCGGCCGCCTGGGATGCGGCCCGGCGGCCATCACCGGTACAACTTGACTCTGCCGGGGGCGCTGACTAGGTTCCCGCCTCTACACCCGCGGGGGCACACCACGGCCATGAAGGCCCGGTGACGACGACGCGGCAGGCCTGGCGTCGGACTTGCGAAAGAACCTCCTGAAGCTCGTCATCGGACTCGCCATCGGGGCCTTCTTCGTGTGGCTGTCGGCCAAGGACTGGCCGATGGACAAGCTCACCGGCGCGGTGCGCTTCGAGGCCGGGCACCTGGTCGTCGGGTCGCTCGCGGTCCCCGACGGTCCGATGTCCTCGGCGGCGCTCGCCAGCCAGGACGGCTGGGTCATGAACCTGTGGTGGGCGCTGCCGTTCCTCGGCATCCTCGGGCTCATCCACATCCTGCGCGTGGTGCGCTGGCGGCCGCTCCTCGACCCCATCGCCAAGCTCGACTTCGCGACCCACAACCGTATCGGCGCGGTCGGCTTCATGGCCATGTTCCTCTTCCCGCTGCGGCTCGGCGAGCTGGTGCGCCCCTACCTCGTGAAGCGCGCCTCGATCGCCGCCAAGATGAACCCGCCCGTGCGCATGACGCGCGTCTTGGCGACCGTCGTCGTCGAGCGCGTCATCGACGGCCTCGTGGTGTCGCTCCTGCTCTTCGCGTCGATGACCTTCCTGCCGAGCCACGGCGACAAGGCCGAGCTCACGGTCGGCGCCTGGGCGGCGCTCGCCGTCTTCGCAAGCGCGGCCGCGCTGCTGGCCGGCGCGCGCTGGCAGCACGAGCGCACGCGGAAGCTCGTCAACGTCACCGCCGGGCTCGTCTCGAAGCGCCTGGCGCGCGCCATCGACCACCTGCTCGAGGCCTTCCTCGACGGTCTCCGCCGCCTGCCGAACGCGCGCGCCTTCGCCGGCTTCGTGGCCATCACCTTCGCCTACTGGGGCCTCAACGGGCTCGGCGTGTGGTGCATGATCCAGGCGTTCCACCTGCCCATCGACATGGTCGGCGCCTACGCCATGATGGCCTGCGTCGTGGTCGGCATGATGATCCCCAACAGCCCGGGGAACGTCGGCAGTTTCTGGTACTTCCTGCTCCTGCCGGTGCCGCTCTACGGCGTCAGCACGGCGAGCCCGCAGGCCATCGCCTTCGGCCTCTCGGTGTGGCTCGGGCAGCTCCTCCAGCAGTCGGCCTTCGGCCTCTACTTCGTCGCGCGCGGCCAGGTCAGCTGGAAGGGCGTCGTGGCCGCGACCTACGAGGACGAGAGCACGCTGGCCCCGCCCGAGACGCGGCCCGCGACGCCGTAATCCCGCCCGACCAAGGCAAGATGCGCATCGCCCACCTCTCCGACCTGCACGTGCTCGACCTGACGGGCGTGCGCTGGACGCGCTTCCTCAACAAGCGCGCGACCGGCCTCGTGAACCTGGTCGGCTCGCGCAAGGACGCGCACCCGGTCGCGCTGGCCGAGCGCCTGGTGCAGACGCTCGTCGCCGACCCGGTCGATCACGTGGTCGTCACCGGCGACCTCACGAACCTGGCGCTCGAGTCCGAGCTCGCCGCGGCGCGCCGCGTGCTCGAGCCGCTGGCCGTCGGCGGTCGCCTCTCGGTCATCCCCGGCAACCACGACGTCTACACGCGCGGCGCCGAGCGCGCGCGCCGCTTCGAGCAGGTCTTCGGCGACTGGATGTGGGCGCCCCGCGAGGCCCACGACTACCCGTGGCTCAAGCGCTTGGGCGACGTCAGCCTGCTCGGCTTCGGCTCGGCCGTCGCGCGCCTGCCGTTCATCGCCACCGGCCTGGTCTCGAAGGCGCAGCTCACGCGGCTCCGCGAGCTCGGGCCGGCGCTCGCCGGCACCTTCCCCATCGCGCTCGTGCACCACAACCTGCACGCGCGCGGCTGGCGCAAGGACGCCATGCACGGCCTCAAGAACCGGGACGAGTTCCTCGAGGCGTGCGCGGGCGTCGGCGTGCGGCTCGTGCTCCACGGGCACACGCACGTGTCGCACCGCATGAGCCAGCACGGCATGGACATCATCGGCTCGGGCTCGAGCACCTGGAGCTCGGAACACCCGGCACACATCGCCCGCTACAACGTGTATCACGTGGAAGCGGGCCGACTGGCCGGGGTCGAGGTGCGGCGCTACGATCGCCAGGCCGACGCGTTCGCGGTCAGTCACGGCAGCCTTCCGCGCTGACCGGCGAGTGCGCTGCGCGCTAGGCCGGTCCGCTGCGAAGGCCTTCCGACTCGATCAGCCCAGCCTGAAGAGGACGGCGCGGCGCGCACGTGGCGCGCGGCGACGACGTCAGGTCAGGGAGCGACCGAGCGGCGCTGGGCCTTGCGCAGACGGCGCTCGGCCTCGCGCTGCTTGCGCTTGCGACGCTCCGAGGGCTTCTCGTAGAAGCGGCGCTTCTTCAGCTCCTTGTAGATGCCCTCGTTGGCCATCTTGCGCTTGAGCTGGTTGATCGCGCGATTGATGTTGTCGCCTTCGACGCGGACTTCCATCGGCTTGGAGTCGCCGCTGCGCTCGGGGCGCGGAAACGGCGAGCCCTGACCATCGCCGTCACGGCGCATCCCGTCGCCGTCGCGGCGCGATCCCTCGCCATCGCGGCGCGGTCCGTCGCCATCGCGACGCGGGTTGTCCGACTTGGGGATGTCCTGCCTGTCTGCTGAGATTGCCGTCATGCCTCGTCCCAGTTCGCCAGAGGGCCCTGGCGGAGCCAGGCTTCCCTGGCCCATGCGTTGCCCCCGCGCCTTCGGGGGGAGTCGTAGGTCTTTCGAAGGGGTGCCCCGTCGAGAGGGCGGGACCGTAGCCAATGGGGTCGACACTGTCAATGCTCGGATCCGTGGGCTGCGCCACGTTTCGCGACGACCGCGTGGGGACGGCACAGCAAAACTTGCCGGCCGGCCGGACCAGCCCACCATGCCGCCGTGACCGGACGCCTCGTCGATCTGCTGGAGACCTATCATCGCCGAACGCGCGACGCGACGACGGTCGCGTTCGCCGTCGTGCCGCTCGTGCTCGTCTACGGGCTCGGGCTCCTGCAGGCGAGCCACAGCGCGCGGGCCGGCGCCGACGTGGTGTCGGGCCAGCTGCTCGGGCGCTTCCCGACGACGACCTACGTCGGCATCCAGCTCGGCATCGCCGTCCTGCTGGTGGTCTTCGCGCTCTTCCGCCGCGAGCAGCCGGTCGCGCAGCACCTCCGCTGGGCCGCGCCCAGCGTGGCCGAGGCCTGCGGCTGGGGCGTGGCGCTCGGGGCCATCGTGCTGTTCGTGATCGATCGCGTGTCGCTGCTCGGGCCGCTCATGGTGTCGGGCCAGCTGGTCGATCGCGTGGTGCTCAGCACCGGCGCCGGCCTCCACGAGGAGCTCGTCTTCCGCCTCCTCATGATCCCGCTCGTGGCGCTCGGGCTCGAGCGCGCGCTGGGCATCGGCCGACCCACCGCGCTGGCCGGCGCGGCCCTGGTCTCGAGCTTCGCCTTCGCGGCTGCGCACCACCTGGCCGGCGAGCCGTTCGACGGCTTCGTCTTCGCCTTCCGCACGGTCGCGGGCCTGGTCTTCGCCGGCCTCTTCCTGTGGCGTGGCTTCGCGGTCGCCGCCTGGGCCCACGCGGCCTACGACTTCCACGCCCTGCCCTGAGCGCGCCCTTCGATCGAAGCAGAGGTCAGTCGCGACGGCGCGCGCGAGCCAGCGCGGCGCCGGCCAGCGTCACGAGGCCGAGCAGGCTCGACGGGTCGCCGCCCGCGCAGCCGCTGCTCGACGAGTGGCCGACCGCCGGCGTGGTGGTGCGCGTGTCGATGACGCAGCGACCGGCGTAGGCGTCCCAGAGTTGGCCGCTCGGGCAGTCCTCGGGATCGGTCGTCCCGCCGTCGGGCGGGTCGACCGTGGTCGTGTCGCAGTGGAAGCTCTCGAGGTTGCACTGCGTGCCCGGGCCGCAGTAGCCGCAGATGCGGCCGCAGCCGTCGTTGCCGCACTGCTTGCCGACGCACGAGCAGCCGCCGGTGCACTCGCCGTCGGTGCAGGTCTCGTTCTCCTCGCAGCTGCCGCACGAGCCGCCGCAGCCGTCGTCGCCGCAGACCTTGCCTTCGCAGTCGGCGACGCAGCCGGCCGGCTTGCAGAGGCCATTGCCGCCGCAGGTCTCGCTCACGGCGCAGCTGCCGCACGAGCCGCCGCAGCCGTCATCGCCGCACTCCTTGCCGCCGCAGCTCGGGGTGCAGCCGTTCGGCTGGCAGGTGCCGGCCGCGGTGCAGGTCTGGTTCGGGCCGCAGCTGCCGCAGGTTCCGCCGCAGCCGTCGGTGCCGCATGCCCGCCCGGCGCACTGCGGGACGCAGCTCGTCTGGCACTGACCGGCCGTGGTGCAGGTCTGGTTCGGACCGCAGCTGCCGCACGAGCCGCCGCAGCCGTCCGAGCCGCAGCTCTTGCCCGCGCACTGCGGGGCGCAGGTGGCCTGGCACTGGCCGGCCGCCGTGCAGGTGGCGTTGGCGCCGCAGCTGCCGCACGAGCCGCCGCAGCCATCCGAGCCGCAGCTCTTGCCGGCGCACGACGGCGAGCAGGTGCCGCCGCACGAGGACGGGTGGGCGCCGCTCGGGTCGGACGAGGCGACCGGCGAGCAGTCGTAGTAGCCGCCGGCGGCGCTCCAGCCGCACGAGGTGGCGGGGCCGGAGCAGCTCCCGGCGCAGCCGCCGCAGTCGCTCTGGGCGTACTCGACGCAGAAGTCGTCCCACACGCCGCCCGAGAGGAATGGGTCGGCGTCGCAGCAGTACGGATCGATGTCGCACACGCACTGGGTGATGGCCGCGTCGCAGCAGCCCGGGACCTGGGAGGCCGCGCAGCAGGAGCCGCCCTGGTTGAAGGTACAGTCGAGCTCGCACAGGCTGCCGTTCTCGCACCAGTTGACGAGGCCGGGGCCGCCGCAGCAGCCCTCGTAGCCGACGCCGGCCGGACAGGCCCCGATGGCGTCACCGGCCGAGCACTGGGCGCGGGCCTCGGGGGCCGTCGCCATGATCGAGGTACCGAGGAGCCCTGCTGCAGCGAGAGCCACCCAACGACCGAAAACCTCTTTGATCATGCCGCTCTCCAGCGATAGCCCCCAACGGACTGCGCATGATATCAGAGGCGCAAGTGGCGGGCCCTGTTTTTTGTGATGGCCTCGCGGCCATTGAATCCGGGCCGCGGGGCGGCGCGCCCTGCCCTGCATCCGCGCGAGGCGCACGAACACGCGCCGGAGCGAATCCGAGCGCAGCAAATATCCGTGCGCGGTCGTCCGTTCGGGTGTATCGCGCGCCCCCCGGAGCTCCATGACCCCGCTCGAAAACCCCCGCACCCGCCGCCGACCCTGGGCCTATGTCGCGGGCGGACTCGTCGCTCTGGTGGCGTGCGCCGCGCTGGCTGCGGCCATCGCCGTCTTCATCGGCCGGGGCAAGCTGCAGTCGAAGCTGGCCGCCATGGGCGACCGCTTCGGCCTGCACATCGAGGTCGGCTCGGTCGACCTGCCGCTCGTCGGCAACATCGGGGCGCGCGACGTGCGCGTCTACGGTCAGGGCGGCGTCATGGTGGCGAAGATCGATCGCATCGCCACCGACCTGACGCTCATCGACGCCGCGCTCGGCGCGTCGCGACCGGGGCGCATCGAGCTCCACGGCGGCGAGGTCCGCGCGCGCATCGTCGACGGCCGCCCGGTCGACCTGATGCCGCGCGCCGCCGAGCCCGCGGCGCCGAGCAGCGGCCCGTCCGAGCCGCTGTCGCTCGGCATGAGCGACGTGCGCATCGTGGTCGAGGCGCGCCAGGCGACGCCCTGGGGCGAGGTCGCGGCCGCGCCGATCGATCTGCGCGTGAGCGAGATCGAGGTCGCGCGCGACGCCGAGCGCCAGCTGGCCCTGGCCGTCCGCGGCGCCTGGCAGCTCGGCGCGCAGGCCGTGCCCTTCACCGCCCAGCTCGACACGAAGACGCGCCTCGTGCGCGCCAACGTCGACGGCGACGCGCACCTCGGGCTCGCGACGCCGTGGGGCGCGGTGTGGATCGGCGTCGGCTCGATCGAGCGCGACGCCCAGCACCAGCGGACGACCGTGACCGGGCTCGACGTCACGCGCGGCGACGACCGCCTCGGCGCCAGCGCCATCGTCGTCGACGGCGGCGGCGACGGCTGGCTGCCCGACCCGCACGGGCTCGTCGCGGCCACCATCGACGGGCTCGACGTGCACCGCGGCGACCGCACCTTCGCGGCGCTGAAGATGGTGGTCGGGCTCGGCCGCGAGGAGGGCTTCGACCTGCCCTCGCCGACCTCTCTGGCGCTCACCGACGCGCGCGGCGAGTCGCCCGATCCGCTGACCGGAGGCGCGCTCAGAGCGGCCGCCGACGAGGTCGCGCTGGGCTTCGCCGGGCTGCGCAAGAACCTCGCCGCCGGCACGCCGCTCGACGCGCTCACCGCCATCCGGCTCGTGCGCCCGAAGGCCACGCTGGTCATCACGCGCGCCCCCGACAGCGACGCGCCGGCACCCGCCGACGGCGCGCCGCCGAGCGAGGCCGACCCCGATCCGACGGCGCTGCTCATGGGCAACGACGAGGACCCGCCGGCCTCGGCCGTGGCCGCGCAGCAGACCGAGGCGCGCGCCGGCTTCGCCATCCTCGACCGCCTCTTCGGCGATCCGAAGGACGCCGACCTGGCGACCGGCGGCCCGAGCCTCGGCGACTTCCTGCCGGCCGCGCTGCGCGAGCGCGCCGCGGAGCTGGTGCCGAAGCTGCGCGCGCTCCGGCCGCAGGTGAAGGACGCCTCGCTCGAGGTCATGGACACCCAGGGCAAGACGCTCATGGCGCTGGAGGGCGCGAGCTTCGAGGCCGCGCCGAGCGACGACGGCCTGCTCGCGGTGGCGCTCCGAGCCTCGGTGCTGCGCGCGGGCAAGGAGACCGGGCGCGCCGACGTCACGGTCGCGCTCGACGACGCCGCCGCCATCCAGTGGGTCGAGGGCACGCTCGCCGGCACCGACCTCGCCAACCGCCTCGGCCGCTTCGTGCCCGGCCTGACGGTGCAGCCCGACGCCGAGCTCGACATGAACATCCGCTACGATCGGCCGCGCACGCCGGGCGCGCCGCACCACATCGCGGGCACGGTGCGCGTCGCCAACTTCACCTTCCAGTACTGGCGCATCTCCGATCGCGAGGTGAAGGACCTCCAGGGCGCGGCGACCTTCGACCTCATCGTCGACCGCAAGGGCCGCCGCCTGGTGCTGAACCTGCCCGAGCTGAAGATGGGCGACGCGACGTTCTCGGCGTCGCTCGATCTCACCAAGCCGCCGAAGAAGCTGCCGTCGTTCACGACGCGCCTGTCGATGGCCAAGCAGGACTGCGGCAAGGCCTTCGCGTCGATCCCGAAGGCGCTCATCCCCGACCTCTCGACGCTCGAGACCGCCGGCGAGATGAGCTTCGACGCGTCGCTGGCGCTCGACCTCGAGAAGCCGATGGACCTCGTGCTGTCGGTCACCGGCGAGATCGCCAAGTGCCGCATCCTGTCGCTCGGCCCGGGCATCGACCTCGAGGCGCTGCGGGGCGACTTCGTGCACCACCCGCGCGAGCCGGGGCGCGGCGTGCTCGACCACATCGCCGTCGGGCGCGGCACGCCGCAGTGGATCCCGTCGGAGCGCCTGCCCGACATCGTCAAGCTGGCCGCCTGGGTCACCGAGGATCGCGCCTGGACGCTGCACGCCGGCGTGCGCTGGGAGCTGGTGGCGCGCGCGCTGAAGATCGATCTGGCCAACGGCCGCTTCGTCTACGGCGGCAGCACCATCACCCAGCAATTGGTCAAGAACCTTTACCTCACGCGCACGAAGCACCTGGCGCGGAAGCTCGAGGAGGCCATCATCGCGGTGCAGATGGAGCGCGTCCTGACCAAGGACGAGATCCTCACCATCTACATCAACTGCATCGAGTACGGCCCCGACATCTACGGCGTGAAGCACGCCGCGCGCTTCTACTTCGACAAGAAGGTGGACGAGCTCGACGCGCTCGAGGCCGCCTTCATCATGGGCCTCAAGCCCTTCCCCAAGGCCGGCTACACGCAGTGGACCAAAGGCCGGCTCGACGAGTACTGGGTGAAGCGCATCGGCCACGTGATGGACCTCATGGCCCGCTTCGGCCCTCAGTACATCACGCCCGAAGAGGCGACCGCCTTCGCGCCCTACCAGCCGAAGTTCCGCCCGCCGTGACCGCGCCGCCGCGGCGGCGTGGGCGCTGGCCCATTTCGTCGCGCGCCGGGTCGTGGTACCGCTCTCGATCGTGCCGCGCACTCACGCCGTTTCGCTCCTCCTCGCCCTGACCGCTGGCGCCTGCTCGGGCGAGCGCCAGAAGGCCGCCCCGTTCCAGGCCGCGCCGCCGCCCGCGACGTTCGCGACCCCCGACGCCGGCGCGGCAGCGGCGACGCCGCCCGCGACGACCGCGGCCACCGCGACGACCGCGACCGACGCTGACGCCACCGTCGCGAGCGCGCCCGCGGCCGATGCCGGCCCGGCCGCGCCGACGCCGGCCACCCGCGCGCCCCCGAGCTGGCCAAGCACGTGTGGGGCAACGGCGCCTGGCCGTGCACCGGCTCGCCCGCGTGCGAGAAGCACTCGCCCGCCGACGGCACGCTCGGGACCGCGGGTGCGGCCATCAAGTCGATCGACCCCATCCTGTTCACCGACACCGAGGGCGGGCTCATCGCCTGGAACCTCTTCGAGGGCCTCATCAGCCCGGCGCGCCAGTCGGGCGGCCCCTACGAGCAGGGCGTGGCCGAGTCGTGGGAGCTCTCGGCCGACGGCCGCACCTGGACCTTCCACCTGCGCGCCGACGCGCGCTGGAGCAACGGCCGCGCCGTCACCGCCGACGACTTCGTCTACGCCTGGCTGCGCAAGCTCGACCCCGCCGTGGCGGCCCAGGGCGCCGGCGACCTCTATTGGATCGATGGCGCCGAGGCCTACAACCAGGGCAAGAGCCGCGACCCGAAGTCGGTCGGCGTGCGCGCCGTCGACCCGCGCACGCTGGAGGTGCGCCTGCTGTGCCCGTCGGCCTTGTGGCCGAGCTACCTGGCCGGGGGCGCCTACCTGCCCGTCCCGCGCGAGGCCATCGAGCAGTGGGGCAGCCACTGGATGGAGCCCGAGCACATCGTCACGAACGGCCCCTATCACCTCGTGACCTACGCCGAGCGCGACCGCCTCGAGCTCGTCCGCTCGGAGACCTATTGGGACAAGGCGAACGTGCAGATCCCGCGCGTCGTCTATTACGTCGCCGAGGGCGAGGCCAAGGTGCGGACGCTCTACGACGCCGGCCAGGTCCAGTGGGGGCGCGGCGCCGTCGACCCGCCGAGCGTGCCGAAGCTCGTCGCCGAGCAGGCCCCCGACTTCCTCATCGACCCGCAGCTCTGCCTCTACATGTACGTCTTCAACGTCGAGCAGCCGCCGTTCGACGACGTGCGCGTGCGCCGCGCCTTCGCCCAGGCGCTCGATCGCGAGCAGCTCGTGTCGAGCGTGTCGAAGGCCATGCAGGAGCCGGCCGACGGCCCGGTGCCGTCGGTCTTCGACCGCACCCAGGGCTTCCCCGGCGTGGCCGGGCCGACCTTCGACCCGACCAAGGCCCGCGCCGCGCTGGCCGACGCGGGCTACCCCGGCGGGCACGGCTTTCCCGACACGCACATCCTCTACAATACGATGGAGAGCCATCGCATGCTGGCCGAGTACCTGGCGCGCTCGCTGAGCGAGGTGCTCGGCGTGCCGGCCAAGGCCGAGAACATGGAGTGGAAGAGCCTCATGTCGAAGGCCGAGTCGGGCGAGTACGGCATCGCGCGCATGGGGATCTGCGCGACCGACACGCCGTTCTCGTTCCTCGAGATGTTCGAGTCGAAGAACGCGCGCAACTACATGCGCTACAAGAACAAGACCTTCGACGACCTGTTCGCGCGCTACCGCTGCGAGGCCGACCCGGTCGAGGCCGGCAAGGTCGGCGCCGCGGCCGAGGCCGAGGTGATCCGCGACCTGCCGATCCTGCCGGTCTACTACTACACCCGCTACTTCCTGAAGCTGCCGGTGCTGCAGGGGCTCGAGCCGCACCTCGAGGACATGCACCCGTTCAAGTACATGTGGTGGGCCGACACGCAGAAGGCGCCGGCGCCGCACCCGATGCCCGAGCTCGCGCGCCAGGCCGCGCCGAAGGCGCCGTGAAGGCCGTCCGGACCATGGCGCTGGCGCTGGCGCTGGGCGGCGGCGCGGCAGGCGGCGCGGCCTGCAGCGAGACCGCCGTCGAGCTGCCCGCGAGCTGGAACACGCTCAAGCACCGCGCGCTGAGCATCGACGTCTTCGCTGGCGCCGGCGCCGAACGATGTCGTCAAGATGCTTTCAGGTCTCGACGGCGCGCCGAAGGCCCTCGACGAGGGCGCGCCCGACGTGACGCTGGCCTGGTGGGATCGGCCATCGGGCAGCGACGGAAGGACGGCGCCCACGTCGACACGGTCCGGGTCGGCGCGGCGGGCGGCTGCGCGCTGTCGCTGGACGGCATGTTCCCCGACCCGATCGACCCGGCGCGCGACGCGCTCGCGCCCTGGGAAGGGCAGATGCTGCTGGCCGCCGGCGTGCGCCGAGCGCGTCGTGTGGCAGGCCGACTTCGCCCCGAGCGGCGCCGCGAGCTGCCCGCGCGCCAGCGCCAGCGACGAGGTCTGGGCCGCGGCCATCGTGCGCGCGCTCGCGCGCCACCCGGTGGACATCGTCGAGCTGCTGTCGCCGGCGGCGCTGGCCGAGGCCGGCGGCATCCAGCGCTTCGCGACCATGGCGCGCGCCGTCCGCGCCCACGACGCGACGACCGTCGTGGCCGGCGGCGGCTTCGCCTTCAGCGACCCGCGCGCGGCCGCGACCGACCTCGCGCTGGGCGCGTTCCTCACGGCGGTGCGCGACGACGACGTGCCGCTCGACGTCTTGACCTTCGCGGCGCACGCGCCGACGCCGGGCCTCGTGGCCGAGATCGCGCGCGCGCTGCGCACGCCTCGACGCGCTGGGCCTCACGGCCGTCGGCCTCGCGCCCATCGCGTTCGGGCCCGACGCGCCGACCACCATCTCCGACCCGAGCCTCGTCTCGGCCCAGGTCGACGCCCTTCGAGATGGCCTGCCGCATCCTCTTCCAGGACGTCTCGGGCCTGACGTGGGCCGTGTCGGGGCGCGCGCCACGCCGCCGAGCGTCTACTTCGACGCCGCCGGCTCCCCACCCCGGCCTTCATGGCGCGCTTCCCGCTGCGCCAGATCGACAAGCCGGCGCGCGTGCACGTCGACGCGCCCGACGACGTCACCACCATGGCCAGCGTCGACGGCCGCACGCTGCATGTGCTCATCGCCGCCTGGGACGTGGGCGCGGGCGTCGGCGCGCTCGACTACGAGGTCGCCGTCCCGGCCTTCGTGCCGCCGGTCACCGACCACGTCGACTACCGCCTGAGCGAGCTCGACGCGCAGAACACCGCGCTCGGGAGCTTCTTCTTCAGCGATCTCGAACGCTTCCGGCCCGACCCGGCGACCGGCGAGGTGCGCTTCGCGCGCCGGCTGCCGGTGCCGGGCATCCACTACTTCGAGATCGAGCGCCCCGAGTTCAATTGAACACCCCGGGCTCCGGTCCTGCCGCGCGCCGCTTCCGCTTCGCCCCGACCCCGTCGCGCAGGCTGCACATCGGCAACGCGCTGGCGGCGCTCTTCGGTTGGGGCGCCTGCCGCGCGCCCGGGGCCACTTCATCCTGCGCATCGAGGACATCGATCGGGCGCGCTGCCGGCCGGCCTTCGAGGCCCAGCTGATGGCCGACCTCGAGTGGCTCGGCCTCGACTGGGACGAGCCGCCGACGCGCCAGTCCGAGCGCATCCCGCGCTACGACGCGCTGCTCGCGCTGCCTCGTCGCCGCACGCGCGGCGTATGCCTGCCGCTGTAGCCGCGCCGACATCCGCGCCGCGCAATCGGCGCCCCACCTGGGCCTCGGCGACCTCGACGAGGTGCCCTACCCCGGCACCTGCCGCGGAAACGACGTCGCGCTGCCGGGAGACCGCGGCGGCTATCGCTTCGACGTCGAAGCGCTCGGCGACGGCGCCGTCGTCGACTGGGTCGATGGCCTGCTCGGGCCGCAGCGCGAGGATGCAGGCCTCACCTCGGGCGACTTCCTGCTCGGGCGCCCCGGCGTGCCGACCTACCAGCTCGCGGTGGTCGCCGACGACCACGCCATGGGCGTGACCGACGTCGTGCGCGGCCGCGATCGCGCTGGGCTCGACCGCGCGCCAGATCCTCTTCCATCGCTGGCCGTGCGCGCACCCCGACGCCGATCCCAGCGACGGCGGCGACGCCCCGACCGGGGTCCCGCGCTTCGCCCACCACCCGCTGCTCGTCGACGCCGACGGCAAGAAGCTCTCGAAGCGCGACGCCGCGCTCTCGCTCGCCGCGCTGGCCCAGGCCGGCACCGACCCGCGCCGCCGCGGCGCGGCGCTCGGCCGCGCCATCGGCCTCTTCGCACCCACCGTCCTCTCGGCCGAGCCGCGCGACTGGGCCGACGCGCTCGCGACCACCGCGACGACGGCGCTTCACGACGGCCGCTGGGACGGCTAGCATGCCGCGATGCCCGAGAACCGCCGCCCCGAGCGCGCGCCGCTCCTCGCGATCGCCGGCAGCGTCCTCGTCTTGGGCGCCGTGCTCGGCCTCGTGTACCTGCAGCTCTGGACGCGCGCCTCCGAGGACCTGAGCCGCCTCCTGCCGGCGACGACGCGCGCGTGGATCTCGAGCCCACCGCCCTGGGTCGGCGTCACGCGCGCGCTGGCGCTCGACCGCTGGGCCGGGAAGGACGAGCTCCAGACCGCGCTGCTCACCGGCGGCTATCTCGCCTCGGGGCGCACCGGCGAGGTGGCCGGGCTGCCGGTCGACCTGGCGCGCGAGATCCTGCGCGGCATGGACGCCGTCGAGATCGCCGTCGTGCCGACGACCGAGGGACCGACCGCGATGATCTTCGTCGAGATCCGCGATCTGGCGCTCAGGAAGCGCGTCATCGCGCGCCTCCAGCCGATCACCGAGGCGGTCGGTCGCCACGTCGGCTTCCGCATCGACGAGATCCACCAGAGCCCGTGGCAGCGCTTCACCGGCATCGACCCCGAGCCGCCGCGCGTGGTCATCATGGACCCCTGGATCGTGTTCTCCTGGGGCGCCGAGCAGGGCCTGGAGGACCTGCTCGACGCCCGCGTCGGAGGCCGTCGCGACGCCATCCGCAAGCGCGACGGCTTCGTCGAGCGCGGCGACCGCCAGGAGGTCCGCGCCGTGGTCGACGCGGCCTCGCTCTGGCTCCTCGCCCACGCCGCCGCCGAGCCCGACGCGACCCCGCCGCCGCTCCCGGCCGAAGGACTCGTGCAGTTCCTCGGCCTCATCACCTTCATCGGCAGCGTGGACGCGACCGACGACCGGGCCGAGCTCCTGGCCGAGGTCGACGACCGCGATCTCGCCGCCCACCTGCGCGCCGCGCTGGCCCCGGGCCCCCACGATCTGCCGCCGTTGCTCCCGGCCGACACGCTGCTCTCGCTATCGCTGGCCACGCCCGACTTCAAGGAGCTTTCCTCCGTCCTCGACGATCTCGGCCAGCGTCTCGCGCGCGACTTCCTGCCCGCGCTCGAGCCGGGTCCCTTCGCCGACCGCCTGCTGGCCGGGCTCGCCGCCCTGCCGCGCGGCGGCGGTGAGGTGACGCTGGGCGTCCTGCCGCTGGCCGGCGCCGACCTCACGCGCCCCGACGGGCCGGTCGACTGGGTGGTCCTCCTGCGCCCGCGCGGCAACCCGGCCGCCGTCGAGGCCGCGCTGGCGGCCGCGCTGCCGGCGGCCTTCGGCGACGGCTACGCGCACGGCGAGGCGCTGGTCGACGACGCGCTCGTGCACGCCGAGGTCCCGCACGACCCGGGCGACGCGCCGATCGTCTGGCGCGTCAGGAACGGCGTGGTCGAGCTCGCCCAGACGCGCGCGGCGCTCGATCGGCTGGCGCTGGCGCAGGCCTCCGAGCGCACCCTCGGCACGGCCGACCCGTCCGGCCGCACCGGAGCGACGGCCGCGGGCCGCCTCGCGCGCGCGCGCCGCGGCCTGCCGCGCGCATCCGCCATCGAGCTCCTGGCCGACGCCAGCGCGCTCTCGCGCATCGACGCGCCCATCCTCGGTCTGGTCGAGCGGCGCCTGGCGGGCGATTTCCTCCTCGGGGCGACCCTCACCGTCGACGGCGACCGCCTCGACGCGACCAGCAACCTCGGCTTCTGGACGTTGGCCACGGCCGTCGCCGCGGCCAGCCGCGACGAGATCGAGAGCTTCGCCCTGCCCGGCCTCGACCCCGCCTGCCGCGCCGCTCACTTCGCCATGTGCCGGGTCTATCCCGACGCCGTTCCATGTCGGCCCTTTTCGATTGGTCGCCGAGCCCGTATCCTGGCGGCCTGCGACGCCCTTCGCCGCGGTGGCGGCATCGAGCCTGAATGAATCGGGAACGACATGACAAGCGACGGTTCCCCCGGCGCGCCAAGAGCATCCGCTTCCGCTTCGAGCACGAGGGCGACATCCATTTCGCCGTGTCGACGAGCGTCAGCCTTTCGGGCGCCTTCCTGAAGGCGGCGCACGTGCCTCGCCCGGGCACCGTCATCGTCATGGAGGAGCGCTTCGACCCCGACGGCGTGGCCATCTCGGTGCGCGGCGAGGTGGTGTGGGTCATCGACGAGCCGACGCTCGAGCGCCCCGACACCGGCTTCGGCTTCCGCTTCTTCGAGCTCTTCACGCGCGCCGATCCCGGCCTGCTCGAGGACTTCCTGCGCGCCCTCGACCCGGCCTTCCGCGTCGCCACCGGCGGCGAGATCACCTACGAAGAGCGCGCCAGCGGCGTGCACGCGGTCTTCCGCTTCCCGCTCGCGGCCATCGACACCGACGGCTACGGCGGCGGCCAGACCGGCCGCTCCGAGCCCGAGGACCCGCACGTCATCGACCTCGATCGCGAGCTCGATCGCCTGCGCCGCGAGGAGCGCCGCCAGGGCACCGACTACCCGGACGAGGAGCCCGGCCCGTCGCCGACCCCGTTCGTGCCGCCGCCGCTCCCCGACCCGCGCCCGCGCTCGCGCAAGCGCTCGGTGACCGGCATCTTCACGGCGCTCTTCGGCCGCGGCCCGAAGAGCGAAGAGCCGCCGGTCGCGCCCGAGATGACGCCGGCGCTCGGCGCCGACGACGCGACGGGGCTCCTCGTCCACGACGCGCGCCGACCGAAGATGCTCATCACCTGGGGCGCCCGCACCGTGGTCGCGCGCATCGAGTCGCTCGGCCGCCAGGCGGCCACGCTGTGGACCAACGAGGTCGCGCCCGACAACGGCGAGCTGGTCGTGCTGCGCCCGCTCGGCACGCCGTCGGGGCTCCAGCAGCTGGCCATCCACGGCACGGTCCGCTCGCGCGAGGACCGCGGCAAGGCCGGCGTCTCGTGGCTCTCCATCGACTTCAAGAAGGTCGACGAGCAGGGCCGCGTGGGTCGCTTCCAGGACTACCTCCGGCTCGTCAACGGCCCGGGCGCGGACGAGCGCTGACGCATCGTCGCGCCTCGCCAGGCGACCTGTTGCGCTCGCGCCGGCGGTCTGCTAACCGCCCGCGGATGATCGTCGAGATCGCCCGCACCTTTCGCATCGAGGCCGCGCGCCGGCTGCCGAAGCTGCCCGCCGCGCACCCGTGCTCGCGCGTGCACGGCCACGGCTTCACCATCGAGCTCGTCCTGGTGGGTCCGGTCGACCCCGAGCTCGGCTGGCTCGTCGACTACGAGGACATCACGCGCGCCTGGCAGCCGACCGCCGCCCGCCTCGACCACGCCTATCTCAACGACGTGCCCGGCCTCGACAACCCGACCAGCGAGCACCTCGCGCGCTGGGTCTACGACCAGCTCATCGCCGCCCTGCCGGCGCTGGTCGCGGTGCACGTCGCCGAGACCCCGACCACGCGCGCGACCTATCGCCGCCCGGAGACCGACGCATGACCACGCCCCACGAGAGCTTCAGCGTCCGCGTCTACAAGCAGTACTTCAACTTCGGCTCGGCCCACTTCCTCATCTTCGGGGACGGCTCGCGCGAAGAGCTCCACGGCCACAACTACAAGGTCGAGGTCGCGGTCGAGGGCGAGACCATCGCCGGCGATCTGGTGCTCGACTTCATCCTCTTCAAGCCCATCGTGAAGGGCATCTGCGACGAGCTCGACCACCGCATGCTCCTGCCGGCGCACAACCCGAACCTCGTGCTGACCGTGCTCGAGGACCGCATCGAGGCCCTCTATCGCGACGGCTCCTTCTTCTGCTTCCCGCGGAAGGACGTGCGCATCCTCGACCTGCCGAACACCTCGACCGAGATGCTGGCCCGCTTCATCGCCAAGGAGATCCTCGCGCGCCTGCCGGCCCGGATCCCCGACGCCCGCATCCTCGCGCTCGAGGTCCAGGTCGAGGAGAGCCCGGGTCAGGCGGGCATCTATCGGGTGCGCTTCGAAGGTTGATGGCGATCAAGCCGGGGGACCCGGCGCGATCGGCCCCACGCCTCGGACCCGCAGAAATGTGGGAATAGCCTCCACACGCTGGCAACGCGGTTTACACCCCGCGCAGGCCCATCACCTGCGGACATCAGCCATGTACGCGGCCTCAACTAGGGGCATGCTTCTTGCCCTGAGAGGCGCCCGTCTTCGCCGCGCCCGCGCCGTTGACTCCGAGGTGCGCGGGCCGCTAGCTTCGCTTCGACCGTTCATGGAGGCCCCGATGCGTGCCCTGAGACTGCCCATTCTCGCTCTGGCCGTGCCCGCGCTCGTCGCGGGTGCATGCGGAAAGGATGACAACGCTCATCCGCCTTCCGTAGTCGAGTTCCCCCATGCGTTCCCGGAGGCTCCGCGCGAGCTGACATCCCGGAACGCGCCCGCGTGGACCAGCGGCCACGGCATCGCCGCGACCGACAAGTGGCTCTACGTGACCGACCGCGACAACAAGGCCCTCGTCCGCATGGACCGTGAGACCTTGGCCGTCGAGAAGACGCTGCCGCTCGGCTCGCGGCCGGAGCAGCTCGTCGTCGGGCCCGATGGCGCCGTCATCGTGACGCTCCGCTCGACCGGTGAAGTGGTGCGCGTCGAGGACATGAAGATCACGCAGCGGGTCCACCTCGGCGTGGAGAGCTGGGGCGTCGCGCTGTCGGACGACGGCATGACGGCCTATGTCACGCTGCCGCGCGAAGGGCAGCTCGTGAGCATCGACGGCAAGAGCCTCGAAGAGCTCGACCGCGTCGCGACCCTCGATGAGCCGCGCGGCGTCACCTTCACGCCGTCCATGTTCGGGCAGCCGGCGTTCGTGACGGCCATCCACCAGCACACCGGCGAGGTCCAGTTCGAAGTCGATCAGGACGGCCTGGCCAACGAGCAGCGCGCCTTCGACATCTCGCTCCGCAACGGCAATCCCGCGGACTTCCTGACCCAGACCCGCCTCCATGGTCTGCAGGCGACGCGCGCCCTGGCCGGCACGGTCAACCCCGAGAACGGCCAGGTCTACGTCGCGCACGTCGTGGCGGCGCCGGGCACCGAGGACGACTTCCGCGCCAGTGAAGTGGCGCAGACCCCCGACGGCGGCACGCCCGTCGACACCGGCGGCGGCGGCTACGGCTCGACCGCGACCCCGGGCGCCAGCGTCACGCTGCCGACCCGCCCGGTCGAGGTCACCGTCACCGGCTCGACCTACGGCTCGGCGCTCAACGCCGAGAGCGAGTTCCCGGTGCAGGACCCGGCGAGCGGCGAGAACATGCTGGCGCTCATCGACCAGCCCTCGGACATCGCGGCCCACCCGACCCACACCCTGCTCTTCATGACCGGCTACGGCACCGACAACGTGCTGGTGATGTCGACCGCGGAGGCCGACCCCGTTCGCTCGCCGATCGGCGTCATCTCGGTCGGCCACGCGCCGCGCGCCATCGCCTTCTCGCCGGACGGCAAGACCGCCTACGTCGTCAACGACTTCGACCTCAGCGTCAGCGAGATCGACGTCACGCCGTTCCTCGACATGAGGACGTTCGCGAACCCGGGCGCGGTCGGCGGCGACCTCGGCACCAGCACCGGCGGCGTGCCCATGGCCCAGGGTTCGGCCAACTTCGCGGGTGACATGGCGTGCGTCGACGACGCGCGCTGCGGCGGTGTCGGCACGTTCGCCGGCAGCGACCCGACCCCGTCGAGCCTCCGCGTCGACCCCATCCGCGTCCAGGCGAAGAACGCCGTGGCCTTCGGTGTGGACCCCGTCCCCGCCCAGATCCGCCGCGGCGCCCGCGTCTACACCTACGCCCGCAACGAGAACCTGAGCCACGCCGGCCAGTTCGCGTGCGCCTCGTGCCACTTCGAGGGCCGCGAGGACA
>JAXLYZ010000033.1:0-109138 GCA_046351155.1 Myxococcota bacterium
ATCAAGGTGAAGGCGCCGACCGCGCACCTCGAGCAGGACGCGGCCAAGAAGGCCTACGCCGGGCGCCCCATCGACACGCTGGCCGACCGCGTGAAGGACGTCGTGCAGAGCTGCTTCGCCGGCCGCCGCATCGTCATCTTCTCGGGCGGCGCCGCCAAGGCGACCGAGGAGGTGCTCGAGGAGTGCCGCCAGATCGCCGCCGGGGGCGGCTTCGGCTCCATCATGGGCCGGAACGCCTTCCAGCGTCCGAAGGAGGAGGCGCTGGCGCTCCTCGGCTCGGTGATGGACATCTTCGCCAAGGCCTGACGATGCGCCGCGCGACGACCCTCGCGAGCGCCGTCCTGGCGGTCGCGCTGACCTTGACCTCCGCGCACGCCGACGAGCCGCGCGGCACATGGGCCTTCACCGACGCCTCGAAGCCGGTGAAGGTCGTCGTGCTCGGCGGCTCGGTGAGCGAGTACGGCCTCGGCGGCTACGCGCAGTGGCTGCCGGCGGCGTGCGGGCGCATCGAGGTGCACAACGCCGCCAAGGCGCGCCTCGGCGCCGCCGCGCTGAAGGAGCGCTTCGTCGCGCAGATCCTGAAGAACCGGAAGGTCGACCCGAAGGCGCAGGAGACCTGGCTCGTGTTCCTCGGCGGGCTGAACTCGGTCGGCACGCCCGAGCTCACCAACGTGGATGTGGCCAAGACCTTCAAGATGGCCCACGACGCGGGCATGCGCACGATGGGCCTGACCATCAACCCGTGGGGCTCGGACGGCGATCACCGCTGGAAGGGCGCCGACGGGCTGGCCTACCAGGCCCACACCCAGAAGACGGTCGACTTCGTCATGGGGCGCCTCACGCCGGCGCAGGCCTTCGGCAAGGCGGGCGAGGGCAAGGCGCAGTTCGAGGCGGGCCAGCTGCCCGACGTCGGCGTCGACCTCTGGGACTCGGTCCGGCGCGACCGCGAGGCGCCGCTCCGCACCGAGAAGGCCATGGCCCGGAGCGCCAAGCTCAGCCCGTGGGTGAAGAAGCAGCTGGCCGGCCTCGACGAGCAGGCGCGCCAGGCGGCCTTCGACGGCTACGTGCAGCGCGCGATGCGGCTCCCGCAGTGGTACATGAAGCCCGAGTTCGTGGCCTTCGATCCGGTGCACCCCAACGCGGCCGGCCACAAGGAGATAGCCCGGATGGTGTGCCAGAAGGCGCCGCCGTCCTGGGGCTGCGACTGCGCCGTCTTCGACGGGCTCGCCTGGGATCGGCGCGCGCGGAAGCCGGTCCGCCTTTGAGCGCGCTGCGCCTCGCGGCGCTCGCGGCCGGCCTCGGCGCCCTGGCGCTCTCGGCGTGCGCCAGCGCGTCCGGCGGCGGCGCGCCGCCCATGCCCGACGACCCGTCGCGGCTCGCCTTCGAGGTATCGCTCACCGGCCCGGCAAGCGCCCGCGCGTGGGACGGCCGCACCGGCGCGCCGCTCGACTTCGACGCGCTGGTCGCGCGCCTCGGCGCGGTCGACGTGGTGCTGGTCGGCGAGGAGCACGGCACGCCCGACTTCCAGGCGACCCAGCTCCAGGTGGCCCAGGTGGCGCGCGTCGCCGACTACCGCAGCATCGGCGTCGAGTGGCTGCCGTGGTCGCTGCGCCCGACGCTCGCCGCCTTCCGCGGACCCTCGTCGCCGGACGTGCTGCGCGCGCTCTACGCCGCGGTCGACTGGCCGCACACCTGGGGCTACGCCTTCTCGAGCTACGCGCCCATCTTCGCCTGGGCGCTGGATGCGTCGATGCCCGTCGAGCCGCTGAACGCGCGCCCCGAGATCGCGCACGCGGTCGCGACCGACACCGTCTCGAGCCTCCCCGAGGCGCTGCGCGCCGAGGTCCCTCCGCTCGACAGCGGCAGCGACGCCCACCGCGCCTGGTTCCGAGCGCGCATGGCCGCGGCCGCGCACGGCAGCCCGCACGGCCACGGGCACGGCCCGCTGGACGACGCCGGCCTCGAGCGCTTCTACCGCGCGCAGCTCGTGTGGGACGAGACCATGGCCGGCCACGTCGTGGCGCTCGCCGGCAGCGGCAAGGTCGTCGTCTTCGCCGGCATCGGCCACACCGAGCGCGCGCTGGGCATCCCCGCGCGGCTCGGCTCGCTGCGCTACCTCGTGGTGCGGCCTGTGGCCGACGAGGACGAGGCGCGCGTGCGCGTGAAGGACGCCGACTTCCCCGAGCGCGAGGCCGACATCCTCTGGGCCTACCCGCGCAGGACGAACACGGCCTCGCGCTGATACTGCGCGCCGCTCGTCAAGATCCTTGACGACCACAGCGTGAGCTGCTCGACGTCGAAGTAGCGCGACTTGTAGAGCGAGTTCTCGGCGGCGAAGCGCGCCAGCCGGCTCTCGGGCGCGTCATCCAGGCGCGCCAGCGTCACGTGCGGCATCCACTTCCGGCGGTCGGGCTCGATGCCCATGCGCGTGGCGATGGAGTCGACGAGCTTCTTCCGCAGGTGCTCGAGCGGCTCGCTCTTCTCGACGCCGACCCACAGGTCCTGGCCGCGCCGCGCGGCGGGAAGAAGCCGATGTCGGCCAGCCGGATCGGGAACGGCTCGACCTTCAGCTTGCCGAGCCGCGTGGCGAGGTCCTGCGCCACCGTGCCGTTCACCTCGCCGAGGTAGCGCACGGTCAGGTGGAGCGTATCCGGGTCGACCCAGAAGGCGTTGGGCACACCGAAGGCGAGGCCGAGGAGCTCGTCCTTCACGTCTTCGGGCAGGTCGATGGCGACGAACAGTCGTTGCATGGGGCGCGCTTGGCCGGCCGACCCCGCGAGTCTGCCGGCGCGTCGACTCGGCCGCGCGTGAACCGAGCCCTTCAGCTGTTACTGCGGCGGGGCCTTGCGCTTCTCTTCGATGGCCTTGATCGCGTCGCGCACCTTCTGGGCCTCGTCCTTCTTGCCGAGGCGGTCGAGGGCCATGGCCTTGTTGGCCATGACCTTGGTCACGCGCTGGTCGGTCGCGCCGAACTCGTTCTGGCGGATGGTGATGGCCTCGTCGAACATGGGCAGCGCCTCGCCCGCCTTGTCCATCGACACCAGCATGTTGGCGTAGTTGTTGAGCGTCTCGGCCACCCAGGGGTGGTCGTTGCCGAGTGCCTCGCGGCGCAGCTTGAGCGCCTTCTCGTAGAGCGGACGCGCGTGCTCGAAGTCGCGCTTGTTGCTGTAGTAGTCGGCCAGGTTGTGGAGCGCCGTGGCGTAGTTCGAGCGCTCGTCGGGGTTCTCGGCCGAGGCCTTCTCGCCGAGCGTGATGGCGCGCTCGAGCAGCGGCTTGGCCTCCTCGGTGCGCTTGGTCTCGCGGTAGACGATGGCCAGGTTGTTGAGGCTCGTCACGAGCGAGGGGTGGTCCGGGCCGAGCTCGTTCTCCTTGTCGCTGATGGCCTGCTTGTGGAGCTCCTCGGCCTCCTTCCACTTGCCCTGCTGGCGATAGAGCTCGCCCAGGTTCGACAGCACGAGCGCGATGGAGGCGACGTTCTGCTTGTACTTCTTGCGCTTGATCTGGAGCGACGCGTTGAAGGCGGTCTCGGCCTTGATGAGCTCGCGCATCTTCACGTAGACGATGCCGAGATCGTTCTGCAGGTTCCCCGCCTCGGGCGACTGGTCCATGCCCTTCGAGGCGTAGGTCGCGAGGATCTGCTCGTAGATCGGCGAGGCCGTCGCCCACTGCCGCGTCTCCTGATAGACGCGCGCCAGGAGGCGCATGGTGCTGATGCGCCGCTCGTCGTCGGCGGCGAACGAGCTCGAGTCGGCGTCGTTCAGGGCCGCGATGGCCGCGCCCTCGGCGCCGGGGTAGTCCTTCGCCTTCAGCGCATCCTGGGCCTTGCCGTACTGCTCCTGCCACTCGGCCAGCGCGCTCGTGGCCGATGCGGTGACGAGGAACGCGGCCGAGAGCAGCACTCGGAGGCGGGCCATGAAGGGTTGTCGTCGCAGCATGCGGGGCGTCCTGGATCGGGAAGAGGAGGGCTCGCGAGCCCCCTACAACACGGCCACCTTAGCAGGATTCCGCGGCCGGTGCTGCGTCGGCACACGATCAGAAGCTGTCGATGCGTCGCCTGCCTGCTGCCGTATCGGTCGTGCCCGTGGGACCTACGCCGCTGTCTCTCGCTCGGCTGCGCCGAGCGGAGCCCCCGGCTGCGGTCCGGGGCACGACCTGCCGCTGTCAGCTCAACCGAGCTTCATGCCGCCGGCCATCCACGCGCCGCCGTCGACCACCAGCACGGCGCCGGTCACGAAGCGCGCGGCGTCCGAGGCGAGGAAGAGCGCGGCGTCGGCGATCTCGCCGATGGTGCCGAAGCGGCCGAGCGGGATCTGCGCGGCGAGCTTCTCCTTCATGCCCGCCGGCGCGAGGCGCGACATGCCCTCGGTGTCGTCGATGGGGCCGGGCGCGATGCAGTTCACGCGGATCTTGGCCGGGCCCCACTCGCAGGCCAGGTGCTTGGTCATGGCGTCGATGGCGGCCTTGGCCGAGCCGGCGTGCACCTGGAAGGGGACGCCGGTGTAGTGCAGCGTGGCCGAGATGTCGATGATGCAGCCGCCGTGGGCGCGCATCCAGGCGCTGAAGGCGGCCTTCGACACGTTGAAGGTGCCGAGCGTGTCGATGGCGTGGACGGTCGCGAAGCCCTTGTAGGAGAGGGTCGCGGCCGGCGCGAGGAAGTTGCCCGCGGCGTTGTTGACCACGATGTCGAGGCGGCCGAAGGCGGCGAGCGCCTCGGCGATGGCGGCCTCGATGCGCTCGGGCTCGCGCACGTCGGCGGGCACGGCCACCACGCGCCGACCGAACTTCTGGCTCAGCTCGGCGGCCGCGGCGGCCAGGCGCTCGGCGTTGCGGCTCACGATGACGGCGTCCGCCCCGTGCTCGAGGAAGCGCTCGACGATGCCCTTGCCGATGCCGGAGCCGCCGCCAGTTACAAGAGCCACTTGCCCTGCGAGGGCGTCCGGTCTGAAGATGCTCGTCATGGGGTATCCTCCGGCTCGGGCTCCGTGCCCGGTCCTGACGCGCTCCATTCCGCCATCGCATCGGGCCCGTCAAGAGGACGACCCGGCTTGCGTCCGGCGGCCCGAACGCCGTTAACTGAGCAACATGCGCATCCTTGTCGCCGAAGACGAGTCCATCTCCCGCCTCATGGCGGTGCGCGCCGTGGAGCAGCTCGGCTACACGTGCGTGGCCGCCTCCGACGGGCTCGACGCCTGGGAGAAGTACCTGCGCGAGGGCGCCGACGTGGTCATCTCCGACTGGATGATGCCGCGCGTCGACGGCATCGAGCTGTGTCGCCGGATCCGCGCGCGCGAGGATCGCCGCTACACCTACTTCATCATCCTGACGGCGCTGTCCGAGCGCGAGTACCGCCTCACCGGCATGCGCGCCGGCGCCGACGACTACCTGGCCAAGCCGCTCGATCGCGAGGACCTCATGCTGCGGCTCATCGCGGCCGAGCGCGTGACGAGCCTGCACCGGCGCCTCGAGGAGCAGCAACGCGAGCTCGAGCGCCTGAACCACGAGTTCTTCGAGTCGGGGCGCCGCGACGCGCTCACCGGCATCGCCAACCGCCGGCGCATGCAGGAGGACCTGGTCGTCTTCGAGGAGCAGGTGCGGCGCGAGCAGCGCACGTGCTGCGTGGCGCTCTTCGACATCGATCACTTCAAGCTCTACAACGACACCTACCTGCACCTGACCGGCGACGAGGTGCTGCGGCGCGTGGCCACGGTGCTGGCCAAGCAGCTCAACGCCGAGGACGCCATCTACCGCTACGGCGGCGAGGAGTTCCTGGCCATCATGCCCGGCACCACGCTGCACACCGCGGCCGTCCAGGCCGAGCGCATGCGCGCCGCGGTCGAGGCCTGCACCATCCCGCACGAGCGCAGCAGCGTCTCGAGCGTGCTCACCGTGAGCTGCGGCGTGGCCCAGGTGCCGATCGAGGGCGAGGCGCCGTTCATGGCGGCCGTGCGCGCGGCCGATCAGTCGCTGCTCCAGGCCAAGCGCGACGGCCGCAACCGCGTGGTCGTCGCGCCCTGAGCGCGGGCGGCGAGACCGGCGCGGCGACAAGCGCCACGGTTCCGCGCTAAGGGTGGACCGTGCTCGCGGTCGCCATCGTCCTCGCCCTCCAGCTCGTGGTCGTCTTCGGCTTCGTGGTGCGCGAGCGCCGCGAGCCGCAGGCGACGCTGGCCTGGATCCTCGGCGTCGTGCTGGTGCCGATCCTCGGCGCGGCCTTCTACCTGGCGGTCGGCATCCGCCGCATCGTGGTGCGCAACAAGAAGGCCGGCCGCGTCGGGGCGCGCGTGCGCGAGGTCTTCCTCGCGCTACCGCGTGGCCCAGAAGTCGAGCGGTGCGCGCGGTGACAAGGCCAGCGTGGTGAAGCCCGACGCGCTGGCCACGAGCCCGCGCACGCGCCTCGCTGGTGCGGCTCGCCTCGCGCGTGTCGGGCTCGCACGCGAGCTCGGAGAACGCGGTCCACATGCTGGTCGACGCGGGCCAGACCTACGCCGCCATCCGCGAGGCCGTGAGCGCCGCCAAGGACCACATCCACGTCCAGTTCTACATCATCCAGCCCGACGCGGCCGGCCGCGAGCTGCGCGACCACCTGGTCGAGCGCGCCAGGGCCGGCGTCACGGTGCGCGTCCTCTGCGACGCGCTCGGCTCGATGAAGCTGCCGTCCGGCTTCTGGGATCCGCTGGCCGCCGCCGGCGGGCAGGCCGGCTACTTCGCGCCCATCCGTATCGGCCCGCTGGTGCGCCGCCGCGACCACGTGAACTTCCGGAACCACCGGAAGATCGTCGTCGTCGACGGCCGCATCGGGCTCACCGGCGGCATCAACATCGGCCGCGAGTACCTCGGCCTCGACCCGCGCATCGGCGCCTGGCGCGACACCCACATCCGCCTCGAGGGCCCGGTCGTGCTCGGCCTCCAGCAGACCTTCGTCGAGGACTGGCTGCACGCCACCGGCCAGCTCCTCGACGACGCGCGCTACTTCCCCGATCCGCCGGCGCTCGCGGTCGGGCACGCCACGGCGCAGGTCGTCGCGTCGGGCCCCGACCGGCCATGGGCGGTCATCCATCAGCTCCACTTCATGGCCTGCGTGTCGGCCGAGAAGCGCATCTGGGCGACGAGCCCGTACTTCGTCCCCGACCGCGTCATCCAGACCGCGCTCGTGACCGCGGCGCTGCGCGGCGTCGACGTGCGCCTGCTGGTCCCCAAGCGCTCCGACAGCCGCCTCGTCGACTGGGCCTCGCGCTACTACTTCGGCGAGCTGCTCGACGCCGGCGTCCGCATCTTCGAGTACGACAAGGGCTTCCTCCACGCCAAGACGCTGGTGGTCGACGACTGGCTCGCGGCCATCGGCAGCTCCAACATGGACATCCGCAGCTTCCAGCTGAACTACGAGCTCACCGCCTTCGTGTACGACCGCGACCTCACCGAGGACCTGGCGCGCCAGTACGCGACCGACCTCGACAGCGCGCGCGAGGTGCCGCCGCGCTGGCTCAGCACGCAGTCGTACGGCCGCCGCCTGCTCTACGCCTTCGCCGGCCTGCTCTCGCCGCTCCTATGAAGGAGGACCGCGCCATGACCGATCGGGCGGCGGCCGCAGCCGCCTTCTACGGCCCGCTCGCGGCCTCGCCGAGCGCCACGCGCCGCGTCGGCTGGGACAGCGAGGAGGCCCATCGCCTGCGCCTCAGCGCGCTGGCCGAGGCGGTCGAGCCGCTGGCGGAGCGCGCTTCCCTGCTCGACGCCGGCTGCGGCGAGGGCGCGCTGCTGGCCGTCCTCAGGGCGCGCGGCTTCCGCGGTCGCTACCGCGGCGAGGATGTCCTCGGCGCGATGATCGCGCGCGCGCCGACCGGCGATCCCGCGGCCGAGCTGGTCGTGGCCGACGCCTTCGGACCCGGCCCAGAGGCCGAGGCGGTGGTCTGCTCGGGCGCGCTCAACACGGTCGTCACGGCCGACCACGACGCCGAGGTTGCGGCGGCGCTGAGCGCGCTCTGGTCGCGCGCGGGCGCCATCCTGGCGGTCGATCTGGCGGTGCACGACCGCCATCCGGCGGGCGTCGGGCTGGCCCGCGCCGATCTCGCCAAGGCCTGGACGCATGCGCGCACGCTGGCGCCGGTGGTGATCGTGCGCGAGGACGTGGTGCCGGGCGAGGCGCTGCTCGTGCTGTCGAAGAGCCGCGCGACCGCGTTCGCGCGCTGGCTGCCCGAGCCGCTGGCGCGCGCCGGGCTGCTCATCGCCGCCGGCGAGCCGGCGCAGGCCGAGGCCCTGGTCGCGGACCTCGCCGCGGGCGATGCGCCCGAGGTCTGGCTCGTGCGCGGTCGCGCCGCGGCCGCCGCCGGGCGGCTGGCCGACGCCGAGGCGGCCTTCGCGCGGGCCCGCCCGCTGCCCGCGGCCAGCCTCGAGCTGGCGCCGATCCTCTGGCGCACCGGGCGCAAGGGTCAGGCCGAGGCCGTCCTGCGCGAGCTCGCGCGCGGCTCCGACGCGGCCGCCGACGACGCGCGCGCGCACCTCGCGCTGATGCTGGCCGGCGCGGCGCGCGCGCCGAGGGGCAGGCGATCGCCCGAACGATCGGGGACGCGTGGATCCGCCGCGAGGTCGAGGCGCACCTGTTGGCCACGCCGGGCAAGAAGGACTAGACTTTGGGCGAGGTGCTTCGATGGTCCAGCTCACCGACGTCACGGTCCGATTCGCGGAGGCCGCCGGCTGCGACGTCCTCTACGAGGTGCGCGACGCCGACTCGGGGCTCCACGGCTTCATCGCGCTCCACGACCTGTCGCGCGGCCCGGGCTACGGCGGCATCCGCCGGCGCCGCTTCAACGGCGCCCACGCCGCGGTCCACGAGGTGGTCGGGCTGGCCGAGGGCATGACCTCAAGACCGCCTTCGCCGGGCTTCCGGCGGGCGGGGCCAAGGGTGTCGTGCTCGACCCGGCCGACGCGCGCGACACGGCGCCCATGTACCTGGCGCTCGGTCGCGCCATCGAGGCGCTCGACGGCGCCTTCTTCGCCGGGCCCGACGTCGGCACGAGCGAGATCGAGCTGGTCACCCTGCGCCAGGCCACGCGCTTCGTGGTCGGCCCCGAGGCCCACCCGTCGCAGGCCACGGCCCATGGCGTCATCGCCGGCTGCAAGGCCGCGCTCGAGCACCTGGGCCTGCTCGGCCCGGACGGGCTCACCGCCAAGGTTCGCGCCGCCGTCATCGGCGTCGGCTCGGTCGGCAGCGAGGTCGCGCGCCGACTGGCGGCCCTCGGCGTCGACCTGGTGGTGAGCGACATCGACGAGGCCAAGGTCGCGCGCGTGGCCGCCGAGCTCGGCGCCACCGTGGCCGGCGCCCACGACTTCCCCGAGGCCGACCTGCTGGTGCCGTGCGCGCTCGGGCCGGTCGTCACCGCCGACAACGTCGGCGGCTTCCGCTATCGCGTCATCTGCGGCGCGGCCAACCACCAGCTCGACACCACTACGCTGGCCCACGACCTGGCGGCCCAGGACGTCCTCTACGTGCCCGACTTCACCGTCAACGCCGGCGCCGTCATCGAGGGTGTCATCCGCCGCACCGCGGCCCCGGGCGAGGACGTCGGACCGGCCATCGACGCGGCCCTGGCGCAGATCGGCCCGCGCGTGTCGCGCATGCTGGCGCTGGCCGTCGAGGCCGACGTGTCGCCGCTCGAGGCGGCGCTCATGATGATCGACGAGCCCGCCACTTGATGTTGCAGCCCATGCTCGGACGCTGCTCCGGGCTCGGCGCGAGACCGTCAAGCACCTTGTCGATCGCCTGACCCAGGTCGGCGCCGGTCACCGCCACGCCGTTGCCCGGGCGCGCGCCGTCGAGCTGGCCGCGATAGGCCAGGCGCCGCTCGCGGTCGTAGAGGAAGAAGTCGGGCGTGCAGGCGGCGTGGTAGGCGACGGCGACCTCCTGGGTCGCGTCGAAGAGGTACGGGAACGGGTAGTCGTAGCGGCGCTTGTCCTCGGCCATGCGCTCGGGCGCGTCGGCCGGATAGGCCTCGGGGTCGTTGGCCGAGATGGCCACGACGGCGACGCCGCGCGCCGCCCACTGGCGCGTCAGCGCCACGAGGCCGTTGCGAATGTGCACCACGTAGGGGCAGTGGTTGCAGATGAACATGACGAGCAGCGCCGGCGCCGCGGCGAAGTCGTCGCGCCGGACGACGTTGCCGTCGACGCAGTCGGGCAGCGCGAAGTCGGGAGCCGGGGTGCCGAGCGGGACCATGGTCGATGGGGTCTTGGCCATGGCCCCGGTTTAGAACGGCGGGCGGCGCCGCGGCAACCTCGTTCAACCCGCTTCGGGCGGGCCCTCGAAGGACTGCGACAGGCGCGCCAGCGCGTCGAGATCGATGCGGCTCGTGGAGGTCGCGCCGGCGCCGACGACCAGCGTGGCGTCGGCGCCGAGCACCTCGAGGTGCGCGCCGCGCATGCCCGAGAGCCAGATGCGCCAGGCCGGGCGCGGCGCGCGGATGGTGCGCTCGCCCCAGCGGAAGCCGCGGAAGACGAAGGCGTGGGTGAAGCTCGCGCCGGTCGAGGCGAGCTCCTCGGTGGCGAAGCGCTTCACCACCGTCACCGCGATGAGCACGAGCCCGACCACGACCAGCAGCGGTCCGAGGAGCAGCGCCGCGAAGCGGTCGTCCTGGAAGAAGGTCACCATGGCGATCGAGATGAGCGCCAGGCCCATGGCCGCGAGCAGGCCCTGCAGCGCGGCACCGCGCCGCACGCCGAAGCGCACCGAGCTGGCGAGGCCGGTGGGGGCGGGGTCGGGCTCCTCGTCGAGCACGCTGAGGCGCGTGTGCTGCGCGAGCAGGTTGGTGATGTCGATGATCTGGCCGCGCTCCTCGGCCGCGGCGACGACGATGGGCGGGCGGCCGGTCGCCTCGAGCACCACCAGCCAGCGCTCGGTCCGCGGCTCGAGGGCCGTGCGCACGCCGCGGATCTCGCCGCGCGGGATCCACCACACGTCGCGGCTCGAGGTCACGCCGAGGCCGATGCGCTGGCCGGCCTCGTCGAGGTAGAGGCCGCCCTTGGCCTGCGCCAGCTTGAAGGCGACGAGGCCGGTCGCGCCGGCGAAGAAGCCGGCCAGCAGGATGAGCCAGCCGGAGGCCGAGCTCGGCACCGCCGGGTCGAGCACCAGCGCGACCGACAGCGCGGCCGTCGCCAGCGCGCCGATGACGGCCATGACGGCGGTGCCGACGCTGCGCGCCGGCGGGATGATGACGGTCGCGCTCACCAGGGGGCTCCTCTCAGCGCGGCCTCGAGCAGCTCGCGCTGGGGCCCGCTCGGCGGCGCGCCGCGCAGCCAGGGGCCGAGCCGCGCGCGCCCGTCGCCGATGAAGCACGGGTTGCGGCAGCTTTCGAAGGGCGGCTGGATGGTCGTCAGCGGCAGCGGCCGCCACGGCGCCGGGCCCTGCAGGACGGCGTAGAAGGCCATCTCGTCGTCGGGTGTCAGCGCGTCGACGAAGCCGTCGCAGACGGCCGGCAGGTCGTGCGCGTCGGGCGGCGGCGCGGCGGCCCACGCCTCGAGGTCGTGCTCGCCGATGAAGGTGCGGCGGATGACCACCACGCGCGGCCCGGCGTAGCCCGACGGGAACGCCAGCCGCGTCAGATGAAGCGCTGGCGCGTGCCGAAGCCGGTCGGTCCGGGCGTGCGCGCGGCCGGCACCGACGCGCTCGCCGCCACCCGATCGGCCAGCGCCTCGAACGACACCCCCGGCCCGGCGCCGCGCGGCCGGGCCGACGCGGCGAAGACGAACGGCGCGCGCTCGACGCGCGCGCCCGGCATGGCGACCGGCGCGGCCCGCGCGGGCACCGGCGCGACCGCGGCCGCCACCGGCGCGGGGGCCACGTCGACCGGCGCGTCCACCGGCGCGTCGACGAGCTCGAAGGGCGGCGACGCGAGCGGCTCGTCGGCGGCGTCACGGGCCACGAGCGCCAGGCCGACCACGCGCCCGGCCGGCACGTACAGCCGCGCGCGCCTGGCGCCCGGCACGAGCGGCGTGCGGATGAGCTCGCGCAGCAGCACCTCCGGCCGGAGCTGGCTCGGGTCGAGGCGCTCGGGATCGACCAGCAGGAGCCACGCGTGCAGGCTCGCCGCGGGCACGGCGGGCCAGGTGAGCTCGAACGCGCCGGTCTCGGAGAGCGCGCGCCGGAACATCAGCGCCCTCCCGCGACGGCGCGCGCCGCGCGCTGCGAGACCTCAGACATGGAAGGCGACCTGCGTCTTGACGAGGTGGAGCATATTCCACAGCGCATGCGCCATGATCGGCACGAGCAGCGAGCCCGACCATTCGTAGAGCAGGGCCAGCGCCGCGCCCATGGCGGCGAGCGGCACGATGAGCGCGGGCTCGAGGTGGATGACGGCGAAGATGAGGCCCGACACCAGCACCGCCGGACCGCGCCCCATGGTGTCGCGCAGGTTCCGGAAGAGGAAGCCGCGGAAGAGGATCTCCTCCATGACCGGCGAGATGACGACCGCGGCCAGCGTGATGAGCGCGAACGTCTCGGGGCGCCCGTCGCCGCTCACCACCTGGAGCGCCGTCTGCAGCGCGGTCGGCGGGCCGAACACGGCGACGCTCAGCGACAGCGCCAGCGTGGTCACGACCATGAGCGCGCTCGCGCCGGGCACCGACCACATGAGGAGGCCCATGAGCCGCCGCGGCAGCGGCTTCGTCGACAGCCCGAGCTCGGGCCCGAGCGGCGTGTGGTCGTCGCTCGTGCGACCCCAGGCGCGGATGAAGGCGACGCCGGCGAAGCCCTGCACGAGCGCGCTGACGGCGATGAAGACGGCCGTCCGCTGGTAGCCCTCGCTCGGGTCGGCGGGCGGCCCGAGCAGCGCGAAGAGCAGCTGCAGCACGTACGACAGCAGCGTGTAGCCGAGGAACCAGGCCAGCATCACGCGCCGCGTGCGGTCGAGGCGGAAGGGCGACGGCGTGGCGAGGCCGGGGTAGCCCGCCTCCTCGAGCCGCGGTCGCACGAACCACGGGAACAGCAGCACCACCAGGAGGCCGAGCACCCACAGGCCGAGCTCGACCAGCGACACGGCGGCGCGCCGATCCATGGCGGCGGCGGCGATCTCGACCGCGGCCCGGTCGGCGTCGACGCGCGCGGCCTCGGCGCCGATGTTGGCGAGGTGCCGCTCGTGCACGCGCGCCACCAGCCAGCGCGACGCGCCGAGGTCCTCGAGCGCGCCGTCGAGCGCCGGCAGCGAGCTCACGCCGCGCCCCGACGCCAGGTCGGCCAGCGCGTCGAGCGTCGGCCGCTGCTTGGCCGGGAACTTGGGGTCGCGCACCAGGTCGGCGACCTCGGCCTGGGCCTGGGCGTCGAGGCGGAAGCCGGCGGCCATGGCGATCCAGGCCAGGCGCGCGTGGCGCGACGTCGGATAGCTGCGGCGGATGTCGTCGCGCAGCTTGGTCAGGACCGCCTGCGGCCCCGCCTCGGGGTGGCCGTCCAAGCCGATGGCGGACTTGACGCTGGCGGCCAGCGACTTGTCGCCGTCGAGCGTCAGGCCGGCGTCCTCGATCGAGCGGATCTCGCCCACGCCGATCTCGCGCGCGGCCCCGCTGGCCGGGTCGGCGTCGGGGCTCGCGTCGCGCGCCTGGGCGAACATGAGGACGGCGGCCACGCCGATGGTCGCCACGGCGAGCAGCGTATCGACGAGGCGCTCGGACTCCTCGGACCCCACGACTAAACCCCCGCGCCCCTCGTCGACGTCGGCGTCAACGCTTCGTCAGGAAGTCGAGGATGCCCTTGCAGGCGTCCTTCGGGAGGTTCTCGCGCCGGTCCTGGTCCTGCATGAGGTCACAGTGTTTCTTGTGGGCCTTCAGGTACTTCGGGTCCTCGCAGACCTTCTTCTCGAGGTCCTTGCACGGGTCGGCGCAGGCGGCGATCGACAGCGTGGCGAGGACGATCGAGGCCAGGCCGCGCCAGCGGAGCGTCGAGGCCGAAGGTCCGGGCATGGGGCTCTTGCAGGGTGACGAGCGTCTCATCGCGGGCCACCTTAGCGCAATCATGCCGACTGCGCGAGCGGCCGCGGAGGCCCGGCCGAGGCCGCGACGCAGGCGCGCGAAAGGTCGACGTGACGGAGGTAGGCCGACACCTCGGCGTCGACCCAGGCCGCGTCGCGCCCCAGCACCGAGGCCATGAGCTCGGCCACCGGGCGCGCCGCCGCGACGCCGCAGTCGGCGGCCCGCAGGCTCACCTGGAGGCGGCGCACCAGCATGTCCTCGAGGTGCCAGGCCTGCTCGTAGAGCGCGGCGATGGCGACCTCGGCCATGACGTAGGGCAGGTCGGGCACGATCGGTCGGGCCTCGGCCGGATGGCTGCGCATGCGCTCGCGCACGACCTCGGCCAGGCTGCCGTGGGTGCGCCAGAGGATCTCGTCGAGGCCCTGGTCGGTGGCCGGGCCCGCCAGCTCGGCCAGCCCCGGCGACGCGGCGACGGTTGCCGTGGCGCCGTCGAGCGGCACCTTGTGCGTCTTGCAGCGGGCGACGCCGAGCTTCTCCTGCTTCCGCGCGCGGCGGATGGCCTGGATGCTGTGGATGGCCTTGTCGACGACCTGCTCGGCCATGGCCCGATAGGTCGTGAGCTTGCCCCCGGCGATGGTCACGATGCCGCGCGGGTCGAGGTAGATCTCGTGCTCGCGGCTCGTCTTGTAGGCGGTCGCGGCGTCGCTCTTGATGAGCGGGCGCAGGCCGGCCCAGGTGCTGCGGATGTCGCCGGCGACGAGGTCGGAGCCGGGGAAGAAGTGGTTGGCCGTGCGCAGGAGGTAGTCGACGTCGTCCGAGGTGGCGTAGACGTTCTCGAGGTCGCCCGTGTAGTCGGTGTCGGTCGTGCCCACGTAGGTGGTGTTGCCGAACGGGATGACGAAGACCACGCGGCCGTCGTCGACCGAGCTCACCGCCACGGCGAGGTCGATGGGCAGGCGCTCGCGCGCGACGACGATGTGCACGCCCTTGGTCGGGCGCAGCCGCTGCTCCTCGCCCATCGACTTGCCGACGACGTCGGTCCACGGGCCGGTCGCGCACAGGACCGAGCTGCAGGCGACCTCGCACTCGGAGCCGGTGAGGAGGTCGTGGACCTTCACCCGCGCGATGCGCCCGTCGTCGCCGAAGACCGGACCGTCGTAGCGCGCGTAGGCCAGGGTGGCCGCGCCGCGGCGCTCGGCGTCGAGCACGTTGGCGAGCGTGAGGCGCGCGTCGTCGGTGCGGCAGTCGTAGTAGAGGATGCCGCCGGCCAGGTTGTCGGCGCGCAGCGCGCGGGCCTCGGCCAGCGTCTTGGCGGGCGAGAGCTTCTTGTGGAGCTTCGGCGTCCGGAACAGCGACAGCATGTCGTAGAGCCAGAGGCCGAGGTTGATCTTGCCGAGGCCGTGGCGCCCGTCCTTCCACACCGGCATGAGGAACGGCAGCGGCGACACGAGATGCGGGTTCAGCCGCAGCTGGCGATGGCGCTCGCGCGTGCCCTCCATGACCAGCCCGAACTTGAACGTCTCGAGGTAGCGGAGGCCGCCGTGGACGAGCTTCGAGCTGCGGCTCGAGGTGCCGTTGGCCCAGTCGCCCTTGTCGAGGAGCAGCACGCGCAGACCGCGCAGCGTCGCGTCGCGCGCGGCTCCGGCGCCGGTGATGCCGCCGCCGACGATGACCAGGTCGACGCCGTCCCGGGCGACGCGGGCGAGGGTCTCCTGGCGCTGACGATCGGGCGATGCGGACGGGCTCGGCGGGGCCATGGGATCGATCGTATCGGCCGTTGACGCGGTGCGTCAAGCTCCTTGACGGCCGGGCTCACGGCTCGGCGCGCGCCCGGAACGCCTTGCCGTCGAGCGCGAGCACGCCCGGCTCGGGCACGGTCACGGCCACGATGGCCGACTGGCCCTCGCGGACGTCGATGCGCGGCGAGGGCTCGCCCGGTGCCGGCGTCTCGACCGTCTCCTTGAACGTCAGCGCCAGCGTCGCGCCGCGCACCTGATAGCGTCCGGTGCGCTTGGTGTGCGCTCCGCCGGCCTTCGTGCTGGTCCACACGAAGAAGCCGGTCGGCTTCAGCTCGAGCGTCTCGCGCTCGCCGCCGCGACCGGCGAAGAGGCGCGCGCCGATGAAGTCCTTGAGCTCCTTCCACTGGCTGGCGTCGACGTCCGGGCTCGGCGCGGGCGTCTCCGGAGCGGGCTGCTCGGGGCTCTCGGGCGTCGGCGTCGGCGTCTCCGGCGCGGGCGGCACGGCACCGCCCGGAGGCGCCTCGGGAGCGGGCGCGGCGCCGCCGCCGAGCCAGACGACGATGGGCGGCGCCTCGGGCGGTAGCGGTCCGGCCGGCTGCGCCTGGACGCCGTCGAGCCCGAGCGCGCTGGCGACCTCGACCGCCGAGCGCGGCGCCACGGCGTCGTCGGCGCGGAAGAGGACGGTCGTCCCGGCCGGCAGCGTCTCCAGCGCATTCCACGGGCGGGCCGCGGCCTTGGCGGCCCAGCGCGCGTTCCGCAGGAGCTCGGCCAGGCGCTTGGCCTCGTCGCGATCGTCGGCCTTGGCGTAGGCCACGACGATGTCGGTCGCGCCCGTCAGCGCGCGGAAGCGCGGGTCCTTCCGCAGCGGCTCGAAGTCCGAGTCGGTGCGCGCGGCGTGCAGGCGATCGGCCGCACCGGTCGAGGTCTCGGCCAGGTGCCCGAGGATGCCGAGGGCGCCGAGCGCCTCGTCGTTCCGCTGCAGGAGGGCCAGCGCGCAGGCCAGGTTGTAGCGCGAGAAGACGTGGCCCGGCCACGCCGCGAGGGCCTGCCGGTAGTCGGCGATGGCCTCGTCGTAGAGGCGCTTCCGGTGCTTCTCGAGGCCGCTCTTGTTGAGCGTCCGCGCCAGCTCCTGCGCCTCGCGCGAGGCCGGCCGCGCCAGCGCGACGGCGAGCTCGGGCGAGAGCGGCTCGTCGATGCGCGGCTCGGCCAGCGGCGCGACCTCGGGCGCGACGTCCTGGGCGGCGAGCGCGGTGTCCGGCGCCTCGGCCGTGTCGTCGCTCGCGGCGACCTCGGGCGGCTCGGCCACCGTGTCGTCCTGGCCGACGGCCGCGGCATCGGCCTCGGTGGTCGCGGCGTCGGGCGGAGCCCGCACGACCTCGCCCACCACCGGCGGCGTATTGCGGCCGTTCACCGGCGCGACCTCGACCGCCACCGTCGCGCGCGCCGAGGACGGCGGTGCCCCGAGGTCGGGCCCTTCGATCGGTCCGAGCGTCGCGAGCTCGCGCCGCATCGGCTCGCTCGAAGGCTTGCACCCGGCGATGGCCATGGCGCACAGAGCCACCCGGAGGAGGTGCCCGAGCGGCAGGCGGCCGAGGGTGGGACGCACGGGGACGCGCATGGGCCGAGGAGCCTACGCGCGCGCCGCGGCCTCGTCCAACCTTCGCGAACGATCGCCGCTGCGCGGTCCTGCAGGCCGCGCCGGACCACCTCTCGGAATGCCGCGCCCGCCTCGCGCGATGCAGGGTGAATAACGGCGCCCGGCGCAGCGTCGAGCGCCGTTCGCTGGCGCTGGCAGCGGCGCTGGCCCGACCCCGACGAGAGCGCGTGCGTGCGCACCGGCGCGTTGACACGACCTCCGGGGTCTTCTAAGTCGAAGGCCCAGCCCCGCACCCGGGGCAGGTCTGGAGCATCATCCGGCCAGCAAAGCCTGGCCTCCTCTGAGGAGCGCGGAATGTCGCCACAGCTTGGTCGGACCGGACTCGCGCGGACGCTCATCGGTCTCACCAGTGTCATCGGCCTCGCGCCCGCGAGCGTCGGCGTCGTCGCCGCCCTCGGCGTGGCGAGCCCGGCGCTGGCCGCCGATCCCGCGCCGCCAGCCGGCGACGCGCCCGACTACCAGGAGTACTTCAAGCTCGGCAACGACTACTACGCCGGCAAGCTCTACGACAAAGCCGTGGAGGCCTACGAGAAGTGCGTGGCCATGAACCCCCAGTACAAGGAGGCCTGGTACAACCTCGGCATCGCGTACTCGCGGGTGCAGCAGTATCGCAAGGAGATCGACGCCTACAAGAAGGCCATCGAGGTCGACCCGCGCTACGAGAAGGCCCTCTACAACCTGGCCATCGCCTACGAGGACTCCGACCAGCTCGAGGACGCGCTGAAGACCTACGAGCGCGTCGAGCAGGTGGCGCCGACGGCGGTCGACTCGCTGGTGAACCAGGGCATCCTGCGCGCGCGCCTGGGCCAGCTCGAGGCGGCCGTGGCGGCCTACAAGAAGGCGCTCGGCAAGGACCCGAACCTCACCGACGCGTGGTTCAACCTCGGCATCGCGTACGCCCGCCTGGCCGAGAAGGCGACCGACGACAGCGACAAGCGCAGCTGGCTCGACCAGGAGCGCCAAGCCTACGAGAAGGCCGTCGCGCTGTCGCCGACCTATCACAAGGGCTGGTACAACCTGGCCATCAGCTACAACAAGCTCGGCCTCATCGACCAGGAGATCGGCGCGTACGAGAAGGCGCTCGAGGTCCGGAAGGACTACCCCCAGGCGCTCTTCAACCTGGCCTACGCCTATGAAGAGAAGGGCGTGAAGGAGCAGGCCATCACCACCTGGCAGCGCTACATCGAGATCGCCCAGAAGCTGCCGACCGAGCAGGAGTACCTGACCACGGCGCGGCAGCAGCTCGACCGCCTGCAAAAGCCCTGACCGCGCGCCGACGCCCGCCCGCGGCGCGGGCTCGCGCGCTCTGGCCAGCCCCGTCGAAGAACGCTAGAGTCCGTCCATCGGGGGACATGCAGGGACGTCGTGGCGCGCTCGCCATCGGCGTCCGGAGCCCGCGAGCCGGAGCGCATATGAACGCAGAACGGATGCTGGCCGACACTGGGCGAAGCCTCATGACCGCGCCTCTCGAGGCGCTACGCGCGCCATCGCGGGCCTCGCGTTTGGTGCTCGCCGGGCTCGCCCTCGGTCTTGCCGCGGGGCCCTTCGCGGCCGTCGCGCGGGCCGACGAGGGCCGCCACTTCTTCCTCTTCGTCGGCAAGGACGAGGCGCCGAGCCAGGCCTTGCTGGAGTCGGCCTGGCGCGAGGCCGACAAGGTCGAGGCCGTGGTCCCGGTCGAGGAGTCGAAGCGCCGCATCGGCCAGGCCTTCCCACGCCTCTTCGGCCAGGCCGCGGGCGCCGAGAAGACGGCCATCGAAGCCGACCTCAAGGCCGGCAAGGAGGCCTACTTCGCGACCGACTTCGAGCTCGCCGAGATGCACCTCGCCAAGGCGCTCGAGGGCGCCTACGCCTCGCCCGAGGTCCTCGCCGCCTCGGCCAGCGTGGTCGCGCGCCTGGCCGACGCGGCCGGCCTGCGCTACGCCAACACGCTGGCCCGGAAGCAGCCCGAGTCGGCGGCGCGAGCCCAGCTCGACGCCTTCGTCGCCAAGTTCCCGACGCTGACGCCGTCGTCCAACGATCACTCGCCCGAGGTGCTCGCCACCTGGGAGAAGGTCCGCGAGGCCGTGGTCAAAGGCGCGGGCGATCTCAGCGTCAGCGTGCTCCCGCTCGAGCTCGATCGCAGCGGCACCTGCCGGCTCCTGGTGAACGGCGTCGACGTGGCGGCGCTGCCGATGCCCGGGCCGCTCCACACGCCCATCGGCGAGCAGTTCATCCAGGTGCGCTGCGGCCTCCAGACGAGCTGGCTCCAGCGCGTCACCATCAAGCCCGGCACGCAGTCGATGGTGGTGCCGGTGCGCGCCATGGTCGCGGCGCGCGGCGAGGCGACGAGCGGCGGGCTCGTGCTGGTGTCGCCCGAGGAGGGCGACTCGGCGGCGCTCATCGATGCGGTGTCGCGCGCGACCGGCCTCGACGGGGCGGTGGTCGCGCGTCCTGGCGCGCCCAAGCGCTGGGACTTCGGCGTGTGGCAGAAGGACACCGACGCGCCGGTGCTGCTCGCCTCCGGCGTCTCCAACGGCTCGTCGGTGACCGACGTCCACGTGGTGCACGCCGCATCGGGCGGCTCGCGCGCGCTGTCGCCCTGGCCGTTCGTGGTGGGCGGCGCCGGCGTCGCGACGATCATCGGCGGCGTCGTGGCCAACATGAGCTACCTCGACGATCGCGACGCCGGAAAGCAGGACCTCGACGCGACGCCCGCGGCCGTCCTCTACGGGGTCGGCGGCGCGCTGCTCGTCACCGGCGTCATCATGCTCGTGCTCGATCTCAACGACGACGACCCGCAGTCGGCGGGCGTCCACGCTGGCGGTCCGACCAGCGTCGTCGTGCGTTTTTGATCGCCACCGACCGCATCGCCCGAGCGCCCGCGCGCGCGTCGGTCGGCGCTCCGGTCGGCGGCTGCCGCGGTCTCGCGCATTGACTCGGCCGCCGAATTCGCTTACCAGCGCCCGCGCGCAGCTTCGCGCTCGCGCCTTGCCGCACCGTGCTCCGGCCTCTATCCTGCCGGCCTCGGTGTCCTGAACGGCACGCGAGCTCGCATGCGCGAGCCGCGGCCAAGAAAAGCTCTTCCGGAGGTGTGCTACGAATACGTCGTCGAAACCGCCACAGCGCGACAATCAACCCCCGCTCACGCCCCAGACGGGGCAGTCGCCGCGCCCTCCCGAGGGCCGCGACTTCAATCCGCCAGGCCAGCCCGGCTTCGCCAGACCGACCGGCGAGTTCCGCCCGGATGCAGGCCCGGGAGGCCCGCCACCGCGGGACGGGGGCATGATGGGCGGCGGCGGCGGAGGCGGCGGCTTCCGTGACGGTGGCATGATGCGCGAAGGTGGCCCCCCGGGCCGCGGACCGCAGCAGCCGACGAACAAGCATCGCGTGAACCGGGAGATCCGGTTCCCGTCGATCCGCGTCATCGGACCCGATGGCGATCAGCTCGGCATCCTGACGCCCGACGAAGGGCGCCGCATCGCCTCCGAGCTCGGCCTCGATCTCGTGGAGGTCGCGCCCGACGCGCGGCCGCCGGTCTGCCGCATCATGGACTACGGCAAGTTCCGCTACGAGACCTCGAAGAAGTCGAAGCCGCAGAAGACCGCCAAGCTGAAGACCATCAAGCTGCGGCCGAAGACCGGCGACCACGACCTCGACACGAAGCTCTCGCACGCGCGGAAGTTCCTCGAGGAAGGCGACCGCGTGCGCTTCGTGATGCGCCTCCGCGGCCGCGAGAACGCCTACATCGATCGCTGGTGCGAGGCCCTCATCAAGGACCTCGAGGCCCTCGCCGATGCCGGCACCATGTCGGTCCGTCCGCGCGCCGAAGGCAAGGCCATCGTCGCCCAGATCGATCCGAAGTGACCTCGGGCCGCGTTCGCGCGGCCCTCGCGTTCGGAGCTAGCAGCGTCTTCGCGCCCGCTCGCCGGGTGCAGCGGAGTCGGGCGTCGCCCGACCTCCGCGCCGCTCACGCGGCCGGCGCGCCCGCTTCCTTCTTGCGTCCGCGACGGCGCCGCCGCGGCCGGGCCGGGCCTCCGTCGGCGGCGGCGGGGCGAGGCTCACGGTCCGCGCGATCGGTGCGCTCGCCGCGCGGCGGTCGCTCGGCGCGCTCGAGCGGCGGCGCTCCGGCCAGCACCTCGGGCAGGCCGTCGGCGTCCGGCGCCTCGTCGGCGCGCGGCTCGGCTGGGGCTGCCCAGAGGCCGATGCGCTCGGCCTCGCTGGCCCAGAGCTCGTAGGCCTGGTGGCCATCGCCGGTCATGAGGAAGCCCATGCGCTGCACGGTCAGCGCGAGCGGCACGCCGTAGGCGCGCAGCTGGTGCGGGTGCGGGCGGCGTGTCGGGAACTGGCGCAGGCGCTTCAGCACGTCGGCCATGCCGGCCAGCGTGTGGCGATGGCGGATGGGCACCGACAGGCGCACGCCGAGCTCGCGAACGCCGGCCAGCGCGAAGCGGCCCCAGGGCACGCTCCACGGGTCGCTCTTCTTGTCGAGCTCGGCCGATACGAACGGCCAGGCCAGGAGCGCGAAGGTCGCCTCGCGCGGCAGCGTGCCGTGGGCGGCGGTCAGGCGATCGATCTGATCGAGCCACGCGAGCACGTGCGCGCGGCGCGGCGAGCCCTCTTCGAAGGCGTCGGCGATCTCGGGCACCAGTGCCTGCAGGATGCCGAGGCGCTTCATCCACTCGAAGGCGAGGCGCGCGTGACCGCTCTCGGTCAGGCGGTAGAGCTCCTCGGACACGCGCGCGGCCGGGCAGGTCGCGATGAGCGGAGCCGCCACCGGGGCCGACGCGATGATGGGCTCGTCGAGGCGCAGCTCGAGGCGCGCCGCGAACTTCACGGCGCGGAGGAGCCGCACCGGGTCCTCGCGCATGCGCTTGTCGGCGTCGCCGATGGTCCGCAGCAGGCGCCGGTTCACGTCCTCGGTGCCGCCGACGTGGTCGATGACCTGCTCGGCGATGGGATCGTAGAAGAGGCCGTTGACGGTGAAGTCGCGGCTCTTGGCGTCCTCGCGTGGCGTGCCGAACACGTTGGCGCGGACGACGAAGCCCGAGTCGTCGGAGGCGAGCTCCTGGTCGTCGGGCAGCCCGCGGAAGGTGGCGATCTCGAAGACCTGGTTGCCGACGTGGAGGTGCACGAGGCGGAAGCGGCGGCCGATGATGCGGCAGCGCCGGCCGAAGACGCGCTTCAGCTCCTCGGGCCGCGCGGCGGTCGCGATGTCGAAGTCCTTCGGGTGGCGCTGCAACAGGAGGTCGCGTACGCAGCCGCCGACGAAGTACGTCTCGAAGCCCTCGCCCTGGAGCTGGCGGACGATCGACACGGCGTCCTGGTCGACCATGTCCTTGGGAAAGCTTGCAGAGAACGTGGTGCTCACGGGCGCGGTATAGAATGGGGGCGAGGCGCCCGCAAGCGCGGCGCGCGCCGAGGAGGTGGGAGTTGGGCGGATCGGACGCGGTCACGGGCGCTGTCGACCTCGAGCTGTTGAGGCGTCAGAGCGGCGTGGCGCTGGGTCGGGACGGGGTGTTCACCTATCGCGGGCGGCCCGTCGAGAACGAGCGCGTGCAGGAGCTCTTCCATGCCGGCATCGACGTGCGCGACGACGGGCAGGTGACGCTCACGGTCGGACGCTTCATGGCCTACCCCGACGTCGAAGGCGTCGCGCGCTTCGTGCGCCGCGTGGCGTGGGACGCGGCCGGCGGTGGGAGCGCGACGCTCGTGGGCGGGCGCGAGGCGCGCTTCGATCGAGGCGCGATCGCGTACGGCCCCGACGACCGCTTCTACGTCTGGCTCGACGGGCTGCGCGGGCCGGCCGTGCTGTTGCGCGAGGCGCATCAAGTGCTGGCCGGGCGCATCGCCGACGATCCGGAAGGCCTCGGACGGGCGCTGGGTTGGCTCCCGGCGATCCCTGGGCCCGCCAGCCCTAGGCCGACGTCCGAGCAAGCGATCGCGGGCGATGTCGTGCCGGGCGAAACCGAGGCTTGAGGCCCGTCCGTCGATCGATATACTGCCGCGTCCGTTCGTTCCGAGGTCCCCATGCGCAGCCTGCCCCCGAACTCCCTTGGCCTCTCCGCGATGTCCGGCTGGACGGCCTTCCGTGCGGCGCTCGTCGTGGTCGCGCTGGTCTCGGCGAAGCCCGCGCTGGCCGCCAGCGACGACGAGAACACGCTGCGCTTGGGCTGCTCGTGGCTCGAGCGCGCGACCGCGCGCGAGCCCAACCGCGACGACGCCATCATGATGTTCATGCGCGGCATGCGCCCGAAGTGCACGGCGCTGCTCGAGGGCCTCGGTCGCCACGACGGCAGCATCACCCCGGCCACGATCGCGACCATCAACAAGGACTTGAAGGACCTCCGCGACGTCGTCGATCCGGACTGGAAGGCAGCGCACCCGAACGACCCCGATCCGGCCGCCGGCCCGGGACCGGAAGAGCAGGCCGCGGCCGACAAGGCCGCCGCCGACAAGGCCGCTGCCGACAAAGCGGCAACCGACAAGGCGGCCGAGAAGGCCGCCGCGGACAAGGCTGCCGCCGACAAGGCCGCGGCCGACAAGGCTGCCGCGGATCAGGCCGCCGCCGACAAGGCCGCCGCTGGCCGCCGCGGACAAGGCCGCCGCCGACAAGGCCGCGGCCGACAAGGCGGCGCAGAAGAACGCGGCCATGAGCGAGAAGGAGCGCCTGGCCGCCGAGCGCGAGCGCATCGCGGTCGAGAAGAAGGCCGAGGCCGAAGCGCGTCGCGGCCGCGAAGAAGGCCGAGGCCGAGGCCCGGCAGGCCGAGAAGGAGCGCCTCGCCGCCGAGAAGAAGGCGGCCGAGCAGGCCGAGAAGGATCGCCTCGCCGCCGAGAAGGTCGAGCGCGAGCGCATCGCGGCCGAGAAGAAGGCCTCCGAGCAGGCCGACAAGGATCGGCTGGCGGCCGAGCAGGCGGAGCGCGAGCAGCTCGCGCGCGACCTCGCGGCGGCCGAGGCGCTGCAGAAGGACCGCGACCGGGCGGCGGCCGGTGGTGGCTCGAAGCCTGGCGAGAAGCGCGTCGACGGCACGTGGGAGCAGCCCGCGACCAAGGTCCTCGACCGCAACGTGAAGCGCACGCTGAACCTCATCTCGAACGGCAAGAAGGTCGAGGGCGAGCTCTACGAGGAGGTGTGGTTCCCGGCTCCGGCGGCCTGGATCGATCGCAGCTGCGGCGGCAACACCACCTTCCGCATGGTCACCACGGCGCGCGTGTCGGGCACCCTCGATGGTCGCGCGCTCGAGCTCCATCGCGACGTGCCGCGCCTCCTGGCGTGCACCTGCTCGTCGCGCTGCACGGTCGAGGAGCGGCGCCGCGGCATGGACCTCGAGGTCAGCTCGACCTGGCAACAGCTGAGCGACGAGGCCGGCGTCTTCTCGAAGCCCGGGGCTGCGACCGTGGCGCAGAGCGGCGGGGCGACCGTCGGGCCGGGCGGCGCCAACCTCGAGGGCAACTGGGAGACCTCGCCGTTCAAGGCGCAGGATCGCAAGGTCGTCATGCGCCTCGAGCTCACCGTGAAGGACGGGCGCGTCAGCGGCACGCTCATCGAGCGGAGCTCGCAGGCCCTGCCGCTCCAGAACTGGAGCGACCGCTTCTGCGGCGGCGCCGACAAGTGGGAGTGGGTCACGCAGTGGAAGGTCGACGGCAAGGCGCCGAAGGGGCACAGCGTCGAGCTCTCCGCCCACGACGGCGAGCACATCCTCTGCACCTGCCCGTCCAAGTGCCGCGCGGCCGACAAGAAGCGCGTGGTCGACCTCGACATCGGCGCGGACGGCCGGAGCCTGACCGAAGACGATCACGTCTACGAGCGCCGCTGATGCGGCCGCGGGCGACCTGGCTCGCGGTCGCGCTGACGCTCGGCGCCTGCGGCGGCGACGCGGTCGGAACGCGCGACACGACGACCGCGACCGACACCGATGACGTGGCGGCCGAGGTCGACGTCGATGTCGTGCCGACCGACAGCGGCGCGGACGCCGACGTGCCGAGCGGACGAGACCACCGACGTGCCGGGCGGGACCGAGGTCTCCGAGACGGACGTCGGCGACGCCGACTCGGTCGACGCGCCGGACGTCCCCATCGACCCCCCTTCGACCGGCTATCCGGCTGCCGGGCTGCTCGTGCGCATCGTCGCGCCGGGCGGTGACGGGCGCGCCGAGGCGGGCGGTCCGGCGGTGCGGGTGGCCGGCCTCCTCTTCGGCAACGCCGACACCATGCTGTGGCAGGCCGGCGCCCAGAGCGGCAGCATCGCGCCGCGCACCTACTGGCAGTCCGACCCGATCACGCTCGTCCCGGGCGACAACACCATCACCGTGACCGCCATCGGCGCCGGCACGAGCGTGTCGGACCGCATCGTCGTCACGTACAACCCGTCGTTCCAGTTCGACGCGGCCATGACGGCGCGGCCCGCGGTGTGGTGGGTCGGGACCCCGACCGAGGCCGTCTTCACGATACCGTCGTCGCTCTATCGCAACGCCGATCCGGCCACGGTGCGGCTGGTCGAGGTCGACGCCGACGGGCAGCTCGTCGCGGACCAGGGACCGATGCGCGACGACGGTCTCCTGTCGGCCTCGGGCGACGAGATCGAGCTCGACGGCGTCTTCACCTGGAGCGGCTCGTTCACCTGCGCCGCGGCCGGGCCGCGCTGGTTCCGGGCCAGCGTGAAGGTCAACGCGTCGCCGGCCTACACGGCGGTCTCGTCGATCATCCGCGTCGACTGCCTCCAGCGCATCCCGACCGCCGCTTGCGACTCGCACCAGGCGCTGCTCGACGCGGCCGGTGCGGCGCTCGCGGGCGGCGCCGACCTGCCGTCGGTGCTGGCGCAGATCGGCGCCGACCTCTCGGTCGCCGCCACCGGCCCGGCCGAGGATGGCGGCATGGCGGCCTGGGTCCAGTTCGACGACGGCCTGCTCGGCGCGGTCGCGGCGCCCGATTTCGCAGGCGGCACGCGCGGCGGCGGCAGCGGCTTCGTGCCGGTCGTCGCGCGCTCGGTCGGCGCGGCCGCGAGCGGCGCGTCGACGCTGAGCCTCGGCTCGACGCATGCGCTCGTGCTCTCGCCGTTCGGCAGCGAGCTCGGCGCGACCGACGAGGGGCCCGCCATCGCGGCCTCGCTCGAGGCCACGACCTGCCCGCGCTTCGAGGTCGAGACGCACGCCGCGCTCGAGGACGCCGCCGCCTCCATCGCGCGCTTCAGGACGTTGCCGCGCTACGGCATCGTGTCGATCGCGACGCACGGCGAGGTGCTGTTCGGCGGCGCGGCCGCCGACGGGCTCGCCAGCCGCTACGGCTGGAGCTCGAGCGGCCCGCAGGAGGTCCTCTGGACCGGCTCGCCGGTGCGCTGCGACGCGCTGCTACAGGCCGAGCGCGAGTGCGTAGTGACCAGCGCCGACCCGGCCGGGAGCTGCCCGGAGGGCACGCGCTGCCTCGTCACGAAGGGCACCGCGTCCGACTCCGGCGCCTCGGGCGAGGGCATCTGCTTCGACGACACGCAGGCCGACCTGCGGCTCGGGCGCGCGCTGATGACCAACCGCGGCTACGCCGTGACGCCGTCCTTCTTCTCGGCGTGGCGCGGCAGCGGCGGCCTGCCGAGCTCGCTCGTCCACCTCGGCGCGTGCCACTCGATGTGGAACGGCTCGCTCGCGAGCGCGCTCTACGCGGCCGGCGCGACCGCCATCACCGGCTTCTCGGGGACCGTCGACAGCGCCTGGGCGCACGACCGCGCCATCGAGCTCTTCGCCCATGCCGGCCAGCCGGGCACGGTCGGCGACTTCCACGAGCTGGCCGTCGACCCCGCGCACCCCGAGACGCGCTGGCGCCTCTTCGGCGCGACGAACCTCGTGCTCGACGCCGCCGAGCTCCTGAACGGCGACTTCGAGCTCGGCTCGGTCTCCGGCTGGAGCACGGCCGGCGACGGCCGCGTCGTCGGGCAGTTCGGCGACGCCGGGCCGGTGAACGGCAAGTTCATGGGCCTCGTGTCGAGCGGCCTCGGCTTCTCGGTCGAGACCGGCAGCCTGAGCCAGACCTTCTGCATTCCGGCCGAGAAGAGTCGCATCCAGATCTACTGGCGCTTCTACTCGGAGGAGTTCCGCGAGTGGTGCGGCGACGAGACCTACCAGGATCGCTTCATCGCGGCGCTGGTCGACTCCGCCGGGCACGAGCTGCCGGTCGTCTCGGTGCAGATCGACGACCTCTGCCAATACAACGATGGCACCTGCGCCGCGTGCACTGCGCCGGTGGCCTGCGACTCGGAGTGCTTCGCGCAGTCGGGCTGCCACCTGACGCCGGACCAGCAGGTCTGCAGCGGCGCCTTCAACTGCCAGTGCGGCCGCTACTACGAGGGGCTCTCCGAGTCCGACATCCAGTTCGATCGCGGCGGCGTCTACCGCACGCTGTGGCGCCAGACGACCGCCGACGTGAGCTCGCTGGCCGGGCGCGGTCCGGTCACGCTGCGGCTCGAGGTGAAGGACAGCGGCGACTCGCTCTTCGACACCGCCGTGCTGGTCGACAAGATCGTCATCGAGTAGCGCGGAGTCCGGCCCTCACGCCGGGTTGTCGACGTCGATGAAGCGCGCCTCGAGGCCGGCGAAGACGCGCGGCAGCTCGTCGGCCAGCGCGCGCGGCCCGAAGACCTCGCTGCGATGGTGGCCGCAGGCCGCGACCAGGATGCCCTCCTCGGCCGCGATGGCCTGCGAGTACTCGGAGGCCTCGCCGCTGATGTAGAGGTCGAGCCCGCGCCGAGCCGCATCGGAGGCCGTGCGGGGCGCGCCGCCTGTGACGATGCCGACGCGCTCGATGGCCGGCGGGCCGCCCGGGAAGAGGAGCGCAGACGGCGACACGCTGGCGCGCAGCGCGGCGAGCACGGCGTCGTGGGTCAGCGGCGCCGGGAAGCGGCCGACGCAGCCGGTCGGCACGCCGCGCGACGGGAAGGCCGGCTCGAGGTCGACCAGGCCGAGGGCGCGGGCGAGCCCGGCCGCGTTGCCGAGCGTCGGGTGCCCGTCGAGCGGCAGGTGGTAGGCCACGAGCGACAGCCCGGCGCGGACGAGCGCGCGCACGCGGCGACCGAGCGGGCCGGTCACGGTGGCGGGCGCGCCGTGCCAGTAGATGCCGTGGTGGACGAGCGCGAGGTCCGCGCCCCATGCGGTCGCGGCCTCGATGAACGCCATGTTGGCGGTGACGCCGGTCGCGACGCGCGCGACGGTCGACGAGGCCTCGACCTGTAGACCGTTGGGTCCGTAGTCGTCGCAGCGGGTGGGATCGAGGGTCGCCTGCAGCCAGTCGGTGAGGAGGGCGAGCGGGTAGGGCGGAGGCATGGCGCGTCCTTGGGATGAGGCCGACCGTGTTGTGCCACATGTTCCAAGCCTTCGCCGCTGACACATCGCGAGGGCGGGCCTCGTCGAAGGCTCTTGCAGGGTCGTGACACAACCTGTGCCAGCGCCGTCGAGGTGGCACAGACCATCCGAGCGCTCGGGCGCGCCGTTCCTGGTCCTGACGCTGGCCTCGCGGTTGCTCATGGGGTCTGCCGCAAAGGAGCGAGGCGGCATGACGGTGAGCGCGACAGGCGTGGCGTTGCTGGGGATCGAGGGGCTGACGGTGCGCGTCGAGGTCGGCCGCCAGGACGGCCTCCCGGGCATGGACATCGCCGGGCTCGCGGCGGCCAGCGTGCGCGAGGCCCGCCACCGCGTGCGCTCGGCGCTGCGCTCGGGCGGCTACGACTGGCCGGTCGAGCGCATCGTGGTGAACTTCGCGCCGGCCGACCTGCCGAAGGCGGGGACGGCGTTGGACCTGCCGCTGGCGGTGGCGCTGCTGGCGCTCATCGGCGTGCTGCCGACCAGTGTCACCGAGGGCTCGGTCTTCTATGGAGAGCTGGCGCTCGACGGCGCGATCCGTCCGGTGCCGGGCGCCATCAACGCGGCGCTGGCCACGCGCGAGGCCGGGCATCGGCGGCTCTACGTGGCGCCAGAGTGCGCCAACGAGGCCGCGGCGGTGCCTGGCCTCGAGGTGCTCGGCGTGCGCAGCATCGTCGAGCTGGTCGAGCTGCTCCACGGCCGCACCTTCATCGAGCCGACGTGCGCGTCCATCGAGCGCGCCGACGACCCGAGCGACGCGACCGACATCGACCGCATCCGAGGGCAGGGCGCGGCCCGGCGCGCGCTCGAGATCGCCGCCGCGGGCGCCCACAACCTGCTGATGGTCGGGCCGCCGGGCTGCGGCAAGACGCTGCTGGCGCGGGCGCTGCCGGGGATCCTGCCGCCCATGTCGCTCGAGGAGTCGCTCGAGGTGACGCGCATCCACAGCGTGAGCGGGCTCATCCGGCGCGGTCAGGGGCTCGTGCGTCGACGGCCGTTCCGGGCGCCGCATCCGACCGCCAGCGAAGCCGCGCTCATCGGCGGCGGCAACCCGCCGCACCCGGGCGAGGTGAGCCTGGCGCACCGCGGCGTGCTCTTCCTCGACGAGGTGCTCGAGTTCCGGCGCGCGGCGCTGGACGCGCTGCGGGCGCCGCTCGAAGACCGCGCCGTGACGGTCGCGCGCGCGCGCCGGGCGCTGCGCTTCCCGTCCTCGGTGACGCTCGTCGCGGCCATGAACCCGTGTGCTTGTGGCCACTACGGCGATGCCTTGCGCGTCTGCACCTGCACGCCGGCGCAGGTGCGGTCCTACCAGCAGAGGCTCTCCGGCCCGCTGCTCGATCGCATCGATCTGTTCGTCGAGCTCGCCGGCGTGCCCCCGCAGGAGCTCGTCACCACCAGCACGGCCGAGTCGTCGGCGACGGTGCGGGCGCGCGTGGTGCGGGCGCGCGAGCGGCAGGTCGCACGCAACGTCGTGCGCGGCGTCGGCGTCGCCAACGCCGACCTCGATCTGGCGACGCTCGACCGCGTCGCGGCCATCCCCACCGACGACGCGCTGTTCCTGGCGCGCGCCTGCGAGGCGCTCGGGGTCAGCGCGCGCGGCTGGGATCGGCTGCGCCGCGTGGCGCGCACCATCGCCGATCTCGCCGGAGCGCCGGACATCCTGCGCTCGCACCTCATGGAGGCGTTGGCGCTGCGGCGCGCGCAGCCTGCCACCGAGGCCGCCGGCATCCGGGCCGCCTGAGGCGCGGCCATCGATCATCTTTCGCGCCGGAGTTGCCGGCGCGAACGGACCCGCACGTCGCGGGAGAGGAAAGCGCGCGGCCCGAGGGCCGCGAGGAGCATCATATGTCGGAGAAGCAGAAGAACAGCTCGCTCAAGTCGGTCCTGGGCGGCATCGAGAAGAAGTTCGGCAAGGGCACCATCATGACCTTTTCCGAGGACGCCGACCGCCAGATCGACGTGTTCTCGAGCGGCTCGATCGGCCTCGACCTCGCGCTCGGCGTGCGCGGTCTCCCGTTCGGGCGCATCGTCGAGATCTACGGGCCGGAGTCGTCGGGCAAGACGACGCTCACGCTGCAAGCCATCGCCGAGGTGCAGCGCATGGGTCGGGTGGCGGCCTTCATCGACGCCGAGCACGCCTTCGATCCGGCCTACGCCATGGCGCTGGGCGTCGACCTGCAGTCGCTCATCATCAGCCAGCCGGGCTCGGGCGAGGACGCGCTCGACATCGCCGACATGCTGGCGCGGAGCGGCGACGTCGGGCTCGTCGTCATCGACTCGGTGGCGGCGCTCGTGCCGAAGGCCGAGCTCGAGGGCGACATGGGCGACTCGCACATGGGCCTCCAGGCGCGGCTCATGGGCCAGGCGCTGCGCAAGCTCACCGCGGCGGCGAACCAGACCGGCACCTGCCTCATCTTCATCAACCAGCTGCGCCAGAAGATCGGCGTCACCTTCGGCTCGGGCGAGACCACGACCGGCGGCAACGCGCTCAAGTTCTACGCGTCGGTCCGGCTCGACATCCGCCGCACCAACACGCTCAAGGACGGCGACAAGCCGTACGGCAACCGCACGCGCGAAGGTCGCCAAGAACAAGCTCGCGCCGCCCTTCCAGCAGTGCGAGTTCGACATCCTCTTCGGCAAGGGCGTGTCGGTCGCCGGCGAGGTCATCGACCTCGGCGTGGCCCACGGCATCATCGAGAAGTCGGGCGCGTGGTTCTCGGTCGATGGCGAGCGGCTCGGCCAGGGGCGCGACCGCACGCGCCAGTACCTCGAGGAGAACCCCGAGCTGCTCGAGCGCCTGCGCCAGTCGGTGCTCGAGCACGCGCACGTGGCGGTGAGCCTTCACGGCGGCGGCCGATGCCGACGCCGAGGCCGCGTGAGGAGGGCAGCATGAGCTCCGTCAACATGTTCGTCTTGAGCGGCAACCTCGGCGCGCCGCCCGAGGAGCGCTCCTCGGACACCGGCCGCAAGGTCTGCAGCTTCCGCATCGCCAACAACCGCTGGGACTCGAAGAAGAAGGTCGAGGTCGCCGACTGGTACACGGTCTACGCCTTCGGCCCGGTCGCCGAGAACTGCATGAAGTACCTCGACAAGGGCAGCTCGGTCGTCGTCGAGGGTCGGGCGGTGCAGAAGGAGTGGGAGAAGGACGGCAAGACGAACCGCACCATCGAGGTCCTCGCCAACCGGGTGAGCTTCTTCGGTCCGGCCCGCAGGGTCGCCGCCGAGGCGGCTCCGGCCGAGTCGGGCGAGGTCTCGGTGAGCGAGGCCGTGCCCTTCTGATCGATGTCATGTGCTGACTCGCGTCGGGTCCGCCGGGGAGTTGCTCCGGCGGATCCGACGCCCTCGTTCGGAGCGCTCCCCGATGCTCGACACCACGCACGACGTGTTCCCATTCGCCCGCCGCGCGCGCCCGCCCGCGCTGGCCGCGCGCCACAACCGCGCCTATCTTGAGCGTCGGCCCGTCCGCGGGCGGCGCGCGTTGGAGCTCATGACCGAAGACTCGAACCCGATTGCGATCCGCGAGGTCGAGCTGGCCGAGCTCGAGCCGGGCGGCCTGCTGCACGGACCGTTCGCGGCGCTCCATCGCGAGTGGATCGCGCGCGGGTTCTCGCGCTGGCTGTCGTTCGTCCGGCACGACGGGCCGCACCCTACCGTGGTGTTCGGCGCCTTCGTGCATGGGCAGCTGGCCGGCGCGGTGGTCGGCATCTGGGGGCCGGGCCCGATCCCGCGCTTCGACCTGCTCTTCGAGCACGCGTACGGACCCGCCACCAGCCGCCCGCGACGCGGCGCCTGGCACCTCATCGCGGTCACGACCGATCCGGCGAGCGAGGTGCGCGGGCTCGGTCTCGGTCGCGCGCTCCTCGGTCGCGCGCTGGCGTGGGCCAGCGCCCAGGGCTTCGACGTCGTGCGCACGCTCTCCCCCGCGGTCGGGCTCGCCGAGCTCGCGGCGCGCTGGCCGCGGGATCGCCACGACGCCATCACCACCGCGTCGCGACCCGACGGCCGCCCGGCGCTCCAGGTGCTGCGCCTCCACCTGGGCGGCGGCGCCATCCTCGAGCGCGTGCTGTCGGCGAGCCGCCGCGACGACCTCGCCAGCGCGCAGGTGACGCTGCGCTTCCTCTACGAGACGGCGCCGCTCGCTCGCGCGCGTCGGCGCGACGCGTGGCAGGCGTGGTGCGACGAGCGCGCGGCGGCCATCGCCAGCGGCCGGGCCGAGCTCGTCGCGCCCGGACTCTATCGCGTCACGACCGAGGCCGACGCGACGTTCGTGCACCCGGACCCCGCTGCGCGCGGGCCCGGCTGAGGACGAGGAACACGCCGACGAGCAGCCCGCCGACGAGCGTGGAGAACGAATGAGGCGGCCCGCTCGCGGCGCAGCCGCTCGAACGTCCGGCGCCCACGCTGACGCTCGTGTCGCCGCTCTCGGTGGGCTCGCCCGTCACCTCGGCGTTCGACTCCGGGCTCGGCTCGGGGCCCGCCTCGGCCTCGGGCTCGGTCGTCGCTTCGACGCACACCCCGATCTGGGCGTCGCTCGTCGCCTGGCAATTGCGGCCGATGCCGCACGAGCTCGGCGCGAAGGGATTGCAGGCGGTAGCGCAATGATGGTCCTGACAGAACAAGCTCGCGCACGCGTTGTCCTGGCCGCAGGGCGCGCCCTCCGGGTTGGCGCCCGGCGGGGTGCACACGCCGTCGATGGCAGCCGGATCCATGCGCGCGCAGCCCTGGCCCGACGGGCAGCCGCCACCCGCCAGGAGCGCCGAGCAGGCCTGCTCGCACACGCCGCGGAAGCAGGCGCCGCCGGCGCACTCGGCCGCCGAGGCGCAGTCCGCGCCCTTGGCCAGGCAGCCGACCGCCTCGCCGAGGTTGCACAAGAGCTCGGTCTGGAGATGGTTCTGGTCGTCGTAGTACTGCGTCGTCTCGCACTGCATGCCGCACGGGCAGTCAGGCGTGGTCTGGCACGGGCCGGCGCACCAGCCGGTGGCGTTCGGACCCTCGAAGCAGAGGCCGCTGGCGCAGTCGGTGCCGGTCTCGCAGCTGTCGCCGGTCGGCTTGTTCTCGGTCGGGAAGCAGCCGGCGTCGCTCCCGCCCACCGGCATGCACGCGTAGCCGCTCGGGCAGCTCCCGCCGCCGGCGCACGACTTCGTGCACGTGAAGGTGACGCCGCTGCCTGCGCAGAGCCCGCTCTGGCACTGATCGCTGCTGTCGCAGGGCTCGCCGTCGGCGCGCGCCTCGGGCGTCACCTCTTGATCGAGGCAGGCCCCGAGCGCGCTGCCCGGCATCGGCGCGCACGTCTGGCCCGGCAGGCAGTTCGAGTCCTGGTGGCAGGGCTGCCGGCACTTGGGTCCGCCCGAGTCGGGCGCGCAGAGCCGCGAGGCGCACTCGTCGCTCGTCGCGCACGTCTCGCCGATCCCCTTGGTGCCGCCCGTGATGTCGGCGAAGCAGAGGCCGCTGTTCGGGTCGTTGTCGTAGGGCACACAGGTGAACCCACCCGGGCAGTCGCTCGTGCTCGGCGTGCAGGCGCTGGCGCAGATGCCGCCGCTGGCCGAGATGGGGTAGCAGGTCATGCCGTCGACGCAGTCGCCGCTGCCCACGCAGTCGTCACCGAGCTGAGCCGTCCCGACCGGGATCTCGTTCGAGATGCCGCCGCAGTGCTTCGACGCGTCGCACGTCAGCTGCCCGACGTAGACCTCGCCGTTGGGCGTGTCGCCGAGCAGCGCCGGACAGTCGGCGTTCGAGGCGCACGCGTAGCTGCCGCTCGGATAGAGGAAGCAGAGCCCTCGGATGTCGTCGGCGGACGGCGTCCGGGTCTTCATGTAGGGGTCGACCTCGGGCGCCATCGTGGGCGGGTCGGCCGACGAGAAGCCATACAACACGTGCTGCAGGCCGAAGAAGTGGCCCACCTCGTGGGTGACGACGCTCTTCACGTCGGTCGAGAAGTCCTCGCCGTCGGTCTGCCAGGTCTGCTGGTAGCCGTTGAAGACGATGTCCGCTTCGGTGATCTCGCCGTTCTGCGGGTTGTAGAAGGGCGCCGTCACACCGAGGACGTACTCGCCGTACACCCAGCGGCTGTCCTCGATCCACGAGAGCTCGTTCTTGCCGTTGTCGTAGCCGAAGGCCGTGAGCTGCAGCTGCGGGTTCGAGAACGCCTGCGCGTCCTTCTGGAACTGGATACCCGAGCACGACTGGTCGAGCCAGGCGGCGAAGCTCGCATCCACCGCGGCCAGGCAGGTCGCCGACGGCAGGTCCGCCGAGCAGGCCGGGTTCACGCGATAGTGCAGGGTCGGGGTCGGCCAGCGCACGAGCGGTCCGCTCGTCTCGTTGGTGAGCGACACGGTGAAGGCCGCGGCGGACGTGCTCGCGCCGACGCTGCACGCGACGATCAAGCAGGACGGACGCATCGCTCTCCTCCCGAGGTCGAGTGGGCGCCGGTCCCCCCGGACGGCGCCCGCCCGCGTTCACTTCAGGGTGGGCCCGGGCTTGGTCGCGGGGAGGGGCGCCGGTACGGCGCGGATCTCCGCGCCGAGGTCGGCGAGCGTACGCGCCACGACGGTCTGGCCCTCGATGGTCGTCAGGACGCCCTTGTCGTTCCGGGCCATCACGTTGAGCCCGGCCGTGCTCTGCTGCACGACGGGCGGGCCTACCGGCGGACGCAGGACGCGCCACACGCCCTGGCCGAGGCCGCACGGCACGTGGCCCATGGCCGTCTTCTCGAGGAACAGGACGACCTCCTCACCGACCGCGAAGCGCGGCATGCCCGGGATGGTGAGCGCCATGCCGTCCTTGCCGACGCCACCCATCATGCGCAGGACGTAGGTCGTCGGCACGGCCGTGCCGCGGTAGACCTCGTCGATGGCCAGCGACACGTCGGTGTAGAGGCCCTCGCCCTGGGGCCTCAGGTCGACCGACTCCACCTGGAGGACGCGCGCCCGGACCACCCACTCCGAGGTCCGCGTCATCTCGGGGACATCGACCTTCAGGACCGTCGTGGCGCGCGCGAGGCCGCTCGCGCCGATCGCGAGGAGGCCCACCATGACCGCGAGCACCGGAGCCCACACACGCCGCTGTCCCTTCATCGTCTTCGTCCTCGCGCCATCGGCGCGTGTCGTGCCTCGTCGGCTGGTCCGACGCTGGAGTGTTCGGTGAGCGACCGAGGCGCTGCCGTCCGCTCCGCCGAGCACCGGACGGTGCTCGAGTCGAGTCCGCATCCTTATCAGTCGCGACCGGACCGAGGCAACCTCGCGCGTCGCGGCGCCACGGCACTGCTATCACCCGTCGTCCCGGCCTCGGCTCTTCTTGGCGCGGTCCATCTCGCGCTGCGCGTCCTTCGACTTCATGTCCTCGCGCTTGTCGTGCAGCTTCTTGCCGCTCGCCGCCGCGATCTCGACCTTGCAGCGGCCGTTCTTGAAGTAGAAGCGGAGCGGCACGCACGACCGCCCCTTCTCGCGCAGCAGCTTCTTGATTTCGTCGATCTCGCCGCGCTTGAGCAGGAGCTTCCGACGGCGCAGCGGCTCGTGGTTCATGCGATTCGCCTGCGCGTACTCCTGGATATGGACATTGTAGAGGTAGAGCTCGTCGTCATGGTCGAGCACGTAGCCGTCGCCGATGGTCACGGCCCCGTCCCGCAACGACTTCACCTCGCTGCCCAGGAGCACGATGCCCGCCTCCCACGTCTCCTCCACGGTGTATTCGTGGTGGGCTTTTCGGTTGGTCGCGACGGTCTTGTCGCCGGTCTGCTTTTCTCCCGCCATGACTCCTCTGAGGCTCGGGCCGGGGACTATCCCCCGGCGCCGACCGGGCATCAAGCACGCGCATCGGGTGCTCGTGGATCGCGTCGTGATTCTAGGGACTTCGCTGGCCAGGTCGGCAGGGGCGAGAGTGTGGCCACGAATCGATCCGAAGTCGGAACCCGGCCCATTTCAGGGGTTTCAAACTTTCGCGCAGCAGGGGGGAGCAAACGGGTTCCGGCTGTGCGACAACCCCACCTCGCCGCGGCGTCGGGCTGCCATATATCGCGCTAGATGTGGTGGGTTTTTTGACGGACCACCACAACGGGTTGAGACAGGTCAGCGTGATGTACGTGTCGCTCCATCGCCGCAAACAGTCGGGGCATGCCAAAACCCGGCGAACGTCACATCACACCAAGGGCTCGTCCGCATGCGCGGACGCGCTCTGCACCGGTATGGCCACGCGATGGCCGCTCCGACAGGCAGAGCCAGCCCTCGCCAGCACCACCTGATCGCCCGCGCTCGGAGGCTCTCGAATGAAGATCGCCCGTCGTTTCACTCAAGCTGGTCGTGACCCGTTCGCCGCGCTCGCCTTCTCGGAGCGGAGCTCTCGCATCGTCAATCCCGATGGCACCATCGTGTTCGAAGCCGCGGCCGTCCAGGTGCCCGGCGGGTGGACCCAGGTGGCTGTCGACGTGCTCGCGCAGAAGTACTTCCGCAAGGCCGGCATCCCGTCGCGCCTGAAGACCGTCGACGAGCCGGGCGTGCCCGCGTGGCTGGCCCGCTCGGAGGCCGACGAGGTCGCGCTCGCCGCGCTGCCCGAGAAGGAGCGCACCACGGGCGAGAAGGACAGCCGCGAGGTGTTCCGTCGCCTCGCCGGCTGCTGGACCTACTGGGGCTGGAAGCACGGCTACTTCGATGGCGAAGAGGACGCGCGCGCCTTCTTCGACGAGCACTGCTTCATGCTCGCCAACCAGATGGTGGCGCCGAACTCGCCGCAGTGGTTCAACACCGGGCTCCACTGGGCCTACGGCATCGACGGTCCGGCGCAGGGCCACTGGTACGTCGAGCCGAAGGACGGCAGCGCGCACCCGTCGACGTCCGCCTACGCGCGGCCGCAGCCGCACGCGTGCTTCATCCAGTCGATCGGTGACGACCTCGTGAACGAGGGCGGCATCATGGACCTGTGGGTCCGCGAGGCGCGCCTCTTCAAGTACGGCTCGGGCACCGGCACCAACTTCTCGGCGCTGCGCGGCGAGGGCGAGAAGCTCTCGGGTGGTGGGCGCTCGAGCGGCCTCATGTCCTTCCTCAAGATCGGCGACCGCGCGGCGGGCGCCATCAAGTCGGGCGGCACCACGCGGCGCGCGGCCAAGATGGTCGTGCTCGACGTCGATCACCCCGACATCGAGAGCTACATCAACTGGAAGGTGCAGGAGGAGCAGAAGGTCGCGAGCCTCGTCCTCGGCTCGCGCCTCCACAACCGGCACTTGAACGCCATCCTGGCGGCGGTGCAGGACGGCAAGAAGAAGGGCATGAACGGCGAGAGCCACAAGCCCGCCGTCAACCCGGCGCTGGCCCGCGTCGTGCGCGAGGCGCGCATGGCCGGCATCAGCGAGAACTACATCCAGCGGACGCTCCAGCTCGGCGCCCAGAACGTCAAGTCGCTTTACTTTCCCGAGTACGACACGAACTGGGACTCCGAGGCCTACTTCACCGTCAGCGGCCAGAACTCGAACAACTCGGTGCGCGTCACCAACGCGTTCATGCGCGCCGTCGAGACGCAGGGTCGCTGGGATCTCGTGCGCCGCACCGACCGCAAGATCGCCAAGACGCTGAAGGCGAACGACCTCTGGGACCAGATCGGACACGCCGCGTGGAGCTGCGCCGACCCGGGCATCCAGTTCGACACGACCATCAACGAGTGGCACACGTGCCCCGAGAGCGGCCGCATCAACGCGTCGAACCCGTGCTCCGAGTACATGTTCCTCGACGACACGGCGTGCAACCTGGCGTCGGCCAACCTCATGAAGTTCCGGAAGGCGGACGGTAGCTTCGACATCGAGGCCTACCAGCACTCGATCCGCCTCTGGACCGTGGTGCTCGAGATCTCGGTGCTCATGGCGCAGTTCCCGTCGCGCCGCATCGCCGAGCTGTCGTACGAGTTCCGCACCCTCGGCCTCGGCTACGCCAACGTCGGCACGCTCCTCATGGTGCAGGGCATCCCCTACGACTCGGAGGAGGCGCGCTCGATCTGCGGCGCGCTCACCGCCATCATGACCGGCGTCGCCTACGCGACCTCGGCCGAGATGGCCAAGGAGCTCGGCCCGTTCCCCGGCTTCGCCAAGAACCGCGACGGCATGCTGCGGGTCATCCGCAACCACCGGCGCGCGGCCTTCCACGCCAAGGAGAGCGACTACGAAGGGCTCTCGATCCCGCCGGTGGCGCTCGACCCGAGCCACTGCCCGAAGGACCTCCTGCTCGCGGCGCGCCGTGCGTGGGACGAAGCGCTGAAGCTCGGCGAGCTCCACGGCTACCGCAACGCGCAGGTCACCGTCATCGCGCCGACCGGCACCATCGGCCTCGTGATGGACTGCGACACGACCGGCATCGAGCCCGACTTCGCCGTCGTCAAGTTCAAGAAGCTGGCCGGCGGCGGCTACTTCCGCCTCATCAACCAGGCCGTGCCGGAGGCGCTCGTGCGCCTCGGCTACAGCCAGTCGCAGACCGACGCCATCGTCGAGTACTGCCGCGGCACGGGTCGGCTCACCGGCGCGCCGCACATCAACCGCGAGGCGCTGGTCGGCAAGGGCCTCACCACCGACGTTCTGGACCGCATCGAGGCCGAGCTCGAGCGCGCCTTCGAGCTCCAGTTCGCGTTCAACCGCTGGGTCGTCGGCGACGAGTTCCTCATCAACGTGCTGGGCTACTCGAAGGACACCATCGAGAAGCCAGGCTTCGATCTCCTGACTGCGCTCGGCTTCGACAAGGCGCAGATCCGCGCCGCCTCGGACGTCATCTGCGGCCGCATGACGGTGGAGGGTGCGCCGGGCCTCAAGTCGCAGCACCTCGCGGTCTTCGATTGCGCCAACAAGTGCGGCCGCTACGGCACGCGCTTCATCGGCGCCGACGCCCACATCCGCATGATGGCGGCGGCCCAGCCGTTCCTGTCGGGCGCCATCTCGAAGACCATCAACCTGCCCAACGAGGCCTCGGTCGAGGACGTGAAGCAGGCCTACATGTTGAGCTGGAAGCTCGGCGTGAAGGCCAACGCCCTCTACCGCGACGGCTCGAAGCTGTCGCAGCCGCTGGCGACCGTGGTCGAGGACGAGACGCCGGTGGCCGACGAGCCGCAGCCGGTGGCCGCGGCCCCGGTGAGCCCGGCCGAGCAGGCCGAGCGTGTCGTCGACAACTGGGTCGCGCGGCGTCGGCGCCTGCCGTTCCGCCGCGCCGGCTATACGCAGAAGGCGGTCATCGGCGGGCACAACGTGTACCTCCGGACCGGCGAGTACGAGGACGGCGCGCTCGGCGAGATCTTCCTCGACATGCACAAGGAGGGCGCCGCCTTCCGCAGCATGATGAACTGCTTCGCCATCGCGGTGTCGCTCGGGCTCCAGCACGGCGTGCCGCTCGAGAAGTACGTCGACGCGTTCCTCTTCACGCGCTTCGAGCCCAACGGCATCGTGCAGGGGAACCCCTACATCAAGATGACGACCTCGATCATCGACTACATCTTCCGCGAGCTGGCCGTGACCTACCTCGGTCGCCACGAGCTCGCGCAGGTGAAGCCGGCCGATCTGGCGGGCGGGCCGGGCGTCGACGACGTGGCCGAGGCCGCCGCCAACGCGCACCACCCGCGCTCGGAGCGCATCGATCTCAACGGCTCGGGCATCCGTCGCATGACCACGCCGACCGGTCCGCAGCCGCGGCCGATCATCAGTGCGGACGGGCTCCAGACGGTGGGCAGCGACAGTGGCAACACGGGCAGCTCGGCGGCCTCGATCGCGCGCTTGAAGGGCTACGAGGGCGACGCCTGCCCCGAGTGCGGGCACATGACGCTCGTCCGCAACGGCACCTGCCTGAAGTGCGCGACCTGCGGGTCGACGACGGGCTGCAGCTGAAGGAGCCGCCCGCGGTGCCGCTGACGCCCGAGCCTCCGCTCGGCGGCCGCGGTACCGCGTGTGGCAAGGCCATCCTGCTCGGCGAGCACTTCGTCGTGCACGGTGCGCCTGCCCTCGCGGTGCCGATCCGGAGCCGCACGGTGACGGTGACGCTCGTCTCGCCCGACGCGCCCACGACGTCCGCGGCACCCGACGCGCCGGCGACGTCCGCGGCACCGGTGGGAGCCGACGCCATCGTCTCGGCCATGATCGCGCGCCTCGGCCACGACCCGAGCCGGGTCGGCGCGGAGGTCACCGCGTCGCTGCCCATGGCGGCCGGCCTCGGCAGCTCGGCGGCGCTCGCGGTGGCGCTGGTCCGCGCCTTCGGCGAGCGCGATCCCGAGCGCGTCCGCGCGCGCGCCCACGACCTCGAGCACTTGACCCACGGCCGCCCGAGCGGCATCGACGACGCTGTGGTGAGCTACGAGGTCCCGATTCTCTTCGAGCGCGGCGCGGTCACCCGCCTCGACGTGCGCGTGCCGCCGCTGTGGGTGGCCACCGTGCCGCGCACGCGCTCGACGCGCGAGGCCGTCGCCGCCGTCGGGGCGTGGGCCGCCGCGCAGCGCGCGCGCTTCGAGGCCATGGTGGCCGCGACCGCCGACCTCGTGGCGCGCGCCCTGGCCGCCCTCGGCCCGGCTTCGGCCGCGAACGCCGACCCGGCCGCCGGCGATCGCATCGTCGGCGGGCTCATGGACGAGAGCCACGCGCTGCTCGCCGAGGTCGGCGTCGTCGACGCGCGCCAGGAGGCGCTCGTCGGCCGCGCGCGCGCCGCGGGTGCGCTCGGCGCGAAGGTCACCGGCGCCGGCTTCGGCGGCGCCATCCTCGTGCTCGCGCCGGCCGAGGCCGAGCTCGATCGGGTGCTCGAGGGCGCCGAGCGTCTTCTTCGCCGGGGTGAGCTCGTGAGCCGCGACCTGCTCTTCGAGGGCTGGGCCGAGGCCCGCGCCAACGTCAACATCAGCCTCGTAGAGTACTGGGGGAAGGCGCCGGCCAAGAGCGCCGACGACGTGAACCTGCCGGCGGTGCCGAGCCTGTCGCTGACCCTGGCCGGCCTCTACACCGAGACGTGGGCCCGCTTCGCGCCCGAGCTCGAGGCCGATCGCGTGAGCCTCGACGGCAAGGCGCTGGTCGGCGAGGAGCAGGCCCGCGCCGTGGCGCTGCTCGACGCGCTGCGCCGCGCGGCCGACGTGGCCGCGCCCTTCGAGGTCATCAGCGTCAACCACGTGCCGACCGCGGCCGGCCTGGCCTCGTCGGCCTCGGGCATGGCCGCGCTCGCTACCGCCGCCGGTCGCTGCGCTGGCCTCGATCCGGCCGACGCGGCCGACGCGACGCTCCTGTCGCGCCTGGCGCGCATCGGCTCGGGCAGTGCCGCGCGCAGCATCTTCGGCGGCTGGGTCGCCTGGGACGGGCCGGCCGCGACGCCGGTCGCGCCGCCCGACCACCTGCCGGTCGAGGTCGTCATCGCCGTCATCAGCGCGGGTCGGAAGGCGGTCGGATCGCGCGACGGCATGAACCACACGGCGCAGACCTCGCCCTACTACGGAGCCTGGGTGGCGCAGGCGTGCTCGACCTTCGACCGCGCGGTCGCCACCGTCCAGGAGAAGGACTTCGAGGCGGTGCTGCACGCGATGGAGCTGTCGACCTGGCGCATGCACGCCTCGGGGATGGCCGCCGACCCGCCGGTCTTCTACTGGCAGCCCGCGTCGTTGGCCGTTCTGCGCGAGGTCGAGGCGCTGCGCCGGGACGGCATCGTCTGCGGCGCGACGCTCGACGCCGGGCCCAACGTCAAGGTCTTCTGCCGCCCGGAGGACCTGCAACAAGGTCGCCAGCCGTTGACGAGCATCACCGGCGTCGGCGTTCCTCCGCCGAACTCACCCCGGTGAAGGCCATCCTCGACGACCGGCGACAACGATCTTGTCGAGGACAGCTCACCGTTGACCCGCAAAACGAGCCCGGACGGAGACTGCGCCGAAGACGGAGAGCGCGTGATCCGAGCGAGCGCACCTGGCAAGCTCATGCTGGCCGGCGAGTACGTCGTCGTCGAGCGCGGAACCCGGCGCTGGCGGTGTCGGTCGACCAACGCGTCACGGTCGAGGTCGAGGCCGAGCCGGCCTGGCGGCTGGCGCGGCGACCTCGAGGGCGTGGGCCTGGTCGATGCGCCGCTGGCGCAGGTGCACGCCCCGTTCCTGGCCGAGGCGCTTGCGCGCGTGCCGGGCGCTCCGCGCGCGGCCGCCTCGTCGTGCGCTCGCAGATCGGGACGGGCGCCAACAAGCCCGGGCTCGGCACCTCCGCGGCGCTGTGCGTGGCGGCCTTCGCCGGCCTTCCATCGCCTGGCCGGCAACCACACCCCGCCCGATCTCGGTGCCCATCATCGCCGCCCACCGCGCGGCCCAGGGCGGCCGCGGCAGCGGCTACGACGTGGCGGCGTGCCTGGTCGGCGGCGTCACCATCTTCACGCCCGGACCGGGCACCAACCCGCCGCGCGTCGAGCGCATCGGCTGGCCAGAAGGGGCTCTACGAGCGCCGTCTTCAAGGCGCGCCGCAGCTCGTCGACGGCTTCCGGCATGCTGACGCGCGTCGCGGCCTGGCCGCGAGGAGGATCCGGACACGCTGGATGCGTGCCTCGATCCGCTCTCGCGGTCGAGACCGAAGAGCTCGTCCACGCCTTCCGAGCCGGCGACGTCGAGCGCATCCTGACCGCCTGCGCGCAGACGCAGGAGGGCTCGGCGTGCTCGATCGTTTGGGCGACATCGGCATCCTCTCGGGCGGCACGCTGCAGCTGGCCGGCGCCATCGAGGACGCCGGCTGCGTCGCGCACCGCGGGCGCCGGCGGCGGCGACTCGGTGTGGGCGCTATCGGAGGACCCGCAGGCGCTCGAGCGAGCCGAGGCCGGCGCGCGCGAGCTCGGCTTCACACGCCTGGCGATCCAGTTCCCGGGGCAGGGCCTCCAGGTGGGGGACGAGGCCTGAGCATGCGGTCGTCCAGCGTCGAAGGCGGACCGGAGGCGATCGGGTTCGAGGCGGCGCGGCTTCGCTTCCTGCCCATCCTCGAAGAGCGCCTCATGGCCTCGGTCGAGGGCCAGGGCATCCTCTTCGAGGCCGCGCGCTACCACCTCGAGACCGGCGGCAAGCGCCTGCGCGGGCTCCTGCCGCCCTGGATCGTCGCCAACCTCGGCGCCGACCCGGCCATCGCCTACGACCTCGGCGCGGCCTTCGAGCTCATCCACAACGGCACGCTCGTCCACGACGACGTGCAGGACGGCGACACCCATCGCCGCGGCCGGCCCACGGTGTGGGCGCGCTTCGGCATGCCGCAGGCCGTGAACGTCGGCACGACGCTGCTCTTCCTCGGCATGGCCCACGTGCTCCGCACCGCGCGCGGCGCCGACATCATCGGCGACGTGAACCTCGCCATCCTCGACATCGTGGCCGGCCAGGCGCTCGAGTTCGAGCTGCAGACCCACCCGAGCCCGACCACCGCCATGTGGGATCGCATGTCGACGGGCAAGACCGGGGCGCTCTTCTCGGCCTGCTTCCTGGCCTCGGCCCACCTGGCCGGGCGGCCCACGGTCGAGGTGGCGCGCGCTCGCACGTACGGCGCGCAGCTCGGGCTCTTCTTCCAGCTCCAGGACGACCTGCTCGATCTGATCGGCGACAAGCAGCGCGACGTGCCGGCCACCGACATCGCCGAGGGCAAGATCAGCTGGCCGGTGGCGTGGGCTGCGGAGCGCGCCGCGACGCGTCCGGACGCGGTCGCGCGCCTCTTGGCGATCATCCGCCTGCCGCGCGCCGAGACGACGCCCGAGCTCATCGGCGAGGCGCTCGGCATCCTCCACGACGTCGGCGCTATCGCCGCCGGGCTCGGTCGCGTGCGCGCGCTGGCCGACGAGCTGGAAGGGCACCCGACCAACGCCGCCGTGCCCGGCCTGGTCGAGCGCGTCCTCGATCCCATCCGCCACGCGCTCTGAAGCCGCGCGAAGGCCGTCGAGAACTCGATGGGCCGACGCCGTCTGAGTCGATCACGGCAGCTCGAGTACGGCGGGGCCGTCGATTCGACGGTCCTTCAGTCGCGCTTGGTGGGATCGGCGACGTCGACCGCCTGGCGCATGGCGAAGTCGGCCATCCAGGCCGACACGCGCCGCGGCATGAAGCGCGTGACGAGGGTGCTGACCTTGTTCACGCCGCCGGCCACGACCGTCCTCCGGCCGCGGCGCAGCGCGCGGATGCCGATGCGCGCGACGTCTTCGGCGTCCATCATGACGTGCTCGGCCACGCCCTTCAGGGTCTGGCCGGCGTGGTCGCTGAACTCGGTGACGGTGCCGCCCGGGCAGAGGCAGGTCACGCGCACGTTGGCGTCGGCGAGCTCGTAGGCCAGGCTCTCCGAGAAGTCGCGCACGTAGCTCTTCGACGGGCCGTAGACGGCGAAGCTCGGGGTCGCCTGGAAGGCCGAGATCGACGACACGTTGAGGATGCCCGACGGCTGCCCGTGCGCGAGCATGTGGCCCACGAAGTGATGCGTGAGCTCGGTCAGCGCCACGACGTTCAGCATCAGGACGGCGCGCTTCTCGGCCCACGACTGATCGCGGAAAGGCCCGTAGAGACCCACGCCGGCGTTGTTGACGAGCACGTGCACGGGCGCGCTGGTGGCGGCCGCGACCAGGCGATCGACGCCGCCGGGCGCGGCCAGATCGACGGCGACGAGCTCGGCGCGCACGCCGAGGGCGACGAGCTCCTTCGCCAGCTCGTCGAGCCGGTCCTCGCGGCGCGCGGCGACGACGAGGTCGCAGCCCTCGCGCGCGAGCTCGAGCGCCAGCGCGCGACCGATGCCGCTCGAGGCGCCGGTGACGACCGCGCGGCGACCGCGCAGATCCAGGTTGGAATCGAGCATGCGAGCGAGCATCCGGCCTCCTCGCGCTGACGGCCGCGGGTGAGAAAGTCGCGCGATGAGGGGGCGACCTACCACGAAACGGCTTGATCACGATCGCGCTTTCGTCCACCTTCCCGCGGTCCGATGGCGGCCGAGGCCCGCCCGGCAGGGAGGCCTGATGCCCATCCAAGCCCTTCGCTCGGTCCAAGAGCACTTCGACGACATCCTCCGCCACGTGAACCCCAAGCGCGTGGTGTCGGAGCTTGCGAAGGCCGATAAGGCCTTCCACTTCCGCTACTTCAAGGGCTACCGCCCGGAGCAGCTGGGGCGCGGTCGGCTCCGCCAGATCGCCCAGAAGGAGATCTTCGCCGACCCCGGTCACGAGCTCTTCGCGAACCTCGTCATCATCCATTGGAACGAGGCCCACGCGCAGATGTACCGCGACATCGTCACGCACGTGCGCGCCATCAACGAGGACGTCGAGGCCGTGACGCGCATCGAGCCCGAGCGCGCGCACCCCATCATCGACGACATGCTCGCGCGCCACAGCCGGAACGACTTCTACATCTGCGTGCGCTTGAACGGCGTGCGCTTCGACGAGGACGTCATCCAGTCGCGCCTCGTCCGCGGCGAGCCGAACCCGCTCGCCGCGCCGGCCGCCGAGGCCGCTGCGGCCGCTCCTCCCGGCCTGACGTCGCGCTCCCCGCGGCCCCGCTCGGCGACCGCGGACGGCGCCTTGGGGTCAATTGACCCAGGAGCCCCATCCATGGTCCTTGGTGGACCGATGGACGCCGCATCCGGCAGCACCGGGCCAGACTTCTCCGAGCTCGTCTCGCGCGCGGTCGGTGCCGTGTGGCCGCTGTGTGCGCGCGCGCCGCACTTCGCGCTGGCGGAGGAAGAGGCGGCGCTGGCCGATGATCCTGGCGCGCGCGCTGGCCATGGTCGTCCTCGGACCGGCCGCGGCGCGCGGCGTCGAGGCCTCGCTCGACCACGCCGTCGCGCGCCTGAACGGGCTCGCCGCGGGTGCGCGCGCCATCGGCGACGCGCTCGTCGGCGGACAGCGCGACGCGGCCACGCTCGATCGGCTGTGGCTCGACATCGAGCGGTCGCACGGCGACCGCCGGCTCGTGAGCGCGACGGTGCTGGTGCTGACCGGCGTCCTGCCGCTCTCGATCGATCAGGCCGAGGCGCTGAAGAAGCCGCCCGACCTCGAGACGGCGGCGCTGGTCGCGTTCGCCGTCGGGCGCGCGGCGCGGCTCGGCGACCTGGGGCGCGCGCGCTGGTGCGCGAGGTGTTGGCCCACGGGACGCCCCGAGGGCCCGACCGAGACGGCTCTCCTCAGAGGTCTCGGCGATGGTCTGACGACCGAGGGGCTCCGGCTGCTGGCGCACTGGTCGCGCCGCGCCGTGCTGGATGCGCCGGTCTGGGGGCAGGCGCTGCGCACCGCGGTGGTGGTCGCGACGACGCTCGGGCTGTCGTCCGGTGACGTGCTCCAGACCGCCATCGACGTGGGTCTGGCGACCGTCGACGACGCCATCGTGGCGCTGCGCTTCCTGTCGCGCCTGCCGCTCGAGGCCATGCAGCAGTGCCTGGCCGCCGGCGCCGTGCGCGTGGCCGACCGGCCACCGGCCGTGCGCGCAGCGCCTCTATTCGGCGTGGTTCCAGGCCGGCGTCGAGGCGCCGGCACCGTCGGTGACGCCGATCCGGCCGCCCGGCGACCTGCCCCACGAGCTGCTCGAGCACCTCGCCGAGGAGCGCTCGGCCATGGTCATCCTGACGGTGCTCGAGCGCCTGCGAGCAGGACCCGAGCGCGTACCGGCCGAGCTGCGCCAGCACCTCGGGCGCGCCTGGGCCGACCACCCCGACGTGGCCGTCCGGCGCGCGCTGGTGTCGGCCGGCTCGACCTTCAAGGCGCGGCCGCACGTGGCCGGCGAGGCCACCGACGTGAGCGCCGAGGTGGTGGCGCTGCCGGCCTCGGCGCTGGCGCGCGACGACATCGATCGGCTGCGCGTGGCGCTGTGGTCGGGCGACTCGGATCACCTGGTCGAGCTCGCGACCCACGTGCCGCTCGACCGCCGCGCGCCGGCCCGCGAGGCACTGCTCGGGGCGCTGGAGATCCCCAACGCGGCGCTGCGGCGCGCCATCGTCGAGGCCATCGGGCGCATCGGCAGCCACGCCGACGGGCCGCGTCTCCTCGACGCCGCGCGCCGCTACCGCGCGCTGGAGAGCACCGTCGCGGCGTCGCTCCGCGAGCTCAACGCGCGCGCCCTGGCGGAGCGCCTGGCCGAGCTCTACCGCCGGCGCCTGAAGTGGGCCGATGACGACGCCGTCGACGACTACTGCGCCATCGCCGGACCCGAGCAGGTGATGCACCTCCTCGGCGCGCTCGAGACGCGCTACTACCCGTCGGCCCGGGCCGGCGCCGCGCGCGCCATCGCGCGCCGGAAGGCGCACGAGGTGGTCTTCGCGCTGCGCACCTCGGGCCTCACCGACACGCAGGAGAGCTCGCGTCTGGCCGCGCTCGGCGCGCTGCACGACCTCACCGGCACCTCGCCGTCGGCCGACGAGCTGGCCGGCCACGCGCTCCTCTATCGCCCGACCGAGGAGCTGCCCGAGGCCATCGAGCGCGCGCGCGAGGCCGGCTCGGCGGCGCTGGCCGGCATCCGCCGTACGCTGGCGCGCGGCAGCTGGAAGCGGCGCCGCGCCGCCTGCGACGTGCTCGCGACGCTGCCCGCCTCGGCCGCCGAAGAGGCGACCCAGGTGCTCATCGACGTCCTGTCCGATCCCGACGAGGACGTGCGGCTCGCGGCCATGGAGGCCCTGGCCCAGCGCGGCTGGGAGGCGCGCACGGCGCGCGAGAAGACGCTCCAGGCCCTGGCCGGGCGCCGCGCCAAGGACCTCCTCCAGCACCCGAACGACCTCGACCCGGCGACGCTCATCGGCGCGCTGCGCCTCGGCGGGCACGTCTTCCGCAGCGAGGTCATCGAGGTGCTGGCGCGCGTGCCGGGCTTCGCGCCGACGCCCGATCAGGAGGGCGCGCTCGGGGCGGCGCGCCTCGACGTCGAGCGCGCGCTGGCCGCACGCGGCGGGCTCGAGGCGGTGCTGCGCGCGGTCGATCACACGTGGCAGGCGGTCCCGCATCGCGCGCGCTTCGTGCGCGGGCTGGCGACGGTCGGCGTCGACGGCCTGGCCGCCGAGCTCGAGACCCACGAGTGGGGCTGGCGCGCCCGCGAGGCGGCGTGCCAGGCCATGGTGCGGCCGACGCGCCCGCCCGACGACGAGCTCGAGCCAGCCATCCACGCGCTGCAGCGCCAGCTCGGCGAAGAGGACGACGACGTCCGGAAGACCGCCTTCCAGGGGCTCGCGTGGATCGGCACGCGCGCCGCGGCCGAGGCGGTCGCGACCGGCTTCCAGAGCCCGTTCCAGGAGGACCGCGATCTGGTCGCCGCGGCGCTGGCGGCCTTCGCCGAGGACGGCCTCGAGGTCATCGATCGGCTGATGCACGAGGGCTGGTGGGAGTCGCGCCAGGGCGCGGCGCTGGCGCTCGGGCACTGGCGCGAGGCCACGCGCGCCGCGGTCGATCGCCTCATCGTGCTGGCCGTCGACGCCGAGTACCGCGTGAGCCAGGCGGCGCGCGAGGGCCTGGCGCGCCACGGCCTCATCCCGTCGCGCGCGGCCATCGTCGACGCCATCGGCATGGCCCAGTCGCTGACCATCGAGGGCCTCGAGCCGTGGCTGCTCTTGCAGCTCCAGCACGCCAGCCCCGAGATCGCGCTGCGCCTCGATCAGCTGGTCGAGGAGACGCCGCCCGATCTGTTGCCGCAGAGGATTGGCCTCATCGCCACCTTCCGCGTCGAGCACCTGGCGCTGTGGCTCGAGGACGCCGCCCACGGCCGCATCACGCGCCACATCGGCGTGCGCCTCGCGGCCGCCGACGCGCTGCGCGCGCTGACGCGCCACGCCTGCCCGGTGTGCCGCGGCGAGCGCTCGGTGCGCTGCCCCGGCTGTAACGGCGCCGGCGACGCGCCGTGCCCGACCTGCGCCGGCCGCGGCACCGTGCTCGTGGCCTGCCCCGATCCCGACTGCACGGCGCGCCTCGCCACGCGCCCCATCGACTCGAAGCGCTGCCCCACCTGCCGCGGGCGCGGCGAGGTGCCGCGGCCGTGCCTCTGTCAGGCCTCGGCGACCTCGGAGATCCGCCGCGTCGTCGACTCGAGCGACACGCCGAGCGCCGAGCGCCGCGGCCGCGTGGCCTGCGAGGTGTGCGCCGGCGCCGGGCGCCTGGCGTGCCAGGCCTGCGACGGCAGCGGCGAGGCGCGCGCGACGGCCGACCCCGGCAACGCCGAGCGCTGATCCGTCGACAGTCCTTCAGCGAATGCGCGCCGAGAACTTCTTGAAGACGTCGGTGCCGGCGCGGCCGAGCGCGCGGAAGACGAGGCTCTCGGTGTTGACGATGACGGCGCCGGCGCGCTGGAGCAGGGCGAGGCCGTTCTCGCGATAGGCGGCCCTGCGCGACGCGACGGCGTCGAACGGCACCCACACGCGATGGCCGCGGGCCAGCAGATCGAGCCCGGTCTGGAGCACGCACACGTGCGTCTCCATGCCGGTGAGCACGACGTCGCGCGCGATGGCGTCGCCCAGCGCGGCCACGGCCGGGCACTGCATGACCGAGAACTCGACCTTCTCGAGGCGGCTCACGCGGCCCGGGTCGGCGATGGCGGCCAGCGCCGCGGCGAGCGGCGCGACGGTCGGCCCGAGGCCCTTCGGGTACTGCTCCGAGCACACGATGCGGCCGCCCATGTCGCCGAAGAGCGCCACCAGGTTGTCGAGGTGCTTCAGGATCAGCGGCTGCTCCTCGGCCGGCATCGCGGGCAGGAGCCGCTCCTGCACGTCGACGATCATGAGCGTCGTGTCGGCCGGCAACGGCAGGGCGAGCGGGGCCGAGGGCAGGGGAGCCTCGGGGGTGTTCGGCAGCGGCGAGAGCGGCGGCATGGGCATCTCCTCGGGTCGCGCATACCTAGGACGGCTTGACTCCCCTGGGCAAGTGCGTATGCCATCGCGCGCCGTCCATGCCATGCGCTCGGCCACATCCGGGCTGCCGGCAGGCATCGCGACCACCAGAGGAAACACATGTCCGCCGTCGAAACGCACCGCTTCGAAGCCGAGGTCAGCCAGGTCCTCCGGCTCGTCATCCACTCGCTGTACTCGAACCCGGAGATCTTTCTCCGCGAGCTCATCTCCAACGCGTCCGACGCGCTCGACAAGCTGCGCTTCGAGGCGCTCACCGACCCGTCGCTGGCCGACTCCGAGCCGCGCCGCGTGCGCATCTCGGCCGACGCCGAGGCGGGCACCATCACCATCGCCGACAGCGGCATCGGCATGACCCACGACGAGCTCAAGAAGAACCTCGGGACCGTGGCGCACTCGGGCTCGCGCGCGCTGCTCTCGGCGCTCCAGGAGGCCGGCAAGGGCGGCGGCCTGAACCTCATCGGCCAGTTCGGCGTGGGCTTCTACTCGGCCTACCTCGTGGCCGACAAGGTCGAGGTGGTGTCGCGCCGCGCCGGCACGAACGAGGCCTGGCGCTGGACCTCGGCCGGCGAGAGCGACTTCACGCTCGAGCCCGCCGAGCGCGACCACGCCGGCACGACGGTCATCCTCCACGTGCGCGACGACAAGAAGGAGTTCGTCTCGAGCTGGAAGCTGAAGGACCTGGTGGTGCGCTACTCGGACTACATCTCGCATCCGATCGAGCTGCAGGTCGAGCGCTGGCAGAAGGCCCCGGCGGGCGACGACGACGGCGGCGAGGAGTCGGGCAAGACGCCCGAGAAGACGCTCGAGTGGGAGCAGGTGAACCGCGCCAAGGCGCTCTGGCAGCGCTCGCCGAGCGAGGTGCCGGCCGAGGAGTACACCGACTTCTACAAGCACCTGACCCACGACTGGGAGGCGCCGCTCGGGCACATCCACTTCAAGGTCGAGGGGCAGAAGGTCTTCGACGGCATCCTCTTCGCGCCCAAGCGCCCGCCGGTCGATCTCTACGCCTGGGAGCAGGGCCACGGCGTCCGCCTCTACGTGAAGCGCGTCTTCATCATGGACGAGGTGAAGGAGCTCCTGCCGATGTTCCTGCGCTTCATCCGAGGCGTGGTGGACTCGGACGACCTGCCGCTCAACGTGTCGCGCGAGCTGCTCCAGGACTCGGCGCTGGTGCGCTTCATCCAGAAGCAGGTCACCAAGAAGGCCATCGAGATGCTCGAGAAGATGGCGAGCGACAAGCCCGCCGACTATCTCGCGTTCTGGCGCGGCTTCGGCGCGGTGCTGAAGGAGGGCCTGCACTCGGCGCCCGACCACCGCGACCGCATCGCGCGCCTGTGCCGCTTCCGCTCGACGCGGACGCTCGACCTGGACCTCGGCGCCGAGTCGGGCTGGGTCTCGCTCGCCGACTACAAGGCGCGCATGGCCGAGGGCCAGAAGTCGATCTACTTCGTCATCGCCGAGAACGAGAAGGCGGCGGCGCGGAGCCCGCACCTCGAGGCGCTGCAGTCGCGCGGCTACGAGGTCCTGTTCCTCACCGACCCCATCGACGAGTGGGCGGTCGAGGGCCTGGGCGAGTTCGACGGGACGCCGATCGTCTCGGCCATGAAGGCCGACCTGCCGCTCGAGCCGGTGGAGCACCCGGAGGCCGACAAGCTCTCGAGCGAGGACAAGGCCGTCGCCATGGCCCTCATGCTGCGCTTCAAGGAGATCCTCGGCGACCGCGTGTCCGAGGTGCGCGAGAGCTCGCGCCTCACGACCTCGCCGGTGTGCCTGGTCGTCGCCGACGGCGGCGTACACCCGACCGTCGAGCGCATGCTGCGCGCCACGCAGCCGAACTTCGCCGGCCCGAAGCGCATCCTCGAGGTGAACACCGGCCACCCGATGATCCAGAACCTGGCCCACATCGCCGAGAAGGCGCCGTCGCACGAGGAGCTGGCCGGCTGGATCGAGGTGCTCTACGCGCAGGCGGTGCTGAGCGAGGGGAACCGCGTCGAGGACCCGTCGCGCTTCGTCGATCAGATCACCCACCTGTTGGCCGGCGCCACCGCGCGCGTCGCCGCCGACCTCGGCGAGCCGCCGCGGTGACGGCCGCGAGCGGGTTCGTCCCGGCGCACCTCGACGTGGTCGCGCCGGGCGCCGCTCCGACCCGGACGGCGCTGGTCGTCCACGGCATCCTCGGCAGCGCGTCGAACTGGCGCGGCTTCGTCCGGCGCCTCGTCGAGGATCCGCGCGCGGCCGCCTACCGCTGGGTGCTGGTCGATCTCCGCGGCCACGGCGAGTCGACGCTGGCGGGCTCGCCCGGGGCCGGGCCCGCCCCCGAGCCGCCGCACACGCTGGCCGCCTGCGCCGACGATCTGCTGCGGCTCGAGGCGCACCTCGGCGTGCGCTTCGACAAGGCCTACGGCCACAGCTTCGGCGGCAAGGTCGTGCTCGAGCTGGCGCAGCGCGCGACGACCCTCCGCGAGGTGTGGTTCCTCGACACGCCGCTCGGCCCGACCCCGCCGGGCAGCGCGGCCCGCGAGGAGATAGCCCGCGTCATCGCCGCGCTGCGCGCGCTCGGCGAGCCCTTGCCCGGCCGCGCCGAGGTGGCCGTTGCGCTCCGCCGGGCCGGCCTCTCCGAAGGCCTCGCCCAGTGGATGACGACCAACGTGCGCGGCTCGACCGCGGACGGCTACCGCTGGAAGTTCGACCTCGACTGCATCGAGGCGCTGCTCGCCGACTACTTCGCGCGCGACCTCAGCGACTTCGTGCGCGCGACCTCGGCGGCGACGGCCGCGGGCGGCGACGGCCTGCGCATCCGCGCCGTGCGCGGCGGTCGCTCCGATCGCTTCGGACCCGCGGAGATCGCCGTCCTCGACGGCATCGCCGGGCTCGAGGTCGAGGTCCTGCCCGACGCCGGGCACTGGCTCCACGTCGACGACCCGGAAGGCCTCCGCGCGCTCATGAGCCGGTCTTGAAGACCGCCGCCTCGAGGTCGCCCAGCGCCTCGGTCGGCCGCTTCAAGCGGTCGCCGAGCGCGATGGTGTTCGACAGCCCCTCGATGGTCTGATCGCGCACCTTGGTGAAGTGGTACTCGAGGTAGACCTCGAAATCGAAGGGCAGCTTCCAGCGCGCCAGCCGCAGGAAGAGGCCCATCAGCCAAGGCCGGACGAACACGCGCGAGAACGGCGGCGTCTGCCCCTTGTTGGCGGCGAAGATGACCATGCCCTCGCGCGCGGCCGCGCAGGCGAGCTTGCGCAGCGGCGAGCGGAAGAGCTCAGCGAACTTCCAGTGGGCGCCCTCGAGCGCCACGATGTGCGTCTGCAGGACGGCCCCGGCCAGCTCGCCGCCCTTCTCCTCGAGCTCGCCCAGCACCTTCGCCTTCCAGCCGCCGCGGCTGATGGCGTCGGCCACCGCGCGCGCGCGCAGCGCCGGCCCGCGCACCGGGAACTTGGTGAGCGGCGGGATGTAGACGGCGATGCCGTCCGGATGCGGCGCCTCGCCGGGCAGCGGCGACTGGTAGGCGATGAGGGTGATGAGGCCGCCGACGAGCCGCTCGCGCGGGAAGCGCGCGGCCAGGTACTCGCGGTCCTCGGCGCCCGGCTGCAGCATCACCAGCGTCGCCTGATCCCCGCCCGGCGAGCGGCCGAGCGCCTCGAGGAAGGGCTCGAGCCAGGCCGAGCGGAGCGCCGGCGACGACATGCACAGCCACACCTGATCCCAGCTCCGAGCTGCGACCTCGGCGTTCTCGGCGATGACCTCGTAGCCGTCGAAGCGCACCGGCTCGCGCACGCCGCGGCGCCGCGGGAAGTAGACCGTCGAGCCCTGGCGCAGCGCGTCGGCGTACTTGGCCTTCACCATGAAGGTGACCTCGGCGCCTCCCTGCTTCAGGTACCAGCCGTACGAGATCCCCACCGCTCCGGCACCGACCACCAAGACTCGCATTCCGCTCCCTCCGCCTGACGCGCGCGGTGTGGGGCCAATCCCCACCGGCGTGCGAATCGCCCTGCTCTCGCTCGCTCGCGCGGGCGGAGCCTAGCCTCGTCCCGTCGCTCGGTCGAGCGAAGCCACCCGTCGCACCCGCCCGGCCGGGCGGTCGCGCGCGCGGCAGATCGTCAAGCACCTTTGCCGTCGAGAGGTCCTGGGCGGCCCGAGGTACGCTGACCGACGGTCATGCGAGGCGCCATGGCGGCGATGTCGGGGGTGTAGAGCCTTTGTACATCGCCTCGGTCCGCCGCTTTCCGCGCGCGCGTGGAAACGGTCAGGCGAGACCCAGCAAAAACGCGCTCGGGCGATGCGTCTCCTCATCGACTTTTCCCGATGATCGTGGCACGACGCTTGCTCAACTATCCTTCGGTAGGAGGCGCTCACCTCGGTGAGTCTCCTCTGAAGGAAGTTCGAGAAGCTCCACCGTCCCCTGCCAGGAGTGACGGCCGGCACGCGACGGTGGAGCTCTACTTATCCTGGCGACTCCCGAGCCCACGAGGCTCGGAGTCGCGGCTCCCTGCTTGATCGAGGCTCACATTCGCGGCGCCGCCAGCCTCCTCGAGGCTCGCCGGTCGCAGCTCGCGAGGGTGTGACACGTCACGTCCCAGCGTGACGCTGCGTGTCCCGGTGTCACGCCTCAGAGGCTATCGCCCCTCAGTGAAGGCCGACGCGCAGGCGCGCCTCGAGGTGCGCGACGTGGTGCGCCGCCTGGATGTCGCGCGCCACCGCCAGCGCGTCGTTGAGCGTGTCGCGCGCGTCGACGCGCAGCTGCATGAGCTCCTGGCAATCGGCCAGGCTCTCGAGGATGCTGCACAGGTCGGCGTCCTTCTTGGACAGCCCGCGATAGGTCGCGACCGCCTCGCGGAGGTGCGCCAGCGCGCTCTCGAAGCGGCCGAGCTGACTCTCGGCGACGCCCATGGTGCGGAGCGCCGAGGCCGCGCCGACGAACTCGCCGACGCCGGCGTAGAGCTCGCGCGCGCGCCGGGCGAGCTCGAGCGCGCGGTCGGGCTGGTCGAGCTCGAGCGCGATGGAGGCCAGCGCCGCCACCGCCTCGCCGACGCCTCGCCGGTCGCCGAGCTCCTCGCGGATGCGCAGCGCGCGCTCGAAGAAGGGGCGCGCCTCGGCCGGCCGATGCGTGTTGAGCAGCGAGCGCGCGATGGTGCCGAGGCACTGGCTGATGCCGAGCTGGTACTTCTCGCGATCGAAGAGGTCGAGGGCCTTGGTGGCCGAGTCGAGCGCGAGCACGTACTCGCGGCGCTCGGCCGCGGCCAGCGACAGATCGTAAAGGACCTTTCCGTGTTGCAGGCCCGAGCCGAGCTGGCGGTGCATGTCGACGGCGCGCCGGAGCTGGCGCAGCGCCTCGCCGGCGTCGCCCTCGCGCAACGACAGCATACCGAGCGCGTGATAGGTGTCGGCCAGGCCACGCGACTCGTTGTGCAGCGCGAAGATCTTGCGCGCCGCCTCGTAGCTCTCGCGCGCCGCCTTGGTCTGGCCGCGGCGCTCGAGGGAGGTCGCGCGCCGGAGCTCGCAGCGCGCTGCCTCGACGGGCAGGTTCAGCGCGCGGTAGCGGTCGGCCGCCGACTTCAGGAGGTCGGACGCCGCGCCGTACTCGGCCAGCGCGTCCTGCACCTCGGCGAGCCCGAGCTCGGCGTCGGCGATCTGCCGCGGCCGCTGGCTCTTCTGCGCGCGCTCGAGCAGCGCCTTGAAGTCCTGGGCGGCGAGCTCGTAGGTGCCGAGCGAGAAGCGCAGCCGTCCCAGCGCCAGCAGGATCTCGCGCTCGGTGGTGGCGCGCTCGGGCGTCTCGCCGCTCGCCGCCATCAGGCGCTGCAGCGTGTCGAGCGCCAGCTGATAGGTCGTCAGCGCGTCGTCCTGGCGGCCCGCCGCCTGGGCCTCGCGCGCGTGCGTCAGGCGATACTCGAGCGCCTTGTCGAGCGCGTCGGCGCCCTCCCAGTGGGCGGCCAGCTCGAGCGCGCGGCCGGCCTTGTCGGGCCGCTGCTCGAGCGTCTCGGCCACCGTCTGGTGGATCTTCTTCAGGACGCGCGGGCTACGGATCTGCGACAGGATGACCTCGCGCAGGATGCCCGACTCGAAGGCCAGCCGCTCGGGGCTCTTGTCGGCGTGGAGACAGCCCGACTGCACCAGCGCGTCGAGCGTCTCCTCGACCGCGTCGAGCGCCTCGGGCTTGCCCTCGCGCTCGAGCGCCTTCTCCAGCACCGACACGTCGAACGACGCGCCGAGCAGCGCCGCGTGGCGCAGCACCGTCTGCGCCTCCTTCGACTGGAGCGCCGAGCCGCCGCGCTCGTCGGCCTGCTGCAGGAGACGCTCGGCGCGGTCGACCAGCGTCGAGGGCAGGTCGGCGATGACCACGCGCTGGCCCACCGGGTTCCAGCTGCGCGCCGCGCGCAGGTGCTCGGGGTTGGCCTCGATGGTGCTCACGAGCTCGATGGCGTCGCCCGGGTTGCCGCCCGAGAGATAATATAGATAGGGCGTCAGGTGGCCGAAGCCGCGCCCCTGCACCTGGGCGAACTCGGTGAAGTCGTAGGGCTCGAAGCGGGTCAGCGCCACGAGGTCGTGGACCCGGCTCTCGTGGCTGCCCTTCCAGCCGACGAGCTCCTGGACCCCGCGCAGCACCTGGTGGCGCCGCACGTTGCCGGTGTCGACGCGCACCAGGATGACGACGCGCGCCGGCGTCTGCGCGAAGGCCGCCGTCAGGTACTCGAGGAAGCGCCGCGTCGACGCGTCGGCGTCGTTCAGGCAGCCGAAGTCGATGAGCAGCGGGTGCAGCTTGGCCAGGCGCACGACCAGGCGATGCAGCGCCGAGAACAGCTCGGGCGAGTCGGCGACGACCGTCTGGGTCGTGGTCTGGCCGGCCAGCGGCGGGCGCAGGAAGTTCAAGAGCGCTTCGATGAGGTCGCGCTCCAGGCGATCGGAGAAGGCCGGGTGCTCCTCGAGGCGCTCGCGCAGCGCCGTGCGCTCGAGCAGCGAGGTGCCGAGCAGATCGTCGAAGGCCGCGCGCATCTCGGCCAGGTCGCCGGTGACGCCGCCGGCGCGCAGCCCGCGCGCCATCTGCGCCGGGTACTCCTTCTGCGCCAGCTCGCAGACCCAGCGCACGAAGCGGCGCTTGCCGATGCCCGGCTCGCCGGCGATCCACACCATCTTCGGCGCGCCGTGCCGCAGCGCTTCGTCAAGCGCCTTTCGGATCTTCTGCTGGTCGTTCTTGCGCCCGACGAGGCGCGCGGTGGCGCCATCGGAGCGGGCCGGCAGCCCGAGCGACGGCGTCGGCACCGTCGTCCGCAGCTGGCCGACGCCCTCGATGGCGTCCTGCGTCGCGTTCACGCCCGAGGCCAGCGCGTTGGGCGAGGGCGGCAGCGGCGGGCCCGGCTCCTCGCTGGTCACGTCGCCCGGATCGTCGGGCATGCCCTGCAGCATCGCCTCGAGCTCGCCGCGCGCGACCGTCGCCGAGGCCGGGCGCTCCTCCTTGCGCTTGGCGAGCAGCGAGTCCACCAGCGCGCCGAGGCGCTTGTCGACCTCGAGCCAGGGCGCGGCCTCGAAGAGGGGCTGCGGCTTGGTGTGGACGTGCTTGTAGAGGATCTCGAGCGGGTTGTCCTCGGCGAAGGGGACCTTGCCGGTCAGCATCTCGTAGATGAGGATTCCCAGCGAATACAGGTCCGAGCGCGGGTCGACGCGCTCCGAGTTGGCCTGCTCCGGGCTCATGTAGCGCGGCGTGCCGAAGACGGTGCCGGTCTGCGTGAGCGGCATGTGGCCGTCGGGGTCGAGGAACTTGGCCACGCCGAAGTCAAGGACCTTGACGAAGTCGCGGTGCGCGCCACGCTGGCAGAGGAAGATGTTCTCGGGCTTCAGGTCGCGGTGGATGATGCCGGCCGAGTGCGCTTCCTCGAGGCTCCGGCAGATCTGCACGGCCACGCGCATGGCCCAGGCGACCGGCATCTTGCCGTCGACCGACAGGCGGTGCCCGAGCGTCGTGCCCTTGAGGAGCTCCATCGCCAGGTAGAGGCTGCCGCGCTCGGTCTGGCCGAAGTCGAAGACGGTGATGGTGTGCGGGCTCTGCAGGCGACGCGCGGCGCGCACCTCCCAGAAGAAGCGCTGCACCGCCGCCTGATTGCCGTCGGCGCGGTGGTGCATGATCTTGATGGCCACGTCGCGGTCCATCGAGTGCTGGCGCGCGGTGTAGACCGAGCCCATGCCGCCCTTACCGAGCAGCCGCTTGATGGTGTAGCGGTTGTCGATGACGGTGCCGCCGGCCAGCCCCGCGCCGAGGTTGACGAGGCGCGTCCGGTCGTACGGGCAACGCTCGTCGCCCGACGTGAAGACACGCTCGCACTCAGGGCAAAGGAACTCGGCACCGCCAGAGCTCTGCAAGTCTGCACTCCAACCGGCCTTCCAAGGCGCAGCGGCCAAGGATAGACGACGCCGGGCGCGTGGGCAACCCGGCATGGCGACCGCCGGTCGAAGTCGGAAACCGGGCGCGGTCGGCCCCGGTGGAAATGGCTTCCGGCGCCGCCGCCATGCACCTTGACAAGGAATTCCTCGGCCGCGATAGTCGCGCCCTCCGCGGGCCCGGTGGGCGCTCGCGTCCGGAGTCGACATGCGCAAGTATGACCAGCGCCAGGGCCTTCTGGCGAATCGATCCTCGACCGCCCTCGCTTCGATCATGATGGCCGCCATGGCCCTCACGGCGTGCGACACCGGCCTGCAGGGCAAGCTCAACGAGGCGCGCGATCGCCGCTACGAGGCGGCCAAGAAGGCGGTCTACAAGGTCGAGGACGAGCGCCTCGCGACCTTGGAGAAGAACCTGCCGAAGCCGGACGCCGAGTTCGTGGGCGACGAGCATCCGCTGCTGGTGTGGCGGAAGAAGCTGCTCGACCGCACCGACGACAAGACGCTCACCGAGCTGGCGACCCACGCCAAGCCGACCGAGCAGATGACGGAGAAGGAAGGCCTGAACATCGGCGCCAAGGGGACGCCGGCGCAGACCGCCGCCGAGCTGGCCGCCGCCTATATCAAGGAGCAGGCGGCCTACTGGACCCACAACTCGACCATGAGCCGCTACAAGCTCTACCTCCACCAGTTCTTCGACGCGGTGAACGCCGCCAAGAAGGCGGCCGAGGATCGCCAGGCGGCGATGGCCAAGAACCCCGAGTTCGTCGAGGACGCCAAGGCCGAGGCCTTCGTGCCCCCGCCGCTGCTCGACGAGGCGCACTTCGACCAGGTCTTCATGCACGCCGTGAAGTACTTCAACCTGTCGAAGCTGGTGGACCGTAGCCAGAGCTACGCCAGCACCATGGCCGACTACGAGATCGCCTTCGAGTTCCCCGGCCGCGGCTTCGGCAAGGAGAGCTTCAGCGACTACGTGAGCCGCATCTGCTTCATGCACGAGGGCCTGAAGGAGCGCTGCAACGGCGTGCCGCACGAGTACCGCGCCGGCATCATCGACCGCGCCTACCTCGAGTGGCTGCTCCAGCAGTCGAAGGCGCTCCAGCTCTCGCCGAAGGCCAAGGTCCTCTCGGACGTGAACGCCCGCATCGGCGAGGCCATCGACGCGACGCTCAAGCAGCCCTTCAATACCAAGGAGGAGCCCGTCTTCCCGTCGACCTACGCCGAGGTCTCCGGCATGTCGGGCATCGAGGCGCTCTTCTCGGACGAGCAGGGCGTGCTCTTCAACGGTGTGAAGCTCGCCGACAAGTTCGGCGGCCAGCTGCCGACCGGCTTCGTCGACACCATCAAGAAGGCCATCGAGGTCAACAAGAACCAGCCGGGCAACCGCGTCGACTACCAGCGCGTGGTCCTGCGCATGCCGGGCAACGTGCCGTTCGGGACCGTCATCTCGACGATCAAGTCGTTCCCGGCCGACACCATCAAGCAGGTCTTCCTGGTCGGCCGTCGCCGCGTCGACGAGTCGATGCGGCTCGCGGCGCTGCCGATGCGCCTCCCGCGCCCCGACGACAACCAGACGCTGTCGTTCCAGTTCAAGGACGAGGCGGCCAAGACGACGTGCAACTTCCTCGGCGTCCTCGGCGACCCGATGGTCGGCAAGCACGACGAGTTCTACCTCCAGATCGCCGGCGACAAGGTGCGCGCGACGCAGGTCACGACCCCCGACCCGGACCCGGCCAACCCGACGAAGCCGCTCGACAAGATCCCGGGCGACACGGTCGACCTCGGCTCGCCGAAGGACCTGACGAAGACGCTCGAGTTCATCGACGCCCACGCCAAGGCGCGCTTCCGCACCTTCATCGGCTCGAAGTACAGCTACGATGAGGCGCTCCAGCTCGTCTCGCAGCTGCTCTACACCTGCAAGGACGAGGAGCTCGTCTACAACGACCCGCAGAAGAAGCCGCTCATCCGCAAGTGCGGCAAGGTCACGAGCCGCGAGATGACGCTCATCCTCGGCGTCTGCGAGTGACCGACCCGATGGGTCGAGCGGCGTAGGCAACACCTGCGGCCGACAGTCGAGCGGCGCCCCCACGGGCGCCGTTCGCGTTTGTGCGGCCGCGACGCCGGCGCGTCGACCCTCGTGCGGTTGCAGGGCGGCGGCGACGGGTCTAAACCTGTGCTCGGCAATCGAGGAGCATGCATGCCCGACTTCGAGCAACACGGCTGGCAAGGGTTCTGGCTCCCGGGGCGGCGGGTCAACGGGCGCTACGGCATCGCGGTGATCATCAAGCGCCGCTTCGAGGTCGACCCCATGGACGGCCTGTCGAAGCCCGTGCCGACCGCGCCCGTGGCGCTGGCCGGCGAGGACTGGGACGACGGTGAGCCGCCGATGGTGAGCGTGCGCCACCCCGGCGAGATCGCCATCGAGAAGCGCCTCTGCGACATCATGGTGCGCGGCACGGCCTACGCGCCGGGCGGCAAGCCCGTCCCGCAGTTCGACGTCGAGCTGAAGATCGCCAAGGTCCTTTCACGTAAGCTGCGCATCTTCGGCGACCGCCACCTCATCTGGTACCCGCCGCTCAAGTGGCTGACCAAGGAAGACCTGGCCAAGGGCGAGCAGTGGGTGTGGCCCGACCCCGACTTCTCGGAGCCGCAGCCCATCGAGAAGCTGCCCTTGCGCTACGAGCACAGCTACGGCGGCTGGGCCAAGATCACGCTCACGCCCGACGCCGAGGAGATGGCCGAGGAGGCGCAGGAGAAGGGCGCGGTGGTCGAGGCGCGGCGCGAGCGCAAGAAGGAGATCGAGCAGGAGCTGAAGAAGGAGGAGGAGGACGCGAAGAAGGCGGAGGCCGAGAAGGGCAAGCCCAAGCCGCGCGGCGTGAGCGACGAGGAGGCCGCCAAGATCGCCGAGAAGGCCTTCCTCATCGACGAGGGCGTCGACCTCAAGCTCGACGACGAGACGCGAAAGAAGCTTGCCGATGTCGACGCCAAGGACGACGGCATGAAGGTCGTCAGCGCGTTCCGGCTCGGCCAGCACATGGCCGAGCGACCCGACGAGGACGACGGCGCCGCGGCCAAGGACGGCGCGTCCGCCAAGGACGAGGGTGGGGCCAAGGGCAAGGACGACGGCAAGAAGAAGGACGGCAAGGACGCAAAGAAGGAAGCCTCGCCCGAGGACAAGTTCTTCACCGACAGCGCCACCTCGATGATCGACCTCAACAAGCTGGCCGAGAACGACGAGTTCAAGGAGCTCCTCGACGACCGCGCCAAGACCGAGGCGCGCAAGCTGAAGGACGAGGAAGGCACGCTGCGCGACCGCGCGACCGAGTTCGGCGACATCAAGCTCCACACCGACGAGGACTGGGACTCGCAGTACACGAAGGACAAGCCGAAGCGGAAGAAGCGCACGCTCGAGGACACCGAGATGACCATGCCGTACCCGGCCAACATGGCGGGCAAGGGCTACGTCGTCTCCAACATGGAGAAGTCGGTCGAGAACGTGCCGCTGCCGAACATCGAGGACCCCGAGGACCTGCTCTCCAACGAGGGCATCGTCTTCGACCTGACGACGCTCGACCTGAAGAAGCTGCGCGTGCCGGCCGGCTGGGCGCCGTACCCGATGGCGTGGATGCCGCGGGCGCAGTACTTCGGCACCTACATCTGGGACCTCGACGTGGCCAAGGAGGCCTTCGAGAAGGCCAAGGAGCAGTTCGATCCCGACGACCCCGACGACAAGGTCGCGCTCGAGGTCATCTCGAAGATCGAGGTCCCCATCATGCGCGCGGAGGCCTTCCAGGAGGCCCACCCGAAGATGCAGGTGAAGGAGCTCCGCGGCGACGAGGAGATCTACCTGACGAACCTCACGCCCGAGGGCGTGCTCTACTTCCGCCTGCCGGGCATCCACCCGACCGTGACCATCGACATGAGCAAGGGGCCCGAGCCGCTCAAGATGCGGCTCGACACGCTGCTCATCGACGTCGAGGATCCGAAGAAGCCGGCGGTCGAGCTGCTGTGGCGCGGCTGGTATCCGATCAAGGACTACACCCAGCTCGAGAAGACGCCCTTCAAGAAGGTGACCGTCATCGAGATCGACCAGGAGAACTGGCTCGAGCAGCAGCGGAAGGAAGCCGCCAAGAACAAGAGCGTCGAGGACGAGGGCATCCAGCTCCTCATGGACAACGAGGAGGAGTTCGACGACGTCACCGGCGAGGCCGCCGAGCTGCGCTATCGCGAGCAGTTCAAGAAGAAGCGGGATGGCTTCGGCGCCAAGATCGACGACGTCGGCGACGCCAAGGTCTTCGACCAGGACCAGGACCGCCAGCTCTACAAGGACGACTGGGACGAGGCCATCAAGAAGGACAAGGACGAGTTCGTCGAGGAGCAGAAGAAGAAGGCCGAGCTGCTCCAGAAGCTCAAGGACAAGGCGCTCAAGGGCAAGGCGCGCGAGCAGGCCGACGAGGAGTTCGGCATCATCCGCGACCCGGAGACGGGCGAGATCCTCGCCATCGATCCCGACGCGGCCAAGAAGCCCAAGGGCAAGTGACGCGCGCGTCGGCCGCCCGCGCGCGGCCGGCGGTGTGAGGCGAAAACACCGAGGCCCGGGCGACTCGCGTCGCTCAGCGTCCGTGCATTCGGGGCGGTGGTCGCGCGGCCGGAGCCGCGCGTCGTCAGCGCCGGCTCAGACCGCGAAGTGACCCGGCGCGGCGATGTTGTCGCCGGCCATCACCGGGCCGACCGGGACACGGCGCCGCGAAGGTCGGGACCGGGCCCTTGCCCATCACCATCATGATCTGCTGCGCCAGGAGCCACACCAGGAAGTTGAGCGACAGGGCGAAGGCGAAGCTCTCGTAGAAGGCTTCGAACTGCTTGTCCTTGTCCTTGTCCTTCAGGCCGCCGTCATGGTTGCCGCAGAGCGCGTCCTTCAGCTTCGTGTAGACGGCGATCTCCGTCATCATCGGCGACGGGCACATCATGAGGGGCATCGGGATGTTGGGCACCGGCGCCGCCGACGGTCCGGGGTAGGCGGCGAAGGCCGGGTACCACGGCAGACCGGGGACCATGACCTTGGACGCCCACTTGTCCCAGGAGTCGGTCATGGTGTCGACGATGCACTTGATCCACTTCTTCTCGTTGTCCTTGGTCCCGATCCACGTCGAGTAGGGGACGGTGTCCTTCAGCTTCGGGCCGTCGACGCAGCCGGGCGTGCCGATGGCGCACACGGCCATGACCTTCAGGTCCTTCAGCTTGGCCTGCACGCGCCACATGTCGATGGCCATGCCCGTCTTGTCGAGGGCATCGTTCATGAACTTGTCGAAGATGTCGGAGATGTCCTTCGCGGTGTCGCCGTGGCCCTTGAGCGTCGACGCGTTCCAGAACCACTGGCGCGGCGCCGGCGGCCCGCCCGAGAGGTGGTCGGCCTTGGCGTGCGACTTCTGGAAGTGGTCGTTGTTCGACGGCGGCTTCCAGTCGACCGGCAGCTTCTTCATCTTCAGGATGAACCAGCCCTTCGCAAGAATGGGCATCGGCAACATCGCGAATTTTCCCATCGTCTGACTCCGCGTCGCGCGCTCGGTTGGTCCTCGTATCGATTGCCAACGGAGCGGTAGTAAGTAGGCTGTGTCCCGGCTCGCGACCGACATCATCTCATCGAGACGGTCACCGTGCCTCGCTACCGACCCCAAAGACGGGACGGAGCATAACATCGGCAGCGGCGCGCGGGCAAGGACACGGGCCAGCGAGTCCGCCGACGACCCAGGACCCCCGCATGGCCTCGCCCATTCCTGCCCGCGACCGCGCCCGTTGCTCGCCGATCTCTGTGCCAAGCTCACCCCGAGGGGCTGGTCGCGACGGGCCATCGAAGAGCGACGAGGCGCGAGCCGGCGAGGACACCTGGTCGGCCATCACGGCTGGAGAGTGCCGGCGCTGTGGACGACGCCGTACATGTGGCAGGCCGGCGCGGCGGCCGCGGCCGCAGGCATCGTGATCGCTTCGATCGGCAGGAGCGGGACTTCCTCGAAGTGCCGCCGGCGTGGGTCCACCCCGAGGTCGGGCCGGCCTACTACCGCACGCGGCGCGGCCCCGAGGCCTTCGTCGCGGCGGCGCTGTGGCCGTTCAACCAGGACTCGGTGGTGGCCGACTACGACTCGTCGCTGCCGGCCAAGTGGTGGAGCCACGGCCTCGTGCACGCGCTCGTCGGCTTCGGCTACTGGCCGGGCGTCAGCGAGTGGGAGGTCATGCACATGGCGCGGCTGTCGGAGGCCGTGGCCGCGGTGCACTGGTACAACCTGGCCGAGCTCGGCCGGCTCACGGCGGCCGACGTGCCGATCGACCTCACCGACCTCCGTGGCCACGACGCCGAGCGCTATGCGAGCCTCGAGCGCGAGGCCCGGCGCGCGCTGTCGCGGCGCGAGAAGCTCGAGGACCCGAGCGCCGCGCGCATCGCCGAGAACGCGCTCGAGACCTTGCGCTACGAGACGTTCGCCTACCGCGGCGGCATGTGGGACGGCGACCTGCTCGAGCCCGACGACGCCTACTACCTCGGGCTCGGCGAGGCGGCCGACTACGCCAAGGTGAACTTCCCGCGCCTCATGTCGGTCGCGCACGCCCGCTGGCGCAGGCCTGCCTCGTGCCCGAGCGCGACTACGCGACCTCGGTCGACAGCTTCGAGCGCCGCGCCGCGGCCGCCTTCCAGGCGCTGGTCACGCCCTGCGACGTGGTGCCCGACACCTCCGGGCGCGGCGCGTGCTGCAGGACATCGGCTGGCGCGTGTGCCACCTGGCCACGCTCGAGGCCAGCCGGCCGATGGCCACGCATGCGCGGCGCCGCGTCGCGAATGCGCCTGGCGACTCGACGCGACCAGCGAGGTGGCCGAGGCGCGCGCTGCCCGATGCCGTCGTAGCGCAGGCGCTCGACGCGGTGCGCGGCGAGCTCGGCGGCGAGGCGGCCGGGCGCGTCTGGCGCTCGGCTATCGGCCGACGCTCGACCCGGCGCGAGAGCCGGCGACAGTTCAAGGAGATCCGCGCCCAGGCGCTGGTCGAGCGCTGCTGGCGCCTGCACACCGTGGCCGGCACCGCGCTCGAGCTGCTCATGCCGGTGGCGCGCGCCGCGGCGTCAGCGAGGCGCTCGATCCCGCTCTTCGAGAACCCTGACGACCCTGGCCGAGGACTCGGCGCGGGCCGGCGAGATCCCCTGGGAGGGCTACGGCTTCATCGGCTGGCTGCAGATGGCCTGGGCGCTGTGGTTCGACCCGGCCTTGAACGCCACCCAGCGCCGCAGCACTACCGCATGGCGCGCCGCCACGTGCCCGAGGACCAGAGCACCTGGGACCAGTACGTGGTGGCGTGGAACCCGTACGCCAAGCGCATGCCGTTGCCCTGGGACGCGCGCTGGAACGACGAGCTCCGGCGCGCGCCGCGCGGCAGCCTGAAGCGCTTCAAGCCGCGGCCGGCCACGGCGGTGAACTACCTCCTCATGGGCCCGGGGCGCGACGGCCTCGTGTACCTGCCGCTGACGCCGACCCTCAACGCGCTCGTCCAGGCCCTGAAGGTGCCGCGCACGCTGGCCGAGCTGGCGGCCCATCGCGACTTCGGACCCGACTTCATGCGCCAGGCGGTGGCCGACGAGGCGGTGCTGCTCTTCCACGCGAAGAAGGTCGACCGGCCCGAGCGCGCCATCGACTACTTCGAGGTGGCCATGGCCCAGCTCGAGAACGTCGACCGGCGCGCCGAGCCGCCCGGCCCGTGGAACGAGGAGGACCAGGCCGAGGCCTACGACGCCTTCTGCCGCCGCTGGTCGCTCTACCGCGACACGTCGGCGGCGCTGTGCGACGTGGCCGACATCCCGCCTGCGGGCCGCATCGCCGACCTCGGCGTCGGCACCGGCGAGACGACCGCGGTCATCCTCGAGCGGCTCGGGCCGGACGGCATCGTCTTCGGCACCGACCCGGCCATGCTCATGCTGAACCGCCTCCAGGCCCGCTTCCCGGGCGAGCCGCGGCTCATGCCGCTGCTCGGCGGCGCGCGCGCCGTGCTGGCCCGGACCGTCAACGACCGGGGCTTCGATCGCGTCATCGCCAACTCGTCGCTGGCGCTCTCCGACGACCTCGCGGCCGACCTGAAGGCGCTCGGCGAGGCGCTCGTGCCGGGCGGCAAGATCGCCTTCTCGATCCCGTCGGAGTACGTCGGCCTGGTCGAGCACGTCACGACCGAGGAGGCGCTGCAGGCCTTCGGCGCCGTCGAGACGGCGCGGACCGAGCTGAACATCGGGCTGCCGGTGGCCAAGGAGCGGGTGCCGACGGCGCTCGGCTCGCTCGACAAGCTCGAGCACGCGCTCGCCGAGGCCGGCTTCGAAGACGTCCGCGTCACCTCGTACCGGCGGCCGTGGCAGCCGGGTGAGTGGCTCGATTGGCTCTCGCAGCCGGTCGTGAGGAACGGTATGTGTGCGCCCGCCGACGTCGCGCGGAGCGGCGACCTCATCCGGCGCGTGCGCGAGCTCGTGCCGGCCGACCTGCCGCTCGAGTCGGTGTGGAGCCTGGTCGTCGCCACGCGCAAGGCCGACGTCGATGGGGGCGCGGGCCCCGGGGAAGCAGCATGATCGTCGGACTCACGGGCAAATTCGCGGCGGGCAAGGGCACGGTGGCCGAGCTCCTGAAGACCCAGGGCTTCGCCTACCACTCGCTCTCGGACGTCATCCGCGAGGAGCTGAAGGCGCGCGGCCTGGCCGAGAGCCGCGAGCACCTCATCGAGACCGGCAACGCGCTGCGCCGCGAGGGCGGCCCGGCCGCGCTGGCCATGCGCATCCTGCCGCGCCTCGGCGACGGCCGGCCCCACATCGTCGACTCCATCCGCAACCCGGCCGAGGTCGAGGTCCTGCGCCAGGCGCCGGGCTTCTTCCTGCTCGGCGTGGACGCCGACCAGCGCGTGCGCTTCCAGCGCCTCGTCGCGCGCGACCGTCAGGGCGACCCCACGACCTTCGAGCAGTTCGCGGCGCTCGAGGAGCGCGAGACGAGCTCGACCGACCCGACCACGCAGCAGCTCAGGGCGACCTGGGAGCTGGCCGACGTGCTGGTCTCGAACGACACCACCGTGCCCGACCTCGAGGCCGCCGTCATGGCCATCATTATAAGCCGGGGCTGGCAGCGGCGCTGACGGCCATGAAGACCCCATAGCCGGGGGTTATGGCGGCCATGGGATCCGCGCGGTGACCGGCCGTGCGGTTCTGCCATACGAACTTGTCGACCCCCTTGCTTGCCCTCTACGGTCGGCATCGGGCAGAGTCCGCCACCTCATGGCGGTGAGCTCGGAAGAGCTCGAGGAGGGTACATGCTAAACCCATCGCACGGAGGGTCCGTCCAGGTCGACGGGCTCGTCGTGAGCGCGCTCGATCGGGTCGGCATCGTCGGGCAGCGTCTCCGCGAACGCCTCGTGAAAGACCTCAAGGCCAAGGTCGTCCTCCGGGGCGGCCAGGACGCCGTCGAGGTCATCGGTGCCCCCGGCACCGGCAAGCACAAGGTCGTCGACGCGGTGCACGAGGTCGGACGGGCCGTGCTCGGCAGGACCGGCGGCATCCACCGCCTGAGCTGCGACGAGCCTGCCTCGTGGTCGGTCGGACGCGCGGACAGCGCGGTCGGAAAGGCCATCGACAGCGCGCGCGGTGGGACGCTGGTGCTCGAGCGCTTCAACGCGCTCCGCCTCGAGGACCGGGCCCAGGTCGCACGCGTCATGCGCGACCGCGGCCAGGACGCCCTCATCCTCGCCGTGAGCGATCGCGAGCCCGAAGCGGGAGCGCTCGACACGCGGCCGGCCACCTCGATCCGCTTGAAGCCCCTCCACGAGCGGGACGAGGACATCTGGGAGCTGGCCGACCACTTCTTCGGCGCCATGGTCGAGGACAAGGTCGTCGACGCCGAGCTCTGCCAGGGCTTCTCGCGCCAGGCCAAGGCCGACCTCTCCGAGGCCGTGAAAGAGACCGGCCTCGCCTCGGTCCGGAAGATGCGCGACATCGTGCGCGACATCGTCTTCGAGGTGATGGTCGAGGGCGAGCTGCCGCTCAAGCTCATGAGCGAGCACGTGCGGCCGTACCTCCAGCGCAACTTCGGGCAGACCGAAGAGGGCCGGCGGCAGCACGACGTCGCCCTCATCGCGAGCCAGTTCGAGGCGCCCGAGATCACCGGCTCGAAGAGCCTCATCCAGCAGCTCGCCGAGACCCACGGCGTGTCGCCCGAGCTGCTCCGGCGCGAGGTCGAGGTGCTGCGCGAGGTCGTCGAGTCCATCCAGGGCGTGCCGACCAGCTATCGCAACATCATGACCAAGGCCGAGGACGTCCAGCGCGCGGCCATGTGGATCCTCACCGGGGCCACGACCCAGGCGGACTTCCGGCGCTACTTCGGCGAGGAGGGCTTCATGCGCCCGACGAAGAGCGTGGCGTGGGCCTTCTACAACCGGGTCTTCCAGCGGGACGCGTGAGCAGACACGAATGACGGTGGCGACCCAGAAGGAACGGCCGATGCGCGTGCGCGATGAGCTCGCTTGGGAGCTCGTGCGCGACGAGTGGGAGCTGCTCCTGGCCATCGGCTCGGGGCCGACCGGCATCGAGACGGCGGCCAAGGCCGTCGAGGCGCCACCGGTGCAGGTCGAGCGCCGCGTGAAGCTGCTCGAGCAGCACGGCCTCGTGACGCAGAGGCCCGATGGGTTCTCGCTGGTGCCGGCCTTCTACGAGCGCCGCGAGGGCATGTCGAGCTACGTGCGCGACCTGGTGCTGCGCCGCCTGCAGGAAGAGTCCGCGCCGCCGCTGGCCGGTCGCGTGCGCCTCGACGTCGGCGGGGCTCCCCAGCTCGCGGCCATGATCGCGCGCGGCGAGGCCGAGCTCTTCCCGGCCGTCGTCGACCTCGCCAATCGCCCCGAGAGCGAGAAGAGCCGCCGCTTCTCGGTGTTCTTCGCCGCCGCCGAGTGCCCGAGCCTGAAGGCCGGCGCTCAGCTGTCCTTCAAGAATCAGCTGCTCGAGGTCCTGAAGGCCGCCGCCACCGAGCGGAGCCTCGACCCCGAGGCCAAGGCCGCCTACCTGTGGGTCGCGGAGATGCGGGTCGATCCCGACATCGCGACCGAGGTCGGCGAGCTGTTCGATCGTTTCCTCGACGCCGTACCTTCCTCCCAGAGCCAGGCTGCCTCGGGCACCGCGGTATTCGCGGTCCTGCCGGCAGCCAGGAGATGAGCGACGATGCGCCCTCGTATCGCCATGTTCCTCGCCGTCTTCGCTGTCGCCGTCGCGTTCGTCGCGACCGCGCCCGCGCGGGCCGGCATCATCGTCACCGTCGGCAAGCCGTCGCCGGAGGACGCCAAGAAGACCAAGACCGGCTCGCTGCCCGGCTACACCGGTGACACGCGCAGCGCGTCGACGACGCCGTCCCCGACCGGGACGTCGACCACCACGGCCTGCACGCAGGACACGAAGGCCAACACGGCCACCTGCAGCGCCAAGATCGACCCTGCGACCGGGCTCCCCGTCGACTGGAAGTGCACGCCCATCGGCGGCGGCCTCATCTACTGCGAGGACCCGGCCGCGTCCGGCGCGGCGCCCGGCGAAGGCGGCGCAGGCTCGTTCGATCCGGCCGACTACGACGATGACACGCTCGACGACGGCGACGCGATCCAGACCCTCGGCTGCGCCGGCGGCGCGGGCTCGGGCCTCTACGGCATCCTCGGCGCCATCGGCGGCCTGGTGTTCATGATCCGCGCGCGCCGCCGCTGAGAGACTACTCGCGCGCGGCCGGCGGCGTCGGATCCTCGGGCGTGCCGCCGCAGTTCTTGGGCGGCTCGGTGCAGGCGTTGACGGGGCCCTCGGTCGGGTAGGCCGCGTGGTTGTCGATGTAGCAGCGGATGTCGTCGGACCAGGCGTCCTGCACGACGTCCTCGATGACGATCTTGTTGTAGCAGCCCCACTCGCAGCACTTCGTCTCGGACTCGGCCGGCAGCTCCTTGCAGCGGTCGAGGTAGCTGCAATACGAGCGGCAGAGGTTCGCCTCGTTGTTGAACTGCGGCTTCACGGTGCGCTCCCAGTCGCAGAGCGACGGGTCGACCGGGTCCTTGCCCTGGAACGACGGCGACTGGCAGACGCGCACGTTGCCGAGCGAGGGGAAGAGCGGGTCGCCGAGCCAGGTGGGCACGTCGCAGGCCTCCCAGGCCGGCTCGGCGTCCTTGCACTCGTGGACGTCGGAGCAGCGCGGCACGCAGAAGCGATCGAGGTCGCCCTTGAACTTCGGCGCGTTCGGGTTCGGCAGGTCCTCGAAGCTGATGCACAGCGCCTTGCCGTCGGCGACGTCGTCGCCGCCCGGGCACGGCTCCCACGCCGTCGTGCACGGGCGCGTGCAGAAGGGCGTGCCGTACGCGCTGACGAGGCACACGCGCGAGATGCACTCGTCGTTGCTGCGGCAGGCGGCGCCGAGCGGCTGCGGGTCCTTGGCCGTGGCGTCGGAGTCGGTGGTGCCCTTGCCGGGGTCGCCGCAGGCCGCGAGCGGAGCGGCGAAGAGGCCCGCGGCGAGGGCGGTGAGACCCGCTCGGAGCGCGGTCGTGAGGGCAGGGGAGCGAAGGCGGGCGAGCGGGTTCGGAGGACGCATGGGGCCATGATAGCGTTCGGCCCGAGCTTCCGGTAGCGTGCCCTGCGTGAAGCGACGAAGCGACGAGCGAGGACCGGGCGGCGAGGTCGTGCGGTGGGGCGAGGCGACCTGGCGTCAGGGCGCCGCCGCGGCGCTGGCGCTGGCTGCCGCGCTCGGTGCGTGCGGCGACAGCGTGAAGTACATCGAGTGCCCTCCCGGCACGCGGCCCGAGGGCAGTAAGTGCATCCCCAACGTCGTCGCCGACACGACCGACACGAGCTCGCCCGACACCGCAACCGCCGATGACACGAGCGTCGAGACCGACAGCGAGACGCCCACCGACAGCGCCACCCCGACCGACACGACCAGCGACGCGACCGCCTCCGATGCCGACGCGAGCGATGCCGCCGCGCCGCGGCCGACGGCCGCCGCGTGCCAGAAGAACGCCGACTGCGCCGGCGGGACGTGCCTCGACTGGACCGGCGGCTACTGCACGGCGCTCGACTGCGGCGCTGGAGGCTGCGCCGACAACGCCGACCTGTGCCTCGGGCTCGTGGCCGGCAACACCCTGTGCGTCGCGCCGTGCGCCAGCGACGCCGACTGCCGCACGCCCGACCAGGCGTGCAAGCGCATCCTCGACGGCGGCCAGGTGAAGGGCGTGTGCGTCGGCGTCGACGCGGACGCGAAGGGCGCGGGCGGCGCGTGCGCCGACGCCACCGACTGCCTCGGCGCGGCCACCTGCCTGTCGGCCTTCCCGGGCGGCTACTGCGCGTCGATCGGATGCCCCGGCGCTCCGTGCGCGGCCGGCTCGGCTTGCGTCAAGGTCGATGGCCAGCCGAGCTGCCTCCGCACCTGCCAGAACGACGACCAGTGCCAGAGCGCCGAGGGCGCCGAGCGGAAGTGCGGCGTGCTCCCCGGCACGAGCGGCGCGCCTGTCGACGTGTGCGTGAGCGGCGTCGCCGGCAAGGCCATGGGCGCGAGCTGCCTCTCCGACTTCGAGTGCGAGAGCGGCGCCTGCCAGATCCTCGGCGAGGGTCGCTGCAGCCAGACGCAGCGCCCGTGCTTCGCCGACCGCGCCGACGAGGACTGTAACGGCGCCGAGTTCTGCAGCGTCAACGGCTCGAACCGCGTCGGCGTGTGCAGCCAGCCGTGCCGGCCGGGCGGCACCGGCTGCCCGGGCGCCAGCTACTGCGTGGCCGAGGCGGCCGCCCCGAACGACGGCTGGTGCCGGCCGGCCTGCAGCGGCAGCGACGACACCAGCACCTGCAACGCCCAGGCGGGCATGCGCTGCGCCTTCGGCATCCCCATCACCGACGGGGCTCAGGGCCGCTACGTCTGCGCCCGCGCGCGCACGGGCGTGCTCACGAGCTGCACCGGCGCGGCGACGTGCGGCCAGAACCAGTGCCTCCTCGACGGCAGCAGCGGCTACTGCACCGAGCCCTGCGGCGACGACGGCTACTGCCCGTTCGCCGGGTCGTGCGTGGTCGGCACCGCCGGCGGCGACCGCTGCCAGCGCGCGTGCTTCTCGAGCGCCGACTGCCCGAGCGGCTTCTCGTGCGCGCTCCCGACCGGCGCCACGCGCATGGTGTGCGTGCCCTGAGTGGTGCGGGCGCTCAGGCCTTGCCGCGCGCCAGCTGGCGCTCGAGCGGGCGCGTCGGCCGACCGATGAGGCGGCCGCCGGTGCGCAGCACGTAGCGCGGCTTCGGTCGCGGCGCGACCAGGGCGCGCAGGACGACCTCGGCCACTGCCGCCGGTAGCGGCGCGCGGCGCGACAGCGCGCGGACGGCGGCGCGGAGCGGCACCGCCAGCGCGCTCGGGCGCGCGGCGAGGGCGCGCTCGAGGAGGTCGCTGGCGCCCGCGTGCGGCGCCGGCGTGCGCACGAGATCGGTCGCCACGGTGATGACCAGCGTGCCGAGCTCGCGCAGCTCGAGGCGCAGCGGATCGGCGATGCCCGCCAGCGCCGCGCGCATGGCGGCGGCAGGCAGGGCCAGGGGCAGGGACGGCAGCGTCGTCACCAGCAGCACGCGACCGCCGCGGAGCTCGGCGCGCGCCTCGGCGACCAGCGCCAGCGTGCGCGCCAGCGGGCTCAGGCGCTCGGCGATGGTGGCGTCGTCGAGCGCGCCGAAGGCCAGCGCGCTGGTGGTCGCGACCACCGCGTCGAGGCGGCCGAAGAGGGCGCGAGCGCGCGCCGCGCGCTGACCCGCCGCCACTGTCGTGACCTCGAGGATGCCGCCCAGCATGGTCTCGCGTGGCAGGTCGGCCATGGCGGTCGCGTCCTGGCCTACCGCCAGCACGGTGTGGCCGCGCTCGGCGAGCAGCAGCGCGATGGCGCGCCCGACCGGCTCGGAGGCGTCGCCGACGAGCACGACGCGCGAGCGCGCGAGCGGGGGATCCGAGGGGTGGGGCGAGCTCACCGGTTGATTCTCACCGGCGCGGGCCGTCGCGTCCATCCGTGTGGTGACCCGGACCGGCGAGTCGGCCTGCGAAGTGTTGGCCCGGCCGGGGCTTCATGGCTATGGTGACGCGGTGGCAGCCCACCCCCGGACAGCGGCAGGCGGAGCGGCGACCGCGCTGGTGGCGGTGGTCGCGCTCGGCGCGTCGTGCTTCGAGTCGGGGCCGCTGGCGGTCGCCACCCATCCGCTCGATCACGACTCGGCGGTGGCCGACGACACGAGCAGCGACGACGCCGTCGACGATCTCGGGACGCCGACCGCCGACGATGCGAGCGACGTCGGCGACAGCGACAGCGCGGTCGCGACCGACACCACCTCGGTCGTGACGGACACGAGCGTGGCCAGCGACACGACGAGCGACGTCGCCGACGTCGAGGTCCGCGCCTGTCTCGTCGACGGCGACTGCGCCGGGATCGGCGGAGGCGACAAGTGCGCCGGCACCGTGCGCTGCGTCGACTATGGCTGCCGACCCGACCCGGCCACGGTCGTCCACTGCGCCGATCCGGTGGGCGGCGACCCGTGCGTCGACCTCGTGTGCAATCCCGCGAGCGGTCTCTGCGAGCCGGTCGAGATCTGCTCGTGCGCCCCCGAGGCGACGCTCGCCTGCGGCCAGGAGCTCACCTGGAGCACCAACGATCTCGGCCCGACCGACCACTTCTCTGCCTACGGCTGCGGCCCGCCCGCGGGCTCGTGGATCGAGCGCCTGGTCGGCTTCGCGCCGGGCGCCGGCCGCGTGCGCGTCGACCTCACCTCGGTCGGCACCACCGGCTTCCACGTGCTCGGCCTCGACGGCACACACTGCGACGCCAACGGCGGCTGCGTGGCCGGCGCCGCGAGCCGCGCCTACTTCCAGGCCGACGGCACGCCCTACGTCATCGCCGTCGACTACGCCGAGCCGAACGCGCTGGTGAAGCTCGCCGCCACCTGCAACATCACCACCGAGACCGAGTGCGGCGACAAGCTCGACGACGACGGCGACGGCCAGAGCGACTGCGCCGATCGCGACTGCAGCGGCGTCGGCAGCTGCCCGTTCATCCCGAACGGCGAGACCGGCGTGTGCCTGAACGGCGTCGACGACGACCAGGACGGCACGACCGACTGCGGCGACACCGACTGCACGAACGACGCCGGATGCCTCGAGACGTGCGACATCCTGCCCATCAGCGTCGGCTGCGGCTTCCATCAGGGCGCGCCCACCGGCGGCGGCCGCGCCAAGGCGACGCACTACTCGTGCAGCCCCACGCCGGCGCCCGGCATCGAGGTCGTCTATCGCTTCCGGCCGAGCTTCGACGGCGTCGTCAACGTGGCCTTCGCCAGCGTCGACGGCATCGCCATCTACCTCCTCGAGGACACCGGCCGCGGCTGCACGCCGCACGACTGCTTGCAGTGGAGCACCACCGGCTTCAGCTTCGACGCCGTCAACGGGCACACCTACTACTTCTCCATCGACGCCCCGGCCGGCGTCGAAGGCGATTTCGATCTGCACGTGACCTGCGACGCGCGCTGACGAGCCTCCTCTGCGGCTCGCCGCGCCTCGCTCGAGTCCGGGCCATGTTCAGATCCGGCCACGCGCGCCAGCGCCACGACGGGCGCGGTGGCGCCACCCTTGACACCAGGTCAAGAAAATGTAACCTCGCCACATCGCGTACTTGTGGCCGTTGGTCGGCTGTGGTTTTTCTCCTGCATCGTCACTCGGGTCGCGTCCCCCAACATCCGACGTGGTGCCCTGCTCCGATTCGCCGCCCGGCCTGGCTGTGACCGCGCCGGCCGGCGAACAGACGCCAAGCCGAAAGCTCCGCCGAGGCCTGGCGAAATCCCTCGTGTGAGGTAGGTTCCTCCGATGGTCCCGTACGTCCCGCGTTCCCGGGTCCTCGACGTGCTGCGTCAAGCGGCGCCGCTCGGGGTCATCACGGCTCCCGCCGGCTTCGGGAAGAGCACCCTACTCGACCAGGCCTCGGTCGTGCGCGTCGCTGTCGGCGCGACGGAAGGCCACGCCGGCCTCTTGGCCGACGCCATCGCCCAGCGCATGAAGCGCGCGTTCCCGGGCGCGCTGGGCGCCGTGCGCGCGCTGGCCGCCATCCGCGGCGCGGGCGGCGAGGCGCCGGCGGCGGTGATGGAGCGGGTGCTCGAGAACCTGGCCGAAGGCACGACGCTGACGCTGGCGTTCGACGAGGTCGATCAGCTGCCGGCCGGATCGGATGCGCTCGAGGTCGTGCGCGCGCTGGTCGTGTCGCGCCCGGCCGCGCTGCGGCTCCTGCTCGCGGGTCGGCCGCCGCTGCCGGCCAGCCTCGTCGCCGCGCTGCCGCCGGGCACCCCGTTCATCCAGGCCGAGACGCTGGCCTTCGACGAGGCCGAGGTCGCCACCATCGTGGCGCGCATGTGCGGCGAGCCGCGCCCGGTGCTGGCGGCGCGGGTCATGCGCGAGACGCTGGGCTGGCCGGCGTTGGTCGCGGCGCGGCTCGAGGCCGGCACGGGCGACCTCTCGGCCGAGGCGCTGGCCAAGGCCTTCGGCCCGACCGTCGACGTCGCCGTCGGCTCGCTGCGCGGCGACGTGCGCTTCCTGGCGCAGATCGCGGCAGTCGCGGGGCGAGCCGTCCGGCCATTCCTGCAGGCGGTGGCGAGCGGCGACGTGCCCGGCACGGCGAGGCGCGCCGACGCCTCGTGCAGCTCGATCCGTCGGCGGTGGCGCGCGCGCTGACGAGCTCGAGCAGCTGGCGCTGACGGTGTCGTCGAGGCCGAGACCGGGTCGAGCTGCATCCGGCCGTGCGGCTGGTCGCGAGCGCTTCCGGGTCGCCGATCATGCGGGCTTCCCTCGAGGCGCACCGGCGCGCGGGCGAGCTCCTCCTGGCGGCGCAGCCGGCCCCGAGCGCCGAGGTGGTCGAGCTGTTCTCGGTCGCCGAGGAGCGCGAGCGCGTGGTCGATCTGCTGTCGCGGCACGGCTCGCGCCTCGAGCTCGAGCTGGCCGAGACCGGCGACGATCAGCGCATCCTGCGCTGGGTGGTGGGCCTCGGGGAGGAGCCATCGCGGTGCTGCCGTTCTGGGCCGACGCGCTGGCGGAGCTCGTCGAGTCACGCGGCGACGCGAGCCAGCTCGAGCATGCGCGCGAGCGCCTCGAGCGCGCGCGCCTGGCGCTGGCCAGCGAGAAGAAGGAGGCGGTGCTGTGGCGCTGGCAGCCGCGCCTCGCCGAGGCCAAGGCCCGCATCGCAAGGCCAAGGGCGCCTGGGCCGACGCGCGCGCGGCACGTGCGCGGGCTCGATCAGCTGGCGCAGACCAGAAGCGCGGCATCGTCGGCAAGGCTGACGAGGGCGAGGCCAACGAGCTCGAGCTGCGCATTGCGCCTCTCGCTGGCGCGCCTCTCGCCAGGCGTCGACCTGGGACAAGACGCGCGAGCCGTGCATCCAGGCGCTCGGCCTGCTCGATCAACTTCGGCGTCGGCAGCGCGACAGGCGCGCATCGAGGTCAGGCCATGCTCGTGACGAGCTGGCGTCGGCCGGCGACAAGGCCATCCTGCGGCCGAGGTCAAGCACGGCGACCCGATCGGCCTCGCGGCGCGCCTGGCAGCGCGTGCTCGAGGAAGGCCACCGTCCGAGGCGGTGGTCGATGCGCGCAGCATGGGAGGCGACGAAGCTCGTCGACGGCGCGCATCGCCAGCACCGCCATCGAGCGCGCGGCGACCGGCATCCTCTACGCGCGGCTGGCGCCGATGCCCGACAACGCCTGGGTGCTGGCCATCGTGGCGGCGGCGGCGCCGACAAGAAGATGGCCACGTCGGGCGTGCAGCCGTTCGTGCTCGAGGCCCAGCTGTGGAGCGCGCGCCCGCTCAGCGAGCCGGTGTCACCCGAGGGCTGGCTCGGCGCGCTGCGGATGCAGGCGCGAGGGTCGAGGGCGCGCGGCGGCCGCGGGCGCTGGAGAGCGCGCGCGACGCGTGGCGGCGTGGGACTGGGAGGAGATGCGCCTCTTCCTCAGGCTGTCAGCCCTGGCCGAGCGGCGCATGCAGGACGGCGAGGGCGACGCCCGCGACGTGCTGGCGCGGGCGCTGGACGGCGCGGTCGAGGTGGCGCTCCACCTGCGGGTGGCGGTGCCCTGGGATCTGCTGGGCGACGTGAGGCGCGTCGAGGCCGTCCTGCGCGCCGGCTTCCGCTTCGGCTCCGAGCGCGTGCGCAGCGGCGCCGAGGGCGAGCTCGAGGCGGCGCGGCCTCGACATCGAGGACGCTCGTGCAGAGCCGCGCGGCCGTGGCCGCCGGGCATCGGCAACGTCGCCAGCGCGGGCCAGGTGAAGCGCATGGCGCAGGCCTCGGGAGCGGCCTACGTGGCGCTCGGGCGCACCGGCGTGCAGGCCATGACCGAGTCCGAGTACCACGCGCTGGTCGAGTCGAAGTCGCCGGGCACCTTCGTGGTGCTGGTGCCGGAGAAGGTCGTCCTCAACTTCGGCAAGCGCCTGCCGCTCGGCCAGAAGCGCATCATGCTGCCGCTGCTGCTCGAGCTGCTGCGCCACCCGGAGCAGTCGTTCTCGATGCTCGAGCTGGCGCGGCGCGTGTGGGATGCGGGCGAGCTGACGCCGACCGTGGTGACCAAGGTGAAGGTCGCGGTGTCGCGCCTCCGCGCGCTGCTCGGCCAGGAACCGCGCCTACATCAACACCACGCGCAAGGACGAGGACGGCAGTCGGTGGTGGCCTACCAGGTCGCCCCGCAGCTGAACTTCGTCGTGGTCGAGGCGGCGCGCGACTGGAGTCGATCGGATGGCCTCGCTCCGGCCGCCCTCATCCGGCGTTTCCTGCGGCTCGCGCTTTTCGCGCAGGCCTCCGTCCAGACGCCGGCCTGCGCTCCGGGGGCCGTGCATGGTTCGCTGCGCGCCATGCGGCGCTCCGCTCACCGAAGGGACCCACCCGCGGCCCGACGTCAGGTCGCGCCCGTCGATCCATCGATGCGTCAGAAGCGCGTCTCGCCCCGCCGGCTCGCGGCGCCGCGCCGAGCCTCCGTCCAGACGCCGGGGCGGCCTGCGCTCGGGGGCCGTGCATGGTTCGCTGCGCCATGCGGCGCTCCGCTCACCGAGTGCCCGCGGCCGACATCTGGTCGCGCCCCGTCGATCCATCGATGCGTCAGGCGCGTCTCGCCCCGCCGGCTCGCGCTTTTTCGCGCGAGCCTCCGTCAGACGCCGGGGCGGCCTGCGCTCGGGGCCGCGCGTGGTTCGCTGCGCGCGCCATGCGGCGCTCCGCTCACCGAAGGGACCACCCATGGCCGACGTCGGAGTCGCTGCCCGTCGATTCATCGATGCGTCAGAAGCGCGTCTCGCCCTGAAGGACGGCGAGGTGGCCGCCCGGGCCGATGCCGCCGTCGGCGGCGAAGACGATGACCGGCGCCAGGTCGACGCGCAGCGCCAGGTTGTCGTCGGCCTGCCAGCGCACGCCGAGGTCGGGCGCCGGCGCGGAGCCCATGCCCTCGTCGGGCTTGCTATAGCCGAAGCCGCCGAGGCCGACGCCGAGCGCGCTAAGCCAGCTCGAAAGCGGCATCGGCCAGCGGCAGGTGCAGCTCGACGCCGGCAGCCAGGCTGAAGGCGGTAGGGCGCGGCCGTGGCCAGGCTCGACCGGCAGGCCGTCGGTCAGCAACAGGAGCGCCAGCGTGCCCTGGATCCCACAGCGCCAGGCGCGGGCTGGCGAGCCAGCGGAAGTCGATGGCGGCGTGCAGGCCAGGGTCGGCGCGGTCGCTCGAGGAAACCGGCGCCGGCGCCGATGGACAGCGAGAAGCGCGGCGGCGCCAGCTCACCGCCGACCGTGGTTGTAGAGTAGCTTGACGATCGCCTCAGCGAGCGGACGCGGCAGGGCAGGCAGCGGGCCGGAGTCAGCGCGGTCAGGAGCGCTTTCGCAGGCGCTCGCGGCGCGTGGCGTCGAAGGCGGCGACGACGCGCGCGTCGGCGTCGGGCGGCGGGCGCCAGGCCGGGTAGACCTCGAGCAGGCGGTCGAGGCGGCACCTGCGCGTCGGCCGGACGATCGGGCGAGCGAGGGCGACGGCGAGGACGGCGCGAGCCTCGCTGCACGGCCAGGTCGGGGTATCGACGGCGGCCTGGCTCTCGCGGATGGCGCAGGCCTGGTCGTCGCGTCGCGCGCAGCGCAGCGCGCGGTCGAGGTGGTCCTCGGCGCTGTCGCCCGGCCCGTGCGGCGCGGCGGGCGGCGGCGCGGCGAGGAGGCCGAGTGCGAGCAGGCGGCGCCGTCCGCGGCGTCACCTCGCTGCCGACGAGGGTGAAGCGGCGCGCGTCGGCGCGCGACTCGACGACCACCGTCAGCGTCGCCGGATCGGTGCCGGACCACTGCACGGCGAGGCACAGCCGGAGCGCCGCGTCGGCCGGCGCCGGGCTGCCGCGGCACGGTCCGAAGGCCCAGGCGATGACGCGCCCGGTGCTCGCGGACGTGCCGACCTCGAAGGCCGGGTGGCCTACGACCACGAACGGGCCGGCCGCGTCGTTCGGCGGGTCGAGGGCGATCTGCACGACGCCCGGGCCCTCGACGAAGCGCTCGACGCGCTCGACGCGCAGGTCGCCGAGCTCGCGGATGGGCAGCGGCAGGTCGTCGTAGCCGCTGCAGGCGGCCGTGAACGTCGCGAGGAGCGCCGCGACCAGCAGGCGGGCGGAGGTCATGGGCAGGCCTCCGGCCAGGCCTCGTGGCCGGCGAAGTGGGCGGCGCAGGCGTCGCCGTCCACGCCCGTCCCGGCCGCGTCGCAGGCGGGCGCGGTGATGGCGTTGTCGGGCGCGCACACGGCCGTGGCGGGGGCGCCGCAGGCGGTGGCACAGCCGCGCGGGTCGAGGGTCGCGACCTCGGGGGCCGCGCACTCGAGCGCGCTCGGCGCGTCGTCGACGCTGCAGCACGCGCCCTCGTGGCGCACCGCGACGCCGGCGCAGTGGGCCAGGCAGGCGTTGTCCCAGGTCGCGCCGTCGACGCCGCACACCGGATCGACCAGCGCGGCGCAGCCGCAGTCGGGCGCCGCCGCGGCCAGGCAGCGACCGGCGAGGAAGCCCGAGGCCTGGCAGGCGAGGCCGTCGGGGCAGGGGTGGTCGCCGTCGCAGCGGATGCCGCAGGCGCCCCAAGCCGAGCTCTCGGCCGTCGCGCCGAGCGCCACCGCGACGCACGCGCTGGCGACGGTGGTCTCGCCGACGCCCGGCAGGACCGCGCACACCGGCGCGCCGCGGGTCGGGCACGACAAGGTCGGGGCCGGCGCGCAGTCGCAGGCCAGCGCGGACGCGGTGCCGGCCACCGGCCGCAGCCCGTGCGCGCAGTCGAGCGTGCAGCCGGCCGGCCAGGTGCGCTGGTCGGCGACGCAGGCGCCGTCGACCATGACGCGCGCGCCGGCGCAGCGCGCCTTGCAGCGGTTGCGGTAGGTCACGCCGTCGGAGCCGCACACCGGCGCCGCGGCCTCGGGGCAGGCGGCGCAGCTCTCGGGGTTCTGGGCGAAGTCGCCGAGGCACTCGCAGGTCGGGCAGCCGTCGGCGCCGATGGCGCGGAGGCCGAAGCAGGGCGCGCTACACGCCGCGAGATCGGGGCAGGCGACAGCGCAGGCATCGTCGACCGCCACTGCGACGCCGGCGCACAGCGCGCGGCAGGCGCTCGGCCAGGTGTTGCCGTCGGCGCCGCACACCGGGCCGTCGTCGGCCGTCGCGGGCGGGCAGTCGCAGGCCGGCAGGATGCAGCTCCCGCCCGGTCCGGCCTGGCGATCGGGGCCGCACAGCGCGCGCTCGGCGCAGGTGCAGGTGAGGCAGCCGGCCGGGTCCTCCTGCAGCTCGCCGTCGCAGCGCGCGTCGGCGCAGCCCTGCTCGGCCAGCGTCGGGCAGGCGGGCGCGGCGGGGCAGCCGGCGGTGCACGACGCGCTGATGCTGTAGTCGGCGGCGTCCTCGCCCGGGGGGCGGCCGACCAGCACCAGCCACTCGCCCTGCGCGGCGGCGGTGAGCGTCACCTTGCCGTCGCTGGCGAGATCGATGCAGGCCGGGTAGCCGCCGAAGACGTCGCGCGGGCCGTAGGCGATGAGCAGCGCCGGCGAATCGGCGAGGGTCGCCGTGATCGTCACCTTCTCGCCGGCGGCCAGCGCGATCGGGTGCGCGGCCAGCATGCCCGGGCCGACGCTGCCGTGGAGCGGCGTCGCCGTCTCGGGGGCGACCGCGGGCACGAGCGGCTGGCCGTGGCCCATGAGCGCCGTGCCGCCGGGCATGAGGATCGGGCAGGCGAGATCGCTCCCGCCCGAGCTGCATGCGCCGACGCCGGAGGCGAGCGCGCCGCCGAAGAGCAGCGCCGTCACGGCGCGCGGGAGCGAGGGGGACATCGGTCCGAGCGACTACCGACTCGTGCCGTCCTTGTAAAGGCGCTCGTTCGATGCGACCGTCCCGGCCATGCGAAGGCTCGCCGCCGTGGTCGTCATCGGGCTCCTCGCGACCCTCACCGTCGGCGCTCGCCCGGCGCGCGCGGCGTGGCCCGATCCCGCCGAGGGCCGGGACGCCATGGTGGCCAGCGCGCACCCGCTGGCGACCGAGGCCGGGCGTACCATTCTCAAGGCCGGCGGCAACGCCGTCGACGCCGCGCTGGCCGTGAGCTTCGCGCTGTCGGTGGTCGAGCCGTGGAGCTCGGGGCTCGGCGGCGGCGGCTTCATGGTCGTCGCCGAGCACGGCAAGCTCACCACCTGGGACATGCGCGAGATGGCCCCGGGCGCGGCCACCGAGGACATGTTCATCCAGGACGGCAAGGCGGTGTCGGCGCGCTCGACCCAGGGCGCGCTGTCGGCCGGCGTGCCCGGCCTCGTGCGCGGGCTCGTCGCGGCCTGGAAGAAGAGCGGCAAGCTGCCGCTCGAGACCATCATCGCGCCCGCCTACCACCTGGCCAAGGACGGCTTCCCGGTGACGGCGCGCATGGCCTCTGCCATCGACGGCGCCAAGGGCAAGATGAACGACGCGGCCAAGGCCGTGTTCATGCCCGGCGGCAAGGTGCCGGCCATCGGCGCCACGCTGGTCCAGCCCGGGCTGGCCATGACGCTCGCGCGCATCGGCCAGAGCGAGGGCGAGGACTTCTACACCGGGCAGGTCGCGGCCGAGTTGGTGCGCGCCGTGCGCGACGAGCACGGCCTGTGGACGGCCGCGGATCTGGCCGGCTACAAGGTCGTCGAGCGCGAGCCGCTGACCGGCAGCTACCACGGCTACGACATCGTCAGCATGGGACCGCCGAGCTCGGGCGGGGTGCTCCTGGTCCAGATGCTGGGCGTGCTCGATCGGCTGCCGCGCGCGCCCTGGAACGGCGCCGACGGCATGCACCAGCTGGCCGAGGTCATGAAGCGCGCCTTCGCGATGCGGGCCAGCGGGCTCGGCGACCCCGACTTCGCTGCGGTCGACCGTCAGCGCTTCGTCGGCACGGCCACGCTCGAGCGCCTGGCGCGCGAGGTGCGCGCGGCCAAGCGCGCGACGCCGGCCAAGGCCATCGCCGAGGTGAAGGTCAAGGGACTTGACCGTCCCGACACGACCCACTTCGAGATCGTGCTCGGCAACGGCGACGGCGTGGCCATGACCCAGACCATCAACCTGCGCTTCGGCAGCGGCCTCGTGGGCGGCTGGACCGGGGTCATGCTGAACGACGAGATGGATGACTTCGCGGCCCAGCCGGGCGTGCCGAACGCCTTCGGCCTCATCGGCGAGAAGGCCAACGCGGTGGCGGCCGGCAAGCGGCCGCTGTCGAGCATGACGCCGACGCTGGTCATGAAGGACGGCAAGGTCGTCGGCGCCTTCGGCAGCCCGGGCGGATCGCGCATCATCTCGACCACGCTCGAGGTGCTGCTCCACGTGGTCGACGACGGCATGGACCCGAGCGAGGCGCTCGGCGCGCCGCGCATCCATCACCAGTGGTATCCCGACCAGCTCGAGTGCGAGCGCTTCGCGCTGACGCCCGAGGTGAAGGCGGCGCTCGAGAAGCGCGGGCACAAGGTGGTCGAGGGTGGCATGATGGGCAACGCCATGGCCATCTGGCGGCGCGCCGACGGCGTGCTCGAGGGCGCCGCCGACCCGCGCGGCGAGGGCTCGGCCGGCGGCTTGTAGCGGGGCGGAGCGCCCGGTCTTGCCGCGCTGGGGGCGGTGTCCAGGGTTCCGCGCAATCGAGTAGGCCCGGCCGGCGCGAGCGGCGCGATCAGCCGGGCCAAGGGACGACGACAGGATGGCGACCAAGGACTATTACAAGGTGCTCGGGGTGGCGAAGGATGCTTCGCCCGAGGACATCAAGAAGGCGTTCCGCAAGCTCGCCATGCAGTTCCATCCGGATCGGAACCAGAGCCCCAAGGCCGAGGAGAAGTTCAAGGAGGTGAACGAGGCGTACGCGGTCCTGAGCGACCCCGAGAAGCGCAAGCAGTACGACATGTACGGCGCCGACGGCTTCGGCCAGCGCTTCTCGCAGGAGGACATCTTCAAGAACTTCGACTTCCGCTCCATCTTCGAGGATGGCGGCGGCGGCGGCTTCGACTTCAGCTCGCTGTTCGGCGGCGGCGGTCGCGGGCGCGGACAGAACCGCGGCTTCAACCCGTTCGCGGGCGGCGCGCAGGGCGGCCCGGCGCAGGGTCGCGACGCCGAGGCCGAGCTCACCGTGAGCTTCCACGAGGCCTTCCACGGCGGCGAGCGGCAGATCACCGTGAACGGCGAGGCGGTGCGCGTGCGCATCCCCAAGGGCGTTCGCAGCGGCACCAAGCTGCGGCTCCGCGGCAAGGGGCAGGCCGGCAGCCAGGGCGGCCCGGCGGGCGATCTGCTGCTGACGGTGCAGGTGGCCGACCACCCGCGCTTCCACTTCCACCACGACGAGCTGCAGGTCGAGGTGCCGGTCGCGCTGACCGACCTCGTGCTCGGCGCGTCGGTCGACGTCGAGGCGCCCGACGGCCAGGTCCACGCCGTGAAGATCCCGGCCGGGACCGCGCCCGGTCAGCGTCTGCGCCTCCGCGGCAAGGGCTTCCCGCACAAGGACGGCGAGCCGGGAGACCTGTTCGTGCGCATCAGCGCCACCATCCCGAAGCAGCTCAGCGACGAGCAGCGCCAGCACTTCGAGGCGCTCAAGGCCTCGGGCCTCTAGCGGCGTCAGCGGAGCTGGGCCAGCTCGGCTTCGGTGATGAGGCGGACGTCGCCCGGCGCGAGGTCGGGCGGCAGCTCGAGGCCGCCGATGCGCGTCCGGTGGAGCGCGGTCACGAGCCCGCCGAGGACCGAGATCATGCGCTTCACCTGGTGGTGCTTGCCCTCGTGGAGGACCAGGCGGGCCGCGCCCGGGCCGGTCAGCGCCAGCTCGGCCGGCAGGCAGCTCTCGTCGCCGAGCGACAGGCCGGCGGCCACGCGCTCCACCGCGTCGGGCGTGAGCTCGCCGCTGTAGCTCACCTGGTAGACCTTGGGCACGTGGCGCCGCGGGTGGGTCATGACGTGGGCGAACGGGCCGTCATCGGTCAGCAGGAGGAGGCCGGTCGTGTCCTTGTCGAGGCGCCCGACCGGGGCCAGCGTGCGGCGCCGGAGCGCGTGCGGCACGAGGTCGATGACCGTCTGATCGCGCGCGTCGTCGGTCGACGACACGACGCCGGCCGGCTTGTGCATGACGAGGATGATCGGCCCGGGCGGCGCGATGGGCGCGTCGTCGACGTAGACCGTCTGGCGCGCCGGCTCGACGTGGGTGGCCGGGTCCTCGGCCGGCGTCTCGTCGATGCGCACGCGGCCCGCGCGCACGAGGCGCTGGGCGCTGCTGCGCGTGGTCGGCAGCACATGTGAAAGGAGCTTGTCCAGTCGCCAGCGGGTATCCTTCGACATCGCGGGGAGTGATGGCCTACATTGCCGCGCCATGTCGAGCCCCACCTCCAGAAACCTCACGCTCCGATGAAGAAGCCGCTCTCCCACGTGGGGCGCCCCGGCGCCATGCGCTTCGATGGCGATCCGCGCTGGCGCACGCCGCTGCAGCGGGCGTTCCGTCCACCTGACGGCTTCGACGAGCGCGCGCTGACGCACGGCTTCCACGCCTGGCCGGCCCGCCTCCACCCCTTCATCGCGCGCACGCTCATCCCGCTGGCGCCGGCCGGTGGCGCCATCGCCGACCCGTTCATGGGCAGCGGCACGACGCCGCTCGAGGCGCTCATCGCTGGGCGCGCCGCCATCGGCAACGACCTGAACCCCATCGGCTTCGAGGTCGCCTGGACGCGCACTCGGCTCGGCGCTCCGGCGCTGGTCGGGCGCGCCAAGGCGCTGGTGCGCGAGGCCCAGGCGCTGGTCGGCGGCCCGATCGATCCGCTCTTCGAGCGCGCCGTCGTCGACTGGTTCGACCCGGTGGCGCTGGCCGAGGTCTACGCGCTGCGCACCGCCGTCATGCGCGCCTGCAGCGCGCCTGCGGGCGCCGGCGCGGGCGGCGACGACGTCGCGCGCATCCTGCGCGCGGTGCTGTCGTCGATCCTCGTGAAGCTGTCGCTCCAGGTCTCCGACTCGGTGACGCGCGTGGCGCGGCCGGCCCCGCACAGCGGCGGCGGACGCCATGGCGGCGGCGGCACGCGCTCGCCCAAGGAGCGCGTCTTCCACTGGTTCATCGGGCGCGCGGCCGAGCTCGAGGGCCAGCTGAAGGGAGCTCCAGGCGCTGGTCGCGCAGCGGCGGGCCGCGGCCGCCCGAGCCCCGCCTGGTGCTGGGCGACGCGCGCTCCGCCCCGGCGGACCTGCCCGGCATCGGCGCCATCATCACCTCGCCGCCGTACCCCGGCGTCTGCGACTACCTCCGCCACCACATGCTGCGCATGACCGTGCTCGGCTTCGACATGGCGCTGGCCGCGCGCCGAGATCGGCGCCCGCCGCGCCCACGAGCGCGAGGGCCGCGAGGTGGGCGACAAGCGCTACGTCGACGACATGGCCGCGGTCTTCGCGGCCTGGTCGCCGCGCCTCTGGGGCGACGGCTTCTGGGCGCTGGTGGTGGGCGACGGCCAGGCGCGGCAGGACGTCATCCCGGTCCTGCCGATGATCGGCCAGGCCGCATCGCGCGCGGGCCTGCGCGTCGTCGCCACGCTGTCCGATCCGCGCCCGACCTTCGGCCCGGGTAAGAAGAAGGGCCCGCCCAAGGACGAGCACCTGGTCGTGCTCACGAAGGTTCCGCCGCCGCCGACGCCGAAGAAGAGCTAGCCCGGGCGCCGGGCTCGAGCGCCATGGCGCGCTTGCAGAGCGTGCCGAGGCGGGCCATCACCCAGCGCCCGGCCGGCCCGAGCGGCTGGTCCGGGCGGTGGATGGCCGCCAGCGCGATGTGCATGCCGCGCGCGTCCCAGGCGGCCGGGCGGATGCGGACCAGGCGCCCGCGCGCGAGGTCCTTCCGCACCAGGTGCTCCGGCAGGTTGCCCCAGCCGAGGCCGTTTCGCAGGAGCTCGTGCTTGGTCGTGAGGTCGGCCACGCGCCAGGTCCGCGTCGACAGGACGGCGTGGTCGGGCGCGTCGGGCGCGCTGCCCGGGCCGCGCTCGCTGACGACCACCTGGACGTGCTCGCGCAGCGCCTCGGTGGCGATGCGGCCGCGCTGGGCGGCCAGCGGGTGGGCCTTGCCGCAGACGGTCACGAGCCGGACGGTGGTGGCGTGGTGCGACACCAGGCCGGCGAGGTCGACCGACGGCGCGCACACGCCGAGCTGGCTCTCGCCGCTCCGCACGGCCGCGGCCACGGCGCTCAGCATCTCGACGCGCACGCGCAGGTCGACGGTCGGGAACTGGCCGGCGAACTCGCGGCACAGAGCGACCAGCGCCGCGGTCGGGAAGAGCTGGTCGAGGCACAGCCCGAGCACCGCCTCCTGGCCGCCGGCCAGGCGCTCGGCCGCGCTCCGGAGCAGGTCGTCGTCGTGGCAGATCTTGCGCGCCTGCGACAGCACGGCGCGGCCGTGCTCGGTCAGCGTCGGCAGCCGCGTCGTGCGGTCCCAGAGGACGAGGCCGAGCGTCTCCTCGAGGTTGGCCATGGCGTGCGACACCGCCGACTGCACGCGCCGCACGCGGCGGGCCGCCGCCGAGAAGCTGCCTTCGTCGGCGACGGCGATGAGCATCTTCAGCTGATCGAGCGTGACGTTGTCGAGCACGGCGTCTCCTTGGTCGTGGCCTCGTTCGGCGCGCACCGCCGCGCGCGCCGCCGCCGCCTCAGGCCAGGTCGAACAGGAGGACCTCGGCGTCCTTGCCCTTGGCCAGGCGGATGACCTCGTCGGGTCCGCCTTCGATGGCCGCGGCGTCGCCGGCCTCGAGGTGGGTGTCGTTCACGAGCAGCCCGCCGCGCGCCACGTGCACCCAGGCGTGGCGGCCCGGGGCCAGGCGGTAGCGCGCCTCCTCGCCGTCGTCGAAGAGGCCGGCGTAGAGCGTCGCGTCCTGGTGGATGGTGACGCTGCCCTCGCGCCCGTTCTTCGACGCGATGACGCGCAGGCGGCCGCGCTTGTCCTCGGACTGGAAGGCCTTCTGCTCGTAGCTCGGGGCGATGCCGCGGGCGTCGGGCACGAGCCAGATCTGGAGGAAGTGCACCGGGTCCCGCGCCGACGCGTTGAACTCGGAGTGGAAGACGCCGCTGCCGGCGCTCATGCGCTGCACGTCGCCCGGCACGATGACGCCGCCCGAGCCGATCGAGTCCTTGTGCTCGAGCGCGCCCGACAGGACGTAGGAGATGATCTCCATGTCGCGGTGCGCGTGCGTCGGGAAGCCGGCCGAGGGCGCGACGCGGTCCTCGTTGATGACGCGCAGCGAGCGGAAGCCCATGTGGCGCGGATCGAGGTAATCGGCGAAGCTGAAGGTGTGGAACGAGCGGAGCCAGCCGTGGTCGGCGAAGCCGCGCTCGAGCGAACGTCGAATCTGCATCATCGGATCCCCCTGGGTCGAGTGTCGCTCGCAACCTTGGGCCCGTCTACCTATCGAGACAATCGATGAACGGTTCACCCCACCCATGAAATTCTTTCATGCCCCGCCGCTCGGCCGCGCCCGCGCCCGCATCCTCTCGCGACGGCCGCTGGCCTGGGCCCACGCCGCGGCAGAGAGCGACCGCACGCCGCACCCGCGCGCCGCCTCGGGAGTCGTGTGGATCGGCGAGCGCCTGGCGGTCATCCAGGACGACGCGAGCTTCCTGGCGCTGGTCGACGCGCAGACGGCCGAGGCGACGTCGATCGCGATGCCGGTCGGGCCCGACGGGCGCCGCCGCTTCGAGCCGGCGCTCGGCAACAAGGCCGCCAAGCTCGACCTGGAGAGCGCGGTCGCCTGGGCCGATGGCGCGACCTGGCACTGGCTGGCGTTCGGCTCGGGCTCCACGGCGGCGCGCGAGTCGGTGGTGCACGCGTGCTTCGAGCCGGACGCCGAGGCGCGCGTGCGCGTCCTGCCCGCGCCGGCCTTGTATGCGGCGCTGCGCGGCGCGCACGCGTTCTCGGGCGACGCGCTCAACGTCGAGGGCGCCGCGCTCGTCGGCGATCGGCTGCGCTTCTTCCAGCGCGGCAACGGCGCGGCTGGGCCCGACACCGACATCGCCGACGCGACCGTCGACGTCGACCTCGCGGCGCTCCGCGGCTGGCTCGCGGGCCGCGCGGGCGAGCCGGCGCTGGTGGCCGGCAGCGCCAGGCGCTACGCGCTCGGGACGCTCCCCGGCGAGCCCGCCGTCACCGGTCCGGTGCGCCTCACCTTCACCGACGCCACCGTCGACGGCGACGGCCAGGTCTGGTTCCTCGCCTGCGCCGAGGCCTCGCCCAACACCTACGACGACGGCCTGGTGGTCGGCGCCGTGGTCGGGCGCATGGACGCTCGCGGCGCGGTGGTCGGGCTGGCGCGGCTGGTCGACGACGACGGGCCGGTGGCGTTGAAGGCCGAGGGCCTGGTCATCGATCGCCACGCCGCGGCGCGCCTGGATCGTCGTCGACATGGACGACCCCGAGCGCGCGGCCGAGCTCTGTCGGTCGACCTCGGCGAGCTGGTCGACGTCGGCGCCGGGTGAGTCAGCGGCGCAGTAGCCGGTAGCCCTCGCCGCGCACCGACTGCAGCGCGGAGGGTCGAAGCGGCAGGCGGCGAGCTTCCGGCGGATGCGCGACACGTGGGCGTCGAGGCCGCGGTCCATCGGGTTCCAGCGCGTGCCGAGCGCGCCCATGTGCAGCGCCTCGCGCGTGACCGGGCTGCCGGCGTTCTCGGCCAACATCCAGAGGATGCCGAACTCGAGCCGGTGAGGTCGACGCGGCGGTCGCCGACCCGTGCGGTGCGCAGCTCGCGGTCGATGACCAGCGCGCCGAGCGCGATGCGGCTCGGGCCCGGGCCGCCCTCGCCGCGGGCTGCGCGCCGGACGAGGTTGCGCAGGCGGGCGACGAGGACGCGCGCGTCGACGGGCTTGGTGACGACGTCGTCGGCGCCGAGCTCGAGCGCGGTGACGTGGTCGGAGCTGCCGCCGGGTCCGGCCAGGAGGACGAGGGCGCCGCGGAAGCGCTCGCGCGTGCGGCGGCAGACCTCGAAGCCGTTGGCGCCGGGCAGCACCAGGTCGAGCACACCGAGGTCGAACGGCTCGCTGACCAGGCGCTCGGCGGCGCTCGTGCCGTTGCGCTCGTGCGCCACCTCGAAGCCGTGGCTCGTCAGGATCTCGCTCAGCATGGTCCCGAGGCGCGGGTCGTCGATGACCAGCAGGACGCGCGTGGGGCGAGGGACGTCGTCGGCCGAGGCCGGGGGCGAGGGCGGCAGGTCGGAGCGGCTGTTCGATGCGGTCACGGAGCCTCGCGCGTATGGACACGCGGGCGCGGCGCATCCGAAACGGGCCGCGACAGGTGCCGGAGATCAGCGCTCGCCGACCGCCCTGCGCCCGCGCCAGGGCGTGCGCCAGATGAAGTAGAGGCCGACGCCGCAGATGAAGCCGCCGATGCCGAGCATCTCGAACGCCAGGTCGTGGAAGTGGGGCGCGAGCACGGCCAGCGCGGTCGTCGGCAGGCTGAGCCAGGCCACGCGCGGGTCCATGGTGAAGGTCAGCGACAGGACGAAGTACATGTAGACCCAATTGGTCACGGCCACGACGTCGAGGGTGTCGAGGCCGAGCTCGGGTCGGATCTTCGAGAGCTGGAGCGCGGCGATCCAGAAGAGCAGGACGGTGCCGAAGCCCGAGCCGAAGAGCACCACCAGGCGGCGGTTGGCGGCGGTGACGAGCATCGAGTGGCGCACGGTGAAGGCCGCCACGGCGAACATGGCGATGGTCACGCAGTTCAGGACGACGAGCTCGGTCAGGCCGAACGCGAAGATGTGGTTCCGGTTGATCCAGCCGCAGGCGAAGTTCCAGGCGAGGAACACGATGCCGGTGGCCAGCGCCATGAGGCCGCGCTCGCGGTAGTTGACGTTGGGGTCGGCGTCGCGCTCGAGCGAGCGCAGGCGCTCGTGGTCGGTCACCGCCTCGCGGGCCAGCTCGGACAGGCGGCGCGACAGCTCGGGGTCGCCCGGGTCCATGGCGTGGCGGCACTCGGCGGCGCGCTCGAGCTGTCGGTTCCGGAGCGCGTGCTCGGCCATGGCGCGCAGCAGCACCTGCAGGCCGGACTTGGCGGTGGGGTTCTCGTGCCAGATCTGCAGCGCCTGGCGGAAGGCGAACTGGCACTCGAGGAACTCGCGTCGGATGGAGTCGGCCGACCGCGCGCCGCCGCGCTCGGCGGGCTCCTGGGCCAGCGACAGGCGCTCCACCAGCGGGCCGAGCTTCTTCTGCGCCTCGTCGCAGAGCAGCGTGGAGGCGCGGTGGCCGAGGAAGTCCTCGAGCGCGCGGCGGAAGACCTCGGCGGACGCGGGCCGCTCGCCGGGCTCCCTTGGCGGTGGCGCGGTTGGCGAGCGCGGCCAGCTCGGCGGGCACGTCGGGGCCGTACTCGTAGGGCTTCGACTCGAAGGCGGCGGCGAGGATGGCCTTCACGTCGTCGCCGTCGTGGCGCACGCGTCCGGTGAGGACGGCGTGGAGGATGCCGCCGAGCAGGTAGACGTCGGTCCGAGGGCTGATGTGGTCGCCGTCGGCGGCGGCCAGCTCGGGCGCCATCCAGGCGGGTGTGCCGCGCACGCCGCGGATCGAGCTCGCCTGCGGCTTGTACAGCGGGGCGTGGTCGCCGTAGCTGGCGGCGATGCCCCAGTCGAGGACGGGACCTCGCCGAACTGCCCGACCATGACGTTGTCGGGCTTCAAGTCGAGGTGGAGGCTGGCTCCGCGTGGTGCGCGACACGGACGGCATGGTGCGGCTCGAGGCCAGGCTCTACGCCGACGAGGCGGCGCTGGTCATGAAGGCGGTCGACCTCGCCCGCGACGCTTCCGCGGAAGCGTCCGCGCCCGACGCCGCATCCGCGCTGGTCCAGGTGGCCGAGTCCTTCATCGCAGCGCCGCCCTCGGCTGACGCAGCGCCGCTTCGGCCGGGAGGCGAGCGCCATCAGATCCTGGTGTGCGTGAAGGAGGACCCGCTCATGCCCGACGGCGTTTCCGCGGAAGCGTCGCCGACGGGCGCGGCGGTCCCGCCGGTCACCCTCCGCCGTCTGGCCTGCGACGCCAGCATCACCGAGGTCACGGTCGATGCCGAGGGCACTCCGCTCGCCATCGCCAAGAAGACGCGCACCATCGCCCTCCATCCGGCGCGCGCTGCACGTGCGCGATGGTGGCTGTCGTTTCCCGGGCTGCACCCACCGCCGCTGGCTCGACGCCCATCACATCGAGCACTGGGCCGACGGTGGCGCGACGACCCGTGACAATCTCCTCCTGCTCTGCACCTTCCATCACCAGCTCGTGCACGAGGGAGGCTTCACTCTGGAGCGCACCGCCACCGGGCTCGTCTTCCGTCGACCGGATGGCACGGAGCTGACGGCCCCGCCGGTCCACGCCCCTCCGCTAGGCCAGCGCGTGCCGGCCCCGAGGCCGCCAGCCTCGGGACCGCCCAACTACCACTGGGCCATCGGCGTCATCGCGCCCTGCGCTGCCTGATTTGCCAAAATATATGTCTCCCGTCGCCGAGACCACGCCTGTGGGGCCTCGTGGAAAACGCGCAGCGTTTTCCAAGCGCCTCGTGGGTGACTCGTGCGAGATTCCGCTTCAGCGGAATCTCCACAGTCATCCACAGGCGCGTCAGCCTCCACAGGGTCCGCGCGCCACCTCTGAGCTCCTGGCTGACGCCACACAGGCAGCCATCCCGACCGGACTGTGGATGATGCCGGGGCTGACGCGGGCATGGAGAACCTGTGCAGATTCTGCTCCGCAGAATCCGCACGAGGTTCCCCACACCCGCTTGGAAAACGCTGCGCGTTTTCCACGAGCCCCTTGGAAAACGCTGCGCGTTTTCCACATCACCCACAGTCCCGACGGTGACGGCAAGGCTCTATTTTTTGATTTTTATTTGTCACTTAGGCATTGCACCGGCTCGACCATTCTGGCAATCTCCCCGCATGTCCACCACGCACGAAGTTGTTTCCGCGGAAGCGGTGCAGGCGATGAGCGATGCCGAGCTCGAGCAGGCCGTGGCCGAGCTGTCGGCGCAGATCGACGAGGCGGAGCATCGGCTCCTGACACTGGTGCGCGAGATGGACCGGCGCGAGCGGCATCGGCTGCTTGGGCTCCCGTCGATGGCGGCGTGGCTCGGCTGGCGGGTGGGGCTCGGGCCGGTGGCGGCGCGCGAGAAGGTGCGGGTGGCCAAGGCGCTGGGCGAGCTGCCGGCCATCGACCGGGCCCTGGCCCGAGGTGAAGTGAGCTATTCGAAGGTCCGCGCCATGACGCGCATCGCGTCGCCGACCAATGAGGAGAAGCTCCTGTATATGGCAAAATCGGCGACCGCGGCGCAGCTCGAGAAGATATGCCGGGGCGTCGAGCAGGTCACTGGCGTGTCGGCCGAGGGCATCGAGCGCTGGGTGCGGGCGCGGCCCGATCGGGACGGCATGGTGAAGATCGAGGCGCGGCTCCACGCCGACGAGGCCGCCCTCGTCATGAAGGCCATCGAGCTCGCGCGCGAGGCGACGGGCGACCACGGCGGGAGCGGCGCCGGCGATTCCGCGGAAGCGCTGGTCCAGGTCGCCGAGTCGTACATCGCCGGCCAGCGGCCGGATGCGCGGCCGGGCGGCGAGCGGCACCAGCTGCTGGTGTGCGTGAAGGCCGATGTGCTCGAGCCCGAGAGCGCTTCCGCGGAATTGTCGCCGACCGGGGCGCAGGTGCCTAGCGAGACACTCCGGCGCATGGCCTGCGATGCGAGCGTGACCGCGGTGAGCGTCGACGACGAGGGCACTCCGCTCGACGTCGGGCGCAAGACGCGCACGATTCCGCCGGCCATCCGAAGGGCGCTACATGTGCGCGACGGCGGCTGTCGATTTCCCGGATGTGCCAATCGACGGTGGCTCGATGCGCACCATATCGAGCACTGGGTCGATGGCGGACGCACCGCGCGCGACAACCTCTTGTTGCTGTGCTCGGAGCACCATCGGCTGGTGCACGAGGGCGGATTCAGGATCGAGCGGCGCGGGGCCGAGCTCGCGTTCGTGCGACCCGACGGCGTGACGCTGGCGGCGCCGCGCGTGTCATTCAAGGCGCTGGCCCGGACCGTGGCCGCGCCGCGACCGCCGTGCTCGGGCCCTCCCGACTACAGCCTGGCCGTCGGGATCCTCGCGCGGCGGGCGGCCTAGCGCTTGCCGAGGCTCGGCAGCAGGCGGTCCTCGAAGCGGCGGATGAGCCCGGCCGTGAGGCGCGGGGCGAGGCGCTTCAGGCCGTAGAGGACCCAGGCCTCGGGGGCCACCGGCACGACGTCCTTCTTCTTGCGCACGCCGTCGACGATGGCTTGGGCCACCTTCTCGGGCGCGGCGCCGCGCTGCTCGAAGAGGCGCACGGCGTGGGCGTGGTCGCCTGCGGTGGCGCCGCTCCAGCGCGCGCGCTTCACGATGTTGGTGTTGATCATGCCAGGGCAGATGGTCGTGACGCCGACGCCCTGCGAGGAGACCTCGGCGCGCAGGGCCTCCGACAGGCCGAAGACGGCGAACTTGCTGGTCGCGTAGGCCAGCACCGCGGAGCTGGCGACGAAGCCGTAGGTCGACGACACGTTGACGATGTGGCCCTTCCGGCGCGCGAGCATCGACGGCGCGAAGAAGTGGCAGCCGTGGATGACGCCCTTCAGGTTGATGCCCAGCAGCCAGTCCCAGTCGTCGAGGCTCGTGTCGAGGACGCCGCCGTGGAGCGCCACTCCCGCGTTGTTGACGAGCACGTCGACGGCCGAGACGCGCGCGTGCACCTCGGCTGCGAAGGCCGCCATGGCGTCGCGGCTCGCCACGTCGACCACCTTGGCGAAGAGGCACTTCGGGCCGAGCTCGGCCTCGGTGGCGGCCAGCCCGGCCGGATCGATGTCGCAGACGATGAGGCTCGCGCCGAGGTCGGCGAAGGCCTTGGCGGTGGCGCGGCCGATGCCGCTGCCGGCTCCGGTGACGAGGACGACTTCTGCGACTGCGCGAGACGAGGTCATGCGGAACGCTCCTGGGTGGCGGGCGAGGGCTCGTCGAGGCCGGGGATGGCGGCCGGCGCCAGCGTGTGCAGCGGGCCGATGCGCCGGAGCTCGGGCCAGCGCAGCGCGACGATGCCGACGACCACGAGGGTCAAGAGGCCGCCGGCGACCACCGCCGGGACCTCGCCGATGAGCGCGGCGGCGCTGCCGCTCTCGAAGGCTCCGAGCTCGTTCGAGAAGCCGATGAAGACGTGGTTGATGGCCGATACGCGGCCGCGCAGGCGGTCGGGCGTGATGACCTGCTCGAGGGTGTGGCGGATGATGACCGACACCTCGTCGAAGCCGCCCACCAGCAGCAACATCACGAACGACAGCCCGAAGCTCTCCGACAGGCCGAAGGCGATCGACGCGAGGCCGAAGCCGAGCACCGTCCACAGCATGACCACGCCCGGACGACGCCACGGCGGCTGCCGCGCCAGGAGGAGCGCGGTGGCCAGCGCGCCCAGCGCCGGAGCGGCCCGGAGCCAGCCGTAGCCGGCCGCTCCGACGTGCAGGATCTTGGCGGCGTAGGCCGGGAGCAGCGCGGTCGCGCCGCCGAAGAGGACGGCGAAGAGGTCGAGCGTGATGGCCGCGAGGAAGACCGGCTGGCTCCGGACGAAGGTGAAGCCGGCGAAGAGCTCGGCGCTCGTGCGCTTGGTCGTCTGCCGCGGCGGCACCACCGTCGGGATGCGCGTCAGCAACACCAGGAAGACGCCGATGAGCACGACCGAGACGAGGTAGGGCACGAAGGCGCCGCCCGACACCGCCACGAGCAGGCCGCCGAGACCCGGGCCGACCGCCGCCGCGAGCTGGTAGGACGCCGACAGCCACACGTTGGCGTTGGCGAACTCGTGGGGCGAGAGCAGCTGCGGCATGATGGTGCCGGTCGAGGGCGCCGCGTAGGCGCGCGCCGCGCCGGTCAGGACCAGGAGCGCGTAGATGCCGGCGGTCGGGCCGTCGAGCGCGGTCAGCGCCGCGAGGCCGAGCGCCGCGGCCGCGAGCAGCGCGTGGGCGCGGGCCGCGACCTGCTTCCGCGGGTGGCGATCGATGGCGTTGCCGGCCGGCACGATGAGGAAGATGACCGGGATGATCTCGACCAGGCCGACGAGGCCGAGCGAGAACGAGTCGCCGGTCCGCTGGAAGAGCTGCCAGCCGACCGTGGTGGCGATGATCTGCGTGGCGCAGGTGGCCACGAAGCGGCCGATGGCGAAGTCGCGCACGAACGGGTGCCGGAGCGCCTGCATGGCGTCCGTCGAGCGTCGCGAGTCGGGCGACGGCGAGGCCATCAGGCGGCCGCCTCGCGCGGGACGCCCGGCACCAGCAGGTCGAGGCGGCGCAGATCGGCGAGCGCGTCGTCGACGCCCGGCACGAGCGCGCACAGGTCGCCGCGCGTGCGCGTGCCGTCGGCCAGGACGGCGACCGCGCGCGTGGTCGAGCGCATGGCGACGGCCTCGTGGCGCAGGCTCACCAGGCGCTCGTGGCCGCGCGCGAGCTGGGCGCGGACGACGCGGCACACCTCGGGGCGGGCGAGGTCGGAGCTCGGGGCGGTGGCCGGGGCGGGGAGGCGCGGATCGAGGTCGTCGGGCACCGGCACGAGGGCCTTGCCGGCGCGCGTGAGCAGCAGGCGGCGGAAGGTGCGGTAGCCGGCCATGTCGAGGAGGTGCTCGGCGGCGGTGCGATCGGGCGCGAGGTTGCGGATGCTGGCCAGGGCCTCGGGCGTGAGGCGACGGTGCAGGCTCGGATCGGCGTCGCCGATCCAGTCGAGGCCGTGGCGGCCGAGGTCGGCGATGACGTCGCTCACCCAGAAGGCGACGTTGTCGGGCGAGAGGTGATCGTGGAAGAGGTAGGACGGCGGCGTGCCGCGGAGGAACGCGACCTCGAGCGAGAGGCGGCGCTGCCAGCCGGTGTCGTCCTCGGGGGCGGCGGCGGTCAGCGCCGTGAGCAGGCCGAGCGCGGCGTTGACCCGGTCGAGCGGGTCGTCGATGCCGGCCGTGAAGCGCTTCATGGTGTCGGCGATCATGCCGCGCGAGGCCCAGCCGGGGAGCGCGTTGAACGACAGGAAGCCGACGCCGTCGGGGGCGAGCAGCTCGGCGAAGAGCTCGAGCGTGCGGCGCCGGACGTGCTCGGGCGTCCACGAGTACACGCCGTGCACGATGATGTAGTCGAAGCCGCCGCGCGTGCCCCAGGGCGTGTCGGCGCCCAGGCGGTGGCCGAGCTCCATGATGTCGCCGGCCGCCAGCTGGAGGTTGTCGATGCCGAGCTCGGCGGCCGCGACCTGGCCGTGCGCGATGGCGGCCGGATCGAGGTCGATGCCGAAGAAGCGCGCGCGCGGCAGGCGCGCGGCCATGGGGATGAGGTTCCAGCCGGCGGCGCAGCCGAGCTCGAGCACGCGCGCGGTCTCGGCCGGTGCAGCGGCGACGCCGGCGGCGCGGGCGATGGCGGCGAGCCGGGCCGGATGGGTGTGGGCGTGCGCCAGCGGCGCATAGGGGAGGGCCTCGTACGGCGGGAGCACCGGGGTCGCAACAGGAGCCTTCACCATGGCTGGCATGAGTGCACTACGCGTGCGGCGTCGGCAAGCGTGTGCTAGTCGCTCCGAGCGATGCGAGGTCACTGAGATGAACGACGCCGACACGCCGCTCGCGGCCCTCAAGGAACGCCTCGCCGAGTTCAACGCGGCGCGCGAGTGGCAGCGCTTCCACAACCCGAAGGACGTGGCGACGGCGCTCGCGGTCGAGGCCGGCGAGCTGCTCGAGCTCTTCCTGTGGCGGCGCCCCGACGGCGACGACCTGCCCGAGCGCCAGCGCCTCGAGGACGAGGCGGCCGACGTGCTCATCTGCCTCGCCAACCTGGCCAACGCGCTGGGCCTCGATCTGATGGCCGCCGCCCAGGCGAAGCTCGCGCGGAACGGCGAGCGCTATCCGGTCGACAAGGCGCGCGGCAACGCCAAGAAGTGGGATGAGCTCTGACATGAACCCTGCACTCCTGCCGCTCGACGAAGCCGTGGCCATCGCCACGCGGACGGCCGAAGCCGTGCGCGACGCGCGCCCGCCCGAGACGCGCGTGGTGTCCCTGTGGGAGGCGTCCGGCCGGGTCATGGCCCAGGACGTGCGCGCCGACCGCGACCACCCGCCGTTCGACAAGTCGATGATGGACGGCTTCGCGCTGCGCACGGCCGACCTCGCGGCTGGGCGCACGCTGCGCCTGGTCGGCGAGATCGCCGCCGGCGACATGGCGGCGCACGCGCTCGGCCCGGGCGAGGCCATGGCCATCATGACCGGCGCGCCGCTGCCGGCCGGCGCCGACGCGGTCGAGATCGTGGAGATCGCCGTGCGCGACGGCGAGCGCGTGACGTTCCCGCAAGCGGTGGCGCCCGAGGCGAACCTCCAGCGCGCCGGCTGCCAGGTCCGAAAGGGCGACGTGGTGGTCGAGCGCGGGCGCGTGGTCGAGGCGCTGACGGCCGGCGTGCTCGGCACCGTCGGGGCCGCGCGCTTCGCGGTCTACGAGCGGCCGCGCGTCAGCGTCATCGCCACCGGCAACGAGCTCCTCGGCGTCGAGGCGACGCCCGGGCCGGCGCAGATCCGCGACTCGAACCGGCGCACGCTGATGGCGCTGCTCGAGTCGGAGCACTGCCGCGTCGTCGACGGCGGCATCGTGCGCGACGAGCGCGCGGCGCTGCGGCAGGCCATCGCCGAGGCCAAGGAGTCCGACGTGCTGGTCCTCTCGGGCGGCGTCAGCGCCGGCGAGTACGACCTCGTGCGCGGCTGCCTCGAGGCCGAGGGCGCCGAGATCCTCTTCCACCAGATCGCCATCAAGCCGGGCAAGCCGGTGCTGTTCGGGCGCATGCGCGGCAGCGCCGGGAGCGGCAACGACACGCTCGTCTTCGGGCTGCCGGGGAACCCGGTGAGCGCGTTCGTGACCGCGGTGCTCCTGCTCGCGCCGGTCGTGCGCGTGCTCGGGCGGCGACCCGAGCACAAGAGCTGGACGCTGTCGCTGCCGCTGGCCGGGCCGCTGCCGGCCACGCAGCGGCGCACGACCATCCACCCCGGCGACCTCGTGCGCGGGCCCGACGACGCGCTGTCGGTGCGGCCGCGGGCCTGGGACGGCAGCTCGGATCACATCGCCTACGCGCGCGGCAACGTGCTCATCCGCCGCGACGCCGGCCAGCCCGCGGCCGGGCCGGGCGAGCTGACCAAGGTCATCCTGCCGCGCTCGCTGGCGACGTGGTGAGGTCCGCCGTGAAGGAGCTCATCGCCCTCGCCTCGTGCGACCCGATGCCGTTCGTCGTCGACGACGAGGTGGCGCTGGTGGAGGCTCTCCTCGCGCGCGGCGTCGAGGTCGTCAGGCCCGCCTGGGATGCGGACTTCGACTGGTCGGGCTGCGCCGCGGTGCTGATCCGGACGACCTGGGACTACCACACGCGCGCGGCCGAGTTCGTCGCCTGGTGCGAGCGCGCCGCGGCCGTCACGCGCCTCTTCCACGGCCCGGCGATCGTGCGCTGGAACATCGACAAGCGCTACCTGGCGGCGCTCGAGGAGGGCGGCGTGCGGCTGGCGCCGACGCTCTGGCTCATGCCCGGAGACCCGCTCCCCGAGCGGCTCCCGGCCGCCTTCGCCGGGCGCGCGTTCATGAAGCCGGTGGTCGGCGCCAACGCCTTCGCGACGCTGCGGCTGGAGGCCGGCGCCGACGACGCGGAGCGGCGCGCCGCCATCGAGGCGTTCCGGCGCGAGCATCCGACCCTCGGCTTCATGCTCCAGCCGTACCTGGCGTCGGTCGAGGTCCACGGCGAGCTCTCGGCCATCGTCATCGGCGGGCGCGTGGCGCACGCCATCCGCAAGGTCCCGGCCGCCGGCGACTACCGCGTGCAGGAGGACTGGGGCGCGCGCGACGAGGCGTACGCCATGCCCGACGAGGAGGTCGCGCTGGCCGAGCGCGCCGTGGCCCGCGCCTCGGCGCTCGTCGGCGAGCCGCTGCTCTACGCGCGCGTCGACTTCCTGCGCGACGCCGACGGGCAGCTGGTGCTGAACGAGCTCGAGGCCATCGAGCCGGCCCTCTTCCTGCGCCACGGGCCGGCCACCGCCGGGCGGCTGGCCGACGCGCTGCTGGCCGCCGCGGGGCTGTCGACGTCGGGCGCTGGCGGGGGCTAGCGCGGTGGCCCGGCGGGCGTCGCCGCGAGGCGGTAGCCCTGGGCGGAGACGCTGACCGCGGGCGGGAGGCGCGTCGCCTCGAAGCCCTGATAGGCGTCCTCGAGCACGCGCCAGAAGGCGCTCAGCGCGGCGTCGGGGGCGGCGTCGCGCCGCGCGACGTCGCAGGCGTCGCTGCCGAAGCGGCACGGGAAGAGGTCGATGGGGATGCGCGTCTGGCCGCCGCCGCGCGCCAGCACCGCGACGACGTAGAGGGCCTCGACGGCGTCGTCCTCGATCGGCAGGCAGCCCACCGTCACGCAGCCGCCGTGGACGAAGATGTCGCCGCCGGGCGGCTCGGGGCGGGCGCGCGCGCGGTCGTAGGCGTTGGGGTAGGAGAGGCCGAGCGAGAGGTGGTCCGGGCCGTGGCCGAAGCCGACGATGGTATAGAAGCCCTCGGGCACCTGGCCGTCGCCGGCGTGGGTCTTCGGCCCGAGGACGCCGCTCTTGGCGCAGATGTGGAAGGTCCGGACGAGCACGCGCGGCGGCTCGGCGGCGGGCGTCGGGCGCCCGGCCGGCGTCCGGCCGTGGTGGCGCGCGGACGGCGGCGCGATCGGCGCGGGCGCGGCCCACAGCTCGAGCTCGCTCTCGAGCTTCAGCGTGCGGAGGTAGATGGCGCGCGGCGGCCAGGCGGCGCCGGCAGCGGCGAAGGCGGCCTCGAGCTGCGCCTCGTCGCGGGCGAAGGCGGCGCGCACGCGCGGGTCGCGCTTCTGGCCGCGCTCGAACGGGGTCGGCCGGCGCGCCTGGGCGGACGGGCTCGCCAGGAGCGCCGGCGCGAGCGCGAGCGCGAGCCCGAGCGTCAGCGCGAGCAGGGTCGAGGCGATGGGTCGGCGCGGCATGCGTCGGCCCTCACTCGCTCGCCGCGCCGAGGCGCGAGGCGTCGTGCGGCGGCGCCGGGAACCAGGCCACGTCGGCGCGGGTGGCGGCGCGCGGATAGAGGATCTGGAAGATCTGGCGCAGCAGCGGCGAGGCGCCGATGGGCCCCGAGACGCGGTTCATCGGGCGCCCGTCGAAGTTCCCGACCCACACGCCGACGGTGTAGTCGGGCGTCACGCCGAAGGCCCAGTTGTCGCGGTAGTCGCTCGAGGTGCCGGTCTTGGCGGCCACGCGGTAGGCCAGCGCCAGCGGTCCGCCGTGGCCGAAGCCGATGCCGCGCGCGCGGTCGTCGGAGAGGATGTCGAGGATCTCGAGCGCCGCGTCGCGCGAGAAGACCTGGCGCTCGAGCAGGCCCAGCGGGTCGGGGCCGCCGCCGGTCGGGCGCGCGCCGAGCGTCCAGGTGACCGGGCGCCAGCGTCCGAGGCGGCCGAGCGTGGCATAGGCGTTGGCGAGGTCGACCAGGCGCACGTCGCCGTCGCCGAGCGCCAGGCCGAGGCCGTAGTCTTCGGCGCTCCGGTCGAGGGTGGCGAGGCCGAGCGCGTGCAGGAAGTCGAGCGTGGTCTTGACGCCGTTGGCGTGCAGCGCGCGGATGGCCGGGATGTTGAGCGAGCTCGCCAGCGCCACGCGCAGCGTCACCGTGCCGTGATAGTGGCGGTCGTAGTTCTGCGGTCGGTAGGCGCCGCCCGGCGTGTCGAAGGCCACCGGCGCGTCCTCGAAGGTGCTCGTCACGGGGTGGCCGTCGTCGAGGTAGCGCGCATAGATGAAGGGCTTCAGCGCCGAGCCGGCCTGGCGCCGCGCGGTCACGCCGTCGTTGCCGCCGAGCGCGTCGCGGTCGGACCAGTCGCGCGAGCCGACCCAGGCCAGGACCTCGCTCGTGCGCGTGTCGAGTACGATGGCCGCGGCCTGGAAGTCGCCGTGTAGCGCCGCGTCGGGGCGCTGCGCCGCGAGCAGCCCTTGCACGCGCCTTTGCACGGTGAGGTCGAGCGTCGTCGGCGCCACCGCGGCGCGCGCGGCCTGCGGCTGGCGCGGATGGCGCGCGCCAGGAGCGAGGCCAGGTGCGGCGCCTCGTGCGGCGAGCCGGGCGCCGCCACGTCGAGCGGCTCGGCCTTGGCCAGGCGGTAAGCGTCGTCGTCCACTAGCCCGTCGTCGCGCATGGCGGTGAGGATCTGCTGCTGGCGCCGCCGCGCCGCGGCGAAGTGCCGCAGCGGATCGAGCCGGCTCCTGGCCCGCGGCAGCGCGGCCAGGAAGGTCGCCTCGGCCAGCGACAGCGAGCGCGCCGAGCGGCCGAAGTAGGCGCGCGCCGCGGCGTCGCAGCCGACCAGGCTGTGCCCGTAGGGCGCGCGGTTCAGGTACTGCTCGAGGATGTCGTCCTTCGAGCGCGCGAGCGCTCGAGCCGCCAGGCCCAGACCGCCTCGGCCAGCTTGGTCTCGAGCGTGCGCGGCTCGTCGCGCTGGAGCGTCAGCTTCACGAGCTGCTGGGTGATGGTCGAGGCGCCGGTCACGACGCGGCCGGCCTCGGCGTTCACCCAGGCCGAGCGCAGGATGGCCAGGCCGTCGATGCCGGCGTGGTCGTAGAAGCGCCGATCCTCGGCCTCGAGCGTGGCCTGCACGAGGTGCGGCGAGATGTCGGAGAGCGCCACCCAGCGCCCGCGCGTGTCGCTCGCGGTCGGCACCTCGTAGAGGAGGCGGCCGTCGCGATCGACGATGCGCGTGCTGGTCACGTCGCCGTGCGCCAGCACCTCTTCGGGGAACGGCACGGCCACCACCCACGCGAAGAAGGCGAGGGTGGCGACCGCGCCGACGCCCACGACCCAGGCCGCGGCGCGCCGAAGGCGGCCCGTCTTCGGCCGGCCCGGCTTCATTGGATGGTCACCTCGCTGCTGGCCGTGAGCCCGAAGATCTCCGGGTGGTACATGGCGTGCGCGCGCGCCGACGGCAGCGTGAAGCGGCCCTTGGTGGTGGCGCGCACGATGTACTGCGACGTGCTCGAGCCCTGCGGCAGCTCGTTGGCGAAGAGCAGCACGCGGTCGTCGCGGCGCTCGGCGTACGAGAACGGCGTCCAGGCGCTGCCGTCGGAGTCGGACGGCGTCGAGCGCGCGGTGGCGAAGTCGGTCGTCACCGGCTCGAGCCCGGCCGGCAGGAGGTCGTCGACCGCGACGTAGCCGCGCGACTCGGGCGACGTCACCGTCAGCGTCACCGACAGCATGTCGCCGGTGTGCAGGTCGTTGAGCTCGGCCGCCGACAGCTCGTGCCCGTCGCCGCCCACCTTCTCGATGCGCCGCTTCACCGCCATGCCGCGCCGCACCGGCGCCTTGGCCAGCTCGCGCGAGGTCCAGTCGAGGGCCAGCGTGGCGTGCAGCGCCTTCAGCTCGCCGCCGCGGCGCACCGTCAGCTTCTGGCCGTCGTGCGCCCGCAGCGTGGCCATCGGCACCGTCACCGACAGCGGCTTCGGGTCGTTGCCGCGCACCGTCGCCTTGGCCAGGACGTCGTCGCCCAGCGCCACCACCACCTCGCCCGCGGCCCCGTCCTGCGTGGCCTTGGCGAAGGCCTGGCCGAGCGCGATGGTGGCGAACGCGGTGGCCTGCGTGTCGTAGTCCCAGGTGCCGCCCTCGCCGCGCAGCGCCAGCAGGCCGCGACCGAGCTCGGCCGTGCGCACGTCGTTCGGCGCGGCGCCGAGGAGCGCCATCAGCGCCAGCGCCGTCGAGCGCGCGTCGCTGTCCATGGTCGACTCCCAGTAGTGCGGCTCGGCGCGGCGCAGGACGAGGCCGTCGCCCTCGGGCTTGGCCAGCGTCATGACCTCGGCCAGCAGCGACTCGACCTGCTTGGCGTCGCCCTTGCCCTCGTGGATGGCCAGCGCCAGGAGCGCCTTGCCGAAGTCGGGCAGGTTCTCGCGCTCCTCGTAGAGGACGCCGGCGTAGCCGGCCTCGGGCTTGCCCGCCAGCGCCAGCACGTAGGCGGCGAACGGCTTCACGACCGAGATCTCCTGCGACCAGTCGTCGCGATCGGAGTCGGCCTCGCCGGCCAGCACGGCGCGGAGGTAGCCGAGCAGCCGCGCGACCGTCGTGTCGGGCACGTGCAGCCCGTCCATCTTGCTCGCCATGACGAGGGCGTAGCCGCCGTAGACCGAGCCCCACGGGTGTGGCCGGAGGTCGCCCGGCCAGTAGCCGAGGCCGCCGCTCTCGGTCTGCATGCCGCGCAGCCGATCGAGCCCGGACTGCGCGCGCGCCAGGACGTCGGCCGAGCTCACGCCGGGGAGCTCGAAGTCCTTGTCGAGCGAGCGCATGACGAGGAGCGGCAGCGTGGCGCTGGTGGTCTGCTCGACGCAGCCGTAGGGGTACTCGACGAGGTAGCGCAGGCCGGGCAGGAGCTCGCCGAGCTCGGTCGCCGACACCGTCGCCGTCAGCCCGCCGACGTCGTCGCGCACGGACTCCGGCAGCTTCAGCTCGAGCTCGGCCTCGGTGGTGTCGCCCAGCAGGTGCTCGACCGCCAGCGCGCGCCGGGTCGGCGCGGGCCAGCTCACCGGCAGCTCGAGGCCGACGGCGTCCTCGGCGGTGCCCGCCGGGGCCTTGGTGTCGCGCGCCTTGAAGGCGAACGAGGCGCGGCCCGGCGCCGTCGCGTGGGCCTTGAAGACGACCGCCTGCGCGCGCCCACCGTCGAGCACCAGCGTCTGGATGGACGGCCCGTCGAGCACGACCGGCCCGGTGATGGAGGCGCTCACCTCGACCGGCCCGGCCGCCGGCCCCGACACCGCCTGCACGATGGCGCGCGCCTCGAACGTGTCGCCGACCGACAGGAAGCGCGGCAGCCCGGGCCGCACCGTGAGCGGCTTCGACACCTCGATGCGCGTGTCCTCCGAGCCGAAGCGGCCGTCCTCGGTCGCGGCGACGGCCATCAGGCGGAAGCTCGTGAGGTTGTCGGGCAGGTCGAACTCGGCGGTCGCGACGCCGCTCTGGTCGACCACCACGTCGGGCATGAAGGCCGCCGTGGTGGCGAAGGCGGTGCGGAAGTTGGTGGTCGCGCCGGTCTCGCCGTCGCCGCCCCAGTCGCTCTTCTCGCGATCGAGGTCGACCGACAGGCGCTGCCACTCGCGCTCGCGCGCGACGCTCGTGACCGAGGCCAGCCCGCGCGGGCGGATGACGGCCGCGTGCGGATCGGGCGTGACGTAGCCGGTGAGGCTCAGGACGCCCTCGTCGACCGCCATGAAGGTCACGTGCCCGGCCACCGGGACGCCGGCCGCGTCCTTCAGCTCGAGGCGCGCGCGCACGGGGTGTGCGGCAGGTAGCGCGGCTGGTCGGGCGTGATGGCCACGCGCAGGCGGCGGTCGTCGTTGTCGAGGTCGAGGCGCGCCACGCCGACCCGCGCCGACGGACGGCGCGCGGTCCTGGTGTCGGAGGCGTCGGTCGGCTCGGCGCCCTCGATGACGACCGAGACGTAGGCGCTCGGGCGCATGGCGTCGGTCACTGGGATCTCGATGAGCGGCGCCGTGCTCGAGAAGGCGAAGCGCTTCTGCCACAGGATGCCGGCGTGCTCGACGGTGGCCAGCGCCATGCCGCGCGCGTAGGGCGACTGCACGATGAAGCGCGCCGTGTCGCCGACGCGATAGCGCGGCTGGTCGGGCGTGACGCGCACGGTCCCGTCGTTCTCGGCCTCCCAGGTGGCGCCCGCGCCGCTCACCCAGATGCGCGCGCGCGACACGGCGACGTGCCCGCCGGCGTCGGTGGTGGTAGCCTCGAGCCAGTACTCGCCGGCGTCCTCGGGCGTGAGCTCGGCGTTGGCCGCGCCTTCGGCGTCCGAGGTGAGCGTCGCCTCCTGCACGACCTTGTCCTCGTGCTGCGACTCCCAGGTGAGGCCGCCGCCGGCCGCCCGCACGCGGGCCCAGGTCCACGTGCGCTGGAGCCAGCGCAGCTTCACCGGCTGGTTGGCGCTGGCCTTGCCGTCGCGCCCGACCACCGCGACGTCGGCGCGGATGGGCTCGCCGCGCGCGGCGAAGCTCGGCGTGACCTTGAGCCCGGGCAGCACGTCGGCCGGCAGCGAGGTGATCGAGGCGCGCGCCGCGACGACCTGGTCGTCGGCGTCGGTGATCTCGGCCTCGAGCTCGAAGCGATACGGGCGATCGCCGATGGCCTTCGCGTCGAGCTTGGCGTCGACCGCCAGGCGCCCCTCGGCGTCGAGCGCGCCCTGGCCCTCGACGACGGTGTCGGCGGCCGTGCCGGCCGGCTGCCAGCGCTCCTCGAACTCGCCCGGCGTGCCGAAGCGGAAGCGCTCGAAGCCCTTGGGCGCGAACGTCTCGGCGTGGCGATGGAGCCACCACGAGGCCGCGGCCCCGGCCATCGACGCACCATAGTAGTAGCGCCCGGTGACGCCGGCCGTGAGGTGGCCGTCGGCCAGCGTCGGCGGCTCGACCTTCACCTCGAAGTTGTTGGCGCGGTAGGCCTCGACGCGGAAGGCGCCGACCAGGTGCGGCGCGTCGTCGCCCGACGCGGAGGTCGGGTGCACGTCGATGGCGTAGCGCCCGAAGCGCGCGCCGTCGGCGAGCGGCACGTCGAGCGCGAAGTCGCTGGCCGGGCCGAGGTCGGGGTTGTCGGTGGCGACCACGTCGCCCGAGGGGTCGGTGACGGTGACCGTCATCGGCTCGTCGACCCGCGCCAGGACGCCGTCCTGCGCGGTCCTGAGGTAGCCCTTCACGTGCACCGTCTCGCCGCTGCGATAGACGCCGCGCTCGGTGAAGACGAGGCCGTCGAGCTCCTGCTCGGGCGCCGTCCACTCGGCCGGCACGCCGAAGCGGTGCGCCTCGAAGCGCGTCGAGCCGCCCATCAGATCGAGGAACGCCAGGTCCGCCTCGCGCGAGGCGACCAGGATGACGCCGGCGCTGGCGTCGTCGGGCGAGTCGACGCCCGGCCCGTGCGCGACGCCGTCCTCGTCGGTCTCGCCCTCCCAGACCTGCACGCCGGTCCGGGTGTAGAGCTCGACCTTCACGCCCGCCAGCGGGCGATCGTCGGTGAACGAGGTCACCCACACCAGGGTCTCGTCGGGCATGCGCTTGGCGACCAGCGACAGGTCGGTCACGGCCACGACGGCGTTCCGGCGCAGCTCGGAGTCGTAGGCCGAGCGCGGGCGCGCCGAGGCCTCGACGAACACCAGGCCGCGGCGGCTGGCGTTCAGGCGCCGCGTCAGCGGCACCGGGATCGAGACGATGCGCTCCTCGGCCTCGGCCGGCGGGATGACCGAGAAGGCCTCGTCGGGCTTGTTGCCGAGCGACCACAGGTCGAAGCCGCCGCCGTCCTGCGCGATGATGGGCAGCGCCGCGATGAAGGCGTCGTGGTCGAGCGTGGCCAGCGCCAGGTGGACCGGGCCGGTCCAGCCGGCGCGCACGGTGACGCTCGGCGTCCCGGCCGAGACCGGCGCCATGAAGCCGATGCCCTCGACCATGCCGAGCACCGGCGCGGGTCGGTCGATGGTGAAGCTCGACGACGCGGCGGTCGCCAGCGCGCGGCCGTCGAGCGTCTTGCAGGCCGTCGAGGCGCTGAGGGTGTAGGTCTTGCCGACGCGCGGCCCGTGCGGCGTGACGGTGACGGTCGTGGCGTCGGGGCGCACGTCGAAGGCGAGCTCGGGCGACACCGAGAGGCAGCCCGCGACCACCTGCGGGTCGACGATGTCGCTGAAGCTCACGATCCAGGGATCGGCGGCGGTGCAGCGGTAGCCGCAGGAGAAGCCGAGCACGCGCAGCGACTGCTTGCCGCGCGCGATGAGCGAGGCGTCGTTGGCGAGGCGCAGGCCGTCGAGGGCGACGAGGCCCTGGCGCACGCGCACGCGGTACCAGTGGTCGGTCACCGCGCCGCCCTTGGGCTTCACGCCGAACGACTGCGCGCCGGCCTCGGTGCCCTTGCCGGCCACCTCGACCTCGGCCTCGACCGTGTGCGGGGCCGAGATGAGGTGGTCCTGCTGGTCGGCCTCCTCCATCTGCAGCGCGGCGCGCACGGCGGCGAGGCTCACCGGCGTGTTGAAGGCGATGACCAGGCCGTGCTCCTCGTCGAAGCGACCCGGCGTGTCGAAGGACGCGTAGCCGCTCTCGCTCTCCACCGAGAGGCCGACCGTGTCGAAGCCCGTCGTCTTGGGCTCGGCGAGCGCGTCACCCCAGAGGCTCGCGCCGCCGCTGACCGACACGTCGAAGTGCGTGGCCGGCGGCAGTGGCGCGGCCGGGCGCCACACCAGCGCGTGCTCGTCGCGCCACTCGACCTGGCCCGCGATCTTGGGCGTGATCGTCATATAGGGCGTCGGGTCGAGGGCGCCCTCGCTCACCTCCATCGGCTGGTCGAACATGATGAGCAGGCCGTCGATGCGCGGGCCGTGCCGGAGCTGGGTGATCGACAGCACGTGCGGGCCGGTGGCCGGCTTGGCGCCGCGGCTCGGGACGAGCGAGCCCGGCAGATCGGCGGGCTGCTCCATCTGCTCGGGCGGCGGGAACACCGTGTTGTGCTCGGCCAGGCGCGGCGGCGGTGGGATGGGCGCGGCGGCGGGCGGAGGCGCCCCCGGCGTCGCCGTCGAGGCCGCGTCCGAGGTGTTCTTGCGTTCGCGGTAGGCCTCGGGCGGCAAGGAGGTCTCGCAGGCCATGGAGAGCGCGGCGAGCGCGCCGACGAGGACAACGGAGCTCGGCATCGACATCGGGGACCTCGGCAGAGTGCGACGTGGGGACGACGGGGCGCGCGGAGGCGCGGAGGCGCGGAGGCGCGGCGAGGTCGGGTCCGCGGGGCGCGGACTCGACGGCGCGTTGGTTGGGCGTGCGTGGCGTGGGCGCGGTGTGCGACGCGCGC